>NZ_AVCJ01000012.1 GCF_000743535.1 Arenimonas donghaensis DSM 18148 = HO3-R19
AGCCGGAGGGGCGGGCGGCGCAGGCGGCGCGGGCGGCGAGAACCACTTCAGCGAGGGTGCCTCGGGCACGGTGACCTGCACGGTGCGCGACTTGCGGTCGCGCAGCAGCTGCACCTGCAGCTTCTCGCCGGCGTCCTGGCCGCGCAGGGCGCGCATGGCGTCGCGGGGTGTCGCCACGTCCTTGCCGCCGATGCGCTGGATCACGTCGCCGGGTTCGAAGGCTTCAAGGTCCTTGCCGCCGCTGAGCACCAGCACGCCGCGATCGGTGCCGAAATAGCGGCCCAGCTTGGCGTCCACCGAGGCCAGGTTCAGGCCGTTCCAGCGGAAGGCCTGGGCCAGCACGGTTGGCGTGCAGTCGTCGTCGCCGGGCGGGCAGGGCGCGCTGGCCATGCGCGCGATTTCCATCTCGATGCCGGGGTGGATCAGCGGCTGGGCCTGCAGCTCGATCAGTTCGTGCATCGCGTGGGCGCGCTCGGTGTCGTGCTCGAACTTGAACTCCCAGTTTTCGCCGCCGGAGAACATCATCACGCGGGCGGCATCACCCGCGGTCACCGTCGCGCTGGCCGGTTTGCCGTCGCGCTGGTAGCCCAGGCGGACCTTCTGGTCCATCTTCAGGGCGCCCAGCAACTCGCGGGCCTGGTCGATGGCGGCGTCGCCCTTGGCGCTGATGGCCTTGCCGTCGATGCTCAGCAGCTGGTCACCGCTGCGCAGGCCGGCTTTCGCTGCGGGCCCTTCGGGGGTGACGGCGGCGATGCGCACGCCCGGTTCGCCGGGCTCCGCGCTCATGACGATGCCGAGCCGGGCGCGCTTTCCTTCGCTGCGCAGGCGTTCGACGTCCACGACGCGGACCTGGTGGGCTTCGCGACTGAGTTCGGCCACGCGCTTGGCGGCTTCGGCAAGTTCGGCGCGGGCGCGTTCAAGTTCGGTGGCGGCCTTGGCTTCGGGCGTGGCGGCCTGGGCCCCGGCGGCAAGCGCCGCGGCGACGAACAGGGACAGCATGCGGATCTTCATGGCGGGATTCCTCGGTGGTGAAGTCAAAACGTGGCGACCAGCGGGCCGTCGAGCTGGCCACCCTGCACAGCGACCCACTGGGCGGTGCCCTGCAGGCTGGCGTAGTCGCGAAGGGTGGTGACGCGTTCGCGCCAGAGCGCGGTGCGCTCGGATTCGCTGAGCTCGGGCGAGGCCAGGGCGTCGTCCAGGCGGGCGATGCGATCTTCCAGCTCCAGGCCCAGCAGCAGCGTATTGGCCGAGCCCACTTCGTGGCGGGAGACCGTGGCCAGCAGGGCTTCAAGCTGGGCGGACTCGGCCATCAGTTCGTCCAGGTCGCCGGCTTCGGCGGGGACGGCAACCACGGCCGGTGTTTCCTGTGCCGGGGCGGGGTTGCGATCACGCGGCATCGGCAGCACCAGCGCCAGGGCCAGCACGGCGGCGGCCGCCGCGGCCAGCGCGAAGGGCCAGCGCGGACCGCGTGGCCGCGTACGCACGGCGTCGAATCGTTCGGCCAGCTGCGGCCAGGCGCTGCGCTCGGGGGCTTCGAGCGGCAAGCGCGCGATGGCCTCGGACAGGCGCAGGCCGGGCAGGGGTTCGCGGATGTCGTCAGGCATGGGAAGTCACCTCCTGGGTGATGCGGAGCAGGTCGCGCAGGCGGCGGGTGCCGCGCGCAAGCTGGGATTTGGAAAAACTGGCGGTCTTGCCCATCAGGGCAGCGATCTCGTCGTGGGTGTAACCCTCGGCGTGGTAGAGCCAGATCACGCTGCGAGTGGCTTCGGGCAACTTGCCCAGGGCCTGCGCCAGCAGGGCCGCGTCGGCGGCCGCGGGCGGCAGCATCACGTCGTGCGCCTCCAGGTCGACCTCGTCGCTGTCCTCGGCGAGGGGCTGCCGGTTCCGCTTTCGCAGCCGCATCAGCGCCTCGTTCACCGCGATCTGCCGCAGCCAGCCCCAGAACGGGCAGTCGCCGCGGAATTCACCAATGCGGTCGAACAGCTTGAACATCGTGTCCTGGAGCACGTCCTGGGCTTCCTCGCGCTGGCCGGTCAGGCGCAACGCCAGGGTGAACACCGGGCGCTCGAAGCGCCGGTATATCTGCTCGAAGGCACTGGCTTCGCCGCGCTGGGCGCGGTGCACCAGGTGGTCGGGCAGGTCGATGGCGAAGGAGGAGGGTGGGCTCACATCGGTCTTGGATGCGCCGGGAGCCAAAAGCGTCGCACATAAAAAAGGCCGGGGTTTCCCCCGGCCCTTGCGTCCCGTCCCTGGACGTTGGATCAGAACTTGTAGCGCAGGCCCAGCACGGTGGTCCGGGGCAGGCCCGGGCGCAGGCCGGCCGGCCGGCGGGCGGTGACGTAGACCTCGTCCGAGAGGTTCTCGACGCGGCCGTACAGCTCCAGCCGCTCGGTCACCTGGAAGCCCAGGGCCAGGTCGAACAGCGTCACCGATTCGATACGCTGGTCGGCGGGCACGCTGCCCTGGCCGGCCTGGGTGCGCATTTCGCCGATGTGGTTGCCGGCCAGGTTCACCCGCCAGCGCTCGCCCTGCAGGCCGATGCTGGCATGCAGGAGCTGTTCGGGCAGGTAGGGCAGCGCGTCGCCCGACTGCACGGTCTCCCACTCCTCGAAGCTGGAATTGAAGCTGCTGCGGAACTCGGCGTCGGTCCAGGTGTAGGCCAGTGCCACCGGGATGCCGACCGGGCCATTGGCGCCGAAGTCGTAGCCCACGCTGGCCTCGATGCCCTGGACGCGGGCCTCGCCACCGTCGAACTGGTCGCCGATGCTGCAGTTGCCGCCGGTCGAGGCGGTGCAGGTGCCGACCAGGTTCGAGTAGTCGTTGACGAAACCGACCAGTTCGGCCGACAGGGCGTCGCGGCCGTAGCGCAGGCCAAATTCGGTGTTGACGCTTTCCTCGGGGTCGGCGTTCGAGCCCGGGCCCGGCGGATTGAAGCCGCGATGCACGCTGGCGAACACGGCCAGGTCCTCGTTCACCAGGTAGGTCGCACCGAAGCCCGGGATCAGCGCGTCCACGTCCGACTCGACCCGCGACAGCACGACGTCGCGCAGGCCGGTGGCGGTGGAGTAGTTGGTCCGGGTCAGGTCGATCTGCTCGTAGCGAAGACCCGGCGTGAAGATCCAGTTGCCCCACTCGATGGTGTCCTGCACGTACAGGGACAGGGCCTCGGCATCGCCGACGCGATTGTCCTGGGTGCCCGGGGCGCCGTCGGTGGTGAGCACCAGTTCCCCGCCCAGCATCTGGAAGCGGTCGTCGTTCTGGTAGCGATCTTCCTGGTCCTCGTGCACGCGCAGGCCGATTTCCAGGTCATGGCTGGCGGCGCCGGTGGCGAAACCGATGCCCAGCACGCTCTGGATGCCCTGGGCGTAGTAGCTGCGGTTGTTGTTGCGCAGGCGCAGGGCGTTGGCGGGGCTGTCCTGGCCGCTGATCCAGGCGTACTGGCTGGCATAGGTGGTCGGGTCGGCGAGGATCGACGAGATCGACACGCCCTGGACGTCGTTGAGCTTGAACCAGTTGCGCTCGAACTCGGTGCGGTAGGCGACGGTGGTGAGGTCGACGTGGTCGGTGAGTTCGATCAGGTGGCGAAGTTCGTACAGCTTGTGCCGGGTGGTGATGTTGTCCAGGGCCGAGCCGGCGTAGCGCCGGAACGGGGTGGCGGCGAAATCGTCCTCGGTCAGGCCCAGGTAGGTTTCGTCGCTGTCCTGGGTGTTGCGGCCGAGCTTGAGGTCCACCTGCTGGTAGTGGGCGGCGTCGGGCGAACTGTTCCAGCGCAGCTTGGCGACGAAGTCGTTGAGCTCGTAGCCGGTGTCGCCGCCGCCGTCGAGCTGCTTGAAGCCGTCGGTCTGCTGGCGGGTGCCTTCGATGAGACCGCTGAAATTGTCGCTCGCGGTGCCCACCCAGCCGTGGCCGAGGAAGCTGCCGTTGCTGCCCATGGCCAGGTCGAGTTCGCCGGCGGTTTCCGACGGCACCGGCGTCGAGATCAGGTTCAGGGCACCGCCGGTGGTGCGCGGCCCGGCCTGCACGGCCGCCGCACCCTTCTTGATCTCAACGGCGTGCATGCGCGCCATGGTCGGGAAGTAGTAGGCCGACGGCGCGGCGTAGGGCGCCGGCGCGATCAGCACGCCGTCTTCCATCACGGTGATGCGGTTGTTGCGGTCGGTGCCGGAGCCGCGGATGCCGATGTTCGGGCGCAGGCCGAAGCCTTCTTCCTCGACCACGTAGACGCCCGGCACCTGGCGCAGCACCCGGTTGACGTCGCGGAAGTTGAAGCGCTCGAGGGTGGCCTGGTCGATGTAGTGGGCCGAACCGGCGGTCTTCTCGACTTCCGCGCGGCTGCCGAACACGTTCACGCGGTCCAGGCGGACCAGGGCCTGGTTGGGGTCGGTGGCGGCGTCGGTTGCGGCGAAGGCGGGGGCGGCCGGCAGCAGGGCCAGCGCGATGGCGGTGCGGAGCAGGGTGGACATGGGGCTCTCTTATTGATGTTCGCGGGGCAGGGCCGGGGCGGGCCGGCTGCGCGAATGGTACTGATGTCGAGAATCATTCGCAACAACATTCGCGCGCGGTTCGGCCGGCTTGGCCTTAGACTGCGACCCGGACAATTCAGGGGAAGGCGGCCATGTTGGAAATCCTGGGCATCATCATCCTGCTCGCCGGCGTCGTACTGCTGTTCAAGGCCGTGCGCATGGTCCCGCAGGGCTTTGAATGGACGGTCGAACGCTTCGGCAAGTACACCCATTCGATGAGCCCCGGCCTGCACCTGCTGGTCCCGGTCATCCAGAACGTCGGCCGCAAGGTCAACATGATGGAACAGGTGCTCGACGTGCCCAGCCAGGACGTCATCACCAAGGACAACGCGGTGGTCAAGGTCGACGGCGTCATCTTTTTCCAGGTGCTCGACGCCGCCAAGGCCGCCTACGAGGTGTCCAACCTCGAAATCGCCACCATCGCCCTGGTGCAGACCAACATCCGTACCGTCATCGGCTCGATGGACCTGGACGAATCGCTGAGCCAGCGCGAAACCATCAACGCCCAGCTGCTCAACGTCGTCGACCAGGCGACCAATCCCTGGGGCATCAAGGTCACCCGCATCGAGATCCGCGACATCCAGCCGCCCCGCGACCTGGTCGATGCGATGGCGCGCCAGATGAAGGCCGAGCGCGAGAAGCGCGCCAACATCCTGGAAGCCGAAGGCCACCGGCAGGCGGAAATCCTGCGCGCCGAAGGCGAGAAGCAGGCCGCGATCCTGGAAGCCGAAGGCGAGCGCGAGGCGGCCTTCCGGGAAGCCGAGGCCCGCGAGCGGCTGGCCGAAGCCGAAGCCAACGCCACCCGCATGGTTTCCGAGGCGATTTCCGCCGGCAACCTGCAGGCGATCAACTATTTCGTCGCGCAGAAGTACATCGAGGCGTTCAAGGCCCTGGCCGAAGCGCCCAACCAGAAGTTCGTGCTGATGCCCATGGAAGCCAGCGGTGTGATCGGCTCGCTCGGTGGCATCGCCGAACTGGCCCGGGTGACGCTGGGCGGCACGCCATCGGGCGAGCCGCCGGCGACGCCCGCGCCGCGCGCCAAGTTCGCCGGGGGCTGAGCCATGCGCATCGAACTGGTGGTCTGGGCGGGGCTGGCGCTGCTGCTGATCGCGGCCGAGGCCTTGCTGCCCGGCATCTTCCTGCTGTGGCTGGGGTTCGCGGCGGCGGCGATGTTCCTGCTGCTGCTGGTGGTGGACCTGCCGCTGGTCTGGCAGGCGCTTGCCTTCGTGGTGCTGGGTTTCGTGTCCATCGGTGTCTACATCCGGTTCTTCCGTGGCCGGGAAAAGCCCAGCGACCAGCCCAACCTCAATCGCCGCGGCGACCAGCTGGTCGGCCAGGTCTTCCATCTCGACCAGGCCATCGTCGATGGCCGCGGCCGGGTGAAGATCGGCGATGCCTTCTGGCCGGTCGAGGGGCCCGACCTGCCGGTGGGAGCCCGGGTGCGGGTGCTGTCGGCCCACAACATGGCGCTGCAGGTGCAGGGCGCGGACTGAACGCGCCGCCACCGTCCGGCGGCCCCGCCTTGGCGTTGGAAGTGAGAACCATTATCATCTGATGGTCCCCACGAGGAGCCGTCCATGTCCCGCACCGTGATTGCCCTGCTTCTGGCCAGCCTGGCCGCCCCCGCCCTGCAGGCGGCCGAGCTGGTCGTTTATACCGAACGCCGCGAACCGCTGGTCAAGCCGCTGTTCGAGCGCTACGAAGAAGAAACCGGCACCCGCATCCGCGTGTTGTCCGACGGCGCGCCGGTGCTGATCGAGCGCCTGGCCGCCGAGGGCGCGAACACCCGCGCCGACATCTTCATGGCCGTCGATGCCGGCAACCTGTGGCAGGCCGCCGAACGCGACCTGCTGGCGCCGACCGACTCCGCAGCGCTCGCCGCCGCCATCCCGGCCCACCTGCGTGATGCGCAGGGACGCTGGTTCGCGCTGTCGCAGCGGGCCCGCACCATCGTCTATTCGACCGAGCGCGTGCAGCCCTCGGCGCTGTCCACCTACGAAGCCCTGGCCGCCCCCGAGTGGAAGGGGCGCCTGTGCCTGCGTTCGTCGAAGAAGGTCTACAACCAGTCGCTGGTCGCGACGATGATCGAGCGCATGGGCGCCGAGCGCACCGAGGACGTCGTGCGCGGCTGGGTCGCCAACCTGGCCACCGCGCCCTTCGCCGACGACACCCTGCTGGCCAAGGCGATCGCCGCCGGGCAGTGCGACGTCGGCATCATCAACACCTATTACCTCGGTCGCCTGCAGGCCGACGAACCTGGCTTCCCGGTCCAGGTATTCTGGGCCAACCAGCACGCCGGCGGTGCGCACGTCAACGTATCCGGCGCCGGCATCGTCGCCGCTTCCAGGAACAAGGGCGCCGCGCGCGACTTCCTGGAATGGCTGGCCTCCGACTCGGTGCAGGCGGACTTTGCCAGCGTCAACTACGAGATCCCGGCCCGTGAAGGCGTGAAGCTCGACCCGGTGGTCGCGGCCTGGGGTCCGTTCAAGCCCGACCCGGTGAACGTCGCCGTGGCCGGCCAGCGCCAGGCCGAAGCCGTGCGCCTGATGGACCGCGCGGGTTGGCGCTGATCCGATGACACCCGGCGCGACCGGCGGCCGCGGCGGGTCGCGCCTGCTGGCCTGGCTGCTGGCGGCACCGCTGGTGTTGCCGGCGTTGTGGCTGGCCACGTCGTTCGCGACCCCGCAGCCGGAGGTCTGGCCACACCTGTTCGACCAGGTGCTGCCGCTGGCCGCCCGCAACACCTTGGGCTTGCTGGTGCTGCTGGCCGTGTTCGCCATGGTGCTGGGCGTTGGTTTTGCCTGGGCCAGCGCACGCTATGAATGGCCGGGTCGCCGGATCTTCGACTGGGCGCTGGTGCTGCCGCTGGCGCTGCCCGGCTACGTCGTCGCTTTCGTCTACGTCGGCCTGGCCGACTACGCCGGGCCGCTGCAGTCGGCCTGGCGAGCGCTGGGGCTGCCGGCGTCGGGCTTTCCGGAACTGCGTAGCGTGCCCGGCGCGGCGGCGGTGCTGGCGCTCGTGCTTTATCCCTATGTCTTCCTGGTCGTGCGCGCGGCCTTCCTGCGCCAGGGCAGCGCCGCCATGGACGCGGCGCGTTCACTGGGGCACGGTCCCTTCTCGGCGTTCTTCCGCGCCGCGCTGCCGATGGTGCGCCCGGCCTGGGCTGCCGGCTTGTCGCTGGTCCTGCTCGAAGCGCTGGCCGACTTCGGCGCGGTCAGCATCCTGGGCGTGGATACCTTCAGCACGGCGATCTACAAGACCTGGTTCGGCCTGTACTCGCTGCCCGCGGCGGCGCAGCTGGCCTGCGGGCTGATCGGCTTGGTGGTGCTGGTGCTGCTGCTCGAGCGCTGGACCCGGGGTCGCGCCCGGCACGCCGGCAAGCAGCTGCTGCCGCCGGCGCGGCGGCCGCTGCGTGGAGCGCGGGGCTGGGCGGTGACGGCGGCCGCCGCGCTGACGGTCGGCCTCGGATTCGGCGTTCCGGTGGCGCAGCTGTTGGCCTGGTCCTGGGAAGTGCGCAGCCGCTTGCCCGAGGTGGGCGAAGCCGGCTTGAACACGGTGCTGCTGGCGGCGATGGCGGCGGCGGTGGTGCTGCTGCTGGCGCTGGTGTTCGCCGTGCTGTCGCGGCGCAGCGATGACGATCGCGGCGTGCGTTCGGCGGCCTTCATCGCCGGCCTGGGCTACGCGGTGCCAGGTACGGTGCTCGCCGTGGGCGCCATGTGGCTGCTGGTGGCGGCCGAGCGGGCCACGCCCTGGCTGGCGGCACTGGCCTTGAGCTCGTCGGTGCTGGCGGTGCTGGTGGCGCTGTGCGCGCGCTTTTTCCGGGTCGGCCACGAAACCATCGACGCCGCCTTCCAC
Source organism: Arenimonas donghaensis DSM 18148 = HO3-R19 (assembly GCF_000743535.1). Taxonomy (GTDB): domain Bacteria; phylum Pseudomonadota; class Gammaproteobacteria; order Xanthomonadales; family Xanthomonadaceae; genus Arenimonas; species Arenimonas donghaensis. Next base: position 8,379 of record NZ_AVCJ01000012.1, read on the forward strand.
GCGCTGCGCCCGTCGCTGCTCGATTCGGCGCGGCTGCTCGGTGCCTCGCCCTGGCAGCGGCTGCGCTGGGTGGTGCTGCCGCTGCTGCGCCCGGGCCTGGTCGCGGCCGGCCTGCTGGTGCTGGTCGAAGTGGTGAAGGAACTGCCGGCGACCCTGATGCTGCGTCCCTTCGGCTGGGACACCCTGGCGGTGAAGATCCACGCCTACACCAGCGAAGGCCTGTGGATGCAGGCGGCGTGGCCGGCGCTGTGGCTGTGCCTGGCCGGGCTGCTGCCGGTGTGGTGGCTGGTCCGCCAGCAGCGGTAATCCTTCCGCATTCGCGGCAGGATCACCCCCACGATCTGCTGCGCATATCGCGGGCCCCGGCTCATTCCTCCCGATCCCCGCGCTTGCCGGCGCGCCCCCTTGACCAAGGGGGCTCTTCATCCTGCGATAATGTCGGCTTTCCGGTGGGGCAGCGAAAGCCAAATGAGCAAAAAGACGGTGTTGAATGAAACCCACCGGGCGCTGGGCGCCAAGATGGTGGACTTCGGCGGCTGGGACATGCCGATCAGCTACGGCTCGCAGATCGAAGAGCACCACCAGGTGCGCAAGGACGCCGGCATGTTCGACGTCTCGCACATGACCGTGCTCGATCTGCGCGGCGACCAGGTCCGGCCCTTCCTGCGCAAGCTGGTGGCCAATTCGATCGACAAGCTCAAGAAGCCGGGCAAGGCCCTGTACGCCTGCATGCTCGACGACAAGGGCGGGGTGATCGACGACCTGATCGTCTATTACCTGGCCGAGGACGCCTTCCGCCTGGTGGTCAACGCCGGCACCCGCGACAAGGACCTGGCCTGGATCACTGCCCAGGCCGCGCCGTTCGGCGTGCTCGTCACCGAACGTCGCGACCTGGCGATCATCGCCGTGCAGGGTCCGAACGCACGCGGGAAAGTCCTGGGCCTGCTGTCGCCGGCGGCGGCGGAGGCGGCCGGCAAGCTCGGCAAGTTCGTTGCCTGCGAGGCCGATGGCCTGTTCGTCGCGCGCACCGGCTACACCGGCGAGGACGGCTTCGAGGTGATCGTGCCCGAGGCGATGGCGGTGGACTTCTGGAATCGCCTGCTCGAAGCCGGCGTCAAGCCGGCTGGCCTGGGCGCACGCGACACCCTGCGCCTCGAGGCCGGCATGGCGCTGTACGGCCAGGACATGGACGAATCGGTGACGCCCTACGAAGCCGGCCTGGCCTGGACGGTGGCGCTGGACGAAGGGCGCGACTTCACCGGCCGCCAGGCGCTCGAGGCGCAGAAGGCCTCCGGCGTGCCGCGCCAGCTCATCGGCCTGGTGCTCGACGACAAGGGCGTGCTGCGCCACGGCCAGGCGGTGGCGACGGCGGCCGGCCAGGGCGAGGTGCTCTCGGGCACGTTTTCGCCGACCCTGGGCAAGGCGATCGCGCTGGCGCGCGTGCCGGCCGGCGAACCGGGCGAGGTCACCGTGGATATCCGCGGCCGGCAGCTGCCGGTGCGGGTGGTGAAGTACCCGTTCGTGCGCGACGGCGCCGCCCAGCCCGGCGTCCTGGACTGATTCCCCCGGCCGGGTGCCATGTCGGCCCGGCCGCGTTTAAACTAGCGGCCACTCCATCCGCCCCCCCATCCGAGGCCCCGAACATGAGCGAAATTCCCGGCGACCTGAAGTTCCTCAAGTCCCACGAGTGGGCCCGCGTCGAAGACAACGGGCGCGTCACCGTCGGCATTTCCGACCATGCCCAGGGCCTGCTCGGCGACCTGGTCTATGTCGAGCTGCCCAACGTCGGCGACACCGTCGAGCAGGGCGGCGCCAGCGCCGTGGTCGAGTCGGTCAAGGCCGCCTCCGACGTCTACTCGCCGATCGCCGGCACCATCGTCGAGGTCAACTCGGCGCTGTCGGACAAGCCCGAGACCATCAACGAAGACGCCTTCGGCGAAGGCTGGATCTTCGTGCTCGAGCCCTCCGAGCCGGAGCAGCTCAAGGAGCTGCTTTCGCCCGACGACTACGCCCAGCTGCTCGAGGACGATGGCCACTGATTCCGGCCCGACCCGTTGCACCGAACACGGCCGCCCCTGGGCGGCCGTTGTTTTTTCCGGTGCCGGAAGGGTCGCCAGGCGCGTCGAAAATCCGCGCACTTTTGCTTTTTGCGGTGCGCAATCGCCGATTCCGGACAGGCCGGCGCAAGGTTTTTTTCAGCCGCGGTTCGCGTGCATCCGGACGCATGCAGGACCTCTTCCAGGTGCGGTGCATGACGTCGCGCGACGCGGGCGCGATGACAACGGAGGCTTTTTTTACGATGTTTTTTTCAATGCGGGTTTTCTTACGCGATCGCGGGCACGCTGCCGTCGCCCGGACGAGGGCGTCGGCGTGGCCGTAACCCGGCCGACACCCCTTGAAAATTTTTGTGCAAAGTTGTTGACATCCCGAAATCCCCTGATTAGCTTTCGCCCAGCAGATGTCAACTGCGGAAGCGAGTGATCAGGAACGAGTCGACAACGCGAGCCACGACACCGAACTCCACCCAAGAAATCATAAAGGTGGATCAGGGCAAACATCCCTCCGCGATTGTGGATTCGTCCTCAGGCAACACCCCCATTTCCAACGCCCGGACCGGTTGCGGCCCGGGCGTTTGTTTTTCCGGCGCCGCCCCGCGCCGGCAAGAATCCGATCGCCCCGGCATGACCGTGGCGGCGGTACGACCCGGGTCCTGACCCGGGGCGGTGCCTTTGAGACTGGGCAGTCCAAAAGCCAACTGACGAGGAGTTGACCATGGCTACGAAGAAAGCTGCGAAAAAACCGGCCAAAAAGGCCGCGAAAGCTAAGAAGTCCGTGAAAAAGGCCGCCAAGACCGCCAAGAAGACGGTGAAGAAGGCAGCCAAGAAGGTCGCTCGCAAGCCGGCGAAGAAGAAGGTCGCCAAGAAGGCTGCGAAGAAGACCGCGCGCAAGCCGGCCAAGAAGGCCGCGAAGAAGAAGGTTGCCAAGAAGTCTGCGAAGAAGAAGGTCGCCAAGAAGGCAGCCAAGAAGACTGCGCGCAAGCCCGCCAAGAAGGCAGCCAAGAAAAAGGTCGCCAAGAAGAAGGTAGCCAAGAAGGCCGCCAAGAAGAAGGTCGCCAAGAAGGCTGCCAAGAAGAAGGTAGCCAAGAAGGCTACCCGCAAGCCGGCCAAGAAGAAGGCGGCCAAGAAGGCTGCCAAGAAGCCGGCGGCCAAGAAGAAGGCGGCCAAGAAGCCGGCGGCCAAGAAGGCTGCGAAGAAGAAAGCGGCGCGCAAGCCCGCTGCCAAGAAGCCGGCACCGATGCCGGCCGCCCCGGTTGCCCCCGCGCTGTAAGGCGCGACGAGCATCCAAACGCGGTAAAGCTGGACTCTCTCCCCGTGTTGCCCAGGCGGGGAGGGAGACTTTCCAAAGGCACGCAGACGCCGGCTCAAAGCCGGCGTTCGCTTTCATGGGGTTTGGCCCTGGCGCGGATCAGCGCCGGCGGCGGGCCGGCGGCGTCATCCAGTCGTGGGCGGGCAGCCCCAGGGCACGGTCGATGGTGCTGGGCAGCAGGCCGTAGGGCATCGTGCTTTCGCTGTTCCAGAGGATGACCACGCCGACGTCGCGCTCGGGGATGAAGGCCGTCATGGCCCGGTAACCCTGGACCGCACCGGCGTGGTAGACCATGGTGTGGCCGGCGTAGTCGTAGATGCGCCAGCCCAGCGCATAGTGCGCCTTGCGAAGCCGGTCGCGTCGCCAGCCGCTGCCGCGGATTTCGCCCGGTGTTTCCACCTGCGGGGTCCGGATCTCCTCGAGCAGTTCCGGCGGCAGCACGTCGGGCCGGTGGCCCATCTGGGCGATCAGCCACTGCGCCATGTCGCGCGCCGAGGCGTTGACGCCGGCCGCCGGCGGGATGCGGTAGTAGGTTTCCTTCGGCCGCACCGGCACCCAGGTGCCGCCGCTGCGCACGTGCGGGCGGGCCCAGCTGGGGCTCGACTCCAGGCCGGTGCGTCCGAAGGTGGCACCGTACATGCCCAGCGGCTGGAACAGGCGTTTCTCGACCTGGGCCGCATAGAAGTCGCCGGTGACCGCGAAGACCATGTCGCCGACCAGGCTGAAGGCGATGTTCTGGTAGGCGTAACACTCGCCGGGACTGCAGGTGAGCGGCGCTTCGGCCAGCTTGGCGGCCAGCAGCGGGTAGGGCTCGTTGGCTTCGAGGTCGCGGTCGTAGGTGTTGTAGCCCAGGCCGACCTGGTGGCTGAGCACCTGCCGCACGCTGATCTGCTGCGCGGCCTGGCCGTCGCGAAGGGTGAAGGTGGGCAGCTGGTTGACGATCGGGCTGTCCCAGTCCATCGCCCCTTCGCGCACCAGCATGGCGCTCAGGGTCCCGGCGAAGGCTTTCGACAGCGAGGCGACCCGGAACGAGGTATCCACGGTCACCGGCTCGCGCAGCTTGCTGTCGACGACGCCCCAGGCCTTGAGCGAGACCACTTCGCCGTCGGCCACGATGGCCATGGCCATGCCGGGGATGCGTGCGCGCGCCATCATCTGTTCGGCGAGGGCTTCGATCTCGCGCGCCTCGTCGTCGAACGCGTTCGCCGCGGCGGCGTCCTGCCCACCCCCTGCGAGGGTGGCGAGGGCGAGCAGCGGCAGGGCGAGCAGGCGGGAGAGGTGGCTGGCGGGATTGTCTTTCTTGCTTGGCATGACCGACGTATGCTTGGCGAACGGGCCCATTCTATCGCGGCAGGGTCCCAACCCGGGGGGAGATTCGAAGATGACTAGCCTGATCGTGCTGTTGGTACTGGCGGCGGTGCTGCTGTTCTGGGGCGTGGGTATCTACAACGGCCTGGTGACCGCCAGGAATGCCTTCAAGAACGCATTCGCCCAGATCGACGTCCAGCTCACCCGTCGCTACGACCTCATTCCCAACCTGGTCGAGGTCGCCAAGGGTTACCTCAAGCATGAACGCGAAACCCTGGAAGCCGTGATCCAGGCGCGCGCCGCCGCGGTCAGCGGCCTGGCCGCCGCCAAGGCGCGGCCGGGCGACGACGCCGCCATGGCGCAGCTGGGCAGCGCCGAATCGGGCCTGGCCGGTGCGCTCTCGCGACTGATGATGGTGGCCGAAGCCTACCCGGACCTGAAGGCCAACCAGAACATGATGCAGCTCACCGAGGAGCTCACCTCCACGGAGAACCGCATCGCGTTCGCGCGCCAGGCCTACAACGACTCGGTCATGGCCTACAACAACAAGCGCGAGGTGTTCCCCTCGAACATCATCGCCGGCATGTTCAACTTCGCCCACGCCGCCCTGCTCGAGATCACCGAGCCCGAGAAGCGCGAGGCGCCCAAGGTCAGCTTCTAGGCTTGAACTTCTTCGCCCGCCAGGACCTGGCCCGCCGCCGGTCGCGGCGGCTGGTCGTGCTGTTCGTGCTGGCCGTGGCCGCCATCGTGCTGGCGGTGGACTTCCTGTTCCTGCTGTTTTTCGGCGGCATGGGCACCGCGTCCGACCCCGGTTCGCTGGCGGCCGGCCTGCTGCTGGCGACGCTGCTGACCCTGGGCATCATCGGCGCCGGTTCCCTGTACCGCCTGGCCAGCCTGCGCCAGGGCGGCGCGGCGGTGGCCACGCAGCTGGGCGGCACGCCGGTGCCGGAGGACACCCACGACTTCCACTACCGGCGGCTGCGCAACGTGGTCGAGGAGGTCGCCATCGCCTCCGGGGTGCCGGTGCCGGAGATTTTCGTGCTCGAGCACGAGGCCGGAATCAACGCCTTCGCCGCCGGTTATGCGCCCAGCGACGCCGCCATCGCGGTGACCCGGGGGGCGCTGGACAAGCTCAACCGCGACGAACTCCAGGGCGTGATCGCCCATGAGTTCAGCCACGTGCTCAATGGCGACATGCGCCTGAACATCCGGCTGATGGGCGTGCTGTTCGGCATCCTGATCCTGGCCGTGGTGGGTCGCAAGATCCTGGTGTACGGCCGCGGAGGCCGCAACAAGGACGGCGTGCCGCTGCTGCTGGCGGCGCTGGTGCTGATGGTGGTGGGCTACATCGGGCTGTTCTTCGGGCGCCTGATCAAGGCGGGCGTCAGCCGCCAGCGCGAGTACCTCGCCGATGCCTCGGCCGTGCAGTTCACGCGCCAGACGACGGGACTCTCCGGCGCGCTCAAGAAGATCGCCGGCCTGCCGGCGGGCTCGAAGCTGGAAAGCGGCGACGCCGAGGAAATCTCGCACATGCTGTTCGGCGACGGCATCGGCTTTTCATCCCTGTTCGCCACGCACCCGCCGCTGGTCGAGCGCATCCAGGCGCTCGAGCCTTCCTTCCGGCCGGCCATGGTGGACGACCTGGTGGCGCGCTGGCAGATGCACCCGCCGTCCGGCCTGGACGAGGACATGGCGATGGGGCTGGCTTCGGAACGACCGCCGCTGCCCGGGCAGCATGCCGAGCTGCTGGTCGCGCCGCCGGCCGTGGTGGCCCAGGTCGGCACCCCGCAAACCGACGACTACGTGCGCGCCGGCTCCCTGCGCGAGGCCCTGCCGGAAGTGCTGCGACAGGCGGCACACGAGCGCGAGGAAGCCGTACCGCTGCTGCTGGGCCTGCTGATGGCATCGCCCGGACCGGTGCGCGAAGCGCAGCAGTTCGAACTGGCCGCCCGGCATGACGAACGCCTGGCCCGCCAGGCCATGGACTATGCCGACCGGCTCGAGGACCTGCCGCGCATCCTGCACCTGCCGCTGGCGGCGATGGCGATGCCGGCCCTGCGACGGCGCCCGCGCCCCGAGCTCGAGCGTTTCATGGACAGTTGCTTCGCGCTGAGCCACGCCGACGGTCGCATCAGCCTGTTCGAATATTGCCTGGGCCGGCTGCTGCGGGTGCATGTGCGCGACGCGCTCGATCCCGCCGGTGCCTGGGTGCCTGGCCATCGCCAGCTCTCGCGCTGCGCGCCGCAGGCCATCACCCTGCTCGCCGTGCTGGCGCAGGCCGGCCACGCCGACACCGCATCGGCCATGCGCGCCTACATGGCCGGCCTGGCGCGGGTGTTCCCGCGACTGGATGCGCCCTACCGACCGCCGGCCGATCCGCACCGGGCGCTGGACGAGGTCTGGCCGGTGCTGGACGAGGTGAACCCGATCGGCAAGGAGCTGCTGCTCGAGGGCCTGGTGGCCGCGATCAGCCACGACGGCCACATGAGCGTTTCCGAGGCCGAGCTGCTGCGCGCGGTGTGTGCTTCGCTGCACTGCCCGCTGCCGCCCATGCTCGAACAGCCGCGCTGAACCCTAGGCCGCGAGGCCCCGGATCAGGTCGGCGGCGCGTTCGGCGATCATCATCGTTGGCGCATTGGTGTTGCCACCCACCAGGCGCGGCATCACCGAGGCGTCCACCACGCGCAGGCCGTCGACGCCCTTCACGCGCAGCTTCGGGTCGACGACCGTCATCGGGTCGGCGCCGTGGCCCATGCGGCAGGTGCCCACCGGGTGGTAGATCGATTCGGCCTTGCGGCGGATGAAGTCGACGATGCCGGCCTCGTCGCGGACGTCGGCGCCGGGGAAGATTTCCTCGCCGCGGAACGGCGCGAATGCGGGCTGGGCCAGGATTTCGCGCGATAGCCGCACGGCCTCCACCAGCACCTTCAGGTCGTAACCCTCGGGATCGCTGAGGTAAGCCGCCTCGATCAGCGGCTTGTCGGCCGCCGAGGCACTGGCCAGGCGCAGCCGGCCGCGGCTGCGCGGGCGCAGGCCACAGGCGTGCAGGGTGTAGCCATTGCCGGGCAGGCGGTTGCGGCCATGGTCGTCGAGCTGGGCCGGCACGAAGTGGAACTGCATGTCCGGGCGCTGGTCTTCCGCCAGGCGGCTGCGCAGGAAACCGCCGGCTTCGGCGATGTTGCTGGCGCCCGGGCCCTTGCGGCCCATCAGGTAGTACTGGAAGGCCACTGCCGCGTCGGACAGGCCGTCGTAGCTCAGGCCCTGGGTGCAGCGCTGCAGCGTGCAGATGTCGAGGTGGTCGTGCAGGTTGCCGCCGACACCCGGCAGGTCGGCCAGGACGCTGATGCCCAAGCGACGCAGCTGGTCGGCCGGGCCGATGCCCGAGAGCATCAGCAGCTGCGGCGAGTTGATCGCGCCGCCGCACAGGATGACCTCGCGTGCGGCGCCTTCGCAGAAGGCGCGGCGCCCGACGCTGTAAACCACGCCGGTGGCGCGACCGGCCTCGAAGCTCACCCGGCTGGCGGTGGCCCCGGTGATCACCCGCAGGTTCGGCCGGCGCCGGACCGGCGTCAGGTAGGCGGTGGCGCTGGAGCTGCGGACGCCGTCGCGGGTGGTCGTCTGGTACCAGCCGAAACCATCCTGGTCGGGGCCGTTGAAATCGTCGGTATGCGCGTGCCCGGCCTGGCCGGCGGCCTGCAGGAAGGCGTCCGACAAAGGATTGCGGTGGCGCGGGTCGGAGACGCCCAGGGGGCCGTCGCCGCCGTGAAGTTCGCTGGCGCCGCGCTGGTTGCCCTCGCTGCGGCGGAAATACGGCAGGGCGTTGTCCCAGTGCCAGCCATCGGCGCCCAGGGTCGCCCACTCGTCGTAGTCGGCGGCATGGCCGCGGATGTAGCACATGGCGTTGATCGAACTCGAACCGCCCAGCACCTTGCCGCGCGGCCACCACAGCCCGCGACCGCCCAGCTGGGCCTCCGGCGCGGTGGTGTAGTCCCAGTTCACGCCCTTCTTGCCAACCAGCTTGGCCAGGCCCGCGGGCATGTGGATGAACGGATGCCAGTCGCGCGGGCCCGCCTCGAGCAGCAGCACGCGGCAATCCGGGTCCTCGCTGAGCCGGTTCGCCAGGACGCAGCCTGCGGAGCCGGCTCCTACGATGATGTAGTCGTACACGCGTTGTGCTTCTTTTCCATGACCTCCCGAGGCTAGGCCCCACGTCTAGAGCAAACACTCGGCCCCGGGGTCCGGTTTCGCGAACCGTGCGCAGTATCGCTGTACGCGCCGGTGGCGATGCCGGCGCGGGTTGGCTATCGTGCGGCGTCCCACACCGGATGCGCGATGAGCCAGGCCACCCCACCCGCCGGCCACTTCGACCACCTGCGCGGCGCGCTGCGGGATTCCCCGGCGCTGCTCTGGTCGTTCCTGTATTTCTTCTTCCTGCTCACCGGCTACTACGTGCTGAGGCCGGTGCGCGACGCCATGGGCGCGGCCAACGATCCCTCGGCGGTCTTCCCGGTGGCGATGGTGGACTGGTTCGCGGGGCGCGGCCTGGACCTGGGCGACTTCCAGGTCCAGCTGCTGTTCACCGGGACCTTCCTGTCCATGCTGGTGCTGCAGCCGGTTTATGGCGCACTGGTCGCGCGCTTTCCGCGGCGGCTGTTCCTGCCGGTGGTGTACCTGGCCTTCATCGCCTGCCTGCTCGGCTTCCGCTTCGCCTTCGAGGCCGGCATGCCCGGGCGCGGGGGGCTGTTCTTCATCTTCGTGGCGGTGTTCAACCTGTTCGCGGTGTCGGTGTTCTGGAGCTTCATGGCCGACATCTACACCGATCCCCAGGCCAAGCGCCTGTACGGCTTCATCGCCGCCGGCGGCACCCTGGGCGGCCTGCTCGGCCCTGAAATCACTTCGCGCCTGGTCGGCCAGCTGGGCGTGGGCAACATGCTGCTGGTCTCGGCGGGATTCATGGGGCTGTGCCTGGTCTGCATCCTGCGGCTGGCGCCCTGGGCGCGTGCCCGCGAACAGGCGGCCGGCCTGCGCAGCGGCGACGAAGCCATGGGTGGCGGCGTTCTCGATGGCCTGCGCCGCATCGCCACCGACCCCTTGCTGCGGGCCTTCGCGGTGCTGATGTTCTTCGGCGTCGGCGTCGGCACGCTGCTCTACAACGAGCAAAACAGCATCGTCCGGGCCATGACCCTGGGCAACCCGGCGGCGGCGGAAGAAGCCACGGCCTTCTTCTCGATGCTCGACAAGTACGTCAACTGGCTGGTGCTGGTGCTGCAGGTGCTGGTGACCCGGGCGGTGCTGGTGCGCTGGGGCGTGGCGCCGCTGCTGATCGGGCCGGCGCTGCTGATCCTGGCGGGCTTTTGCGTGCTATGGGCTTCGCCGCTGCCGATGCTGGTGGCGGTGGTGCAGGTCGGCACGCGCGCGTCCGAATTCGCCCTGGCCAAACCCGCGCGCGAAACCATCTACACGCGCGTGGACCGCGAGGCACGCTACAAATCCAAGGCCGCCATCGACACCGTGGTTTACCGGGGCGGCGACCTGGCGTTCGCCTGGCTGTACAAGCCGCTGTCGGTGTTCGGCTCCAGTGTGGTGTTCGCCTCCGGCACCCTGGTGGCCGGCGGCTTGCTTTACGGGGCTTGGCGCGTGGTGCGCGAACAGGCCCGGTTGCCGGACCGCCGGGACGCCTGAGCGACCGGCCTTCGCATCCCCGCAACACATGGCGGCGCCGGCGGCGCTAACCTTGGCGCCTGACCAACGGGAGCCTGCCGCATGAAAGTCAAAGCCGCCGTCGCGCACAAGGCCGGAGCGCCACTGACGATAGAAACCGTCGACCTCGAGGGCCCGCGCGCCGGCGAGGTGCTGGTCGAGCTCAAGGCCACCGGCGTTTGCCACACCGACGAATTCACCCTGTCCGGCGCCGATCCCGAGGGCCTGTTCCCCGCGATCCTGGGTCATGAAGGCGCCGGTGTCGTGGTGGACGTGGGGCCGGGCGTGAGCACGCTGAAGAAGGGCGACCACGTCATCCCGCTGTACACGCCCGAGTGCCGGCAGTGCGAGTACTGCCTCAATCCCAAGACCAACCTCTGCCAGGCCATCCGCTCGACCCAGGGCCAGGGCCTGATGCCGGACGGTTCGAGCCGTTTCAGCCTCGACGGCAAACCGGTCCTGCACTACATGGGTACGTCCACGTTCGCGCAATACACGGTGGTGCCGGAAATCGCACTGGCCAAAATCCGCGAGGACGCCCCCTTCGACAAGGTCTGCTACATCGGCTGCGGCGTCACCACCGGCATCGGTGCGGTCATCTTCACCGCCAAGGTCGAGGTCGGCGCCAAGGTCGTGGTGTTCGGCCTGGGCGGCATCGGCCTGAACGTCATCCAGGGCGCGCGCCTGGCCGGCGCCGACAGGATCGTCGGCGTCGACCTCAACCCCGGCCGCGAAGCCATGGCGCGCAAGTTCGGCATGACCCACTTCGTCAATCCCAAGGACGTCGAAGGCGACCTCGTCCCTTACCTGGTGTCGCTGACCAAGGGCGGCGCCGACTACACCTTCGAGTGCATCGGCAACGTCCAGGTGATGCGCCAGGCGCTTGAATGCGCCCACAAGGGCTGGGGCACCAGCGTCATCATCGGCGTGGCGCCCGCCGGCGCCGAGATCAGCACGCGGCCCTTCCAGCTGGTCACCGGCCGCAACTGGCGCGGCAGCGCCTTCGGCGGCGCCCGCGGCCGCAGCGACGTACCCAAGATCGTGGACTGGTACATGGAGGGCAAGATCGACATCGACTCGCTGATCACCCACACGATGCCGCTGGAGAAGATCAACGACGCCTTCGACCTGATGCATCGCGGCGAATCGATCCGTTCCGTGGTGGTCTACTGATGACGGTGGAGCTGCTGTCCGAGCACGGCTGCTTCGGCGGCGTGCAGGGGTTCTACCGCATGCCGTCCAGGGCCTGCGGCGGGCCGATGCGCTTCGCGGTGTTCCAGCCGCCGCAGGCGGCGCAGGGCAGGGTGCCGGTGCTTTATTTCCTGGCCGGACTGACCTGCTCCGAGGAGACGGCGACCATGAAGGCCGGCGCCCAGCGGGTGGCGGCCGAACTGGGACTGATGCTGGTGATGCCCGACACCAGCCCGCGCGACACCGGCATCGACGGCGCGACCGGCGACTGGGAGTTCGGGGAAGGCGCGGGCTTCTACCTCGACGCCACCCAGGCACCGTGGTCGGCCCGGTTCCGGATGGAAAGCCACGTGGTGCACGAGCTCGCGGGCGTGGTGAACGAACACTTCCCGGCCGACCCGGGCCGCTGCGGCATCACCGGACATTCGATGGGTGGCCACGGGGCGCTGGTGCTGGCATTGAGGCACCCCCAGCAGTACCGCAGCGTGTCGGCCTTCGCGCCGATCGTGGCGCCGAGCCAGGTGCCCTGGGGTGAAAAGGCCTTCAGCCGCTACCTGGGCGACCACCACGCGGCCTGGGCCGAGCACGATGCCTGCGAACTGGTGCGTCGCCGTCCCCTGGGCCGCCCGATCCTGGTCGACCAGGGCCTGGACGACAAGTTCCTGGCGCCGCAGCTGCAGCCGGAGCGTTTCGAGGCTGCCTGCGCCGAAGCCGGCCAGCCGCTGACCCTGCGTCGCCACGCCGGCTACGACCACGGCTACTACTTCATCGCCAGCTTCATCGAAGACCACCTGCGCCACCACGCCACCCAGCTGGCCCGCTGAGCCGCGCCTTCGGCCCCTGTAGGAGCGCCTTCAGGCGCGAAGCTCTTGTCTTGCCCTTCGGCAAGCAGGACTTGGGGACGTGGTGCATCCGCGGGTGGAGGCAGCGTGCAGTCGCCCTGGCCGACACGCCGCAAGTACCTCCATGTAGGCTCTTCGTCGACGTCCTTGTCTCCGAAGGTCGGCCAGGGCGACTGCACGCTACCTCCTCGACAATACGCAATGGCCGCCAGGAAAGCCGGCCGGAAGTCCCCTGGAATCCATGGCTCGCGGCCGCCGTTTGGCGAAGCCGAAGCTATTCGACGCGAAGCGTCGGGCTGGCAACCTGCGGCTCGTGATGGAGTGGGAGCGTCGTCGTGCACGCTATGTCCTCGACGAAGTGGAGGACATGGATGTCCGTAACGGCCGGCCGTGAGCTGGTCATGGATGACGCTTGGTCCCGGCCGGGCGGCGAGGACGTAGCGTGCGCGGCGGCGCCTCCGACGAACTTCGCACGGACCAAAGCCCTGCTTGCCGAAGGGCAAGACAAGAGCTTCGCGCCTGAAGGCGCTCCTACAAGAGTGAGGTGTCGCGCAAGCGCAGGAGCAGGGGTCAGCGGCGGGGGCTGACCCACATGGTGATGAGGGCGTTGAAGACCTTTTCGCCGGCCGGGTCGAAAACGTCCACGTTGACCGGGAAGTCGTAGCCGGATTCGGCCGTCACCAGCGGGACCGTGGGTGTCGCCACGCCGCGCTGGGTGCCTTCCGCGCGCTTGAGGTATTGCACCGTCATGCCCTTGGGGATCCAGCGCATGCCCTTGGGCAGCGACGCGTCGGTCATCACCCCGGCCACCAGTTCGGCCAGGTTGCACAGTGCGATCGCGTGCACGGTGCCGATGTGGTTCTGCAGGCGGCGCTTGTGCGGGATGGTTGCTTCACAGCGGCCGTTCTCCAGCAGCGTGAATCGCGGCGACACGCTGCCGAAATAGGGCGCCTTCATGCAGACGGCCCGGCTGAAAAGCCAGTGGCCTGCCGGCCAGCGGGTGAACTTGCGGTACAGGCGCAGCAGGGGCGTGTCGGCCATGGTCGAAACCTTCGGGTGACTGGGATCAGGCGGCGCGGGACTTTTCGCCGGTCGCGGGCTTGTCCATGTGCAGCGACGCGGCCTGCAGCTCAAACGGGTCGAAGTCGTCCACCATGATCGCGTCCAGGGTCATCACCCGCAGCTCTTCGAGCTGCTTGCGTTCCTGGGCCGTGATCCAGCCCTCGGCCACGCCCTCGTCGAGCTGCGACTCGAAGTCGAGCGCTTCGATGTCGCTGTTCTTGAGCGCCTTGAGGAACTTGCGCTCCACCGGCTCGGCCAGGATCACCTTGGGCAGGTAGCCGTTGATGCGGCCCGCCGGGTTGTTGGCGCAGGGCGTCAGGAACACGCCCTCGGCCAGGCGGTCGCGGGCGTCCGACGGCGACATCAGCAGCGCCGCGGCGCGGCGGCCCAGGCGATCGCTCGGGGCCTGGGCACGACGGCCCCAGGGGAAGACCAGCATCCACAGCAGCCAGCCCACCGGGCGGATCGGGAAGTTGCGCAGCGCGCCCGACAGGGCCAGTTCGATCTTGTGCGCCGTGTCGTGGAACGCCCAGGCCAGCAGCGGTTGTTCGGCGGCGGGACGGCCTTCGTCCTCATAGCGCTTGAGCATGGCGCTGGCGATGTACAGGTGGCTGAGCACGTCGCCCAGGCGGCCCGACAGCTTTTCCTTGAACTTGAGCTTGCCGCCCAGCAGCAGCATCGAGGTGTCCGCGACCAGGGCCAGGTTGGCCGAGTAGCGGTTGAGCTTGCGGTAGTAGCGACGGGTGTAGGCGTCGCCCGGCGCCTTGCCGATGCGCGAACCCACCAGGCCCAGGATCCAGCTGCGCACCGCGTTGGAAATCGCGAAGCCGATGTGGCCGAACAGGTTGGTGTCGAACTCACGCACCGCCTGCTCGCGGTCGGGCAGCATCGCGGCCTGCATTTCCTTGAGCACCCAGGGGTGGCAGCGGATGGCGCCCTGTCCGAAGATCATCAGCGAGCGGGTCATGATGTTGGCGCCCTCGACCGTGATCGAGATCGGCGCGGCCTGCCAGCCACGGCCCAGGTAGTTGAGCGGGCCGAGGATCACGCCCTTGCCGCCGTGGATGTCCATGGCGTCCTGGGCGACCTGGCGGGCCATTTCAGTGGTGTGGTACTTGGCGATCGCCGACGGCACCGCCGGCTTCTCGCCGCGGTCGACGGCGGCGGCCGTGGACTGCGACAGCGCGCTGCAGGCGTAGGCGTTGCCGGCCAGTCGCGCCAGCGCTTCTTCCACGCCCTCGAAGCGACCGATGGACAGGCCGAACTGCTTGCGCACGCGGGCATAGGCGCCGGTGACGACGGCGGCGATCTTGGACGCGCCGGAGGAGGTGGAGGGCAGGGTGATCGCCCGGCCGACGCTCAGGCATTCGACCAGCATGCGCCAGCCGGCGCCGATGTAGTCTTCGCCGCCGATCAGCTGGCTCAGCGGCAGGAACACTTCCTTGCCGCGCACCGGGCCGTTCTGGAAGGCGCAGTTGAGCGGGAAGTGGCGGCGGCCGACTTCCAGCCCCGGGGTGTCGCGCGGGACCAGCGCCAGGGTGATGCCGCGGTCGGATTCCTCGCCCAGCAGCTTGTCCGGGTCGTGCAGGCGGAAGGCCAGGCCGATCACCGACGCCACCGGCGCCAGGGTGATGTAGCGCTTGTCGAAGGTGAGCTTGACGCCAAGGACCTTGGCGCCGTTCCACTCGCCTTCGCAGACGATGCCGAAATCGGGCAGCGAGGTGGCGTCGGAGCCCGCGAACGGACCGGTCAAGGCGAAACAGGGCACTTCACGGCCATCGGCGAGGCGCGGCAGGTAGTGGTCCTTCTGTTCCTTGGTGCCGTAGTGCAGCAGCAGCTCGGCCGGGCCCAGCGAATTGGGCACGCCGACGGTGGAGCTGAGCGTGGCGGAAATCGAGGCCAGCTTCTGGATCACCTTGTGGTGGGCCAGCGCGCTGAAGCCGAGGCCGCCGTATTCCTTGGGAATGATCATGCCGAAGAACTTGTTCTTCTTCAGGAACTCCCAGATTTCCGGGGTCAGGTCGGCGTGGACGTGGGTGATCTCCCAGTCGTTGGTCATCCGGCAGACTTCCTCGACCGGGCCGTCCAGGAAGGCCTGCTCTTCGGCGGTCAGCACCGGCTTGGGCTGGTCCAGCAACTGGTTCCACTTGGGCATGCCGGAGAACAGCTCGCCTTCGAAGCCGACGGTACCGGCCTCGAGCGCGGTGCGTTCGGTGTCCGACAGCGGCGGCAGGATCTTGGTGTAGAAGCCCAGCAGCGGCGCCGTTATCAGCTTCTGCCGCAGCGGCGTGATCAGGAAGGGCAGGGTGCCCAGGGCAAGCAGCACGGCCGCGACGATCGTGGCCGCCACGTTGGCGCCGGCCAGGCCGACCGCCACCAGCAGCGTGGCCGCGATGGCGGTGAACACCACCAGGCTCAGCCGGTGGTAGGCGACCACCAGGATCGCCAGCAGCAGGGCGAGGAAGGGGGCGAGGATGCTCATCGGGGGTCTCCAAGGGAGGCCGGGTGGGGACCGGCCAGGGTAGTGATGAACTGAAGCAGGGCGTCGGTGAAGGCGTCGTTGTCGTCGCCGGCGACCATGTGGGTGGCTTCGGGCAGGCGCACATGATGCGCGTGCGGCGCCAGTTCCAGGAAATGCGCGACGGTCTGGTCGCTGACCAGGTCGCTGCGGCCGCCGCTGACCAGCAGCACCGGCACGTCGAGCTGGCGGCAGGCGTCTTCGATGGCGTCCTGGAGGTCGCCGGTCGAAGGAATGAATTCGGCGAGCAGCCGTGGGTCCCAGTGCCAGGCCAGGCGGCCATCGTCGCGCCGCTTGAGCAGGTGGGCCAGCTGGGCCGGCGACTTGCGCTGCCGGCGATGCGGCAGGTAGGCGGCGATTTCCTCGGCGGCATGCTCGAAGGAGTCGAAGCCGTCCGGGTGGGCGGTCATGAAGCCCAGGATGCGTTCGACGCCGGACGCTTCCCAGCGCGGCGTGATGTCCACCAGCACCAGCGCCGAGAACACCCGGTGCCGCGACTGCGCCATCAGCCCGGTCAGGCCACCCATCGAGGCGCCGACGAGCACGGGCCGTGGCCCGAGCGACGCTGCGGCCAACACCACGTCCTCGACGAACTGTTCGCCGCGGTAGGGCAGGTGCGACGGATTGCGGCCCGATTCGCCGTGGCCGCGCAGGTCCCAGGCCAGACTGGCGTGGCCGGCCTGCGCCAGGCGGCACTGGGTACCGGACCAGGCCTGGCGGGTCTGGCCAAAACCGTGGGCCAGCAGCAAGCCGGGTCCGCGGCCCGGGACGTGGCTCGCCTCAAGGCGAACGCCGCCGGCCGCCGCCAGGGAAAGCGGGCGCGTGCCGGGTGAAGCGACGGCGGCTGCGGAATGAACCATACGGGCGAGTATGGGCTGCGGTTTGTTCGCCTGTCAATACCAGCCCGTATGGTGCATCATCGCTCCATCCCGTAGACTTCGTGACCGTATGGTAACCCCTGTCTCCAAGCTGGAACGCCCGGCGCGCCTGAGCGCCGAGGATTGGGCCCTGGCCGCCCTGGACGTCATCGCCGAACAAGGCCTGGCAGCCGTCGCCGTCGAACCCCTGGCGCGCCGGCTCGGCGTCACCAAAGGCAGCTTCTACTGGCATTTCCCTTCACGCGAAGCGCTGCTCATCGCGGCGTTGGAGCGCTGGGAAGTCATGGAGCAGGAAACCGTATTCGGCCAGCTCGAGGCCGTGCCCGAGCCGCGCGCACGCCTGAAGGCGCTTTTCCAGCTCGTGGCGCACGAGCTCAAGCCCCACGTCATCTACAGCGAACTGCTCAAGGCGCTCGACCACCCGGTCGTGCAGCCGGTGCTCAGCCGCGTTTCCCAGCGCCGCCTGGACTACCTGGCCGCCAGTTTCCGCCAGGCCGGCCTGCCGCGGCTCGACGCGCTCAACCGCGCGCGACTCACCTACGCGGCCTACGTCGGATTCCTGCAGCTGTCGCTGCAGCTGGGCCAGCCGCGCCTGCACCACGATGAATTCGAGGCCTACGTCGGCCACGTCATGACGACGCTGATTCCCGACTAGCCTTCCCGACTTTCCCTTCACCGGCCCCGACAGGAGCCTTCCCCGACATGACAAGCAAGCTCGCCAGCCTCAATCAATGGGTCGAATCGGTCGCCCAGCTCACCCAAGCCGACGCCGTGCACTGGTGCGATGGTTCCGACGCCGAGAACACCGGCCTGGTCGAACGCATGCTTTCCAACGGCGACCTGCTCAGGCTCAACGAACAGACCCATCCCAACTGTTACCTGCATCGCTCCAGCCCGTCGGACGTCGCGCGCGTCGAACACCTGACCTTCGTCTGCACCCAGGATCCCGCCGACGCCGGCCCGAACAACAACTGGATGGCGCCCGACGAGGCCCATGCGGCGATGGACGCCCTCTACAAGGGCTGCATGCGCGGCCGCACGATGTACGTCATCCCCTACTGCATGGGTCCGATCGATTCGCCGCTCTCGCGCTGCGGCGTCGAAATCACCGACAGCCCCTACGTGGTCGCGAACATGCGCCTGATGACCCGCATGGGCGCCGACGCGCTTGCCCGCATCGAGCGCGAAGGCGCGTTCGTGAAGGGCCTGCACTCGATCGGCGAGCTCGACCCGAACCGGCGTTTCATCATGCATTTCCCGGAAGAGCTGGCCATCCAGAGCTACGGCTCGGGCTACGGCGGCAACGCGCTGCTGGGCAAGAAGTGCCATGCGCTGCGCATCGCCAGCTACCAGGCGCGGCAGGAAGGCTGGCTGGCCGAGCACATGCTGATCGTCGGCATCGAGAATCCGCAGGGCGAAACCCACTACATCGCGGCCGCCTTCCCCTCGGCCTGCGGCAAGACCAACCTGGCGATGCTCATTCCGCCGGAGGGCTACCGCCGCGATGGCTGGAAGGTCTGGACGGTCGGTGACGACATCTGCTGGATGCGCCCGGGCCAGGACGGCCGCCTGTACGCGATCAATCCCGAGGCCGGTTATTTCGGCGTCGCCCCGGGCACCAGCGAGAAGACCAACGCCAATGCGATGGCCATGCTCAACCGCGATGCCATCTTCACCAACGTCGGCGTCACCGCCGACAACCAGCCCTGGTGGGAGGGCATGACCACCGGCGAACCGGCGAAGGACTGGCAGGGTCGTCCCTACGACAAGGCGGTGTCGCCGGCGGCGCATCCGAACGCGCGTTTCACGGTCAGCGCGAAGCAGTGCCCCAGCTACACCGACCAGGCCGAAGCGCCGCAGGGCGTGCCGATCAGCGCCATCGTCTTCGGCGGCCGCCGGGCTTCGCTGGTGCCGCTGGTGCTCGAGGCTCGCGACTGGACCCACGGCGTGCTCGTGGGTGCCTCGATGGCGTCGGAGACCACCGCCGCCGCCACCGGCGCGGTCGGCGTGGTGCGTCGCGATTCGATGGCGATGAAACCCTTCGCCGGCTACAACTTCGGCGACTACTTCGCGCATTGGCTGTCGTTCGACAAGGAAGGGGCGAAGCTGCCGAAGATCTTCCAGGTCAACTGGTTCCGCAAGGACGCCGCCGGCAAGTTCATGTGGCCGGGCTTCGGCGACAACATGCGCGTGCTCGAGTGGATGCTCAAGCGCGTCACCGGCCAGGCCCACGCCATCGAGACTCCGGTCGGCAACCTGCCGCTGCCGGCGGACATCAATACCGACGGCCTGGAGCTCGATGCGTCCACGCTCGAGCAGCTGCTGGCCGTGGACCGCGCCGGCTGGAAGGCGGAAATGGAAAGCATCGCCGAGTACCTGGACGAATACGGCGACCGGACCCCGTCGGCGCTCAAGGCCGAACGGGCCAAGATCGCCGCCCAGCTGGCCTGAACCACGACGCCTGTGGGAGGGACTTCAGTCCCGAAGAGCCTTCGGGACTGAAGTCCCTCCCACAGGGTCCGGTCTGTTAAACCCTTCCGCTCCGGCAGGCATCCCAGTGGGTATGCTCAGTGCCGCCGTGACCCTTGAAACCGCCGACGCCCCGCGCGCCCCCGACCGCGACGAGGACCATGCCCTGGTCCGCGCCGCCGGCACCGGCGACGTGGCCGCGTTCGAGCAGCTCTACCGCCGGCACCATCGCCGGATCTTCGCGGTCCTGCGCCGCCTGTGCGGGCACGAGACCCGCGCCGAAGACCTGCTGCAGGAATCGTTCGTCAAGGCCTGGCAGGCACTGCCGTCCTTTCGCTTCGAAAGCGCCTTCGGTACCTGGCTGCACCGGCTGGCGGTGAACACCGCGCTGATGGAGCTGCGCAGCCGCCGCGGCAGCGAGGACCAGGAAACCGACGACGCCGCGCTGGAGTGGCAGGGCACGCCCGACAGTGCCGGCCTGCGTACGGCGCTGGGCCTGGACCTCGAGCGCGCGATCGCGACCTTGCCACCGCGGGCCCGCGCCGTGCTCGTGCTCTACGACGTCGAAGGCTGGAAACACGAAGAGATCGCCGACGAACTGGGCATGGCGGTCGGCAGCTCCAAGGCCCAACTACATCGTGCGCGCCAGCTGCTGCGGGCGCGCCTGGGAGAACACCATGACTGACCACGAACTGCGCTGGCAGCTGCGCCAGCTTCCGCGGGACATCGAACCGGCGCGCGACCTGTGGCCGGGCATCTCGGCCCGGCTGCAGGCACCGGTGGTTTCGCGCCGGCGGCCCTGGCTGGCCGTGCTTTCCCTGGCGGCGTGCCTGTGCCTGGCGGTGGGCCTGGCCGCGATGCTGCGCCCCACGCCGGCCGCCGCGCCCGACCTGTCCGCCGAACTGGTGCATCGCGAGGCCGAAGCCATGACCCTGGAGTACCAGGCGGCACTGCTTGAACTGCAGGGCGCGCCGATTCCCGAGCCCCTGGCGCCCGCCCTGGCCACCCTGGACGACAGCGCCGGTGAAATCCGCGCGGCCCTGGCCGAGCAGCCCGGCTCCGTGCATCTGCTTGACCAGCTCAAGCGCACTTATTCCCGGCGGTTGGCCCTGACCCAGCGCGCGGCGCTGGGCTGAGCCATCCGGACACATATATATAAGGAGTACGCCATGAACCCGCGCCTGAGTTTCCTCGCCCTTTCCCTGCTGCTGGCCCTGCCCGTCCTGGCGGCCACCCCGATCGACCAGACCCGCCCGCTGGCCGCGGACGGCAGCCTGCGCATCGAGAACCTCAAGGGCGAGGTCGTGGTCCGTACCTGGGACCGGGCGCAGGTCCACGTCACCGGCAGCCTGGGCGAAGGGGTGGAGAAGCTGGAAATCGGCCCGGGCGGCGACAGCCTGGCGATCGAAGTGAAGTACCCGCGCAACGGCGGGGGCTGGTTCGGCGGCAACAAGTCCGAGCCCAGCCGGATCGAGGTCCGCATGCCCGCGGGCGCCTCGCTGGTCGTCGACGTGGTCAGCGCGCACGTGGACATCGACGGGCTGGCCGGCAGCCCGAGGCTGGACGTGGACAGCGTCAGTGGCGACGTGCGGCTGCGCTCCTCCCGGGTCGGCGAGGCCCGTTTCGACCTGGTCAGCGGCGACCTGGAAGGCGAGCTCGACAGCGGCGACATCTCGGTGGACACCGTCAGTGGCGACGTCCGCCTGT
Source organism: Arenimonas donghaensis DSM 18148 = HO3-R19 (assembly GCF_000743535.1). Taxonomy (GTDB): domain Bacteria; phylum Pseudomonadota; class Gammaproteobacteria; order Xanthomonadales; family Xanthomonadaceae; genus Arenimonas; species Arenimonas donghaensis. Next base: position 29,420 of record NZ_AVCJ01000012.1, read on the forward strand.
CGGGGCGGAGTGGCGGCGAACTGGGCGTGGACTCGGTTTCCGGCGACGCCGAGCTGCAGTTCGACCGCCTGCGCCGGGCGGTCATGGACAGCGTCTCGGGCAACCTGTCCCTGCGCACCGCGCTGGCGCCCTCGGGCCGCATCAGCGCCGACACCGTCAGCGGCGGCGTGCAGCTGCGGCTGCCGGCGGACACGTCGGCCCGGCTTTCGGTGGAAACCTTCAGCGGCGGCATCTCCAGCCCGGTCGGAACGGTCAAAAGGGAGAAATACGGCCCCGGTGCCTCCCTGGAGGCCCAGCTGGGCGCCGGTGACGGCGAGCTCAAACTGGTCACTTTCTCCGGTGGGGTCAGGCTCTACCTTGAAGATAAGTGATTGATTCAACAGTGCTTACAGAACCCGGGGCGGGGGTGCGCCCCGGGTTTTTTGCATATTGGCACACGGTTTTGTCTATACAGGGCCTTAACCCGGTTTGCGGAGCGTAAAGATTGCGTTATGCTCCGGGAGCCAAGGCGTCCTTCAATGACGAAAGTCGTCTTTAGGCTTTTCGAGTCCCGAACTCTAGAGTCACCATCACTCTGACGTTGGAGAGAGAGTAAATGTCTAATTTCAATCAGCTGTCCGGCGCGATCCGTTTCGCGCTCCTCGCCGGCGCCGCTTCCACCTTCGCGGCGGTTCCCGCCTTCGCGCAGGACTCGGAAGACGACGCCGCCACCCTCGAGACCATCGAGGTCACCGGTTCCCGCCTGAAGCGCGCCGAGATCGAAGGCGCCGTTCCGGTCGTCGTGATCGACCGTGCTGCCATCGACGCCTCGGGTGACGTTTCCGTCGCCGACGTGCTGCGTGACACGACCTTCGCGTCGTTCGGCAACTTCCGTCCGCAGTCCGGTTCGTCGGCCCAGTCGCTGGCCACCATCGACCTGCGTGGCCTGGGTTCGGGTCGTACCCTCGTGCTGATCGACGGCCGCCGCGCCCCGACCAGCCCGATGGCTGCCTCCTCGGGCTCCGACCTCAACGCCATCCCGCTGGCTGCCGTTGAGCGCATCGAGATCCTGTCCGACGGCGCCTCCGCCGTGTACGGTTCCGACGCGATCGGTGGCGTGGTCAACGTCATCACCCGCAAGGACTTCAACGGTGCCGAGCTGCGCTTCGGCGTCGGTTCGACCGAAGTCACCGGCGGCGACCTGGAAGACAAGTCCGTCGTGTTCGGCTCGTCCTCCGACCGCACCCGCGTGATCGGTGGCGCCTCCAACTCCAAGCGCGGCATGGTCTTCACCCGCGACCAGATCGGTGGCGACCGTCGCGGCGTTTCGACCTTCGGCAACAACTACTACAACTGGAACACCCAGGCCATTGAAGCCGTTCCGGGCTTCAGCTGCGACGAGGGCGCGTTCTACTTCCTCGGCAACGGCCTGTGCTCGTTCAACTTCAACTCGGTTGCCGCGAACGAAGCCAAGGTCGACAACACCGCCGTGTTCCTGCGCGCTGATCACCAGATCAACGACAACTGGACCGTCTACGGTGCCGCCTCGATCACCAAGGTCGAGACCTTCGGTCGTTACGCGCCGGGTCCGGGCGTGCTGATCGTCGACGACGGTACCCCGTCCGACATCAACAACGGCGTTGCCTGCGGCGCCGGTGGCTGTGCCCCGGGCACCTCCGACGGCCTGCCGACGTACTACTTCCACCGCTTCGCCGCGGCCGGCAACCGTGACAACTTCACGGACGCCACCAACGCCGACTACCTGGTGGGCTTCCAGGGCCAGCTGACCGATACCATCGGTATCGACTTCGGCCTGCGCCGCACCGACTACAAGTTCCTGGAACTGGGTCGTGGCTACATCGTGACCGACCTGGCCGCCATGGCTGCCAACTCCGGCGCGTACAACCTGGCCGATCCGTACGGCACCGATCCGAACGTGCTGGCCGGCATCCAGGCCACCATCAACCGCGAGTCGAGCTGGAAGACCGATGAAATCTACGGCCTGCTGAGCTTCGACCTGTTCGAGATGGGCGGTGGTACCTCCAACGGCGTGTTCGGCGCCGAGTACCGCGAAGACACCTTCGTCGACCAGTACGACTCCCTGTCCGAAGCCACCAACCAGTACGGCGGCCCGGCGATCATCGGCTCGGCCGGTAACTCGTCGGCCGGTGGTCGCGACGCCAAGGCCGTGTACTTCGAGTGGCTGCTGCCGTTCACCAGCACCTTCGACATCACCCTGGCCGGCCGTTGGGACAGCTACAGCGACTACGGCAGCGACTTCTCGCCGAAGGTTGCCATGCGCTGGCAGCCGATCGAGACCCTGACCTTCCGTGGTTCCTACGGCCAGGGCTTCCGCGCCCCGGGCCTGGACATCCTGACCCAGAAGACCACCTTCTCGGCGGAGCCGGTCAACGATCCGCAGTCCTGTGCCGCCCTCGGCCAGCCGACCAACTGCCAGCTGCAGGTTGACACCTTCTTCCAGGCCAACCCGGACCTGGCGTCGGAAAACTCGACCCAGTTCAGCGTCGGCCTGGTGTGGGATCCGCTTGAGTGGCTCGACTTCTCCATCGACTACTACGACATCGAAGTCGAAGACTCGATCTCGCAGATCGGTGCGCAGGACGTCATCAACTCCGACCTGGATCCGGCCACCTACGGTCCGATCCCGCCGGGCCTGAGCATCACCCGTCGTGCGAACGGCTCCATCGACAACATCGTCGGCGGCTACGCCAACCAGGGCACCGTCACCACCAACGGTATCGACTTCCGCGCCAACACCCGCTTCGACATGGGTGGCTGGGGCGAAATGCGCAACCGTCTGACCGTCTCGCACATCGAAAGCTACGAGGTCGATGACCAGCGCGGTTCGGTGACTGAGTTCGCGGGTCGCTTCGGCACCCCGGATCTGCGCGCCACCCTGCAGAACAACTGGACCTTCGGTGACTTCACCGCGGCCTGGAACGTCAACTACATCGACGGCCAGACCAACAACACCACCGTTGCTTCGACCATTGGCGGCTACGCCACCAATGACGTGCAGCTGTCGTGGAAGGCCCCGTGGAACGGCACCGTGTCCATCGGCGCGACCAACATCGGCGATCGTTACCCGCCGCTGAAGGCGTACGACGGCCGTCCGTTCAACTTCTACCTGTACGACGCGTACGGTCGCACCACCTACTTCCGCTACACCCAGACCTTCTGATTTGGGTTTAAACGGTTGATTCGAAGGGCCCCGGTAACGGGGCCCTTCTTTTTTGCGCGACAGCCCCGGTAACGGGGCCCTTCTTTTTTCCCGGACCGCCCCCGACAATGGCGGCATGGATTTCCCCGGAAACACGCCTGCCGACACGGCCGCCCGGCGCGCCGCCTGGACCGCCTATTGGGCGACCGGGGGGCTGCATTCCTGCGTCGGCAGCTTCGACGGCAACTACAGCGGCGCCATCGGCGCCTTCTGGCGGGACGTTTTTGACCGCCTGCCCGGCGGGCCCCTGCGCGCGCTCGACCTGGCCACCGGCAATGGCGCCCTGCCGCGCTTGCTGTGGGAGCACCGCAAGCAGGTGCCTGGATTGGAAGTGGACGCCGTGGACCTGGCACAGCTGGCTCCGGGCTGGCTCGACCCCAGCCAGCATGCCGGCCTGCGATTCCACGCTGGCGTAGCGATGGAGAACCTGCCGTTTCCGGACGCCTGCTTCGACCTGGTGGGCAGCCAGTACGGATTCGAATATGCCCTGCGCGATGCGGCCCTGGCCGAGGCACTTCGCGTGCTCAAGCCCGGCGGGCGACTGGCCCTGGTGATGCACCACGCCGACTCGGTGCTGGTGCGGGTGGGCCGGAGCGAGCTGCGGAACCAGGCGATCGTGCTGGCCCCGGAGGGACTGCTGCCGGCCACCGCGGCGGTGCTGCCCTGGATCGCCAAGGCCCGGGCCGGCATCGACCCCAGCGGCGAGCCCGGCGCGCTCGAGGCGCGCAACGCCTACAACCGGGCGATCCAGGCCCTGGCCACCGACATCGCCGGCTCCCCGGCGCCCGATCTGTTGGTCGAGGCCCGCGCCTGGGTCAACCAACTGTTGGCGGGCACCGGGGCCGACCCGGGACCGTCGCTGGAGAAACTATCGGCTTACCGCGACGGCCTGGTGGCAGCCGGTTTGCGTACCGGCGAACTGATCGAACATGCCCTGGGCGCGGAGCAGCTGCAGTCGCTGGTCCAGGCGATCCAGGCTGCAAGGCCGGCTGCCCGCGTTGAGGTGGAGACCCTGCAGCAAGCCCAGGGCGTGTTGGGCTGGGGCCTGCGCCTGGAGCCGGCCTGAGCGGGGCTCAGGCGTCCCCGGGCGCGTCGCCGAGCACGTCCAGCAGCGGACCCAGTTCCGACGCATAGTGCCGCCAGCGCCCGATCGAGCGCGTGTGCACCGGCTGGCGCACCTGCCAGCGGCTCGGCGTCTGTACCCCGCGCTCGCTGCGATGGAAATCCAGGCAGGCCGGGTCCCAGTCCAGGCCCAGGAAGTCGAGCGCCCGGCGCGCCTGGGCCTCGGTGTCGGCGGCGACCTCTTCATAGTGAACTTCCAGGATCGGCAGCGACAGCACGGACTGCCAGTGACGCATCATCCGGGACTGCAGCCGCACCAGGTGGCCGATGCCGTCCAGGCGCGTGGCCAGGCGCTCGGCCAGGGCGAAGTTCTCGCCATAAATGGAAATCGCGACATCGCGCGGGTCACGCCGGCACCAGATGACCCGCGCCTTGGGAAACATCAGCGCGACCAGGCCAAGCAGGTAGTAATTCATCGGGTATTTGTCGATGACCCGCGCGGTGTCCGCCGGTGCCTGCCGAAGGGCCGCCGCCAGGTAGCGCTGCGCGGCAGCGGGAACCGACTCGAGGGTGATGTCCTCGAGGATATGCGGCCACTGCTGCGGCCGGCCGCGACGCGAGGGCAGGGCGCGGGCGATCAGGGAGACATCCGGCAGTTCGCCGGCGCCATGCACCCGCGGGTGCGCGGCCAGCATCTGCTCGAGCAGGGTCGTGCCGCTGCGGGGCATGCCGACGATGAACACCGGGCGCTCGTCGGGGTTGCCTGTTCCGGCGGCCCGCTCGAAGAGCGCACGGTCGAACACGGCCAGGCTGGCGTCCACGCGACGGGCGAGGTCTTCGACGTCCGGCTCTCCCTGCGCCCGCCGGCGGGCGGCGTTGGCCGCATGCCAGGCCTGCATGGCTTGCGGGTAATCGCCGCGACCGTCGTAGACCTTGCCCAGCTCGTAGCCGACCAGGGCGCGTTCGTCGTCGGGCCGCGCGGGGTCGGCCAGGACCGCCTGCGCTTCGGCGATCCGCGGCTCGGGGGCCTGGCCGCGGCGCAGGCCGAGCAGCCCGGCCAACGGAAACGCCCAGCCCGGCCGCAGCGACAGCGCACGTTCGTAGGCGGTTTCGGCGCCGTCCCGGCGTCCGCAGATTTCCTCGGCCTGGGCGAAGGCCATCCAGAGCTCGGCCGACGCCGGTTCGCGCTCAAGCGCCTTCGCGTACAGCGCGCTGGCGGCTTCGGCCTGGTCGAGCCTTGCCAGGACCTCGCCCAGTTTGAGTTCGATGGCCGGGTCGCCGGGCCGGTTCGCCGCCAGCGCCCGCCACAGGGGCAGGGCGTCAGCGGGGTCGCCGATGTCGAACTCCAGTTGCGCCAGGCGTTCAAGCACCCGGATGTTGCCGGGATCCAGGCCATGGGCGCGCCGCAGGGGCGCCAGGGCCTCGGCCGCCCGACCGGCGCGAGCCAGGGTGAGGCCGATGAAGTGCCAGCCTTCGGCGAAATCGGGCTGGAGCTCGACGCTGGCCTGGAAGTGGTCCAGGGCTTCGGTGGCCCGGCCGACGTGCGCCAGCAGGCAGCCGGTTTCAAAACGCAGCGCCGACGAGCCAGGCACCAGTTCGCAGGCGCGCTGCATGTGCCGTATCGCCAGGTCGCCGCGGCCAGCGCGCAGGGCGGCGTGGGCCTGCTGCTTTTCCTGGTCGGCGACGGCGGTGGCGGAAGGCTTCATGCAGGACGGGCGGCTCTCGGGGCGGTCAGTCTAACCGCCCGGCGCTTGTCGTCGCGGCTTAGAATGGCCCATGACCCCGCCGTCGCGACGCCCATGATCAGCAACGAGCTAGACATCAGCCCCTACCGCCAGCGCCTGGCCCAGACCGGCCGGGTGCAGATCCCCGGGTTCCTGCAGGCCGACGCTGCGCAGCGCCTTGCCGACTGCCTGCGCCGCGAGGTGCCCTGGACGACGGCCGAGCGCGGCCAGCCCGATTCGCCGCCCTGGACCGGCGACAGCGCCCGCCAGCGCACGCCCGAGGCCTATCGCCGCGCCGCCGCCGGCTTCCATTTCGTCTACGACCGCTACCTGATGGTCGAAGCCATGCGCGAAGGCCGCGATCCGCAGCTGCTGCTGCACGCGGTGCTGGCGTTCTTCAACAGCCCGCCCTACCTGGAATTCATCCGCGAACTCACCGGCGACACCTCGCTGGCGATGGTGGGTGCCCAGGCCACCCGCTACCTGCCGGGACAGTTCCTGCGCGTGCACGACGACCGCCACGAGGAAGAGGCGCGGCGTTATGCCTACGTGCTCAACCTCTCGCGCAACTGGGAGGTGGACTGGGGCGGGCTGCTGCACTTCGTCGACGAAGACGGCAAGCACCTGGACGCGATGCTGCCGCGCTTCAATTCGCTGAGCCTGTTCAAGGTGCCGGCGAAGCACTTCGTCGGCGTGGTCGCGCCCTGGGCGCAGGAGCCCCGGCTGGCGATCACCGGCTGGTGGCATGCGCCGCCGGCGACCCCGTAAGGATCGCCCGCGGGCGCCGCCGGCGCCTCAGCAGCAGCCGTGGTCGCCGAACTGGGCGTTGCCGGCCTGGGCCGCGACGCCGCGCGTGAGGCCCTTTTCGCCGGCGACATAATGCTCCGCGATCACCTTGGCCACGGCCGACGTGACCCGCTTGCCGGTCGGGATGTGCAGGAACTCGTTCGGACCGTGCGCGTTCGAATGCGGGCCCAGCACGCCGGTGATCATGAACTGCGCGCCGGGGAACTTCTCGCCCAGCATGCCCATGAAAGGAATGGTGCCGCCTTCGCCCATGTACATGGCCGGAGCGCCGAAGTATTCCTGGCTGGCCTGGTCGATGGCGTGCTCGAGCCACGGCGCCAGGGCCGGTGCGTTCCAGCCGGTGCTGGCTTTTTCCAGCTCCACTTCCACCTTGCAGCCGTTGGGCGGATTGGCTTCGAGCACGCGGCGCAGCACTTCACCGGCGCGCTTGGGTTCGAGCGTGGGCGGCAGGCGCAGGCTCAGCTTCACCGCGGTGTGCGGACGCAGCACGTTGCCGGCGCTCGACAGCGAGGGCATGCCGTCGACGCCGGTGACCGACAGCGCCGGGCGCCAGGTGCGGTTGAGGACCAGTTCGGTGAGGTCGGCGTTCATCGGCGTCATGCCGGGCAGGAACGGGAACTTGTCCCAGATTTCGGTGCCCAGCACTTCCGAGGCGCGCTGCGCCTGCCGGCGGCGCTCGTCGGGGATGTCGACGAACAGGTCTTCGACCACGATCTTGCCGGTGGCTTCGTCTTCCAGGCGCGACAGCAGCTGGCGAAGGATGCGGAAGCTCGAGGGCACAATGCCGCTGGCGTCGCCGCTGTGCACGCCTTCGCTGAGCACGCTGACCTTGAGGTTGCCGCCGGCCAGGCCGCGCAGCGAGGTGGTGCACCAGAGCTGGTCGTAGTTGGCGCAGCCCGAATCCAGGCAGACCACCAGCGAGGGCCGGCCGATGCGGTCGGCCAGGTGGTCAACGTAATGGGGCAGGTCGTAGCTGCCTGATTCTTCGCAGGCCTCGATGAGGATGACGCAGCGGGCGTGCGGCAGGCCCTGTTCCTGGAGCACGCGGATGGCGGTGAGCGAGCCGTAGAGCGCGTAGCCGTCGTCGGCGCCGCCGCGGCCATAGAGCTTGTCGCCCTTGAGCACCGGCTTCCAGGGGCCGAGGTCGTCGGCCCAGCCGGTCATTTCCGGCTGCTTGTCGAGATGGCCGTAGAGCAGCACGCAGTCGTCGCCCTGGCCCGGCACTTCGATGTAGATGAGCGGGGTGCGGCCTTCGAGCTCCACCACTTCCACGCTCATGCCCTTGATCGGCTGCGCCCTGGCCCAGCCGGCGAGCAGCTTGACGGCATCGTCCATGTAGCCGTTCTCGCGCCACTGCGCGTCGAACATCGGCGACTTGTTGGGGATGCGGATGTACTCGACCAGCTGGGGGACGATGTCGCCGTCCCAGGTATCGGCGACGAAGCGTTCGGTCTTGGCGGTGTCCATGGGGTTCCTTGTTGCGGCCGGGCAGTGATTTTAACGCTTTCCCGGGTAGGGCCGCAGGCGGGGTAGGAAGCCGCCGACACCCGCCGGCGGCATGTCCCGAACCCGCCCGGGGCGGAATGGCGATGGGCCCGGCCCCGGCCGGTGCGCAGACTTTGCCTGCCGTCGCCAGTCCGGCGCGGCGCCAGCCCAAACCAAGGAACCGCCATGAACAAGACCCTTTCACTGCTGTCCCCGCTGCTGCTGTGCGCCTTGCTTTCCGGTGGCGCGTTGGCCGCCGAAAAGGTGGACATCAACAACGCCGATGCCGCCACCCTCGATCGCGTGCTCGACGGCGTCGGGCCCAGCAAGGCCGAGGCCATCGTCAGCCATCGCAACAAGCACGGCGCCTTTCGCAGCGCCGAGGAACTGGTCGAGGTCAAGGGCATCGGCCTGGCCCTGGTGGAAGCCAATCGCGACCGCATCGAGGTCGGCGCCGGCGCGGCCCGGGCGCCGGCCCCCGCGGCCGCCTCCGACTGAACCCGCATCCCCGCGTGGACCCCCTTGGCCCGGCCCGTGCCGGGCCCTTTTTACCCTGGAGCCCGCCATGCCTCCTTCGCTGCCGGTGCACGACCGGCCCGCCGCCGGCTTCCGTCGCGTCCGCCTGGAACGACGTTCGGTCCCGGGACAGACCTACCTGTTGTCGGTCGCCACCCTGTACCGACGGCCGGTATTCACCGACGACGACGCCGCGCGTGCCGTTTGCCGGGTGCACACCGCGCAGTGGCCGTGGCGGGACAGCGCGGTCCTGGCCTGGGTGCTGATGCCCGACCATTGGCAGGGGCTGGTCACCCTTGGCGAGCGCGACAGCCTGTCGACGCTGGTGGGCCGCTTCAAATCGCTTACCTCACGTGCGGTCGAGGACAGGCACCGGGTCAATGGCTGGCTGTGGGCCAAGGGTTTCACCGACCGGGTGCTGGGCAAGGCCGAGCCGGCCATGGACGCTGCCCGGCACCTGGTGGGCCTGCCGCTGCGCGCCGGCCTGGTCCGGCGGCTGGGTGACTACGCCTACTGGAATACCGCCTGGCTCGACGGCACCGAGCCCTGAACCGGCTGCGATAGACTGCGGGGCATGATCCTGCCGCCTTACCGCATCGATGCCTCGTCCATCCCGGGTGCCGGCAAGGGCCTGTTCCTGCAGGCGCCGGTGGCGCGGGGCCGGGTGGTGGTCGCACCCGACGACATCCGCGGCACCTGGGCCTGGCGCGAGATCCGCGAGCGACCAGATGCCGAAGCCGCGATGGCGGCCAGCGTGCGCTGGTTCGAAGACCAGTGCACGGTCAGCCTGGACTGGCCGGACGAGTGTTACGTCAACCACAGCTTCGAACCCAATGGCCTGTGGCACCTGGGCTTCATCTTCGCCGCGCGCGACCTGGCGGCGGGCGAGGAACTGACGGTGGACTACCGGCACCTGCTGCCCGAAGGCGAGGCCGAGGTGTTCCGCGATGCCGGAACCGGGCGCGAAATCGTCGGCTACTCCTGGGCCGAGTCCCTGGCCTTGTCCAGTCGCGCCCTGGTGGCGCTGCAGGCTGGCTGATGCGGCTCCTGCACCTGCCCGCGCATGAATACCGCCGCGAACGCTGGCGCAACGAGCGCGGCTGGACCCGCGAGATCCATCGCCATCCGGAGGGCAGCACCGACTGGGTCTGGCGGGCGTCGATCGCGGAAATCGACCAGGACGCGCCGTTCTCGGCGTTCCCGGGCTTCGACCGCGAACTGGTGCTGATGGCCGGCGAGGGCATGCACCTGCACTTCGAAGACGGGGATTCGACGACGCTGCTGCCGCCGCACGACAAGATCCGCTTCGCCGGCGAACGCCCCCTGCGCGCCGAGCTGATCGCCGGTCCGACGCATGACTTCAACCTGATCTGGCGCCGCGAAGCCCTGGAGGCAACGGTGCTTCACCGGCCACTGGTGGGACCGATGGTGTTTTTCGGCGAAGCGGGCACGACCTGGCTCGTGCACCTGCTGCGCGGCCAGGCCTGGTTCAAGGACCTGGCGCGGCCGCTGCGGCTTGAGCGTTCCGACAGCGTGCTGCTGCTCCCCGACGACGAGGGTCCCTCGCGCCTGATCCTGGACGGCGGCGGCGAGCTCCTTCTCGCCAAACTACAGTCCCGCCCCGCCCTGTAGGAGCGCCTTCAGGCGCGAAGCTCCTTTCCCACCCCTGTGGGAGGGACTTCAGTCCCGATGCTCCTGCGATTTCCTTTGGCCAAGTAGAGCGCCGGTCCGCGTTGTCCAAGCTGCCTCCTTCCGCTTTCGACCCGAACCAGGCATCAGGTTGGTGCCAAGTCACGCCGGGTTCGGTCCCATGGCTTTCATGAGACATTTTCTCGTGGCGGTTGGTCCTAAGCTGCCCTCAAATGATCGAATTGCCAATCCAAGAGTGGCATGGACGCTGGATGGATAGCTGGACGGCAACCTCCGAGCATGCGGTACATGGGTTCCACTTAGAACTGAGCTTAGATTCCTAAAATTCGTCGACTCCAAGAGGAGCAAGGCATGGCAGATCAACAAGCTACTGCGCAGAATCAAGGTGCAGTCATAGGCGGCTGGGTGTGCATCGCGCTCGGCACAGCACTAATGGTCTGGACGTTACTTTCTTTCCTTCTGTACTTGCCACTTTTCCTCGCGGCATTCGTTCTTGGCATTGTTGCGATCGCTCAGCGCCGACTAGGCAACGGAATATCCATCCTCCTGCTTTCGGTCGCTATTCCGCTCGTTCTTGGCATTGGGCTCGGTGCGTATCGAACGCAGCAAGCAATGGAGGGGGTTAGCAAGACTGAAGCGGATCGACCGGCTTCCGAATCTGCCCCCGCAACGGAGGAGCAGGAGTTCGCTCCTCCTCCCGGCCCAACCCCTGAAGAACAGTACATCGCCGAGAGTATTGAGCTTTATGATTTCCAGGCAAAGTACATGGATTCGGTGCTCGACGGTCGAGTGCCCGGCGTGAGTTTCAAGATGAAGAATAATGGTGATCGAACGTTAGATCGTGTCGAGATTGTCGTTCTTTTCAAAGATGCAACAGGCTCAGTGATTGCCGAGGAGGACTATTCCCCGATCTTTGTCTCGGAATACAACCTGTCCGGGGACAACAAGCCGCTAAAGCCCGGTTACATCTGGCAGCTAGAGCGGGGCAGGTTCTATGCAGCGAAGTCAGTGCCCTCAGAATGGAAGGAGGGCGCTGCTGAGATCAAGATCGTCGATATTCGCTTTCGGGATGAGCGCCGGTGATCTCTCGTTTGTGGACCCCAGGTGTGTGTTCAATGCGGCGTCACGTGGCGATTCATACTTGATGCCAATTCCGCTTCTGGCCGGAAGCGGAAGGCGATGCCTCTACCTGCGACTTGACCACGTGCTGGGTTGCTTGCGTTATGGGCGAGGGCAAAGATTCGCGCCTGAAGGCGCTCCTACAGGTGGGGTAGGGGTTTTGGGGGTGGAGTCCCGCCCACAGGGTGGCAGGGGTCAGCGGTCGTCGCGGGTCCAGACGGCGCCGCCTTCGAGCTTCACCGGGAAGCGGGGCACCGGCGAATAGGCGGGCGGGCACAGGGCCTCGCCGGTGCGCAGGTCGAAGCGGGCGCCATGCAGGGTGCATTCGACCTGGCCGCCGTCGATGGCGCCGGCGCTGAGTTCGAAGTCTTCATGCGTGCACTTGTCTTCGACGGCGTAGAACTCACCGTCGAGGTTGACCACCAGGATCGGCGTGTCGCCGTCCCAGGCCACGGCGGATTCGCCGGGCAGGAGTTCGGACGTGGCGCAGACGCGGACCCAATCGTTCACAGCGTTTTCTCCAGGACTTCAAAACGAAGGTCGTCCCGCCGCGGCAGGCCGAAGCGCTCGTCGCCGTAGGGGAACGGCTTCTTGATGCCGGTGCGGCGGTAGCCGCGGCGTTCGTACCAGGCGATGAGCTCCTCGCGCAGGTCGATCACCGTCATGCGCATCACCGCCATGCCGAACTCGTCGCGGGCGATGCGCTCGGCCTCGGCCAGCACCCGGCCGCCGATGCCGCCGCCCTGCAAGCCCGGCCGCACCGAGAACATGCCGAAATACCCGGCGCCGCCCTCGACGGCCACGTGTGCGCAGGCGAGCAGCTCGCCGGTGCGCTCGGCCAGCAGCATTCGGCTCTGCGGACGGCCGATCTGCGCGAGCACGTCGTCGGCCCCGGTACGGCGACCGTCGAGCAGGTCGGCTTCGGTGGTCCAGCCGACGCGGCTGGCGTCACCGCGGTAGGCGGATTCGACCAGGGCCACGATCGCGGCGGCGTCGGCCGGCGTCGCGGCACGGAAGGCCAGGGCGGGTGGCGGGGACACACCGCCTTCGGCGGCGTCAGTGGCTTGGCTATTCATGTCGGCTCGCCGGGCAGGTGGGGCTCAGAGCAGCAGCTTGCGGACCTTTTCGATGCCGGCCGCGAGCTTCTCGATTTCAACGTGGGTGTTGTAGAAGGCCAGCGAGGCGCGGCAGGTGGCCGGCACGCCGAAGTGGGCCATCAGCGGGTGGGCGCAGTGGTGGCCCGAACGCACCGCGATGCCCTCGAGGTCGAGCAGGGTGGCCAGGTCGTGGGCGTGGGCGCCTTCGACCAGGAAGCTGATGACCGCGGCCTTGCCCGGCGCGGTGCCGAAGATGCGCAGGCCGGGAATGGCCGACAGCCGCTCGGTGGCAACGGCCAGCAGCGCCTGTTCCCGCGCCTCGATTTCGGCCATGCCGATCTCCGCGAGGTAGTCGGCGGCCGCGCCGAGGCCGACGACGCCGGCGATGTTCGGGGTGCCGGCCTCGAACTTGTGCGGCGGCTCGTTGTAGACCGTGCCCTCGAAGCTGACTTCCTTGATCATCTCGCCGCCGCCGAGGAACGGCGGCATCTCGCGCAGGTGCTGGCGGCGTGCCCAGAGCCCGCCGGTGCCGGTGGGGCCGAGCATCTTGTGGCCGGTGAAGGCGTAGAAGTCGCAGCCCAGCACCGGGATGTCGACCGAGCGGTGCGGCAGCGCCTGCGAGCCGTCGATCACGGTGACGACGCCCAGCTTGCGCGCCATGCGGCAGATGTCGGCCACCGGGTTCACCGTGCCCAGCACGTTCGAGACGTGGGTGAAGGCCAGCAGCTTCACGTCGCCGGTGAGCTTGCTGCGCAGGTCGTCGAGGTCGAGCGCGCCGTCCGGGGTGATGTCGACCACGCGGATCTTCGCGCCCGTACGCTCGCAGACCAGCTGCCAGGGCACGATGTTGGCGTGGTGCTCCATGCGCGTGAGCAGGATGACGTCGCCCGGCCCCAGTCGCGGCAGGGCCCAGCTGTAGGCGACCAGGTTGATGCCGAAGGTCGTGCCGGACGTCAGCACCAGTTCGTCCGGCGGAACATTGACGAAACCCGCCAGGCGTCGGCGCGCCCCTTCGTAGGCCTCCGTGGCCTCGCTACCCAGCGCATGCACGGCGCGCGAGACATTGGCGTTGTGTTCGCGGTAGAACTCGTCCATCGCCCGGATGACCGGCTGCGGCTTCTGCGAGGTGTTGGCCGAATCCAGGTAGACCAGCGGCTTGCCGTGCACCTGGCGGGTGAGCACCGGGAAGTCGGCGCGCAGGCGCAGCCAGTCGGGGCGGCCGGCGGCGGTCATTCCGGGCTGCCTTCGTGGCCGAGCCGGCGGGCCATCGTGTCGCCCAGCGACTTCGCCAGCTCGCCGGCGTCCAGCACGCCCAGGGCTTCGCGCAGGAAGGCCTGCATCAGCAACACCCGCGCCTGGGCCGCGGGCAGGCCGCGGCTGCGCAGGTAGAACAGCGCGGTTTCGTCCAGGCGGCCGACGGTGGCGCCGTGCGCGGCCTTGACCTCGTCGGCGTTGATCACCAGCACGGGCTGGCTGTCGATTTCAGCCGAGTCTGAGAGCAGCAGGTTCTTGTTCGACAGCTCGGCCTCGCTGCCGTCGGCGCCGGCCTGGATCTGGATGCCGCCGTGGAAAACCACGCGGCCGCGCTGGTCGGCCAGGCCGCGCCAGGGCAGTTCGCAGCGGGTGTTGGTGGCCTGGTGGCGGATGCCCAGACGGGTGTCGACATGGCGGCGGCCGTCGGCGAGCAGCACGCCACCGGCGTGCAGCGCGGCGCCGTCGCCCTGCAGGTCGACGTTGAATTCGTGCCGGGACAGCGCGGCGCCCAGTTCGAGGTCGACGCGCCGGTATTCGGTCGCCGACGCCAGCACGGCGTCGGTGCGGCTGAGCAGGCTGGCGCCGCCGTCTTCGTCCTGCAGGCGGGCGTGGCGCAGGCGGGCGCCGGCGGCCAGGTGCACGTGGCTGAGGTGGTTGACCAGGTTCCGGTGCGCGCCGGCCCCGAGGTGGTGTTCGACCAGGGTGAGCGAGGCGCCCTTGCGCAGCTCCACCAGGTGGCGCAGGTGCGCGGCCTGGTCGCTGTCGCCGGGGGCGCCGACGAAGACCAGGTGCAGCGGCGCCGTCACCATGACGTCGGCGTGCACGCGCAGCAGCATGCCTTCGGTGGCGAGCGCGGCGTTGAAGCGGGCGAAGGGTTCGTCGGCACGGTCGAAGCGCCGGCCCAGCACCGACACCGCGCGCGGGTCGTCGCCGGCCAGGGCCTGCGAGAGCGGGCGCAGCTCGACGCCGTCAGGCAGTGCGTCGAGCTGGCTCGCGCCAGCGTCGAAACGACCGTTGACGAAGACCAGTCGCGGCGCCGGGATATGGGCAAGCAGCGCCGGGTCGAGGTCCACGGCGGCCGCGTCGTGGGCGAAGCCACGGGCCGAGAGCGCGCGCAGCGAGGTGTATTTCCAGGCTTCGACGCGGGCGCCGGGCAGGCCGTCGGCCAGCACCGCGGCCATCGCGGCGCGGCGGGCCTCACCCAGGCCCTGCGCGTCCACCAGTGCGGGCGGCAGCGCCTCGAAGCTTTCGCGGAAGGTGTCGACCAGCGTGCTCATGGCGTGGCGGTCGCCTGCGGCGCGATCCGGTCCTTCACCCAGGCGTAGCCGTGGGCTTCGAGCTCGAGCGCCAGTTCCGGGCCGCCGGATTCGACGATGCGGCCATCGGCCAGTACGTGCACGACGTCGGGCTTGATGTAGTCGAGCAGGCGCTGGTAGTGGGTGATGACCAGGAAGGCGCGCTCGGGCGAGCGCATCAGGTTGACGCCGTCGGCCACGGCCTTGAGCGCGTCGATGTCCAGGCCGGAGTCGGTTTCGTCCAGGATCGCCAGCTTCGGTTCGAGCAGGGCCAGCTGGAAGATTTCGTTGCGCTTCTTCTCGCCGCCGCTGAAGCCTTCGTTGACGCCGCGGTGCAGCAGCTCGTCCTTGAGGTCGAGCACCGACAGCTTCTCGCGCACGCGCTTGAGGAACTGCATCGAGTCGAGTTCGCCCTCGCCGCGCGCCTTGCGCTGGGCGTTGAGCGCGGTGCGCAGGAAATAGGTGTTGTTCACGCCGGGGATTTCCACCGGGTACTGGAAGGCCAGGAAGACGCCGGCGGCGGCCCGCTCCTCGGGCTCGAGCGCCAGCAGGTCGCGGCCCTCGAGTTCGATCGAACCCTGCGTGACCTCGTAACCCTCGCGGCCGGCCAGGACGTTGCCCAGCGTGGACTTGCCGGCGCCGTTGGGGCCCATGATGGCGTGCACCTGGCCAGGGGCCAGTTCAAGGCTGAGGCCCTTGAGGATTTCCTTGCCGCCGATGCTTACGTGGAGGTTGTGGATCTTGAGCATTTCAGTTTCCAGGTTTCTGTTCTTGTGGGAGGGACTTCAGTCCCGAAGTTTTTCGCGAAGAGCTTCGGGACTGAAGTCCCTCCTACAGGGGGGGCTAGCCGACGGCGCCTTCGAGCGAGACTTCAAGCAGCTTCTTGGCTTCCACGGCGAACTCCATCGGCAGTTCGCGGAAGACCTGACGGCAGAAGCCGTCGACGATCATCGAAACCGCGTCTTCTTCGCCGATGCCGCGGCTGCGGCAGTAGAACAGCTGGTCCTCGCTGATCTTCGAGGTGGTGGCCTCGTGTTCGACCGTCGCCGTCGGGTGCTTGACCTCGATGTAGGGGAAGGTGTGCGCGCCGCACTTCTTGCCGATCAGCAGGCTGTCGCACTGGGTGTAGTTGCGGGCGTTGGCGGCGGTTTTTTCCACCTTCACCAGGCCGCGGTAGGTGTTCTGGCCGCGGCCGGCGCTGATGCCCTTGGAGATGATCTTGGACTTGGTGTTCTTGCCCAGGTGGATCATCTTGGTACCGGTGTCGGCCTGCTGGCGATGGTGGGTCAGTGCCACGGAATAGAACTCGCCGACCGAGTCGTCGCCCTTGAGCACGCAGCTGGGGTATTTCCAGGTGATCGCCGAACCAGTCTCGACCTGGGTCCAGGAGATCTTCGAACGTGCGCCGCGGCACTCGCCGCGCTTGGTGACGAAGTTGTAGATGCCACCCTTGCCGTTTTCATCGCCCGGGTACCAGTTCTGCACCGTCGAGTACTTGATCTCGGCGTCTTCCATCGCCACCAGCTCGACCACGGCCGCGTGCAGCTGGTTTTCGTCGCGCTGCGGCGCGGTGCAGCCCTCGAGGTAGGACACGTGGCCCTTTTCCTCGCAGATGATCAGCGTGCGCTCGAACTGGCCGGTGTGGCCGGCGTTGATGCGGAAGTAGGTGCTCAGCTCCATCGGGCAGCGCACGCCCTTGGGGATGTAGACGAAACTGCCGTCGGAGAACACCGCCGAATTGAGCGCCGCGAAGTAGTTGTCGCCGGTGGGCACCACGCTGCCCAGGTACTGGCGCACCAGTTCCGGGTGGTCCTTGATGGCCTCGGACATCGAGCAGAAGATCACGCCCTTCTCGGCCAGCTCCTTGCGGAAGGTGGTGCCGACCGACACGGAGTCGAACACCGCGTCCACGGCGACGCCGGCGAGCTTGGCGCGCTCGTGCAGCGGCACGCCGAGCTTGTCGTAGGTGTCGAGCAGTTCCTGCGGCACTTCCGACAGCGACTTGTATTTCGGGCCCTTGGGCGCGCTGAAGTAGCTCAGCGCCTGCAGGTCGATCGGCGCGATCTCGAGCTTGGCCCAGTCCGGCATCGGCATGGTGAGGAAGTGCCGGTAGGCGTCCAGGCGCCACTGCGTCATCCACTCGGGCTCTTCCTTCTTGGCGGAAAGCGCGATGATGACGTCCTCGTTCAAGCCCGGCGGGAAGGTGTCGGACTCGATGTTGGTGATGAAGCCGGCGTCGTAGCGACGCGCCAGGCGTTCGTGGATCTGCTGGTTTTCTACGGCCATGTCAGCCTCCTGCCGGGGCCAGGCGAAGTGGAATGGCCTTGCGCGCCGGCGGGGCCGGCAGCATCTGGGCCAGGGTGATGCCGCCAAGCGCCTCGGCGATGACGTCATTGATGCGGCGCCAGTGGCTCTGGACGCCGCAGTGGGGTTCGTGTTCGCAGCTCGAGTGCTCGCCGGAACATTCGGTCATGCCCAGGGGGCCTTCGATGGCCTCGACCACCGCGATCAGCGGGATGTCGGCGGCCGGGCGCGCCAGGCGGTAGCCACCGCTTGCGCCGCGAAAACTTTCCACCAGCCCGGCGTGGGCCAGCGGCTTGAGCACCTTGGCCACCGTCGGGGGCTCGAGGTGCGCCAGCTCAGCCAGTTCGGCCGAGGAATGCACGCGCTCCGGCGCCCGGGCCAGGGCGACCAGGATGACGGTGGCGTAGTCGGTTAGCTTGGTGACGCGAAGCATGGGCGTCGGCCTGGCGGTGTAATCAGGACCGAAATTGTACTCTTTTGGTCCCGGGCTGGGAACCGGGGCGGGGTTCGGGGACAATGCGGGCCCCGAAAGTGCCAGGACCACCGCATGCCCAAGAAGATCGAAGCCCGCCGTTCGGAAATCCACGGCAACGGCGTCTTCGCCACGGCCGCCATCGCCAAGGGCGAGCGGATCGTGCGTTACAAGGGCCTGCTGCGCACCCACGACGAGGCCGACGAGTTTTATGCCGAGGTCCCGGACGACGGCCATACTTTCCTGTTCACGCTCAACGACAAATACGTGATCGACGCCAATGTCGAGGGCAACGTCGCCCGCTGGATCAACCACAGCTGCGACCCCAACTGCGAAGCGGTCTACGAGGAAAGCGCCAGCGGCAAGAAGCGCAAGGACCGGATCTACATCGAGGCCATGCGCGACATCGCCCCGGGCGAGGAGCTGGCCTACAACTACGGCATCACCCTGGTCGAGGCCCACACCGCCAAGCAGAAGGCCATCTGGGCCTGTCGCTGCGGTTCGCCCAAGTGCACGGGCACCATGCTCCAGCCCAAGAAAAAGAAGAAAGCCTGACCGCTGCAGCCCCTGTGGGAGGGACTTCAGTCCCGAAAGCCGTTCGGGACTGAAGTCCCTCCCACGGGGGTTACTTACGGCCCTCACGCCCCGCTGGCCGATTACGCCAGCATGCCGCGTCACGTCTCCGGTCCTGCAATGAACCCTTTACGCCTCCCCTTGGGGCTGGCCCTGGCCGTCGCCAGCCTGCCCGCCGCCGCCATCACCGTTGACGGGCGCATCGACCCGGCCGAATGGGCGCAGGCGCGCCACATCACCGACTTCGTCCGCGTCCAGCCCATCGACCGCGCCGAGCCGGCGCTGCGCACCGAGGCATGGCTGCTGGCCACGCCGCAGGGCCTGGCCGTCGCCTTCCGCGCCGAGCAGCCGCCGGGTGTGCCGCGCACCACCCAGCGCACCCGTCGCGACCAGGGCGGCGCCCTGGACCGGGTGAACCTGATGGTGGACTTCGACGGCGACGGCCGCACCGGCTACGACTTCATGGTGACGGTGGCCGGCGGCATCAGCGACGAGGTCATCACCAGCGAACGCAACTTCAACACCGACTGGGACGGGCACTGGCACCGCGCGGTGCAGCAGGACGAACAGGGCTGGTCGGTGGAGATGCTGGTGCCCTGGCACGTGGCGCCCATGGCGCGGCCCGAAGGCGGCGAACGCACCCTGGGCATCTATCTCGACCGCGTGGTCGGCAGTACCGGCGAACGTTACGGCTGGCCCTTCATCAGCTACCAGAACCCGAGTTTCCTGTCCGCCTTCCACAAGGTGCAGGTGCCGCACTACGAACAGTCGCTGCTGGCGGTGACACCCTACGTGGTCGGCGTGCACGACGCCGTCGGCGGCGGCAGCGACTTCGATGCCGGCGCCGACATCTTCTGGAAGCCCAACGGCCAGTTCCAGCTGTCGGCGACGATCAATCCCGACTTCGGCCAGGTCGAAAGCGACGACCTGGTGGTCAACTTCGGCGCGGTTGAAACCTTCTTCGGCGACAAGCGGCCGTTCTTCACCGAGAACCAGGGCCTGTTCGACGTGCCTTTCGGCGCCGGCAACAGCCGCCTGCTCTACACACGACGCATCGGCGGGCGGGCGGACGACGGCAGTGGTTCGGGCGACGTCACCGCCGCGGTCAAACTCAACGGCAGCCTGGGCCAGGTGCGCTACGGCGTCCTGGCCGCGGCCGAGGGCGACGAGGCGGGTCGCGACTTCTTCGCGCTGCGTGCCACCCGCGACTTCGGCGCCCAGGACCTGGGCACCATGCTCACGCACGTCGACCGGCCTTTCCTGGACCGGACTGCCACGGTCTATTCGGTCGACCACCTGTGGACGCCGACCCCAGCCTGGGTGGTGCGCACCCAGGCCGTGGCCTCGTCGGTGGACCAGTCCGGGGAGCGCAGCGACGACTTTGGCTGGCAGCTGCGCGCAGACCAGGCGCTGGGGGACGGCTGGCGCCAGCAGTTCTACGTCCTGCACCTGGGCGACGAGCTGCAGCTCAACGATATCGGCTACCTCGATCGCAACAACTTCAATTACCTGCGCTACGAACTGGCGCGCCGCCGCAGCGACTTCGCGCCGGGCTCGCGCTATGCGTCCTGGGAAACCCGCTGGGCGGTGTCGAACCGCCGCAACGGGCAGGGCACGGTGATCGCCGAGGCCGCGGCGATCAATCGTTATGCCGAGCGCCGCGACGGCGGCAGCGAGTTCTGGGATGTGTCGGCCTGGTCCAGCGGCCACGACGACCTGATCACCCGCGGCAACGGCGTCGTCCGTATGCCCGAAAAGCTCTACCTGTTCTGGGAACGCTCGCGCCCGCGCCGCGGCCCCTGGGCGTTCTACGGTTCGGCGCGCGCCGCCGGCGAAGGCCTGGACGGTGCCAGCGTCATGGGGCTGCAGCTGACGGTCCAGCCGACCCTGCACCTGAGCGACAGCCTGTCGCTGCAGGGCAACCTGGCGCTGCAGCACAACCCGGACTGGCTGCTGTGGCGCGGCGGCACCCGGCTGGGCAGTTTCCGGGCCGATACGGTGCGCGCCGGCCTGAACCTGCAGTGGCAGCTGGGACACCGGCAGGAGCTGCGGGTGAAGCTGGAGTCGATCGCACTCGATGCCCGGCTGCGCCAGGCTTGGCAGGTGGGGCCGGGCGGGCAGCCGGTGCCGACGAGCGACCCGATTCCGGACTTCAGCCTGGCCAACCTGGGCTTCCAGATCCGCTACCGCTACGAACTCGCGCCGCTGTCGGACCTGTACGTGGTCTATGGCCGGGGCGGGGCGCTGCTCGAGGAGGGCAGCCGGTCGCTGGCCGACCTGCTGGGCGACGCCACCAGCCTGCGTGATGCCGAGCAGCTGCTCATCAAGCTCAGCTACCGGTTCGCCAACTGAGGTGGCCTTCCTCGTTCGGGACTGAAGTCCCTTCCACAGGGACTGAGGTCCCTCCCACAGGGACTGCCTCGGGACCGGGCGGGAGTGATGCCTGGCTGAATGGCCCTGCCACACGGCTTGCGGGCCCGCCCTGATCTAGGTCTAATGTTTCAGAAATTTCTGAAACCTGAGGCATCGCCGTGGACCTTCCCCCGCTCAGCCAGGCTTTCGTGCTGCATTTTGGTGAAATGGGCAGCCGTTGGGGCATCAACCGGACCGTGGGGCAGATCTACGCCGTGCTGTTCATCTCGGCCCGGCCGCTGACCGCCGACGAGATCACCGACCGCCTGGGCGTCAGCCGTTCGAACGTCAGCATGGGCCTCAAGGAGCTCTCCTCCTGGCGCCTGGTGCGCCTGAGCCACCAGCCCGGCGATCGCCGCGACTTCTACACCGCGCCCGAGGACGTCTGGGCGATCTTCAAGACCCTGGCCGAGGAGCGCCAGCGGCGCGAAGTCGACCCGACGCTGTCGATGCTGCGCGACGCCTTGCTCGAAACCCCGGATTCGCCCGAGGAGCGGCACGCCCAGGCACGCATGCGCGAGATGCACGACCTGATCGAGCAGCTGACCGACTGGTTCGCCGAGGTGCGCAAGCTGTCCCCGGCCACCCTCGAGAAGTTGATGGCCCTGGGCACCACCGCCACCAAGTTGCTGGACATGAAGGAGCGCCTGCTGGGCGGACCGGCCCCGGCACCACCGGACGCGGCCGCCGGGGAGACGCGCTGATGGACGCCGGCGGCGCCATGGACGCCCTGATGCTGGCGCGGGTGCAGTTCGCGGCCAACATCAGTTTCCACATCCTGTTTCCCACCATCACCATCGCCCTGGCCTGGGTGCTGCTGTTCTTCAAGCTGCGCTACCTGCGCACCGGCGATGAAAAATGGCTGTCTTCGTACTTCTTCTGGGTGAAGGTGTTCGCGCTCAGCTTCGGCATGGGCGTGGTCAGTGGCGTGACCATGAGTTTCCAGTTCGGCACCAACTGGCCGGGCTACATGAACACCGTCGGCAACATCGCCGGGCCCCTGTTGGCCTATGAAGTACTGACGGCATTTTTCCTGGAAGCCAGCTTCCTGGGCATCATGCTGTTTGGCCGCAAGCGCGTCGGCGAGCGCCTGCACACCCTGGCGACGGTGCTGGTGGCCGCAGGCACGACGATGTCGGCGTTCTGGATCCTGGCGCTCAACTCCTGGATGCAGACGCCGGTCGGCTTCGAACTCATCGATGGCATCGTGCACCCGACCGACTGGTGGGCGGTGGTCTTCAATCCGTCCTTCCCCTACCGCCTGGTGCACATGCTGCTAGCCTCGGGACTGACCGTGGCTTTCCTGCTGGCGGGGCTGTCGGCCTTTCGGTGGCTGCGCGGCGACCGCGGCGCCGACGTGCTCGCGACCTTGCGCACCGGCGTGGTGATGGCCGCCGTGCTGATCCCGGCGCAGATCCTGGCCGGCGACATGCACGGCCTGAACACGCTCGAACACCAGCCGGCCAAGATCGCGGCCATGGAAGGCATCTGGGAGGACGAGCGCGGCGCGCCGGCCCTGCTGTTCGGCTGGCCGAACGAAGTCGACCGACGCAACGACTACGCCATCGGCGTGCCCGGGCTGGCGGCGCTGATCCTCACCCACAAGCTCGACGGCGAGCTCAAGGGGCTGGACAGCTTCGAGGACCACCCGCCGGTGCTGGCGGTGTTCTGGGGTTTCCGGGTCATGGTCGGCGTCGGCGTGCTGATGCTGCTGGTGTCCTGGCTGGCGGCCTGGCAGCTGCGTCGCCGCGGCGAGCCGTCGCCCTGGCTGGCGCGCGTGCTGGTGGGCATGACCTTTTCGGGCTGGGTGGCGACGCTCGCCGGCTGGTACGTCACCGAGATCGGCCGCCAGCCCTGGCTGGTGACCGGCGTGCTGCGCACCGCCGACGCGGTGTCGGCGACGCCGGCGCCGATCGTCGGGCTCAGCCTCAGTGCCTACCTGATCATCTACCTGGTCCTGCTGCTGGCCTACGTGTCGGTGCTGTTCCACCTGGCCCGCAAGAGTGGCAGCACGGTCGCGCCCCCCATCACCGCCGCGCGCGGCGAACCCGACGAATCCTGAGGAGGCTCCATGGATGCCTGGCTGCCGCTGATCTTCATGGGCCTGATGGCCCTGGCCATGCTGGTCTACGTGGTGCTCGACGGCTACGACCTGGGCGTGGGCCTGCTGGTGCCTTTCGCCGACGGTCCGGGCAAGGACCGCATGGTCGCCTCCATCGGCCCGTTCTGGGACGCCAACGAAACCTGGCTGGTGCTGGGCGTCGGGCTGCTGCTGGTCGCCTTCCCGGTGGCACACGGCGTCATCCTGGGCGCGCTGTACCTGCCGGTGCTGGTGATGCTGCTGGGCCTGATCCTGCGCGGCGTCGCCTTTGATTTCCGCGCCAAGGCGCACGACGAACACCGGGCGCTGTGGAACGCCGCCTTCAGCGTCGGCTCGCTGGCGGCGGCGCTGGCGCAGGGTTACATGGTCGGGCGCTACGTGCTGGGCTTCGAACCGGGCGCGGTGCCGATGCTGTTCGCCGCCTTCATCGCGCTGTGCCTGGCGGCGGGTTATGCGTTGCTGGGCGCGACCTGGCTGCTGATGAAGATGCAGGGGCCGCTGATCCGGCAGGCGGCCGGCTGGGGCTGGTGGGCGCTGTGGCTGACCGGGCTGGGCATCGCCGCGGTGTCGGTGGCGACGCCCTTCGTATCGCCGCGCATCTTCGAGAAGTGGTTCGCGCTGCCCAACTTCTTCCTGCTGATGCCGGTGCCGCTGCTGACGGCCGGCCTGTTCGCGATCTGCGAGAGCCACCTGCGCCGCATCCGGCGTGGCGGCAAGGGCCGCGACTGGGTGCCGTTCGCGGCGGCGATCGGCATGTTCGTGCTGGCCTTCGGCGGCCTCGCCTACAGCGTCTATCCCTACCTGGTGATCGACCAGATCGTGTTCTGGGACGCGGCCGCCGCGCCGGGTTCACTCAAGATCATCCTGGCCGGCGCGCTGGTGACGCTGCCGATGATCATCGGCTACACGGTGTTCGCCTACCGGGTGTTCTGGGGCCGGGACACCGAACTGAGCTACGAGTGACCCGGGCCGGTCAGCGGCAGCTCGACAGCCTGGTGGCCGCGGCGTAGTTGCTGGCGCGGCAGTTCCATTCCAGGCTGCCGTCGGCGCGCACGGTCGGCGTGAGCCGGATGACGCCGCTGCGCGCCACGTGCGGCTTGACCAGGATCGCCACCTGGCCGAAGGGCTGCACGGTGATGCTGGCCACGGGGCCGCCGGCATGGTCGTCGGGGATGCCCAGGCCCAGCTGGGCCAGGTTGCGCGGCCAGGTGCCCTGGGCGGCATAAAACGCGTCCACGGCTTCCTGGATCGGGCGTGCGCGCTCGATCGCGTCGGCGGCCTGGGCCTGGTCCGGCGACAGTGGCCCGGGACCCAGTGGCGTGGTTTCCATCGGCATCGGAGCGGGCCGGTTTGCCGGCGCGGCCTTCACCGGGACCTGCGGCTCGAGGTCTGGCAGCGTGGCGTAGTGCACCGACACCCGGTAGGCCACCAGGGCCAGCAGGACGCTCAGTACCAGCGCGACGTAGAGGGGCGCAACGCGTTTCATCCGTGCCTTCACCGGCGCGGCCGACGTGGCCGCGCCAGCAGTCTAACCGGCATCAGTCGTCGTCGTGTCGAGGCCGGTAGGCCTCCACCAGCTGCTTTTGCACGGCACCGGGCACGGGCTCGTAGTGGCTGAACTCGAGCTCGTAGCGGCCGCGGCCGGCGGTGGCGCCCTTGAGTTCGGTGGCGTAGTCGCCCAGTTCCGACAGCGGCACCTGCGCCTTGACCAGCATTTCGCCGCCGCGACCGGCGTCGGTGCCGTGGATGCGCGCGCGCTTGCCGGCGAGCTGGCCGGTGATGTCGCCCATGTGTTCCTCGGGCACCGCCACCACCAGGTCGACGATGGGCTCGAGCACCTGCGGCCGCGCCTTGAGGATCGCGTCCAGGAAGGCCTTCTTGCCGGCCGCGACGAAGGCGACTTCCTTGGAGTCGACGCTGTGATACTTGCCGTCGTACACGGTCACGCGCACGTCCTGCAGCTGGTAGCCGGCGATGGCGCCGCCGTCGAGCACCTGGCGCACGCCCTTTTCCACGGCCGGGATGAACTGGCCGGGGATGGTGCCGCCCTTCACCGCATCGACGAACTCGAAGCCCTTGCCGCGCTCGAGCGGTTCGATGCGCAGGAAAACCTCGCCGAACTGGCCGGCGCCGCCGGTCTGTTTCTTGTGCCGGTAGTGGCCCTCGGCCTGGGCGCCGATGGTCTCGCGGTAGGCGATGCGCGGGGGATGCGTGGCCACGTCGACGCCGTAGCGCTCGCGGATGCGTTCGAGCATCACCCGCAGGTGCAGTTCGCCCAGTCCGCGGATGACGGTTTCGTTGAGTTCGGTGTTGTGCTCGACCAGGAAACCCGGGTCCTCCTCGGCCAGCTTGTGCAGGGTCGTGGCGAGCTTCTGCTCCTGGCCGCGGGTGGCGGCTTCGATGGCCAGCCCGAACATCGGCTTCGGGAAATCCAGCGGCTTGAGCCGGATGTCGTCCTCGTCGTGGCTGTCGTGCAAGACGGCATCGAAGTGGATATCGTCCACCTTGGCCACCGCGGCGATGTCGCCGGGCAGGGCCTGGTCGACCTCGACGTGGTCCTTGCCCTGCAGCTTGAAAAGATGCCCCACCTTGAACGGCTTGCGGCCATCGTCGATGAACAGCTGGCTGTCCCTGCGCACCGTGCCCTGGAACACCCGGAACACGCTCAGTTTCCCGACGAAGGGGTCGTTGACGATCTTGAACACGTCGGCGACCACGTGGGCGTCGGGGTCGGGCTGGGCCGCGAAGGGCTGGCCGTTCTTCTCGAACGGCGGCGGGTTGCCTTCCATCGGATTGGGAAAAAGTTTCTCCGCCAGGTCCAGCAGCTCGGTCACCCCGACGCCGTTGCGCGCCGACACGAAGCACACCGGCACCAGGTGGCCCTCGCGCAGGCACTGTTCGAAGGCGTCGTGCAGCGCCTGCCCGGACAGGCCTTCCTCGCCGTCTTCCAGGTAGCGCTCCATCACTTGTTCGTTGATCTCCACCACCTGGTCGACGATGCGCTGGTGGGCATCGGCCACCGGGCCCAGGTCGGAGTCGCCTTCGGGATTGAAGAAACAGTCGACCACCCGCGTGCCCTTGTCGGCGGGCAGGTTGATCGGCAGGCATTCGGGGCCGAAGGCGTCGCGCAGTTCCTCGAGCAACACCGGCAGGTGGCCGGGGTCGACGTCGATCTTGTTGACCACCAGCACCCGGCACAGGTTGCGGGCCCGGGCGTACTCCATCATCCGGCGGGTGCCGTATTCGACGCCGGTGGCGGCGTTGACCACCACGGCCACCGTTTCCACCGCCGAGAACGCCGACAGGCTGGGTCCGCGGAAGTCGGGATAGCCCGGGGTGTCGATCAGGTTGACGTGGATGCCGGCGTGGTCGGTGCTGGCGATGGCGGTGTTGAGCGAATGACCGCGGGCCTTTTCCATCGGATCGAAGTCCGACACCGTGCTGCCGCGTTCCAGGCTGCCTGCTGCGGGAATCGCGCCGCCGGCAAACAGCAGGGCTTCGAACAGGGTGGTCTTGCCGGCGCCGGAGTGGCCTGCCAGGGCCACGTTGCGGATTTGCGCTGTGCTGTACGACATGAGGCCGTTCCTCCCGAGGGTGGGTGGTTGGGCCGTCATGGTCGGCGGCGCGATGGCGCTGCCTTTTCGGTCGTCGAACGCGACCGCGCGTCGGTCATGGCGGACGCCCGGCCGGGGCCGGGGCGACTAGCCTCCTACTCCCGCCGGCCCGGGTCAACCGGCGGCGCGGGCCGCCCGGTCGACGGTGGCCTGGATGGCCGCCAGGCGCGGTTCGATGTCGGCGGCGTGCTTGCGCCACTTGTCCGGGGCCGGCGTCGTGAGTGTGTAGCGGGACAGCGGCAGGACGCCGCCCAGGTCGCGGTCCCAGCCCCAGCCGGCCCAGGCGCCCAGCCGTTCCACGGTGCCCTGCGGGTCGGCCAGGAAGCGGTCGTGGTCGATGCCCGTCCAGTCGGCGCCGTCCAGGGCCTGGAGGTCGTCGAGCAACAGGCGGGTGGCGGTTTCCCATTGCCCGGTGACGACGTCGGCCAGCGGCTTGCCCGACAGCTCGCGCCAGCCGGGCACCAGCAGGAACGACCAGGGCAGGCCCTGCCAGCCGGGCAGGTTGGGGTACATGACGAAGCGCCCGGACTGCCAGCCTTCGATCATGCTGGCCAGCACCTGGCGCGGGTCGCGGTGCAGGTAGATGAAGCGGGCGTCCGGGAACACCTTGCGCAGGAAGGGAATGCGCAGGGCGTTTTTCGGGGTTTTTTCCAGCAGGCGCACCGCGGCCTTCCCGGGCGAGTGGCCGTTACGGTCGCGCAGCGCGTCGAAGAAGCGCTGGCGCAGCTGCGCGACCACCTCCGGCGACGCGTCGTCGGCGAGCAGCCGGTTCGAATCATGGCCGCGCTGCGACGGCGCCAGGCCGGGTACGCCTTCGATGAGGCTGTGGCTCTCGTTGCCGATGCTGAATACGCCCGGCGCCTTGACCAGGGTCTCGAACATGAGCGTGGAACCCGAACGCGGCGGGCTGACGATGAACACCGGGCGTTCGAAGCTCGCCGCCGTTGCCTCGCGCCTGACGACGGCCGGCGCCGCTGCGCCGGGCAGCGCCGGCGCGTCGCCGTGCACGTCCTTGCGCGCGACCTGCATCGCGCTGCCCTGGTCGCCCAGGGCCACGCCGAAGACGTACATGTCGAGCATGTACATCAGCCCGACTTCGTTGCGCAGGCCGATTTCGCCGGCGCCGCGGGCCAGGGCGTCGGCCCGGCCCTGTTCCAGCAGTTCGCGGTAGCGCGGCCAGCCGGCGCTGGTTTCCCCGAACGCCGACCACAGCGCATGCCAGCGCCGCGAGAAGTCGACCAGGCCCTGCTGGACCACGGCCAGGCGCGGGTGCGGCACGGCTTCGCCGAGCAGGAAGACGAAATGTTCGCGGATCTCCCAGGGCGTCATCACCACCGGCAGGTTGACGTTTTCGAAGTCGATGGCGACGTCGCCCTTGCCGGCCAGCGGCACCGGCCGCGGCTGCCAGCCCGGAATGCTGCGCCCGGCGGGACGGCCGCGCGCGATCAGGTCCCAGAGCCCGGCGCCGCCGACGGTGTCGGCGACCAGGTGGATGCGGGTGCTGGCATTGCCGTTGAGCACGCGGTGCCGCGACCAGGTGTCGAAGATCCAGCACTCGCCGGCCTTCATGTTGGTTTCGCTGCCACCGACCTGGAAGCGTACGTCCGGCGTCGTGGTCACCGGCACGTGCACGCGCATGCGTTCGCGCCAGTAGTAGTTGGTGTCCACGTGTTCGGTGACTTCGGCCTGGCCCGACAGGCGCATCAGCCGCGACCGGCCCCAGGTGGCGCCCAGCGCCGACAGCACTTCCTTCACCCGCGGCAGGCTTTCGAGCGCCGGGGTGGGGCGCATGTCGCCGGCCAGGTCGTCGTTGTCCGGGTCGCCACCAGTGGCGACCAGGGTAAGGGCGCTGTTGCCGGGCAGCTTGTTCGGATGCGGTCGCCAGTGCGATTCGTCGACCTGGGCGATTTCACTGGCCAGGGCCTCGGCGTCGAAGGACACCGGCAGCTGGAGGAAGGGGACCTGGAGTTTCATGTCGCGCCCATGGTACCGGGCGTGCGACGGGGCAGCCAATGCCGCCGCGGCGGGCCGGCGTACACTGGCGGTTCCGGCCGCGACGCGGCCCACGGACAGGAGAATCAGCATGGGATTCAAGCGCCACGCCACCGCCCACTGGGAAGGCAACCTCGAGACCGGCCAGGGCCGGATGAGCACGCCGCAGAGCGGCCTGTTCGACGGCACCCGGTACTCGTTCAAGACCCGCTTCGGTGACGAAAAGGGTTCGAACCCGGAGGAACTGCTGGCCGCCGCCCACGCCGGCTGCTACTCGATGGCCCTGAGCTTCATCCTGCAGAACGCCGGCCACACCGCCGAGCGCATCGACACCCGTGCCGACGTGCAGATGGAAATGTCCCCGGGTCCGCATGCCACCGGCGTGCACCTGACGGTGTCGGCCAAGGTGCCGGGCATTTCCGCCGAGGAGTTCGCCGGGTTTGCCGAAAACGCCAAGGAAAACTGCGTGATCTCCAAGGCCCTGGGCATCCCGGTGACCATGGACGCCACGTTTGGCTGAGCCGCTGCGCGGCGCGGTGTTCGTGCACGGCGCCGGTGCCGGTGGCTGGGAGTGGGGGGCGTGGGCACGCGTGTTCGAGGCCGCGGGCCTTTGCGTCGCGGCGCCCGACCTGCGTGCCGGCCCCGACGGACTCGCGGCGACCTCCCTGGCCGATTACTCGGCGCAGGTGGCCGGCTGGCTGGGCGCGGTGCCGCGGCCACGGCTGCTGGCCGGCGCCAGCCTGGGCGGGCTGCTGGCGGCGATGAATGCCGGTGCCGCCGACGCCCTGGTGCTGTTCAACCCGATGCCACCCGCGGGGCTGCCGGATGCGCCCCGGCGGCCGGCCATCGTGCCCTGGCGCCGCGGTGCTTCGCTGGCGGGAACCCGCCGCGCGCTACCGGATGCCGATGACGCTGCGGCGCTGTTCGCTTTCCGGCGTTGGCGCGACGAGTCCGGTGCCGCGCTCGACCAGGCCCAGGCCGGCGTCGCGGTGCCGCGGCCCGGCGTGCCCGTGCTGGTGATCGCATCCGAGCACGACGACGACGTGCCGCCGGCTGCTTCCCTGGCGCTCGCGCACGACTGGAAGGCCACGGCGTGGCGGCTGCCGGGCAGCCATGCTGGCCCGCTGCTGGGTCGCGACGCGGCGTGCCTGGCGGGCCGGGTCCTGGACTGGGCCTGCGCCTGCGGCAGGGACTTCAGTCCCGAAACCGTTCGGGACTGAAGTCCCTCCCGCGAAAAGCGATATCGTGCTGCGTGCCCGTTTCCGGAGGAGTGCTGCCGATGCGTCCGTTTTCGCTGTTGATCCCCTTGGCCGCCGCCTGCGGCCTGGCCCATGCCCAGGACGCGACCCTGCTGGTCGCCAGCCGCATCCATACCGGCGATCCGGACCAGCCGGTGGTGGAAGCGATCGCCTGGGATGCCAGCGGCCGGGTGCTGGCGGCGGGCACGGCGAAGGAGCTCGCGCTTCGATTCCCCGATGCCGGGCGCCATGACGCCGGCGACGCCACCGTGGTGCCGGGCCTGGTCGATGCCCATGCGCACCTGATGAACCTCGGTTACGCGCTGCTTAGCGCCGACCTCGTCGACGCGGCCAGCAAGGAGGAGGTGATCGCCAGGCTGCAGGCCTTCGAAGCCACGTTGCCCGAAGGTGCCTGGTTGCTGGGCCGGGGCTGGGACCAGAACGACTGGCCGGGCAAGGCCTTCCCCACCGCGGCGGACCTCGATGCCGCCTTCCCGGACCGTCCGGTCTGGCTCGAGCGCATCGACGGCCACGCCGGCTGGGCCAACAGCGCCGCCCTGCGCGCGGTGGACAAGGACCTGTCGGGCACCTGGCAGCCCGAAGGCGGACGCATCCTGCGCGACGATGCGGGCCAGGCCACCGGCGTGTTCATCGATACCGCGGCGCGGCTGGTGGACGCGGTCATGCCGCGACCCGACGATGCCCTGCGCGCCGAGGCGCTGGCGCGTGCGCTCGAAGCCGCGGTCGCCCACGGCCTGACCGGCGTGCACGACATGGGCGTGTCCCTGGACGACCTGCGCCTGATGCGCCGCTTCGCCGACGCCGGCAGGCTGCCGCTGCGCATCAGCGCCTACGCCAACGGCGATGCCGCGGCGCTGGACGTGCTCTGCGCCATGGGCCCCTACGAACACGGCTCGGGCCGCCTGGCCATGCGCGGCGTGAAGTTCTACGTCGACGGTGCGCTGGGCAGCCGCGGCGCCGCCCTCATCGAGGACTACAGCGACGAACCGGGCCATCGCGGCCTCCTGGTCACCGAACCGGCGGCTTATGCCGCGGGCGTGGCCAAGGCGCGCGACTGCGGCATCCAGCCGGCCAGCCACGCCATCGGTGACCGCGGCAACCGCATCGTGCTCGACACCTACGCCGCGGCGCTGGGCGACCGGGCCGGTGGCGACCATCGCTGGCGGGTCGAACACGCCCAGGTCGTGCACCGCGACGACCTGCCGCGCTTCGCCAGCCTGAAAGTCATCGCATCCATGCAGCCCACGCATGCCACCTCCGACATGCCCTGGGCCGAAGCCCGCATCGGGCGCGAGCGTCTTTATGGCGCCTACGCCTGGCAGCGCCTGCACGCGCTCGGCGTGCCGCTGGCCCTGGGCTCGGACTTCCCGGTGGAATCGGTGGATCCGCGCCTGGGCCTGTATTCGGCCGTGACCCGCGCCGACCGCGAGGGCGAACCGTCCGGTGGCTGGCTACCCGACCAGAGGCTGTCGCCGGATCAGGCGCTGGCCGGCTTCACCGCCGGCGCCGCGTTCGCGTCCTTCGACGACGCCGACATTGGTCGCCTGGCGCCGGGCTTCCGCGCCGATTTCGTCGTGCTCGACGCCGACCCGCTGGCGGTCGATGCGGCGCGCCTGCCCGAAATGAAAGTGATCTCGACCTGGGTCGACGGCAAACCCGTCTTCACCGCCGACTGACCCGGCAGCGTCCTGTAGGAGCGGCTTCAGCCGCGAATCTTTTGACTTTGCCCTTGGCAAAGAACGACTTCGCGGCTGAAGCCGCTCCTACAGGTGTGCGCGAACAGTCGAAGTCGCCGCGCACTGGGGTGGGTCACCAGTCGAGGTCGCCGCGCACGACGGTCTGCACCTGGCCGCCCGACCAGACCTCGCCTTCGGCGTCGACCTGCAGGTAGAGGCGGGCGTCGTGGCCGACTTCGCGGCCCTGGCTGACCACGTAGGCGCCATCGGCGCGGGGCAGGGCGCCGGCCTCGTGCAGCCAGGCGGCCAGCGTGGCGTTGGCGGCACCGGACGCGGCGTCTTCCACCTGCGCCGGCTGGCCGACGAAAGCGCGAACGGCCAGGTCGTGCTCGCCGCCGGTGCAGCGGGCGAAGACGCACAGGCCCATGGCTTCGGTGTCGGCGGCCAGCGCGGCGATGTCCGCCCAGGGTGGCGTCAGCGCCCGCAGCGTGGCTTCGTCGCGCAGTTCGGCCAGCCACCAGCGGCGGCCGCCGTCCATCAATACCGGCGGCAGGCGGCCCAGAGCCATGCCCGACAGCGCCGGCGCCAGCCGCGGGTCGTCGGCGCGACCTGTTTCGAGCACCCGGGCGCGCGGCGCACGCACCGCCAGCCGGCGCTCGCGGCCCTGGCCATGCACGCGGATGGGCAGTAGGCCGACGGCGCATTCCTGCACCAGCACGCCCTCGCGCGGCGTCGCCAGGCCGGCGTCGAGCACCGCATGGGCGCTGCCGATGCTGGGGTGGCCGGCGAACGGCACTTCGCGGCGCGGGCTGAAGATGCGCAGGCGATAGCTGGCTTCCGGCGTCGAAGGCGGCAGCACGAAGGTGGTTTCCGGCAGCCGGGTCCAGCGCGCGATGGCCTGCATCGCCGATTCGTCGAGTGTTTCGGCAGCCAGGACCACGGCCAGCGGGTTGCCGTCGCCCGGCCGGGACGCGAAGACGTCGAGTTGTACGAAGGGATGGCGCATCGGGGGCTTCCTGCCCGTCAAAGTCGCGAAGATTAGCAGCCAAGGACTGAATCCGGCTTCCACGCCCTTGGTTTACACTCGACGGGCCGGCGTCCCGCGCGCAGGCATCCCCCGCCAAGAACCCTGACCATGACTCCTGCCGCGCCCGCCGCCGGTGCCGTCGCACCGGATTGGATCATCCTCAAGTTCGGAGGCACTTCGGTGTCCCGACGCCATCGCTGGGACACCATCGGTGCGCTGATGAAACGGCGCGCGTCCGAAGAGGGCGCGAAGGTGCTGGTGGTGGTCTCGGCCGTGTCGGGCGTCACCAACGAACTGCAGGCCGTCTGCGACGGCCATGCCGATGCCGACGGCACCCGCATGCGCCTCCAGGCGCTGGTTGAGCGCCACCGCGATTTTTGCCGCGATGAGCTAGGTCTCGACCCGGACGCCGTGCTGGCCGAACGCCTGGCCGCGCTGGCGGCCCTGGCCATCGACCCACGCCGCGCCACCGGCGAGCTGGCCTGGCAGGCCGACGTACTGGGCCAGGGCGAACTCCTGTCCTCGACCCTGGGCGTGGCCTACCTGCGCGGCCAGGGCCTGGACGTGGGCTGGACCGATTCGCGCGACTGGCTGTCCGCGCGCGCCTTGCCCAACCAGAACGACTGGGCGCGCCGGCTTTCGGCGTCCTGCGATTTCGAAAGCGATGCCGCGCTGCGCGCACGTTTCGACGCCGCGGGTCCGGCGCTGCGCATCGCTCAGGGGTTCATCGCACGCGCCGAAGATGGCGGCACCGCCATCCTGGGCCGCGGCGGCTCCGATACCTCGGCCGCCTACCTCGGCGCCTTGCTCAAGGCGCGACGGGTGGAAATCTGGACCGACGTGCCGGGCATGTTCAGCGCCAATCCGCGCCAGGTGCCCGACGCGCGCCTGCTGTCCCGGCTCGACTACGCCGAAGCCCAGGAGATCGCCACCACCGGCGCCAAGGTGCTGCATCCGCGCTGCATCCATCCCTGCCGGGAAGCCCGCGTGCCGCTGTGGATCCGCGACACCAGCCGGCCGGACATGCCCGGCACGGTGATCGACGCCTCGGCGGCCACGGTGCCGGGCGTCAAGGCGATCAGCTCGCGCCGCGGCATCGTGCTGGTGTCGATGGAAACCATCGGCATGTGGCAGCAGGTCGGCTTCCTGTCGGAAGTATTCGAGCGGTTCAAGGCGCACGGCCTGTCGGTGGACCTGATCGGTTCCTCGGAAGCCAACGTCACCGTCTCGCTCGACCCCAGCGACAACCTGGTCAACACCAACGTGCTCGACGCCCTGTGCGCCGACCTGTCGCAGGTCTGCCGGGTGAAGGTGATCGCGCCCTGCGCCGCGGTCACCCTGGTCGGGCGCGGCATGCGTTCGCTGCTGCACAAGCTGTCCGACGTCTGGGCCGAGTTCGGCCGCGAGCGCGTGCACCTGATTTCCCAGTCCTCGAACGACCTCAACCTGACCTTCGTGCTCGACGAGGACCTGGACGAGGACATGCTGCCGCGCCTGCACGCGCTGCTGGCGCAGTGCGGCGCCATGCCAATGACCGAAACCGCGGTGTTCGGCCCGAGCTGGCGCAGCCTGGACAAGCCCGCCGCCAGCCGGCCCGCGCCCTGGTGGCAACGCCTGCGTGCGCGCGTGCTCGACGTCGCCGCCGCCGGCACGCCGCGCTACGCCTACCACCTGCCGACGGTGCGCCACCGCGCCCGCGAGTTGATGGACGTGGCGGCGGTCGACCGGCGCTTGTTCGCGCTCAAGGCCAATCCGCATCCCGACATCCTGCGCACGCTTGAAGCCGAGGGCTTCGGCTTCGAGTGCGTATCGCAGGGCGAGCTCGACCACCTGTTCGCCGTGCTGCCCGCGTTGGCGCCCGACCGCGTGCTGTTCACGCCCAGTTTCGCGCCGCGCCGCGAGTTCGAGGCGGCGCTGGCGCGCGGCGTGCACGTGACGCTCGATTCGCTGGTGCCGCTGCAGCAATGGCCGGCCCTGTTCAAGGGCCGCGACATCGTGCTGCGCGTGGACCCCGGTTTCGGCCAGGGCCACCACGAAAAAGTCCGCACCGGCGGCAAGGACGCCAAGTTCGGACTGGCCGCGGAAGCGGTGGGGGCTTTCTGTGCCGCCGCCCGCGCTGCCGGTGCCCGCATCACCGGCCTGCACGCGCACATTGGCAGCGGCATCCACGATGCCCGCCACTGGCACACGGTCTACGCCAGCCTGGCGGCGATCGCCGAAGGCATCGGCACGGTGTCCTTCATCGACGTCGGCGGCGGCCTCGGCGTGGCCTACGACCCCGACGCCGAGCCTTTCGACCTGGTCGCCTACGGCAAGGCGCTGGCCGAACTCAAGTCGGCCTACCCGCACTACGCGCTGTGGGTGGAGCCGGGCCGCTACCTGGTCGCCGAGGCCGGCGTGCTGCTGCTTTCGGTGACCCAGGTGGTGGACAAGCAGGGCCAGCGCCGCATCGGTGCCGACGGCGGCATGAATGCCCTGATGCGCCCGGCGCTGTACGGCGCCTGGCACGAAATCGTCAACCTGACGCGCCTCGACGATCCGCCCGGGCCGCCCTGCGAAGTGGTGGGCCCGGTCTGCGAGTCCAGCGACGTGCTGGGCAAGCAGCGACGGCTGCCGGAGTCCAGCGCCGAAGGCGACGTGCTGTTGGTCGGCCATGCCGGCGCCTACGGCGCGGTGATGGCCAACCGCTACAACCTGCGCGCGCTGCCGCAGGAGGAAGTGATCGATGACTGACTTCGACCCGGGCGCGGTGCGCGCCTTCCGTTTCCTCGATTGCCGGTTCGATCCGGCCACCGGCGAGGCCGGCCTGGACTACGCCTTCGACGATGGCCCGGTGATGACCGAGGTGCTGCGTTTCCCCGGCGCGCCCTTCGACCTGGACGACGAACGCGCCGGCGCCGTGCAGCGGGCGCTGCGCCTGCTGCACCTGCTGGCCGGGGTGAGCTACTACAAGGCCGCGGTGCCGCCGGATATCCGTATCGAAGCCTACGGCATCGATGACGACACGGCGGCGCTGCTGACGTCGGTGTACGAAAACGGGCTGGGTGAGTTTGCCTATCGCAATGGCATCTCGCTGCGCGGGAAGATCCACTTTCCCGTGGGGGCATCGGGACTGAAGTCCCTCCCACAAGAGACGTCGGCGCCTGTGGGAGGGACTTCAGTCCCGATGCTTTCAAAGCCCCCCCCCAAAGCCCTGGTCGCCATCGGCGGCGGCAAGGATTCCCTGGTCAGCATCGAGGCCCTGCGCGCCGCTGGCGTCGACCAAACCGTGGCCTGGGTCGGTGGTTCACCCTTGATCGCCGCCTGCGCCGCCCGCACCGGCCTGCCGACGCTCAACATCGGGCGCTCGCTGTCGCCGCTGCTGTTCGAACTCAACCGGCGCGGCGCGCTCAATGGCCACATCCCGGTGACGGCCGTGAACTCGGCCATCCTGGCGGTGGCGGCGCTGCTCACCGGCCACGACCAGGTCGTGTTCTCCAATGAACGTTCGGCCAGCTACGGCAGCCTCATCCCGGGCACCGGCGAGGTCAACCACCAGTGGTCGAAGGGATGGGACTTCGAACGCGACTTCGCGGCGCACCTGCGCAGCCACGTCGCCGCCGACCTGCACTATTACTCGCTGCTGCGACCCTTTTCCGAGCTGGCGGTGGCGCGGCAGTTCGCACGCATCGACCGCTACGACGCCCATTTCTCGAGCTGCAACCGCAACTTCCACCTGCTGGGCGAGCGGCCGGCGCAGCGTTGGTGCGGTGTCTGCCCGAAGTGCCACTTCGTGTTCCTGGCGCTGGCGCCGTTCATGCCCAAGCCGCGGCTGATGGGCATCTTCGGCCGCAACCTGCTCGACGAACCCGAGCAGGCGGCTGGATTCGATGCGCTGATGGAATACCGCGACCACAAACCTTTCGAATGCGTCGGCGAGGGCCGGGAGTCGCGCGCGGCCATGGAGTTGCTGGCCGGCAGCCCGGCCTGGCGCGAGGACGCCTTGGTGCGGCGCTACGCCAGGGAAATCCGGCCCCAGCTCGAGCCGTCGGAGCGGGGGCTGGCGTCGCTGCTCGAACCCTCGGATGATCACGGCATCCCCGATACCGTGTGGGAGCGCCTGCGTGCGAATTTCGGAGCTTGAAGCCAAACGGGTGGCGATATGGGGCTACGGCCGCGAGGGTCGCTCGGCCCTGGCGGCCCTGCGCTGGCGCCTGCCCAGCCAGCCGGTGACGGTGTTTTGTTCGCACGACGAAGCCGAGCCGCTGCGCGACCTGCAGGACCCGGCGCTGCGCATCGAGACCAGCGTCAACGCCGCGCTGCTGGCCGAACACGAAGTAGTGGTGAAGTCGCCGGGCATCAGCCCCTACACCTCGCCCGCCGCCGACGCCGCGCTCGAAGGCGTTCGCTTCATCGGCGCCAGCGGCCTGTGGTTCGCCGAGCCGACGGCCGGCAAGCGCGTCTGCATCACCGGCAGCAAGGGCAAGTCCACGACCACGGCGCTGGTGGCGCACCTGCTGCGCGCCTCGGGCGCACGCACCGCGCTGGCCGGCAACATCGGCCTGCCCCTGCTCGAACTCCTGGACGTGCAGCCGCCGCCGGACTACTGGGCCATCGAGCTGTCCAGCTACCAGACCGGCGAAGCCAGCGACGTCGACGTGGCGGTGGTGCTGAACCTGTTCCCGGAGCACCTGGACTGGCATGGCAGCGAGGCCCGTTATTACGCCGACAAGCTGGCGCTCATCACCCGGGCGGCGCCGCGGCTGGCGGTGCTCAATGCCGGCGACGCCCGCCTGGCCGAGCTCGACGTGCCGCCCGCCACGCGGGTGGTCTGGTTCAACCATGCCGACGGCTGGCACCTGCGCGAGGCCATGGTCTACCGTGGCCAGCAGCCGGTCATTGATTCCCGGCACGTGCCGCTGCCGGGACGCCACAACCGCCTGAACCTTTGCGCGGCCCTGGCCACGGTCGAGGCCCTGGGCCTGGACGCGGTGGCTCTGGCGACGTCGGCGGCCAGTTTCCGCGCCTTGCCACACCGGCTGCAGTCGCTGGGGCTTCGCCATGGCATCGAGTCGGTGAACGACTCGATCTCCACCACGCCGCAGTCCACCATCGCCGCGCTCGACTGCTACCGCGGTCGCCGCGTCGCGCTCCTGGTGGGTGGCTACGACCGGGGCCTGGACTGGGGCGTGTTCGTCGAACGCATCGCCGCCGAGCCGGTGACCGCCGTCGTGACCATGGGTCAGAACGGGCCGCGCATCTTCGAGAAGCTCAAGCCGCTGGCCCAGGGCGGGCGATTCATCCTGGCCGAGGCCGACGAGGTCGAGGAGGCGGTGAAGCTGGGCTTGCAGGCCCTGGGCCACGACGGCGTGCTGCTGCTTTCGCCCGGGGCCCCCAGCTTCCCGCGCTACCGCGACCATATCGACCGGGGCCGCCACTTCGCCAAGGCCGCCGGCTTCGACCCGGACCACATCAACGCGATCCCCGGGCTCGGCGTCGCCTGACGGCCGGTTTTCACCCAGGTTTTCGGAAAGCGGCCCTAGACTCCCGGCTGAGTCCAAAGGAGCCCACCGCCATGCGTCGTTGCCTGCTCAGCCTTGCCCTGTTTTCCCTTGCCGCGGCCGCCCAGGCCGAGCCGGTCGCCGAACCGGTGAGCTGGCAGCATGGCGGCACCACCTTCGACGGCTACCTGGTGTACGACGCCGACGAGGACGATCGCCGTCCGGGCCTGTTGATGGTGCCCAACTGGATGGGCGTTACCGATGCCGCGGTGGAAAAGGCCAAGCAGCTGGCCGACGACGACTACGTCATCCTGCTGGTGGACATGTACGGCAGCGGCGTGCGCCCGGCCAACACCGACGAAGCCGGCCAGGCCGCCGGCGCGGTGTATGCCGACCGGGTGGCGCTGCGTGGCCGCATCAATACCGCGCTGGGCGTGCTGCGCGACGCCGCCGGCCGGGCGCCGCTGGATGCCAGCCGGATCGGCGGCATCGGCTTCTGCTTCGGCGGCGCGATCATGCTGGAGCTGGCCCGCAGCGGCGCCGACGTGGCCGGCGTGGTCAGCTTCCACGGCAACCTCAACACCTCGATGCCGGCCGGCGAAGGCGACATCGATGCCAGTGTGCTGGTCCTCAACGGCGCCGCCGACAGCTACGTGCCGCAGGCGCAGATCACGAGCTTCTGGGAAGAGATGGCCACGGCCAAGGCCGACTGGCAGTTCGTCAATTTCGGCGGCGCGGTGCACTGTTTCGCCGAAGCCGACGCGAACAGCCCGGGCTGCCTGTACGACCCCAAGGCCGCCAAGCGCGCCTACGCGATGATGGAAGACTTCTTCGATGAGCGCTTCGACGACTGACGAGAGCCTGTGGGAGGGACTTCAGTCCCGAAGCGCTTCGGGACTGAAGTCCCTCCCACAAAAGCGGCCGCCTAGTGCCCGCGGCTGACGGCGTAGCGGGCCAGACCGCGTAGCGCCTGCGACCAGTCGTTGTCCACAAGCACGTCGAGCGCAGCTTCGGCGCGGTCGGCGTAGTGGGCGGCCCGGTCGCGGCTGTAGCCGATGCCACCGGTCTGGCCGATGGCGGCCAGCACTTCGGGCATGGCGTCGGCATCGCCGGTTTCGATGGCCTCGCGCAGGCGGGCGCGGGTGGCGTCGTCGCAGTGGGCCATGGCGTGGATCAGGGGCAGGGTGGCCTTGCCTTCGGCCAGGTCGTCGCCCAGGTTCTTGCCCAGCGCGTCGGCGTCGGCGGTGTAGTCGAGCACGTCGTCGGCGATCTGGAAGGCCAGGCCCAGGTTCATGCCGTAGTCGTGCATGGCCTGCTGGGTGGCCTCGTCGGCGCCGGCCAGCAGCGCGCCCAGGCGCGTGGCCGCGGCGAACAGCACCGCCGTCTTGCGCTCGATGACCCTCAGGTAGGCGGCCTCGTCGGTATCCGGGTTGTGCACGTGCAGGAGCTGCAGCACCTCGCCTTCGGCGATCTGGTTGGTGGTGTCGGCCAGGATGCGCATCACCGGCATCGCGTCGAGCTCGACCATCAGCTGGAAGCTGCGCGAATACAGGAAATCGCCCACCAGCACGCTGGGCGCATTGCCCCAGAGCGCGTTGGCGGTGCGCCGGCCGCGGCGCAGGTCGGATTCGTCCACCACGTCGTCGTGCAGCAGGGTCGAGGTATGGATGAACTCGATGATCGCCGCCAGCTGGTGCGCCCTCGGGCCGCCCCCGCCCAGGGCCCGGGCGGCCAGCACCACCAGCATCGGCCGCAGGCGCTTGCCGCCGGCGGCGACGATGTGTTCGGAAATCTGGTTGATCAGCACCACGTCCGAGGCCAGGCGGCCCCGGATCAGGTCGTCGACGGCGGCCATTTCACCGGCGGCGAGGGTCTGGACCTGGGCGATGCCGGGCAGGGAGGCGGGGCGGGGCTGGGCGGACATGGCCCGATTATACGTTTCCCGGCCCCCTCTCCGGGCGGATTCCGACCCCGGGCAGGGCAGAGGGCCGCTGGCCCGGACGACGAAGGCTGGCATAATCGGGCCCTCACACAGTTCAAGAACCCAAAAGGCGGATCGCCATGGCGCGCGGTGTAAACAAGGTCATCCTGGTCGGCAACCTCGGCAACGACCCCGAGATGAAGTATTCGCAGGGCGGCATGGCCATCTGCACCCTGTCCCTGGCCACCACCTCGGTGCGCAAGGACAAGGAAGGCAACCAGCAGGAGCGCACCGAGTGGCACCGCGTGAAGCTGTTTGGCAAGCTCGGCGAGATCGCCGGCGAGTACCTCAAGAAGGGCCGCCAGGTGTATATCGAAGGCGAGATCCGCTACGACAAGTTCACCGGCCAGGACGGCGTTGAAAAGTACTTCACCGATATCGTCGCCAGCGAAATGCAGATGCTGGGCGGCGGTGGTGGTGAAGGCGGCGGTGGCGGTGGCGGCGGCATGCGCTCCGAGCGCCCGGCGCGCCCGGCCGGCGGCCGTTCCGGCGGCGGTGGCGGCGGCGACTACGGCAATCGCGGCGGCGGTGGTGGCGGCGGTTCGGCGCCCCAGCGCAACGACGACCCGTTCCCGGACGACGACATCCCGTTCTGATCGTCGTCCACTCCTGACAGGATTTCCAAGATGCAGACCTGGCTGGTCACCGGCGGCGCCGGATTCATCGGCGGCAACTTCGTGCTCGACGCGGTGGCGTCGGGCATCCGCGTGGTCAACCTCGATGCGCTCACCTACGCCGGAAACCTCGACACGCTGTCGTCGCTGGACGGCAACGACCGCCACGTCTTCGTGCAGGGCGACATCGGCGACCGCGCCCTGGTGGACCGCCTGCTGGCCGAACACCGGCCGCAGGCCATCGTCAACTTCGCCGCCGAAAGCCACGTCGACCGTTCCATCGACGGCCCGGCGGCCTTCGTCCAGACCAATGTCGTGGGCACGTTCGGCCTGCTCGAGGCCGCGCGCGAGTACTTCAAGGCGCTCGACGCCGGGGCCAGGGCGGCCTTCCGCTTCCTGCACGTCTCGACCGACGAGGTCTACGGTTCGCTGGGCGACGAGGGCAAGTTCACCGAGGACACGCCGTACGCGCCCAATTCGCCGTATTCGGCGTCCAAGGCCGCCTCGGACCACCTGGTGCGGGCCTACCACCACACCTACGGGCTGCCGGTGCTCACCACCAACTGCTCGAACAACTACGGCCCGTACCAGTTCCCGGAAAAGCTCATCCCGCTGGTCATCCTCAAGGCCCTGGCCGGCGAGCCACTGCCGGTATACGGCGACGGCCGCAACGTGCGCGACTGGCTGTTCGTGAAGGACCACTGCGCCGCCATCCGGCGCGTGCTCGAAGCCGGCCGCCCGGGCGAGACCTACAACGTCGGCGGCGACGCCGAGCGACAGAACATCGAAGTGGTCAAGGCGATCTGCGCGCTGCTCGACCAGCGCCGCCCGCGTGAGGACGGCAAGCCCCGCGAATCGCAGATCACCTTCGTCAAGGACCGTCCGGGCCACGACCGCCGCTACGCCATCGACGCCAGCAAGATCCAGACCGAACTGGGCTGGCAGCCGACGGTGGACTTCGAGCAGGGCATGGCCGCCACCGTGGACTGGTACCTGGCCAACGAGGCCTGGGTGCGACGCGTGCTCGACGGCAGCTACCGGATGGAACGCATCGGCCAGGAGGCCTGAATGAAGCGCAAGGGAATCATCCTCGCCGGCGGTTCCGGCACCCGGCTCTACCCGATCACCCAGTCGGTGTCCAAGCAGCTGCTGCCGGTCTACGACAAGCCGATGATCTACTACCCGCTCAGCGTGCTGATGCTGGCGGGCATCCGCGAGGTGCTGGTGATCAACACCCCGCACGAGCAGGAACTGTTCAAGCGCCTGCTGGGCGATGGCTCGCAGTGGGGCATGGACATCCGCTACGAGGCCCAGCCCAGCCCCGACGGACTGGCCCAGGCCTTCCTCATCGGCGAGGATTTCCTTGACGGCCATCCCAGCTGCCTGGTGCTGGGCGACAACATCTTCCACGGCACCGGGCTCACCGAACGCCTGCAGCGCGCCGATGCGCGCGAGCAGGGCGCCACCGTGTTCGGCTACTGGGTGAAGGATCCCGAGCGCTACGGCGTCGCATCCTTCGACGCCGCCGGCAAGGTGGTGGACATCGAGGAAAAGCCGGCGAGCCCCAAGTCCAACTACGCCGTGACCGGCCTGTATTTCTACGACGGCCGTGCGC
This sequence comes from Arenimonas donghaensis DSM 18148 = HO3-R19, assembly GCF_000743535.1. GTDB lineage: Bacteria > Pseudomonadota > Gammaproteobacteria > Xanthomonadales > Xanthomonadaceae > Arenimonas > Arenimonas donghaensis. Next base: position 71,769 of record NZ_AVCJ01000012.1, read on the forward strand.
CGGCCTTCGCCCGCGCGCTCAAGCCGTCCCCGCGTGGCGAACTGGAAATCACCGACCTCAATCGCTGCTACCTGCAGGAAGGCGGGCTGCACCTGGAGCAGCTGGGCCGCGGTTACGCCTGGCTCGACACCGGCACCCACCAGTCCCTGCTGGAGGCCTCGACCTTCATCGAGACCATCGAGGCCCGCCAGGGCCTGCGCGTGTGCTGCCCCGAGGAAATCGCCTGGCAAAACGGCTGGATCAACGACCAGCAGCTGCTCGGCCTGGCCGAGCCGCTGGCCAAGAATGGCTACGGCCAGTACCTGATGTCCCTGGTTGGCCGCGGGGCGGTGCCTTGAAGGTCATCGAAACCGACCTGCCGGGCTGCCTGCTGTTCGAGCCGCGCGTTTTTGGCGACGAGCGCGGTTATTTCTACGAAGCCTTCAACCACGACAAGCTGGCGCCGCTGGGCCTGGCGCCGAAGTTCGTGCAGGGCAACGTCTCGCGTTCGGCGCGCGGCGTGCTGCGGGGGCTGCATTACCAGTGGCCCAAGCCGCAGGGCAAGTTCGTGTCGGTGCTCGAGGGCGAGGTCTGGGACGTGGCCGTGGACATCCGTCGGGGTTCGCCGACCTTCGGTCGTTGGGCCGCCGCGGTGGTCAGCGCCGAGAACAAGCGCCAGTTCTGGATACCCGAGGGATTCGCCCACGGTTTCGTGGTGCTCAGCGAGCACGCGACCTTCCACTACCTGTGCACCGCGACCTACGACCCGCAGGCCGACGCCGCGATCCGCTGGGACGACGCCGACCTGGCGATCGACTGGCCGGTGTCCGATCCCTCGCTGTCCGGGAAAGACGCCGCTGCGCCTTTCCTGGCCGACATTCCGGCCGACCGCCTGCCGGCCTGCGTGGACTGAACCGGCATGCGCCTGTTGCTGCTGGGTGCGAACGGCCAGGTCGGCCATGAGCTACGCGAAGCCCTTGCCCCCTTGGGCGACGTGGTTTGCGCCACCCGCAGCGGCCAGCTGCCGGACGGCGGCAGGGCCGAAGCCGCGGACCTGGCCGAGCCCGGGCGCTTGCCGGCGCTGGTCGAACGCGTGGCGCCGGACCTGGTGGTCAATGCGGCCGCCTACACCGCCGTGGACCGCGCCGAAAGCGAGCGCGAGCTGGCCTTCCGGGTCAACGCCGAGGCCCCGGGAGTCCTGGCCCGGGCCTGCGCCGCCGCCGGCATCGGCCTGGTGCACTTTTCCACCGACTACGTCTTCGACGGCAGCCAGTCCCGGCCCTGGCGCGAAGACGACCCGACCGGTCCGCTGGGTGTTTACGGCGAGAGCAAGCTCGCCGGCGAACAGGCCATCCGCGACAGCGGCGCGGCGCACAAGATCTTCCGGCTGTGCTGGGTCTATGGCCCACGCGGCCACAACTTCCTGCTCACGATGTTGCGGCTGGCGAAGGAGCGCGAACACCTGCGGGTGGTCGACGACCAGCGCGGCACGCCCACCAGCGCCCGGCGCATAGCGAAGGGCGTCGCCGGTGCGCTCCGGGTCATGCCCGGGTCCAGCGGCACCTGGCACCTGGCCGCCGAAGGCGAGTGCAGCTGGCACGGGTTCGCCAGCGAGATCTTCAGCCGGGCCGTGGCGCGCGGACTGCTGGCCAAGGCGCCCACGGTGGAGCCGATCACCACCGCCGGGTTCCCGACGCCAGCCCGGCGACCGGCCTATTCGCGCCTGGACACGACCGCTTTCACCCGCGATACCGGCCTTCACCTTGGTGACTGGCGTGAAGGCCTCGACGAGGCCCTGGACGCGCTTGCGCGCTAGCGGCGCGCCCCCTATGGTTCGGCGTTGACAACAAAAAAACCGAACCAGGGGAAAAAGATGAAATCAGTCATCACCGCACTGGCGCTGCTTGCCGGCGCCGGCGTGTCCGCCGCCGAGCTGCCCTCGGTCGAGCATTTCATGCGCCACGCCACTTATTCCAGCGCCCGTATCTCGCCCGGGGGCGAATACCTGGCCATTGGCGTGGATCGCGGCGGCCAGGACGTGCTGACCGTCATCCGGCTCAAGGACATGAAGCTGCTGAAGGTGAACGTGCTGCCGGACGACAAGTCCGTGTCGGGCTACCGCTGGATCAGCGACGACCGCCTGATCTTCACCGCCATCCGCAAGGTCGGCAGCTACGCCCAGCCCTTCGGCACCGGCGAGTGGTACGCCGTCAACGCCGACGGCAGCCAGCCGCGGCCGGTCATCTTCCGCGGCAGCCGCGGCGCCGCCGAGCGCAGCAAGGAAGTCTTCAACGAGTTCTTCAGCCTGCTCGACCCGCTGGTGGACGACCCCCGCAACGTGCTGATGTCCTCGAGCTCGGCGCGCTCGCGCACCGGGTCGAACACCGAACTTGTCATGGTGGACACGGTCAGCGGTTCCCGGAAGACCCTGGCGTCCGCGCCGCGGGAAAATTGCAGCATCCAGGTCGACGAGAAGAAGGCCCCGCGCTACGCCGTCTGTTTCGACCAGAAGAACGAGAAAGGCGAATACGACACCCGCACCGAGCTCTACCAGTATTCGGGTGGCGACTGGACGCTGGTGAACAACGCCCAGATGGGCGATGGCAAGCAGCTGCGGGTGGTGGGCACGGACAAGGACGGCACCATCTACGCGTCCCAGGACGACGGCAAGACCCCGGCCGCGCTGGGCACGATCGATCGCAACACCGGTGAGTTCAAGAGCCTGTTCCAGGACCCGGTGTCGGAGGTGGCTGGCTGGGTCGAGTCGCCCTCGGATGAAAGGCCGCTGGCGGTCATCACCGCGGCCGGGATCCCCAAGGTCCACGTGCTCGCTCCCGACCACGCCGACACGCAGCTTTATGCTTCGCTCGCCGATGCGTTCCCCGGCCAGCTGGTCAATTTCAGCAGCGCCAGCCGGGACGGCAGCAAGATCATCGTTTCGGTCTACAGCGACCGCAACCCGGGCGAGCTGTACCTGTTCGATCGCGACAGTGGCCAGGCCCGGTTCCTGATGAAGGCCCGCGAGTGGGTCAATCCCGACAACTCCGCCTCGGTGCGACCCTTCGATTTCGTCAACCGGGACGGCATGCGGCTCTACGGTTACCTGACGATCCCCAAGGGCAGCGACGGCAAGAACCTGCCGCTGATCGTCAACCCGCACGGCGGCCCGATGGGTCCGCGCGACAACTGGGGCTACAACCCGGAAACCCAGCTGTTCGCCAGCCGCGGCTACGCCACCCTGCAGGTCAACTTCCGCGGCTCCGGTGGCTTCGGCAAGGCCTTTGAGGACATGGCTTACGGCCAGTGGCACACCGGCATCATGAACGACATCATCGACGCGACGAACTGGGCCATCGAAGAGGGCGTCGCCGACCGCGAGCGCATCTGCATCTACGGCGGCAGCTTCGGTGGTTACGCGGCGATGATGGCGCCCGCCCGTGAGCCCGACCTCTTCGCCTGTGCCTTTGGTTACGTCGGCGCCTACGACGGCGAGATCCAGATGACGCTCAGCGACACCAGCGAAAGCGAATCCGGCCGCGCCTACATGCGTCGTGCGCTGGGCGCGACCAAGAGCGAACGGGCCGAAGTGATGCCGGTCAACCACGCCGACAAGATCGACATCCCCGTGTTCCTGGCGGCCGGTGCGCGCGACCCGCGCTGCCCCCCGGAGAACACGGAAGTGATGTTCGAGGCGCTGGAGCGGGCGGGCAACAAGCCCGAGGGCATGATCATCCAGTCCGGCGAGATGCACGGCTTCTACGACGTCGAGAACCGCGTCAACCTGTACTCGAAGATGCTGGACTTCTTCGAGTCGCACATCGGCGGCAACGCCGGGCGCACGGCAGCTGCCCACTGATCCGCGGCAGCCTGCGGTGACGGGAAACGGCGCCCTCGCGGCGCCGTTTCCTTTTTGGGTCTACTTGATGCCGTGCATCCAGCGCTTCACCAGCGGGCTGGCGATGGCGAACAGCAGGCCGGTGCCGACGCCCACCCAGAGCATCAGTTCGAACAGGCCGCCGTATTTCGAGCCGGCTTCAGCCATGTCGATCGCGCCGTCGGCGGGCAGGTCCAGTGCGGCCAGCTTGCCGAACTGCGCGGCGAGCACTTCCGAATAGGCCGTGGCCAGCCAGAAGGCGCCCATCATCAGGCCGACCACGCGCGCCACCGACAGCTGGGTGACCGCGGACAGGCCGATCGGCGACAGGCACATCTCGCCGATCTCGAGCACGAAGTAGGCCAGCACCAGCCACCAGACGCTGGCCATGACGCCACCCGAGGCCGCTTCGGCCGCGAACATGAGCGGCAGGAAGGCCAGGCCCGCGGTCACCAGGCCGATCGCCATCTTCATCGGCTTGGACGGATTGAGCCCGCGGCGGTCCAGCCAGGGCCACAGCCAGGCGAACACCGGCGACAGAATCACGATGAAAAACGCGCCCAGGAAAGTCAGCGACCCGGCGGTCTGCTTCACCATCAGCACGTCGTGCACGATGGCCACGCCGATGCCCAGGGCCAGCAGCACGACCATGGCCTTGGCCAGGCCGTCCCGGCCGCGGTCGCTCGCCCGCAGCGCCAGCACCATCAGCACCGGGCTCAGGCCCAGCGCGAAGATCGCCCAGGGCACGACGGCCTGGTAACCCTGGGGGGCGATGGCGAACAGGTCCTTGGTGAGCATGCGGTCGGTGAAGGTGACCCAGGAACCGTAGGTCTGCTCGTACAGGGTGAAGAACACCAGCACGCCGACGATCAGGAACACCAGCGCCAGCATCTGCTCGCGCTCCTTGCGGCTGCAGTGCTTGACCAGGAACCAGACGAACCAGGCCAGGAAGGCGATGGCGATCAGGTGCATCGCGCCGTGCACGGTCCAGGTGCGCTGGATCAGCTGCCAGACCAGGGCCACGCCGCCGAGGCTGCCCAGGTAGATCCAGATCTCGCGGCTGAAGGGGCCGACCCGCTGTCGCAGCTTCGCCGGGTCGTTGGGCTCGGCCTGGCCCATCAGGTACTTCTGGCCCCACAGGAAAACCACGAGGCCGGCGACCATGCCGATGCCGGCGGCGCCGAAGCCATATTTCCAGCCGTAGGTTTCACCCAGGAAGGCGCAGACCAGGCTGGCGAACATCGCCCCGACGTTGATGCCCGCGTAGAAAACCGTGAAGCCGGAATCGAGCCGCGGGTCGTTGAGCGGATAAAGCCGGCCCACGATCGTCGAGATGTTGGGCTTGAGGAAACCCACGCCCATGATGATCAGCGCCAGCGACAGGTAGAACACCTGCAGCGCGCCGTCGTCGCGGACGATCACGCCGTCCACCAGCCGCGCCTGCTCGCCCTCGAAGGCCATGCCCAGGTGGCCCAGCACCAGCAGCACCGCGCCGAAGACCACCGCCTTGCGCATGCCCAGGTAACGATCGGCCAGCAGGCCGCCGATGACCGGCACCGCATAGACCAGGCCGCCGTAGGCACCCAGCAGGTCCAGGCCCAGTTCGTCGGTGAACAGGTGGTACTTGAGCAGGTACAGCAGCAGCAGCGCCTTCATGCCGTAGAACGAGAATCGTTCCCACATCTCGGTGAAGAAGCAGATGTACAGGCCCTTGGGGTGGCCCAGGAAATCGCTGTGGACGGGAAGGGTGGACTGGGTCACGGTCTGGCTCCGGTGGCGGTCGGCCGAGTATAGGGGCGCAGGGGCCGGCTGGCTTTGCTTCCCGCGGGCGGCCTGCCTACCATGGCGGCTGGTTCCCGAGGATCACGACATGGCCCTGCGTTCCCTGCTCACGGCGCTCCTGGCGCCCGCCCTGCTGGCTTCCACGGCACATGCCGCCAAACCCTTCGACGCCCGCGACCTGGTCACGCTCGAACGCGTGTCCTCGCCGACGCTGTCGCCCGATGGCCGGCACCTGCTGGTGACGGTGCGCCAGACCGATTACGAGGCCAACAAGGCCAGCACCGGCCTGTGGATCGAGGACCTGTTCGCGCGCGATGCCGCGCCGCCGGTCCGCTTCACCCCGGAAGGGTTCGGGGCCAGCAGCGCGGCGTTTTCACCGGATGGCGACGTGGTGTACTTCCTGTCCTCGAAGTCGGGCTCCTCGCAGCTGTGGAAGCAGGCGATCGGCAAGGGCGAGCCGGTGCAGGCCAGCGACTACCCGCTGCCGGTCGGTACGTTCAAGCTCTCGCCCGATGGCGGGGCCGTGGCGCTGAGCTTCGACGTGTTCACCGACTGCGACACCCTGGCCTGCACCCAGGCCAGGCTCGATGCGAGCGCGGCCGGCAAGACCAGCGGCGTGCTTTACGACGGCCTGTTCGTGCGCCACTGGGATACCTGGAAGGACGGTCGCCGCGCCCAGCTGTTCGTCGCCGGCCTGGACGCCGAGGGCAAGGCGGCGGGTGAACCGGTGCGCGTGAGCGCCGGCGTCGAGGGCGACGTGCCCGCCAAACCCTTCGGTGGCAAGGAAGACTACGCCTGGGCCCCGGACGGTGCCTCGCTGGTGTTCGCCGCCAAGGCCGTGGGCCGCGAGGAGGCCTGGTCCACCGACTACGACCTCTACCACGTGCCTGCCGACGGCCAGGCCGCGCCGCGCAACCTGACCGACGCCAACCCGGCGCTCGACGGCGGACCGGTGTTCAGCGCCGACGGCAAGACCCTTTATTACCGGGCCATGAAGCGCCCGGGCTTCGAAGCCGACCGGTTGGCGCTGATGGCCATGGACCTGGCCAGCGGCGAGACCCGCGAGATCGCGCCGCAATGGGATCGTTCGGCCAGCAACATCACGCTGTCGGCGGACGGCAAGTCGATCTACACCACCACCAACGACGTCGGCACCTACGCGTTGTTCAAGGTCGACATCGCCAGTGGCCAGGCGGAGAAGATCATCGGCGGCGGCACGGTCGGCGGCTACGACCTGGTCGGCGACACCCTGGCCTACACCTTCGAGGACCTCGATTCCCCGGCCCAGGCCTTCGTGGCCCGCGCCGATGGCAGCCAGGCACGGCAGGTCACCCGCAACAACCAGGACGTGCTGGCCGGCATCGACTTCGGCGGCTACGAACAGTTCAGCTTCAAGGGCTGGAACGACGAAACCGTGCATGGCTACGTCGTCAAGCCGGCGGGCTTCGAGGCAGGCAAGCAGTACCCTGTGGCCTTCCTGATCCACGGCGGCCCGCAGGGCAGCTTCGGCAACAATTTCCATTACCGCTGGAACGCGCAGACCTATGCCGGCGCCGGTTTCGCGGTGGTGATGATCGATTTCCACGGATCCACCGGCTACGGCCAGGCCTTCACCGATTCCATCAGCGGCGACTGGGGCGGCAAGCCGCTCGAGGACCTGCAAAAGGGCTGGGCGGCGGCGCAGGAAAAATATGCCTTCCTCGACGGCGACCGCGCCTGTGCATTGGGCGGCAGCTACGGCGGCTACATGGTGGCCTGGATCGCCGGCAACTGGCCGGACGGCTTTGACTGCCTGGTCAACCATGCCGGCGTGGTGGACACCCGCATCATGGGCTTCAACACCGAGGAGCTGTGGTTCACCGAATGGGAGAACAGCGGGACGCCGGTGCAGTCGCCGGAGGCCTACGAGAAGTTCAACCCGATCAATCACGTCGGCAAGTGGAAGACGCCGATGCTGGTGATCCACGGCCAACTCGACTACCGCGTGCTCGTCGAACAGGGCCTGGCTTCGTTCTCGGCCGCCCAGCGCCAGGGCGTGCCCAGCCAGCTGCTGTATTTCCCGGACGAGAACCATTGGGTGCTCAAGCCGCAGAACAGCGTCATGTGGCACGACACCGTCAACGCCTGGCTCAAGCGCTGGACCGCGGAATCCGCCGAGGAGTGAAATGAGCGCCGACCTGTTCGACCTCGACCGGCTGCGGCAAAGCTGCGCGCAGTGCTCGCTGCACGTGCTGTGCCTGCCGGCCGGCATCGGTGGCCGCGACCTGGAGCAGCTCGATGAAATCGTGCGCACGCGACGGCCGCTTGGCAAGGGCGACACGCTTTTCCGTGCGGGCCAGTCCCTGGGCTCGCTGTTCGTGGCGCGCGAAGGGGCCTTCAAGACCGTGGCCATCGACGCCGAGGGCGAGCAGCAGGTCGTCGGCTTCCACCTGCCGGGCGAGCTGATGGGCCTGGACGCGATGGGTAGCGGAAAACATGCCTGCGAGGCCGAGGCGCTATCGCCCGCCAGCGTCTGCGAAATCCCGATGGCCCAGCTCGAGTCGGTGTGCCGGGCGGTGCCCGGCCTCCAGCACCAGCTGCTGCGCATCATCGGCCAGGGCATCAACCGCGACCAGTCGCACCTGGAAATGCTGGGGCGCCGCCAGGCCCACGAGCGGCTGGCGCTGTTCCTGCACGGCCTGTCCGAACGCTACAAGCTGCTCGGGCAGCCCAGCGACGTGCTCACTTTGCCGATGAGCCGCGAAGACATCGCCAGCTACCTGGGCCTGGTCATCGAAACGGTCAGCCGAACCCTGACCAAGCTGCAGGACGAAGGCGTCATTGCCGTGCGTGGCCGGCAGGTGAAGATCCTCGACCGGGAGCGGCTTGATGAACTGGTCCACGCGCCGGCACCCACCGCGGCCAAGGCCCGCGGCCAGCGCTGAGTGCAAGGGGCGAAGTCATGTCGCCCGTAAACTACGAAGTCCGACTCCTTCGCTCCGGCGACGAGTCGACGCTGGAACGCGTGGAGCCGGACGTCTTCGACAACCCGGTCCAGCCGGACCTGGCGGCACGGTACCTGGCGGATCCGAACAACCTTTTGGCGGTGGCGATCCGGGACGGCGAAGTGGTCGGCATGGCCTCCGGGCTGATGTACCTGCACCCCGACAAGCCGCTACAGCTATTCGTCAATGAAGTCGGCGTCGCAGCAAGCTGCCGTGGCCAGGGCATGGGCAAACGACTGGTGCAGGCCTTGCTGGAGCAGGCCCGGATCCGTGGGTGCACGGAGGCATGGGTAGCTACCGAGCTTGCCAACGCACCGGCCCGCGCCCTGTATGCCGCCATGAAAGGTGCCGAAGATGCCGACCATGCGGTTATATACACTTGGAGGCTTGCAGGGCTGGGAAGCTGAAGCAAAGTGCGTCGAGATGTCGGCTTCCAACCCTAAGCGGACATCTGCATTCGGCGATTCACGATGGGCAGGAGCCAAACCATGGCGGCTTTTCGCACACCGCGACTGTCCGGGATTGCGCCAGATTGTTTACCGGACAGTAGCGGCCTAAACTCGCAACGGTCATCTGCGGGCAATTGGCGACAAACCGATCGAATGTATAAACGGAAAGATCTGTACGTATGTTCGTTGGGCCGAAGTGGAGCGGGGACGAAAATGTCGAGATATCTATCAGCCCAGGCCGCAGCAAGGATGATTGAGTCGGCGTTTGCTCCGCTTCGTCGCGTCGCCGAGCCATGGGACTACGAGTACCGGGTTCGCTTTCGGGTGTTCGATGCAGACAATGCGCCACTGATCTCAATGGACGAAGTACTCCGTCCAGTGTTTGAGGATCCGGAACGACTTGAGTCATTGCTGAAATGCGCTCGCGAACGAGTAGAAGCCAAGGGCGTAAAGTTGGATCCGTGGTCACTGTCCGGCCCGCCCGAGTCAGCAACCTAATCAGTCGTTCATGCCGACGCGTTCGGCGTGGGTGAACTCGGGTGTTAGGCATCGGTCTAGGCGCACGACAGAAATAGGAGGTGTCAAGGAATCTTTGGCTAGTGGGGAGCAGTGCAGGTTCGACTCCTGCTGGGACCGTTTTACTCTCAGCCCTCTTTGCATTGGTGGCAGTGAAATACGTTGTATACCGCTTACTAGCAATGCCCAGCGTGGGGGATTTATCCACGAAAGAGGATAACTGTATGAGTAAATTCAAGGTAATGCTTGCGTCGGCTATGGGTACGCTTTATGGGCTGGGAGTAAGTGGTCTTGCGGGTTGCCTGCTAACCAAAGATTCTTTGTCGCCTTAGGAATCAGTGAAGCCGACGCCTTGGGTGCGGCTTCACTAGGGTGTAAGCACTTTTCAAACGAGCGAGGTAGGGATGGGACACAACGACCACGTCGAGGATGACGGCGGCTTCTCCGACTTCCTTCAAGAGATCATTGATGGTGGACACCTTGAAGGCGCTGCACTTGGAATCACGAAATTGGCAATTGACAAAGGCTCTGACGCGCTCTCGGCAAAACAGCGCTTCGTCTTTGAGCGTGACGTTCTAGGTGAGTTTGTTAAGGACGGATGCTCTCGCTGTGAGAGCAATATCCCCTGGTCTGAAATGTATGCAGCGCTGGACAACGGAGGTCTGTGTAACTATTGCTGGCACATGTCGGAGAAAATCAAACACGAGTGAAGATTGTGCCTAGGAACGCATTCAAGCCATCTCCGTTCCGCGGTGCGGCTTGATTCGGGCGTTAGTTAACCAATGGGCGCAAGTTGGACGGCCAGACGAGAATGTCCGCTCCTGGCCGAATGCGGACGTCGCGCACCAGCAGCTTCAGATCGATCGGCATCCCAGTGCTTCGAGCACCGCATGGATCGCCGGCTGGCCGGCAAGCCAGGGCGCGGCCAACGTGACGATGCCGGCCGATGCGATGAAGGCCGCTGCGCCGTAGCGCCAGGCGCGCCTGGCCAGCAGTTGGCCCAGGCGCGCGCCGCTCCAGGTGATGGGCACCATGGTCGCCATCGTGCCCAGGCCGAAGCTGGCCATCACCAGCGCGCCGTGCAGGGCGCTGGCCTCGAGCCAGGCGGCGACCAGCACGGTGCTCGACAGGCCGCAGGGCAGCCAGCCCCACAGCAGGCCCTGGGCCCAAGGGCGCCAGGGGCCGTGTGTCGGCAGGCGTGATTGCAGCGGCTTCAGGAAACGCCAGAACCAGGCGCCGCCGCGCGAGAGAAAGCCCAGCTTGCGCGGCCAGAGCAGCCGGATCGCGACCAGGATGAGCACGCCGCCCATGGCCATGCGCAGGCCGGTGGCCAGGGCCTCGGAGCGTGCGAGCAGCAGCAGGCCACCGCCGAAGGCGCCGACCAGCGCGCCAGCCAGGGTGTAGCCCAGCACGCGGCCGCCGTTGAGCGCGAAAGCGGTGCCCAGGCCGGGTTTGGGCGCGGTGGCGGCCAGGCCCGTCGCGATGCCACCGCACATGGCGATGCAGTGCACGCCGCCGAGCAGGCCGGTGAGCAGCGCGGCGCCCAGTACGAGCAGGTCGACCGGCATCAGTCGGCGTCGCGCGGGTCTTGAGGCGGGGACCGCTCGCGCGTGTTGCCTGCGTCGGGGGGCGGGGCGGGGCGATCGTCGTCGCGCAGCATGTCCAGGGCTGGGGTGTCGAGGTCGTCGAACTGGCCGCGGCGCACCGCCCACAGGAACGCCCAGATCGCGCCGGCGAGCAGCAGCAGGGACACCGGGATCAGGGCGAGCAGGATGTTCAAGCAAGTTCCCCGTGCGGGCGCCCCAGGCGCAGGGCGTTGGCGGTGACGATCAGCGAGGAGGCGGCCATGCCCAGCGCCGCCAGCCCGGGGCTGACCCAGCCCAGGGCCGCGAAGGGCAGGGCGACGACATTGTAGGCCAGGGCCCAGGCCAGGTTCTGGCCGATGATCCGGCGCGTGCGGCGCGCCAGCCGCACCGACTGCGGCAGCCGCAGCAGCGACGGCCCCGCGAGCACGAGGTCGGCGGAACGATGCGCGAGCGGCGCGCCGCCGGCCATCGCCACGGACACATCGGCACCGGCCAGCACCGGCGCGTCGTTGAGGCCGTCGCCGACCGCCAGTACGCGGTGACCGTTCGCCTGCAGCGCTCGCACGATCGCCAGTTTGTCTTCCGGCGATTGCCGGGACGCGACGTCGGTGATGCCAAGCTGGTCGGCCACGGCGGCGACGCGGGTCGCGCCATCGCCGCTGACCAGCCGGGGCTGCAGCCCGAGTTCGCGCAGCGCCGCCACGGCTTCGCCGGCCTCCGGACGCACCGGATCGGTGGTCTCGAAGCGGGCAAGGGCGCGGGCGCCGTCGCCCAGCCAAAGCGCGCCGTCGTCGGCCCGGCCTGCGGCATAGTCGGCGCGGCCAAGGCGATAGGCGCGTCCGTCCACCTCGCCCTGGACGCCCTGGCCCGGCACGGTGCGCACCGCCGTCGCGACCGGGCCATCGGGCAGGGCGAAGGCCAGCGCCAGCGGGTGGCCGGCATTGCATTCCAGCGCCGCGGCGATGCGGCGCCATTGGCCGATGTCGCCTTCGATAGCCTCGGCATGCAGCAGGCGCGGTTGGCCAAGGGTCAGCGTGCCGGTCTTGTCCAACACCACGACGTCGGCCCGGGCCAGGTTTTCCAGGGCATCGGCGCCGAGCGCGAGCACGCCCCAGCGGGCCAGCGTGCCATGCGCGGTGGCCAGGGCCGTCGGCACCGCCAGCGACAGCGCGCAGGGGCAGCTGACCACCAGCACGGCCAGCGCGATTTCGAAGGCGCGTTCGGGCTGCACCTGCCACCAGGCCCAGAACACCAGGCCGGCCACGACGAACAACGAGACGACGAAACGCCTCGCCACCGCGTCGGCGAAATGGGCGACGCGCGGTCGCGAGGCCTGGGCGCGGTCCACGGCCCGCACCAGCTGGGAGAGCCGGGTGTCGGAGCCGGTGCGCTGCACCCGCAGGCGCAGCGGCGCTTCGCGGCATGTGCTGCCGGCATAGAGCGCGTCGCCGGCCTGCTTGTCCACCGCGGTGGCCTCGCCGGTCAGCAGTGATTCGTCCAGCGCGGCGGCGTCCCCGATCAGCTCGCCATCGGCGGGCACGGTGTCGCCGGCGGCCACCTGCACCACGTCGCCGGCGGACAATGCGGACACCGGCACCTGTTCGCGGCCGCCGGCCGTCTCGCGCCAGGCCAGCGCCGGCTGCGCACGCGCCAGGGTGTCCAGGCGCGCACTGGCCTGGCGCCGCGCCATGCGTTCCAGGAAGCGCGCGGCCAGCAGGAAGAGCACGAACATCACCGCGGCGTCGAACCAGACGTGGGCGCCGCCGCGCAGGGTTTCCACCAGGCTGGCGAAATAGGCCAGCAGCACCGAGCTCGCCACCAGGGTGTCCATGCCCGGCCGGCGCTCGCGCAGTTCGGTCGCCATGCCGGCGATGAAAGGCCAGCCGGAGAAAAACACCACCGGCGTCGAGACCAGGAAAGTGATCCAGCGGAAGAAGTCGCGGGTGGCCGGCGCCATTTCGTTGGCCGTGTCCAGGTACAGCGCCTCGGCGAACATCATCGCCTGCGTGGCGCCCAGGGCCGCCACGCCCAGGCGGGCGATCATGCGGTTGCGTTCGCGCCGGCGCTCGCGTTCCGCGGCTTCGCCCTGGGCCAGGTGCGGGCGGTAGCCGAGCGCGGCCAGGCGGGCCAGCACCTGCGAAAGCGGCGTGCGCTCCGGGTCCCAGGCGATGCGCACCCGGCCCGTCACGGCATTGGCGCCGGCATCGCTCACGCCTGGTTCGCGGCGCAGGGCGTGGTCGATGAGCCAGGCGCAGGCGGCGCAGTGCATGCCTTCGCAGACGACGGTGATTTCGCGGCCTTGCGGGGTTTCGATGGCGTGGTCGGCCTGGACATCGGCGCGGTCCCAGGCGCTGTAGTCCGTGGTCGCCAGCGCGACGCGGCCCCCGGCGGAATCGCGCAGGCGGTAGTAGTCGGCCAGGCCGGCGTCGCGGATCCAGTTGGCGGCGGCGCCGCAGCCCGTGCAGCAGACCTGCTGCCGTGCGCCGTCCACCTGCACGTGCACGGGATCAGCAGGCAGGGGTTCGCCGCAGTGGAAACAGCCGGGTATCGGGCGTGCGGTCACGGCGCCGCAAGCGCGGGCGCCAGCTCGACCTCGGCGTCGCCGGGATGGTAGCGCCCGACCAGGCGCCAGCTGCCGTCCGCTGCGATCAGGCGCAGCTGCCAGACGTGGCTGCCGGCCACCGGGCCGTTGGTGCGCCAACCGTCCCGGTCGGGCAGGAGCTGCAGCTGCCGGTCCAGGGTGGATTCCAGCGGATGCACCAGCTGCAGTGCCGGTGCCTGCGGGCCGGTGGCCTGGTCCAGCCTGAGCAGGGCGCTGCCTTCGTCCAGGCGCAGGGTCGCCGTCAGCCCGCGGCGGGCGGCTTCGGCATCGGCGTCGATCGAGGCCACCTGGACCTGGGCGGTGCGCCGCACCGGATCGGGGTCGGCGTCAACGGCGCTCTCGCCGGACACCACGATCAGCGTCCAGATGCCGGCCAGGATGGTCGCCAGTGGAATGGCCAGCACCAGCCAGAGCACGGGGTTGCGGCGAAAGCCGGACGTGGATTCAGTGCTCATCAAAAAGGCCCGAAGAAGCGGGTTTCCTCGGTCTCGCTGACGCCTTCGGCATCCGACTCGACGATGAGGTTGAGGTCGACCCGGCCCCTGGCCAGGCCGGCCGGGGCGCGAAGGGTCACCGGCACGGTCAGCACTTCTTCGGCGGCCGCCATGTGCACTGCGCCGGACTCGGCCAGGGTGATGCCTTCCGGCCCCTCGATACGGATGGTGAACTGGCGCGGCACGATGTCCTTGTTGACGATGCGCACGGTGTAGGCGTTCTCGATACTGCCGTCCGCCGCGGTGCGGTACAAGGCGTTTCGGTCGCGCAGGACGTCCACGATCAGCGGACTGCGCTGCGCGATGCCAACCGCGAAGCCGATCGCCAGCGCCACCAGCAGGCCACCGTAAATAAGGATGCGCGGGCGCAACACCCGCACGTGCTTGCCCTCGACCGCGTTCTGCGAGGTATAGCGGATGAGCCCATGGGGATAGCCCATCTTGTCCATCACCATGTCGCAGGCGTCCACGCAGGCGCCGCAGGCGATGCACTCGTATTGCAGGCCATTGCGGATGTCGATGCCGGTCGGGCAGACCTGCACGCAGATGGTGCAGTCGATGCAGTCGCCCAGGTCCTCGGATGAAGTCACTTGCGGAGGCGGCGGCAGGCCGTGCTGTTCATCGACCACCAGGCCGGTGGTGGCGCGGGCGCCGAGCTGCAGGTCGGCGGCGCTGCGGTGCTGGGCGGCATGCACGACGGCGCTGGTGGCGACGTCGAGCGGTAGCAGGCCACGGGCGCGTTCGAGCACGGAAGCCAGCTTGCCCTTCTTGCGCGGACCGCGGGGTTCGCCGCGCAGCGGGTCGTAGGCGATGATCAGGGTGTTGCGGTCGAACATCGCGCCCTGGAAGCGGGCGTAGGGACACATGTACTTGCACACCTGTTCGCGCAGGACGCCGGCATTGCCCCAGGTGGCCAGCGAATAGAACAGCACCCAGAAGATCTCCCAGCCACCCCATTCGAAGGGGTAGAGGCGCAGGCCGAGGTCGCGGATGGGCGTGAAGTAACCGACGAAGGTGAAGCCGGTCCACAGCGCGAAGACCAGCCACAGGATGTGTTTGCTGCCTTTGCGAAGGGCCTTCTCGCGGGACCAGGGCCCGTTGTCGAGCTTCATGCGCTTGTTGCGGTCGCCTTCGGTCCAGCGCTCCATCCAGATGAAGACTTCGGTCCACACCGTCTGCGGGCAGGCGTAGCCACACCAGAGCCGGCCGGCGACGGCCGTGAAGAAGAACAGCGACAGGCCGGCCATGATCAGCAGCAGGGCCAGGTACAGGAAGTCCTGCGGCCAGAACACCAGCCCGAACACGTAGAACTTGCGCGCCGGCAGGTCCCAGAGCACGGCCTGGCGATCGTCCCACTGCAGCCAGGCGACGCCGTAGTACATGCCCAGCAGCCAGAGCACCGCGGCCTTGCGCAGCCGCTGGGTGAAGCCGTCCTGTTCGCGGGGGTAGATCTTTTTCTCGGAGACGTACAGGGAAACGTCTTCGACGAGCTCGCTGGGGATCTTGCGGGCCACGGCTCAGTCCTTCGCCAGTGGCTTGTTGAACCGGCTTGCCGGCCGCAGCAGGATCCAGGTGAACAGGCTGCTGGCCGCGGTGCAGGCCCAGAACATGAAGAAACCGATCGTGTAACCCAGGCCGCGGCTGATGTCGATGTCCGGGAAGGTCATGTCGCGCAGGGTCAGCGGGTCAACGACGGCGAAGAACACCATCGTCGCCACGCCGGCGGCGAAGAAGCTTGGCCAAAGGATCGCCCCGAGCCGCTGTGCGAGCGGGCGGGGCGGGTGGTCGAAGCGTTCGACGGGCGGGCTCATGGTGCGTCGGGCGGCTCGTCGGCGTCGCGGTGCGAAATCGACCAGACGTAGGCGCCGACCAGGCGGCTGCGGGTGTCGCCGATGATCGGTCCATGCGCCGGCATCATGCCGTTACGGCCATTGCGGATGCCTTCGCTGATGGTGGCGAAATCGCCGCCGTACAGCCAGGTGTCGTCGGTCAGGTTGGGCGCGCCGAGGATCGCATTGCCCTTGCCGTCGACGCCGTGGCAGGCCGCGCAGACGCCGGCGAACTTCGCCTTGCCGGCTTCGGCCAGGGCCGGGTCGGCCTTGATGCCGGCCAGGCTCTGCACGTAGGTCGCGACTTCGGTGACGCCGACGTCACCGCCGATGGCCGCGGCCAGCGGGGGCATCGCCGCCTGGCGGCCCTGGACGATCGAAGCCAGGATCTGGTCGGGCGAGCCGCCCCAGAGCCAGTCGCCGTCGGTGAGGTTCGGGAAGCCCTTGGCGCCGCGGGCGTCGGAACCGTGGCACTGGGCGCAGTGGTTCTGGAACAGGCGTGCGCCGAAGGCGAGCGCGTCGTCGTGCCGGGCGATGTCATCGATGGGCATCGCGTCGAAGCGTCCGAAGGCGTCGGCCAGGCGGGCGTCGGCCTCGGATTTGTCGGCGTCGTGCTCCTTGGCCGAGGTCCAGCCCGAGGTGCCGGCGAAATTGCCCATGCCGGGATACCAGGCCAGGTAGCCGATCGAGAAGACGATGGTCAGCCAGAACAGGATGATCCACCAGCGCGGCAGCGGCTTGTTGTATTCGGTGAGGTCGCCATCCCAGACATGGCCGGTGGTTTCGGCGTTGTTGCGGGCTTCGTCGCCGCGGCGCTTGGACGTCCACCACAGCAGCCAGGCGCAGCCGGCGATGTTCAGGGCAACGAGGAAAATGACGAACAGGGACCAGCCGGTAGTCATGGGGTGTTCTCGCTCTGGTCTTCTTCCAGGGGCTGTCTGGCGGCGGCGTCGAACTCGGGCTTGCGCTTGCGGCTGTAGGCCCAGGCGACGCCGACCAGGAACAGGATGAGCAGCACGACGGTGGAAATGCCGGCGACCATGTCAGTTCACCGGCGCGTGCTTGCCGAGGCCCTGCAGGTAGGCGATCAGCGCGTCCATCTCGGACTTGCCCGCCACCGCAGCCGCGGCACCGTCGATGTCTTCGGCGGTGTAGGGGTCGCCGAGCGTTTGCAGGGCGCGCATGTTGCGGGTCACCGCGCCGGGGTCGACCGCGGTCTCGGCCAGCCAGGGATATCCCGGCATGTTCGAGACCGGTACAACGTCGCGTGGGTTGATCAGGTGCACCCGGTGCCAGTCGTCGGAATACCGGCCGCCGACGCGCGCCAGGTCCGGGCCGGTGCGCTTGCTTCCCCACTGGAAGGGACGGTCGTAGACCGATTCGCCCGCCATCGAATAATGGCCGTAGCGCTCGGTTTCGTGGCGCAGGGTGCGGATCATCTGCGAGTGGCAGTTGTAGCAGCCCTCGCGCACGTAGATGTCGCGGCCGGCCAGTTCCAGCGCCGGGTAGGGTTTCATCCCCGGCATCGGCTTGACCGTCTCGGCCTGGTACATCAGCGGCACGATCTCGGCGAGGCCGCCGAAGCTGATGACGATGGCGATCAGGATCGCCATCCAGCCGACATTGGTTTCGATCTTCTCGTGGCTCATGTCGGGTCCTCAGGCGTGCGACTGGGCGGCGGGCGGAAGCACGGGCGACTCGACCCGGCCCTTGGCCAGGCGGAAGGTGCGCACGGTGTTCACGCTCATCAGCACCATGCCGGCGATCACCAGCAGGCCGCCAAGCAGGCGCACCAGGTAGTAGGGGTAGTTGAATTCGACGATCTCGGCAAAGGCGTAGGTGAGCGTGCCGTCGCTGTTCGCGGCGCGCGCCATCAGACCCTGGTAGATGCCGGCGATCCACATCGACACGGTGTAGAGCACCACGCCGATGGTGTGCACCCAGAAGTGCTGGTCGATCATGCGGATGCTGGCCATTTCCTTCAGGCCCAGGCAGCGCGGGATCAGCATGTAGATCGAGCCGATGGAGATCATCGCCACCCAGCCGAGCGCGCCCGAATGCACGTGGCCGATGGTCCAGTCGGTGTAGTGGCTGAGCGCGTTGACGGTCTTGATCGACATCATCGGGCCCTCGAAGGTGCTCATCATGTAGAACGAGATGGCGACGACGAGGAACTTGATGATCGGATCGGTGCGCAGCTTATGCCAGGCGCCCGAGAGCGTCATGATGCCGTTGATCGCGCCGCCCCAGCTGGGCGCCAGCAGGATCAGCGAGAACACCATGCCGACCGACTGCACCCAGTCGGGCAGGGCGGTGTAATGGAGATGATGCGGGCCGGCCCACATGTAGATGGCGATCAGCGCCCAGAAGTGCACGATCGACAGCCGGTAGCTGTAGATCGGGCGGTTGGCCTGGCGCGGCACGAAGTAATACATCATGCCCAGGAAGCCGGCGGTCAGGAAGAAGCCGACCGCGTTGTGGCCGTACCACCACTGCACCATCGCGTCGACGGCGCCGGAATAGACCGGGTAGCTGTGCCAGAGCCCGGCGGGCATGGCCAGCGAATTGACGATGTGCAGCAGGGCCACGGCGATGATGTAGGCGCCGTAGAACCAGTTCGCCACGAAGATGTGCCGGACCCGGCGCTTGGCCAGCGTGCCGAAGAAGATGTAGCCGTAGGCCACCCAGACCAGGGTGATCAGGACGTCGATGGGCCAGGCGAGCTCCGCGTACTCCTTGCCCTGGGTATAGCCCAGCGGCAGGGTGACGGCCGCGGCCACGATGACCAGTTGCCAGCCCCAGAAGACGAAGGCGGCGAGCTTGTCCGAAAGCAGCCGGACGTGGCTGGTTCGCTGCACCACGTACAGGCTGGTCGCGAACAGGGCGCATCCGCCGAACGCGAAGATGACCGCGTTGGTGTGCAGCGGCCGCAGGCGGCCGAAGCTGAACCAGGGCAGGTCGAAGTTCAGCGCCGGCCAGTACAGCTGGGCGGCGATGATCACCCCCACCAGCATGCCGACCACGCCCCAGACCACGGTCATCACCGCGAACTGCAGCACGACCTTGTCGTTGTAGGTATCCACCTTGTTGTCCAGCGTCATCGGAGCTTCCCCGTCTTCTTCGCGCCATTATCCCCAACCCGGCAGGGCGCCGGATTGACCTTGGTCAAGGCGCATTTTTCCGGGCCATGGCTGTCCCGGGAGACGGGCTCAGGAGGCGGGTGCCGCCAGCGCCGCCTTCACGGCGGCCAGGAAGGCCGGATCCGTCACGCTGCCCAGGGTTTCCGTGCGCGCCAGGACGCGACCCTCGGCATCGAGCAGCACCAGGGCCGAGGTGTGGTTGAACTCGCCGTCGGCCAGGGGCCGGTAGCGGATGCCCAGCACGGCGGCCAGGCGGCGGACACCGCCCGCTTCGGTGCGGGCCAGGGTCCAGCGGTCCCCTGGCAGGCGGCGCTTGTCGAAAACCGACTTCAGGGCCGCCGGGTCGTCGCGGGCGGGGTCGAGGCTGACCAGCAGCACCTGCAGGCGCTCGCGTTCAGCCGGCGACAGCGCATGCTCGACGCCCTTGGCGCTGTCGATGATCAGCGGGCAGACATAGCGGCAGGAGGTGTAGAACATCGCCACCAGCCGCACCCGGCCGCGGCCATCGGCAAGCTGGAAGTCCCTGCCGTCCTGGTTGGTGTAGGCATCGGCCAGGCGATAGATCGAATCGCCGGGAACCGTGGCATCGGAAGCGGCAGGCAGCGGGCCGGCCGACAGCGCCAGCACCAGGCCGAAGATGAGGGTGCGCAGGCTCATGGCGTGTCTCCAGTCAGGTCGCGGGCGCAGCGGAAGCCCAGGTTGCCGGTGGTGTCCTGCGCCTGCAGGGCCGACAGCATGGCCACCCGCATCAGCACCGCGTAGTTCTCGCGGTCGTCCATGGACAGGGCGCCGGCGCCGCAGAACTGCAGTTTGTCCGGGTCGCCCTGTTCACGGTTGTCGGGCGAGACCAGCATCGCGGCGTAATCGTCCACCCATTCCCAGACCAGGCCATGCAGGTCCTGTACGCCGTAGATGTCGGTCGGGCCCTGGCCGACGTCGGCCAGGGCCTGGTTCGATGGCCGGGAGTACCAGGCGAGGATGCGTTCGCGCCAGGCGGGGTCCTTGCGGGCGTCGGCGCGTGTTTCGTCGGCCGCCGCCGCGAACTCCCACTCGGCCCAGGTCGGCAGCCGCGCCCCCTGGGCTTCGCAATAGGCCTGGGCAGCGAACCAGCTGACTTGCACCACCGGCTGCTGCGGGCCAGCGTTGCCGAGCTCTGTGGGACCGGCCCAGTGCTGCAGGTAGCGCTGTTCGGCGAACAGCGCCGGGGCCTGGCCGCGGCGCCAGTCGGCATGACGCCGCACAAAGTCCAGGAACTGAGCATTGGTGACCGGCCGTCGCTGCAGTTCGAAGGGTGCGACCTTCACCAAGCCCCCCGTGTCCTCGTAACGCAGCACCGACCTGAATTCGCCGCCCGGCAGCCGGGCCCAGTCCTGCCCGGCAGCGAGGCCGGGCAGGGGAAGCAGGGCCAGCAACAGGAGGCAGGCGGCCTGTTTCATGCTCAGTGCGCCGCGCCTTCGCCGCGCTCCGTATTGGCGCGCACCTTGGCTACGTCCTCCTTGCTGACCTTGCCACCGGGGTTGCCCCAGCTATTGAGCGCGTAAGTGAGGATGTTGGCCACCTCGTCGTCGGTGAGCTGGCTCATCGGCGGCATCACGGAGTTGTAGTCCTCGCCATTGACCTTGACCGGACCGGACAGGCCGTTGAGCACGATGGCTGCGAGTTCATCATGCGAACGCGTCATCCAGTCCGACTTGGCCAACGGCGGGAATACGCCCGTCATGCCGGCGCCTTCGATGCCGTGGCAGGTGGAGCAGGTGCCGGCAAACAGCGCCTTGCCAGCGGCCACCTGGTCTTCCAGCGTCAGCGTGCCCGATGCCTGGGCAGCGGCGGCCTGGGCCACCGGCTGCATGCTGGCGGCCTTGTCGCCCAGGTAGACGTGGTCGACTTCCTTGCCCGAATAGATGCTCTTGTCCTCTTCACCATCCACCTGCAGGATGCCCAGCGCGCCCTTGTTGAAGGCGCGGAAGATCGAGTGGTCGACCAGCACGTAGCTGCCCGGCACTTCGAGGTGGAAGTCGGCGATCATCGCGCCGCCGGCGGGGATCAGGGTGGTCTGGACGTTTTCCTGGTAGCGGGTGCCGCCCTCGTACCAGACCTTGTCGAAGATCTCGCCGATCACGTGGAAGCTCGATACCAGGTTCGGGCCGCCATTGCCGACGTACAGGCGCACGTCCTCGCCGACGTTGGCCTTGATGGCCTTGTCGCCGGTGAGCGCGTTCTCCGACCCGTTGAACAGCACGTAGGTGGCGTTCTCGTCGATCGCCCGCTGCATGTCGAAGGGCGCGTGGCCCTTCTCGCGGTATTTGGTGGTTGTGTAGAAGTCGCCCTGCATGACGTAGAACTCCTTGTCCACCGGCGGCATGCCTTCGGGTGGCTCGACCAGGATAAGGCCGTACATGCCGTTGGCGATGTGCATGCCCACCGGCGCCGTCGCGCAGTGGTAGACGTAAAGGCCGGCATTGAGCGCCTTGAAGGTGAACTGCGAGCCATGGCCCGGCGCGGTGAACGTCGACGCTGCGCCGCCACCCGGACCGGTGACGCCGTGCAGGTCGATGTTGTGGGGCATCTTCGAGTCGGGATGGTTGTGCAGGTGGAATTCCACCGTGTCGCCCTGGCGCACCCGGATGAAGCTGCCTGGCACGGTGCCGCCGAATGTCCAGAACGTATAGGTGACGCCTTCGGCGATTTCCAGATCGACCTCGCGGACCTCCAGTTCGACCTTCACCTTCGCAGGGTAGTCGCGGTTGGTCGGCGGGGGAACGTGGGGCGGCGAGGTCAACACGGCTTCGATCATTTCGCCCTGAGGCGGTCCGAAATCACCCTTGCGTGAACCGCCCGTGTCCGCGGAGCCAGCCGCGCGCTTGGCGACGACCGCTTCGTGGGCGTCCAGTTCGGAATTGGGATTGTCGCGGCAGCCGGCGAGGGCCAGGGCGGCGGCAATGGACAGGACGAGCAGTGGGCGCTTCATGGTGGAGTCTCCGGTCGTGTGGCGTTCTGGCGATTCGATGCGGACAGCTTGCTGCCTATTCGCACGGCGTTCGTTGATGCACGTCAAGAAAGACCCATGAGGCCCAGTCTGGACGCAATTCATGCCGAAGTGAATGCCAGCGATGAGAAGAATTCGCCAAGGCTTGACCTGGCTCAATGGCCGCGCCGGCAGTGGCGTGCAAGCTCGCCAGGACCCGATCCGGGCCTGTCTTGGACTCCCCGCATGAACCTCAGGACCTGCATCTCCCTGGCACTCGCCGTTTCCGGGCTACCGGCAGCCGTCGCCGCCGGGCCCGTCGAGGACGGGTGGTCCGGCCACCTGCGCTATCGCCATGAATCGGTGGACGACCAGGCCTTCGCACGCGATGCCCGTGCCGACACCCTGCGCCTGCGACTGGGCTTCCGCCATGGCCTGGGCCATGGCCTGGCGGCGGGGCTGGAGTTCGAGGGCATCATCGGCACCGATGACCGCTACAACTCCACCGCCAACGGCGAAACCAGCTATCCGGTGGTGGCCGATCCGGCCGGGCTGGAGGTCAACCAGGCCTGGTTGCGCTGGCAGGGTGCCGCGGGCGGTGCGACGCTGGGACGGCAGCGCCTGCTGCTGGACAACCAGCGCTTCGTCGGCAACGTCGGCTGGCGCCAGAACGAACAGACCTACGACGGGGTCGTTGCGGATTTCGCGCCGCGCCCGGGATTGGTGCTGCGCTACGCCTGGCTCGATCGCGTGCATCGCGTGTTCAGCGACGAAGCCCGCGATCCGCTGGCCCGCGAGCGGCGGCTCGACGCACACCTGGTGAACGCGAGCTGGCAGGCTTCCGGCGCCACGGTGGTGGCCTATGGCTACTGGTTCGAGGACGAGGACGTGGCCACGGCCTCGACACGCACGCTGGGCCTTCGCTGGACCGGAAGCCACGACCTGGCGTCGGCGAAACTGGGCTGGACGCTCGAATACGCGAAGCAGCGGGACCACGCGGGCAACCCGCGGGTCGTGGATGCCGGGTATTTCCTGGTCGAACCCTCGGTCGCGGCCTGGGGCCTGACCGCGAAGCTGGGCTGGGAGCAACTGGGCGGCAATGGCAGCACCGCGTTCCAGACGCCGTTGGCGACGCTGCATGCCTTCAATGGCTGGGCCGACAAGTTCCTGGTGACGCCGGTGAACGGGCTGGACGACCGCTACGCGTCGGTGTCGGGCAAGTTCGGCAGCGGGCGCCTGCAGGACAAGCTGGCCTGGACGCTGGCCTGGCACGACTTCGACGCGGACCTTGGCGGTGCCGACTACGGCCGGGAATGGGACGCGTCGCTGTCCTTCCCGTTGCCCGGCGGCTTCTCCGGCCTGGTCAAACTGGCCGACTACCGCAGCCAGGGCTTCGCCCGCGATACGCGCAAGGTGTGGCTGCAGATCGAGCGCAGCTGGCCCTGAGCCCGGCACGCCCCTGTAGGAGCGCCTTCAGGCGCGACAGGCTTCGCGCCTGAAGGCGCTCCTACAGGGGCACGAAAAAAGGCCCCGCATCGCGGGGCCTTTATTCTTTCCGGGGTGCGTGGGTCAGTAGACGTCGTTGACCGTGTTGTTGATGTTGAACTTGCCGGTCGGGGTGATCAGGCGGGCGTCGTCCAGGACGGCCTTGAGCTTGCGGGTCTTGTCGTCGACCACCACCAGCGCCGAACGCTGGTCCTTGCCGTTCCAGACCGAGAACCAGACTTCGTCGCCGGCCGCGTTGTATTCCGGCTGCACCACGCGCTTGGGGCCTTCGCCCAGGTTCGCCCACTCGGCGATCGGCAGCACCTCGAAGCCACCGTCGAGGTTGTCGATGTCGAACACCGCCACCGACTGCGCCACCGACTCGTCAGGGTTCAGCGGCGTGTCCACCCAAAGGTTGCGCGACTTCGGGTGCGTCTTGATGAACAGCGAACCGCCGCCCTGGCCGTGCAGCACCTCGACCACCTTCCAGGCATGTTCCGCATGGCCCTCGGGGTCGGTGCCGATGAGCGTGATGTTGTCGTTGCCAAGCGCCGACGTCCCCCAGACCGGGCCGAATTCGGGATGCACGAAGTTCGCGCCGCGTCCCGGGTGCGGGATCTTCTCCACGTCGATCAGGCCGACCATGCGCTGTTCCTTGGAGTCCACCACCGCGATCTTGTCGCTCTGGTTGGCCGCGGTCAGGAAGTAGCGCTTGGTCACGTCCCAGCCGCCGTCGTGCAGGAAGCGCGCCGCGTCGAGGGTGGTCACCCGCAGGTTGTCGATGTCGCTGTAGTCCACCAGCAGGATCTTGCCGGTTTCCTTCACGTTGACGATGAACTCCGGGTGCTGGTGGCTGCCCACGATCGCCGCCACGCGCGGTTCCGGGTGGTATTCCTGGGTGTCCACCGTCATGCCGCGGGTCGAGACGATCTTCATCGGCTCCAGGCTCGGGCCGTCCATGATCACGTATTGCGGCGGCCAGTAGGCGCCGGCGATCGCCAGCTTGTCCTCGAAGCCCTTGTACTTGGAGGTTTCGACCGAGCGAGCCTCCAGGCCGATCTTGATCTCGGCGACGCGGTCGGGCAGCGCCATCCACATGTCGATCAGGTCGATCTTGCCGTCGCGGCCGATCGTGTAGACGTAGCGGCCCGAGTGCGAAACACGCGAGATGTGCACGGCGTAGCCGGTCTTGATGATGTTGATGATCTGCTTGGTGTCGCCGTCGATCAGGGCGATTTCGCCCGAGTCGCGCAGCGTCACCGAGAAGACGTTTTCCAAGTTGTAGTCGTTCATCTGGCGGGTCGGACGGTCTTCGACCGGCACCAGTACCTTCCAGCTCTCGCGCATCTCGGCCATGCCCCACTCGGGTGGGTTGGGCGGGGTGTGCTGGAGGAAGCGTGCCATCAGGTCCACCTGGTCGGTGGTGAGCTCGCCGCCGGTGCCGAAGTTGGGCATGCCGCCCGGGGAACCGAAGTTGATCAGCGCCTTGAGGTAGTCGGTGCCCTTGGCCTGGGTCAGGTCCGGGGTGAGCGGCTTGCCGGTGGCGCCCTTGCGCAGCACGCCGTGGCAGCCGGCGCAGCGCTGGAAGAAGATGTCGGTCGCCTCGGCGAACTCTGCTTCGGTCATGTCCGGGGCGCCGGGACTGCGCACCATCTTCACGTCGCCCGCGGCCATGGTCGAGGGCGCACCCTTGTAAGCCGCCTCGGCCTGCGAGGTGCCCGGGTGGGCCTCGCCCTGGGCCGGATCGGAGGCGCCGGCGATGTTCTTGCGGGCCGCCGCGACCTGGTCGGCGCTGAAGCGGGTGTCGCCGTTGTCGAACTCGTCCATGACGTGGTTGAGGATCGCGGCGATGTCGGCGTCGGCCAGGTGGCTCATCGCGGGCATCACGGCGTTGTACTCGCTACCGTTGACGGTGATCTTGCCGCTCAGGCCGGCCAGCACGGCTTGCAGGGCGGCCTGGGGATCCTTCTGTATCCAGTCGGAATCCTTCAGCGGCGGAAACGCGCCGGCCAGGCCGGTGCCGGTGGGCTGGTGGCAGGCCGCGCAGTTGGCGAGATAGGCGGCTTCGCCGGCCTGGTCCTCGGTCTTGGGGGCGCGTTCGTTGACCACGTCGTTGCCGGCCGCGAACGCCAGGCTGGCCCCGGCGCCGAGCGCGATGGCCAGGGCAGTACTGATGAGAGTGCGTTTCATGCTGGATCCCCGTTGGTGGATTTGGCTTTGCTCGGCGGTATCCCGCCGTCGGGGGAAGCTTGGTCCCCGGACGGCCGATCTCCCCTGACCTGCATCAAGCGACTCGATCTTTTCACCGGCGTCCGTAGCTCGGTTTGACGGGGGTCAAATGCCGGCACGCCCATGCCGTCGTACGGTGCGTCATCGACTCCAGACAGGTGAACAAGATGTCCCTCGCCCCTCTCGCGCTCGCCCTGGCGGCGGCCTTGTCGCCCTCCACCGGGGACGACACGCTGCGCACGCTCGACGCCGTGGTGGTGGTCGGCAGCCGCAGCGCCGAACCCGTGAAACAGGTGGTGGGGGCCGTCAGTCGGATCGATCGCGAGGCCATGGAACGACGCGGCGTGCAGGGCATCGAAGACCTGGCGCGACTGCTGCCGGGCGTGGATGTCAGCGCGGATGCGAATCGTTTCGGAGCCCAGGGATTCAACGTGCGCGGACTGGAAGGCAACCGGGTCGGCGTGGAGCTCGACGGCGTGCCGCTGCCCGATGGCTTCGGCGTCGGCCAGTTCGCGCTGGCCGGACGCGACCTGGTCGAACTGGGCATCGTCGACCGGGTCGAGGTCTTGCGTGGCCCGGCCTCGACCCTGCACGGCAGCAAGGCCCTGGCCGGCGTGGTG
The DNA here is from genome assembly GCF_000743535.1 of Arenimonas donghaensis DSM 18148 = HO3-R19. Classification (GTDB taxonomy): domain Bacteria; phylum Pseudomonadota; class Gammaproteobacteria; order Xanthomonadales; family Xanthomonadaceae; genus Arenimonas; species Arenimonas donghaensis. Next base: position 98,303 of record NZ_AVCJ01000012.1, read on the forward strand.
GCCTACTGGACCCTGGATCCGGCCGAAGCGGCCTGGTCTGGCGAGCAAGCCCGGTGGCAGGGAACGGCACGCGCCGGGGCGGGCAGCCGCGATCATTCGCGCTGGCTGTCGGCGCGGATGATCGCGCGCAGCGACGACCAGCGCCTGTCCGCGCTGGTGTCGCTGGGCCGCCGCCAGGGCGAACAGATGAAAAACAGTGCCGACGACCCGGCGTTCGCCGCCAATCCCGCCGATTTCCGCAACGACAGCGCGTTGGCCCGGCTGAGCCTGGATGCCGGCGCCATGGGTCGCTGGAGCGCCATCGTCGAACGTGCCGAAGGTCGCCGGACCACCGACGTGCAATCGCAGCTCTTCGGCCCTGGCCGGTTCGCCACCACCTACGCCCTCACCGGTGACGACCGCTACGAGCGGCTTCGCGCCAGCCTCGGTGGCGAATGGCAGCAGGTGGGTCCCTTGGGCCCGGTGCGGCTGCTGCTCTATCGGCAGGACAGCCGTAGCGACCAGTTCAGCGACCAGTTCCGCCTGGCCGACCGGGCCACGCCTTTCCTGTCGCGCCGCGAGCGCCGCTTCGTGTTCGGGCAGGAAAGCACCGGCCTTGAGGTCAACGCGCAATGGCGGGGTGAGTGGCTCGGACTACAGCACTGGCAGGTGTTCGGCATCGACCTGGCGCGGCACGACTACCGCGGCTACCGCGATGGCATCGAAACCAACCTCGCCACCGGCACCAGCAGCAACGTCATCATCGGCGAGGTATTCCCGCTGCGTGATTTCCCCAATAGCCGCGCCGACGAGATCGGCCTGTTCTGGCAGGACGAAATCCGCTTCGGTGGCCAGTGGGCGTTGGTGCCCGGCCTGCGTTGGGAAAGCTACCGCCTGCGCGCGCACCCCGACCGGCTGTGGTCTGACGACAATCCCGGGGTGGTGCCGGTGTCCCTGGACAACGACCAGGTCACGCCGAAGCTGGGCCTTCGCTGGAACCGCGGGCCGCTGGGCCTGTACGCGCAATACACGCGGGGATTCCGCGCGCCGCCCTTCAGCGACGTCAACATCGGCCTGAACCTGCCCACCTTCAACTACATCGCGCTGCCCAATCCCGGGCTTGAGCCCGAGCGCAGTGAAGGTCTCGAGCTCGGGCTGCGCTGGAACGGTGAATTCCTGGCCGGCACGGTGGCGGTGTACGAGAATCGCTACCGCGACCTGATCGAATCGCGTGCCAACCTCGGCCGCAACCCAAGCGGGCAACTGGTGTTCCAGTCGGTCAATCGGGACCGGGCACGTATCCGGGGCATCGAACTCGAAGGCCGCTGGTGGCTGGAGTCGCTGTCGGCGCACGCCCGGGGCTGGTACCTCGACGCCGTGGCCTCATGGGCGCAAGGAGACGACACCTCGCGTTCGCTGCCGATCAATTCGGTGCCGCCACCGCGCGCCAGCCTCGGCGCCGGGTTCGAGTCGGTCGATGGGCGTTGGGGTTCGGAGCTGCGCCTGACCGGCGTGGAACAGGTTTCGCGTGCCGACCAGAGCGCCGGGCCACTGTTCCTGCCGCCGGGCTATTCCACCTGGGACCTGCACGCCTGGGCGTCGGTGGGAGAGCAGCTACGGCTGAACCTTTCGGTGTTCAACCTGACCAACCGCACCGCCTGGGACTGGTCGGCGCTGCGGGGCTTGCCGGCCGATGCCGATGACATCGCCTTCCATTCCCGTCCCGCACGGGGCGTGAGCCTGGGCCTGGTAGTCGATTTCTAGGCTCAATCACCCGCGGTTGACCGAGGTCATGGCGCAGTGCCCGGACGGACGCTGCAATGCGCGCCATGACCCACCTGCCCCTGGCCGTCAGCCTGCTGCGTCACGGCGTCGACGGCATCGATGATGCGATGTTGCTGCTCGTGGCCGGCCGGCGCCGGCTCGTGGCCAGGCTGGCCGCCGGCAAACGCCGTGCGGGCCTGCCCGCACGCGATCCGGCCCGCGAAGACCAGGTCCTGGCCCGCGGACAAGGGCTGGCGCGCCGCCTGGGGCTGCCGCCCGGGCTGGCGCGGGGCCAGTTGGAGCTTTTGATCGCCGATGCCTGCCGCCTGCAGGATCCCGAGTCCGGAGAGACCATGAGCGCAAACTCCCCCCGATCCCCGCTGCGCTGGTTCCCGCCCCCGCGTCGCTGGGCGCCGCTGCTTCGCCTGGTGCCCGCGCCCTGGCAGCGGCAGGCCATGGAACGAGTCGTGGGTCGCCTGCTGGCCCAGCCCATCGGCGTCGGAGACCTGGAGTTCATGCAGGGTCGCCGCCTCGGCATCGAGGTCAGCGACCTGGGCCTGGCCTGGGTGCTTGAACTCGACGGCGAGCGCTTGCGAGTCGTCGAAGGCGAGGCCGAGGCCAGCGTGCGTGGCAGCGCCACCGACCTGCTGTTGCTCGCCAGCCGCCTGGAAGACGCCGACTCGCTGTTTTTCCAGCGTCGGCTTGAAGTCACCGGCGACACCGAGCTCGGTCTCACCGCGCGCAACCTGCTTGACCGTCTTCCCTGGGAGTCGGTGCCGCTGGGCGTGCGCATCCTGCTGAACCGTGGCGCCCGTGCTGCTCGCTCCGCCCGTGAAGCCTGGCAGGGCGATGCGGCGTGAATCCCGTCTGGCGCGACGAACTAGTGACCGAATACGCGGGCCTGGCCGACAGGCTCGAACGCCTGCTGCCCTGCGTTGAAGTCCCCATGCACCTGCCCTGGATCGACGCGATCCAGGCGCTCAAGCGCGATCGCGGCGCCGTGCTCATGGCACATAGCTACCAATCACCCGAAATATTCCACGGCGTTGCTGACGTCACCGGCGACTCGCTCGCACTGGCGCAGGCCGCGGCCGACTGCGATGCCGAGATCGTGGTCCTGTGCGGCGTGCACTTCATGGCCGAGACGGCGAAGATCCTGGCGCCACGGATGAAGGTGCTGATTCCGGATCCGCTGGCGGGATGTTCGCTTGCCGAATCAATCAATGCTGCCGACGTGCGTGCGCTGCGGGCCCGGCATCCGGGCTCGCCGGTGGTCACCTACGTCAACACCAGCGCCGAAGTGAAGGCCGAATCCGACGCCTGCTGCACGTCGGCCAACGCCGTCCAGGTAGTCGAGGCGATGGGGGCGGACAAAGTGATCTTCCTGCCCGACCGGTACCTCGGTTCGCATGTCGCGAGCCAGACGGACGTGCAGCTGGTGCTGTGGGATGGCCGCTGCGAGGTGCACGAAACGTTTACCGCGGCCGAAGCCCGCCATGCCCGAAAGCGATTCGACGCGAGGCTGGTCGCGCATCCCGAGTGTCCGCCCGAGGTGCTCGCGGAGGCCGACTTCGTCGGTTCAACCAGCGCCATGGGTGCCTGGCTCGAACGTGAACAGCCCGAGCGTGTGGCGCTGATCACCGAGTGCTCCATGGCCGACAACCTGCGGCTTCGTTTCCCGGCGACGCAGTTCATCAAACCCTGCAACCTGTGCCCGCACATGAAGCGCATCACCCTGCAGAACATCCACGCCTGCCTGCGTGACATGGCACCCGAGGTCACGGTGCCGGAGCGCGTGGCCGCGCGGGCGCGCCGTGCGCTTGAACGTATGTTGGCGGTGGGTAGGGACGAGCGCGTCTGAGCACGAATACGTCGCCGCTGGTGGTCGTGGGTGCCGGTGTTGCCGGCCTTTGCGTGGCGCTGGCGGCGGCGCCGCGGCCGGTGATCCTGGTGAGCCGCAGCCGGGGACCGTCCGGCACGGCCAGCGCCATGGCCCAGGGCGGCATCGCCGCGGCCGTGGGGCCGGGCGACGAGGCCGTCTGCCACGCCGCCGATACGCTGGTTGCAGGTGCCTGCCACAACGACGTGGGTGCGGTGCTGGACCTGGCGCTTTCAGCGCCGGGCGCCATCGACTGGCTTGTCTCCCTGGGCGTGCCGTTCGACCGCGGCAGCAACGGCATGCTTTCGCTGGGCCGCGAGGGGGGTCACGACCGCGCGCGTATCGTGCACGCCGGCGGTGACGCCACCGGGCGGGAAATAATGAAAGTGTTGTGCACAGCGGTGTTCGCCTCGTCGCACGTGCATTGGCTTGCCGGGAATACCCTGGAAGCCATCGGCCTCTCGGCCGGCGGGCGCGTGGCGGCCGTTCGCGTCCGCGATTCCGCGGGTCGCGTGGAGCCACTTCAGGCTGCCGACCTTGTGCTGGCGACGGGAGGCATAGGTGGGCTGTTCACATGCACTACCAATCCCGAAGGCTCCGATGGTGCCGGACTTGCCCTTGCATTGGCGGCGGGTGCGAAGGGCCGTGACCTCGAATTCATCCAGTGGCACCCCACGGCCTTTGCAGTGCCCTCGGGCCGGCACCTGCCACTGATCACCGAGGCGCTGCGCGGCGCGGGCGCGGAACTGGTCGATGACGAGGGGAACAGGCTCATGCGGGGCACGCACCCGCTTGGCGACCTTGCCCCGCGCGACGTCGTTGCGCGCTGCCTGTGGCGCCATCGCCAGGCCGGCAGACGTGTCTGGCTTGATGCCCGCAAGCTGCTCGAGCCGGCCTGGCACCAGTTCCCGGGCGTGCTGGCTACCTGCGCCGAGCAGGGCATCGATCCCCGGCGCGAATTGATCCCGGTGACGCCGGCAGTGCACTTCCACATGGGCGGCATCGCGGTCGATCCACAAGGGAACAGCAACCTTCCCGGGCTGCATGCCGTCGGCGAGGTCGCATGCAGCGGCGTGCATGGCGCCAACCGGCTGGCGAGCAATTCGCTGCTCGAGGGTGTCGTGTGCGGGCACGCGCTCGGCGCAAGGCTTGGCAAAAGCGGTGGCCGTGGCGGATCGGCCGCACGCTGGGTGGACGCTGGTGCCGTGCCGACACCGGCGGTGGGGAGATCGTTGTCAGCGATGCTTACGGACGCACTGGGTCCTTTGCGCAGCGGGAGGACCCTGGCGGCGGCCGTGGATGCGATCGGCGCCGACCCGGCGATGGCCTGCAGCTGGCAGGGTCGGCTGGCGCTGCGCATGCTGGTTCCGGCGCTGGCGCGCACGCGGTCGCTGGGCGCGCACTTTCGCGTGGATTCAGCGGCCAACCACAACATACGGCAGGGCATCGAAACGGATGCGTACGGCGAAATCGCTTGATACGCGGCAGGTCATGCCCCACATTGGCGGCAGAATACTTGCATCTTCCCCTATCGCTACCCCATGAACGTGTCCCAGTCCTTCGATCGCAGCCAGCTCCTGGAGTGCGCCAGCGGCGCCATGTTTGGCCCGGGTGGCGCGCGCCTGCCGTCCGACCCGATGCTGATGTTCGACCGCATCACGGAAATCAGCGAAACCGGCGGCAAACACGGCAAGGGATACATCCGCGCCGAACTCGACATCCGTCCAGACCTCTGGTTCTTCGCCTGCCACTTCACGGACGACCCGGTGATGCCGGGCTGCCTGGGCCTCGACGCCATGTGGCAGCTGGCCGGCTTCTTCCTCCCCTGGCTCGGCGAGCCAGGTCGCGGTCGCGCGCTGGGCGTGGGCCAGGTGAAATTCACCGGCCAGGTGTTGCCATCCGCCAAGCTGGTGACCTACGAAATCGACATACGGCGCGTCGTGCGGGGTCGCCTGAAGATGGTAATCGCCGATGGTCGAACGCTTGTTGACGGCCGCGAGATCTATACCGCCGAAGAGCTTCGCGTCGGCCTGTTTACCTCCACCGAAGGCATGTAGCCATGCGTCGCATCGCGATTACGGGCATGGGAATCGTCTCCTGCCTGGGCAACCAGCTTGACAGGGTTTCGACGGCATTGCGTAACGGTCTCTCCGGCATCCGGCGTGACGATGCCGCGGCCGAAGCCGGATTGCGCAGCCAGGTCTCGGGGGCCCCGGACATCGACCTGCCAGCCCGCATAGACCGCAAGGTGCTGCGCTTCATGGGCGACGGTGCGGCGTTCGCGCACGTGGCGATGCAGGATGCGATCGCCGATGCCGGGCTCGATGATTCCCAGGTGCGTTCCGAGCGTACCGGCCTCTTTGCGGGGTCGGGCGGGGGTTCGACCCAGTGGCAGGTGGAGGCGGCGGACCTGTTGCGCAACCGTGGCGTCCGAAAGGTCGGGCCGTACATGGTGCCGCGTACGATGGGTTCGACGGTCTCCGCCAACCTGGCGACGGCCTTCGGCATCCGCGGCGCCAGCTATTCGATTTCGGCAGCCTGCGCCACGTCGGCGCACTGCATCGGTGCCGCCGCCGACCTGATCCGCGCCGGCCGCCAGGACATCATGTTCGCCGGCGGCGGCGAGGAGTTGCACTGGTCGCTGAGCTTGCAGTTCGACGCGATGGGCGCGCTGTCAACGCGCCACAATGAAACCCCGGCCACGGCGTCGCGTCCCTACGACGCCACCCGCGATGGCTTCGTCATCGCCGGCGGCGGCGGCATGCTGGTGCTGGAAGACTTCGACCACGCCGTCGCCCGCGGCGCCCGCATCCATGCGGAGCTGCTGGGTTACGGCGTGACCTCGGACGGTGCCGACATGGTCGCGCCCTCCGGTGAAGGCGCCGTGCGCTGCATGCGCATGGCGATGAAGGACATCCAGGCGCCGGTGGATTACCTCAATACCCACGGAACCTCAACGCCGTTGGGCGACCTGGTCGAACTGCGCGCCGTGCGCGAAGCCTTTGGTGTCGACGTACCGCCGCTCTCGTCGACCAAGGCCCTGTCCGGGCATTCGCTGGGCGCGGCCAGCGTGCACGAGGCGATCTACTGCCTGCTGATGATGCGCGACCGGTTCATGGCCGGCTCGGCCAATATCAGCGAACCGGACCCGCAGGCCGGGGGTTTTCCCATCCTGCGTGAAAGCCGAGAGGCCACGCTGCGCACGGTGATGTCCAACAGCTTCGGCTTCGGCGGCACCAACGCCTGCCTGGTGTTCGGCGCCGCCGGCTGACCGGGTCAGCCAGGCGGAAGCCCGGGTTTCCCCGGCAGCCCCTGCCAATAGCCATTGACCGCGCCCCGGCGCGGTGGCGCCAGCGGCGATTCTCGCGCCAGGTCGAAATGTTCGACGACCTCACGCATTCCCGAGGCCTGCGGATACAGGCGCAGCAGGCCCACGCCGAGCGCACGCAGCGCCGGCAATTCGGGGCCGAGGTCGGTGATTTCCTCGCCAAGTACCTGGATGCCGTTGATGCGCAGGAAGGGCGTGCCCTCGCGCGTGGCAAGCGGCAGGCCATCGGGATGTTCGATGCAGCGGAAACCGCAGGCGTCCTTGGGCACGTCCAGCGCACGGGCGGTGAAACAGCGGGCGGAATAAGACAACGGCAGGCGGCCCCAGGCGATCAACTCCAGCTCGGGCAATGCATGGCCTTGCGCCGCATGCGCGGCCAGCAGATCGTCCACCTGCCCGTGGCCCTGCTCGACGCCGGGCACCCAGCGCCTCAGGCCATCTTCGACCAGCATGGCCAGCGTGACGTGGTTGTAGATATTCAGGCTTGGTCCGGCAACGAAGGGCAGGCCTTGTTCACGACACAGCTGCACCGCGGTCAGGTCGTTGGCTTCGATCCAGAAGCCGCCGTGCGCCATCATGCGCTGGATCGCATTGAGCTCCGATTCGGCTTCGACCAGGGCCAGGCTCGACAACACGACCTCCTTGCCGGCCGCCGCCAGCTCGTCGGCCAGCGAGATCCAGTCGCGGGTTCCCAATTCGCGACGCTTGCTGCAGACGGTTTCGCCCAGGTAGAAGACGTCGACCGGCCAGCCGGCCGCTTCGCGGTAGAAGGCCAGTGTGCGCTCGCGGGGCCAGAAATATTGCAGGGGTCCGAGGCTGAGTTTCATGTGGTCAGTGCCAGGCGCGGTGGTAGGGGCCGAGGGTGGTCTGGTGGCCTTCGGCATGAGCGGACAGGGCCTTCTGCCAGCCGGGCTGGAGTCGCCAGTTGTCCGGATCGGCACGATGCCGGTCGATGGCGTCGCGCCAGGTGCGCGTGACCGCCGACACGTAGGCGACGCCGCGCTGGCGACCTTCGATCTTCAGCGCCGCGATGCCGGCCTTGGCGAGTTGCGGCAACAGTTCGAGCGTGTTGAGGCTGGTGGGCTCTTCAAGCGCGTGGAACGTTTCGCCGCCGACCGTGAAGCGGCCCTTGCACACGGTCGGGTAGGCAGCGGGTTCTCCCGGGGCGTAACGATCCATCAGCAGCCCGTTGAGTCTTACGCCGCGATCGCCACCCTCGTGTTCCTCCCACCGCACGAATCGTGCCGGCGAGCACACGCCGTGGCGGTTGGGCGAGGCGCCGGTGACGTAACTCGATAGCTGACAGCGGCCCTCGACCATGATGCAAAGGCTGCCGAAGGCGAATACCTCCAGGGGCACCGGCGAACGCTCGCAAAGGCGCTCTACCTGCTGCAGCGAAAGCACCCGGGGCAACACCGCGCGGCTTATGCCGAAGCGTTCGTGCATGTAGCGCAGCGCCGGTGCCGTGGTGGCCGACCCCTGGACGGAAAGGTGCCGGGCGAGCTGCGGATGCTCGCGCATGGCGTGCTCGAGAACCGCCATTTCGGCAGCGATGATCGCGTCGCAGCCCAGCGCCGCGGCGTGGTCCACGGCGGCCTGCCATACGCGCAGGCGCGATGTTTCCGGATAGGTGTTCAGGGCCAGGTAGACCTTGCGGCCGCGCTGGTGCGCGTAGGCGATGCCGGCCCGGAGTTCGGAGTCGTCGAAGTTCAGGCCGGGGAAGGCGCGGGCATTGGTCTGGTCCCGGAAGCCGGCGTAGACCGCATCGGCGCCGGCATCGATCGCCGCGTGCAGGGCCGGCAAGTTTCCGGCGGGGCAGACCAGTTGCATCGCGCTCTCCTGGATGGGGTCCGGTGATGCTGCCCCCTGACTGGCTGGCGCGTCATTGACCTGGGTCAGTTACCGTTGCGGGCGAATGGGGGAGCATGGGTCCCACCGGCCACGGCCGCGCACGGAACTCCGCCATGAAACGACTCCCTGGCAATACCCTGTTGATGTTGCTGCTGGCGGTCGTCCCGGGATTGGCCACGTGCAGTGAAACGGTGCCTGCCCGTCTGGAACCTGCCGCAGCCCCTGTCGAAGTGGAGCACGAGGCACATGCCGCCCACGAGGCCCTCGACGAAGCCACTCCGGCCCGGCGCTGGCTTCCCGACGCGCCGCTGAGCCGCGGCATGCAGCGCGTGCGTTCAGCCACGGAGACCTTGGGCCACGGCAGCCACGGTCATCTCGATGATGCCCAGGTGCGTGGTATCGCTGCGGAACTGAAGGCGGCCGTGGACATGATGTTCGCCGAGTGCAAGCTCGATCCCGAGCCCGATGCGGCGCTGCACCCGCTGCTGGCGCGGGTGCTCATGGCCAGCAATACGCTGTCGGAATCCGGCTACGACGCCACTGCACTGGCCGAACTGCAAGCCGTGGTCGCCCGCTATCCGCTGTTGTTCGACGATCCTGCCTGGAGCGCGTCCCAAAGCGACTGAACGCGGCGCTCAACCGCCGGGTCGGGCACGATCGCTTCGCTCCATGGGCGGCTGGTCTCGCCGGGCAGTTTGCGCGTGGCGTCCAGTCCGAGCTTGGAGCCCAGGTTGGGCGCAGGGCTGGAGAAGTCGAGGTAGTCGATCGGCGTGTTTTCCACCAGCAGGCAGTCGCGAGCCGGGTCCGTGCGTGTGGACAGCGCCCAGAGCACCTGAGACCAGTCGCGGACGTCGATGTCGTCGTCGGTGACGATAACGAACTTGGTGTAGGTGAACTGCCGAAGGTAGGACCAGATGCCCATCATGATCCGACGAGCGTGCCCGGGGTACTGCTTGCGGATGCTGACTACCGCGATCCGGTAGGAGCAGGCTTCCGGGGGCAGGTAGAAGTCCACGATCTCCGGGAAGACCTTGCGCAGGATCGGCACGAAGACATCATTGAGCGCCGAGCTGAGCACCGAGGGTTCGTCTTCCGGAGCCCGTCCCATGTAGCTGCCGTGGTAGATCGCTTCGCGGCGCATTCGCAACCGACTGACGGTCAGGACAGGGAACTCGCCCTGGGCGTTGTAATAGCCGGTGTGATCGCCGAAGGGGCCTTCGGTCGCGGTGTCACCCGGCTCGATGAAACCTTCCAGCACGATTTCCGCGCCCGCCGGGGCATCCAGGCCGGTCAGGGCGCTGTGCCATACGCGCGTGCGCGCCCCGCGCAACAGTCCTGCGAATTCGTACTCCGACAGCGTGTCGGGTACCGGTGCCACCGCGGCAAGCATCGTCGCCGGATCGGCGCCGATCGCAACCAGAACCGGGAAAGGCCGGTCGGGAAACGCGGCGCGGAAATCAGCGAAATCCAGGGCGCCACCGCGGTGCGGCAGCCAGCGCATGATCACCCGGTTACGGCCCAGCAGCTGCTGCCGGTAGATGGCGACGTTCTGCCGCGGCTGGCGGGTACCGCGGGTGACCACCAGGCCGAAGGTGATCAGGCGGGCGACGTCGCCCGGCCAGCAGCGCTGGATCGGCAGCGAGCCCAGGTCGATGTCGTTGCCTTCGATCACGATCTCGTTGAAGCCGGCCTCGTTGGTCACCCGGGGCGCGACATGCGCCAGCTGCGCCAGCTCCGGCCAGGTCGACAGGGCATTGCGAAGGCTTGATGGCCAGCGTGGTTCCTTGATCGACGCGAGAAGCTCCCCCAGCTCGCGCAGCGAGGCCAGCGGCCGCCCACCCAGCGCCAGCTCGATGCGGTCGCGATGGCCGAACAGGTTGCCCAGCAGGGCATGACGCGAACCCACGGGGTTGCGCATCAACAGTGCCGGACCGCCCGCGCGCAGAACATGGCGGCACAGCGCCGTGCTTTCCAGCTCCGGATCCACCGGCGCGCCGAGTTCCAGCAGCTGGCGACGTCGCGACAGCTCGCCGAGGAAGCCGCGCAGGTCGTGGTGGCTCATGCGTTCAGGCGTTGCATCAGCGTCGCCCTGGCGTCGGCCATGTTGATTCCCTGTCGTGCCAACCAGTCCGGATCGAACAGGCTTTCGGCGTAACGTTCGCCACGGTCGCACAGCAGGCTCACGATGGCGCCGTGTTCGCCGCGCTTTCGCATGCCTGCGGCCAGGCGCAGGCAGGCCACCAGGTTGGTGCCCGAACTGCCGCCGTAGCGACGGCCCAGCGCCTGTTCGAGCCACCAACAGGCGGCGATCGAGTCGGCATCGTCCACTTCTTCGACGGCATCGACCACGTCGTAGATGAAGCCGGGTTCGGCATGGCCCCGACCGATGCCCTCGACCAGCGTTGGCTGGCTGGCGACGGCCGCGGCGTCGCGCGTGTGCCAGCCGACGGCGAAAGCGCCGCCGGTGGGTTCGGCGACGCAGACCCGGGTATCCAGGCGCCGGTAGCGCAGGTAGCGGCCCAGCGTGGCCGAGGTGCCGCCGGTGCCGGCGCCGCAGACCACCCAGGCCGGCTCAGGGTCGGGTTCCAGCGCCAGCTGGGCCAGGATCGATTCGGCGATGTTGTTGTTGCCGCGCCAGTCGGTGGCGCGTTCGGCCAGGCCGAACTGGTCCAGGTAACACAGCCCTTCGCGGTCGGCGCGCTCACGCGCCATCCGGCTGGCGTCCAGGCCCGGTGGCAGCAACACGCATTCGGCGCCCAGCGAGCGGATCAGGCGCACCTTGGCTGGCGCCGTGCAGTCGGGCATCACGGCCTGGAAACGCAGCCCCAGCAGCCGGGCGAACCAGGCTTCGGAAATCGCGGTGCTGCCCGAGGACGCGTCGATGACGCCCTGGCCTTCGCGCAGACGGCCGTTGCACAGCGCGTACAGGTAAAGCGAACGCGCCAGCCGATGCTTGAGGCTGCCGGTCGGATGCGCCGCCTCGTCCTTGAAGTAGAAACGGATGCCCGGGAACGCCGGCAGGTCCAGGCGCAGCAGGTGGGTGTCGGCCGAACGCGCGGCTTCCTGGGCGAGACAGGCCAGGGCCTGCTTGAGCCAGGTTCGACTGGCGATCATGCCGCTGCGGCCTTTTCGATCAAGGCCATCGCCTGGCGTTCGAGGTAGTCGAAATACATCTCGAGATAGCTGATGCCGTTGCCGGTATCGAGCAGGAAGGGATTCATCAGCGTGTGGCGCAGGATCACCAGGCGGTCGTCGTCTTCGCCGCCAGCGTCGAGCGTGGCCGGGTCCAGGCCCAGGGCTTCGAGCGCCCGCGTGGTTTCTTCGGCGCCCATCACTTCCGGCTGCAGCGTGGTCATCGACCCGAAGAACTCGCGCGACTGCACCGGCTGCCCTGGGTCGTAGCTGAGGCTGCGATGGAGGGCGCGGACGAAGCGGTTCATGGTCGCCACGTCGGTGTTGCCGGCAGGGTTGAGCGCCAGGCAGACCAGGTTCGAATCGGGCTCGAACGGCAGCTTGCAGACCAGGCGTCCCTGCATGCGCGCCGAAAAGCGGGTCGCGGCGGTGCGGAAGGCTTCGGTGGCGACGATGGATTCGCGCGGCAAGGCGCCGAAGTTCTCGTGGTCCAGCGGCAGCACCTTGTGGGTGACGTAGACCGCGGCCGCGGCGGCGCCGGGCTTGGAGCCTTCCGGGATGTAGCGTCCCAGCTGGCGGAAACGCTGGAAGTAGTCCGGGCTTTGGTCGGTACTGAACACGTAGTCGGCGTCTTCCGCCAGCAGCTGCATCGCCCGCTGGTCACGGCACAGGAAGGCGCCGGCACCGTAGGGGATGTAGCCCAGCTTGTGCGGGTCCACCGTGATCGAATCCGCGCGACCCAGTGCCGCGACCGCGGCATGCACTTCCGGCGCGGGGAAGTCGCGGAACTCCTCGCGCATGTCCTGGAGCGGGCGCAGGCCGCCGTCAGGCTGGCGGAACAGCGTGGTCAGGTAGCCGCCCCAGGCGGCATCGACGTGCACGGCGAACCCCAGGCCATGTCCAGCCCAGCGCTCGCGAGCATCCACCAGTTCGTGCAGCGGATCGATGGTGCCGAACTCGGTGCTGCCCATCACGCCGACCACCATCAGCACGGGCTCCCGTTCGCGCTGGCAGCGCGCCAGCATTTCCTCCAGGGCGTCGGTATCGGTGCGCATGCCGCGTTCGGGCACGAGCTGCAGCTGGGCGCGGCCCAGCCCGGTCAGTTTCATGCCCTTGGACCAGGAGTAGTGGGCGGTGACCGGGGCGAAGACGCGGGGGGAACGCAAATCCGGGTGTGCGGCAAGGAAGCCGGCCAGGCCCAGGCTTTCGAGGCGGTGGCCGGCCAGCCGCGCACGCCACTGCCGGCGTTCGCGCGGCGGGCAGGAAGCCAGGAAAGCGTTCCACTGGTCGACCAGCGCCACCACCGACTTCGAATCCAGGTTGAACGCGCTCCAGTCGTCATCGGGCAGGACGATGCCCGGCGGCGCCGACGCTCGCAGCGCCACCGGGAACGCCTTGCAGGCCAGGGCCAGGCGCAGGGCCTGGAAGTTGGCGAGGGTGCCACCCGAGGTCAGGTGGCCGAAAGCGCAATCGGGTCGCGCGGGGTCGTCCACGTAACCGAACATCCGGGCCAGCTGCAGCCCGGCCTTGAGCTCCATGTCGATCGTCACCGGCGCCGCGTCGATGCTGACGTTGTTCGGGTTGTACGGCAGGGTCAGGAACTGGGCCGCCAGGCCGGGAAGCAGCAGGTCCGACACCATGTGGCCGATGTAACGCGGGCTGTGGAAGGGCACGGACCGCTTGAGCGAAGCCGACAGCGCATGCAGCTCCCGGCGCATGCGCGCCTCGAAGTCGCGGAAGGCCGGTTCGCCGGCGGCGCCGGTCGGGATCGCGGGTGGGTCCTCGGGATGGACGTTGCGGCGCCAGTAAACGTGGTCGCGCAGGAACTCGACGACGAGCTTTTCCAGCAGGGCGTCGTTTTCGCCATAGGGGCCGAGGAAACAGGGGTGGATGGACGGTGAGGTCATGTCGCCAGCCCCTGCAGGATGCCCAGCGGGTGGTGCGCACGGGCGACGAAATACATGAAGGCGAAGGTCGCCAGTGCGCCGGCGTAGAACAGCGCCCGCGCGCGAGGGCTGCGCGCGCGCTTGAGCGCCAGGCTGCCCAGAACGACGTAAAGCACCAGCAGGGCCAGCTTCACCGACAGCCAGGGCACGACGAAGGGGTTGAGCTTGAGCGCGGTGAGCAGCATCAGCGCCGCCGTCAGCAGCACCGTGTCGATGGTGTAGCTCAGGTAGCGCAGGGGTGCCACCATCGCCCACTTCACGCCGGCCAGGACCAGGGCGCCCCGCACCGCGAACAGGCCGACGCTGGCCAGCACCGCGGCGATGTGCACCATCTTTATCTGGAAGTAGAACTCGATCATCGACAGGTCCTCAGCCCGGGCGCCCGTCGGCACGCGGCGTGGCATAGATCCATAGCGAACGCATCACCCAGGGCAGGAACACCAGCACCCAGCCGATGCTTGCGGCGAGGAACCAGGGCGCCGGGTTGGCGGCCAGCTCCGAGCCCACGCGCACCACCGCCACGACCTGCATGCCGATGAAGGCCAGCGCCGGGATATTGCCCAGCACCAGCGGCCGGCCCGAATGGCCCTGGGTGACACGCGTCACCATCGCCACCAGCAGGCTGCCGAAGAAACCGATGGACACGGCATGCACCGGGCCGCGGCCCAGGGTGAATTCGCCGGTGCCGAAGAACCAAAGGCTCTGCGCGGCGTACAGGGCCAGCGCGATCGGCAGCCAGGCATAGCCAATGAACAACACGCGCAGCAGCGGCGGCGCCTTGGCGCGCGGCCACCAGCGCCACAGCGCCAGGCCGGTGATCGCCAGCAGCGGCAGGTCGACCAGCCACAGCCACTGGTACAAATGCGCCAGCTCAAGCGCCAGGTGGCCAAGCCACAGGGGCCAACTGGCGGCGAGCAGCCACATCGGACGCCATGACCGGTACCCGGCCACCACGTTGCCCGCGAAGAACGGGAACATGCGGTGCGCCACCGTCGAATAGACCGGCACCAGCAGCCCGAAGGTGCCGATCTTGAGCATCGCGAAGGCCAGCCGCGGTTCCTGGGGAAAGTGCAGGTAGGCAACGAAGGCCAGCAGGCCGGCCAGGCCCATCAGCAGGCCGGCGAAGCAGGACACGGCGTGCCAGTTGCCGCTGCGGTCCCGCGCCAGCCAGCCGGCCAGTACGGCCATCGCCGCGATCCAGCCGGCGAGCGTGTTGACCACGCCGATGTGCAGCAACAGGGCGGATCCGGTCACCAGTCCGAGCAGGGTCAGCCCCTGGCCCAGCACCAGGCCCAGGCCCACCGGCAGGTAGTGCCAGCGACTGGCCTCGGCCTGCGCCATCCAGCGCGGGAACACCGTCAGCAGGAAGCCGAAGATGAAGGTCGGCAGCACCTGGTACTGCATGATGAAGGCATGCATCCATCCCGCCGGCACCGCCGGCGCGGGCAGCAGGCCGCCCAGCCAGCCGGTCCACCAGGCCATCGCCGCCAGCACGTTGGCGGCGCCGATGAAGAACAGCAGGCGATGCGGCGCGGCGGCCAGCGGAAACGGAGCGGGGAGGGCGGCGACGGCCATGTCGGGAGTCCTGGAACCAACGTGGCCCCACTGTCGCCCGCCGGACGGCCGGGCGCCTTGACGCAAGTCATTCGCATCGCCCATGGGCAAAAAAAAGGGGCCACCGAAGTGGCCCCGTCAATCACGCTTCGGAGAAACCAGGGATCAGCGTGCCGATTCCGTGGCGCCATCCACGGGCACCGGTACCGATTTCGGGGCGATCCACAGGCGCAGTACGAACCAGGCCAGGGCCAGGGCACCGACGCTGAAGAGCGTATCGCCGGGCACGCGCATCCAGACCAGCATGTCCACGATCGGCTGCTGCATGAACTCGGCCGAACGCGCGAACCAGTAGCCATGGTTCATCGCCGCGTTGACCTGCAGGATGCCCAGCGGCAGCAGGGTGAACAGCGCCATGCCCGACAGGCCGATGTTGAGCGACCAGAACGCGGTGCGCAGCGGCGCTTCGGGCCAGATCGCCTGCGGCTTCATGCCGCGCAGGCAGAACAGCATCAGGCCGATGCCGAGCATGCCGTACACGCCGAACAGCGCGGTGTGGCCATGCAGCGGGGTCAGGTTCAGGCCCTGCATGTAGTACAGCGGCAGCGGCGGGTTGATGAGGAACCCGAACAGGCCGGCGCCCACGAGGTTCCAGAACGCCACCGCGACGAAGAACAGGATCGGCCACTTGTAGCGCTGCATCCACGGCGTCGACTTGCCCAGCTTGAAGGTGTGGTACGCCTCGAAGCCGACATAGGCCAGCGGCACCACTTCCAGGGCGGAGAACGAGGCTCCCAGCGCGATCACCGCGGTCGGCGTGCCGGTGAAGTACAGGTGGTGCAGGGTGCCCAGCACGCCGCCGGCCATGAACACGATGGTGGCGAAGAGCACGGCGATCGTCGCCGTCGTGGTCTTGATCAGGCCCAGCTTGGTGAACAGGAAGGCGATGACGGCGGTGGCGAACACTTCGAAGAAGCCTTCGACCCACAGATGCACGACCCACCAGCGCCAGTATTCGACCATCGACAGGTGGGTGTGTTCGCCCCAGAGCAGGCCGGCGCCGTAGAACAGGCCGATCGCGACGGTGGAGAGGAACAGCAGGGTGGTGATGGACTTGGACTCGCCGCCCATGCGGATGGCCGGCACCAGGCAGCGGCCCACCAGCGTCAGCCAGATGCCCAGGCCCAGGAACAGGAACCACTGCCAGAAGCGGCCCAGGTCCACGTACTCCCAGCCCTGGTGGCCGAACCAGAAGTTGTTGGCCAGCCCCAGCTTCTGCATCACCGCGAACCACTGGCCCGCGAACGAACCGACCACGATGATGATCAGGCAGACCCAGAGCACGTTGACGCCCAGCGCCTGGTACTTGGGTTCATGCCCGGAAATCGCCGGTCCGATGTACAGGCCCATGCCCAGCCAGGCAGTGGCGATCCACAGCACCGCCAGCTGCGTGTGCCAGGTGCGGGTCAGCGAGTAGGGCAGGATTTCCGACAGCGCGAAACCGTAGAAGTCCTGGCCTTCGACCTGATAGTGCGCGGTCATCGCGCCGAGCAGGATCTGGGTGAGGAACAGAGCGACCACGAGCCAGAAATACTTCGCGGTGGCCTTCATCGACGGCGTCACCTTCACTTCGGCGAGCGGGTCGGTCAGCGGCAGCTTCGGGTCCTCGTCGCGCTCGTGGTTGACGGCGTAGTGCCAGCCGAGCAGGGCGATGCCGGCGATCAGGAACAGCACGCTGAAGACGGTCCACATCAGCAGGTTCGACGGCGGCTCGTTGCCCACCAGCGGGTCGTAGGGCCAGTTGTTGGTGTAACTGATCTCCTTGCCCGGGCGCTGCGTCACCGCGGTCCAGGACGTCCACCAGTAAAAGGCCGTCATCTGCCGGCGGTGCTCGGCGTCGGCGACCGTGGCTTCCTTCATCGCATAGGCTTCGCGCAGCGACCGGGTGGCCGGGTCGTTGCTGAACAGGCTCTGGTAGTGCGCGGAGACGTTGTTGATGGCCGCCAGGCGGTCGTCGTCGATGACGATGGTGCCGTTGGCCTCGTCGAAGGTGTTGGTGCGCAGCATGTCCTGCAGACGCGACTGCAACGCGGCCTGTTCGGGCTTGCCCAGGGCGTCGTAGCCGGGGGCGGAGTACTCGGCGCGGGCCCAGCGGTCGAGGATCTCGACGGCTTCGCGATGCAGCCAGTCGGCGGTCCAGTCGGGCGCGACGTAACCGCCGTGTCCCCAGATGGATCCCAATTGCTGGCCACCGATGGACTGCCAGACCACGCGGCCGGTCTGGATGTCGTCGCGGGTGAAGACCACCTCGCCGGAGGTGGTGACCACCTGTTCCGGTATCGGGGGCATGACGCGGTGGATTTCGCTGCCTACCCAAAGCAGGGCGGAAAACGAAACCACCAGCAGGGCGGCAAGGCCCAACCACAGTTTCTTGGTGCTGCTCATGACGACTCTCCTTGCAGGATGCCGTCATGGTCCGGACCTGGCCCGGACCCGTCACTGACACAGGTCAAGCGGCCCCCTTGTGGGAGGGACTTCAGTCCCGAAGCCCTTAGCTCTTGGCCTGTGGTCAAGAGCATCGGGACTCAAGTCCCTCCCACAAGGGCGCGGGCTAGTTGCGCAGGACGGCCATGGCCAGGGCTTCGAGGCGGTCGCGGTCGATGATTTCCAGTTCGCGGCGGTCGACCTTGACCATGCCCTCTTCCTGCAGGCGCCGCAGCACCCGGCTCACCGTTTCCGGGGCCAGCCGCAGGTAGTTGGCGATGTCGGTGCGGGTCATGGTCAGGTGCAGGCGCGTGCCGGAGAACCCGCGTTGGGCGAAGCGCCGCGACAGCGCCACCAGGAAGGCGGCCATGCGCTGGTCGGCGCTGTAGTCCCCGGCCAGCAGGGCGGCCTTGCCGATGTCCTGGCTGAGCAGCCGGAACAGCTGGGCCTGCAGCCCGGGCATGCGCGTGGCCAGCAGCGCCATCTTCGGGAACGAGAACCGGCACAGCATCACCGTGTCCAGCGCCACCGCATTGCAGGGGTAGCGCGACTGGCTGATGGCATTGAGCCCGATGATCTCGCCCGGCAGGTGGAAGCCCAGCACCTGTTCGTGGCCGGTGGCGTCGAGCACGTAGGTCTTGACCGTGCCGGCGCGAACGGCGGCGATGGCGTTGAACTCGTCGCCCTCGCGGAAAATGTGTTCGCCTTCGTGGAATGGGCCGACGTGTTCGACCAGCACGTGCAGGTCCATCAGGTCCGACTTGTTGTACCCCTGGGACAGGCAGGCGTCGGAGAACGCACAGGTGCTGCAGAAATGAAGGGCGTCGCCGTCGTCGGCGATGGGATTGTGCCGGGGTCGGCGCGCCGTGGGGCTCACGCGGACGGCCCTTCGGGGTTCAGATGGCCTTGGAGAACCGGGTCGGTTCGGCCTGGGGCTGGTGCAGGTAGCGATCGAAACATGCGGCGATGATACGCAGCAGCAGGCGGCCGCGCGAGGTGGCCCTGATCCGGGTCGCCGACACGTCCACCAGGCCATCGGCCTTGAGTGGGGCCAGGCGGGCCAGTTCCTGGGCGAAATAGCGCCCGAAATCGATCTCGTGGCGCTCTTCCAGCGCCGGGATGTCCACTTCGCCCTGGCACATCAGCTGCTGGATCAGGTCGGCGCGCAGCTCGTCGTCGGCGTCGAGCTGCATGCCGCGCCAGGTCGGCAGGTGGCCGTTGTCGATGGCGATTTCCCAGCTCGGCAGGTCGCGCGGGTTCTGGCTGTAGGTGCCCCCGACGTGGCTGATGGCGCTGACGCCCAGCCCGACCAGGTCGCAGTCGGCGTGGGTGGTGTAGCCCATGAAGTTGCGGTGCAGGCCACCCCGCTCCTGGGCGACGGACAGGTCGTCTTCGGGCAGGGCGAAATGGTCCATGCCGACGTAGCGGTAGCCGGCCGCCGACAGCTTCTCGATGGCCAGCTGCAGCAGGCCCAGCTTGTCTTCGGGGCTGGGCAGCTGGGAGGGGTCTATCTGCTTTTGCGGGCGGAACAGCTGCGGCATGTGGGCGTAGCTGTACACGGCCAGGCGGTCGGGTCGGGTGGCGATGACCGTGTCCAGGGTCTTGCCGAAGCCGGCCCGGGTCTGCAGCGGCAGGCCGTAGATCAGGTCCACGTTCACCGAGCGGAAGCCGTGCTGCCGGCAGGCGTCGATCACCGCCTGGGTTTCCTCGACCGACTGGATCCGGTTCACCGCCGCCTGCACCGTCGGGTCGAAGTCCTGCACGCCCAGGCTGGCGCGGTTGAAGCCCATGAAGGCCAGAGCCTCGATGTCGCCCTTGTCGACGAAGCGCGGGTCGAGTTCGATCGAAAAATCGCGCGCCGGCGATTGGCTGAAGCGGAAATGGGTATCCAGGCTTTCGAGCAGTTCGCCGATCTGGCCGGCGCTGAAGAAATTCGGGGTGCCGCCGCCCAGGTGCAGCTGGATCACTTCGCGGTCGCGGTCGAACAGCGGTCCCAGCATCGCCACCTCGCGCACCAGGCGCGCCAGGTAGGTACCGGCCCGGGCCTTGTCGCGGGTGATGATGCGGTTGCAGCCGCAGTAGAAACACGGACTGAAGCAGAAGGGCACGTGCGCGTAGAGCGACAGTCGGCGCGGGATCGGGTCGTCGTTGCTCAGCCGGGCCGCTCGGGCGAACTCGGCCGCCCCGAAGCCCGGCGTGAACTGCGGCGCGGTCGGGTAAGACGTATAGCGCGGACCGGGCCGGTCGTAGCGGCGCAGCAGGTCGGCATCGAAGGGAGGGATTGCGGCCATGGCAGGCATCGTGCCGCCAGGCGGCCAAGCCCGCCTTGACCTCCGTCAAGCCAGGCATCCCCTCTGTGGGAGGGACTTCAGTCCCGATGCCTTTTCCGCAGGAGCGGCTTTAGCCGCGAAAGGCTTCGGGACTGAAGTCCCTCCCACAGAAGCGAAGTATCACAGCCACTTGGCGCGGCGCAGCAGGACGAACAGCCCGCCGACGACGGCCAGCGTGGCGCCCACCACCACCGGGTAGCCGAAGCGTCCGGCGAACTCGGGCATGTGCGGGAAATTCATTCCGTACCAGCTGGCCACCAGCGTCGGCGCCGCCAGCAGGGCCGCCCAGCCGGCCAGGCGTTTGACCACTTCGCCCTGGGATACGGTGACCAGGGCCAGGTTGACCGACATCGCCGCCGTCAGCATCTCGCGCAGGGTGTCGGTGGCTTCGTTCACCCGCAAGGTGTGGTCGTAGATGTCGCGGAAGTAGAGCCGCATTTCCTCGCCCACCAGCTGGGTGTGCACGCGGGTGAGCTGGCCGGTGATGTCCTGCATCGGGGCCACCGCCAGCCGCAGCGTGGTGACCCGGCGCTTGAGGTCGTAGAGCTTGCGGACCGTGTCGCGGCTGAAGCTCTCGGCGAAGATGTCCTGTTCGAGGTCGTTGAGCTGGTCGCGGAACGCGTCGACGATCGGCAGGTAGTTGTCGACGATGAAGTCGAGCACCGCGTACAGCCCGTAGGACGGGCCAAGCGCCAGCAGTTCGGGCTCGCGTTCGACCCGGGCCCGCACCGTGTTGTAGGACAGCGAGGTGCCGTGGCGCACCGTCACCAGGAAACGCGGCCCGACGAACAGGTGGGTTTCACCGAACGAAACAACGTTATCCAGCACCTGTGCCGTGTGCACCGCGATGAACAGCGAGTTGCCGTAGGCCTCGATCTTGGGCCGCTGGTGGGCGTGGTGGGCGTCCTCGATGGCCAGGTCGTGCAGGTTGAACTCCACCTGCAGCTTGTCCAGCAGCGCTTCGTCGGGCTCGTACAGACCGACCCAGACGAAGCTGCCGTCGTCCACCGCCAGCACGTCGCTGATGGTGTCCAGGTCGATGTCGCTGCGGGTTCCGTCGCGCGCGTAGCGGACGCAGTTGACGACGGTGGGCGAGGCGGGGGCATCCATGTGCCTACTGTGCCTCGTCCCCCCGCTTCGGGTCCATGGTGCGCAGCAGCGCCCAGTGCAGGGGCAGCAGGAGCAGCACCCACTCGACGTTTTCCTGGGGCAGGAAAGGCAGGAACTTGAGGAAGCCCGCCAGGGCGGCGCCGCCGGCGACGAGCCACAGCAGTATCCGGAATCGGCGCGTCGGCCTGCGTCCGCGCAGCGCCGCCCAGGCGCCGGGCAGCAGGAACAGGCACAGCGGACTCAGCAGCAGCAGGTTCTCGTTGCCGTGGCCAGCCACGTGGGCGGTGCCGAGCCAGATGAAGGCCATCAGTGCGCCGGCCAGGCCGGCCAGCAGCCAGAACACCAGGGCGCCGGCGGCCAGGGCGCGCGGCGCCCGCTTGCCGCCCACCACCACCAGCAGCGCCAGGGGGAGCCCGGCGAACAGGGCGGGCGTGCGCAGCCGCGGCGCTTCGGCGGGCGGCGGCACCAGTCGGTGCGGCAGCAGTTGCTGTTCGGCCTTCACCAGCGGCCGGCCATCCTCGCGCTTCACTTCGCGCAGGGCGTCGCGCAGGCGCATGGGGATGAAAGCTTCGTCCCAGCGCGACAGCGGGCGGTCGGCGTGGCCGGACAGGCCGACGTGGAAGCCCAGGGCCATCCACGGGGCGGGCGCCGCCAGGCGCACGGATTCGCTGCGGTGGGTATTGCCCTGCGAGCGGCCGCTGAGCTGGGCCCGCAGTTGGCCGCCCAGGGCTTCGTCGACGGCATCGCGGACCCGGGTCGAACAATTGGCGGTGTAGTAGTCGTAGGTGTAGCGGGCGTTTTCGGGGCGGGCGTTTTCGGCCAGGCGTGCCGCCATCCGGCGCGCCTCCTCCGGGTCCAGGTCGAGCCATTGGATGACCGCGCCGCGACCGGTGCGTTCGTAATAAGCCAGGTCGCTGGCCATCGGCAGCACTTCGAGCCGGTACTCCATGCGCCCACGGATGAAGTTCCAGTGGAAGCCGGGTTCGTCCAGGTCGAAGAAGCCGAAGTTGTACGACAGCGGGTAGGGCGCCGCGGCGTCGTCGACGATGATGGCGTTGTGGCCGAAGCGTTCCCAGAAGATCTCGCCCGGCTCCATGGTCAGCACGCCGATGCGCGGCGCGGCCAGGGCCAGGGCCGGCACGACCCAGGCAAGCAGGGCAAGCAGCAACCAGGCGGGTTTCCAGGCGCCGGGGCGCCTGCCGTCAGTCCTCGCCATGCACGCTGACCACGAAGGTGTGGACGCGGCGCTGGTCGGCGCGGCCGACGCGGAAGTGGAACCGGCCCAGGGCGAGCTCCTCGCCGGCCTCCGGCAGGTGGCCGATGGCCGCGGTGACCAGGCCGCCGATCGTGTCGTATTCATCTTCCGGGAAATCGGCGCCGAAGCGCTCGTTGAAATCCTCGATCGGGGTCAGCGCGTCCACCAGGTACTGGCCGTCGGCCTGGGCGGCGATGAGCTTGGTCTCGTCGGCGTCGTCGTGCTCGTCGTCGATTTCGCCGACGATCTGCTCGAGCACGTCCTCGATGGTGACCAGGCCGGCGACGCCGCCGTGTTCGTCCACGACGATGGCCATGTGGTTGCGCGAGAGCCGGAATTCCTTGAGCAGCACGTTCAGGCGCTTGGATTCCGGGATCAGCACCGCCGGGCGAAGCAGTTCGCGCACGCTGCCGGGCCCGCCGTCGGTGACCATGCCGCGCAGCAGGTCCTTGGCCAGCAGGATGCCCAGGATTTCGTCACGGTCGTCGCCGTGCACCGGGAAACGGGAGTGGCCGGACTCGACCACCAGGTGCATCAGGTCCAGGAACTTCGCATCGATGGGCAGGGACACCATCTGCGACCGGGGCACCATGATGTCGCCGACCTGCTGTTCGGACACCGACAGGGCGCCCTCGAGCATCTTCAGGGTATCGGCCTCGAGCAGGCCGTTGGCTTGGGCCTCGCGCAGGATCTCGACGAGGTCCTCGCGGGTTTCGGGTTCGCCGGAAAAGGCCTGGCTCAGGCGTTCAAGCCACGAGCGGCGTTCCGGCGGGCTACTAGGGGAATCTTCGGACATTTCGGGGTTCAGGGGCGCCAAGGGGGCGGGGATGCAAGTCTAACCGGAACCCGGGAAGGCTTCATTTCCGCCTGGACCCCTGTAGGAGCGGCTTCAGCCGCGAATCTTTTGCTTGGCCTTTGGCCAAGAAGAACTTCGCGGCTGAAGCCGCTCCTACAGGGTCGGTCAATACGGGTCGGGGAAGCCCAGCCCGGCCAGGATCTCGCGTTCGAGCAGCTCCATCGCCTCGGCCTCGCGCTCGTCGTCGTGGTCCAGGCCCAGCAGGTGCAGCACGCCGTGCACGGTGAGGTGGGCGTAGTGGGCGGCCAGGTCCTTGCCCTGTTCGCGGGCCTCGCGGGCAACCACCGGGGCGCAGATGACCAGGTCGCCCAGCAGCGGCAGGTTGACGCCCTCGGGCAGGTCCACCGGGAAGCTGAGCACGTTGGTGGCGTAGTCCTTGCCGCGGTAGTGCCGGTTCAGGGCCCGGCCTTCCTTGGCGTCGACCACGCGGATGGCCAGGTCGCCGCGCCGGATCCGGTCGCGGGCGGCGGCTTCGGCCCAGCGGCGGAAGCTGACGGCGGCCGGCAGGCCTTTTCGCGGCAGGCCGTAGCTGACGCCGACGTCGAGATCCAGCGGTTTCCGGCTCATTCCTGCGACTCCTTGCCGTCCCGGGCATCGTAGGCCCGCACGATGCGTGCCACCAGCGGGTGGCGGACCACGTCGCGGGCCGTGAAGAAGGTGAAGCTGATGCCGTCGACGCCGCGCAGCACGTCGATGCCGTCGCGCAGGCCGGACTTCTGGTGCTTGGGCAGGTCGATCTGGCTCAGGTCGCCGGTGACCACCGCGGTGGAACCGAAGCCGATGCGGGTCAGGAACATCTTCATCTGTTCGATGGTGGTGTTCTGGGCTTCGTCGAGGATGACGAAGGCGTCGTTGAGCGTGCGGCCGCGCATGTAGGCCAGCGGCGCGACTTCGATGACGTTGCGCTCGAGCAGCTTGGCGACCTTCTCGACGCCGAGCATCTCGTACAGCGCGTCGTAGAGCGGCCGCAGGTAGGGGTCGACCTTCTGGCTGAGGTCGCCGGGCAGGAAGCCCAGCTTCTCGCCGGCTTCGACCGCCGGCCGCACCAGCAGCACGCGCTGGACCCGGCTTTCGTTCAGGGCCTCGACCGCCATGGCCACGGCCAGGAAGGTCTTGCCGGTGCCGGCCGGGCCGATGCCGAAGTTGATGTCGTGGGTGGCGATGGCATGCAGGTACTTCTGCTGGTTGTCGCCACGGCCGCGGATGGTGCCGCGCTTGACCCGCACCGCGACCTCCTGCGGCGCGAAGCCCTGCTCGAGCCGGTCCATGCTCGATTCGCCCATGCGCAGGTGCAGCTTGTGCGGGTCCAGGGTCTCGGTCGCGGTTTCCTCGTACAGCGCGTGCAGCAGTTTTTCGGTCGCCTCCACCGGCTTGTCTTCGCCGGTGACCCGGAAGACGTGGCCACGGTTGGCGATCTCGACGCCCATGCGCAGCTCGATCTGCCGGAGATGCTCGTCGAAGGGGCCGGCCAGGTTTGCCAGCCGCTCGACGTCCTGCGGCTCCAGCACGAAGTCCCGGTGCGTCCTGTGTTTGCTCATACGACTTTGCCGCGCAGGGAGTTGGTGCGCGCTTCGGTGATGCGCACGTCGATGAACTGGCCGACCAGGCGCGGGTGGCCGGGGAAATTGACGTTGCGCATGTTCTCGGTCTTGCCGGTCAGTTCGGCCGGGTCCTTGGCGCTGGGGCCTTCGACCAGGACGCGTTGCACGCTGCCCACCATCGCCTCGGCGTAGCGGCGGGCATTGTCGTTGATCGCGGCCTGCAGGCGCTGCAGGCGCGCGCTGGCGACGTCGGCGGGCACCTCGTCGTGCAGGTTGGCGGCCGGCGTGCCGGGGCGGCGCGAGTAGGCGAAGGAGTAGCTCTGGTCGAAGCCGATGTCGTCGATCAGCTTCATCGTCGCCTCGAAGTCGCGGTCGGTTTCGCCCGGGAAGCCGACGATGAAGTCCGAGCTGATCGTGATGTCGGGGCGGGCTTCGCGCAGGCGGCGGATCTTGGCCTTGTACTCGAGCGTGGTGTGGCCGCGCTTCATCGCCGCCAGGATGCGGTCCGAGCCCGACTGCACCGGCAGGTGCAGGAACGCCGCCAGCTCGGGCACGTCGCGGTGCGCCTCGATCAGGCTGTCGGTGAATTCCACCGGGTGCGACGTGGTGTAGCGGATGCGGCCGATGCCTTCGAGCTGGGCGATGGCACGCACCAGCAGGGCCAGGTCGGCTTCGTCGCCGTCCACGGTGGCGCCGCGGTAGGCGTTGACGTTCTGGCCCAGCAGGTGGATTTCGCGCACGCCCTGGGCGGCGAGCTGGGCGCATTCGAGCAGCACGTCGTCGAAGGGGCGGCTGACCTCCTCGCCGCGGGTGTAGGGCACCACGCAGAACGAGCAGTACTTCGAACAGCCCTCGATGATCGAGACGTAGGCCGACGGACCTTCCGCGCGTGGCTCGGGCAGGCGGTCGAACTTCTCGATCTCGGGGAAGCTGATGTCCACCTGGGCGCGGCCCTCGGCGCGGCGGGCGTCGATCATCGCCGGCAGCCGGTGCAGGGTCTGCGGGCCGAACACGAGGTCGACGTAGGGCGCGCGCTTGAGGATGGCGTCGCCTTCCTGGCTGGCGACGCAGCCGCCGACGCCGATCAGCACCGGCTTGTCGCGCTTGAGGTGCTTCCATCGGCCGAGCTGGGAGAAGACTTTCTCCTGGGCGCGTTCGCGGATTGAGCAGGTGTTGACCAGGATGACGTCGGCCTCGGCCTCGTCGCTGGTCAGTTCCAGGCCGTGTTCGACGGCGAGCACGTCGGCCATGCGGGCCGAGTCGTACTCGTTCATCTGGCAACCGTGGGTCTTGATGTAGAGCTTGCCTTTGGCAGGCGAAGTCCCGGGCATGGCGGCGGTTAATCCGTTCCGGAAAGGGGCGCCATTGTAGCGCCCGGTGGCTGTCCTGGCCGGCCGGCAGGGTCCGTTGTTCATGCAGGACCGGTCATTTTCCCGGCCCGAAGCCTTGGCAATTGCCCCGGCAAGGAGTAAACCTCGCCGCCATGGACCCTCGTTTGCCCCTGCTGGCCTGCCTGCTGCTGGCCGCCGCCTCGCCGGCGGCGGCCGGCACGCTCTACCGCTGCACCGGTGCCGACGGCGTGCCCAACTACACCGGCAAGAAGGTCGCCGGCTCGAGCTGCAAGGTGGTTTCCACCTACTCCGCGGCGGACGCGAGGCCAAAGGCGCCGCCGCCTGCGGCGGCGTCGGGCGGTGGCGGCTCCGGCGGCAAGCCGGCGCGGGCCGTGCGCTTCCAGACGGCCTCGGCCGGCCAGGCGCTGGCGCCGGCGGCGGCCGGGTCCGGGGCCAAGGTGACCCGCGGCGCCGTCTACAAGTACGAACGCGACGGCGTCACGCACTACACCAACGTCCCGCAGCCGGGCACCGGTGCCCAGATGTTGTTCAGCTACGTCGAGACCTGCTACGCCTGCGGCCTGCTGCCCGGCGTGGACTTCGGCAGCGTGCGGCTGAACATGGACGCCTATTCGGGCGAGGTGAAGGCCGCGGCCGAGGAGTTCGGGGTGGAGGAGGCCGTGGTGCGGGCCATCATCCACGCCGAATCCGCGTTCCGGCCCAATGCGGTCTCGCATGCCGGCGCCCAGGGACTGATGCAGCTGATCCCGGCCACGGCGGCCCGCTTCGGCGTCACCGACGTCTTCGAACCCAACCAGAACATCCGCGGTGGCGTGCAGTACCTGGCCTGGCTGCTCAAGCGCTACAACGGCGACCTGACCCTGGCCGCCGCCGGCTACAACGCCGGTGAAGGTGCCGTCGACCGCCACGGCGGCGTGCCCCCGTACGCGGAAACCCAGCGTTACGTCCAGCGCGTGGGCCAGCTGGCCGACCGCTACCGCGGCGCCCTCGCCGGGCGCTGACGCCCCCGGTCCGGCCCCGGCCGGGACCCTCGATGGCGCCGGCGTTGTCGCTCTCGCGCCCCGTCCGCTACAATTGCGCGTCTTTGCCGGCCCCGGGTGGGCTGGCTGCCGTTTTTCAGCCACTTAGCAAACGTTTCGGAGAGCCGGATGGCTAACCAAGGGGTCAACACGGGGCGTCGCCGCTTCCTGACTGCAAGCACCGCCGTGGTCGGCGCGGTGGGCGTCGGGTTCGCCGCGGTGCCGTTCATCAGTTCCTGGAAGCCCAGTGCACGGGCCCAGACGGCCGGTGCCCCGGTCGAGGTCGACATCAGCAAGATCGAGCTCGAGCCCGGCATGCGCATGATCGTCCAGTGGCGCGGCAAGCCGGTCTGGATCTTCCGGCGCACGCCCGAGCAGCTCGCCGCGCTGCCGGCGCTCGACGACCGCCTGCGTGACCCGAACTCGGAAAACGCCGACCAGACCCCGGCCTTCGCCAAGAACGAAGCCCGGTCGATCAAGCCCGAGCTGGCCGTCATCGTCGGCATCTGCACCCACCTGGGCTGCTCGCCGACCTACGTGCCGGAACTGCAGCCGCAGGCGTTCGACAGCGAATGGCAGGGCGGCTTCTACTGCCCCTGCCACAACTCGCGCTTCGACCTGGCCGGCCGCGTCTTCGAAGGCGTGCCCGCGCCGTCGAACCTCGAGGTCCCGCCTTACCACTTCATCGACGACAACCGCCTGATGGTCGGCGTCGCTCCCGAGGAGGCCGCCTGATGGCCAGCAAGTTCTCCCGTGGCGTCGATGGCGTGGTCGGCTGGTTCAACGACCGCACCCCGGGCCTGATTCCCTTCTACAAGAAGCACATGTCGGAGTACTACGCTCCGAAGAACTTCAACATCTGGTACTACTTCGGCTCGCTGGCCATGTTGGTGCTGGTCAACCAGATCGTCACCGGCATCTTCCTGACGATGCACTACAAGCCGTCCGCCACCGAGGCTTTCGCCTCGGTCGAGTACATCATGCGCGACGTCGAATGGGGCTGGCTGATCCGCTACATGCACTCCACCGGCGCGTCGCTGTTCTTCGTCGTGGTGTACCTGCACATGTTCCGCGGCCTGATCTACGGCTCCTACCAGAAGCCGCGCGAGCTGGTCTGGGTGCTGGGCGTGGTGATCTTCCTGGTGCTGATGGCCGAGGCCTTCATGGGCTACGTGCTGCCCTGGGGCCAGATGTCCTACTGGGGCGCGCAGGTCATCATCAACCTGTTCGGCACCATCCCCTTCATTGGTCCCGAGCTGACCGAGTGGATCCGCGGTGACTACCTGGTCGCCGACGCCACGCTCAACCGCTTCTTCGCCCTGCACGTGATCGCGCTGCCGCTGGTGCTGCTGCTGCTGGTCGTGCTGCACCTGGGCGCGCTGCACGAAGTGGGCTCGAACAACCCCGAGGGCGTGGACATCAAGAAGGTGAAGGATCCGGCCACGGGCAAGCCCAGGGACGGCATCGCCTTCCATCCCTACTACACGGTCAAGGACCTGTTCGGCGCCGGTTTCTTCCTGATCCTGTTCGCCTTCATCGTGTTCTTCGCCCCGACCATGGGTGGCTGGTTCCTGGAGTGGGACAACTTCATCGAAGCCAATCCGCTGGTCACGCCGGCGCACATCAAGCCGGTGTGGTACTTCACCCCGTTCTACGCGATGCTGCGCGCCATCCCGCATCCGCTGTTCGGCGTGATCGTGATGGGCGGCGCCACCATGATCCTGTTCGCGCTGCCGTGGCTGGACCGCTGCAAGGTCCGGTCCATCCGCTACCGCCCGATGCTGCACAAGGTGCTGATCACGCTGTTCTGCATCAGCTTCGTGGTGCTGGGCTGGCTGGGCGCGCAGTCGGGTTCCGACGTGCAGAAGCTGGTGGCCCAGATCCTGACCTTCTATTACTTCGCCTTCTTCATCCTGATGCCTTTCTGGTCCGTGATGGGCCAGACCAAGGCCGTTCCCGAGCGGGTGCCTTCGCATGACTAAGTTGCGCTACTTCGTCTTCCTGGCGGTGCTGCTTCCGGCCCTGGGCCTGGCGGCCGGTCCGGGTCCGGCGCTCGAGCACTCGGGCACCGACCTGAGCGACAAGGCCTCGCTGCAGCGCGGCGCCGGCCTGTACATGAACTACTGCGCGGGCTGCCATGCCCTGTCGATGCATCGTTATTCCCGCATCGCCAGCGACCTGGACCTGCCGCCGGAAGTGGTCGAGCAGTACCTGGTGCCGCCGCAGGCCGCCATCGGCGAGACCATCCGCACCGGCATCGACGCCGGGGATGGCACCACCTGGTTTGGCAAGGCGCCCCCGGACCTGAGCCTGGTCTCGCGCGCCCGGCTCGGTGGCGCGGATTGGGTGTATTCCTACCTCAAGGGTTTCTACATCGACGAAGCCCGCCCCCTGGGCTGGAACAACACCGTGTTCCCGGGTGCCTCGATGCCCAACGTGCTGTGGGAACTGCAGGGTATCCAGCGCCCGGTCTACGACCAGGGCGAAGACGGCGCCTCGCACCTGAGCAAGCTCGAGCTGGCCACGCCCGGCCGCCAGAGCCCGGAGGAGTTCGACCGCACCGCCCGGGACATCAGCGCTTTCCTGCAGTACGTGGCCGAACCGGCCGCGCTCAAGCGTGAATCCATCGGCGTCTGGGTCATCCTGTTCCTGGCCTTCTTCACCTTCATCGCCTACCTGCTGAAGCTGGAGTACTGGCGCGACGTTCACTGATTCCCATTAAAATCAGTAACTTGGGGCCGCCATTTGGCGGCCCTTCGTTTTTCGGGCCGGCGTTCCGGCGTCCGGTGCGAGGCCGGCTTGCGGGAAAGACGGCATTTCGGGCAGGGTTAAGGCTTCCGATGACCGCCGGCAGGGGCTGGCGGCACCCTGGGGGATTCCTTGATGGCTGCCAGTCCGCGCATTCGCAACGCCCTGACGCTGTTCTCCGCCCGCGATTGCGTCGTTTGCCATCGTGTCCGGCTGGTTCTGGCGGCCAAGGGCGTCACCTACGACCTCATCCCGGTGGATCCGACCAACCCGCCGGAG
Source organism: Arenimonas donghaensis DSM 18148 = HO3-R19 (assembly GCF_000743535.1). Classification (GTDB taxonomy): domain Bacteria; phylum Pseudomonadota; class Gammaproteobacteria; order Xanthomonadales; family Xanthomonadaceae; genus Arenimonas; species Arenimonas donghaensis. Next base: position 128,710 of record NZ_AVCJ01000012.1, read on the forward strand.
GACCTGGTCGACCTCAATCCCTACCACTCCGTACCGACCCTGGTTGATCGCGACCTGGTGCTCTATGCCGCTTCGGTGGTGTCCGAGTACCTGGACGAGCGCTACCCGCATCCGCCGCTGATGCCGGTGGACCCGCTTTCCCGCGCCCGCCTGCGCCTGGCGATGCTGCGGCTCGAGCACGACTGGGTCCCGCACGTGCAGGCCGTGCAGCACGGCACCAAGGCCCAGGCCGACGCCGGCCGCAAGCGCCTCAAGGAGCTGCTGATCGCGTCCTTGCCCTTGTTCAAGGCGTCCAAGTTCTTCCTGAACCCGGAGATGAGCCTGGCCGACTGCGCGATCGCCCCAATCGTCTGGCGCCTGCCTTCGCTTGGCGTGCAGTTGCCCAAGGAGGCCAAGGTCATCGAAGACTACGGCAACCGCATCTTCCGCAATCCGGCCTACCTGCGTAGCCTGACCCCTGAAGAAAAGGCGCTGCACGACATCCCGCAATGACCCAGACCCCCCGAATGGGATCCAATCGCCCCTACCTGCTGCGGGCGTTGAACGAATGGATCAACGACAACGGCATGACCCCCTACCTGCTGGTGGACGCCGCGCACGATGACGTGCAGGTGCCGGCGGCCTCGGTGAAGGAAGGCCGGGTCGTGCTCAACATCGCGCCGCGCGCGGTGGCGCGCCTGGCCATCGACAACCAGGGCGTCAGCTTCAATGCGCGTTTTGGCGGCGTCAGCCAGTCGGTGTACGTGCCGGTGGGTGCGGTGCTGGCGATCTACGCCCAGGAAACCGGCCAGGGCATGATGCTTCCCGACGACGGCGCCGACGTCGAAGAGGGCGATGATGGTTCCCCGGAGCCGCCGTCGGGGCCCGACGGTGGTGGCGAGCCGCCCAAGCGCAGCCATCTGCGGGTGGTCAAGTAGCCTCGGTCTGAGGCGACGGCGGTGCCGGTCCGGCCAGGGCCACCAGGCGGCGCCCGTGCAAGACGATCCGGCCGGCGTGGCGATCCTGGCCGCCGGTGGAATATTCGAATCCGTAGTGTCGTTCCAGGCCAAGCCAGCCATCCGGCCCACGCCGCAGGCGCAGGGCCAGCAGGTGCACGCTCTGGTCGAGCCACTGCACGCCGGCGCGTGTACAGGCCCGCTGTCCTATGACAGTGGCGGTTTCCGCGGCCGCGCGCCCTGAATACCAGAACACGACCAGGGCCATGGCGAAGATCGAAACGAGCAGGGTGCCTAACATGCCCAGAGTGTGGGGCCGGATCGGGCCCGTCACAAGTTGCCCCTCCCGGCTGCGTGAAGACATGGCTAAGATAAGCCCGGACCCCGGCCCGACCGGCGCACGGCGATTCGCAGGAGAGCGAAGATGAAACTGGTGTTTCCCAACGGCGAACATCCGCAGGTGCTGCTCAGCCATGGCGTCAACCGCATCGGCACGGCAGGCGAGGGGGCGGTGGTGCTGCAGGTCGAAGGCGTGGCCGCGCACCACTGCGAAATCCACGTCACCGGCACCGGTGCCAACCTGCAGGTGCCGGCCGGCGGCGGCGAGGTCAGCGTCAATGGCAAGCCGGTGGCCGACATCATGGCGCTGCGCGCCGGCGACATGATCGGCATCGGTCCGGTCCAGGCGCGTTTCGCCGTCGTCGAGGCCGCGCGTTCGGCCTCGCCATCGGCGGCCGGTGCGTCGGCCGACCGCGACGACGACAACGGCGTCACCCGGGTGCGCATGGCCTTGCCCAAGTACATGCTTCGCGGCGTGTCCGGCGCGGTGTTCGGCAAGGTGTTCCCGGTGCATGGCCCGGTGGTCATCGGTCGTGCGGCCGAAGCCGACATCTCGGTGGCCGCCGAGGAAATCTCGCGCCGCCACGCCCTCGTGAAGCCGACGGCCGATGGCCTGTCGGTCGAGGACCTGGGTTCGTCCAACGGCACCTACATCAACGGCAAGCGCGTGCAGCAGGGCTTCCTGAAGCCGGGCGACGAACTGCGCCTGGACGCGGTGCGGCTGATCCTGGTCGCACCCGGCATGGAAATGGCCCAGCAGGCCACCCGCGTGGTCTCGTCCGACGCCGGTGCGCCGGCGGCGTCCCCCGGCATGAGCAAGTGGGTGCCGATCATGCTGACCGCGGCGGCCCTGGCGGTGATTGCCGCGATGTTCCTCAACCGCGGCTAGACAGGATGCCCTGTGGGAGGGACTTCAGTCCCGATGGCTTCGGGACTGAAGTCCCTCCCACAGGAACTCAGCTGCTTGCCGGGCCCAGGCGCAGCGACAGGTCCAGCGCCTGGACGTGCTTGGTGAGCGCACCGATGGAAACGTAATCGACGCCGGTATCGGCGATCGCGCGCAGGCGTTCCAGCGTGACGCCGCCCGAGACCTCCAGGGGGATCCGGCCATCGGCGCGGCGCACGGCTTCACGCAGGTCGTCGTCGCTGAACTCGTCCACCAGGATGCGGTCGCAGCCGGCGGCCAGGGCCTGGTCGAGTTCGGCCAGGGATTCCACTTCGACGATCAGCGGCAGCGCCGGGTGCAGGTTTCGCGCGGCCGCCACCGCGGCCGCGATGGAGCCGGCGGCGTGGATGTGGTTTTCCTTGAGCATCACGGCATCGAAGAGGCCCATGCGGTGGTTGAGCCCGCCGCCCGCGCGCACCGCGTACTTCTGCGCCTGGCGCAGGCCGGGCAGGGTCTTGCGGGTGTCGAGCACGCGGGTTCGGCTGCCGGCCAGCGCGGCGACGCATTCGGCGGTGCGGCCGGCGGTCGCCGACAGCGTCTGCAGGAAGTTCAAGGCCGGTCGTTCGGCGCTGACCAGCGCCCGGGTCCGTCCACGCAGCGTCACCAATACGGTGCCGGCGTCGATGGCCTGGCCCTCCTGCACGTGCCAGTCGATCCGGATCGCCGGGTCCAGGGCCCGGAAACAGGCGTCGAACCAGGGACGGCCCGCGACCACGCCGGCTTGCTTGGCGACGACGTGCGCTTCGCTGTGGTCGTCGGGCAGCAGGTCGGCGGTGGCGTCGCCGGGCCCGATGTCTTCGGCCAGGGCGCGTGCGACGTCCCCGGCCACCACGTCCGGCGGCGGCGGGCTCAGGGGCGCGGCCATGTCAGCGCGGGAAGCCGTCGATGGTGTCGGTGGCCAGCGCCTCGTCGGCCAGCAGCACCGGGATGCCGTCGTCGATGCGATAGGCGGTGCGGCGGTCGCGGGTGATCAGGCCGGCGTCCAGGGCCTCGGCCTGCGGACTGCCGTCGGCGCGGCTGACGCCCCCGGCGGCGATGGCCCGGTTGATCGCCTCGAGTTCGGCGCCGCCGAGCAGGGCCAGGGGCTGCTTGCTGGTCGGGCAGCACAGGATGTCGAGAAGTTTGCGGTCCATGGGGGCCGGTGTCCGGATGGTGGGCAAGGGTCTAGAATAGCGTTTTGCCGAAGCAGGCCGCCATGAACCAAGCCACGAAGAACCCACTGGTCGGCGTGATCATGGGCTCCCGGTCGGACTGGGAGACCATGCAGCATGCCGTCGCGCGCCTCGAGAAGCTGGGCGTGCCCCACGAAGTGCGCGTGGTTTCCGCGCACCGCACCCCCGACCTGCTGGCGGAATACGCCAAGGCCGCCGAGGGCCGCGGGCTGCGCGCGATCATCGCGGGCGCCGGCGGCGCGGCGCACCTGCCCGGCATGGTGGCGGCGATGACGCCGGTGCCGGTGCTGGGCGTGCCGGTGCAGAGCAAGGCGCTCAACGGGCTCGATTCCCTGCTGTCCATCGTGCAGATGCCCGCCGGCGTCCCGGTGGCGACCTTCGCCATCGGCGTGGCCGGCGCCGCCAATGCCGGCCTGTTCGCCGCCGCCCTGGTGGCCCAGCACGAACCGGGTGTCCGCGACGCCCTGGCCCGCTTCCGCGCCGAGCAGACCCAGGACGTGCTCGACCACTCGGACCCGCGGCAGCCGTGACCACCGTCGGCATCCTCGGCGGCGGGCAGCTGGCCCGCATGATGGCTTTGGCCGGCGCGCCGCTGGGCCTGCGCTTCCTGGTGCTCGACGCCACGCCCGACGCCTGCGCGGGCCAGTTCGCGCCGATGCTGGAAGCCGACTATCGCGACCAGGCCGGCCTGGCCGAGTTCGCCGGGCGCGTGGACGTGGCCACCTTCGACTTCGAGAACGTGCCGGCCGAAAGCGCCCGCTGGCTGGCCGAGCGCGTGCCGGTGTTCCCGAACCCGCGTGCGCTGGCGGTGGCCCAGGACCGGCTGGCGGAAAAAACCCTGTTCCGCGAACTGGGCATCCCGGTGCCCGAATTCGCCACCATCGACAGCCGCGAACAGCTCGACGCGGCGCTGGCGTCGGTGGGCACGCCCTGCATCCTCAAGACCCGCCGCCTCGGCTACGACGGCAAGGGCCAGTTCCGCATCAAGTCCCCGGCCGATGCCGACGCCGCCTGGCAGGCGCTGGGACCGCAGGCCGCCAGCGTCGGGCTGATCCTCGAAGGTTTCGTGGCCTTCCAGCGCGAGCTGTCGGTGGTCGCCGTGCGTGGCCGTGACGGCGAGCTGCAGGCCTGGCCACTGACCGAAAACTGGCACGACCACGGCATCCTCTCGGCCAGCCTGGCACCGGCGCAGACCGACGCGGCCCTGCAGGCGCAGGCCCTGGACGCGGCCCGGCGGGTCGCCGAGGCGCTGGACTACGTCGGCGTGTTCGCGCTCGAGCTTTTCCTCAAGGACGGCGTGCTGGTCGCCAACGAGATGGCGCCGCGGGTGCACAACTCCGGCCACTGGACCATCGAAGGCGCCGAGACCTCGCAGTTCCAGAACCACCTGCGAGCGGTGCTCGGGCTGCCGCTGGGCAGCACCCGGGCGCTGGGCCACAGCGTGATGCTGAACTGGATCGGTGCCATGCCCGCCGCCGCGCCGGTGCTGGCCGAAGCGTGTGGCCACTGGCACGACTACGGCAAGTCGCCGCGCGAAGGCCGCAAGGTCGGGCATGCGACGCTGCGCGCGGACAGTGCGTCTGAATTGGCCGGGGCGCTCGAACGCGTCGGCAAGGCCTTGGGGCGCGAATCGCAAGTCGCGCCAGTCATCGCCCGCCTGCGCGATTAATTCTTGTAGGAGCGCCTTCAGGCGCGAATCCGTTCTTCGCCGAAGGCAAAGCCAAAAGATTCGCGCCTGAAGGCGCTCCTACAGGGAGCCCGGCTCGCCGGGAAAGACCACGACATGGGCCAGGTCCGGGTGCACGCGAAGAAAGCTGCCCGGCTTGCGCTGCTGGTGGCTGGGCACCAGTGACATCAGGACGGTGCCGTCGCCCAGTCGCAGCGTATGCAGGGTTTCGGCGCCACGAAACGCGATGGCGGTGACTTCCGCTTCGATGCCGCCTTCGTCCACCGGGCGCAGGTCGTCGGGGCGGAGCAGGACGCGAACCTCGGTGCCGTCGGGCCAGGCCATCGGGCGCGCCACCGGCAGTTCGCCCAGCACGGTGGCCACGCGGTTGCCCGCCACCACCCGCGCCGGCAGGAAGCGTCCCTCGCCGACGAACGACGCCACGAACGGCGTCGCCGGCCGGTGGTAGAGCTCGAAGCCCGGCGCCCACTGCAGCAATCGGCCGGCCTGCATCACGCCCACGGTGTCGGCGAAGGCGAAGGCCTCCTCCTGGTCGTGGGTGACCAGCAGCGCGGCGATGCCGAGTCGGTGCAGCAGCTCGCGCAGGTCGTCGCGCAGGCGACCGCGCAGATCCGCGTCGAGGCTGGAGAAGGGTTCGTCGAGCAGCAGCAGGTCCGGCCGCGGTGCCAGCGAACGCGCCAGCGCGACGCGCTGCTGCTGGCCGCCGGAAAGTTCATGGGGGTAGCGGCCATCCAGGCCTTCCAGGCCGATCAGCGCCAGGGTCTCGCGGATGCGTTCGGCGCGCTCGCCGCGGCCCAGGCGGTGCAATCCGAAGCCGACGTTGCCGGCGACGGTGAGGTGCGGGAACAGGGCCAGGTCCTGGAACACGAAGCCCAGGCCGCGGGCCTCGGGGGCCAGCGGCAGGGCGTTGCTGCCGCGAAGCAGCAGGCGCCCCGCGTCCGGCGCGTGGAAGCCTGCGATGGCGCGCAGCAAGGTGGTCTTGCCGCAGCCGCTGGGTCCGAGCAGGCAGCCCAGTTCGCCGGCGGAGAGCGTCAGGTCGAGCTCCCGCACGGCCGGCTGCCCTGCGTAGCCGCAGGACAGCCCGTGGATCGACAGCAGGGCTGGGGCCATCCGGCCTCAGGCCATCTGGCTGGCGACGAAGTCCCAGTTCACCAGGTTCCAGAACGACTCGACGTACTTCGGTCGCGCGTTGCGGTAGTCGATGTAGTAGGCGTGCTCCCAGACGTCGCAGGTGAGCAGGGCCTTGTCGCTGCCGGTCAGCGGGGTGGCGGCGTTGGGCGTGCTGACCAGGGCCAGCGAACCGTCCGGGCGCTGCACCAGCCAGGCCCAGCCGGAGCCGAAGGTGGTGATGGCGGTCTGGCTGAACTGTTCCTTGAACTGCGCGAAGCTGCCGAAGGCCTTGTTGATCGCCTCGGCCAGGGCGCCCGACGGCTCGCCGCCGCCCTTGGGGCTCAGGCAGTTCCAGTAGAAGGTGTGGTTCCAGACCTGGGCGGCGTTGTTGAACATGCCACCCTGGGCCTTGCGGATGATGGACTCGAGGTCCATGGACTCGAATTCGGTGCCTTCGATCTGCTTGTTGAGGTTGGTCACGTAGGCCTGGTGGTGCTTGCCGTAGTGGAAATCGATGGTTTCGGCCGAGATATGCGGCTCGAGCGCGGCGCGATCGTAGGGCAGGGCGGGAAGTTCGATGGCCATGGGCTGTCTCCTTTCGGGTGGGGGAAGGCGCCGGTAGGGCACCCAGCCGTATAATTCTATCCCCATCGCGGCCCGCACCCGGGCCGTCAGCGAAACGGAGCTTCACATGAGCGTCATGGATCGAATCAAGGCCGAGGTCGACGGCCACCCCATCGTGCTCTTCATGAAAGGCACGCCGCAGTTCCCGATGTGCGGCTTCTCCAGCAGCGCCGCCAAGGCGCTCAAGGCCGCCGGTGCGTCGTCCTTCCACAGCGTCAACGTGCTCGAGGATCCGGAGCTGCGGGCCAATCTCCCGCGCTATTCGGACTGGCCGACCTTTCCGCAGCTGTTCGTCAACGGCGAATTGATCGGCGGCTGCGACATCACCCGCGACCTGCTCGACAGCGGCGAGCTGGCGCGCATGGTCGCCGAGGCGCAGAAGACGGCATGAGCAGCCAGGCCGCCATGCCCGACGTCGCCGCCGACGCCCTGGCCGGGCGGGTCGTGCTGGTCACCGGCGCGCAGGGTGGCCTGGGCGCCGAGGCCGCCAAGGCCTGCGCGCGCGCCGGCGCCACGGTCGTGCTGCTGGGCCGGAAGCTGCCCAAGCTCAACCGGGTCTACGACGCAGTGAAGACCCTGGGCCCGGAACCGGCCCTGTATCCGGTGGACCTGGCGGGCGCCGACCCGGCCGACTACTCGCAGCTGGCGGAGAAGGTCGCCTCGGAGCTGGGCGGCCTGCACGGCCTGCTGCACTGCGCCGCGGAATTCACCGGCCTGGCGCCGCTGGAGGCGACCGAGCCGGAAGCCTTCGTGCGCTCCTTGCACGTCAATTTCACCGCCCCCTGGCTGCTGACCCAGGCCTGCCTGCCCTGGCTGCGCAAGTCCGGCGATTCGGCGGTGGTGTTCACCACCGACGACCCGGCGCGGGTGGGCAAGGCCTACTGGGGCGCCTATGGCCTGGCCAAGCAGGGCGTGGCGGCCCTGGTGCGCCAGCTCAGCGCCGAAACCGACCAGACCGCGGTGCGCGTGGCCGGGCTCGAACCCGGGCCGATGCGCACCGACCTGCGTGCGCGCGCCTACGCCGACGAGGCCCAGCTGCGGGTCCCCGCGCCGGCGGCCTACGCCCCGGCCTGCGTGCACCTGCTGTCGCCGGCGGGCATCGACCACCGGGGCCGCATCTGGGCCCCGCGGGTGCCGGCATGACCACCCTGTCGGCGGCCCTGCTGCTGTTCCTGATCCTGGACCCGCTGGGCAACATCCCCATCTTCCTGGGCCTGCTCAAGCCGCTGCCCGGCCAGCGCCGGCGGCGGGTGCTGGCGCGCGAACTGCTGATCGCCCTGGGCGTGCTGATGGCTTTCCTGTGGGGCGGCAAATACGTGCTGGACCTGATGCACCTGCGGCAGGAGTCGGTGTCCATCGCCGGCGGCATCGTGCTGTTCCTGATCGGCCTGAAGATGATCTTCCCCAGCGCCGAGGGCATGTTCGGCGAGGTGCCCGAGGGCGAGCCCTTCATCGTGCCCATGGCCATCCCCCTGGTGGCCGGCCCGTCGGGCATGGCGGCGGTGATGCTGCTGGCGGCCCAGGAACCGCACCGGATGGGCGACTGGAGCCTGGCCCTGGTGATGGCCTGGGGTGCCACGGCGGTCCTGCTGTTCTCGGCCACCTCCCTCTACAAGGTACTGGGCATGCGGGTCCTGACCGCCGTGGAGCGGCTCATGGGCATGCTGCTGGTCGCCATTTCGGTGCAGATGCTGCTCGACGGCGTGGCCACCTACCTGCGGGCGCCCGGGCTGGGCTGACGGCCCCCGGGCCCGGCCCGTCGCGCTGTCACCTGAATGACATGTAATCCCGTTAGCGTGTTAAACTCTTGTTATTGCCACGGGGCAGGGGAACCACCCGAACGCGGCAATCCTTCAAGGACTAGCCGGGCCTGGCCCATCAGGCACCGCGGCGGGACGCCGCAGCCAATTTCAGCCACTTTACTTAAACCAGGGTTCATCACCATGACCAATCGCAACCGGGTTCGGCTTTCGCAGCTCTCCCTCGGCCTTGCCATCGCCCTCGCGGCGGCGCCGGCCTTCGCGCAGAACACTTCCGCCGGCGTCAGCGGCCGCATCGTCGGTGCCGACGCCGCGCCCGTGACCGGCGCGCAGGTGACCATCGTGCACACGCCCTCGGGCACCGTCAGCAACGCCACCACCGGCGCCGACGGCCGCTATGCCGCGCGCGGCCTGCGCGTTGGCGGTCCGTACACGATCACCATCGTCAAGGACGGCGTGACCGAAGTCCGCGAAGGCATCTACCTGCAGCTGGCCGACGTCACCTCGGTTGACGCGACCCTCGGCGAAGAAGCCGCGACCCTGGCCACGATCGAAGTCACCGGCGCCAACGTCGCGTCCGAAATCTTCTCGTCGGACAAGATGGGTGCCGGCAGCAACGTCACCAACGCCCAGATCCAGGCCTTCCCGTCGATCGAGCGCAACCTGCAGGATTACGCCCGCCTCGACCCGCGCGTCACCCAGACCGACAAGTCCCGCAACGAAATCTCGGTCGGCGGCCAGAACCCGCGCTACAACGCCATCCGCATCGACGGCATCAGCACCAACGACGCCTTCGGCCTCGAGTCCAACAGCCTGCCGACCCCGAAGCAGCCGTTCTCGATGGACGTCATCGACGAAATCGCGATCGACGTGGCCAACTACGACGTCACCATCTCCGGTGGCACCGGCGGCGTGATCAACGCCGTCACCAAGTCCGGCACCAACAACTTCAGCGGCTCGGTCTACGGCCTGTACCGCGACAACTCGATGGTCCGCGACAACGACGACGGCAGCGACTTCTCCGGCTTCGAGGACGAGACCACCTACGGCGTCACCTTCGGAGGCCCGCTGGTCAAGGACCGCCTGTTCTTCTTCTTCAACTACGAGAAGTACGAGCAGGGCGCGCCCGGCCCGAGCTTCGGCCCGGTCGGCTCCGGTGCCTCGAACATCGTCAACATCACCCAGGGCGACATCGACGCCATCCGCGGCATCGCCCAGGGTTACGGCTTCGACGCCGGCACCTACGGCGCCGGCGGCGCCGACACCACCGGTGAAGAGTACGGCCTGAAGATCGACTGGAACATCAACGACGCCCACCGCGCCGCCTTCCGTGTCGGTACGTCCGACCAGAGCGTCGCCAACTTCCCGGGCTTCGGCAGCACCCAGATCGCCCTGAGCACCTACGCCTACCAGCGCGACTACAAGTTCGACACCTACACGGCGCAGCTGTTCAGCGACTGGACCTCGAACTTCTCGACCGAAGCCAAGGTGTCCTACCGCGACTACTCGGCCGTGCGTACCCCGACCGTCGACCTGCCGGCCGTGGCCGTGCGCGTCGGCAACGCCACCGTGAACTTCGGCACCGAGGAAAACACCCACGCCAACATCCTCGAGACCGAGACGCTCAACGCCTACCTGGCGGGCAACCTGTTCGTCGGCGACCACACGCTGAAGTTCGGCGTCGACTACGAAGACAACGACATCTACAACCTGTTCGGTCGTCGCAGCAACGGCGTCTACACCTTCAACTCGATCGCCGACTTTCAGAACGGCCGTCCCAGCTTCTACCGCTACTACCACCCGGCCGGTGGCAACCGCGACAACACCGCGGCCATCTGGGGCATCGAGAACCTGGGCCTGTTCGTGCAGGACACCTGGGCGGTCAACTACAACCTGACCCTCAGCTTCGGCCTGCGCTACGACGAGCCGATGGTTGACACCGACCCGACCTACAACGCCGCCGCCGAGGCCACCTTCGGCTTCGACAACAGCTCCACCATCGACGGCAACGGCCTGGTGCAGCCGCGCTTTGGCTTCAACTACACCTTCGACAGCGACCGTCCGACCCAGATCCGCGGCGGCTTCGGCCTGTTCCAGGGCGCGGCGGCCAACGTCTGGCTGTCCAACCCGTTCACCAACACCGGCTTCGGCTACATCGACTACAGCTTCTTCAGCGGCCTCAACACTCCCTGCAACACCTCGGATGGCCGCTGCTTCGTGGCCGATCCGAACGGCCAGCTGGTGCTGGTGCCGCCGGGCGCGAGCGAAGGCACGCAGTCGGTCGACTTCGTCGATCCGAACCTGGGCCAGCCGGCCGTGTGGAAGGCCAACCTGGCCTGGGACCACGAGCTGCCGTTCTGGGGCCTGACCGCGTCCGCCGAAGTGATCTTCTCCGAGGTTGAAGAGGCGATCTACTACGAGCACCTGAACCTGGGTGCGCCGACCGCCGTGGGCCAGGATGGCCGCCTGATCTACTGGAACGCCAACGGCCTGAATCCGGCCCGCTGGAACCAGTTCGGTTCGGGTTCGGGCGTCAGCGCCCGCGCCAACCGCGACAGCAGCTTCACCGACGCGATCATCGCCCGCCCGACCTCCGAGGGTGAGTCCCAGCAGATCTCGTTCTCGCTGAGCAAGATGAACAACGGCGAGAGCCCGTGGTCCTGGATGGCGTCCTACACCTACACCAACGCCGAGGAGGTCAGCCCGCTGACCAGCTCCACCTCCGGTTCGCAGTGGGGCAACAACAACACCTTCAACCCGAACGAAGAGGTCTCCGCGACGTCCTCGTACGAGATCAAGGATCGTTTCGTGGCCGCCGTGAGCTGGGAGAAGCGCTTCTTCGGTGACTACGCCACCCGCGTCTCGATGTTCTACGAAGGCCGCTCCGGCCGTCCGTTCAGCTACGTGTTCGACAACGACGCCAATGGCGACGGCCGCTTCGGCAACGACCTGCTCTACATCCCGACCGGTCCGGGCGACGTGCGCTTCGGCAGCGCCGCGGAAGAGGCGGCGTTCTGGGCCTACGTCGAGAGCAACGAGTACCTGCGCGCCAACCGTGGCCGCGTCGCCGAGCGCAACGGCGCCCGCGCGCCGTGGGTGAACCAGTTCGACGTGCGCATCAGCCAGGAACTGCCGGGCTTCTTCAAGGACCACAAGTCCGAGATCTGGCTCGACATCCTCAACGTCGGCAACATGATCGACAAGGACTGGGGCCAGATCGAAGAAGTCGGCTTCCCGGGCAGCCGCGGCGTGGTGGAGTACGGTGGTATCGACCCGGTCACCGGTCAGTACGTCTACCGCTTCAACACCCCGGACACCACCCGCATCTACGACGACCGCGCCATCTCGCGCTGGTCGCTGCAGATCGGCTTCCGCTACAAGTTCTGATCGCGGCACACCGAGTCACGGCGACGGCCGGCGGGAAACCGCCGGCCGTTTGCTTTTGTGGGCCGCGGCCTTGTGGGAGGGACTTCAGTCCCGATGGCTTTCGGGACTGAAGTCCCTCCCACAAGTTGATCTGCCCGGTGCTAGAGTCCGGGGTTCGAAAACGAAAAGACCAAGAGAAACAGCGCCATGAGCGACACCCTGACCCCCGCCGCCACCGTCAACGCCCGGATCTCGCCGCGCGGTGGCCTGGACATCCTTTCCCGCGATGAAGTCGCCCGCCTCGCCGACGCCTCCGTCGGCGGCCAGCGCGATCTGCTGCGCCGCTGCGCGCTGGCCGTGCTGACCAGCGGCAGCGACTCCGACGATCCGCGCGCCGCCGCGCAGCGCTTCGCCGATTTCGACATCGAGGTGCACCAGCAGGACCGCGGCATCAAGATCGAGCTGCGCAATGCCCCGGCCGAAGCCTTCGTCGATGGCGAGATCATCCGGGGCATCGCCGAGAACCTGTTCGCGGTCGTGCGCGACATCGTCTACAACGCCAACGAGGTGGCCGAAGGCGGCCGCATCGACCTCGAGTCCGGTCCGGGCATGACCGAGGCGGTCTTCGAGATCCTGCGCAATGCGCGGGTGATGAAGTCCTACATGGAACCGAGCCTGGTCGTCTGCTGGGGCGGCCACTCGATCGGCCGCGACGAGTACCTTTACACCAAGCGGGTCGGCTACGAGCTGGGCCTGCGCGGCCTGGACATCTGCACCGGCTGCGGTCCGGGCGCGATGAAGGGGCCGATGAAGGGCGCGACCATCGCCCACGCCAAGCAGCGCCACTGGAAGCCGCGCTACATCGGTATCACCGAGCCGGGCATCATCGCCGCCGAATCACCAAACCCGATCGTCAACCACCTGGTGATCATGCCGGACATCGAGAAGCGCCTCGAAGCCTTCGTCCGGCTGGGCCATGGCATCATCGTCTTCCCCGGCGGCGTCGGCACCGCCGAGGAAATCTTCTACATGCTCGGGCTGCTGCTGCACCCGGACAACCAGTCGCTGCCGTTCCCGCTGATCCTCACCGGCCCGCGCGAGTCGGCGGCCTACTTCGAGCAGATCGACCAGTTCCTGAAGCTGGCCCTGGGCGAGGAAGCCCGCAAGCGCTACCAGATCATCATCGACGACCCGGTCGCGGTGGCCATGGCCATGCGCCAGGGCCTGCGCAAGGTGCGCGAGCACCGTCTGGACGAGAAGGACGCGTTTTTCTTCAACTGGTCGCTGCACATCCCGTTCGAGTTCCAGCAGCCGTTCGCGCCGACCCATCGGGCCATGGCCGGCCTGAACCTGCATCGCGAGCAGCCCCTGCATCTGCTGGCGGCCGACCTGCGGCGCGCCTTCTCCGGCATCGTCGCCGGCAACGTCAAGGAAGAAGGCCTGCGCGAGGTCGAAAAACACGGCCCGTTCCGGATTTCCGGCGACAAGGACATCATGGCCGCGCTCGATTCGTTGCTGCGCGCCTTCGTCGAACAGCGACGCATGAAGATCGCCGGCGACTACGTGCCCTGCTACCAGGTCATCGACTGACCGGCAGGGTGATCGTCGCCACGTAGCGGCCATCGAGCACCCGCGTCTCCAGTCGTCCCCGGCCTTCGCTCAGGGCCTGGATGCGCTCGCGCGCCGACGCCAGGCCTACCTGGTGGCCTGCCGCGGGCCGTCGACCGGCGGGGGGCAGGTCATTGCTGATGACCACCCGCACCTCGTCCACCTCCTGCACGACGGCGATGTCGAGCCGGCCACCGGCGGGGCAGGGTTCGATGCCGTGGCGGATGGCGTTCTCGACCAGGGGCTGGACCGAGAGCGCCGGCACGACCACGTCCGGCAGTGGCGCCGGCAGGGTCCAGTTCACCCGGAGACGGTCACCGAATCGCAGGCGTTCGATCTCCAGGTAGCGGCGGGCCAGGTCGAGTTCGTCGGCCAGTGGCAGCTCCGTCGGACCCGACAGGGCCGCCCGGAACAGGTCGGCCAGGTCGAGCAGCAGCTGCTCGGCCTCGCCGGGCCGGGCGTGCACCAGCGCCGCGCCGGTATTGAGGGTATTGAAAAGAAAATGTGGCCTGATGCGCGCCTGCAGGGCCTCGAGCTCGGCCTGCTTGGCGCGCACGGCCGCCAGCCGCCCCTTCCAGTGATTGTGGAAGGCCGCCAGGCCGAGCAGGCCGACGGCGATGGTGATGCCGGAGACGTTCAGCGCCAGGTTGCCCCAGTCCACGCGTCCGACCGACCCGCCCGGGTCCAGGTAGGAGCGCACGGCGAAGGTGATCAGCCAGCCCATGGCCAGGGCGATGACCAGGGCCAGCGCGGCCACCGACGAGGGGCCCAGGCGGTTGAGGGGGCGGCGGGCCAGGTACAGCACCGCGAGCGTCAGCAGGCTGGTCCACTGGATCCATAACGAGGCCAGGCCAAAATAGACCATGCGGTCACCGATGACCTTGGGGGCAAGGGCAAGCGCGGCGGCCAGGCCTTCACCGCCAAGGATGACCCACATGATGGCGGTGGCCTGCCAAAGCATGTCCAGGGGGCGGGTGGCAGGTTGGGGCAAGGGGTCGGCCATCGGTTCCGGGGCGCGGGGGAACGCCTCAATCATGCCCGTAAACGCCGCCAGAGGGGGCTTGCTGCCGCCCGCACGGGCAGGCGGCCCGTTCGTCGGGGGCCATTGGCCACCGGGGCCGGCTTGGGGATAAGTTGCCCACGTCAGCCTGTAAAGGATGGGGAAATGGGCCGCAACACACATGCGACGGGTGGATTCACCCTGGTTGAACTGATGGTCGTGCTGGCCGTGCTGGCCGTGCTGCTGGGGGTTGCCGTGCCCAGCTTCCAGAACATCACCAACCGCAATCGTTTGACGGCCGTCACCAATGAAATGGTGGGTGCCCTGCAGCTCACCCGGGTCGAAGCCGTGCGCCGGAACGGCCGGGTCGTCTTTTGCCCGACCACGAACGGTACCGCCTGCGGCGGCGACGACTGGACGCGCAGCATCGTGCTCGCGCCCGGCGGCGAAGTGGTCCGCGAGCTGAACTTCGAAGGGGCCGGCCTGGTGGTCCTCGCCAGCCCCGCCGTGGACACCGGCGACCAGATCTCCTTCGGTGCCAGCGGCTTCGCGCGGGCGGGCACCACGGTGACCAATCGCGCCGGTGGGCTGCGCGTCTGCAGCACGCTGGTCAGCGGCAACGAAAACGCACGCGATGTCATGGTCAACGTCAGCCGCGTCAGCGTGGTGACCCGCGGTAGTGCGGGCTGCGCCGTCGCGCCCGGGAATCTATAAGGCAGCCAGCATGCGAACCAAGCAGACATTCCCCCGGACCCAGCAAGGCGCGAGCCTTCTCGAAGTCCTGATCGCCATCCTGATCCTTGCGATCGGCCTGCTCGGCATCGCCGCCCTGCAGGCGGTCACGCTGCGCAACATGCAGGGTTCGGGCGACCGCTCGGTGGCGGTCATCCAGGCCTATGCCATGTTCGACATCATGCGCGCCAATCGTGACGACGCGCTCGACGGTGACTACGACACCGCCGGTTTCATCTGCGAGGCGCCGGCGGCCGGCACTCGCGTCAACAACGAGAAGGCGCTCTGGATCAACCAGATGCAGGCGGCGATGGGCCCAACGGCCTGTGGCGAGGTCGACTGCCTCGGCGGTGAATGCACCGTCAGCGTGCGTTGGGACGAAAGGCGGCTTGGCGGCAATGAAGGCAACGCGGAAGCGGAAGAGCACACCCTGAGCATGGAGTCCACGCTGTGAACCAGAACGCCTCTCTGCGCGGCGTCGCCCGCCCACGAACCGGTACCGCCGGCTTCTCGCTCATCGAGCTGATGGTCGCGATGCTGCTCGGCTTCCTCGTGGTGGCGGCGGCCGGTGGTGTCTTCCTGTCGAACAAACGCGTGTATGCCTCCAGCGAAACCATCGGTCGCATCCAGGAAAACACCCGCGTGGCCTTCGAGCTGATGTCCCGCGACGTGCGCGAGGCCGGCGGCAATCCCTGTGGTTCGGCCAGCGTCCCGGTCAACATCCTGGAAGGTACGAACGACATCTTCTGGGACCGCTTCAACGAGGGGCTGACCGGTTACGACGGCGGCGACGCGCTGCCGATGACCGCCACCGGTACCGGCGTCGCCCAGCGGGTGGCCGGCACCGACGCGATCGAGGTGCACTCCGCGCTCGACGGCGGCGTCCGGGTCATCGAACACGACGGCCCCAGCGCCAACCTCCAGGTGACGTCGATCACCGGTTTCGTCGACGGGGACATCCTGCTGGTCTGCAACATCTCCCAGAGCTTCATCTTCCAGGTGACCGGCTTCAGCGCGGCCGGTGGCGGCCTTTCGATCCAGCACAATGCCGGCGGCGGCACCTCGCTCAACTGCAGCCAGACCTTCCAGGTCTTCGACGGCGATGCCGACACCGACTGCAGCCCGGGCGCCAGCAGCGCCGTCGACTACTGCTTCACCGAGGTGGCCGCAGGCAATCCGCAGTGTGACTTCGGCAGCTTGTCGCCGGCCTACGTGGTGCGGCCCGGCAGCATCCAGTGGTACGTGGGCAACAATGCCCGCGGCGGCACGTCCCTTTACCGGTCGGTGGTGGTCAACCGCTCCGGGACGGCCACGCCCAACGTCGAGCTCGCCCGGGACGAAATCGTCGAGGGCGTCCAGGGCCTGGCCCTCACGTATCTCGAGCAGGGTGAAAGCGCTTATACCAACGCGGCCGGCGTCGGTGACTGGGGTCGTGTCCTGGCCGCACGCATCGAGCTCGTGATGACGGGCGCGGACGGCGCCCTGGGCGGCGGCGAGATCGAAGGCACCGACGGTGCCGTGCTGTCCCGCACCGTTGCCCACGTCGTATCGCTTCGCAACCGGGAGGGCACGCTGTGAGCCTGCGCAACTTCCATGCTCCGAACCGCCAGCGCGGCGTCACCCTGGTGATCGTGTTGCTGCTGCTTATCGTCGTCACCCTGCTGGGCCTGGCCGCGATGCGTGGCAGCATCCTGCAGGAGCGCATGGCCGGTAACGTCGCCGCGCGCGGCATCGCCTTCCAGGCGGCGGAATCCGCCCTCCGCGTCGGCGAAGAGTACCTGCGCGTCGCCGATCCGGCCGTGCCCGCCAACGGTTGCAGCGGCGGCGTCTGCGCCATGCCCGTGGATGGCGGTGCCCCGGCTTACGAGGCCGCCAACTTCTGGTCGACGGCTGCCAATTACCGTTCCGTGGCCCTTGACGACGATACCAACCTCTCGATGCTGCGTTATTCCATCGAGTCGCTGGGCGAAGGCACCGCGAGCGCGGCCAGCAGCGGGCCCGCCGAATGCCTGGGCGCCGAGGGCGACCAGTCCGGCTGCGTCGGATCCGATGGCGCCGCCAACGTACGCAACTACCGAATCACTGCAATCGCGCAAACCGACAACGGGGCGCAAGTCGTGCTCCAGTCGACCTTCCAGATGCCCTGAGGCAGGTGAAGCCATGAAGCGTTCAATCCCCCAATCCCGCTCGCAGCGCCCGCTGGTCGCCGCGCTTGCCTTCGTCGCCACCTGGCTGGCCCTGCCGGTCTCGTCGGTCATGGCCCAGAGCTTCCCCGAATACCCGCTGCAGACCGGCGCGGGCAACGTCGAGCCGAACATCATGTTCGTGCTGGATGACTCCGGCTCGATGGCCTTCGACTACATGTACAACCCGGCCCTGGGCGACATCGAAGCCTGCGTGGACGTCCGGAGCAATGGCACCTGCAGGACCACCCTGGACATCACCGACCAGGCCTATGTCGGCAATACGCTTTATTACAACCCGGCGCAGGTCTATCGCACCTGGATGCAGGCGAACGGCACCCGGATGACCGGCGGCACCACCCTGGGTTCGGTCTATGGTTCGCGGAACTTCGCGGGCAGCGGTTATGGCGGGGAAAGCGACACGCTTGACCTGCTCAATCCGTCGAGCTGTGAAACCTACGACAACAACGGCAGCAACAATACGATCTGCGGCAGCAACGCCCAGACCTTCTACGTTCCCAAGAACCCGGCCAGCACCAGCGCCGCCTACCTTGAGAACGCGCTCAACTACTACCGCTACCAGATCCGCAATTTCGAGGGCTCGGTCCGGCTCATCCGCAGCGAGCTGATGCCGGGCGGTGGTTACGGCGACTTCCCGGCGACCACGACCGTGGATCAGAACCAGGTTTATCTCTACAACAACCTGTCGCTCGGCCGTAACCAATCCTTCAATGGCGACTGGTTCTACATCGACCAGACCGTCGACGAACTGATCGCGACCACGGTCGGCAACAACGGCAACGCCAATCTCCGTGTCTATCGCTGGAACGGCAGTGGTTGGAGCCAAGTGTGCCAGTCGGCCGCCAACAACAACAGCAACGAGACCTGCACCATCACTGATGCACAGGGTTATTACTACCTGCAGGTCTATACGCCCAACAACGGCAGTGCGCCCTTCACCGGGCTGACGGTCCGGGCCATCACCCGCGACACCGAGACGGTCACCCGCGATTCGGGCTGCGACGTGACCACCGAGACCTACGGTTGGGGTGGCTGCACCTTCGCCGTGCCCGTGGCTGGCCGGAGCGAAAGCCAGGAATACGCGAATTTCGCGACCTGGTATTCCTACCACCGCACCCGCATGAAGGTGGCCAAGGCCGGTGCGGCCGACGCCTTCCACCAGCTGGGCAACAACGTCCGCACCGGTTTCCGATCGCTGCACCAGAACAACGGCAACAGCAACTACGACATCCCCGTCAACGACGGCAACAACGGCGTTTTCGAGGGCAGCGCCCGCACGACCTGGTTCTCGAAGCTGATGAATGCCCGTGGCCAGAGCGGAACCCCGCTGCGCACTGCGCTGGAAGGCACGGGTAGCTACTTCAGTTCCAGTTCGTCTTCCGGCCCCTATGGCCCCGGTAGCGTGGCCAACCAGCTGGCCTGCCGCCAGAACTTCGCCATCCTGACCACGGACGGCTACTGGAACGGCAGTTACAGCGGTGGCGCCGGCGACCAGGACGGCACCAATGGGCCGTCCATCACCAATCCGGCCGACGGCACCAACGCAGTCCGTTACACGGTCTCGCACCCGTTCAGGGACGGCGTCGGCGCGAACTACAGCAATACGCTGGCCGACGTCGCCATGCGTTACTGGAAGCAGGACCTGCGCAGCGACCTCGACAACATCGTGCCCACCGCCACCAACAACCCGGCGTTCTGGCAGCACATGGTCACCTTCGGTGTCTCGATCGGCCTGCGCGGTACGGTGGACCAGACCACGGTCGCCGACGTCCTGGCGGCCGGGCGCCCGCGCATCAATGGTGTGTCGGTGAACTGGCCGGATCCGACCGATGCCGAAAACGCCGAGCGCATCGACGACCTGCTGCATGCCTCGGTCAACGGGCGCGGCGAGTTCATCGCCGCCAGCAACGCCGAGGACTTCGGCACGGCGCTCAACAGCGTGCTGGGCCAGATCCAGTCCCGCCTGGCGTCCGGCTCCAACGTGGCCACCAACAGCACGTCCTACCAGACCAACTCGCGCATCTACCAGGCGACCTACCGGTCGGTGCAGTGGACGGGCGAACTGGCCTCGATCCCGATTTCCGCCAGCGGTATCGGCAGCACCCCCAGCTGGCTGGTCACCTCCCGCATCGCGGCCACCTATGCCGACGGCAGCCCCGCCAACGACTACCACAACCGCACCGTGCTGACCTGGAACGGCAGCCAGGGCGCGAACTTCCCGACGTCGGCCCAGACCACCGCGCTGGCCCGCACCACGGGTTCGGCCCAGGTAACGGGCGCGAATAATGCCGCCTACATCAAGGGCAATGCCTCGCAGGAGCGGGCCAACGGCGGCGTGCTGCGCAACCGCCTTACGCGTCTGGGCGACATCATCAACTCTTCGCCCTTCTACGTGGCCGACACGGAGACCATCTACGTCGGCGCCAACGACGGCATGCTGCACGGCATCGACGCGCTCACCGGCGACGTGAAGTTCTCGTACGTCCCGGCCGGCCTCAACTTCGCCCGTCTCAAGGACATCAGCGACCCGGCCTATGCCCATGCCTACTTCGTGGATGGCCAGGTGACGGTGAGCTCCTCGCGCGTGACGCCGGGTGAAAACCTGCTGGTCGGCGCCCTGGGCCGCGGCGGCAAGGGCGTATTCGCCCTGGACGTCAGCAACCCGTCGTCCATGTCCGGTGGCAACAACGGCGACGTGCTTTGGGACAAGACCGCCGCCGTCGACGCCGACATGGGCTATGTGCTGGGCACGCCGGTCATCGTCAAGGCCAACAACGGCCAGGTGGTCGCGCTGGTGCCCAATGGCATCGAAAGCACCAACGGCGACGCGGTCCTGTACGTGATCGAAGTCGAGAGTGGCGCCGTCCGCGCCAAGATCAGCACCGGCAACACCGTCGGCAATGGCCTGAGCACCCCGCGTACGGCCGACCTGGATGCGGACGGTGACGTCGATTACGTGTATGCCGGCGACATGCTCGGCAACCTGTGGAAATTCGACCTCACCAGCGCCAATCCCGCCGACTGGGGCGTGGCTTACGGCGGTGAACCGCTGTTCGTCGCCCGTACCGCGAGCGGTGGCGTCCAGGCCATCACCGGCACCCCGGCGCTGGCGCGCGAAACGGCCGCCAACCGGATCTGGGTGAGCTTCGGCACGGGCCGGTTCATCTACGAGTCCGATGTCAGCAATACGGAAATCCAGACCTGGTATGGCGTCATCGACGACGAGGAATCCGACCTGCGCCGGGCCGACCTCACCGAGCGCGAGATCGCGGCGGTGGGTACCGATGGCCAGGGACGCGACATCCGCGCCTTCGAGCGCTACTCGGACCTGCCCGACGACTCCATGGGTTGGTTCGTGGATCTCGACCGGCCGCTCACGGGTGAGCGCATCATCGGTTCGGCCCGGGTCAATGGCCGCGCCGTGATCGTTTCGAGCATGGCGCCCACGGTGTCCTCGGGCTGCGAAAACGAGGGCGCGGGCTTCCTGAACGCGATCGACATGTTCACCGGCACCAGCCCGGAGAACTCGTCGGGCGGTGGTCCGGCCTCGTTCTTCGACCTCGACGGCGACGGCACGGGCACCAGCGACGGTGACTTCCTCACCGACGAGGACGGCAATCGCATCGGCGCAGGCTCGGTGGATACCGGCGTCGGCGCGCACTACGATTCGCGCAACGTCGATGGCGACTACGTGATCTGCGGTTCCAACGGTACCTGCGAGCTGGTCGACGGCGGCGAACAGGAAGGCGGCGCAGGCGACACCAAGCGTCTGTCCTGGCGTGAACTTTTCGAAGAGGATTGACCGATGACCATGTTCAGCCGGAACACGAAGGGATTCACGCTGATCGAGTTGATGATCGTCGTGGCGGTGATTGCGATCCTGTCGGCGATTGCCTATCCCTCGTACGTGAATTACGTACTGGACTCCAGGCGCGCCACCGCCACGGCCTGCCTGGTCGAGCATGGCCAGTTCATGGAGCGCTATTACACGACCAACCTCGATTACGAGATTGATCCGGCGGCCATGCCGGCCTTCGGCTGCGAAACGGAGTTGGCGGACTTCTATGCCTTCAGTTTCGTGGCCGATCCGACGGCCACCGCCTATACGGTGCAGGCGGTCCCGCAAGGCTCCCAGCAGCGGGACACCGAATGCGGCACGCTGACGCTCAACCAGATCGGCAACCGCACAGAAAGCGGCTCGGGTGACCTGGACGACTGCTGGTAAGCCCTGGCCCACGGCACCGGGAAAAGAAAAAGGCTCGCAGCGATGCGAGCCTTTTTCATTGAACCTTGGCGCCCGAAGTTGGACTCGAACCAACGACCCCCTGATTAACAGTCAAGTGCTCTAACCGGCTGAGCTATTCGGGCGGGGACGGGCATTTTAAACGACCCACCCCCCGGGTCAAGCCCCGCGGGTTCAGGGAAGGAAGGGGCAGGGCGGTGGATCGACGCGTGAAACCCTTGCGTGGCGCACCCTGCCGGCGATATTCACCACCACGCTGCCCAGGTGCACGGCCCGCTTTCGGCTGCACAGGCGCAGGCTGGCGTTGTTGCCTCCCGACATCCCCGTGGGTTGGTAGCGGACCCTGTGGCGGCCCGGCGTGGCACGGATGGCCACCGGACCCGGTGCCAGGGCCTCTGTCCACAGCACGTCTTCATCCTTGGCCGGCTGCGGTGAGCGCGTGGCGTCGACGTAGACCAGCCAGCCGGCGTCCCAGACCAGGTCGCCGCGACAGCTCCGGCCATCGGCGCTGGGGCAGAGGGTGACCGGCCGCCCCAGTGCGACGGCTGCCATGCGTGCCTGGGCAAGGCCGGCGGTCAGGGCATGGAAGGCCTGCAGCGTCGCCATGCGTTCGCGCAGCAGCGACAGGGACGGCGCCGCCACGGCCAGCAACAAGGCAAGCAGGAGCAGCACCAGAACCAGTTCCACCAGGGTGAATCCTCGCCGTTGGGCCCGCATGGCCGACCTCCGGGAAACCGGCCACCAGTTTCCAAAAGCAGGCGTGGCCAGCCGTCCCCGGAAGCCTGAACCGCGGGTCGGCCAACGCGCCGGCCTGGCGTAGGCGGGCCGCTATACTGCTTGTTTGACCCCGCGAGGACGTGCCCCCGTGTCCGAACGATTCGAACTGATCGCGCCCTACCAGCCCGCCGGCGAGCAGCCGCAGGCGATCAAGCGCCTGGTCGAGGGCTTCGAGGCTGGCCTGGCGCACCAGACCCTGCTGGGCGTCACCGGCTCGGGCAAGACCTACACCATTGCCAACGTCGTCGAGGCCGTGCAGAAGCCGACCCTGGTGCTGGCCCCGAACAAGACCCTGGCGGCCCAGCTTTACGGCGAATTCAAGAGCTTTTTCCCGCACAACGCGGTCGAATACTTCGTCAGCTACTACGACTACTACCAGCCCGAGGCCTACATTCCGTCCACCGACACCTTCATCGAGAAGGACAGCAACATCAACGAGCACATCGAGCAGATGCGCCTGTCGGCGACCAAGGCCCTGCTCGAGCGCCGGGATGCGATCGTGGTGGCCAGCGTCTCGGCCATCTATGGCCTGGGCGATCCCAACGAATATTTCCGGATGGTGCTGCACCTGGTCCGGGGCGACCGCATCGACCAGCGCGAGCTGATCCGCCGCCTGACCGAGATGCAGTACAGCCGCAACGAGACCGAGCTGGTGCGCGGCGCCTTCCGCGTCCGCGGCGAAGTGATCGACGTGCACCCGGCGGAGTCCGAGATCGAGGCCCTGCGCATCGAGCTTTTCGACGGCGAGATCGAGAACCTGGCCCTGTTTGACCCGCTCACCGGCCACATCAGCCGCAAGCTGCCGCGGTTCACGCTGTACCCGAAGTCGCACTACGTCACCACCCGTCGCACCGTGCTCGACGCGATCGAGACGATCAAGGTCGAGTTCACCGAGCGCATGGACCAGCTGTACAAGGCCAACAAGCTGGTCGAGGCCCAGCGCCTGCAGCAGCGCACCCTGTACGACATGGAGATGATGGCCGAGGTCGGGTTCTGTTCGGGCATCGAGAACTACAGCCGGCACCTGACCGGCCAGATGCCGGGCGAACCGCCGCCCTGCCTGTTCGACTACCTGCCGCCGGATGCGCTGCTGGTCGTGGACGAATCGCACGTGACCATCCCGCAGCTGGGCGCCATGTACAAGGGCGACCGGTCGCGCAAGGAAACCCTGGTCGAGTTCGGGTTCCGGCTGCCGTCGGCGCTCGACAACCGGCCGCTGAAGTTCGAGGAATGGGAGCGTCGCTCGCCGCGCGCCATCTTCGTTTCCGCGACGCCCGGCAAGTACGAGATGGAGAAGTCCGGCGACCAGGTGGTCGAACTGGTCGTGCGCCCGACCGGCCTGGTGGATCCCGAGGTCGAGGTACGCCCGGTGGCCACCCAGGTCGACGACGTGCTGTCGGAGATCCACGCCCGGGTGAAGCTGGGTGACCGCGTGCTGATCACCGTGCTCACCAAGAAGATGGCCGAGAACCTGACCGACTACCTGGCCGAACACGACGTCAAGGTGCGCTACCTGCACAGCGATGTGGACACGGTCGAGCGGGTCGAGATCATCCGCGACCTGCGGCTTGGCGTTTTCGACGTGCTGGTCGGCATCAACCTGCTGCGCGAAGGCCTGGACATGCCCGAGGTGTCGCTGGTGGCGATCCTGGACGCCGATAAGGAAGGCTTCCTGCGCTCCACCGGTTCGCTGATCCAGACCATCGGCCGCGCGGCCCGCAACCTGCGCGGCAAGGCCATCCTCTATGCCGACCGCATCACCAACTCGATGAAGGCCGCGATGGACGAAACCGACCGCCGCCGCCAGAAGCAGGTCGAGTACAACGCGGCCCATGGCATCACCCCCAAATCGGTGGTGCGCGCGGTGATGGACGTGATGGAAGGCGCCCGCTCCGAACCCGAGGAAACCCGCGGGAAGGGCCGCAAGGTCGCCGAGGCCGACGCCGACTACGCGGCCATGGATCCCGCCAAGCTGGCAGTGCGGCTCAAGCAGCTCGAGGCGAAGATGCACCAGCACGCCCGCGACCTGGAGTTCGAGGACGCCGCCCGGGTCCGCGACGAAATCCACCGCCTGCGTGAGCAGGGGCTGATGGCCTGAGCCCGCCTTGCATTACTTCTGGCAGGGGGGTAGAACGGGGCCATGGACGGGTGGGGACCCGTCCGGAGCGAGCCAATGTCGACTTTGGGGATACGCGGCCTGTTGGCCGGGGGATTCGTGCTTTCGCTGGGCCTGCTGACCGGGGCCAGCCACGGTGCCACGCAGTGGTCCGGGGCTTCGGTGGCGGACGTGGCGCCCGATAGCCCCGGCCTGCTCGACCGCGCCCAGGCCAAGGCCTGCGAATGGAGCCACGGCCTGTCCGGCCGCAGCGACCGCCGCGGCAGCGAACAGCGCCGGACCGACTGCGCCCGCCGCCACGGACTGGCCGACTGACCCGCCATTGCCGGGCCCCGGGGCGCTTGTTATACTTCGCGGCCCTTGCGGGCGGTTAGCTCAGCGGTAGAGCACTACCTTGACATGGTAGGGGTCACAGGTTCGAAACCTGTACCGCCCACCATCCTTCCGAGGATGGATCGCAAGGCACCAGAAGCCGCCTCCGGGCGGCTTTCGTGTTTCTGGCG
Organism: Arenimonas donghaensis DSM 18148 = HO3-R19; assembly: GCF_000743535.1. GTDB lineage: Bacteria > Pseudomonadota > Gammaproteobacteria > Xanthomonadales > Xanthomonadaceae > Arenimonas > Arenimonas donghaensis. Next base: position 153,832 of record NZ_AVCJ01000012.1, read on the forward strand.
TTCCCGGCCGCGGTGCCTCAGGCCTGCAGGCGCTGCGCATGCAGCTTCTGGTAGGCCGGCCGGCAGGCATCGGCCACCGCCCGCGCGTCGGCGTCGAGCACCGGCGCGGGTCGCGCCGAGGGCGGCTCGAAGCCCGTGGACTTCCACACCGTGCCGTACCAGTGCGGGGCCCAGACGCCATCGCTGTCGCGCCGGCCTGCCGGCCAGCCCAGCATGCGCTCGGTGAACGCCAGCCCGAGCAGCCCGCACAGGGTGCGCAGGTAAGCCTCCGGCGCCGCGAGGAAGTCCCCCGAGTCGATCACCACGGGTGCCGCGCCGGTGGCTTCGGACAGTTCGTCGAAGAGCGCCGCCTGCTGCAGCAGGCCGATGTCGGCCGGCGCCACCGTCGCGCGCGAACGCAGGTAGGACGACACCACCTCATCGGGGTCCCGGATCAGCAGCACGTTGTGCAGGCCGTGGATCCAGTCGTGGTCCATGCCCGGCAGGAGGTGGTGCGCCATGTGTTTCTGGTACCAGACCGGCTTGTCGCCGGGCACCGGTCCGAGCAGGGCGTCGGCCACGCGCCGCCAGTCGGTGTCGCCGCTGGCGATGACGTCGTCGCGACCGGGATGGTCGAGGCCGGTCGTGGCCAGGTAGGCGGCGTAGAGCGGTTCGTCGCTGACCGCGCAGTCGGGCCGGTTTTCCCAGGCCCGCATCATCGCCGTGGAGATGTTGCGCGGCCCGGACCACATGCCGATGCGCAGTGGCTTCATGCCAGCCTCTCCCCGGCGCGCACGGCGACGTCGCGCTCGACCAGGCCGCGGTACAGGGCCTGCAGCCTGGCCACCATCGGTCCTGGCCGGCCGTCGCCGATACGGCGGCCGTCCACTTCGCGCACCGCCACCAGGCCGGCGAAGGTGCCGGTGCAGAAGGCTTCCTCGGCGGAATAGACGTCGGTGAGGGTGAAGTTCTTCTCCCGCGCCGGGATGCCTTCTTCGGCGCAGGCGCGCAGGACGTTGGCGCGGGTGACGCCATGCAGGCAGTAGTCGCCGGTGGAGGTCCAGACCTCGCCACGGCGGACGATGAAAAAATGGGTGGAATTGCAGGTGGCGACGAAGCCGTGCGGGTCCAGCATGAGGGCTTCGTCGGCGCCGGCCTGGGTGGCCTGGATGCAGGCCGTGATGCAGTTGAGCTTGCTGTGGCTGTTCCAGCGCGGGTCCTGGACGTCCGGGTAGCCGCGGCGCACGTGCACGGTGAACAGCGTCAGGCCGCGGGCCAGCAGCTCGGGTTTGGCCTGCTTGTGCTCGGGGATGATGACGATGGTGGCCGGGCCGGCCGAGGCGCGCGGGTCCTGGTAGGGGGTTCGCTTGGGGCCGCGGGTCACCATCAGGCGCAGGTGCACCCCGTCGTGCATGTCGTTGGCGGCCAGGGTCTCGCCGATGGCGGCCGCCAGGCCCTTGCGGTCCAGGCCGATGTCCAGCGCGATGGCGCGGGCGCCTTCGAACAGGCGGTCCAGGTGCTCGTCCAGGAACACCGGCTGGCCGCCGACCACCCGCAGGCCCTCCCAGACGCCGTCGCCGAGCACGAAGCCGCTGTCGAACACCGACACGGTGGCTTCGGCGCGGGGCAGCAGGCGGCCGTTGATCCAGATCAGGATGTCGGCGTTGCGGGGGTCGTCGTGGAACTCGTGGACGCTCTGGGCCATGCGCGGTCTCCCGATTGACAGGGACGAGTCTAGCCCGCCGGGCGCCGGTTTCATTGACTTGGCGGCCCCCGGGCCCTACCTTTGGCGGGGTAAACGGCTGAAAAAGGTGGCCCCGGGAAACCGGCGTCGAGCGTGCGACATGAGCACTACCCCGATTCCGTAGACACCCTGCCAGGCTTCGCATCCGCGAGGACGCCTGGCGTCCTTTTTTTTGCCCCGAAGAAACCCGGAAACCCCGCACCATGATCAACATCACCCTTCCCGACGGCAGCCAGCGCCAGTTCGACCAGCCCGTTTCGGTCATGGAAGTCGCGCAGTCGATTGGTCCCGGCCTGGCCAAGGCCACGGTCGCCGGCAAGGTCGACGGCCGCCTGGTGGACGCCAGCGACCGCATCGACCACGACGCGACGCTGCAGATCATCACCCCCAAGGACCCCGACGGCGTCGAGATCATCCGCCACTCCTGCGCCCACCTGGTCGGCCATGCGGTGAAGCAGCTTTTCCCCGAGGCCAAGATGGTCATCGGCCCGGTCATCGACGAGGGTTTCTACTACGACATCTTCACCGAAAAGCCGTTCACCCCGGACGACCTGGCCGCGATAGAAAAGCGCATGGCCGAGCTGATCGCGAAAGACTACGACGTCGTCAAGAAGATGACGCCCCGGGACGAGGTGATCAGCGTGTTCCGCGGCCGCGGCGAGGACTACAAGCTGCGGCTGATCGAGGACATGGCCGGCGAAACGGCGATGGGCCTGTACTGGCACGAAGAATACGTGGACATGTGCCGCGGCCCGCACGTGCCCAACACGCGGTTCCTGAAGGCGTTCAAGCTCACCAGGGTGTCGGGTGCCTATTGGCGCGGCGATTCGAAGAACGAACAGCTGCAGCGCATCTACGGCACCGCCTGGGCCGACAAGAAGCAGCTCGAGGCCTACATCCAGCGGGTGGAGGAAGCCGAGAAGCGCGACCATCGCAAGCTCGCCAAGCAGCTCGACCTGTTCCACATCCAGGAAGAAGCCCCGGGCCTGGTCTTCTGGCATCCCAAGGGCTGGCAGCTGTGGCAGGTGGTGGAGCAGTACATGCGCCGCGTCTACCGCAGCTCGGGCTACGACGAAGTGCGCTGCCCGCAAATCCTTGACGTCTCCCTGTGGAAGCAGTCCGGCCACTGGGACAACTACAAGGAAAACATGTTCTTCACCGAGTCGGAGAAGCGCACGTACGCCCTGAAGCCGATGAACTGCCCGGGCCACGTCCAGGTCTTCAACCAGGGCCTGCACAGCTATCGCGACCTGCCGATCCGCTACGGCGAGTTCGGTGCCTGCCACCGCAACGAACCCTCGGGTGCGCTGCACGGCATCCTGCGGGTGCGCGGCTTCACCCAGGACGACGGCCACGTCTTTTGCACCGAGGACCAGGTCGAGGCCGAGGTCACCGCCTTCCACCGGCAGGCGCTGCGGGTCTACGCCGACTTCGGGTTCGAGGACGTGCAGGTCAAGATCGCCCTGCGCCCCGACAACCGCCTGGGCGACGACGCCACCTGGGACAAGGCCGAGGCCGCCCTGCGGGCCGCCCTGGGCGCCTGTGGGGTCGAATGGGAGGAGCTGCCGGGCGAGGGCGCCTTCTACGGCCCCAAGATCGAATACCACCTGCGCGACGCCATCGGCCGGACCTGGCAGCTGGGCACGATGCAGGTCGATTTCATGATGCCGGCCCGCCTGGGCGCCGAATACGTGGACGAGGCCAGCCAGCGCCGGCATCCGGTGATGCTGCACCGCGCCATCGTCGGCTCCATGGAGCGATTCATCGGCATCCTGGTCGAAAACCACGCCGGCATCTTCCCGGCCTGGCTGTCGCCGGTGCAGGCGGTGGTGCTCAACATCACTGACGCCCAGGCGGATTGGGCCGAATCGGTGCGGAAAACCCTTGTGAATCAAGGCTTCAGGGTCCAGGCCGATTTGCGGAACGAGAAGATCGGCTATAAAATCCGGGAGCACACGCTTCAGAAGATCCCCTACCTGCTGGTGGTTGGAGACCGCGAGAAGGAAAATGGGATGATCGCGGTGCGTACGCGTTCGGGGGAAGACCTGGGGACCATGAAGGTCGAAGACTTCCTTGCACGCCTGAATGAAGAGAGTGGCCCGGTGGCCTGAAGGCAACCGGTACTGGAACCCAATAGGAATCAAGCGAATCAACAGCTCATCCAACGACAAGCGTAACCGCAAGAACCAAGAGATCCGTGTCCCGCGCGTCCGCGTCATCGGCCTGGACGGCGAAATGGTCGGCGTTCTATCGCGCGACGAGGCGCTTGCGCTCGCCGAAGAATCCGGCGTGGACCTCGTGGAAATCCAGCCCACCGCTGATCCGCCGGTGTGCCGCATCATGGATTTCGGCAAGTACAACTTCGACCTCCAGAAGAAGGCGAACGCGGCCAAGAAGAAGCAGAAGATCGTCGAGATCAAGGAACTCAAGTTCCGGCCCACCACCGACGATGGCGACTACAACATCAAGCTGCGCAACCTCCGCCGGTTCCTGGAGGAAGGCGACAAGGTGAAGGTCAACATCCGCTTCAAGGGCCGCGAAATGGCCCACCAGGAGCTCGGCCTGGTCATGGCCAAGCGCATCGAGGCCGACCTGGGCGAGGATGTGGTGGTCGAACAGCGCCCCCGCCTCGAGGGCCGCCAGATGATCATGATGGTCGCGCCCAAGAAGAAGTAAGGCCGCCTTCTGTGGGAGGGACTTCAGTCCCGAAGCTTTGCCGACAAGGCTTCGGGGCTGAAGCCCCTCCCACAAAGTTCACAAGTCACGGATTTTCATGCATAATTCGCGGCTCGCCGGGTTTCCGGCGGACCCCCGGTGCGGCATCCGGGCCCGGTTCATCGGGCGAAGCTGTCATGGACCTGCCCTTGTTTCCTTTTGGAATCAAGGGCTTATAAGCCGGCACGGGCAGGACGGAAAGTGTGGCGCAAGCCACCGCCCAGGTCAGTAAACAAATATCCCAAAGGGACTTCCCATGGCCAAGACCAAGATCAAGACCAATCGGGCGGCCGCCAAGCGCTTCCGGAAGACTGCTTCCGGCAAGTTCAAGGCTGGCCACGCCAACCGTAGCCACATCCTCACCAAGAAGAGCACCAAGCGTAAGCGCAACCTCCGCCAGACGAACCACGTCCGGGCCGAGGACGCCGGTCGTCTGATGCGCCAGCTGCCCTATCTCTGAGGAGGACTGAACCATGGCACGAGTCAAGCGTGGTGTAACGGCGCGCCGCCGTCACAAGAAAATCATCAAGCTCGCGAAGGGCTACTACAACGCCCGTCGCAAGGTATTCCGCGTCGCCAAGCAGGCCGTCACCAAGGCCCAGCAGTACGCCTACATCGGTCGCAAGCAGAAGAAGCGCCAGTTCCGCAGCCTGTGGATCGTGCGCATCAACGCCGCGGCCCGCATGCACGGCCTGAGCTACAGCCGCTTCATGAATGGCCTGCTCAAGGCGAACGTCACCCTGGACCGCAAGGCCCTGGCCGACATCGCCATCCACGATCCGGCCGCCTTTGGCGCGATCGCCGAACAGGCCAAGCGCGCTCTCGCGGCGTAAGGCCCATGCCTGCGGCGGCGAGCCGCACGCAGGCAGCATTCAAGCGGGGAAGGGCGAGAGTCCTTCCCCGTTTTGCTTACAGGACCCGGAAAACCATTCGAGCATGTCCGACATCCAGACCCTGACCCGATCGGCCCTGGCCGAAGTCGCCGCCGCCGGCAGCCTCGAGGCGCTGGACGCCCTGCGCGTTTCGCTGCTGGGCAAGAGCGGCTCCATCACCGGCCAGCTCAAGCAGCTTGGCACCCTGGCGCCGGACCAGCGCAAGGCCGCCGGCGAGGCGGTCAACCGTGCCAAGGAGGCCGTCGCCGCCGCCATCGCCGAACGCAAGGCGGTGCTCGAAGCGCAGGCCCTGGCAACCCGCCTGGCCAGCGAACGCATCGACGTCAGCCTGCCCGGCCGCGGCGCCGCGGTGGGCAACCTGCACCCGGTCTCGCGCACGCTGGAGCGCATCACCGACATCTTCGCGCGCCTGGGTTACCAGCTGGCCGACGGCCCCGAGATCGAGGACGACGCGCACAATTTCGAGGCCCTGAACTTCCCGCCGCACCATCCGGCGCGGGCCATGCACGACACCTTCTATTTCCCGCCCGACGCCAAGGGCGAGGCCCGGCTGCTGCGCACCCACACCTCGGGCGTGCAGGTGCGTTTCATGCAGGCGGCCGTGGCCGGCAAGAGCGGTCCGCCGCTGCGCATGATCGCCGCGGGCAAGGTCTATCGCAGCGACTCCGACCAGACCCACACGCCGATGTTCCACCAGGTCGAAGGCCTGCTGGTGGACGAGACGTCCAGTTTCGCCGACCTCAAGGGCACGCTGTCCGAATTCGTTCGCGCCTTCTTCGAACGCGATTTCGAGATGCGCTTCCGGCCCAGCTATTTCCCCTTCACCGAACCCTCGGCCGAGGTGGACATCGCCTGGCAGCAGCCCGACGGCAGCACCCGCTGGCTGGAGGTGCTGGGCTGCGGCATGGTCCACCCGAACGTCCTGCGCGCCTGCGGCATCGACCCCGAGAAATACACCGGCTTTGCCTTCGGCCTGGGCGTCGAGCGTTTCGCCATGCTGCGCTACGGCGTCAACGACCTGCGCAGCTTCTTCGAAAATGACGCCCGCTTCCTGCGGCAGTTCGCCTGACCACCGCCTCTCTGTGGGAGGGACTTCAGTCCCGATAGCTTTCGGGACTGAAGTCCCTCCCACAGCAGCCATGATGGATACCTGACAAATGAAATTCCCGGAAAGCTGGCTCAGGGAACATGTTGCGACCACCGCCACCCGCGACGAGCTCTCGGCGCGCCTGACCGCCATCGGCCTCGAGGTCGAAGACCTGCAGGTCCTGGGCGAAGGCCTGGACGGCGTGGTCGTGGCCGAGATCCTGTCCTGCGAAAAACACCCCGAAGCCGACCGCCTGCAGGTCTGCCAGGTCGCCACCGGCACCGGCAACGTGCAGATCGTCTGCGGCGCACCCAATGCCCGCGCCGGCCTGAAAGCGCCGCTGATCCAGGTAGGCGCCACCTTGCCGGGTGGCATGAAGATCAAGGCCGCCAAGCTGCGCGGCGTCGAGTCCAACGGCATGCTGTGCTCCGGCAAGGAGCTCGGCATCGACGCGGACGCCGACGGCCTGCTGGAACTGCCGGCCGATGCATTGGTCGGCCAGCCGCTGGCCGCCTTGCTCGGCCTGCCCGATGCCAGCTTCGAGCTCAAGCTCACGCCCAACCGCGCCGACTGCTTCAGCGTGCGCGGCATCGCCTTCGACGTCGCCGCCGCCATGGGCGCGCAGGTCACGCCGATGCAGATCGACGAGGTCGAGGTCACCAGCCAGGCGGCCATCGCCGTGCAGCTGCAGGCCGGCGCCGACTGCCCGCGCTTCTGCGGCCGGGTGGTGGAAGGCCTGGATCCGGCAGCGCGTACGCCGCTGTGGATGGCCGAACGGCTCAAGCGCGCCGGCCTCAGGCCCATCAGCGTGTTGGTCGATATCACCAATTACGTGATGCTCGAACTCGGCCAGCCGCTGCACGCCTTCGATGCCGACAAGCTCACGGGCCCGGTCATCGTGCGCCACGCCGAGGCCGGCGAAAAGCTCAAGCTGCTCGACGAGCGCGAAGTCACGCTCGACCCGGGTTTCCTGCTCGTCACCGACGCCGGCCGCCCGGTGGCCCTGGGTGGCGTGATGGGGGGCTGGGACACCCGCGTCACCGACACCACCACCCGCGTATTCTTCGAAGCCGCGCACTGGGTGCCCAGCGCCATCATCGGCCGGGCGCGCAAGCTGGGCTTGCATACCGACGCCGGACATCGTTTCGAGCGCGGCGTCGACCCGCAGCTGCCGCGCTACGCCGTCGAACGCGCCACCGCGCTGGCGCTGCAGATCATGGGCGGCCAGGCCGGCCCGGTCACCGAAACCACGTTGCCCGACCATCTTTCCGCGCCGGCCGCCGTGGCCCTGCGTCGCGATCGCCTCCAGCGCGTCCTCGGGATCCGTGTTGCCGACGACGAGGTCGAACGCATCCTGCGCGCCCTGGGCATGCAGGTCGCGAACACGGCCGACGGCTGGTCGGTCACCCCGCCCACCCGTCGCTTCGACATCGCCATCGAGGAAGACCTGGTCGAGGAAGTGGCCCGCATCCACGGCTACGAAAACATCCCGACCAGCACGCCCACCGGCGAAGTGCGCCTGGTCGCCCCCAGTGAAACCCGGGTCGCCGACGGCGTGCTGCGTCGCCAGCTGACCGGCCGCGACTTCCTGGAAGCGATCAACTACGCCTTCGTCGACGCCGGCCTGCTTGAGACCTGGCAGCTGCAGGACCGCGCCGTCGTCCTGGCCAACCCGCTCTCGTCCGACCTGGGCGTGATGCGCACCGCGCTGCTGCCCGGCCTGGTCGCGGCCCTGGGCCGCAACCAGTCGCGCCAGCAGGCGCGGGTACGCCTGTTCGAACTGGGCAAGGTCTTCCACCAGGCGGCCGATGGCGGCGCGCCGGTCGAAACGCCGCGCCTGGCGGCCATCGCCTGCGGACCGCAGGCGGCCGAGCAGTGGGCCCAGGACGATCGCGAGGTCGATTTCTTCGACCTCAAGGCCGAGGTCGAGGCCCTGCTGGCCCTGGCCGGCGCCGAAGGTGAATTCCGCCCGGACGACAGTCCCTGGGGCCATCCGGGCCGCAGTGCCTCGGTCTGGCGCGACGGCCGGCGCATCGGCTGGCTGGGCCACCTGCACCCGGCCCTGGCCAGGACCCTGGACCTGGATGGCGAGGTGGTCGGCTTCGAGCTCGACCTGGCGCCCCTGGCAGCCCGGCCGGTGCCTCGGGCCGGGGAGGTTTCACGGTTCCCGTCCGTCCGCCGGGACATCGCGCTCGTCGTCCCGGAAACCACCCCCTTCGCGGCCCTGCGGGCCAGCCTGGAAGCCGCGCTGGGCGGGCTCCTGCAGGACGTGGTGCTGTTCGACCGCTATGTCGGGCCGGGCCTAGACCCGGGTTCAAAGAGTCTGGCTATGGGCTTGATTCTGCAGGACGTTTCACGCACCCTAACTGACCGCGACGCCGACCAGGCCGTGGCCACCGCCCTCGAGGCGCTGGGCAGGGACTGCGGCGCGCGGTTGCGGTCATGATGTTCGTCGGCAACGGCGGGTTACAGGGGATGTTATGGCACTGACCAAGGCCGAAATGGCCGAGCGTCTGTTCGAGGAAGTTGGCTTGAACAAGCGCGAGGCCAAGGAATTCGTGGACTCCTTCTTCGATGCGTTGCGGGAGGCGCTGGAGCGTGGGCAGCAGGTCAAGCTGTCGGGCTTTGGCAACTTCGACCTGCGCCAGAAGAACCAGCGTCCGGGCCGGAACCCCAAGACCGGCGAGGAGATTCCCATCTCCGCGCGAACCGTCGTGACCTTCCGTCCAGGCCAGAAGCTGAAGGAGCGCGTGGAAGCCTATGCTGGATCCAGGCAGTAACCGGGAACTCCCGCCGATCCCGGCGAAGCGCTACTTCACCATCGGTGAGGTCAGCGAGCTGTGCGACGTCAAGCCGCACGTGCTGCGCTATTGGGAAACCGAATTCACCAGCCTCAAGCCGGTCAAGCGCCGGGGCAACCGCCGCTATTACCAGCGCCACGACGTGCTGATGATCCGCCAGATCCGCGGACTGCTGTACGAAGAGGGCTACACCATCTCCGGCGCCCGCCAGCGCCTGGAGGGTGAAACCGGGCGCATGGAGAACTCCATGACCGCCCAGGTGGTCAAGCAGGTCCGGATGGAGCTCGAGGAAGTCCTCAACCTCCTGAGGCGCTGAGCGTCTTGCCCGTTGTGGGAGGGACTTCAGTCCCGAAAAGCCTTCGGGACTAAAGTCCCTCCCACAGTTCACTTCATCGCGTATAATCGCCAGCCCGGCTCCGGCCGGGGAACACGAATCGGGGCGTAGCGCAGCCTGGTAGCGCACTAGCATGGGGTGCTAGGGGTCGTGAGTTCGAATCTCACCGTCCCGACCAATTCGTGAAGCCGGCCCGTACCCCAGGGCCAGCGTCGAGAAGCCCGCCACCCGGCGGGCTTCGTGTTTTCAGCCCTTGGCGTCCGGCCCGCAGGCGGACTCGCCGCCGGGCCCGGTTTCGACCAGGGCAAGCAGGGCCGCCGGCGGGGCCATCGCGTACAGCGCCGCCGCCGCCGCGCCACGAAGCAGCAGCGGGCCACCCTGCGGACGCACGCTCGGATCCGCCAGCGTGCCGCCGACCTTCAGCGGGGAGCGCAGGGTGAAGGGGCTGAAGTCCTTGGGCCGGGGTCGCAACACCAGGTCGAGCTGCTCGTCGCCCAGATGGACCTGGCCCTCGCCCAGCACCAGGGTGTCGGAGGTGTCGAATCCCAGCGCCCGGGCGGTCATGACCCCGTCTTCGACTGCGAAGTCGGCGTAGCCGCAGTGCACCGGCACCTCCTGGTCCTCGCCGAGCTTGAACTTGAGCATCTCGGCGAAGTCCAGCCCGACCAGTTCCATCATGTAGTTGCTGATCCGGCCACGGCCCATCGCCAGGCCGGCTTCACCGTCGGCGGTGGCGAGCACGCCGGACACCGACTCGCCGCGGCCGCGAAGCTGCACGCGCCCGCCCAGCAGGCCCTGGCTTTTCGCGGCCTCCGCCTCGGGCAACATGCGCGGCAGCTGCAGGCCGCGCGCCTGCAGGTCGATGTCGGCCGTCATCGGGTCCTGCCGGGCGTCGAGGTGGATCGTGCCCAGCAGATGGCCGCCGGCGAAGCCGAAATCCAGCGGATCCAGGCGCAGGTCGCCGTTCTCAAGCTCGAGCCGCGCGTCCATGGATTCGAAGGGCAGCGGCGGTGCACTGAGCGCTTCGGCGACCAGGCTCACCCGCGCATCCATCGAGCGCAACTTGGTGGTGTCGTACGGACTGGTGGGGAACACCCTGCCATCGTCCGGGTCCGCGGCCTGGGGCTTGCCGCCGATGAAACCCGCCAGGTCGTCGAGGTCGAGCCGCCGGGACTTCAGGTCCGCGACCAGCAGGGTGCGCTCGCGGCCGGTGTCCACGCTGACCTCGCCGGCCAGGTCGGATTCGCCGACGATGCCCTGCACGCCGCGGTAGTGCCAGGTGCTGCCGGTGCGGCCGAGCCGGCCCGCCAGGTCGTAGGCCGCCGTTTCCGGGATGGCCAGGCCAAGCAGCGGATAGAGGTCGGCCATGTTGTCGCCGGCTATCGAAAAGTCGACCTCGAAGTCCTGCAGCTGCAGTACCGAACGCAGGCCGCCGTCCACCCGGGCACGGGTGGCGCCGGCCTTGGCGGACAGGTTGATCCAGTAACGCTGGTCCGGGTCCCTGTCGACCAGGTGCAGCGGTGACCCGATGCGGCCTTCGATCACGAACGCATGCCCGCGGTAGCTGCCGCCGCCGTCCACCAGCAGCGGCGCCAGGCGGCCGGTCGCGGTGGGCTGGCCGCTGCGGATGTCCACCGACAGGTCGGTCCGGCGCTTCTCCTGCGCTTCCAGCAGGTGAAGCTGGCCTTCCCGCACCTGGAGGGCTTCGATCTCGGGGAAGCGCCGGGGTAGCGGGTCGTTGACCGGTTCGTCGCTGAAGCGCCAGTTGGCGCGCAGGTCGGCGTCGCGTTCGAGGTTGAGCACGGGCTGGTCCAGCTGCACCGCAGTCACCACCACATCGCCCAGCAGCAGGCGCCAAGGCACCCATTCGATCCGGACGCGGCGGGCTTCGAAGAGGTTTTCGTGGGCCGCCCAGTCGGCGTTGCCGAGCCTGACGTCGCGGCCTTCGACGCGATGGCGGACCAGCCCGGGTGACAGCGACAGGCCACCGGCGATGCTGAAGTCGCGGCCGGTGCGGGCGCTGACCTGGTGTTCGATCAGGGCCTTGGCGACCGGATTGGCGGCGACGATCACCAGCAGCAAGGCCAGCAGCACCAGCAGCAGGCCGCGGGCGTGGCGTCCGCGGGTCGCGTCGGAGTGTTGGCCAGGGCGATCAGTCATGCGCCCAGCTTAGGCGCACCAAGCCGACCGGAACCCGAACGGCCTCGGCGCCGTTCAGGTTCCCGCAGGGCAGCCTCGCCCTCAGCTGTCGAAGTGCGCCTCGTCCAGGCCCAGCAGGTTGCCGGCGCCGCTGCGCATCGCCGCGGCATGGGCCTGGGTGCGCGGCAGGATACGGGCGAAGTAGAAGCGTGCCGTTTCGCGCTTGGCGGCCTTGAAGCCCTCGCCGTGGCTGCCGGCTTCGGCCGCCACCACGGCACGTGCCCACCAGTAGGCCAGCGCGACGTAGCCGGAGTAGTACAGGTAGTCCACCGACGCCGCGCCGACCTCGTCGGCATCGGCCATGGCCTTCTTGCCCACTTCCATGGTCAGCTCGCCCCACTGTTTGGCGATTTCGGCCAGCGGCAGGACGAACTCGGTGAGCGATTCGTCCTTGGCGTGTTCGGTGCAGAACGCCTGGATCATCTTCATGAACATCTGCAGGCCGGCGCCCTGCAGCTGCATGGTCTTGCGGCCCAGCAGGTCCAGGGCCTGGATGCCGGTGGTGCCTTCGTAGATGGTGGTGATGCGGGCGTCACGGGCCAGTTGCTCCATGCCCCATTCGCGCACGTAGCCGTGGCCGCCGAAGACCTGCAGTGCATGGTTGGTGCACTCGATGCCCCACTCGGTGAGCATGCCCTTGACGATCGGGGTCAGGAAGCCGAGCAGGGTGTCGGCCTGCTTGCGCTCATCGGCGTCCCTGGAACGCTCGATGACGTCCACCAGGGTGGCCGCGTGCAGCGCCAGCATGCGGCTGCCTTCGCCCAGCGCCTTGCCGGTAAGCAGCATGCGGCGGATGTCCGGATGCACGATCAGCGGGTCGGCCGGCTTGTCCGGGTTCTTGGCACCCGACAGCGAACGGCCCTGCAGGCGATCGCGGGCATAGGCCAGGGCGTTCTGGTAGCTGCGGTCGATCAGGCCCAGGCCCTGCAGGCCGACGGCCAGGCGCGCGGTGTTCATCATGGTGAACATCGCATTGAGGCCCTTGTTCGGCTGGCCGATCAAATAGCCCTGGGCGCCGTCGAAGTTCATCACGCAGGTGGACGAACCGTGGATGCCCATCTTGTGCTCGATCGACCCGCAGCGCACCGCGTTGCGTTCGCCGGTGCTGCCGTCGCGCGCGGTGCGCAGCTTGGGCACGATGAACAGCGAGATGCCCTTGGTGCCCGCCGGTGCGTCCGGCAGGCGCGCCAGCACCAGGTGCACGATGTTGTCGGTGAAGTCGTGCTCGCCGCCGGTGATGAAGATCTTGGTGCCCGAGACGGCGTAGCTGCCATCGTCCTGCGGTTCGGCCTTGGTCTTGAGCAGGCCCAGGTCGGAGCCGCAGTGCGGTTCGGTCAGGCACATGGTGCCGGTCCACTCACCGGAGATGATGCGCTTGAGGAAAACCTCCTGCTGCCAGTCCTCGCCGTGGTGCTTGAGCGCCTCGGTGGCGCCGTGCGAAAGCAGCGGATAATTGCCCCAGCTCAGGCAGGCGGCGTCGATCATTTCCTTGAGCGCGGCGCCGAAGCTTTCCGGCAGGTCCTGGCCGCCGAATTTCTCCGGGGCGGTCAGCGCACTCCAGCCGCCATCGACGAACTGCGCATAGGCTTCCTTGTAGCCCGGCGGGGTGGTCACCGCGCCCGTGGCCTTGTCGAACCGGCAGCCGTGTTCGTCGCCAACGGCGTTGAGCGGCGCCAGCACGGTTTCGTTGAAGCGCGCGGCTTCGTCCATGACGGCGTCGAGCAGGTCGCGGCTGGCGTGTTCGATGCCAAGCTTCTCGTAGAGCTTGTCGGCGCCGATGACGTCGTAGAGCGCGAACTTCATGTCGCGCACGGGGGCTTTGTAGCGGTTCATTCGCGGGTTCCTCGGTGTCAGCGCAGGACGCCGTCGAGCCCGGGGACCGGGTCGAGGCGGCTGGGGTATTCGATGGGGTCGTCGGTGCGCGGGTCGCTGCTGGCCAGGCGGCCCGACAGCAGGTAGGCGACCGAACTGCGATTGGCCAGGGCCTTCTTCACCGCGTCGCTGGCGGCCGCGCCCGGGGTGAACACCTGCTCGATCAGTTCGGCCGAACCGGGACCGACGGTGACGGCCGGGTCGAAGTCGAAACGGGCGGCGTCGTGGCCACCGACGGTGAAGCTGGCCTGCAGGCGCGAAAAACGCATGGGCACGGTGCTGAAGTTGCGGATGCGCAGGCTCAGCCGCCAGCTGCCGTCGTCCTGGACCCGCAATTCCTGCACGCTGGCCTGGGGCGGATATACCCGCTTGGGCGGGCCGCCGGCGCAGGCGGCCAGCAGGGCGACCAGCACCAGCAGGAGGACGGCAAGGCTCGGTTTGCGCATGGCAGGCAGGCTCCGTGAGGCGAAGCCCCGAGCATACCAGTCCGTACGTTCGCGGCGCGTGGGTTCAGGTCATCAGGCCGCGTCGTACCGCGTAGCGGATGACGTCGGCGGTGTTCCTGGCCTCGAGCTTGGAAAGCACGCGCGCACGGTGGTTTTCCGCGGTCTTGGTGCTGATGTCGAGGCGCCGGGCGATTTCCTTGGTGCTCATGCCCTCGATGACCAAGTGGAAAACCTCGCGTTCGCGCGGCGTGAGGCTGCCGTAGGGATCGTCCATCGACTGCTTCGGGCGGTGCAGTTGCTCGGCCAGGATGCGGGAGGCTTCGGCGCTGAAATGGCCGCGACCCTCGCCGACGTTGCGCACCGCGGTCACCAGTTCGGCGCTCGGGCTGTCCTTGAGCATGAAGCCGGTGGCGCCGGCGCGCACGGCATGGAGAAGGTACTCCTGGTCTTCGTGCATGGTGAGCACGAGCACGCGCGTGCGTGGTGACTCCGCCTGCAGCCGGCGCACGACCTCCAGGCCGCCGAGGTGGGGCATCGATATGTCGATGATGGCGACGTCGGGGTCGTGTTCCGCGGCCAGGCCCAAAGCCTCCAGGCCATTCGACGCCTGCGCCACCACCTGGCAGGCGCCCGCGGTTTCAAGCACGGAAACAAGGCTCTCCCTGACCAGGGTGTGGTCATCGGCGATCAGGACCCGCAGGGCGCGGCCTGGATGCGTGCTCATGGAGGCAGTATGCCACTCTCCCCGGGGATCGGGACCGCGGCGGCAAGCCGGGTGCCGTCATCGCCGGACTCCAGGTGCAGGTGGCCGCCGTAAAGCGCGACGCGGTCCTTCATGCCGCCCAGCCCGGTGCTTTCCCCGCGCCGGGATTTTTCCATCGCGGCCACGACGTCGAAGCCGGGGCCGTCGTCCCACACGGTGAGCCGCAACATGCCTGCGTGCACCCGGACCGAAACGATCGCCTGGCTGGCGCCGGCATGGCGCGTGACGTTGGCCAGGGCTTCCTGGGCCAGCCGGAAGACCAGGGTCTGCAGGTCGGGTTCCAGTGCGGGCAGGCCATCGGCGCGGATCTCGATGGCCAGGCCACCGGACGTGCCCAGGGTGCGTGCCAGCCAGTCCAGCGCCGCCTCCAGGCCCAGGTCGTCCAGGACCTGCGGACGCAGCAGGCGTGAAAGTTCGCGGGTATCGGCCAGGCCTTGCGAACACAGCGCCAGGCTGGCGTCGATGTCGGGCTGCAGATCGGGGCGCGAGTCGCCCAGCTGGCTCGCCAGCAAGGCCAGGCGGTGTTTGAGCGCGGTAAGGTTCTGGCCCAGTCCGTCGTGCAGTTCCCGGGCAAGGCGGCGGCGCTCTTCTTCCTCGACGCGGAAAACCGCGCGGCCCAGGCGCTGGAACTCGCGCTCGTTGGCTTCCAGGCGCTGGACCAGTGCCCGGTAATCCCCCCGCAGGTTGGCAAGCGTGGCGGACAGGTCCTCAGTCTTGCCGGTCATCTTGCGTCTTCTCCTGGACAGGCAGGGAGAGGGCCTGCGATCGCAGGGAATCGAGCGCCCGCGTCGCGCGTTCGGCGGCCTCGGCCGAGCCTTCGGTGTCGCCTGCCTCGGCCAGGGCGCGTGCGCCCAGGGCATGCAGGCGGTGCGCGCGCAGGTAGCCCTGGCGACGAAGCAGGAGATCGGACGCCAGCCGGTAGGAAGCGGCGGCGCCGGCGGGGTCGGCGTTTGCCAGGCGTGCCTGCATGCGTTTTTCCAGCCAGAGCAGGCGCAATGAAAGATTGCCCAGCGCGGCGACGTCCGCTTCGATGGTCGCTTCGTCGCGGGCCCCTTCCAGGCCCAGCACGTCGGCCTCAAGTCGAAGGACCCGCACGCCTGACTCGTCGGAAAGCGCGCGCGCGCGCACCAGGGCCGAAGTGGCGCCGCGCTCGTTGCCGGCGTCCTGCTGCAGGCGGGCATCGAGCAGGGCGGCGATGGCGCGTTGCTCAAGCGAACTCTCCAGCAGGGCCGGCCGGATCTGGTCCAGCAGGGCCATGGCCTGCGCGTCGAGGCCGGCGGCCGCCAGCAGGCGCGCCTGCAGCAGGTCGGCGTCGACCAGCCCGCGCTGGTCGCCACGCTCGGCGAAAAGCCGTCGCGCCTCGTCCAGATGCGTGGCCGAGGCCGACAGTTGCCCTTGCAGCAGCGCCAGTTCGGCAAGGTTGCGCAGGCTCACCGCGGCTTCCTCGGGCATGTGGCGGGACCGCGCTTCGTCCAGCGACCGGGCGAGCCGGCGGTCCGCCTCCGTCCAGTCGCCCCTGGCCAGGTCGAGCAGGCCGAGGTTCTGGTCGGCGCGCACGATGCCGTTGTGGTCGTCGAGCGCCAGGAACGCGTCCCTGGCCTGCTGCCAGAACACCCGCGCGTTGTCGTAGTCGCCGAGCTGGTAGTGGGCGAAGCCGATGTTGTTGAGGCTCTCGGCCGTGCCCTGTGGATCGTTGACGGCTTCCCGCCCACGCAGCGCGCGCTTGTAGGCAGCCAGTGCCTGGCCGTAGTTCCCGCGTTCTTCGGCCAGCAGCCCGAGCTCGTTGTCGACGGCAGCGGCGCCGCCGCGGTCGCCCAACTGTTCGAAAAGGCGTCCGGCTTCGGCGAGGTTGTCCTGGGCGGCGTCGAAATGGCCGCGGACCATGGCGATCTGGGCAAGGTTGCGCAGGCTGCTCGCCAGTCCGCGGCGGTCGCCCAGTTGACGGCGCAAGTCGGCGGCCTTGCGGTATTGCTCCTCGGCGTCCTCGATCTGGCCCAGCCTTGCGTAGCCCACGCCCATGGCATTGGTTGTCTCGGCCTCGCCGAAGGTGCTGCGCCCGCGCTTGTACAGCACCAGGGCGCGCACCAGATGCTCCTCGACGGCGGCGCGATGATCGCCCTGCAGGATGGCGGCCTTGCCCAGCAGGAACCACGCCCGCGGGTCCTGGGGGTCGCGGTCGAGCAGTTGCTGCAATACCTCGATGGCGCTGTCGAACCCACCGGCGTCGATCTCCAGTTCGGCCAGCGCCAGCCTGGCGTCGAGATCATCGGGACGGGCCTGCACCAGGGCGCTTTGCCGGGCCAGCACGTCGTCGAAGCGGCCTTCGTAGATGTCGAGGATGGCCTGCAGTTTCGGTTTGACCGGCGATGGCAGGCTGGCGCCGGTGCGTGCCGCTTGCTCGGCCAGCTCGTGTTGCCCGGCGGCACGGGCGCTTTGCGCCAGTCCCAGCCAGCCCGGCGCGAATGCCGGCGCCCCGTCCACCAGCGCCTGGAACGCGGCCGCCGACTCTTCCCAGCGGCCGGCGTCGCGCAGCGCCAGGGCAGCGCCATAGGCGCGCAGGTGTGCGTCGTCGTCGGGCAGCAGGCCGGATGGCAACTCGCCCAATCCGAACCGTCGGGCGAGCGCGGTCGCCGTCCCGGCCAGGCTCGTGCCCTGCGGCGCCTGGAATCGAAGCGGCGTCGCGTCGCCGGCCTGCACGTAGCTCGCTTGCAGGCCCGTGCCGGCGTCCTGGCCCAGGCGCAGGATGCGGGTGGCCGGCAGCACGGCAAGCAGCGATGCATCGTCGGCGCGGCGCCCGCCGAGGCCGGCCTGGGCCAGCGCGAGCTGGCTGCGCTCGGCCTCGACCATCGGCGGGGCGGGCGGTCCTGAGAGGCCCAGGCGAAGTGCCTCGGCGATCGCGGTCAGCGCGGCGACGTCGTCGGACGCGGCGTCGGCGACCAGCACCAGTCGATCCGGGACATGCTGCTCCGGGGGCGGCCGCTCCGGCGCCGGCCCGGCCTGCCACCAGGTGAAGACGGCGACGGCGGCGGCGACGACGACGACGAGCAGGAGCGTGGTAGCGCGCTTGCCGGGGCGCAGGTCGCGGGCGACGTGGCGTGCGTCGATCGCGGCGACGACGGCCTCGGCATCCTGGAAGCGGCGCGCGGGGTGCGGCTGGAGCAGCCGGTCGACCAGCCTCACCACCCAGGCGGGGAGGTCGTCGCGCAGGGTGTCCAGGCGAGGCGGTGGCTGCAGCATGCGCTGGGTCAGCGACTCCGCGGGCGTGCCGTCGGAAAAAGGCGGCTTGCCGGCCAGCATTTCGTAGAGGATCAGGCCCAGTGAGTACAGGTCGCTGCGCGCGTCCACCGGGGCTGCCCGCGCCTGTTCCGGGGACAGGTAGTCCGGCGTGCCGACAATGGCGCCCGGCTGCGTCAGGCCGCTGGTGCCCAGGGAGCGCGCCACGCCGAAGTCGCTGATCAGCGCCTTGCCCTGGGCATCGAGCAGGACGTTGGACGGCTTGAGGTCCCGGTGCACGATGCCGCTGGCGTGCGCGGCGGCCAGGCCGGACGCGACCTGGCGCGCGATGGCAAGCGCCGACTCCGTCGGCAGGCGTCCTTCGCGGTCCAGCCGGCGGTCGAGCGATTCGCCGTCCACCAGGTCCATGCTGATGAACCAGCGGTCTTCATGCCGGGCAATGTCGTGGATGCGCACGACGTGCGGACTGGACACCTGGCGGGCAAGCAGCAGCTCCTGCCGGAATCGTTCGAACGACTCCGGCCGCGAGGCCAGCTCCGGACGCAGCAACTTGATCGCGACCGGGACGCCCAGGTCCTGGTCCCGGGCAAGGTAGACCACGCCCATGCCACCGATGCCCAGCATGCGGGATATCTCGAAGCGACCCGCCAGGACCATCCCGGGCACCAGCTCCGCGCCGGCCATCTGGCCGGTCATGGTCGCGGGGTAGTGCCTGGGGCCGGTACCGGTCATTCCCGGCTCACGCGGCGGCGCCTTCGGCGCCCGGCCAACGCGCCTGGCGGGCGACTTCGGCCAGGGCGAGTTCGCTTCGCCGCGCCGCGAGCCACAGGGCCGCGCGTTCGCTGAAGGCCGAGAGCAGGTCCAGTTCCAGGGTGGTGATCGCATGGCCGGGCTTGCGGCTGTCGGCGTAGGCCAGGCCCAGCACCTCGTCCTGTGCCACCAGGGGCAGGCAGACCAGGCTGCGCAGGCCGCCGGCAATTACCGAGGCCCGCCCGGCAAGCGCGCTGTCGAGCCCGGCATCGTTGACCACCACCGCGCGCCGCTCGCGAAGCGCGCGATCGACGGCGCCCCGGCTGCCGTCGAAGGACGGCGCGGCCACGGTGGAGGCGTCCAACCCCTGCCAGGCGCCGACGACCGGCCCTTCGGGCTGGTTGATCAGCAGGAAGCCACGCTCGCAGTCGGCCAGGTCCACGACGGCTGCCAGCGTGGCCTTGAGCAGGTCGGAGGGCGCGCCGGACTGTTCGATCGCGCGCTGGTGCAGGACCGATGCGGTCTGGCGCTCGATGCGACGTGCGCCCGCCCGGGCCAGGGACTGTTCGTCGACGTCCAGCAGTTCGCAGGTGACATCGCCGAACCGCAGCCAGGCATTCCGGGGCAGGCGGCGCCCGCCGGCGGGGGTGCCGTCGATGAAACTGCCGTTCTTGCTGTCCAGGTCCACCAGGCGCCAGCCGCCGTCCTCGGGCTCGAGGCGGGCATGGCTGCGGGACACCGAGGGGTGGTCGATGAGCCACTCACTGGGCGGCGCGCGCCCCACCTGCAGGCCATGGCCTTCCGCCAGCAGCGTTTCGACCGCGGCTCCTTCGGGCAGATAGGCTGTCAGGCGGGCAGGCATGGCCCATCTTAGCCCCAGCCGGCAGGGCCTCGAAATGGCCGGTGCAGCGGCGCCAGGCTCGCGCCGTTGCTCAGGGACCGTAGTCGCGCAGGTAGCCGATGCTGAAAGCCAGGGTGTCCAGGCCCGAGAGCAGTTCGCCGGCGATGTTTGCGACGTCGCGGGTAGCGCGCCAGTCGTCCGGGATGTGGGTGCCGGCGCGTGCGGAGACGCGCGAGCGCATGGCGTCGAGCAATGCATTGGCGGCGGCGAAATCCTCCACGGCCACGGCGTCCTCGATGCCGTCGATCATCGCCACCAGCGGCGCCTGCTCGCTGGCGGCCAGCAAAGCGGCCTGGTCACGCAGGAACTGGATTTTCTGGGCCACGACGGCGTCGGTCGGACGCAGGTCGAGCGCCACGACGAACTGAGAGAAACCGCCGGTGGTGCCGCGGGTGCGCACGCTGCCGGGCTCGACCGCACTGGTGATGTCCCGGAAAGCCCCGCCCAGGGGCGCCTTGAACAGGCGCAGGCGGGAGCCGGCCGTGTAGGGCAGGGCGTGGGTGTGCACCTCGACGTGGACCCGACGCTCGAAGGCCAGACCGCCCAGGGTCGGCGGCTCGACGGTGATCATCAGGGGCAGGTCGGTGGGCACCGACACCAGGCCGCTCGGAAGCCGGGCCAGCAGGGCGGGGGCGCTGACCGTCACCAGTTGGGCATTGAGCCCCAGCGAAGCCGCCGACAGCCCGGTCGAGTCGTCGAAATCCAGCTGCAGGTCGGCCAGCGGGGAAAGCGCCGGGCCGATGCGGACGTCGGCGGTGTCGCCGGAAATGGATACGTCCAGCGGCAGCAGCTGCGCCTGCGCGGCCGGGGCGGCCAGCAGCAGGGCGAGGGCGAGGCGGTGGATCAGCGTGGTCATGCGGATGTCCCCCTGTGGGATGCGGTGCGCTTGAAAGTGGCGCGTCCGCTGCGCCGCATGCCGTCCTGGGTGGTCCGGTGGCAATCGTGGCCCCGGCTCCATGAATCCTTGTGAAACCGAGACTAGAGCCTAAACGCCCTCCTGTCTCTAGGTGATTTCCCCCAGGCCGGCTGGGGGGTCTTCCCGATTTCCGGGCGTCGCCGGGCGGTGGAGGCTGTTCCCACCTTGCCGCGTCCGGCTTGGACGCACCCTTTCCCGGAGAACCGCCATGACTTCCCGTTCGTCCCGCAAGATCCGCGTGTCCGCCCTCGCCATCGGCCTGCTCGCCAGCGGCGTGGCCCTGGCCGACGCCCACCTGGACCCGCAGCTGGTGAACAAGCTCGCCAGCGCGCTGCCCACCGACGAGCTGCAGGTCGTCGTCACCTACCAGCAGTCCGGCCCGGTGACCGCGGCACAGGTCCAGGCCCTGAAGGCCCTGGGCATCGAGAAGGGCGTGACCATGCACACGCTGCCGATCGCCGGCGCCCTGGCCACCCCGGCTGAAATCGAGGCGCTGCGCCAGCGCGACGACGTCGTGTCGATCTACCACAACGCGCCGCTGCGCTTCTTCAACAAGGAACAGCGCGAGATCTCCGGTGCCGCCCGTGTCGTGCAGAACCCCAACGACTTCGGCAAGGCCATTCCCTACAGCGGCCGCGGCGTCACCGTGATGGTGAACGATTCGGGCATCGACGCCACCCACGAAGACATCAAGCTCGGCGAGAACGTCGTCGAAAACGTGCTCGCGCCGCAGAACATCCTGGCCGAGCTCGCCGCCATCGCCGCGCCGGGCATCGTGCCGATGACCTACCTGGAAGGCCAGCCCAACACCGACCTTGGCTCCGGCCACGGAACCCATTGCGCCGGCACCATCGGCGGCACCGGTGAGCGCTCGAATGGCCTGTACCGCGGCGTCGCGCCCGGTGCGGACATGATCGGCTACGGCTCGGGCGGCGTGCTGCTGATCCTCGACGCCGTCGGTGGCCTCGACTACGCGGCCACGCACCAGTTCACCTTCGATGCACCGGTTCGCGTGACCAGCAACTCCTGGGGCAGCTCGGGCAAGTTCGATCCGCTCAACCCGGTCAATGTCTCGACCTATGAACTCTACAAGCGCGGCATCGTCAGCGTGTTCGCCGCCGGCAACGACGGCCCCGGCGAGGACACCCACAATCCCTACGCGCAGGCGCCCTGGGTGGTGTCGGTCGGCGCCGGCGAAAAGGACGGCGTGCTGACCTCCTTCTCCTCGCGCGGCAAGCGCGGCGAATCCGGCACGTTCACCATGCCCGACGGCAAGCAGTGGACCTACTTCAACGAGCCGACGGTGGTCGCCACCGGCGTGGACATCGTGTCCACCCGCGCGCTGACCGGCGCGCTGCCGCCGCTGGCCGCCGAGCAGGACGCCGCCAACCTCACGCCCGCGCACCTGCCGTTCTATACGCACATGAGTGGCACGTCGATGGCGACCCCGCACGTGTCGGGCGTGATCGCGCTGATGCTTGAAGCCAACCCCGACCTGACGCCGGCGCAGATCAAGGCGATCCTGGAAGAAACCGCCACCAACATGACCGGGCGACTGCCCTGGGAGGCCGGTGCCGGCCACCTGAACGCGTATGCCGCGGTCGCCATGGCGCAGGGCCTGCGCGACGATTACGGTCGCACCGTCAACCTGCTGCGCGAATTCAACGCCAATGCGCTGCTGGCCCCGGGCGGTGATCCGCTGCCGTTCGAGATCTTCTTCTCGCCGGTGGGCGAGGTCGAAAGCCAGTCCTTCGAAGTCGGCGCCGACGTCGCCTGGGTCGCGGCCCGTGCGCAGGTCGATGCCAACACCATCGCGGTGGTGCTGACCGACCCGGACGGCAATCGCTACGGTTCCTCGATCACCCTGCCGGTGCTGGGCGACACGGCCGTGACCGGCGCGCCGGGCAAGCCGGGCACCTGGACGGTGACGGTGCGCGGCATCGGTTCGGTGTCTGGCGTCGCGCTGGATCCGGCGTCCGTCACCAACGGCTACGCCGCGCCGGGCAACATCGCCGGTGAGATCAGCTTCCTCAAGAGCGCCGGCTTCACCGGCATGGACGATGTCGGCAACCATCCGGCCCGCCAGGCGATCGAATTCGCAGTGGCCAACCGCCTGGTGGATGGTTATTCGGACCGCAAGTTCCGTCCCGACCAGGTCCTGCGTCGCAGTGAGCTGGCCCAGTACCTGGGCATGGGCGCGAGCATCCGCCAGTCCCTGCCGCTCGATGGCAGCAGGAGCTTCAGCGACCTGTCGGTGTCCTCGCCGGCTTATGCCTACGCCGAGGCCGCCGTCGCCAAGGGCGCGTCGCTGCGTGACCTGACCTGGAACCAGGACGGCGTGATGCGCCTGGTCAACGGCGGCTTCAAGCCCAGCAGCAGCGTCAACCGGACCGACCTGGCCTATGCGCTGGTCCAGGCCCAGGGCCTGCAGGCCGAAGCCCGTGCCTTCGACGGCGAACTGACCGCCTTCTTCAACGGCCAGCGGGTGCCGGTCCGGGACGCCAGCCAGGTGCCCGCTGACCTGCGTGGCTACGCCCAGCTGGCGCTCGACACCGGCGTGCTCAATGCCCGCTTTGGCATCGAGCAGGGTCCCTTCGACCTGCAGCCCAAGGTGGTGGCCTACTTCGATCCGGGCCAGTCGGTCACCCGTGCCGCCTATGCGGTCGCGGCCGGCCGGTTCATGACGCAGTTCCAGACTGCCGAAGACTGATTCTCCCCCTGGATCTTCGGCTTTCTGATTCGGGCGGTCCGGTTTCCGGGCCGCCCGTTTTCTTGCGCGGTGGCCCGCACCTGGCGAGCCGGCGCCGCCACCTTGCTCCCCGTCCGGTCAGGACTGGCGGGCGCTGGAGGCGTTCATTTCAGCGATCAGCCTGGCCTGGAACGCGTCGAAGTCCAGGCCCTGGTCGGCGGCTTCCTGGTGGGCCGCGGCGCGCAGGGTCGCCGAAAACACCAGCGTGACCTCGCGTCCTTCGTCGCGGGCGATGGCCGCCGCGCGCTTGAGGATGGCCAGCACATGCGCGGCGCTGGTCGATTCACCCACCATCCTGCCGCCCAGGCCCAGCACCCACTGGCCGTCCTTGAAAACGATGCCGCCCAGCAGCTTGCCGGCCTTGTCGCGCAGGTGGGCGTGCGGTTCGCCGAGTTTTTCGGCGGCGATGGGCGGGGTGGGTCGTTTCGGCATGGCCTGGTTCCGGTGCGGGGGTCGCGGGCCGAGCGGCCCGGGTCGCGGGTGCACAGGGTAGCCGAGTCCTTGCCCGGAGGGGGTGGGCGCCCCGGTTGTCCTGCGCCGCCCGGGGAAGGCGTTTTTCCGGGTATCGCCGAGCCATGCAGGGAGCCTTCGAATGATCCGTCGCCTGGGCACCCTGGCCGTGTTGTGCCTGTCCTGCATCCTCGGTGCGCCGGAAGTGGCCGCGCAGACCGTGCACCGGTGTGATCGCATGCCCGCGCTTTCCTCGGTGGGTTACGGCGTCGGCACGGCGTCCGGCGAGTGTTACCTGTGGCCGGGCAGCAGCCGGGAAATCAGGCTCTATTACCCGCGGGAATGGGGGACGCCGCTGGCCGGCGACAACAACGACCGGCTGGCTGAGATTTTCGCCACGGTGCGGGATTCGCTGGCCACCTACACCCGTTCGGGCCTGATGACGCCGCCGGTGACCGACCGCATCAGCATTGCCTACACCACCAACATCGTGCCCCCGAGGCCGGACGACGAAGAGGGCCTCATCACCGCAGCGGTCACGAACTCCAATAACCGAAGGGATGGTAGTTGCGCCATCCTGCTCGTACACGACGGACTTCCGGGCGGGACCGCGATGCAGTTCACGGTGGCCCACGAGGTCTTCCACTGCGTGCAGATCAACAGCTATGGCCAGGCCTACGAGGACGGCGGGTACTGGTGGCAGGAGGGGTCGGCCGAGTTCGCGGCCAACCTGGTGTACCCGACATACGATGACGAGCACTTCAGCGCCCTGCAATACGTCCAGGACCACGCCGTGTTCGACCAGGGCCTGGGCTATCCGGCGACGATCTTCTTCCAGTCCCTGTCCAACAAGGTGGGGACGCGGATGCTGGCCAAGATCCTGCGAAGGATGCCCGACACGCGGGACGCCGGCGTGCAGTACACCCTGCTGGCCGGCATCACCGGCTTCGACCAGCACTTCCACGAATTCACGCGGGAGTTCGTCGATCGCAACGTCACCGACACCAGCGGCGGCACGATGGCGCAGCCCAACCCACGTTACCGGCCCCGGCTGCGCGTCGAGGGCGACAGGGACCTGGAACTGGAAGTGACCGCTTATGAAGTCGGCGCCGCGGAAATCACCCTGGCGGCAGGCAAGAAGTATTCGATCGCCAACACCGCGTCCGAGGAGCTTCCCTGGGTGAGCTACAAGGAAGAGGGGGCCGACTGGCAGCGGTTTCCGCCAACCACCGGCTTCGAAGTAAAACGTAGTTGCGATGGACCGGTGACGGTCAGGTTCGCGATGAGCGCGGTGAGCGACCAACCCGACTTCTTCACCATGCCGGTGCATGTGCGCGCGGAGGATTGCGACGAACCACCGCCCGATTGTGTTGCACGCAACCGGCTGCCGCGCTGCGTCATTGGCGAATGGAACGTCGGGCTGGACGACCTCGGCGGGGAGCGCGGGTCCTACGACCAGTTCAAGTACCACGTCATCGTTCACCCCGATGGCAAGTACGAGGAAACCCTGGAGCAGTCCAACTCCGCCACCGGCCCGCGCTTCAACGGGCCTGGCCCGGGCAGCGTGACCATGCAAAGCGCGGTGTCGGCAAGCTCGAAGGGTTGGGTCTGCCGCGTCGGCGACAAGGGCCTGCGCTTCATCGGCACGCAGACCATCACCCACAGCCAGAAGATGAACTCGCCCAGCGGCGACAAGACGAACTCGCGCAGCTACCCGGCCAGTGCGGTGACCACCGACACCGGATTCGCCTGCGGCACGGGCAGTACGACGCGCCCGCCCTTCGCGCATCCCGCCAACATCAATATCCTCCAGGAACGGGCACGCAGGCTCGGTCTGTGAGTAGGGCGGGGCAGGTGATCGCGCGGCCAAAAAAAAGGCCTGCGATTTCTTGCAAGCCCTTGATTCTTGTGGTGGCCGGGGAGGGAATCGAAACCCCGACACGGGGATTTTCAAGCCGGCTGGAAGTCTAATATAAACAGCCACGTACGGCGCTTGCCTGCCACAGAAGTGGCAATTGAGCGAATATCCAGTAGGCCACAATCTGGCGGGGCTTCAAGCGAATCATGGAGGATCTGGATGACTAGCGCGTCTCCCAATTTTGGGATGTTGGATCGGGGGCATGTTCTGGCAGCCATCCAAGCGGTTGATCAAGGTCAGCCGAATAACTTTGCCGAGTCGACGAAGTTCGATCTCATATACCTTGGCCGGCGGTATCCCCCCAAACGAATTGCCGGTATGGCGTTGCAGCTGATGACAGGTCAGCCATACGGCCCCAAAGCCTTCAAAGGTGGGGTCGACACAGCGTGCTTTGGTGCCCTTCGGCGCTGCGGTTTCACGCTAATCGAAAAGCTTAGAGAGCCGAGTGGCCGCTCGCTCCGCGACACCATCGGCGAAGTGCTTGAACTTCAGAAATCGTACCAATCGACAAACACGCCCCAGATGCAGAGGCGCGGAGCGTTGATTCGGAACGAGATTCCTAATCAACTGCGTGAAGTCATTTCAGTTTTTGAACCAACGTTCTCAAGAGCCGGGTATGCATGTGAAATTGAAGGTTCAGATGGGGTTGGCCGAAAGAATGAATCACCCTGGGTACGAATCTATGATCCGGAGTTGTCGCCGTCAGCCACTCAAGGCTGGTACATCGTTCTTCATTTTTCTCGGCTCGGTGATTTCACTTATTTGACGATAGGGTGCGGGGCAACTGTCTTTGATCGAGGAAGTCTCGTTGATGTTCCTTCAACGGAACTGGCAAACAGGGTAGCTTGGGCTCGGGGTTTTGCCACTGAAAATGGGCTCTCAGTCGCGGACTTTGGCAGCGAACCTAAGCTGCATGGCAACCATCTTTCCGGGAAATTTGAACAGGCAATAGCGTTCGCAAAAGCCTACTCAACGGAGCATTGGGATGAGTCGGCGTTCTTGTCTGATCTAACGCGCATTTCTACGCTGCTGGTCCGAATCTACGATGCCGAGCGCTTCGGAAAGGATCCGGTGGCGGGGACCGTCGAGGATCAGCTGGTGGCGCAGCTGGATGGTGTCCTCAATCCGGGCAGACGAAAAGGTCAGGGGCGCGGGCTCTCAAAAGCAGAGCAGACCGCTGTCGAGCATTACGCTATGGCGGTCGCCAGGCGGTCTCTTCAAGATGCTGGGTTTGACAGCATCAAGGACACCTCGGAGAAGTTTGCATACGACTACTCAGCAAAGCGAGATGGCAAGTCATGGTTTGTCGAAGTAAAGGGAACGACCTCAACAGGTTCAGATGTGATCCTTCTGACGGCCAATGAATTGAAGCTGCATAGGGAAAACATGGGCAGCACCGCCCTCATAATCGTCAGCGGCATTATCCTGGATCGGATAATTTCGCCTCCATCCGCTGCGGGTGGCGAAATCGAGATTTTCGCCCCGTGGGATCCCGAGGAATGGGAGTACGCGGCCACGGCGTTTCGGGCTACTCGAAAAAAATAGGGGGTCGAGGCTCTATAGCCAGGCAACATCTCTAGGCCGAATTTGGCGGCGGGGGCATTGAGATTGTCGGTAGGGGAGTCTGTGTTCGGACGCACCTTTCGTCGGATGTCTTCTTGGTTTGGTTGGAGTCAGTTGGGGGTGGGTCAGATGGATCTTATTTCAGCGTTCAAGAGTGAATTGTTCCGCCCGTTGGCTACCTTGGTAGCGCCAGGCCTCTTTGCTATCGCCCCAGCGCTAATGCTTATCGCGCAGCAGCACGAAGAAGTTGGTGCATTCTTAGACTCGAATCCCTTTGGATTCGCGGGGTTGCTGCTTGCTGTCGCTACAGCAGCCGGCATGATTTTGGAGAGTGTAGGCGCCCGAATCGAGGCAGGGATTGACCAGTGTCTCGCGGAACGATGCTATCCGCGCTTTTGGGATATTTGGGGAAGTTACCTTCAATTGAAGACTGATTCCGAAGTTATTGGGCAGCGATACGCACGAACGGTGATTACTCGACTCAAGTTCTCACTCTCGTTTGCGCCGTCGCTGATCCTGTTCGCAGTAACACTTCTTCTCGTCAACACGAAGTTAAAGGTGCTTACATTGGGCTCAGCCGTTTGCGTAGCAACGATTTGTTTTGCTCTGGCCGGGTTCTTGCTTCTAGAGGCTGTCAAAATGTGCGACACCCTGAACTACACGCGATGCAGAGTTCTTGCGGCGCATGACGTTGAATGCACAAATCCTGAGCAT
The DNA here is from genome assembly GCF_000743535.1 of Arenimonas donghaensis DSM 18148 = HO3-R19. Classification (GTDB taxonomy): domain Bacteria; phylum Pseudomonadota; class Gammaproteobacteria; order Xanthomonadales; family Xanthomonadaceae; genus Arenimonas; species Arenimonas donghaensis. Next base: position 181,860 of record NZ_AVCJ01000012.1, read on the forward strand.
GATTTGCCGGCTGCGAAGGCATTTGTCTGCTACGTCTTATTTCATCTTCTTGGTTTCCGATCCAAGCGAATTACTGGGCTGCTGAAATCGCACAAGCTTCTAGGTCCTCTGCCTGACCCGAAATTGGCGAAAGCAGAGAACGAAGAATGAGTCAGGATAAGTTTTTCGCCCTAAACGTCTCGTTTGATTGCCCCGACCCAGCTTGCCACGCGCTATCGGCCGACATGGAAATTCGGATGGCTTCCGGGGCATCGCCTGCGTGGCCGGCCAATATTGCTTTGTCTAGGCAATTCCCGCTGTGCCGCTGCGGTTCCGCCGGCCGGTCTAGAATTAGTGGGGTCAGATTGTCACGACAACGCGGTCGCCGAGAGCTTCTTCCAGCTCCTCAAGCGGGAGCGGATCCGGCGGAAGATCTGCCTGATCCGGGCCGATGCCCGGAGCGATCTGTTCGACTAGATTGAGATGCTCTACAACCCCCGCCGCCGCCACGGCTCCAAGGGAGGCTTGTCTCCGGTAGAGTTTGAAAGGCGGTCTGGACATTCAGGCCGGTAGGTGTCTATGAAACCCGGAGCGATTCAATGAGGGCGAAGGCACCCAAAGTGTTTAGTCGGGCAGGCCTTAGTCGGGCAGGCCTTTAGGGAGCGGCTCAATTTCGGACCTCGGTATTCCGGCTGGGAAATGCTCCCTCATCGCCAAGCGCGCCTCACGGGCGTGCCGCATAAGCTGAGCCAGAGTAGCCGCAACAGCGTTGCCTGCACTTACCGTGCCCTCATCCAGCAATTTGGGTGGCGGGGAATTACGAGCGCCGATTAGCAACCCAAGGGTGTGAAGTAGGCTTGAGCCTGCGGCCGGTGGGAATAGTGAGAATTCTGATGCGAATCGCTCCATCAAGTCGAAGCCCTTTGTGGGGATATTGGTGAGGGCCAATCGGATGTGATCCGGCACGCCTGTAGCAAGGGCCTTGTTTATGGCGTCCCAAGCAAAATGAGTTTGACCAAAAATCATGTACAGCTCGCGGTCTAATGCGAGCGCAAGGATTCCTCGCTGAGCGGTCTCTCGCTCGATCTCTACTTGCCTCTCTGAGTCTCTCAATTCCCGCGCCAGATTCTCGGCTCTGGCCGAAGACTGAAGAGCGACGATTACCGCCCAAAACGTAACGCCTGCCGCCAACATGCCAACCCCTACGTTGGCCCAGTCGCTCGCGGTTCCCCACTCGATAGCTTGCGGACAGAACATTTCTCGCTCTCCTGGCATCCCCGCCTCATAAGACAGGAACGGGCCATCCGGCCGCAAGTCATGTCAAACGCATGCCAAGGACTCTGGGGGGAGTTGGGCGAGACCCTAAAACGAATCGCCCCGCAGGGCTGAGAGCCAAGCGGGGCGCGGGATTCGTGGATGGTGGCCGGGGAGGGAATCGAACCCCCGACACGGGGATTTTCAATCCCTTTTCTAAACGACCCGAGCCCGCCCCGCCCCTGGTAAATGCTCGTGATTACCACTAGAGGGCTAATTTATAGCGAATTGCACCGTCCCGGGGTATCCCCTACAGTCCCCGGTTATGTAGGGACTGAGTAGGGACTGTAGAATGGGCATTACCGTTCGGGGGCTGGAATCGCTGAAGCCGGGGGAGTGGCTCACTGAGTCCGGGAACCGCAATGTTGGCGCCCTGCGCGCCAAGGGTGGCCCCAACGGCGCGCGCTTCTACTTCCGCTATCGGGACTCCGCTGGCCGGTATGACGATCTCCCGCTCGGTGCGTTTGACGCCAGGGGCCGCGATGGCCTGACCCTGACCGAGGCGAAGACCCGGGCCGGCGAGTTGAGCCGGCGCTACCTGGGCGGCGAGACCGACCTACGCCTGGCGCTGGAAACCGAACGCCGCGAGACCGAGCTGGCGCTCGAGGCCAAGGCTCGCGCCCACGAGGCAGCCAAGGCCAAACGGGCCGCCACGCTGGGAGCCCTTCTGACGGCATACGTCGCCCAGCTCGAGCGAGACGGAAAGGCCAGCGCCAAGGCGGTGGCGCGCGCTGTGACGCGCCATGTGGCCGAACCGTGGCCGAGCCTATGGGAGAAGGCGGCCGAGGAAGTGACCATTGAGGACCTTGTGGCGGTGCTGGCCCGCGTCGTGGACGGCGGGAAGCTGACCGAGGCCCGCAAGCTCCGGGCCTACCTGTCGGCGGCGTATCAGGCCGCGATCCGGGCCCGACAGGATGCGCGAGGGTTGGAGGCGCTGCGAAAGCTGCGAATCACGCGGAACCCTGCCCGGGACCTCGCCACCGTCGACGGAGGCAGCAAGGCCCGCGACCGCGCGCTGAGCGTGGCCGAGCTGCAGGCCTACTGGCGCCGTATCCGAGCGCTCCCCTGCCGCCCGGCAGGGGCTCTTCTGCGGTTCCATCTCCTGACGGGCGCACAGCGAGTCGAGCAGCTTTCACGGCTGACCAAGGACGACTTAGATCGGGACGCGGACGCGGTCTGCCTGCGGGATGCGAAGGGCCGGCGCAAGGTGCCGCGGCTACATCTGGTGCCCTTGCTGCCCGAAGCCTGGGACGCACTGCAGGCCATGGCCCCGGGCCGGGTGGGGCCGTTCCTTTTCTCCGTGACAGCCGGCGAGACCGGCGCGGCCTATTCCAGCGTCCTCCTGCGCCTGCGCGAGGTGGTGGCCGCCATGGAGAAGGCCGGCGAGCTGGAGCGCGGCCCGTTCACCGTGGGCGACCTGCGCCGCACGGTGGAGACCCGGTTGGCTGCGGTCGGTGTCTCGACCGAGACGCGCGCGCAGCTCCAATCCCACGGTCTCGGCGGTGTCCAGGCACGGCACTACGATCGACACGACTACCTGGAGGACAAGCGGGCGGCCCTCGTGACGCTGCTTGGCCTCTGTGAGGCAACTCCGGCCACGGTGACTCCGATTACAGGCCGCAAGATACCCGCTAGGCGCCGGTGATGGCGGCCGACCGAAGCGGCTAAGTAGCTGCGCCTAGGCTGATCCCCGAACGCCGGGAACCTTCCCCGGCTGGCGCGGCCCTTCAGGAAGGGCGAAGAGGCGTGCGGACGTGAACGTAGCTCTTATCAGCCGAGAGTTCCCCCATCGATTAGATGGATTGAGCTTGCCATGAACGGGAAAAACGAGAGTAAGAAGCGATTGACGATCGAGGGGTTGGTGCGCTGGAAAGAGGCGCAGAAATTCGATGCGCCTGCCCCCTTTTCTGGTGACACAACGAATATGCCCAGCAGGCTTTATGCGGAGGAGGCGCTGGCAGGCGATTCGAGCTTCGCAGATCAAGTCTTATCAACGTACTACTGGAAGATGATCTGTGATCATGATCTGACACCGTCTGACAGAGCTGTATTGGCGTTCATGCTTCTTCGGATCCTGGATGCCCCTCCTGCAATGGCGGCGGTCGCCGGGGTGAATAAGAAGGGCGGTGCCCCGCGGCGCGGCATCGTCGGGGCACAGGTTGCGTTTGATGTTCTGACCGCTTCGGCCGCGGAAACAAGCATTGAGAATGCGATTGCTCGTGTGGCGGAGGAGCGAAACCTCTCTGAAAGCCGGGTCAAGCAGCATTGGATTGAGTGGCAAGACCGCATCAGAGAGTCATATATCTCCTTTGCGAGAGAGCAGTTTGCAGATCGCCCTCATCTATTGAATTCCTTGGAGGGTAGATACGCGAAAAGGAAAAAGGGCAGGAAACCCCCGCGTTCCCAATCCGATTAGAAAGTCGCGCTTTTTCTAGCCTGACTTAGTTCAATCGTGGAAACAGCATCACTCGCACGAGCCCGGGCTGTCCCCGGGTAAAGCGAGAGGTGTCAGAATGACCCGCAGTGCAGGGGCAGCCCTACTGGGCAGTCGAGTTCTTGAGCGTCTTCCGAGCGTGAGGTCCCGCACGGGGCTCAGTCGCTCGGAGATCTACCGCAGGATCCAGGTTGGAATGTTCCCGGCGCCGGTGAAGCTGGGCGAGCGGGCCAGCGCGTGGGACTCCGGAGAGATCGACAACTGGATCGCCGGACGGCTGGCGGAGCGCGATGCGAGGGCCGGCACATGACGGCCCCCAAAAAGGCGAGAAGCCGCGGGGACGGCCGCAGCTTCTCGGGTGCAAATGGGGCAAGGGGTACGCTCCACGCAGAGTCCGAGGCTACCAACTCCAGCGGCAAGCGCAAGGGCTGGCAGGACGTGCGGCTCCCGCGGAACTGGCGGGAGCGTCTGCCGTTGCCGGTGGCGTATTACCCGACCCGACTTGAGCTGCTGACGCGCGCTAATCCGTCGGGTTGGGCGCAGGCACGCTGTCCGTTCCACGAGGACGGCACGGCCAGCCTCTCCGTGCAGATGAACGACCAGCGCGGCGGCTGGCGCTGCTTTGCCGGATGCGGGGCGGGAGACCTGGTCGCTTTTCACATGCGCGCCACGGGCAAAGGCTTCCGCGATGCGGTGCTCGACCTTGTAAGGGGTGGAGCATGAGCGCGGTTTCCCAGGCGTGCCTCCAAGCCGCGGTGCGTCGACTGGCGGCTGCGCGAATAAGCGAAGGCTTCGCCCCGCGGGCGCTCCACGAATACCAGCTTAAGGACGGTTCGACTTGGTGCTGGCGGATTCGCTGCGAGCATCCCGACGGCCGGAAATGGATCCGGCCCATGTGTGCAAACGGGCAGCGGTTCGCGATCGGTGAGCCCGAAGCGCCCAAGCAGGGGAAGCCGCTGTATCGGCTGCCTGAGCTTGTGAGGGCGCCCAAGGAAGCGCCGGTCTGGATCGTGGAAGGCGAGAAGTGCGCCGACGCTTTGGCGGCTCTGGGCTTGGTGGCCACGACCAGCGGCGCGTGCTCAAGCGCCGCGGCGGCCGATTGGAGCCCCCTCAAGGGGCGTAAGGTGATCCTCTGGCCGGACCATGACGATCCGGGCGCGCGCTATGCCGAAGACGTCGTGAGCGCCCTGCGCGGCAGAGTGGCGGGCTGTGAGCTGGTGGAGGTTGCCGCGCTCGGCCTGCCCAAGCACGGCGACTGCGTTAACTGGCTGGCGGCGAATGAGGGGGCTACGGCCAGGGATCTGCAGGCGCTGCCCCGTTTCGAGCCCGAACCCGAGACCGAACTTGAGCCCAGCGCGCCCGAGCCGCTCCGCCGGCCGGTGCCTCCCGCGGAACCGTACCCGTTGGCGGAGCTTGGTGAGCTGCTCGCACCGGCTGCCGCGGCTATCCGGCGAGTAATACAGGCGCCGGACGCCATCATTGGCGGCTCGCTACTGGCGGCGGCGTCCCTGGCAACGCAGGCGCAGGCAGATGTTCACCTTGACGGCCGCACCTATCCGCTCTCGCTATGGCTCCTGAGCGTGGCCGAGTCGGGTGAGCGCAAGTCTGCGGTCGACGCTGAGGCGATGCAGGCGGCTCGCGAGTATGAGAAGGAGCTCGCCAAGGCCTACGCCGAGGCGGCAGATTCCCACACCCGCGATCTGGCGGAGTGGGAGGCGCGGAGGGACGGGGCAAAGGCTGAGGCGAGGAAGAAGTCGGGCCAGGGCTTGGCGGAGAAGCTCAACATCATTGGTCCCAAGCCGGAGCCGCCCCTATTGCCCCGGGTGACCGCGGCCGACTTCACGGCAGAGGGGCTGTTCAAGCTGCTGAGCGTCGGGCGGCCGACCATCGGCGTCTTCACTGACGAGGCGGCCTTGGTCTTCGGTGGCCACGGCATGGCCAAGGAAACGGTCATGCGGACCGCCGGCACGCTGTGCAAGCTCTGGGATCGCGGCGAACTGGACAGGGTTAGAAGCGGGGACGGAGCATCCAAGCTCTACGGCCGGCGCTTTGCCCTACACCTGCTGGCTCAGCCGGTCATCGCGGAGCGCGCGCTCTCGGATGACGTGCTGGCCGGGCAGGGATTCTTGGCTCGCTGCTTGCTGGGCTGGCCCGAGGGGACGGCCGGCACGCGTCTGTATCGCTCAGAGAACCTCCGGGATGACGTGGCCCTCCAGCGCCTCCTTGACCGGCTGCTCTACCTTCATCGGCTCCCGCTGCCCTTGGATCCTGGTGAAAAGCAGGAACTGTCCCCGCGCGCGCTCAGCCTCTCCAGGGAAGCGATGGAGCTCTGGTGCCGGCTTCACGACACTGTGGAGGGCCACTGCGGGCCCGGTGGACGCTTTGCGCAGGTGAAACCTTGGGCCAGCAAGACCCCGGAGCAGGCCCTGCGAATTGCCGGCGTGCTGACCCTCCTCGAGGATCCGAGCGCCCAAATGATCGATGCCAGCACGCTAGAGCGCGCGGCGGAGGTCTCTCTTTGGCATCTGAATGAGGCGCGCCGGCTGGTCGGGACGGCCGAAGTTTCACGGGAAGTTCGCGATGCCGAGGCGCTCCTGGCATGGGCCCATGCGACCCAGCGGCGGCACCTGCATTCCGGTGAGGTGCTCAGGCTGGGGCCAAGTCGGATCCGGGAGCGGGAGGCGTTCTCCCTGGCTATCGGTGAGCTCGAACGCGCCGGCTGGGCGGAGCGCATCGAAGGCGGCATGTTCCTCGACGGTGCCCGCAGGCGGCACGTGTGGCGCATCGTTCCGGCAGAGGAGGGCCGATAGATGGGCCGGCTCTTGGACGGCTTGCAGGCCGAATCCGAGGAAGCTGCCGCTGCGAATCCCGCGAATGTTGGGAGTTCTTCCTCCGCGAGTTCGCAGATTCGCGAGATTCGCGAGGTGCAGGAGGTCGAGAATCAGCTCCGGCGGCAGCGGCTGTTGGCCCTGGCGGCTAGCGAAGGGCTGGCTGCGGCTCTGGTGTACGGCCAGCCCGAAGCCGAGTTGTCACTGTGCGACCAACTGCCAGAGGGCGGGGTGCGAGCATACCTGCGGGCTCTCGACGCCTCGAATCGCATTGGGTCGGGGCTGGTGCCCTCGGGTTGGAGCCATCGGCTCGACTGCGCCCACTGTGGTCCGGTGTGGTGGCACCGGGGCGGTTCGGTGCTCGCCTGCCCCTGGTGCGCGCGCCACCGTGCCGGCAAGGCCTTTCCGCGCCCCATTGTGACCTGTCGGCCCTGCCGGCATGCCAAACCGGACCACATAAACCCTTATGGCGGCGTTGGCCGCTGTGCCCTCGAGGGCGCGCGCATCCATTGGCCGGACCAGCGGCACGTCTGCGCCGAACACAAAGTGGGGGAGATGTCCGATGCCTAGAGCGCGCGGAGGTGGTGGCGACAGGGCGGCAGCCTCGAGCCGGCAGGTCTCCAGGGTAGCGGCGAAGGCAAAGAAAGCCGGCGGGGGGCGGGTTCGGCCTGCCCCCCAGGAGAGGGGAGAGTCGAAAGGCAAAGACATTGTCCGAAAGATCTCGCGGCCCTCGGTACTATCCGCCATCACGATCGACGCCTTCCGTCCTTTGGGCCTTGAAGCGCTATCGCTACCCGCCCTAGTCGAGGAACTAGGAGCACAGGTCACCCGCACAGTCAGCGGGGATCTGAATCGGCCGGTGGAGATGCTGACGGCACAGGCACACACGCTTGACGCCATCTTCAACCGCTTGGCGATGCGAGCTGCTTCGAACATGGCGGAGTATCCCGCTGCGACTGAAACCTATCTAAAGCTCGCTCTGCGCGCGCAGAGCCAATGCCGGGCAACGCTCGAGACGCTGGCCGCGATCAAGAATCCTCCGGTGGTCTTCGCCAAGCAGGCGAACATCGCTCATGGCCACCAGCAAGTGAACAATGGGATCCCGCGCGCGGAGGAAAGCGGGAACGCGCCAAACAAACTATTGGAGGGGCAGGATGGCCAGTGGATGGACGCCCGAGCGGCGACTACGTCAAGCAAAGCTGATCCGGCGGTGGCGCCCTTGGGAGAGGTCCACGGGCCCGACGAGCGAGGACGGCAAGGCGCGGACTAGCCGTAATGCTTGGAAGGGTGGGGCTAGAGCAATGCTGCGGGAGCTGGCTCGACTACTGCGTGCCGCCCGTTAGGCGTAGTCAGCGACCCTCCACTGAGACGAGGCAAAACGATCCCTCTCAGATTGCGGGCGCTGGTCGACCCTGATATTTGCGCCTGAATGAGCTGACCAGCGATTCTGGTGTTATCTGCGCGAGCCCGCCGGGGTGACGGCAACTGATATCTACTGGGAAGGGCGACTTCCGCTCCCGGCCATTCTGTTGGAAAACTCAGATCGCGAGAATCTGCCTTGAATTTGCGCTTGGCAGTGGTCGCGACAGTGTGTTTCTGAGTCTCTAGATGACTGCCGAACGCCCAGAAGGTAACTGTCACTAGCGCCGGTCGGATGGTGACCCAAGCGGGTCGAGTTTTTAACAGAATAGAGCACAAGTATAAATCGGAGAATGATAGAACGCCGTGCTTAAGCGGCCGCCGGCAGACGAATTTCACGAAACCAAATAGCTTCTCGCCGCGTTCCGCCGGTATGCATGGTTCGCCGCCACCTAGAAAAGTATCCCCGTAATGTCGCTGGCCGCGTTCCTCCCTGCTCGGTAGTCGCTGCTAGTTTTCGGGAGCACGAACATATACCGGGGGTCGCCGTGGTAAACAATTTTGAAGTGCTTGCCGTCTTCAGAAAGACTGAACCCAAGGCGAATTAGCTCGCCACGAATCCTGGCATCCATCGTCCTGTAGTCCTTCAGAATGGCCTTAACCCCTTTCGCCAGCTCAGCGGCATGATTGGAATGAGGGTTTGCCTCCATCAAGTCGTGGACTATATGTTCCCGACGGCTATTCTTCCGCACGCCGCTTAGGCTAGCTTGGAGAATGGAGATCACAGTGTCACGAACCTCATTCGGATACAGGTCGTGCTCTTTGCCAAGAACTAGGATGCCTCCGCCACTCGTCGCAATTGACGAGTTTGAGGCGCTAATCCGGCGGATCTCGGCATTTAGCCTTTGAATCTCATCCTCAGCCTCTTTTAGGCGCGTCTCTTTTGCCCTGAGCTCTGCATCGAAAGCTTCGACGTAGTCGTTCAGCGACGACGATCCTTGCTCCCGTAGCTGGGTGACCCGATACCGTGAGAGCTCCTCTTGGAGATGCGCCCACGTGCATCGACTTGAGAGGCGCCGGTTTGATAACGCCAAACGCAAGTCGTCTGAGAGCGTCCTCTGAAGCGCCCGAGCGTCATTCTCGAACATGGAAAGGTAATAGGACTTTCTGGCTCGACTCTGAGGCCAGTAGACGCCTACCGTGCCCCCGTAAACGTTCCGTCCATCGACGAGCTCTCGCAGCTTCGAGGAAAAGGCCCGTGACGGCTCAACAACGACGTGCGCCAAGCCGGAAACGTAAGCCGCAAGGGAGTTCGCATCGATGGCGGGCTCTCCGTCAAATCCGGCGCTTACGTACACGATAGGTAGCCTATTCTTTGCCACGCCTTCGATCAGTGCTGCCGCCGCGGACGCGTGCGCCTCTCCAAGCTCGAACGCCTTGTCTGTGACTGGTATCACACCATCTTCGCCGCCACCGAGAGTTCGGAGAACCTGTTTAATTATGTAGGGCTTTTTCGCCTGCGGAAGGCTTACGGCGGTGCCAAAGGATTCGCAGGAAACAAGAACGCTAAAAAGCGTTTCACCCCCCTCGCGTCGCGCCACGATTGAGGTTGACCACTCGAGTCCGGCATCTATTCTGCGATATAGCAAGCCCGCCATCTCGCTACTGCCTGTGACTACGGACGCAATCGTTGCAGTCTCATTTCCAGCTCGCAGCTCAATCGCGTCGTTCGTAGGGGTTGCTGCAAAACTCGACTCAGCGAAGGAGGTGTGAGGACTTCCGGTTACCCATTCACATGCCAGCCGAAGTACGGCGTCGGTTCCAATTCCGCTGGCGAGTGGAAATTCGGTGGAGAATGTGATCATGGCTAGCTACACGTTCAGGAGTGATGGCTAACGCCTGGGTCGAGCCGCGCGGAAAGGCGTTGGCTTAACTGATTGGTTAGTCGACGCTAGACCCGAATAGCTGAGGCCGCAACTCCCCTGGCGCCTACAGGCATGAGAAAGTTTCGCACCCGCCTGACTGCTGGGCACCGAAGTCGGTTACGGGCGTGGCAAAGTCCTAAAGCTTGAAGTCCGGGCTGGTAGACGTTCGGCCTGAGCGACGCTCGGACCGGGTATCTGCCACGCATTCTCCGATCAAGACTGACTTCAAGAAACTCCATCCGTAAGACCTAGTGCGAGCCGGCCCCTATGCCTTAGTGCCGGTGGCTGGTAAGCCCGGGATCGGGCGATGTCTGCCTCCGGCCAAAAGCGGACATCGTTACCAGGCAGAACGTTCGAGCTACGCTGCCCATGGAGGCAGGTACTGTAAGCCCGGACTGAGTCGATTTGCGGAGTACCTCTGGCCGGGCTCACAGAGCCTGCCGGATCGGGACAGCTTAAGCGAGGGTGTGGGCCTCAGTGCTCAGCGCCGGCGGACTTACTGCTCCTCTGAGCTCTCTTCGTCCTCAACTTCTTCAATCGACGCTGTCAATCCAAAGGTCGGAGCTTCAAGTACCTCCGCTTCTTCAGCGAGAACCAGTGACTCGACTGCTTGCTTGGCGCTCGTGATTTGAACGTACGCTTGATTCAGTGAAGCGAAGAACTGTGTAACGGCTGCACCATACTCCTGGGCAATTTGCCTCTGTCGATCAATGTGTGGCAGAAGGACGGTCATATCAAGAACGTCAGTATCGGAGATGACGGGATATGCAGTTTCAGTAATCGAGGACTGAAACTGGAACCGTGCAAGCGATGTACGAAGAAACAGCGCCAGATAACCCGGGTCGACTTCGTTCCAATCTCGGATTCGAAGTGTTGTAAAGAATACAGTGCAAATTTGCTCGTCAAACTCTTCTGGAACTGAAGCGATCGCGCCGCGCGTAGGCCGCCGCGTCGATATGAGGATGTCGCCGGTCTTCATGATACGGCGAGCGTTGTTAGGTGCTTGGTCGCCACGAAAGCTTCTGTAGCTCTTTATCCTCCCCAGGGCTACATCTATATCGCTAATCTGAACGTAGCGAAATACCTCGGTTGCCGTCTGCTTTTTGTTCCGCTCGTTGCGGTGCGCGTCGGCAAACTCCTTGATCTTCTTTGCAGTGAATCCACTGTTATCTAGCAGATCCGCGATATCTAGGTTGTTATTCTCGACGCGGAACTTGTGCGAGAGGTCCGTAATTGGAAGCGTGAATGCCTTTTTGACGCTGATCATTCCGGCAGCTCCCAGGTGATCTTGTCGCACATGTGTGTGATGCAGGCCTCCACTTCGCTTCCTGCCCTGGGTCTACCTGTCGCGTCGTAGCCGATGTTCTCGAGGAGGTAGAACGCAACGTCGTAGCGTTTCTCGTTGTCGAAGTCGGCAGGCTTCTTCTGCAGAAGGCAGAGGCTCGTCTTTGTGGTGGTGCCGAAGGGGGCAAACGTCTCAGATGGAAGGCTCACCACGCCTCGAAGTAACATGTGCTCTAGCAACCAGTCCCGAACGAACTGAACGTTTGAGTTTCCGAGATTTCCGTCTGGCAGAACAATTGCCATACGTCCGCCGGGCTTGAGGAACTGGTAGCAACGCTCGATAGCAAGAACTTCAAGCGGAACTGACTTCTTCTTCTGTGGGAGAGAGAACCTCCCAAGCATCGTCCGGGCTTCTTCGCCTAACAGGCTACCAAAGGGAGGGTTCGTTAGTATCAAGTCAAATATCGCAGGATCTTGAGTGTTGTCCTCGCGAAGCGCAATGATGTCAGGGTAGTTGTCGAAACTAAGTAGCGAGTCAGTATTGCGAATGTTGGTGTGTCCGTCGTCATGCATCAGCATGTCGGTCATGGCAATCCGAACCATTCTTTCGGACTTTTCAATGCCGTGCAGATGAAAGAACTTGAATTGATGAAACGCGTACTCCGTCAGATGAGCCTTCTGATTTTGTGAGACGTAGTCTAGCGATCGCGTTAGGAAGTGTCCGGATCCGCAGAATGGATCCAGGATAAGATCAGCCGCCTTTGGACGGGCGATTCGGACGGCAATCTCGACCACGGGGTCGGGAGTGAAGTATTGACCCATGCCCGCTCGAATCGCGGGTCCAAGGACTTTCTGAAATGCGCGCCCCTTAATGTCTGCCTCGGTATCGACCAGCGAAAACTCCTGCAGCAGCTCGACTACGCGGTAAAGGCATGTGTCGCTCAGTCGGATCGAGGACTTGAAGACTCCTCTCGATCTTTCGTAGCCAGGAATGCGCTGCGAGTAGATTTCGATGTCGCGTTTCCGTGCATCATCGTAAAGCTCGCGTATGGTGGATGCCGCCTCTGACGGGTTGCTCGTACCGTAGACTTGAAAGCGAAAGGGCGTGTTTGCTGGCTGCTCGCAGGTAAAGCGCTCGTCGTATATCTTCGTGTAGAGCACCTTTGCCAGTTCATCAAGGGCCTCGTCATCATGAAGGCCGTCAATGTCTCGAATGGCGCTATGAACCTCAAACAGTCGTCTTTCGTATTGCTCAGTGATGACCTTCAATCCAGTCGTTGGTCGAGCCTGGGGGTCAGGTGGGAGTTCACGTACTAAAAGGGCCTTCTGCGTTGCCGTTCCGCCAAACGCGGGAATGTCCGGTATGTACTCGAAGTCATTGGGATCAATCTTCTTTCGGACACAGCGAACACGGTCGCCGTCAGTGACCAGGCCTATTGTTGCTGTGTGCGTAGACGCGAGGTAGGTTTCTAGTTGTCTCTCGGCTTCATGGAATTCGGCCTCGTCGACTCCTCTCTTCTTGACTTCAAGGTAGAGGAAGGTGCGCCCAGCTTTGTTCTTGAGCGATATGTCGGCCTCTTTGGTCGAAGAGCCCATTTTGACGGGTTCCTCAATTACGATTTGCTCTCCGATCCATTCCATTGGGTACTTGTAGTTATGAAGTAGTTGGCGAAGTGCCCATTGGCGGACAAATTCTTCGATCTGGCGCTCGGCGCCATCCAACGATCCCTTGAGCTTGAAATACTCCGCAACGCGAGCCTTAGCGGTCATCACGTCTCTGTGAGTGGCGAACAGCCATTCTTCCGGGGGTATAACGTAAAAATCTGCGATCAGAGCCATGAGGTTTTCTTGGTCTTTGGAAGACGTGAATGCTAAGGGTAGGCGCGCAAGGGTTGCGGATGTGGCGCCTAACGCCGGATTTGAGCCGGGTAGCGGAGTGGCTTCGGCTTAAATGAATTGTTCGACCTTAGCTGCATGGCCGAATTCGAAAAGTGATTGTAGCCGCGCCACCAACGCCAATACCCATGAACTTGCCGTCTGCACTAAAACTAGCAGCGAACTCAAGCTCGTGAATCTCGTACTCTGTGTTGGCTGTGTCGATGATTTCCTGAATTAGGGCGTCGATTTCATCTTTGGCCTTGGTGAGCCCCCTCATGAGCTTGCCTGGCTCCACAACGCTTCCAGCGGGGATCAGTACCTTGCTCCCGGGTGCATTGGTGTAGCCCTTAGGGCGTTTAGGGATAGCTCTCTTTATCGCGATGAAGTCACGTGAGGCCTTCTTCTGCGCGGCTTTCTTAGCAGGCTTCTTTTTGGCAACCGCCATGACTCCCCTCCCCCTAGCGCCTGACACCTGAGTCAAGCTGCGTCGCGGAGCGACGTCGGCTCGAATGGTTGGTTGGTCCTCGGCCCAAACTCCAGGTGGCGAGGCCCGTTATGGAAATCCTAGCAAATGATAAGTCGCGCCGGCCGCACAGTGACCTGCCGAGAATCGCCGGCTGCAGGCCGAGGTGAACCGCCTGACCGAGCAGCGCGGCATCCTAATAGAGGCCGCGGCGGACTTTGCCAAAGGGTAAGGGCAAAGTAAGCCTTCATGAAGGCGCACTAGCGAGAGTTCCGCGTAACTACGATGTACCAGGTGATGGGCGTGCAGCGCCTGGCCTGCTGCGCGTGGCCGGCTGCGCCGCTGAGCGACCGGGTCGCGGAGAAGCCACAGTTGGGGGCGGCCAGCGCTGGCGCGACCACGAGCTGGCGCGCCCCATCGTCGAAGAAGTTGCCAAAAAACTTGAGGGCTGGCTCACCACCCCGACCTAGGTCCGATCCCTCGCCTTCGGGGCTAGCTGGGCGTTGCCGAGGCCAGCGGTGGGGCTCAGGCCGCCAGCGGTGAGCCGCCTTGCAATGCCAGCCAGTAGGTCAGGCCCTCGGTTCGATCGCGTGCCGCAAACGAGGAGATCGACAAGCACCTCGCACGCAGTCGCAGTGCTGCCAGAAGCTGCCGCTCGGGGCTCTTGGTGGGCTGCTCAAGGATCGCCTCGGAACGCGCTTCCAGTAGCTTAGCCAAGTCGTCGCAGTTCAGGCTGGGGCACAGCGATATTGCCAGCGAATACTCGTGGCTTGTCTCCCAAATTGAACTTGACCTCGATGCCTCCAACCGACTGTCCTGGCATGAAATGCTGGGAGTGATTATCGCTTGTCTTCATCGCGCGCGCAGGTCGACGGCAGAGGAGGCCCGGTTGGCCACCCTGCAGATGCGACCGAGCTTCCCGTGAGCCAGTGGGTCGACCTCATAGAGCTCCTGCCAACTGCTTCGGGAGTTGGCCCGCCTTCTTCGGGTCTTCTGGGAAGAGCAGCGCCGGGCGCGCTAACATTGCCTCGCTAGCGGGAGGTCCCACCCCGGGCAATCGTAGCCCGGCGGTCGTCTCCCGCCGGCCCAGTGCCGTGGTTGGGCCGTCATTCTGTAGTTGGCGGCGTCGGCTCTGGTCGATACGGCAGTTCGTGAATCTCTAACCCTTCGATTGCGGTTCCTCCGGGTACATGCTGATAGATGCCCGGCGGCAGTGTGCGAACGTCCAGACCCTGGTACAGCGCCCCCTCCATGGCGCTGGTGAACGGCACCGGGGAGTGCTTACGCAGCACGGCGATAGCCCAGATGCGCATTGGATCGCTCCCCTCCGTATCCTCCGCGCCTGGTGGTTTTGATAAAACGCCCACGGCGATGCTGACGTAGTCCTTGCTCAGAGAATCTCGAGCTACGGTCTGCTGAATCCATGCGCCGATAGCGGCCACCAGCAGCGGAACAGCCAAAGCAGAAATGGTGCGCGTCCACTCGTGCCGGAACTGGGAAATGGCCGGCGACACTCCCTGCTCTTCGAGGGTCTTCGTATCCATAGGCGTCCTCTCTGGCTCAGGGCACCCGGGCAATCTACCTGAACCGTCTCAACCTGTGAGGCGACCGTCGATATCCTCGTGGCCATGGCCCTTTCTCCGTTCCGTGACCGCCTGATGCGTGGGTACGCCTGCACCCGAACCCTAGACCGCCAGGCGGACAGCCTGCGCCAGCGCATGGCCGATCTCTCCAGTGACCCGGAGGCCGCGGCTGACGTGTTCGCGGCGATTCGCGAAATTCGCAAGACGCTGGACCGTGCAGAAGTGACGGCGAGACTCCTCGAATCAGAGCTCAGGATCTCGAATCCTGCCGACTAGGGACCCTGTAGGGACTGCCGGTGCCGGGCAAAAGAAAAGGGCCTGCCATTCCTGGCAAGCCCTTGATTTATATGGTGGCCGGGGAGGGAATCGAACCCCCGACACGGGGATTTTCAATCCCCTGCTCTACCAACTGAGCTACCCGGCCATCCGTCGCACCGGCGTGGCCGGGCGAGCGCGAGATTCTATCCGAGCCGGGGAGGGCGAGGCAAGCCGGACTGTGCCTGACTCGCCCGGGGCCGCCCGGATCGCCGGCGTAAACCGGGTCTGAATGCGTGGCGCGGGGCTTGTGCCCAGTTCACGCGCCCGGGAGTAGGGTTGCTGCACGGTCCAGCACGGCCGAAGCTAGAAGGAGATTCGCCATGAAAGCCCGCATTGCCCTGATTTCCCTGACCACGGCCCTGGCCTTCGGCCTGGCGCTGCCCGTGGCCGCCAAGTCCGACAACCCCGCCAGGGACGCCAAGCGCCTCGAGCTGCTGCAGGCCAACGCCGGCGAGTCGAAGCAGACGGTCAAGTTCCTGCGCGCGATCCACGGTTACGAAGTGATCGATGCCCAGCACGTGCTCGTCTGGGAGACGCCGCACAAGGCCTGGCTCCTCGATCTTCGCGAAAGCCCGGCCTGCAACGGCCTGGATCGTGAATTGAGCATCGGCATCGAGTCGCTTTACGACACCATCAACACCCGCAACGGTTACGTGGTCGGCGACCATGGCCTGCGCTGCAAGATCGACGAACTGCGCGAGGTCGACGTCATGGCCTGGAAGCAGGCCGAGCGCGACGCCGGCATCCGCAGCTAAGGATTCGTCCTTGCCTCAGCCTGCCGGCGGGACATAGCCGGCAGGCTTCTCGGCGCCATCGCCGAAGAAGTACTTCTCCATTTCCGCCTCCAGGAAAGCCCGGTGTTTCGGGTCCAGGGGCGAGAGCCGGTTTTCGTTGATCAGCATGGTCTGGTGCGCCAGCCACTGCTGCCACGCCTCCCGGCCGATGTTGTCGTAGACGCGCTTGCCCAGCGGGCCGGGCCAGGGCACGAAGCCCAGGCCTTCGGTTTCGGTTTGCATCTTCTGGCAGAAAACGGTGCGGCTCATGGCGGGGCTCCCAACAGCTTCTTGACCGGGGCCGGCAGGCCGAGTTCGTGCAGGTTTTCCATCGGCTGCCAGCGCAGGTCGGCATTGTCGCCTACCCGGGCGTCCTCAGCGACGCCGGCATCGGACAGGCGCCAGCGGCGCGGTTCGATGTGCAGGCGGTAGTGGCTGAAGACGTGCTCGAACACCGGCAGGTCCTCGCCGGCATCGAAATCGGCGGCCACGTGCCGCGCCAGCCATTCGCGGGCGGCGTCAGCGCCTTCGGTTTCGGGCAGCGACCACAGGCCGGACCACACGCCCTTGCCGCGTCGTCGCGACAGCAGCACGCGGCCCTGGGCGTCCTGCACCCACAGCATCAGCGTGCGCCGTTCGGGCAGCGGCTTGCCCGGTTTGGCTTCGGGCAGTTGCCCGACGCGGCCCTCGCGGCGCGCCACGCAGTCATCCTGCATCGGGCACAGCACGCAGGCCGGGTCATGGCGGGTACAAAGCGTTGCCCCGAAGTCCATGATCGCCTGCGTGTAGTCCGCCAGCCGGGTATCGGGCAGGTGTGATTCGGCGAGCTGCCAGAGCTTCTTCTCCACCGGTGAACTGCCCGGCCAGCCTTCGACGCCGTGGAAACGCGCCAGCGTGCGCTTGACGTTGCCGTCGAGGATGGCGAGCCGCTGCCCGTGCGCCTGCGCCAGGATCGCGCCGGCGGTGCTGCGGCCGATGCCGGGCAGGGTGGCCAGCGTTTCGAAGTCATCCGGCAGGTCGCCGCCGTGTTCTAGCACGCAGACCTGGGCGGCCCGGTGCAGGTTCCGGGCCCGCGCGTAGTAGCCCAGCCCCGCCCACAGCGCCATCACCCGGTCGGTGTCGGCGGCGGCGAGGTCGGGCAGCGTGGGCAGGGCGTCGAGGAAGCGCGTGTAGTAGGGGATGGCCGTCTGCACCTGGGTCTGCTGCAGCATGATCTCGGCCAGCCAGACGCGATAAGGCGTGCGCGGGTGCTGCCAGGGCAGGTCATGGCGGCCGTCGCGGTCGAACCAGGCCAGCAGGCGGTCGGCGAACTGGCTCATTCTTCCCCGGCCGGGGCAGGCTCCACGATTTCAGCCTGCACGTCTTCGAGCGTGAATCCTTCGATCACCAGCGCCGGTGCGGAGAACCGGCCACGCAGGGGCGGAACCGGCCGACGGTTTTCGTCGGCAAGCCAGGCCTGCATGTCTGCGATCACCAACGTTGCATCGAGCGTCGTCTCGCCGCGTTCGAGCTTCGCCGACAGCGGGTCCGACAGATCGGCGGCGCCGGCATAGTCGACCGTGAAGCGCGTCGGGACGGCGACCTGCGACGCGGGTTCGGGAAGCACCGGCCAGTCCCCGGGCCATTCGGGCATCGAACCCTCGAGCCGGAACCGGGTCTTGCCGTCGCGCTGTCCCTGGCTGTAGCTGAGCCGGTCGGCGCGAACGCTGGGCAAGGGCGACGTGCCTGTGAACTGCGATTGGGTGCAATTCACGCCCAGCTCCGGTTCCTGGCGGTGGAAGAAGCAGTCGGCGGCCTCCAGGCGGTAGGGCAGGCTGCCCGGCTCGCGCTCGATGACCCCTTCCGCAAGGAGCCCGAATGCCGTTGATTCACCGGCTTTTTCGACGGTGAGCACGGCGTCGCCCGATACGCGCAGCGACTCGCGCACGAACGTGCCGGCGAGTTCGATCCGGGCTGGTTCGTTGGCCGCCAGGTGGTCGAGGGCCAGCGACAGGTCCTGCACATGCCAGCCGTCGCCTTGCACGCGGCCTTCGACGACCTCGATGCCGCGGGTCAGGGTGGGCACCTCGAAAACCCCGGCCGGGGGCCGGCTTTGCCGCCAGTCGGCGAGCGCCGCCAGGTCCAGCGCCGAGCGCTCGAGCTCAATACGGGTGATCACCACCGTGTCGTCGCCGCCCCAGACGGTGTCCCAGGGCAGCGAAATCTCTGCGCGCCCGGCGGTAAGCAGCGGTGCGGCGGCACCCGGCTGGCGTGCGACCACGTTCGGCAGCACCAGGCGCGGTTCCGGGCGCAGCGCGTACGCGGGCTGTCCCTCGAAGGTGATTTCCAGACCCTGCGATTCACCCAGCGCCGACAGCACGGTGCGCGCCAGGCGGCTTGGCTCGAGCTGGTGGTTGATCCAGAGTCCCGCCGCCGCCAGCAGGGCCAGCCCGATCCCGAGGACCCAGGGCCAGCGGCGCTTGCGCGGGGCCGGGGCCATTCAGGCGGCCGGCGCGGCCGGCAGCAGCGCGTCGACGAATCCTTCCGGGTCGAACACGCGCAGGTCCTCCGGCTTTTCGCCCAGGCCGATGAAGCGGATCGGCAGCCCGAACTCGCGGGCCAGCGCGAACACCACGCCGCCCTTGGCGGTGCCGTCGAGCTTGGTCACGACCAGGCCGGTCACCTTGACCGCGGCGTGGAACTGGCGCAGCTGGTTGAGCGCGTTCTGGCCGGTGGTGCCGTCGATGACCATCAGTACCTCGTGCGGGGCGCGGGCGTCGAGTTTTGCCAGCACCCGGCGAATCTTGCCCAGTTCCGCCATCAGGCCCTGCTGGGTGTGCAGGCGACCGGCGGTGTCGGCGATCAGTACGTCGATGTCCTTGGCCTTGGCGGTTTGCAGGCCATCGAAGGCCACCGACGCGGGGTCGGCGTCCTGGCCCTGGGCCACCACGTGCACCTGGTTGCGCTCGCCCCAGATCTTGAGCTGCTCGACCGCCGCGGCGCGGAAGGTGTCGCCCGCGGCCAGCATCAGCGAATGGCCGTCGAGCTGGAAACGGCGCGCCAGCTTGCCGATGGTGGTGGTCTTGCCGACGCCGTTCACGCCGACGGTGAGGATGACGAAAGGCTTGGCGGTGGCGTCGATCTCGAGCGGCTTGGCCACCGGCTTGAGCATCGCCAGAAGGTCGTTGCGCAGGGCGCGGAACAGGGCGGGCACGTCGGCGAAGTCGCGGTCCTTCATGCGCTTGCGCAGGCGTTCCACGACTTCCGTGGTGGCCGGCACGCCCATGTCAGCGGTGATCAGCGCGGTCTCGATCTCGTCGAGAAGGTCTTCGTCCAGCTGCGGGTTGCGGGAGAACAGGCCGCCCAGGCTGCGGGCGAACAGGCTTCCACCCAGCGTTCCCTTCATGGCCTCGCGGCCTTCGGCCAGCTCGGCTTCCAGGCGCGCGGCTTTTTCCTCCTGGTGCACGGTGAAGGCGCGGGCCAGGTCATCGGGGCTGAAACCACTGCGCGCAGGCGCGGCCGGCTTGGCGGAGGGCTTGGCCGGCTCGGTCTTTTCGGGCTTTTTCTTCAGGAAATCGAACATCGCGCTGCTTTCGCGGACAATGGCGCGAATGTTAACACCCGGGCCCCTGCCTCCCCGATGAACCAGCGACCCAAACCCCGTGCCCCGGGCAGCGTGCGCATCATTGCCGGCAGCCTGCGCGGCTCGAAGCTGCCGGTGCCCGACCGGCCCGGCCTGCGCCCGACCTCGGACCGGGTTCGCGAGACCCTGTTCAACTGGCTCCAGCCCCGGCTGCCGGGCGCCCGGGTGCTGGACCTGTTCGCCGGCACCGGCGCGCT
This sequence comes from Arenimonas donghaensis DSM 18148 = HO3-R19, assembly GCF_000743535.1. Lineage (GTDB taxonomy): Bacteria > Pseudomonadota > Gammaproteobacteria > Xanthomonadales > Xanthomonadaceae > Arenimonas > Arenimonas donghaensis. The sequence continues at coordinate 201,817 of NZ_AVCJ01000012.1, forward strand.
GGGCTTCGAGGCGGCGTCGCGGGGCGCCGCCGGGGTGTTGCTGGTCGAGCGCGATCCCGAACTGGCCCGGTCCCTGCGCGAGCAGGCCGTGCGCCTGAAGGTGGAGCGGCTGCAGGTGGTCGCCGAGGACGCCATCGCCTGGCTGGGGCGCAAGCCGGAGGCGGTCTTCGACCTGGTGTTCCTGGACCCGCCGTTCGCGGCCGGTCTCTGGGAGCCGGCGGCCGCCGCCCTGGCGCCCTGGCTGGCCCCGGGGGCGCTCATCTACGTCGAAAGCCCGCGCAACGTGGTGCCTTCGCTGCCGGCGTCCTGGCCGGTGCTGCGCGCAGGCGAGACCCGCGACGTCCGCTACGCGCTGCATCGCGCCGGAGACTGATACACTTCCGCCATACCCACCCGCAGGGCGTATTGATCGGCATGAGCCTGGCCCGAACCCGCGTCGCGGTCTATCCCGGCACGTTCGATCCCATCACCAACGGACACATCGACCTGGTCGCCCGCGCGGCCCCGCTGTTCGACAAGGTGGTGGTCGGTATTGCCGAGAGCCCCGGCAAGGGGCCGGCGCTGCCCCTGGAGCAGCGGGTCGATCTGGCCCGCATCGCCCTTTCCGGCAACGACAACGTCGAAGTCGTCGGTTTCCACTCGCTGCTGGCCCATTTTGTCCACGACATCGGTGCCGGCGTGCTGCTGCGCGGCCTGCGCGCGGTGTCGGATTTCGAATACGAATTCCAGATGGCCAGCATGAACCGCCACCTGATCCCGGACGTCGAGACCCTGTTCCTGACCCCGGCCGAACAGCACAGCTTCATTTCTTCCAGCCTGGTGCGCGAGGTCGCGCGTCTTGGTGGCGACGTTTCGGGGTTCGTGCACCCGGAAGTCGCCAAGGCCCTTGCCGCCCGGTGGAAGCAGTCGTAGTACACAACTCACATAAAGAGGTATCGCCATGACCCGTGCTCTGATTCCCGTCGCCATGCTGCTTTCCGCCCTGTTCCTGTCGGGCTGCAAGAAGGAAGAGCCCGTCGAAGCGGCGCCGGCTCCGCTGACCGCCCCGGCCAGCACCGACGACAACGAATGGAAGGCCTACCTGGGCCAGGTCATTGGCCGCAACCAGGAAGGCGTCACCGACCGCGTCTTCTCCTACTACCTGCCCATCGACAGCGATGTGCCGGCCGAGGGCGACCAGGACGGCAAGACGATGTTCGACCGCCAGCTCGAGAACGTCACCGTGGTCGTCCAGCGCACCGTGCTGCCGGGCAACATGCTGGCCTTCGGCTCGCCCGACAGCAGCAAGATGGCCGACCTGATCGTGATGTCCTTCACCGACGCCGATCCCAGCGCCCTGGCCGGTTCGCAGGTGCTGTACATCGGCAACGCCGCGGACAGCGAGCGGGTCAAGGCAGCCGTCGAGGCCGCCGGCGCCAAGTACGTCTTCGTCGAAGCCAAGTAAGCCGCTTCGTACCCGGACGGATCCGCCGCCAGCCGGCGGATCCGACGGGACGGACGGGACGCCCCATGTCCCTGCTCATCAGCGACATCTGCATCAACTGCGACGTTTGTGCGCCGGCTTGCCCGAACACCGCGATCTCGCAGGGTGAAGTGATCTACGAAATCGATCCGGCCCGCTGCACCGAGTGCGTGGGCCACTTCGACGAACCCCAGTGCGTGGTGGTTTGCCCGGTCGAGTGCATCGACCTCGATCCCGGGCATCCCGAGTCGCGGGAAATCCTGCTGGCCAAGTACCACGCGCTAACGAAAGGAAAGTCAGCCGCATGAAGCGATTCCTGCTGTCGCTGCTGCTGGCGCTGTCGCCGCTGGCCGCCGCCGACGTTCCGGCGCCGAAGGTGCCGGCAGAAGCCGGCATCGCCAGCGCCAACGCCTACGCCACCGACGCCGGCATGCAGGTCCTGGCCGAGGGCGGCAATGCCTTCGACGCCGCCATCGCGGTCAGCGCCACGCTCGGCCTGGTCGAACCGGAAAGCTCGGGCCTGGGCGGCGGTGGTTTCATGCTCCTGCGCATCGCCGGCCAGGACCGCGACGTTTTCGTCGACGCCCGCGAGCGCGCGCCGGCGGCAGCGACCCGCGACATGTTCCTCGACGCCAAGGGCGAGGTGGACCGCGACAAGGCGGTCAATGGCGCCCTCGCGGCGGGCATCCCCGGCCTGCCTGCGGGCCTGGACCACCTAGCGAAGAAGTACGGCCGCCTGCCGCTGTCCCGGTCGCTGGCGCCCGCCATCCGCCTGGCCCGGGAAGGCTGGCGCTTCGGGCCCAAGAACGCCGCGATGCTGGGCTACCGCAAGCAGGTGCTGGCGCGCAGCCCGGCGGCCGCGGCGCTGTTCCTTCGCGACGGCGAGGTGCCGGCCGAAGGCACCCTGATGCGCAACGAAGACTACGCCCGCACGCTCGAGCGCCTTGCCGACGGCGGCGCCGATGCGTTCTACCGCGGGGACTTCGCCCGCAAGCTGGCGCGCGGCGTGCGCGAGGCCGGTGGCCTGTGGACCGAACGTGACCTGGCCGAATACACCGTCGTCGAGCGCCAGCCCATCCGCATCAGCCACCGTGGTTTCGAGATCGTCACCGCGCCGCCGCCCTCGTCGGGCGGCGTGGCGCTGGCGACCATGCTCAAGGTGCTCGAGGGCTACGACTACCCGCGGCTGGGCAAGGTCGAGCGCAGCCACCTGTTCGTCGAGGCCATGCGCCGCGCCTACCGCGACCGGGCCCTTTACCTGGGCGATCCGGACTTCGTGCAGGCGCCGGTGGACATGCTGGTTTCCGATGCCTACGCCGCCGGCCTGCGCGCTTCGATCCATCCCGGCAAGGCGACGCCGAGCGAGCTGCTGCCGGGCGTCAACGCCGAGCCGCTTCGCCCCGACACCACGCATTTTTCAATCGTGGACCGGGAAGGCAACCTGGTCGCCGTCACCCAGACGGTGAACCTGCCGTATGGCAATGCCCTGGTGGTGCCGGGCACCGGCTTCCTGCTCAATAACGAAATGGATGATTTCTCGGCCAAGGCCGGCGTGCCCAACGCCTTTGGCCTGGTCGGCGAGGACGCCAACGCCATTGCCCCCGGCAAGCGGCCGCTGTCGTCGATGACGCCCAGCTTCCTGGTCGGCGGGGGTCGCACCGCCGTGCTGGGGACCCCGGGTGGCAGCCGCATCATCACGATGGTGCTGCTGGGCATGGTGGAACTGATGGAAGGCAAGGGCGCCCAGGCCACGACGGCCGCGCCGCGTTTCCACCACCAGTACCTGCCCGACGCCGTGCAGGCGGAAGCCGGTGTCTTCGAGCCGGCGGAAGTCGCCGCGCTCGAGGCGATGGGCCACGTGGTCCAGGCCGGCGACCGCACCTGGGGCAACATGCAGGTGGTGGTGTGGGACCATGCCACCGGCGAGGTCGAGGCCGGCACCGATCCGCGCTGGAAGGGCGTGGGCAAGGGTTCGTCCACCGAAGCCTCGGTCTATCGTTAGGAGGTCGTCATGAAGCTCTGGTCGATCCTTGGTAACTCGCAGCGCCTGGACGGCGGCGCGATGTTCGGCAACGCGCCGCGTGCCATGTGGCAAAAATGGTCGCCGCCGGACGAACTCAACCGCATCGAGCTCGCCTGCCGGGCACTGCTGGCGACGCCGGTGAACGGCAAGACGGTGCTGTTCGAGGCCGGCATCGGGGCCTTCTTCGAGCCGAAGCTGCGCGAACGTTATGGCGTGGTCGAAGAACGCCACGTGCTGCTCGACTCGCTTGCCGAAGCAGGCTTCGGCCATGAGGACGTGGACGTGGTGGTGCTGAGCCACCTGCACTTCGACCATGCCGGCGGGCTGCTGGCGGCGTGGGAAAAGGGAAAACCGGCCCGGCTTCTGTTTCCCAATGCCACCTTCGTGGTCGGGGCCGAGCACTGGCGCCGGGCCCGCGAACCGCACCCGCGCGACCGCGCCAGTTTCATCCCCGAACTGATGGACCTGCTCGAAGCCAGCGGGCGGCTGGAGCTGGTTTCCGGCGACCGCTGCAGGGTCCTGGGCGACGCGGTGCGCTTCCACTTCAGCGAAGGCCACACGCCGGGCCTGATGCTGGCCGAGCTGTGCGGCCCGGCCGGCGACGATCGCCGCCCGCGCGGCGGCTTGGTCTTCTGCGCCGACCTGGTGCCTGGCCGGCCCTGGGTGCACGTGCCGATCACCATGGGCTACGACCGCTATCCGGAAATGCTGATTGATGAAAAGCGCGCCTTCCTGGAAGACAAGCTGGCGCGCAACGTGCACCTGTTTTTCACCCACGATCCCGGCTGCGCCCTGGCGCAAGTGACCCGGGACGACAAGGGCAAGTTCGGAACCACCCACGAGGTCGCCGCGCTGCATGCCCGCCCACTGGCTGCCTGAGGAAAACCGAATGAACCGACTGCTCCTGCCGCTCCTGCTGTGCCTGTCCCCGGTGGCGTTGGCCGCCGACTACGGCGAGCCGATGCCCGAAGGCGAGGCCACTGCCATCGCCAAGGCCGCGGCCAGCCCGGCCGCCTACCAGGGCAAGCCGGCCAAGTTCAGTGGCCGCATCACCGAGGTTTGCCAGAAGAAGGGATGTTGGATCGTGCTCGAGCAGGACGGCCACAGCGCCCGCGTCATGGCCAAGGACCATGGTTTCGAGGTGCCCAGGGACGCCAGTGGACCCGCCGTGGCCTATGGCGTGCTGCAGGTCGAGCCGATCAGCGAGGAACACGCCCGCCACCTGGTCGAGGACGATGGCGCCCAGGCGCCGGCAAAGCAGGAGCTGCGCATCGTCGCCACGTCCATCAGCCTGCCGGACGCCTGACTGTCACCTTCGACCCGCAGCATGGTGGGTCGGTCCGGACCACCGCGGGAGAACGGCGTGAACCCTATCGAAGAACCGCCGCGCATCGCGCGGCGCCGGCTGCTCAAGGGCGGCCTGGGCCTGGGCGTGGCGGCGCTGGGCCTGGGGCCGATGGGGACGCTGCTGGCGCAGGCCGGCGGTGGCCTGGCGGTTTCCCCGGGCTACGGCCCGCTGGCGCCGGTGCGCGATCGCGCCACCGGCCTGCCGCTGCTGCAGCTGCCTGCTGGATTCGAATACACCAGTTTCGGCTGGGCCGGCGAGGACATCGCGCGGGGCCAGGCCTGCCCCGGAAAGCATGACGGCATGGGCGTGGTTGGCGTGGACGGGGACCTCGTCACCCTGGTGCGGAACCACGAGATCACCCGCGAGCCGGGTGGCAGCTTTGCGCCAGCCTCGGCGACCTACGATCCCGACACCCGCGGCGGAACCGTCACCCTGCGCTTCGATACCGCGCGTGGCACCTTCGTCGACGCCCGGCCTTCGCTGTCGGGCACCCTGGTCAATTGTGCCGGCGGCGTGACGCCATGGGGGTCCTGGCTCTCGTGCGAAGAGGTCGTGCTCGACGCGGGCCAGAAAGTCCGGCTGGGCAAGGACACCGTGCACGAGATGAAACGCAGCCACGGTTTCGTGTTCGAAGTGCCCGGGAAGGGCCTTTCCAATGCCGAGCCGCTGCTGGACATGGGCCAGATGGAGCACGAGGCCGCCGCCGTGGACCCGCGCGACGGCGTCGTTTATCTCACCGAGGACCAGGAGCCGTATGCCGGCTTCTACCGTTTCATCCCGCGTGCGCCAGGCGAACTGCACCGTGGCGGCCGACTGCAGATGTTGCGCGCCGAAGGCGCGCCCGACCTGCGCACCGGGCGCCGGGTGGGCGAGGTCGTGAAGGTGCGCTGGGTGGAGATCGAAGAGCCCACCCGCGGCCGCAGCGCCAACGGCGATCCCGATGGCCTGGTGCGCCAGGGCCTGGCCAACGGCGGTTCGGCCTTCATCCGGCTCGAAGGCGTGATCGTCGCCGAAGGACGGGTCTTTTTCACCGCCACCAGCGGTGGCGACGCCGGCTGCGGCCAGCTTTGGGCCTACCGTCCGCGCGAGGGCCTGCTGGAACTGGTCTTCGAGTCGCCCTCGCCGGACGTGCTGGACTACCCCGACAACATCGTCGCCAGCCCGCGCGGCGGCCTGGTGATCTGCGAGGACTCCGACCAGCCCGTGCAGCGCCTGTACGGCATGGACCGCGGTGGTGGCCTGTTCGAGTTTTGCCGGAACAACGTGGTGCTGGACGGGCACCGTGGCTTCAGCGGAGACTTCCGGGACGAGGAGTGGGCGGGTGCCTGTTTCTCACCGGACGGCCAGTGGCTGTTCGCCAACATCTACGAGCCGGGTTTCACGGTCGCCATCAAGGGTCCCTGGAAGCCCGGCCTGATCTGAAGGACCGGACATGATCACCATGCTTTACGCGGGGCTTTGCACCCTGCTCATCCTCGCCCTGGCCGGACGCGTGATCGCCGGCCGCTGGCGCCACAAGGTCGGCCTGGGCGATGGCGGCAACAGCGAGCTGAGCCGCCTGGTGCGCGCACACGCCAATGCCGTGGAGTACGTGCCCCTCGCCCTCATCCTGCTCGGCGGCATGGAGCTCAACGGCTACGCGGACGGGCTGGTGCACGCCTTCGGCGCGACCTTGTTCGCGTCGCGCCTGCTGCATGCCTGGGGCCTGGCCACCAGCGGCGGAACCAGCACCGGCCGTTTCCTGGGCACGGTGCTGACCCTGCTGCTGATGATCGCGATGAGCGTCATGGCGATTCTGGGATTCGTCGCCGGACAGGCCGGCTGAAATTTCCCTGTGGGAGGGACTTCAGTCCCGAAAAGCTTCGGGACTGAAGTCCCTCCCACAAACGACGTTCAGCGGCGCGGCGGGGCGAGCAGCTCGACCCGGCTGAGGAAACCGTCGCCGTTGGCGTCCTGCCGGTGGAACTGGGCGCTGAAGCGCGCCTCGTGCTCGGCCAGGGTGATGCGCGGGGCGTCGGGCACGTGCTGTTCGTGCGGTTCGAGCACGCCGTTGCCGTCCAGGTCCATCTGCCGGAACGCAAATCCCATGCGCTCCAGGAATTCGGCAAGCGACACCCGGCCATCGCCGTCGAGGTCGACGCGAGCGAAATAATCGTCCGCCTGCGCGAAAGCGGGCGGAGCCAGCAGCACCAGCGCCAGCAGGCTAGCCCGCATAAACCGTGATTTCCTCGCGGTCGTGGTACAGCTGCTTGGCGCGCAGGGTCAGCGGCCGCCCGGCGTGGTCGACGAAGTGCTGCAGGCAGTCGCGGGTTTCGTCCCAGCGTTTTTTCATCGGCAGCTTGAGATTGAAGACCGCGCGCTTGCACCAGCCTTCGCGGAACCAGGTGGCCATGCGGTCGGCCACCTTGGCGGGGGACTCGACCATGTCGCAGACCATCCACTCCACAGGCTTGGGCGGCTGCCAGCGGAAGCCGTCGGCGCGGATGTGTTCGATGATGCCGGTGTCCATGGCGCTGGCCGCCATCGGGCCGTTGTCGATCGCCGCGACGCGGATGTGCCGGCGCGCGAGCACCCAGCTCCAGCCACCGGGCGCGGCGCCCAGGTCGGCGGCGTTCATGCCCGGCTGCAGGAAGGCGTCGCGCTCTTTCTCGGTGAGCAGGCACATCAGCGCCTCTTCCAGCTTCAGCGCCGATCGGCTGGGGGCGTCGGCGTGCGCGCGCAGGCGCGGCACGCCCAGCGGCCATGGCGAGGCGTCCTTGGGATCGGCGCTGGCCAGCAGGGCGTGGTTGCCGGCCAGCATCAGCACGTGCAGGCGCGGCAGCCGCGGGTCTTCCTTCTCGGTGATCAGGCCGCGCTGGCGAAGCGCCGGACGCAGCGCATTGCCCAGGGCGCGGGCCAGGCCCGAGAGCTGCCGGCCATCGTCGGAGTCGGTGTGCTCGACCCAGACGTCGCCGTGGCGGCCGCGACCGCCCAGGGCGTCCATGATCGGCGCCACGCGATCCTTCGGGTCCATGCCCGGCAGGTCGGCGAGCAGGCGCAGCTTCTGGCGCGCGAAGATCAGGGTGGACCAGGGCAGGGCCTGCGAGAGCGCGGCGCCGTCTTCGACGCCGAGCAGTTGCACGAAGCCGGTGTTGCGTTCGGCCTTGGCGTAGCCGGGGAAACCGGCCATCGCCGAACGTTCGCCCAGTTCAGCGGCCAGTTCCGGTTCGAAACCGGGTCGGCAATAGGCCAGCAGGCCATCAGTAGACAAGTCCGGACTCCCCGTAGTCACGCAATACGTCGCGCGCGTGGTCGCGCAACAGGTCGGTACTGACGCGGATGCCACGTTTTTCCAGCTCGCCGCGCCAGTCGGCGGGCAGGGGGCCTTCGTCGAAGCCGGCCAGGTCCTGCACGTCGTCGGCACGGGCGCCGATCAGCAATTCGTCGATGCCGGCCCAGACCACCGCGCCGTAGCACATCGAACACGGCTGGGCCGAGGCGGCCAGCGTGATCGGGCCGCCGGACTGGTTGAGCCGGAAGCTTTGCAGTCGCTGCTGGCTGGTTGCCAGCGCCATCACCTCGGCGTGGGCGGCCGAACAGTTGTGCGGCACCACGCGGTTCACGCCGACGCCGACCAGGCGTTCGCCGCTGAACACGGCCGCGCCGAACGGACCGCCGCTGCGGTGGTCGACGTTCCGGCGCGAGAGCTGGATCGCGAGCGCCACCTTGTCCTCGGCCGACGGATAGGCGCGCTGGGCGTCCACTTCCTCGTGGATCCAGGCCGGCAGGGTGAGGTGGAGCTGGGCGTAGATCATGCGCGGGTCACTTCCTGGCCCAGGTGTCGCGCAGCGTGACGGTCCGGTTGAACACCGGGCGGCCGGGGCCGTGGTCGCGGCGGTCGGCGGTGAAAAAGCCCAGGCGCTCGAACTGCACGCCGGACTCGGCCGCCAGCCCGGCCGCCGAAGGCTCGACCCAGGCCTGCACCACCCGCACCGAATCGGGGTTGAGGTGGTCGCGGTAGGTCTTGCCGTCTTCGTCGCGGTCCGGGTCGGGTACGTTGAACAGGCGGTCGTAGAGCCGCACCTCGGCCGCCACCGCATGCGCGGCGCTGACCCAGTGGATGGTGCCCTTGATCTTGCGGTCGGCGCCCTCCATGCCCGGTCGCGACTGCAGGTCGAGCGTGCAGCGCAGCTCGGTGATCTCGTCGCCGTCCTTGACCACTTCCTGGCAACGCACGATGCCGACGCCGCGCAGGCGCACTTCGCCACCCGGCACCAGCCGGTGGAAACCCTTGGGCGGGACCTCCATGAAGTCCTCGCGCTCGATCCACAGCGTGGACGAGAACGGCACGTCGCGTTCGCCGAAGCCCGGGTCCTTGGGGTGGTTGGAAAAGCGCAGGGTTTCGGCGTGGTCGTCGGACAGGTTGGTGATCACCAGCTTCACCGGATTGATCACCGCCAGCCGGCGCGGGGCGGCCGCGTCCATGACTTCGCGGATGCAGCCTTCCAGCACGGAGTAGTCGATCAGCGAGTTCTGCTTGCTGATGCCGACGCGGTCGGAGAACAGGCGCAGCGCCGCGGCGGGCGTGCCACGACGGCGCAGGCCCTGGAGCGTGGGCATGCGCGGGTCGTCCCAGCCGGCCACCAGGCCGTCCTGGACCAGGGCCAGCAGCTTGCGCTTGCTCATCACCGTGAAGTTGATGTTCAGGCGCGAGAATTCGATCTGGCGGGGCTTGCCCGCGGGCACGGTGAAGCCGGCATCCACCAGCGGCTGGTAGAGCGCCGGGTCGCCGGCCAGGTCGACGTTGTCGACGAACCAGTCGTAGAGCGGGCGGTGGTCTTCGAACTCCAGCGTGCACAGCGAATGGGTGATGCCTTCGAGCGCGTCGGAAAGGCAGTGCGCGTAGTCGTACATCGGATAGATCGGCCAGGCGTCGCCGGTGTTCTGGTGCGCCACCTTCTTGACCCGGTAGATGGCCGGGTCGCGCAGGTTGATGTTGCCGCTGGCCATGTCGATCTTCGCGCGCAGGGTGCGGCTGCCGTCGGCAAACTCGCCGGCGCGCATGCGCCGGAACAGGTCCAGGTTCTCTTCGACGCTGCGCGAACGGAAGGGCGAGTCGCGGCCCGGTTCGGTCAGGGTGCCGCGGTACTCGCGCACCTGCTCCGCGCTCAGGTCGCAGACGTAGGCCTTGCCCTGTTCGATCAGCTTGATCGCGCCGCGGTAGAACACTTCGAAATAATCGGAGGCATGGCGCAGTTCGGCCCACTCGAAACCCAGCCAGCGCACGTCTTCCTTGATCGCCTCGACGTACTCGGGGTCTTCCTTGGCCGGGTTGGTGTCGTCGAAGCGCAGGTTGACCCGCCCGCCGAACTCGCGGCCGATGCCGAAGTTCAGGCAGATCGACTTGGCGTGGCCGATGTGCAGGTAGCCATTGGGCTCGGGCGGGAAGCGCGTGCGCACGGCCGCGTGCTTGCCGCCGGCCAGGTCCTCGCGGACGATCTGGCGGATGAAGTCGTTCTTTTCCGGCGCCGGGCTGGCGTCGGTGGGGTCGGGGTTCGGGGTCATGCGTCCGGAAACAGCGTGGAAAGGCGTCTAGTCTAACGGCTTGGCCGCATTCCGCGGTCCCCGCTGCGCCCGGGCCCGCGGTCGGGCTAGAATCACCGGGCAGGGGGCTGCAACAATCCGTAGGGGAGACGGCGCTTGCGCACTGCTTGGGCCCTGACCAGCTTCATCGCCGCCGCCACGCTGGCCGCCGCGACCTTCCTGGCGACCGGCGCCCGGGCCCAGCCGCAGGTGACGGGCGTGATCCCCCCGCACGCGCTCGACCTGGCCGTGATGGAAACGCCGGTCGGGACCACCCTCGACGACATCCTCACCGGCCGGGCCCAGCCCGGCTTCACGCCCGTGCTGCGCCCTGGTTTCTCCTTCACCGCCCGCGAGGAGCGCGTGCTGTGGGTGCGCATCCGCGTCGACCTGCCGGCGGGCGAACACGCCTGGCAACTGGGACTGGTGCGCGTGCCGCTCGAACGCCTGAGGCTGCGCGTGCACCCGCCCGGGGACGTAGTCGCGCGTGACAGCTTCTTCAACCGCGGCGATGGCCAGCGGCCCTGGCCGAGCCACTTCGAACTGCCGCTGCCGGCCGGGCTGTCCGGCCCTACCGAGCTCTACCTGGAGCTGGAAGGCCGGGTGATGGGCGGATTGCACGTCAGCCTGCGCGACGCCGCCGTGGCGGACGCGGAAGAAGACCTGGCCCGGTTCTGGTTCCGGGTGGTGTACGCCCTGTTCCTGCTGGTGGCCCTGCTGTCGCTGGTGCGCCACGCCGAGGACGCGCGCGCCGGGGCGCTGGCGGTGGGCGCCGCGGCCTTTTGTTCGTGGCTGGCCTGCCTGGGCATCAACGGCCATCTTTATTCACTGCCGGAAATCGCGCTGCTTTCCGGCCTGGGCGCGGTGGTGCCCCAGGCCTTGTTCCTGCTCGGGGCCGGGCCGGTGGTGCTGGCCACCCTGCATTACAGCGGCCTGGCGAAATCGGCACCGCCCTTGGTGGGGTGGATGCGTGGCCTGGGCTGGTTGCTGGTGGCCGGCGCGCTGTTCGCGCTGACGCTGCCCCCCAATGCCAGCATCGTGCTGCAGTGGGTCGCCTGGTTCAGTTATCCGGTGGCGCTGGTGGCCTGCATGGTGATGCTGGTGCTCGACTCGCGCAGCTACCGCTGGGCGCCGATGCTCACCTGGCTGCTGATGGGGGCCGGTGTCCTGTTGCGGGTACTGGCCGACCACCAGGTGGTGGAAGCGAACTGGTGGACGCTCTACGGCTGGCAGCTGCTGCTGGCGCTGGCGATGGTCCAGTACCTGGGCCTGCCCTGGGCGCGGGCGCGCCTGCAGCGCTGGGCCATGCGCAAGCGTGCCGGCCCGCCCGAGCCCAGCGCCGAAGAAAAGATCGAGCTCGCCCGCGAAAAGCTGATGTCCAGCCTGCAGCACGGCCTGGCCCACGCCGACGACGACGACGTCGCCTGGATCGCCTACCGGCGCCTGCTCGACGGGCTCAAGTCGGTGCTCAAGCAGGACAGTTCGGCCGTGGTCGGCGAGCACGCTGACGGCGAGGAACTGCTGCAGGTCGAACCCAAGTCGGCCGAAGGGCGCTACCGCGACCTGCTGCGCGACCGCGCCACCCTGCTGCGCAACCTGAGCAAGCTCAAGGCGGCCCAGCAGGTCGGCTTCGATTTCGACGGCCCTGAAGGCCCGCTGGAAAAGGTGCAGCTGGCGGTCATCCCCTTGCCGATCCCCAAGCCAGGCTGGGGTGCGCTGCTGGTCGAGCGGCCCGCGGACGTCAATTATTCGGACGCCGAGCTGGCGCTGTGTGCGGAATTCGCCGCCATGGCGGTGGTCGCCGGCGAGGAAGCCTCGGGCACGGTCAGCGCCCAGCGCCAGGCCGAAACCGACCCGGCCACCGGCATCTTCCGCGTAGACGCGATCAACGAGCGCCTGCGTCAGATGCTGGAGATCGCTCGCCTGAAGCAGACCCCCTTCAGCCTGCTGTGGATCGAGATCGACCAGTTGCCGGCGCTGCGCGAAGCCGGAGGCGAGGTGGCCGTCGTTTCCGCGCTGCGACCGGTGGCCAGCCTGCTGCGCGACGAAGTGAGCCACGGCGACCTGGTCGGCCGCAGCGCCGGCGACGGCCTGCTGGTGTTGGCGCCGGGCAAGCGGCTGCTGCAGGCGCGCGAATATGCCGAGCGGCTGCGCGCGGCGGTCTCGCACATGGCGGTGGACCCGCGCATCGCGCCGACCCTGAGCATCAGCGTCGGCATCACCCAGGCCGCCGCCGACGAACGTCGGATCGACGAGATCACCGAGCGTGCCGCCAGGGCCGCGCGCGTGGCGTCGAAAAACGGCGGCGACCAAATCTTCAGCTGACGGCCCATGTCCACGACCCTCGTTATCGGCAACAAGAACTACTCGTCCTGGTCACTCCGGCCTTGGCTGCTGCTGCGGCATGCCGGGGTGGCGTTCGACGAGGTCCGCCTGCCCCTGGACACGCCCGAGTTCCACGCCCGCATCGGCGACTGGTCGCCGACGGGCCGCGTCCCCGTGCTGCACGACCACGGCCTGGCGGTCTGGGATTCGCTGGCGATCTGCGAATACGCCAACGAACGCTGGCTGCGCGGCAGCGGCTGGCCGCAGGACGCCGGCCAGCGGGCGGTGGCGCGCGCGCTGGCCGCCGAGATGCATTCGGGCTTCCCGGCGCTGCGCGCGCAGCTGCCGATGAACTGCCGCCGCGAGCCCCGCGAAAGGCACTGGGACGCAGCGGCGCAGCGCGACATCGACCGCATCGTGTCGCTGTGGACAGAGCGGCTCGATGCCTCCGGTGGCGACTTCCTGTTCGGGCGGTTCGGCATCGTTGATGCGATGTTCGCCCCGGTCTGCGTGCGGATGCGTGGTTACGGCGTGCCCTTGCCGGAGGCCGCGGCCCGCTATGTCGAGGCGATGTATGCCTTGCCGGCGATGAGCGACTGGCTGATGGCGGCGCGCGCCGAAACCGAGACGGTGGCGCACGACGAAGCCTGAGCCGGCACGGGGCTCAGAACGATTCGAGTTCGCAGACGTAGATCAGTTCGCAGGCCCCGTCGCCGCTGTCCTCGCGACTCAGTGAACTGCGCCATTGCGAGCCGTCGTCGCGAGTGATCTCCACCAGCCATCCCTTCAGTCGCACGGTCTGGTGTTTCCGGACGTCGTCGATGGCGTCGGCCACCGCGTCGTTGGCCGGGACCAGGTGCATGTTGGCGCTTGAGCGCACGATCTCGCGCACGGGGATCGGCGGGCCATCGGCGCCCCAGCGATAGCGATACCAGCGGCCGCCCTGGCTGATGTCGAGGCGCTCGTACACCGCCTGGTCGGCCATGCGCCGCCAGCCCAGGGCGAGGTCGGTGGGCGACACCTTGGCACCCGGGTCGAAGCGGTAGTCTTCGCGGCCCAGCACGCGGGCCTCGAGCGCGAAGGCCGCCAGCGGGCGCATCGTATGGTTGCCAAGCCGCACCACCGGGGCGTCGTCGACGCGGATCTGCAGCGGTTCGGACAGGCCGGCCGGCGACGCCATGGGCGGACAGGCCAGGGTGCCACCCGGACCGGTGGCCGGTTCGATCGACGGGCCGCGGCCGGCGGCCCAGACCAGGGCCAGGGTGGCGACGACCAGGGTGATCCAGAGCCAGCGTGGCATGGGGCCCGGCGTCCGGTCGTCAGAGCGCCCGGTCGCCGGCGGCTTCGGGCTGGTAGTCGATGGCGGTGACGCGCAGGCGCAGCGAGCGCCCGCCCGGCGCGTTCCAGTCGATGCTCTGGCCCACGGAGAGGCCCAGCAGCGCCGTACCGACCGGCGCCAGCACCGACACGCGGTGGCGGTCGACGTCGGCGTCGCGCGGGTAGACCAGGGTCAGCCGGTGGGTTTCGCCACCCACGTCGTCCACGCAGGTGACCCGGGAGTTCATGGTCACCACGTCGGCGGGCATGTTTTCCGGCTCGATCACGTTCGCGCGCCCGAGTTCGGCCGCCAGTGCGATGGCGGCGGGGTTGGTGGCCATCGCGGGGGAGTCGAGCAGCTGTTCGAGCCGCTCCAGGTCGCGGCTGGAAAGGGTGAGGGTCGGCGCGCTGGCCATGGTGGCTCCAAAAAGAGAAACGGGCGCCGCGTTGCCGCGCCGCCCTGGGTCAGAATGATTGTCCGGCCAAGATAGCCCGTGGCCCGGGGGGCTTCAAGCCTTGGATGGGCGCCGGGCAGGCTCGCCTTCAGGCAGCTCGAGCAGGCCCGCGGGCAGGTCGCGCAGCACCTCGGCCAGGTCATGCAGGAAACCGCCCATGGCCGAGCTGCGCCGCCAGACCAGGGCCAGGCGGCGGCTTGGCGGCGGGTCGCGGAAGGGCAGCAGGCGGATGTCCTCGGAAACGGGCACCGGCGGTTTGACCGCCAGGACCGGCAGCAGGGTCACGCCGACCCCGGCGGCGACCATCTGGCGCAGGGTCTCGAGGCTGGTCGCCCGGAACCCTTCCTTTTCGCCGGCGCCGGCCAGGCCGCAGACTTCCAGCGCCTGGTCGCGCAGGCAATGGCCTTCCTCGAGCAGCAGCAGGTGCTGGTCGCCCAGCTCGCCCAGGCGCAGGTTGCGCCGCCCGGCCAGCGGGTGCCCGTCGGGCACGGCGAGCATGAAGGGCTCTTCGAACAGGAATTCGGTATGGGCCCATTCCTCGTGCAGGGGCAGCGCCAGCACGGCGGCATCGAGCTTGCCGTCGCGCAGCATGTGCAGCACGACTTCGGTCTTTTCCTCGACCAGCAGCAGTTCCAGCCGCGGGAAGCGCTTGCGGATCCTCGGCACCACGTGCGGCAGCAGGTAGGGGCCGAGCGTCGGGAACAGGCCCAGCCGCACGCTGCCGGCCTCGGGGTCGGCGGTGCGCCGGGCGGTTTCACGCATCTGTTCGACTTCGGCCAGGACCCGGCGCGCACGCAGCGCGATGTCCAGGCCGGCCGGGGTCAGCATCACGTGGCGCGGGGCGCGTTCGACCAGGGAGACGCCCAGTTCCTCTTCGAGCTTCCTGATCTGGGTCGAGAGCGTCGGCTGGCTCACGTGGCACGACTCCGCCGCGCGACCGAAGTGCCGCAGGTCGGCCAGGGCCACCAGGTATCTCAGGTCGCGGAGGTTCATGGCGATTGCTATAGCCTATGGAACCGGCAATGACAATCGTGAAGATGTGAAGGGTCGGCGCCAGAGTAATAGGCTACATCTATCGTAACGATAGAAAACATCACTTTCACATATCAATAGGTTTTCCCTAACATTGCCGCAAGTTTCGATTCACCCTCCCTCATAAAAAGGAGTTTCCATGTCCCTGATCAACACCGAAATCCAGCCGTTCAAGGCCCAGGCCTTCCACGACGGCAAGTTCGTCGAAGTCACCAACGAGTCGCTGAAGGGCAAGTGGTCGGTCATCGTCTTCATGCCGGCGGCCTTCACCTTCAACTGCCCGACCGAGGTCGAGGACGCGGCCGACAACTACGCCGAGTTCCAGAAGATGGGCGCCGAGGTCTACATCGTCACCACCGACACCCATTTCTCGCACAAGGTCTGGCACGAAACCTCGCCGGCCGTGGGCAAGGCCAAGTTCCCGCTGGTCGGCGACCCGACCCACCAGCTGACCCGCGCCTTCGGCGTGCACATCGAGGAAGAGGGCCTGGCCCTGCGTGGCACCTTCATCGTCAACCCGAAGGGCGTCATCAAGACCCTCGAGATCCACGACAACGCCATCGCGCGCGACATGAAGGAAACGGTCCGCAAGCTCAAGGCCGCCCAGTACGTCGCCGCCCACCCGGGCCAGGTCTGCCCGGCCAAGTGGAAGGAAGGCGAGAAGACCCTCGCCCCGTCGCTGGACCTGGTCGGCAAGATCTGACCCAGCCTCGTCGCGGAACCTCGCCCGGGCGGATTTCCCGCCCGGGCGTCCCGGTCGCGACCGGAAGCAAGAACCCGGAGGTTTGCGCCTGCGGCCGACGACGGCCCCAGGCGCAAACCCCTGCTCAAGGAGTACGGACATGCTCGACGAAAACCTGAAGACGCAGCTCACGGCCTACCTGGAAAAGCTGCGGCAGCCGATCGAACTGGTCGCCTCGCTCGACGAGGGCGAAAAGTCGCGTGAGCTGGGCGAACTGCTTGGCGAGATCGCCGCGCTCTCGGGGCAGATCAGCCTGCGCACCGACGGCGACGACGCCCGCAAGCCTTCGTTCGCCATCGTGCGCGTGGGCGCCGAGGACGTCGCCGTGCGCTTCGCCGGCATCCCGCTGGGCCACGAGTTCACGTCGCTGGTGCTGGCCCTGCTGCAGGTGGGCGGCCACCCGTCCAAGGCGGCCCCGGAGGTCATCGAACAGGTCCAGGCGCTGGATGGCGACTACCTGTTCGAAAGTTACTTCTCGCTGTCCTGCCAGAACTGTCCGGACGTGGTGCAGGCGCTCAACCTGATGAGCGTGCTGAACCCGCGTATCCGGCACGTGGCCATCGACGGGGCGCTGTTCCAGGACGAGGTCGAGGCGCGCGAGGTCATGGCGGTGCCCAGCGTCTTCCTCAATGGTGAATTGTTCGACCAGGGCCGCATGAGCCTTGAGCAGATCGTCGCCAGGCTCGACGTCGGCGCCGAGCGTCGCGCGGCCGAGCAGATAGCGGCCAGGGACGCCTTCGACGTGCTCGTCGTCGGCGGTGGTCCGGGTGGCGCCGCGGCCGCGGTCTACAGCGCCCGCAAGGGCATCGCCACGGGCATCGTCGCCGAGCGGTTCGGCGGCCAGCTGCTCGACACGATGGGCATCGAGAACCTGATCGCGGTGACCCATACCGAGGGCCCGAAGCTGGTGTCGGTGCTCGAGCAGAACGTGCGCGAGTACGACGTCGACGTGATGAACCTGCAGCGCGTCGAGCAGCTGCTGCCGTCCAGCGAGCCCGGTGGCCTGCACGAGCTGAAGCTGGCCAGCGGCGCCAGCCTCAGGTCCCGCACCGTGGTCCTGGCCACCGGCGCGCGCTGGCGGCAGATGAACGTGCCGGGCGAGAACCAGTATCGCAACAAGGGCGTCGCCTATTGCCCGCACTGCGACGGCCCGCTCTTCAAGGGCAAGCGCGTGGCGGTGATCGGCGGCGGCAACTCCGGCGTCGAGGCGGCGATCGACCTGGCGGGCATCGTGGCGCACGTGACCCTGGTGGAGTTCGACTCGAAGCTGCGCGCCGACGAGGTGCTACAGCGCAAGCTGCGCAGCCTGTCCAACGTGAGCATCGTGCTCAACGGCCAGAGCACCGAAGTGCGCGGTGACGGACAGCGGGTGACGGCCTTGGTCTATACGGATCGCAGCAGCGGTGACGAACACGTGCTGGCGCTGGAGGGCATCTTCGTCCAGATCGGCCTGCTGCCGAACACGGAGTGGCTCAAGGGAACGGTGGCGCTTTCGGACCGGGGCGAGATCATCGTCGACGAACGCGGCCAGACCTCGGTGCCCGGCGTGTTTGCAGCGGGTGACGCCACCACGGTTCCCTACAAGCAGATCGTGGTCGCGATGGGCGCCGGATCGACCGCCGCGCTCTCGGCCTTCGACCACCTGATGCGCACCTCGCAGGTCGCGCCGGCCCCGGCCGAGACGGCCTGAACAAGGCTCAGGGCAGGTCGGGGAAGCGAAGCGACTCGGCCAGGCCTGTTCCGGCCCTAAGACCTCGCGCAGGTCGGGGTCGGTCAGCGGCAGGAAGTCGAAGGGACCGGCCAGCGCAACCACGCCGGCCAGGTCGCGGGGCGCCAGCCCGGAGGCGGCCAGATAGCGCTTGTCGGTGGCCAGCAGCGCGGCCATGTGCGCGCCCGCCGAATGGCCCATCACGCAGATCCGCCAGAGATCCCCGCCCGGTCGTCCGGCATTGGCGCGTGTCCAGGCCACGGCCCGGGCCGCGCAATACATGAAGTCCGGGAATGCATGGGCGCTGCCGGGCATCGGGGAGGGCGCTATGATGGGCGGGCATACGTAAGGAAGGCGTCATGACCCCCCCCGAGCCCCTCCTCGCCAGCGAGATCGAAAGACTTTTCGCGGCCATTCCCGAACGAAACACCGGCGACTGCCTGCTGCGGACCATGCAGCAGCACCATGTCCAGCTATCGACGATGGCCGATACCAAGGCCAACATCATCATCACGATGTCCTCGATCGTGCTGACCCTGGTGCTGGGACGCCTTAGCGATCCGATGCTGCGCAGCGCCTCGATCACGCTGGCGGCCTTCACCATGCTGGCCCTGGTGCTGGCGGTGCTGGCGGTGCTGCCCAAGTACCGGCCACTGAAGCTCAAGGACGGCACGATCCCGTCGCAGTTCAACCTGATGTTCTTCGGCCATTTCGCCGAACTGCCGCGCGAACGATTCCTCACCGAAATCGCCGGCGCCCTGAAGTCCGATGGCTCGGTGTACGAGACCATGGCCCGGGACACCTACGCGCTGGGGTATTACCTGGCCCACCACAAGTACCGCTACCTGCGGCTGTCCTACCTGTTCTTCCTGGGCGGCTTCGTGCTGGCCTGCTTCGTCCAGGGCTGGCAGTTGCTGGTTGGCTGAAAGTGACCACGCTCGCCAATGCCATCCGCGAAGCGGCGGCGCGCCTGCCCGGCGACGAAGCCCGGCTCGAGGCCGAGCTGCTGCTGGCGCATGCGCTGCAGCGACCGCGAAGCTGGTTCTACGCCCATTCCGGTGACGTGCTCGACGCCGAGGAAGCGCGTGCCTTCAACGACCTGCTGCGACGACGGGAAGGCGGCGAACCCGTGGCGCAGATCACCGGCCACCGCGGTTTCTGGTCGCTGGAACTGGCGGTCACCTCCGACACCCTGATCCCGCGTCCTGAAACCGAGTTGCTGGTTGAACTCGCGCTCGAACGCCTGCCGCTTTCCGAAATGGGCCAGGTGCTCGACCTGGGCACCGGCAGCGGCGCGATCGCGCTTGCCATCGCCAGCGAACGACCGCTGGTGGATGTCAGTGCAGTGGACGTCAGCGAAGCCGCGCTGTCGGTGGCCCGCGCCAATGCCGCCGAGGCAGGGCTGCCGCTGCGCCTGCTGCAGGGCAACTGGTTCGAACCGGTGGGCGGTGACGTCTACCGGATGATCGTTTCGAACCCGCCCTACATCCCCGACGACGACCCCCATCTGGTCCAGGGCGACCTGCGTTTCGAACCGCGTTCGGCCCTGGCCTCCGGCCCCGATGGCCTGGACGCGATTCGGCTGATCGTCCACCAGGCGCCGACCTACCTGCTGCCCGGCGGCTGGCTGCTGCTCGAGCACGGGAACGACCAGGGCGCGGCGGTGCGCGCGCTGTTCCAGGGCGAGGGTTTCGCCCAGGTCGCCACGGCCCGCGACCTCGAACGGCGCGAGCGGGTGACCCGGGGGCAGTGGCTGGGCTGATCAGTCCGCGAGTCGGACTTCGACCCGGCGGTTGAGGGCCCGCCCGGCGTCGGTGGCGTTGTCGGCGACGGGCCGGGTTTCGCCCAGTCCCTCGGCCGACAGCCGCGCGCCGTCCACGCCATGTTCCGACAGCCAGGCCACGACGGCCCGGGCGCGCTGCTCGGACAGGCCCTGGTTGTAGGCCAGTTCCCCTTCGGCGTCGGTGTGGCCGGCGATCACCAGGCGCAACGCGGGGTCGGCCTCGAGCACGCCAAGTACCTGGCGCAGCGTGTCTTCCGACGACGGCTTGAGCGTGGCCTTGGCGGTATCGAAGTAAATGCCGTACAGGTCCACCTTGCGTTCGCGGCCCAGGCGCTCGGCGAGCGAGCCGCTGTCGGCGCCGATCGGCGTGAGCTCGAGCACGATGTCCACGCGCTGCCCCGACACAAGGTCGGCGGGCTCGCTGTCGGGGGTATAACCGGCCTTGCTGCCGGTGGTGACCACCAGTCCGGCGGGCACCTGTTCGAGCACGAACCGGCCCTGGGCATCGGTCAGCGCCTGGCGCACGTTCGACGCCGACACCAACACCCCGGCCAGCGGTTTGCCGGCTTCGCTGTCGACGGCGATGCCCCTGACCGTTCCGGCATGGCGATAGCCCTTTGGATTGACCAGCAGCCGGGCGAAATCGAAGGCGTAGCCATCGCCGGCATTGTTGTCGGGGTCGTCGATGCGTACTTCCAGGCGGCCATCGCGCACCAGGTCCAGGTATTCGGGCAGGAGCTGCAGGGTCAGCAGCTTGCCGATCGGCCCGGTCTGGTCGAGCGCATTGATGGTCACCGCGATGTCGCCGGCCTCCTCGCCGTCGAGCCAGGCGCGGTAGCGGCTGCCAAAACGCGAAGACTGGAAGTCGTCGACGAACAGCTGCAGCGCGACCGTGGTGATGTCCACGTCGCCGGGCTCGAACTCGAACACCAGCGGCTGCGGCAGGTTGTCCGGTCGCCGGGACTCATACATGTAGCCGTCGCCGGCCGCGCCGGTGTTGCCACTGACGACCATGATGCGATCGGTGCCCGGGGGATCGTCCTCGCCAGGCACGAACGGGAAACGATGCACCGGCGTCGATTTGCCGGTGAACGGGTCGAAGCCTTCCGGCCAGCCGAAGCCGAGGTTGTCGATGTCGCCGGTGCGCACCACGATGTCGGCTTCCGGCCCGTCGCGTTCGACATGGCGCGCCTGGGCCCAGTCGGCCCGTTCTTCGGCGTGGGCGGCGGGCAGGGCGCAAAGACCCATGCCCAGGACCAGCAGGACGGCGGGAAGTCGCATGGCCAGGATGTCCGCAGGGAGGTTCCGCTAAGGAACGGAATCCCGGGCCCGGGCAGGCCGTGGACCGGCCCGGCTTCAGCCGCCGGCGGCGCTGCGGCGCTGCCGGGCCAGATCGGGCCAGCGCGCCAGCACGGCGCGGCGGATGCCATCGGCGTCCAGCCCAGCCTCGGCCAGCAGCTGCTCGCGGCTGGCGTGCTCCTGCCAGCCGTCGGGCAGGCCCAGGTGCAGCAGGGGCAGGCTCAGGCCCTCGGCGGCCAGCAATTCGGCCACGCCGCTGCCGGCACCGCCGGCCACGACGTTGTCCTCGAGCGTGACGAAACCCTCGTGGCTGCGCGCCAGGTCCATCAGCAGCGCGCGGTCGAGCGGTTTGACGAAGCGCATGTTCACCACGGTCAGGCCCAGCTCCGCGGCCACGGCTTCGGCCGCCGGCACCAGGGCGCCGAAGGCCAGCAGGGCGACGCCACTGCCGCGCTGCCGGAGCTCGGCCTTGCCGATCGGCAGGGTTTCCAGGCCTGGCTGCACGGCCTTGCCCGGTCCGGTGCCGCGCGGGTAACGCACCGCCGCCGGGCCGGGGTGGCGGAAGCCGGTGCTGAGCATCGAGCGGCACTCGTCTTCGTCGGCCGGCGCCATCACCACCATGTCGGGCACGCAGCGCAGGAAGCTCAGGTCGAAGCTGCCGGCGTGGGTGGCGCCGTCCGGCCCGACCACGCCGCCGCGGTCGATGGCGAACAGCACGTCGAGCTTTTGCAGTGCGACGTCATGGATGAGCTGGTCGTAGCCGCGCTGCAGGAAGGTCGAGTAGATCGCCACCACCGGCTTGACGCCCTCGCAGGCCATGCCGGCGGCCAGGGTGACGGCGTGCTGCTCGGCGATGGCGACGTCGAAATAGCGTTCCGGGAATTCCTTGCTGAAACGCACCAGGCCCGAGCCTTCGCGCATCGCGGGCGTGATGCCCATCAGCAGCGGATCGGCGGCCGCCATGTCGCACAGCCAGTCGGAGAACACCTGCGTGTAGGTGGGCTTGGCGGGGCCGGCTTTCTTGACCACGCCCACGTCCGGATCGAAGGGCCCGACCGCGTGGTATTCGATCTGGTCGCCTTCGGCGCGTTCGTAACCCTTGCCCTTGGTGGTGATCACGTGCAGCAGCTGCGGCCCCTTGAGGCCGCGCAGCGTGCGCAGGGTCGAGACCAGCGCCGGCACGTCGTGGCCGTCGATGGGGCCGGTGTAGTGGAAGCCCATTTCCTCGAACAGGGTGGAGGGCACGAACATGCCCTTCCAGTGCTCTTCCCAGCGGCGCATGAAGCGCGCGGCCGGCTTCTTCTTGTCGCCCAGCAGCTTCTTGCCTCCTTCGCGCAGGGCGTTGAGCGTGCGGCTGCCGGAGGCGCGGCCGAGCATCTTGGTCAGGCCGCCGACGTTTTCGGAAATCGACATCCGGTTGTCGTTGAGGATGACCAGCAGGTCCGGCTCCGGATCCATGCCGCCGGCGTGGTTGAGCGCCTCGTAGGCCATGCCCGCCGTCATCGCGCCGTCGCCGATCACGGCAATCACCTTGCGGTCCTCGCCGCGCGCGCGGGCGGCGACCGCCATGCCCAGGGCCGCGGAGATGGACGTCGAGCTGTGGCCGACGCCGAAGGTGTCGTAATCGCTTTCATCGCGCTTGGGGAAGGGGGCGATGCCGTCCTTTTGCTTGACCGTGTGGATGCTGTCGCGACGGCCGGTGAGGATCTTGTGCGGGTAGCACTGGTGGCCGACGTCCCAGACCAGGCGGTCGGACGGGGTCTCGAACAGGAAATGCAGGGCGACGGTGAGCTCGATCACGCCCAGGCCGGCGCCGAAATGACCGCCGGACTGGCTGACCTGTTCGATCAGGTAGGCGCGCAGCTCATCGGCGATCGCCGGCAGTTCGTCTTCCGGGAACTGCCGCAGGTCTTCGGGGACGGCGATGCGCGAGAGGCGCGGGTAGCGCTGGGGATCCATCGGAAGGCTTGCGTGGGGACAGGGCTGGATTGTCCGGCACCCCGCCGATGGGGGCAAGGTGAAGGCGGGCCGCGGTTCAGGCGGCCCGCCGTGTCAGACCGTTGCGATCAGCGGCGGAAACGACCCAGCAGGCCGCCCTTGGGCGCTTCGGGCTCGCTGGGCGCGACGATGTCGGGCTCGGCGACGCCGACGGCGAGGCTGGCGTTCACGTAGTCGGTGACTTCGGCCAGGCTGGCACCGCTGAGTTCGGCGATTTCGGTCAACAGCGCCGGACCCTTCATCATCACCGTGGCGATGCGGAAGTGGCGCGGGAACTCGCGCTCGGTCTGCGGCCACTTGAGCAGCTTGTAGCGGTCGTTCGGGTTGTAGCCCGGCGCCAGGCTGCCGTTGTGGCCGCCCAGGCCCAGGATCCATGCCAGGCGGCTGAACGGGTGGCTGCCGCCGAGTTCGGTCGCCAGGGCCGGCAGTTGCGCCGGGTCCACCGGTTCGAGGTCGTCTTCGCGGATGATCGCGGTGGCATAGGGCAGCAGTGGCTTGAGCGTCGCTCCGCCCAGGTAGACACGCTGGCCCGGGTCCAGCACCAGGTCGGGAGCGCCGGCCAGCCGTATCCGCACCGGGCCGGACAGCGCGCCGGGGCGCAGGTAGTCGGCCAGGCGCGGGTCGGCCGGTGGTTCCGGGGCCGGCACGGGCTCCGGTTCCGCCGCGGGTTCCGGCACGGGCTCGGACGCGGGTTCGGGTTCCGGTGCGGCGGCGGCAGCGGGGGCC
Organism: Arenimonas donghaensis DSM 18148 = HO3-R19; assembly: GCF_000743535.1. Taxonomy (GTDB): domain Bacteria; phylum Pseudomonadota; class Gammaproteobacteria; order Xanthomonadales; family Xanthomonadaceae; genus Arenimonas; species Arenimonas donghaensis. Next base: position 225,597 of record NZ_AVCJ01000012.1, read on the forward strand.
GGTTCGGGCTCAGGTTCCGGCACCGGCTCGGCGGCGACCGGCGGGGCCTGGGTTTCAAGCTGCGCCAACAGGGTCGCCACGCCAACGGCGGTGACCGGGCGGGCCAGCTGGAAATCGGTGTCCACGCGGCCGCCGGCGGTGAGCGCAACGACGGTCTTGCCGCCGCTCATGGCCTTCATCAGGCTCATCTGGCCGTACATGGAGTCCATGTCGACCACCACCACCTCGGCCTCGTTTTCGTTGGTCATTGCCCAGCGATGGGCGGCATTGGCCTGCTTGAACGCGGCCTCCACCGAGGCCTGCTCGTCACGTGAGAGGCCTGCAAAACAGATGCTTCGAGTCGTCATTTCCTGGAGTTCCCCCTGGTCACGCCGGCTAGGGACGGCGTGAAGGCCGAAAGTGTCGGTGCTGGCGCCGACCGCGTCAAATCGGCTCAGCCGGGACGGCCGGGCCGCCGCGGCAGGTGGCTCTTCAGGAAGGCCATCTGGTCGGCCAGGATGTGGCGGTTGGAAAGGATCAGGTGTTCGACCCAGCTGGGGCGGTAGGGCACGGCCAGCAGCGGCATGCCGGCCTGCTGCGGCGTGCGCCCGCCCTTGCGCGAGTTGCAGTGGAAGCAGGCGCAGACGACGTTTTCCCAGACGTCGCGGCCGCCCTTGGACACCGGCATGACGTGGTCGCGGGTCAGGGAGTGGCGGCCATATTCCTTGCCGCAGTACATGCACAGGTTGCCGTCGCGGGCGAAAAGGGCGGTGTTGGACAAGGCCGGCGAGGGGTCCAGGGCCTTGGCGTGGGCATGGCTGCGGCCGGCCACGATCGGGTGCAGTTCGACCAGGCTCTGCAGGCCGCTGGCCCGGTTGGTGCCGCCACGCACGACCAGGCAGGGGTCGCCCAGGGTCCAGGCGACGGCGCCGCGCACGTACAGGCAAACCGCGTCCTGCCAGTGCATCCAGTCGAGGATGCGGCCATGGGCGTCGAGGGAAAGCACGCGGGGAATGCCGGTTTCAGCGAAAGACGGGGCTCCACCCGGGTGGGGCTTGCTCCCGGTGCCCACCAGACTCAAGCGGGTCGGCGGTATTCCCATCAGGGCTTGAGCATACGCCAGTCCCGTTGCAGTTCAAGCACCGGGCGGATCCGACGGGGCGGGCAGCGCGGGGCGGGCTAGAATCGTGCATCCCTCCCCCGTCACGAGGCGTGCATGCGCGGCCTGTATCCCGACATCGAACCCTACGACAGCGGTTTCATCCAGGTGGATGGCCGGCACCGGCTCTATTACGAACAGTGCGGCAACCCCGATGGCAAGCCGGTGGTGATCCTGCACGGCGGGCCGGGCGGCGGCTGCGGCGCGAAGATGCGTCGCTTCCACGACCCGCAGGCGTATCGCGTGGTGCTGTTCGACCAGCGTGGCGCGGGGCGCTCGACACCCCACGCGGACCTGGTCGACAACACGACCTGGGACCTGGTGGCGGACATCGAAAAGCTGCGGCGACACCTCGGGGTGGACCGCTGGCAGGTATTCGGCGGCAGCTGGGGTTCGACCCTGGCCCTGGCGTACGCGCAGGCGCATCCCGGGCAGGTGAGCGAACTGGTGCTGCGCGGCATCTTCATGTTGCGGCGATGGGAGCTGGAGTGGTTCTACCAGGAGGGCGCCTCGCGCCTGTTCCCCGACGCCTGGCAGCAGTACCTCGAACCGATCCCGAAGGTCGAGCGTCACGACCTGATGAGCGCCTACCACCGGCGCCTGACCTCGGACGACGAAGCAACCCGCCTGGCGGCCGCGCGTTGCTGGTCGGTCTGGGAGGCGGCGACGAGTTTCCTGCGCCAGGACGAGGCCTTCATGCACAGCCACGAGGACGCGCACTTCGCGCTGAGCTTCGCGCGCATCGAATGCCACTACTTCGTCAACGGCGGCTTTTTCGACGCCGACGACCAGCTGCTGCGCGACGCCCACCGCCTCAAGGAGATCCCGGGCGTGATTGCCCACGGTCGTTACGACGTGGTCTGCCCGGTGCAGAACGCCTGGGACCTGAAACAGGCCTGGCCCGGCGCCAAACTCGAGATCGCCCCGACCTCGGGCCACTCAGCCTTCGAACCCGAGCTGGTCGACATCCTGGTGCGCGCCACCGACGACTTCCGCTGACGTCGCCGAACCGGATACGAGAGGGGTTCAGTCCCGGGCCCCGGTCTTGCCCTTTGGGCAAGCAAGGCGGCCCTTGCGGCAATCGTCGGTGGCGCCGCCGCGCACGCTACGTCCTCGCCGCCCGGCCGGGACCAAGCGTCATCCATGACCAGCTCACGGCCGGGTCGCTCCCGCGCATCCATGCGCTCCGCGACACTTGGGCATCCTGCCCGGCGCCACTACGGACATCCATGTCCTCCGTTTCGTCGAGGACGTAGCGTGCACGACGTCGCTCCCACTCCATCACGGGCCGCTGGTTGCCAGCCCGACGCTTCGCGTCGAAGTGCTCTTCGTGCGCCAATCACTGGAGGCCGGAAAACGTCTCCGGCGGTGGCTCGCCGCCTGCTTGCCCGGCGGCCACGACGTCATTTCGAGGAGGTAGCGTGCAGTCGCCCTGGCCGACCTTCGGAGACAAGGACGTCGACGAAGAGCCTACATGGAGGTACTTGCGGCGTGTCGGCCAGGGCGACTGCACGCTGCCTCCACCCGCGAATATCCTGAGCGGCGCCGCCTTGCTTGCCGAAGGGCAAGACCAGAGATCGGGAGTCCCTCCCGCAGGAAGTCGTTCCCCCCCCCAGCAATCATTCCACGCGGGTGAGGGTCAGGCGGGGCTGCCGTCGGGGTCGTGGTTGAGCAGCCAGAGGCCGGCCCAGAGCTTCGGGTCCATGGAGTACCCGGCGGCCATCTTGGCGGCCAGCCAGCGCGGGGCGTCGTCGACCGGCACTTCGTGGACCGTGATGTCCTCGGTCTCGTCACCGCCGCCGGCATGGACCCGGGTCAGGCCGCGGGCGCGGACGAAGGCGATCAGCTCGTTGCTCATGCCTGAACTGGTCGGCCCGACCATCAGCACCTTCACTTCGTCGGCGCGCCAGCCGGTTTCCTCGAGCAGTTCGCGTTTCGCGGCTTCCTCGACCGTATCTGCGGCGTCGAGGTCACCGACCAGGCCCGCCGGCATCTCGATCGTCGGCGCGTTCATCGGGATGCGGAACTGCTCGACGAACAGCAGCTTCCGCTCCGGCGTCAGCGCGATCACGATCACCGCGCTGCCGGCGTTGGTTCTCTCGGCGTATTCCCAGTGCCCGCGCTTCACCAGCCGCAGGTATTTGCCTTCGCACAGGGTTTGGGGTTGGTCGGCCATGCCGGCGATCCTAGCGCGCCGTGCGCGGGCCCGTCAGGTCGCCAGCAGTCGCCGGCGCGACAACGGGCCGAAACGAAGCTGGTCGCAGATCGCTTCCAGCGCGGGCTTGTCGGGGTCGCGGCGTTCGCAAAGGCCCAGGTCCTCGGGCAGGGGAGCATCCGTGGCGATCGTCGCCAGGCGGCGCGAGAGCAGGGCGATCTCGCCGTGCTCGCGCAGCCGCTGCGCGTGCTGGGCGGCACCGCGCATGCGCAGGAAAGGCACTTCGTCCAGCCTTTCGTAGATCTGGTCGAGGCTGCCGAAATGACCCAGCAGCGTGGCCGCCGTCTTCGGACCGATGCCCGGGACGCCGGGGATGTTGTCGATCGCGTCGCCGGTCAGGCCCAGGTAGTCGGCCACCTGGTGCGCGTGCACGCCGTAGCGCGCTTTCACCCCGTCGGCGCCCCAGCGCTGGTCGCGGGCGAAATCCCACTGCTGGTCGTCACCGGCCAGCAGCTGCGAGAGGTCCTTGTCGGCCGAGATGATGAGCCCGGCGTGGCCGGCCTCGCGCACCCGCACCAGGGTGGCACCGATCAGGTCGTCGGCTTCGTAGCGGCCGTCCGACAGCACGGCCAGGCCCAGTGCGCGGCACAGCGCCTGGCAGTGGCCGAACTGGCGCTTGAGCTCCTCCGGCGCCGGTTCGCGGTTGGCCTTGTAGGCCGGGTAGAGCGCGTTGCGGAAATTCGACTCCAGCGATTCGTCGAAGGCCACGGCGATGCGTTCGGGCCGCTGCCGCTCCAGGATGTCGAGCAGGAAGCGCGCGAAGCCCTGGACTGCGTTCACCGGCCAGCCGTCGAGGTCGTGGAATTCGTCGGGCATCGAGTGCCAGGCCCGGAAGACGTAGAGGCTGGCGTCGATCAGGTGGACCGGCGGGTTCATGGCTGCCACGGCGCCAGCAGCGCGTCCACGTCCGGGCGCTGGCGCTCGGGCGCGGCCTCGGCGGCGGTTCCCAGGTGCATGAAGCCAAGCACCTGCTCGCCCTCGTCCAGGCCCAGGAACTGCTTGATCTGCGGGTCGTAGGCGGCCCAGCCGGTCAGCCACTGCGCCCCGAAGCCCAGGGCCTGGGCCGCTTGCAGCAGGGCGAAACACACGGCGCCGCCGGACAGCAGCTGCTCCTGCACCGGGACCTTGTGGCCGGGTACCGGGCAGCCGACCACCACCACCACCAGCGGCGCGTGCGAGAAGCGCTGCCGGTCCTTGTCCACGACCGCCGCCGGCGCCGCGGGATCCTTTTCCAGGCAGCGCGCCGCGAGGCGTTCGCCCAGCGCGTGGCGGGCGTCGCCCCGGATGGCCAGGAAGCGCCAGGGCGCGAGCTTGCCGTGGTCGGGCACGCGGACGGCCTCGGCCAGCATGGCGCGCAGCTGGGCCGCGTCCGGGCCGGGTTCTTGCAGCAGCCGGGAGGGCACGGAGCGGCGGGCCCGCAGGAAATGCAGTTCGTTCATCCGGGCGAGATTACCATTCGTCCTGCCGGTGCCCTCCCGGCCCGATTCTGGGAATAGGGTCACAGTTATCTGTGGCACGATTGACCAGACTTGCTCTACAGCGCGTAGTCCCCCCCGGCGTGCAGAGGCCCATGAACGAAATCCCCAGCCCAGGTACCGCCCGTCCAGGCAGCCCGACGTCCCCGAAGGACCTCGTGTCGGCGATGCGCCGTCGCAGCACCGAACACCTCCAGGCCGTGCTGGCGCGGGTCTTTGCACGTGCCGACGACTGGCTGTTCGACCTGGCGAAGAAGGACGGGGTGCCCGATGGTTCGCCCTACCTGTTCGCGATGCGGGCGCTGCGTACGTCGCGCGCGCCGCTTGAGCGGGGATTCCGGGACTACCTGGACAAGGGCTTTTCCTCCTTCGAAACCCGGACCGCGCCGCGCGCGCCGTCGGAAGACGACGGCCTGGCCGAACTGACCCTGCTGCCCGAGAGCGAACTCGAGCAGCAGCTGGCCACCAACCTCACCGCCGAGGCAATCACCCGCATCCACGGCAACCAGCTCGACGAGCTGGCCGGTCGCCTGGCCCGCATGGTCGGCGTGGCCAAGCTCGAAGCCGACCAGAACCCGCTCAGCGCGCACGCCCTGGCCGGTGCCATCGGCGCCGCCCACGGTGGCATCGAGCTGCCTGACGACGTGCGCATGGTGCTGTTCAAGTATTACGAGCGCGAGCTCATCCACGACCTGCGCGACCTGCTCACCGACCTCAATGCCCGCCTCGAGGCCGCGGGTTTCCGCGCCGACCAGGGCGCGGCCAAGCCGGCCCAGCGTGCCAAGCCCCGGCCCGACTACGTGCCGCCGGCGACCGCCGACGGTTACGCCCCGGCGGCGTCCGACTACCTGTCCTCCGGCCAGGGCGGTGGTGGCGAGGCCCCGGCGGGCGAAGACCGCGCGGTTTTCGAAGCGCTGCAGCAGCTGCTGCATGCCTGGCGCCCGGCCCAGCCGCCGGGTGGCCGTCAGCCCGGCCGCCCCGGCCAGCGACCGCTGCAGTCGAATGAAATGATGTCGCTGCTGTCGCTCATGCAGCCCAGCGTGCCGCAGGCCGTCCACGAAGCCCTGGACCGGCCCGAGGCCTCCCTGGCTGCGTTGCTCAAGAACGAGCTGCTCAGCGGCGCCAGCCGCATCGGCCTGCCGCCCGAAGACGTCAGCATCAGCCGGGACGACGAAGACGCCGTCGACCTGGTCGGCATGCTCTTTGACGTGATGTTCGACGAGCGTGACTTCGAGCAGTCCGCCCGCACGCTCATCTCGCGCCTGGTCGTGCCTTTCGTGAAGGCCGCGGTCATGGACCGCCGGCTGTTCCTCTACAAGACCCACCCGGCCCGTCGTTTGCTCAACTCGCTGGCCGAAGCCGTCGAGGGCAACCGGGGCGAGGGCCCGCAGGAGCGCGAGCTGCTGCAGAAAGCCGAAAACACCGTCGACCGCTTGATCGCCGAGTTCAATGAAGACCTGGCCATCTTCGAGACGCTGGAACAGGAACTGCGCCAGTTCCTGGAACAGCACCGTCGCCGGGTCGAGCTGGCCGAGCGCCGCGCCGCCGAGGCCCAGCGTGGCCAGGAGCGCCTGGAACAGGCCCGCGACCTGGCCAAGGTCGAACTCGAGCAACGCACCCGCGGCCTGGAGCCGACCCCGGCGATGCGCGACTTCCTCGAGCGCAACTGGACCCACCACCTGTCGATGATCGCGCTGCGCGAGGGCCCCGACAGTGGCTCCTGGCAGAACGCCCTGACCGTCGCCGACCGCCTGCTGGCCCTGCTGCCCAAGCCGGGCGATGCGGTCGAAGCCATCGGCCCGTCGGTGCAGGCCATGCGCGAACCGATCGAAACCGTGCTGGCCAGCTCCGGCATCATCGGCGAGGCGGCCCAGGACGTGATGCACGGGCTTTCCGACAGTCTCGAGCGCCGCGCCCGTGGCCAGGCCCCGGCCAAGGTCGAGGTGCCGGTCGAACCGCCGGCGGACGACAAGGTCGTGCAGATGCCCGACCGGCGTTCGGCCGTGCAGGCCGCGCTGGCCGACCTCAAGCCCAAGCTTGAGGTCGTCGGCGGCAAGGCCGAGATCGAGGTCAACGACAGCGATGTCGAGCAGATGCGCCAGCTCAAGGTCGGCACCTGGATCCACATCGCCGGCGAAGACGGCAAGCACCATCCGGTCAAGCTGTCCTGGGTCAGCCCGATTTCCTCGCGCCTGATGTTCGTCAACCGCCGCGGTGTCCGCGTGCTGGTGGCGTCGGTCGAGGAACTGGCCGCCATGAAGCAGCAAGGCAACCTCCTGGTCCGGGAGCAGGAACAGGTCTTCGACCAGGTCCTGCACCGCGTCATGGGCAAGCTGCGCGAAGACCTGGGCTGAGCCCTGCCGCGTCCACGGCGGTTTCCGGTAGCATCAATGCCGGACATCCCCGGGAGTGGCCTGCATGTCGGCCTGCATCGTCTTCATCCGTGAAACCGCGCCGGGCGAACGGCGCGTTGCCCTGACGCCGGAAACCACCCGCAAGCTCACCGGCCTGGGCGCCCGGGTACTGATCGAACGCGGCGCCGGCGCGCCGGCCTTCTTCCCCGACGCCGCCTATGCCGGTGCCGATTTCAGCGACGACGCCGATGCCGCGCTTGCCGCGGCCGACGTATTGGTTTGCGTGCAGCCGCCCTCGGATGACCGCCTGGCCCGCCTCAAACCCGGCGCCCTGTTGGTCGGCCTGTTGGCGCCGCACGCCGACCCGGGACGGGTGCAGGCCATCGTCGACGCGAAGCTGACCGCTTTCCCGCTGGAAAAATTACCGCGCACGACCCGGGCCCAGGCCATGGACGTGCTGTCCTCGCAGGCCGGCATGGCCGGCTACAAGGCCGTGTTGCTGGCCGCGCAGCTGGCACCGCGTTATTTCCCCATGCTCACCACCGCCGCCGGCACGATCCGCCCGTCCCGGGTGCTGGTGGTCGGCGCCGGCGTCGCCGGCCTGCAGGCCATCGCCACGGCGCGGCGGCTGGGGGCGCAGGTGGAAGGCTTCGACGTGCGCCCCGAGACCCGCGAGCAGATCGAATCCCTGGGCGGCAAGTTCCTGGACCTGGGCGTCAGCGCCGCCGGCGAAGGCGGTTATGCCCGTGAACTCACCGCCGAGGAACGGGCCGAACAGCAGCGCCGCCTGGGTGAACACCTCAAGAGCGTCGACGTCGTGGTCACCACCGCCGCGGTGCCCGGCCGCCCGGCCCCCCGGATCATCAGCGCGGCCATGGTGTCGGGCATGAAGCCAGGCAGCGTGGTCGTCGACCTCGCGGCCGAAACCGGCGGCAACTGCGAACTCACCCGGCCCGGCGAAACCTTCGTGCAAGACGGCGTCACCTTCGCCGGCCCGCTGAACCTGGCGAGCCAGGGCGCGATGCACGCCAGCGAAATGTACGCGCGCAACGTCTACAACTTCCTGGCGCTTTCGCTCAAGGACGGGGCGCTGGCGCTGGACTGGGACGACGAGTTGATCGCCCGCACCTGCCTGGCCCACGACGGCGCACGCCGCGACGGCTGATCAGTCGGCTTTCGCATCCGGCGCCGGCGAAATGCCCGGCCCACCGGTCTCCAGCCAGGCGCGACGTTGCTCCGGATCCAGTGATCGCCATTTGTCGGCCAGCGCCTGGCGCTCTTCGGCCGGCAGGCCCCGCATGACCCGCATCGCTTCGCGCATCTGCTGGCGCTGCGCCGGCGACAGGTCGCGGTAGTTGCGCATGCCCTTGCGGATGCGTTCGCGCTGTTCGGGCGACATGGCCTCCCAGCGCGCGCGGCGCTGCGCGTGCTCCAGGGCCTGTACGCGCCGGGAGGCGGGCAGGGTGTCCCACTCGTCCTTGAGCCGCACGAGCAGCTTCTGCTGCTCAGGCGTCAGTTCGTCCCAGTCCGGGACGACCACGCCTTCGGGGACCTGCATGGGCCCGTGCGGCGGGTGACCGTGGCGGTGGTCCCCGCGCCGGCCGTCGCCGTCCCCGGCGCTGGCGGGAAACGCGATCACCAGGGCCAGCGCCAGGACGCAGGCGTGGAGCAGCCGACGCGGCAGGGTGTTGCGGCCCGGTGTCATTGCGGCTCCCCGCGCGAGGCCACCGGTGCTTCGGCCAGCCAGGCGTAGAGTTCGGCGTCTTCGGCCATCACCAGGGCTTCGACTTCATCGCTGGCCAGCGTTCCGGCGACCGGCGAGCCCGGGTCCAGGCGCGCCGGCAGCCACCAGGCCAGGCCCAGGGCCATGACGCTGGCGGCGACGGCACCGGCCGGCCACAGCAGGCGGCCGTGCCGGGCCGGTACCGGCCGCAGCGCCGCTTCGCGGGCCCGGCGCAGGCGGAAAACCATGCCCTGGTCCAGGCGCTCGCTGGCGCGTGCGAACAGGTCGCGGGCCCGGTCAAGGGTGGGGTCGGGGCGGCTCATCGCCATTCCTCCAGGTGGGTGCGCAGGGCGGACATCGCCCGCGACAGGTGGGTTTTCACGGAGCCTTCGGAACAGCCCATGGCCGACGCCGTGTCGGCCACGTCCAGTCCCTGCAGCTCACGCAGCAGGTAGGCCTCGCGCTGGCGCCGGGGCAGGCGGCGCACGGCGCGCCCCAGGGCGGCCCAGGCGGCGCCGTCGGCGTGGCGGCGGGCCGGGTCTTCGTCCGGGTCGGGCAGCATCTCGAGCGGGTCTTCGCGGCTGTCCTCGTCCCGGCCCAGGACCGCCATGAACTTGCGGCGCACGCCGTTGCGACGGTGCCGGTCGGTGATCTGGCGGCGCAGGATGGCCCAGAACAAGGGCGTCCACTCGGCGGCAGGGCGGTGCTGGTAGCCCACGAGCTTGATCATGGCGTCCTGTACGGCATCCAGCGCGTCCTCGCGGTGTCCCAGCGCCAGCTCGGCCATGCGCAGCCCACGGCGCTCGACCGACGCCAGGAAGGCGTCGAGGCTGGGGCTTTCGGCGGCGGGGGCGGCGTCGAAGGGCATCACGGGCGGGCGGCGGTACCGGGCATGTGGCCTTATAACGCATCGCCGGCCCGCGGGTTGACCGGCGGCGGCCCCGGCGCTGGCCGGCATTCAAGCAGCGGTTATGATGCCCGGGCGAGCGCCTTCGCACGGGGAGGGGACATGGACGGTTTCGTCGCGCTGTACATCTTCATGCTGGCGGCCTTCACGGGCTACGAGATCATCGGCCGGGTGCCGGTGATCCTGCACACGCCGCTGATGTCGGGTTCGAATTTCGTGCACGGCATCGTGCTGGTGGGCGCGATGGTGGTGCTGGGCCACGCCGACACCACCGCCGGGAAGATCATCGGGTTCCTGGCGGTGCTGATGGGCGCCGGCAACGCCGCGGGTGGCTACGTGGTCACCGAGCGCATGCTCGAGATGTTCAAGTCCAGCAAGAAGGGAGACGGCGCATGAGCTGGCTGCCGCTGCTGGTGAAGGCCAGTTATTTCGCCGCCGCCCTGCTGTTCATCCTGGGCATCAAGCGCATGTCGTCGCCGGTGACGGCGCGCAGCGGCATCCGCTGGGCCGGCGTGGGCATGCTGATCGCGACCCTGGCGACCTTCGCGACCCCGGGCCTGCACAACATGCCGCTGATCCTGGCGGCGGTGGTGCTGGGCACGGCGGTGGCCTGGTGGTCGGGCAAGCGCGTGGCGATGACCGACATGCCGCAGATGGTGGCGCTGTACAACGGCCTGGGCGGTGGTTCGGCGGCGGCGATCGGCGCGGTCGAGCTGCTGCGTTATTCGGACCTGGGCGTGGCGCCGTCGCAGACGGTGCTGGTGCTGGCGGTGGCCGGCGCCCTGATCGGCTCGATTGCGCTCACCGGTTCGGTGATCGCCTGGGCCAAGCTCGACGGCCGGCTGGACAAGCGCTTCACCTTCCCGGGCCAGCAGGCCTTCAACGCGCTGGTGTTCCTGGCGGCAGTGGGCCTGGGCGTGTTCACGGTGCTGGGCCTGCAGCAACCGGTGATCATCGGCTTCTTCGTGGCGGCGCTGGCGGTCGGCATCCTGATGACGCTGCCGATCGGTGGCGCCGACATGCCGGTGGTGATTTCGCTCTACAACGCGCTCACCGGCCTGGCCGTGGCCTTCGAGGGTTACGTGCTGCAAAACGAGGCCTTGATCATCGCCGGCATGGTGGTGGGCGCGGCAGGCACGATGCTGACCCAGCTGATGGCGAAGGCGATGAACCGTTCGATCGCGAGCGTGCTCTTCGGCAGCTTTGGCGCGACGGGCGAGGCGAAGGAAATCGCCGGCGCGCAAAAGCCCATCGAAGCGGGCGACGTGGCGGCGATGATGGCCTACGCCGAGCGCGTGGTGATCGTGCCGGGTTACGGCATGGCGGTGGCGCAGGCCCAGCACAAGGTCTGGGAGCTGACCCAGGCGCTGATCAAGCGCGGGGTGAAGGTGAAGTTCGCGATCCACCCGGTGGCGGGCCGCATGCCCGGGCACATGAACGTGCTGCTGGCCGAGGCGGGCGTGCCTTACGACCTGATCGCCGACATGGACGACATCAACCCGGAATTCCCGACGACGGATGTGTCGCTGGTGATCGGCGCGAACGACGTGGTGAACCCGGTGGCGAAGACGGACCCCTCGTCGCCGATCTACGGGATGCCGATCCTGGACGTGTCGCTGTCGAAGAACACGATCGTGATCAAGCGCGGCAAGGGCACGGGTTTCGCCGGCATCGAGAACGCGCTCTTCTACGCCGACAACACCCGCATGCTCTACGGCGACGGCGCCGCCGCGGTGGCCGGGCTCATCGCCGAACTCAAGTCCGTCGACGGCGGCCACTGATCCGCCCTCCCACGCGGGAGGGCGGGAGTAGCGGGGTCAGACGGAGAAAGCGGCCGCGTAGTTGGTCGAGTAGACGACCTTTTGCAGGGCTTCGGAGATCTTCAGGTTGCCCGCGATGATCTGGCCCGAGTCGATCAGCTTGTCGCCGCGGCCGTGGAAATCGCAGACCCGGCCGCCGGCTTCGCGCACCAGCAGCAGGCCGGCCGCAATGTCCCAGGGCTTCACGCCCGCCTCGAAATAGGCGTCGGCGCGACCGCAGGCCACGTAGGCCAGGTCCAGCGCCGCCGAGCCCGTGCGCCGGATGTCCTCGGCTTCGGACAGCATCGTCCGGATCGTGTCCAGCTGCGGCGCCAGGCGCTGGCGCTCGCGCGGCGGGAAGCCGGTCACCAGCATGGCGCCCTTGAGGTCCTTGCGTTCGGCGACGCGGATCTTCTTGTCGTTGAGCAGGGCGCCCGCGCCCTTCGACGCCGTGAACAGCTCGTTGCGCATCGGGTCGAAGACCACGCCGTGCACCGGCTCGCCGTTCTCGACCTGGGCGATGGACACGCAAAAGTGCGGCCAGCCGCGCAGGTAGTTGGAGGTGCCATCCAGCGGGTCGATGACGAACGTCGAGCGGCCCTTGCCCATCGCGCCGGACTCCTCGCCCAGCATGGCCGCGTCGGGGAACGCCCGCCGCAGCTCGCGTATGATCACGGCCTCGGCTTCGGCGTCGACCTCGCTCGCGTAGTCGAGCTTCGACTTCTCGAAGACGTTGAGGGCGTCGAGCTTGCCCATGTGGCGCAAGATCAGGTTACCGGCCGATCGGGCGGCCTTGACCATGACGTTGACGACAGGTTTCTGCATATTCCCGTCCGAAAAACCGCTGGATTGTGTGAAGAACAAGGGGCCGGTCCGTGCCGGCGCCGCGCAAGGATAACAGGTTGGCCAACGAAAATATCCGCATCGTCCTCGTCGGCACGCAGCATCCGGGCAACATTGGATCCGCTGCCCGGGCCATGAAGACCATGGGCTTGTCGGCCCTGCACCTGGTCTCGCCCGAGCGCTTCCCCGACCCCGAGGCGGTCACCCTGGCCGCCGGTGCCGGTGACCTGCTGGACGCCGCGCAGGTGCATACGGACCTGGTCCAGGCGCTGGCCGGCTGCCGTTTCGTGGTCGGCACCAGTGCCCGCCGCCGGACCGTGCCGCTGCCCGAGCTGAGCCCCCGGGACGCCGCCCGGCAGCTCGCCCAGGCCGCCGCCGACGGTCCCGTGGCCCTGCTGTTCGGGCGCGAGCGCACCGGCCTGGAAAACGACGAACTCCAGCGCTGCCACGCTTCGGTCTGCATTCCGACCGACCCCGGCTTTGCCTCGCTCAACCTGGCCGCGGCCGTGCAGGTGCTGTCCTACGAGCTGCGCCTGGCCGCGCTGGAGGCCTCGGGCGGGCAGTTGCCCGTGGCCCGGCCCATGCCCGCCCCGGATACCGAGCCCCCGGCCACCGCCGACGAGCTCGAGCGCCTGTTCGGGCACCTGGCCGAGGCCCTGGACGACATCGATTTCCACAAGGGGCGGCCGCCGGACATGGTGATGGCCCGGCTTCGGCGCCTCTACCTGCGGGCCGGGCTGGACAGTCGCGAGGTGAAGATCCTGCGCGGCATCCTTTCCGAGGCCCAGCGCATGGCCCGGCTGGCCGGCTACGGACAAGCCTAGCGTCGCCGCGCCCGGGCGAATACAGTAGGACAGCCCGAACACGAGTGCGACGAGAACCTAGTGACGCCCCGCAACCCCAGTGTTATCCCCGGTGGTCTGGTGCGGCTGGCCGTGCTTCTCCTGTTGGCGTTGTCCGGGCTGGCCCAGGCCAACGACGGGGTGCTGGTGCTGGGGCGCATCAGCGACGACCCGCGTCGCCACTACGAACAGCTCAAACCCCTGCTCGATTACGTCGTGCCGCGGATGAAGGACGTCGGCATCACCGAAGGCCGGGTCCTGATGGCGCGCGACCCGCAGCAGATGATGAGCTACCTGCGTCGCGGCAAGGTCGATTGGGTCACCGAAACTCCTGGCACGGCCCTGCTGTTGGCCGATCGCGCCAGCGCCCGGCCGCTGCTGCTGACCGAGCGCAGCGGCTCGCGCGAGTACCGCAGCGTCATCTTCACCCACCGCGACAGCGGCATCACCGACCTGTCCCAGCTGCGCGGGCACACCATCGCCTTCCAGTCGCCGTCGTCCACCAGCGCCTACCTGGTGCCGGCGATGGTGCTGCTCGACCGCGACCTGCCGATGGCCCTGATGGTCTCGCCGCTCGACGAAGCCGATCCGGATTCCGTCGGCTACGTCTTCGCCAATACCGACGCCAACCTGGGCGCCTGGGTGCACAAGCGCCTGGTCGATGCGGGTGGATTCAGCGACCAGGACTGGGAATCGCTGCAACGGGTCTCCGAAGCCTTCCGGCGCGACCTCGTGATCATCCACACCACCGGTCCGGTGCCGCGCGCGATGGAGCTGGTCAGCGAAGACATGGACCCGAAGGTCGCGGCCCGGCTCAGGGAAGTGCTGCTGGGCGCCGCCGAAGACCCGCAGGCGCGCGACGCGCTGCGTCAGTTCTTCCGCACCACCGGATTTTACGAGGCCGATGCCGAAACCCGGCGCTCGCTCGATGAATTGCGGCGCGGCGCCCGCGTCGTGCGCGAGGCCCTCGAGTGAAGCTGCCGTTCCGGCTCGGGCTGCGCGGGGAGCTGATGTGGATGCTGGCCGCGGTGATGCTGGTGGTCGCCGGCCTGTTCGGCGCGCTGTGGCTGCACACCAAGCGCAGCAATGTCGATGCCCGCGAGCTCAGCGCCGATGCGGTCCGCGAGCTGGCGCGCGAAGGCCTGCTCATGCGCGGCCGCACGCTGTCGAGCCAGTTGGCCGACGCCGCCACCAATCCGCTCTACTACCTGGACCTGGCCAAGCTCGGTGAGCTCGCGCGCGCCACGCTGCGGCAGCCGGACGTGGTCTACGTCATCATCCACGACGCCGAGGGCCAGGTGCTGCACGATGGCTCGGGCGACATCCCGGCCTTCGGCCAGCCGATGTCCGATCCGATGGCCTTCCAGGCGCTGCAGGCCGAAGGGCCGCATGGCCAATGGAACGACAAGCTGCTCGACGTCGCCAGCCCGATCCGGATCGGCGGCGAGCGTATCGGCGGCGTGCGCGTTGGCCTGTCGCGCGACAACGCCAGCCGCCGCGAAGTGGAGGTGCTGGGTCCGCTGGAACAAAGCCTGGGCGAGGCCAACCGCGAACACCTGGCCTGGATCGTGGCCCTCCTGGCCGCCCAGTTCGGCATCGCCCTGATGGCGATGTGGCTGCTGCAGCGGCGCATCGTGCAGCCGATCAGCCAGCTGGCCGACGCCGCCGGACGGATCGAACAGGGCCGCTATGACGACGTCGACCTGCGGTCCGAGCGACAGGACGAACTGGGCGACCTCGTGCGCGGCTTCGGTCGCATGGCCGAAGCCGTGGCGCGGCACGACCGCGACATCCGGCGCATGGCATATACCGACTCCCTGACCGGTTTGTCGAACCGGCTCGCGTTCCGCGAAGCCCTCGACGACCGCCTGATGACCCTGCAGGCCAGCAGCGGCGAACTGGCCCTGCTGTTTGTCGACCTGGACGACTTCAAGCGGGTCAACGACACCCTGGGCCATGAAGCCGGCGATGACGTGCTGGGCGAGCTGTCGGTGCGGATCCGGATGACGGTCGAGCGCCTGGGCGGGCAGGGCGCTGAAATCGCCCGCTTCGGCGGCGACGAATTCATCGTGCTGTTCCTGGCCGACGACATCCGCGCCAGTTCCGGCCGCCTGGCCGAGGAGCTGATCGAGGAAGTGCAGCGGCCACTGGTGCTGCAGGGTCGCCAGGTCTTCCTGGGCGCGTCGGTGGGCATCACCCTGTTCCCCTTCGACGCCTCCAGCGCCGGCCAGCTGCTCAAGAATGCCGACATCGCCATGTACCAGGCCAAGGTCGCCGGCAAGGGCTGTTACCGCTTTTATTCCAAGGCCATGGACCAGGCGGTCGAACGCCGGGTGCAGCTGGAGGAAGAGCTGCGCGGCGCCTGGGAGCGCGGCGAGCTGAGCCTGCACTACCAGCCGATCTACCGCCTGGCCGACGGCCGGGCGATGGGCGCCGAGGCGCTGTGCCGCTGGGAGCACCCGCGCCTGGGCGTGGTGCCGCCCTCGGTGTTCATCGAAGTGGCCGAACAAAGCGGGTTGATCGAAGCGCTGGGCCGGCACGTGCTGGTGCAGGCCTGCCAGGACGCCGCCACCTGGCAGCAGCCCGGACAGGAGCCGCCCTTCGTGTCCGTGAACATCTCGCCGCGGCAGCTGCGCACCGGCGACCTGCCCGACGTGGTCGCAAGCGCCCTGCAATCGACCGGGGTCGCCCCGGCGCAGCTGCACCTGGAGCTGACCGAAACCGCGGTGCTGGGCGACGAGGTCCAGGCCAGCGCGCTGCTGTCACGCCTGCGGGCGACGGGCGTCAAGGTCTGGCTGGACGACTTCGGCACCGGATTCTCGGGATTGAGCCACCTGCGCCGGGTGCCGGTGGACGGCGTCAAGATCGACCGCAGTTTCGTTGCCGACGTGCTGCGCGATCCCGACGACCTGGCGCTGACCTCGGCCATCATCGCCATGGCGCATTCGCTGGGCATCACCGTGGTGGCCGAAGGCATCGAGACCGAAGGGCAGTACGCGGTGCTGCGCGAACGCGGCTGCGACCAGGGCCAGGGTTTCTGGATGGGCCGGCCAATGCCGGCCAACGACATGCGCCGGGCTTTCCGCGACGCTTCAGGCGAATAGGCCCTGCACCCAGGTCCAGGCGTTGGCCGCCGCTTCGGCGAGTTGCTTGGAAAAAAACGCCAGCACGACGACTTCCGCCAGGCCCAGCAGCCAGGCCACCATCAGCAGCCGTCCGTCGCGTTCGATCATCGCGATCGCGTAAGCCAGCAGCAGCAGCCCGAAGATGTAGTTGGTGGCCGGGATCGGAAGCGCCAGCAGGAAGCCAAGCACCACCAGCATCAGGCCGGTGAAGATGCGGGCCAGGGGATGGTCGATGGCCCACTCGCTGCGCGGGCGGCTGAATTTTTCCAGCCAGCGCAGTACGCGCGAACTGCGGTCACGGAAACGCACCAGGCGTTCGGGCGGCAGCGGTCGCCGGGAAAGGAAGCCGGGAACCCAGGGATGTTCCATCAGCCACAGCAGCTGCAGGCCAGCCAATGACACCAGCGGACCACTGACGGCGCCGGCACCCGCCGGCAGCGGGATGAAGGCCGGCAGGATGACGATGAGCAGGTAGATGCCGAAGGCGCGGGCCCGGAACTCGTCGAGCACCCCGCCCAGGGTCATTGGCGACGCGCCCGCCCGCCCTTCCGCGAGGGCGTCGAGCAGGGCGCGGGTGCTGATTTCGGCGGGGGTCATGGCACGGCAGTGTGGGCTTGGGCGCCTTTATCCGTGCTAAATCCCGTCCTCGCGCTCGGGTTCGGGCAGGCGCGAGACCAGCAGCTTGTCGATGCGGGCGCCGTCGAGATCGACCACTTCGAAGCGCCAGCCGGCCCAGTCGAAGTGTTCGCCCGAGTGTGGGATGCGGCCGAAACTGGCGATCACCATGCCGGCCGCCGTGTGGTAGTCGCCGTCGTCCTCGTCGGGCAGCCGGGCCAGGGACAACAGTTCGCGCAGCTCCTCGGTCGAGAGGCGGCCGTCGACCAGGTAGGAACCGTCGTCGCGGGTCACCACCAGGGCTTCCTCGGGCGTGGACTCGGTGTCCTGCACGCGGCCGAGCACCGCGGCCAGCAGGTCGTTGGCCGAGACCATGCCCTGCACGTCGCCGTATTCGTCCACGACCAGGGCCAGGGTTTGCTGCTCTTCGCGGAAGATCTCCAGCAATTTCATGGCCTGGGTGGATTCGGAGACGAACAGCGCCGGCCGCAGCTCGCGGAACAGTTCGGCATTGCTGCCCAGGCGGCCGATCAGGCCGGTCAGGCTTTTGATCTCCAGGATGCCCAGGACCTCGGTGTCGCCGCCGCGGTAGACGGGGTAACGCGAGTAGGGTGTTTCCTGCATCACCGCCAAGTTGTCCTCGAAGCTGGCCGAGGCGTCGAGCCAGACGATGCGGGTGCGCGGCGTCATCAGGCCGGCGCTGCTGCGGTCGCCCAGCCTCAGGACGCGGTTGATCATGTTGCGTTCGCCGACGTCGATGACGCCCTGCTCGTGGCTTTCGGCCACCAGCATGCGGATCTCTTCTTCCGTCACCTGCTCGGCCTGGCCGCGGTCCAGGCGAAGCACGCGCAGCAGCACCCGGGTGCTGGTCGAAAGCAGCCAGACGAAGGGCGTGGCGATCAGCGAAATCCACCGCATCGGCACCGCCACGAAGGACGCGATGCGCTCGGGCGCCAGCAGCGCGATGCGCTTGGGCATCAGCTCGCCGACGACGATGCTGAAGTAGGTGATCAGGGTGACCGCCACGCCGGTGCCGATGCCCTGGGCCAGTTCGGGGTCCAGGCCGAGCGGGGCGATGGCCTCGACCACGCGGTTGCCGATGCTCTCGCCGCCGTACAGGCCCAGCAGGATGCCGATGAGCGTGATGCCCACCTGCACCGTGGACAGGAAGCGCTCCGGATGCTCGGCGAGGTCCAGCGCGGCTTTCGCGCGCTTGCTTTCCTCGGCCTGCTGCTTGAGCCGGGCTTTCCGGGACGTCACCACCGACATCTCCGATAGCGCGAAGAAGCCGTTGCAGAGGATCAGGAACAGGACGAGGGCGAGTTCGAAGGTCATGGGCCGCCGGACGGGTCCGGCAAGGGGCTCCTGCAGGGAAGTTGGCTGGGTTCGAGCCGGCACTATGCCACAGGCGCCCCGCCGGACCCCGGGACGCGGGGCTGGGGCGGCCTGTCAGGCGGCGGTAACATGCACGCCGAACGAGGCCCGGGGCGATCCCGGCCAGGCCAAGGATCCCCGATGTTTTCCCTCCAGACCATCTTCGGCAAGGGCGACAAGTTCTATGGGCTGCTCGAGTCCAGTGCCGCCGCCGCCCGCGAAAGCGTCCGCGCCCTGGGCGAGCTGCTGTCGACGCCACCGGCCGAGCGCTCGCTCGACCGCTTCAAGCTGGCACGCCAGCGCGAGAAGGACCTGCACGCCCAGATCAGCCAGGAGCTGGTGAACACCTTCGTCACCGCGCTCGAGCGCGAGGACATCGAGGACCTGTCCAACGCCCTGTACAAGATCCCCAAGGTGGTCGAGAAGTTCGCCGAGCGTTACGCCCTGGCCTCCGAGCGGGTGGGCGACGTGGACTTCATCCCGCGTGCGGCGATGCTCGAGCGTGCCTGCACCGTGCTCGAGGAGATGGTCGGCCAGCTGCGCAAGGGCATGGCGCTGGAAACCACCAAGAGGATGAACGACAAGCTGCAGGCCATCGAATCCGAAGCCGACCGGCTGATCCTGGAGATGTACCGGGACACCTACACCAACGAAACCGACCCGATGCGCTACCTGATCCTCAAGGACCTGTACGAAATCCTGGAAAAGGCCATCGATCGCTGCCGCGACGCCGGCAACGTGATCTACCACATCGTGCTCAAGAACGCCTGATCCATGACCACCGCCCTGGTCCTGGTGCTGGTCGTGGTGTTGGTCGCGCTCGTTTTCGAGTACATCAACGGATTCCACGACACCGCCAACTCGATCGCCACCGTGGTCGCCACCAAGGTGCTGACGCCGCTGCAGGCGGTATCCCTGGCGGCGGTGATGAACCTGATCGGCGCCCTGTCCGGCACCGCGGTGGCCAAGACCATTTCATCGGGCCTGATCGACGCCGACGTGGTGCTGGTCAGCTCGCAGCTGGTCATCTGCGCCCTGTCCGGCGGCATCGTCTGGAACCTGGCGACCTGGTGGTTCGGGCTGCCGTCCTCGTCCAGCCACGCCCTGATCGGCGGCCTGATCGGCGCGGCGCTGGCCGCGGCGGGCAACAACCTGGACGTGCTGGTGTGGTCGCAACCGGCGCTGGACTGGACCAAGAGCGAGGGCATTTACTGGAAGGTGATCCTGCCGATGATCAGTTCGCCGCTGGCCGGATTCATCCTGGGCCTGGTGATGATGGGCGCGCTGTTTGCCGTCATCAGCGCCATGAACGGTTCCGGCGGCTGGCTGGCGCGCATTTCCCGGCCCAAGTGGGTCAATGCACTGTTCGGAAAGGCGCAGATCCTCTCGGCCGCCTACATGGGATTCGCCCACGGCACCAATGACGCGCAAAAGACCATGGGCATCATCGCCCTGGCGCTGATCGGTGCCGAGGCCGCGGGCACCCTGGACGCCTTGCCGCCGATGCTGGCGTTCCTGCACCCGGGCGACTCGGCGGGCGGCATCGACACCTGGATCATCGTCACCTGCGCCATCGTGATGGCCATCGGCACCGCCGCGGGCGGCTGGCGCATCATCAAGACCCTCGGCCACAAGGTGGTCAAGCTGCACCCGATCCACGGATTCGCGGCGGAAACCAGCTCGGCGACGGTGCTGTCGATGGCCGCGCATTTCGGCATGCCGGTATCGACCACCCACAGCATCTCGACCGCGATCATGGGCGTGGGCGTGGCAAAGAATCCACGCGCGCTCAGGTGGGGCGTCATCGAGAAGATCCTCTGGGCCTGGATCCTCACCATCCCCGCCTCGGGCGGTCTCGCCTACGCCCTGTTCAAGGGTGTCCAGGCCCTGGGCTGGGCCTGACCCACGCGCTTACAGCAAGTCGCCGCCGGCGGAGAGCATGCGTTCCATCTGGTCGCCGAGGCCGCCGATTTCCAGGACCAGCCGGTCGATCTCCGCCGCCGTCAGCGTGTCGTAGGGGCGGTTTTCGCACAGCTGCAGGTAGGGCACGCCGTCGAGCTCGCCCACGGCCAGGTAGCCGACCGGGCTTTGCCAGTTGAAACCCAGCATGCGCTTGGCGTCGACGCCGGTCATCGGCGCGATGACGGTGCTCACGCGCAGGTAGGGGCGCTCGGTCTCGTCCATCATTTCGGACAGGAAGATGCTCTGGTGGCGCTTGCCCTGGTCCAGCGACAGCTGCACGCAGGCCAGGTAGGGCTCGCTGGCGGTCAGCTTGTACTTGCCCTGGAGGTGGCCGCGGATCTGTTCGAAGTTCTGCATGGTTGCGCACTGCTGCTGGCTTGGGGGAGGGGTATCCTAGCGCCCATGCCACGAAAGCCCAAGGAAAGCCCCGCCCAGGAACTGCGCCGCAGGGTGCTCGAGGCCGTGCGCGCCGTGCCGCCGGGCCAGGTCGCCGGCTATGGGGAAATCTCCCGGCGCGCCGGCTATCCCGGGCGGGCCCGGCTGGTGGCGCGCATCCTGTCCGCCGGTGACGAGCCCGGGCTGCCCTGGCACCGGGTGCTGCGCTCGGATGGGCGGATCGCCTTCCCGCCGGGCTCGGCCGGTTTCGACGAACAGGTGCAGCGCTTGCGCGCCGAAGGCGTGCGGGTCGAATCCGGACGCGTGCGCGGGCAGCGGGCGGCGCCCACGCTCGACCAGATCCTGTGGGCGCCGCCCGACTAGGGCCTCCGGCGATGCGCCGGCTGCCGTTATGATGGGCCGGTCTTGAAACGGGATCCCGCATGTACCTGCCGCCAGTCACCAAGGCCCTGCTGATCGCGCTCGCCGCCGCCTACCTGGCGCAGATGCTGGCGCCGGATGTCGCCTATCTCTATTTCGCGCTTTGGCCCCTGGGTGAGTATTCCACCCAGTTCGTCGGGTCCGACGGCTTGCCGGTCACGGTGGGCTTCCTGCCCTGGCAGATCCTCAGCTACGGCCTGCTGCACGGCAGCCTGGGGCACCTGTTCTTCAACGCACTGGCGATCTACATGTTCGGCGGTTCGCTGGAGCAAACCTGGGGCTCGCGGCGCTACCTGACGTTTTTCATCGTCTGCGTGGCGGGTGCCGGCCTGATCCAGCTGATCGTCGTGACCAGCGGCGTCACCGGCCAGGGCATCTACCCGACGGTGGGGGCCTCGGGCGGCATCTTCGGCCTGTTGATGGCCTACGGCATGCTGTTCCCGAACCGGCAGATCATGCTGCTGATCCCGCCGATCCCGATGAAGGCGCGCACGTTCGTCATCGTCTTCGGCGCCATCGAGCTGCTGATGGGCGTGTTCAACACCGCCTCGGGCATCGCCCACTTCGCCCACCTGGGCGGCATGCTGTTCGGCTGGCTGATGATCCGCTACTGGCGCGGGCAACCGCCGTTCAAGCCCCGCGGGCCGCGCCGGATCCACTGAATCGAAACCTCAGGTAGGAGCGCCTTCAGGCGCGAATCTTTTGACTTTGCCGCTGGCAAAGAAGGGCTTCGCGCCTGAAGGCGCTCCTACAGGTGTCTGGCGGAAAGGTCAGCGGCGTAGCTGGAGGAAGTCGGTGCTCGCGACCAGGCGCAGGCTGTCCAGGCGCGGGCGCGCCGTGGGCAGTGCGGCCAGCACGGCCTCGCGTTCGGCTTCCAGCGCGGCGATTTCCGCCGGCCGTACGGCCGGGTTGACGTGGGCGAGGGCGCGCAGGCGCTGGATTTCCGCCGACAAGGTGGCGTCGGCACGGGCTACGGCCTCGTCGATCAGGGCCTGCGCCGCGGCCTTGGCTTCGTCGCGGGTGCGTTCGAGCATCGGCGGCACCAGGGCCGCCAGCACCTTGCGCTGCGGGCCCAGGTCGAACACGCGGTCGCCGGCACGGTGGCGGGCGCGTTCGCCGGGCGCGAAGTTCGGGCGACGCTGCAGGCGGGTGTCCACGGCCACGGACAGCGGCGTCGGCGGCAGCCAGCGCTCGATGTCCAGGCGGGCGTCGGCGACGCACTCGATCACGTTCACGGCTTCAAGCACGACCGTGCGCGGCGGCAGTGAGTCGTCGACCAGGAAGGCGGCATTGCCGCTCTCGCCCGAAATCAGCAGGTCGGTCGCGGTCAGCATCAGCGGGTGGTCGGGGCGCAGGTAGAGCAGGTCGTCGCGCGACAGCGCGGTGGCGCGGTCGCTGGTGCACATGCGCGGCCCCTGGCGCAGTTCCTCGAAGCCATCCACGGACAGGTGCTCGGGGTCGAGCAGCCAGATGTTCTGGGCCAGGGCTTCGTTGTGCACGCCGAAACTTTCCAGCAGCCGCAGCGGGAAGTCGTCCATGGCCGCGTGCTGGTCGTCGGCGGCCAGGGCCTGGCGCAGCGCGTCGCGCTCGCCCAGGCCACGGCTGCCGAGTTCGAGCAGCCGGTCGCGGCCTTCGGCGATCAGCCGTGCCAACTCGGCGTGGCGCTGCCGGCTGCGTTCGAGCAGCTCATCGAGCGCCGGTTCGCGGGCATCGGCATCGAGCGAAGCCAGTTGCAGCAGTTCGGCGCCGAAACCGCGCAGCATCTCCCGGCCGTCGGCCAGCACCTGGCGGAAGGCGTCCAGGCCTTCGTGCAGCCAGCGCTGGAGCACTTCCTGGGCGCTGTCGGCCACGGCGGCGGCGTGCAGGTGCACGTCGCCCTGCTGGCCGATCCGGTCCAGGCGTCCGATGCGCTGTTCAAGCATGTCCGGATGCAGGGGCAGGTCCCAGAACAGCAGGTGCTGGGCGAACTGGAAGTTGCGGCCTTCGGCGCCGATCTCGCTGGACACCAGCAGGCGCGCGCCTTCCTCGTCGGCGAAGTAGGCGGCGTTTCGGTCGCGCTGGAGCAGGTTCATGTCTTCGTGGAAACGCGCCACCTTCATGCCGGTGCGCAGGCGCAGCGCTTCCTCGATGGCCTGAACCTTGGCCCGCGAACGGCACAGCAACAGCACCTTGGCCGGTGCGACCGCGTCGAGCGTATCGAGCAGCCAGTCCATGCGCGGGTCGCGGGTGAAATCGTGTGACGGTTCGTCGTCGGTCTCGCCGACGTCGTGTGCGAATTCGGCGCGCAGCACGCCCAGCAGGGTGGGGTCCTCGTCGGCGTGCAGGACCTTCAGGTGCGGAATGCGCTTGGGGAATCCCCCCACGGCGGCACGTCGGTTGCGCACCATCACCCGGCCGGTGCCGTGGCGGTCGACCAGGTCGGCCAGGAGGGCATCGCGCGCGGCGGCATCGCCGGCCGCGATGCGGCCCAGGCGCTGGGCCAGGTGGTCCTGGTCGTCCGGGAACAGCCGCGCCAGGGCCTGCATGTCGTCGGTGGTGAGCGCCTGGTCGTCGAGCAGGCGACCGGCCAGCGCCGACAGGTCGTGGTAACCGCGGGTCTCGGCCTTGAAGGCCTCCAGGTCGGTGTATCGGGCCGGGTCGAGCAGCCGCAGGCGGGCGAAGTGGCCACCCAGCCCGAGCTGTTCGGGCGTGGCGGTGAGCAGGAGCAGGCCGGGCGTGCGCGCCGACAGGGATTCGACCAGCGCATAACCCGGGCTGGTGAACTCCGGGGTCCAGACCAGGTGGTGGGCCTCGTCGACCAGCAGCAGGTCCCAACCGGCGGCCAGGGCCTGGCGGGCGCGCTTTTCGTGGCTGGCCAGCCAGTCCACCGAGGCGATGACGCACTGCTCGTCTTCGAAGGGATTGGCCTTGGGCTCGGTCATCTCCAGCGATTCGCAGCGCTCTTCGTCGTAGATGGCGAAGGCCAGGTTGAAGCGGCGCAGCAGCTCGACGAACCACTGGTTGACCAGGCTTTCCGGCACCAGCACCAGCACGCGGCTGGCGCGGCCCGAGGCCAGCATCTGGGCGGTCACCAGGCAGGCTTCGATGGTCTTGCCCAGGCCGACTTCATCGGCCAGCAACAGGCGTGGCGGCCGGCGCGCAGCCGCGGCCTCGGCGACCTGCAGCTGGTGCGGCACCAGGTCGATGCGCGCGCCCAGCACGCCCCAGCCCGGGTGCGCGCGCGCCTCGGCGCGACGCCGCAGGCACTCGACGCGGAATTCGAACTGGTCGTTGCGGTCGACCCGGCCGGACAACAGCCGCGAATCGGCCTGCGACACCGGCTGCTCCGCGTCGAGCTCGCCCTCGGCGTGCCAGTGGCCATCGCACAGGTAGTGCACGTGGCCCTCGCGGTCCTCGACCTTCTCGACGGTCTTGTCGTTGCCCTCGACCCGCACGCGCTCGCCGGGACGGAACACCGCACGCAGCAGCGGCGCCGAGCCCAGGGCATACATGCGCACGACGCCGGTGCCGGTGAAGACGATTTGCACCTGGCGTCCGGCCAGGCGCAGCACCGTGCCCAGGCCCAGTTCGGGTTCGGCGCTGGAAAACCAGCGTTGGCCGGGGGAAAACAGCATGCGCGACTCCATTCGGGGAGCGCGATTCTACAGGGCGCGGCGGGCTGCCCCAAAGTTCCGGCTCCCTGCGCCTGAACGGAGACGGCCCGGGCAAGCCCGGGCCGTCCTGGTGCCGCTATGGTCGGGTGCTTACCAGATCGAGACCCGGTCCGCTTCCGGACGCACCATCGGGTCGCCGGCTTCGCAGCTGAACGCGGCCGCGAAGGCGGGCAGGTTCGAGGGCGCGCCGATGGCCCGGAAGCGGGCCGGGGCGTGCGGATCGGTCTGCAGGCGGACCCGCAGTTCTTCGTCCTTAAAGTTGCGGCGCCAGACGGTGGCCCAGTTCATGAAGAAGCGCTGGTCCTGGGTGTAGCCGTCGATCTCGCCGACCCTCTTGTTCTCCAGCTCGCGCTGCAGGGCGTCGTAGGCCACGGCCAGGCCGCCCAGGTCGGCGATGTTCTCGCCCAGGGTCAGCTTGCCGTTGACGTGCAGGTCGTCGATCGAGGTGTAGGCGTCGAACTGCGCGACCAGCTGGTCGGTGCGCGACTGGAAGCCTTCCTTGTCCTTGTCGCTCCACCAGTTCTCGAAATTGCCTTCGGCGTCGAAGCGGCTGCCCTGGTCGTCGTAGCCGTGGATCATCTCGTGGCCGATGACCGCGCCGATGCCGCCGTAGTTGAGCGCCGGGTCGGCTTCGAGGTCGAAGAACGGCGGCTGCAGGATCGCGGCCGGGAACACGATCTCGTTGGCCAGCGGGTTGTAGTAGGCGTTGACCGTCTGCGGGCTCATGCCCCATTCGGTGCGGTCCACCGGCTGGCCGATCTTGGCCAGGTTGAAGCGGTAGTTGAAGGCGTTGGCGGCCATCAGGTTGGCGACGTAGCCATCGCGGCTGGTCGCCAGCGCGCTCCAGTCACGCCACTTGTCCGGGTAGCCGACCTTCGGGGTGAAGGCGGCCCACTTCTCGAGCGCCTTTTCCTTGGTTTCCGCGCCCATCCACGCCAGGCCCTCGATGCGGGTCTTGAGCGCGGCGGACAGGTTGCCGACCAGGTCCTGCATGCGCGCCTTGGCTTCCGGCGGGAAGGCGACCTCGACGTACTCCTGGCCCAGGGCTTCGCCCATCTGGCCGTTGATGGTGTTGAGCACGCGCTTCCAGCGCGGCTGCATTTCCTGCTGGCCGCGCAGGGTCTTGCCGTAGAAGTTGAAGTTTTCCTCGGCAAAGGCGCTCGACAGGAACGGCGCGGCGTTGTCGATCGCGTGGTAGCGCAGGTAGGCCTGCCAGGTGGCCACCGGGACCTCGCCGAGCATGGTGCTGACCTCGGCATGGAACTCCGGCTGAGCCAGCGAGAACATCTCCGGGGCCGGCACGCCCTGGGAATCGAAGAAACGCGTCCAGCTGAAGTTCGGGCTGACCGCGTCGGCCTGTTCCAGGTTGACCGGGTTGTAGTACTTGGAAACGTCGCGCGAGAGCTCCTCGCTCGACAGCGACTTGCCGGCCAGGCGGGTTTCGAACGCCATCACGTCCTTGGCCTGGCTCGCGGCGGCCTCCGGTTCGGCGCCGGCGAGCTCGAGTACCTTGGCGATGTGCGCGACGTAGGCTTCGCGGATGCCGGCATGCTTGTCGTCGAAGTAGTAGGACTTGTCCGGCAGGCCCAGGCCACCCTGGGTGGCGTAGGCGATGTTCATGGTCGAGTTCTTGAAGTCGGCTTCGGGACCGAAGCCGAACACGAAGGCCTGGCCCTTGGCATAACTGTCGCGCAGCCACTGCGCCACGGCGTCGCCGGAGTCGAGCGCGGCGATGCCGTCGAGCGTGGACTGCATCGGCGCCAGGCCGGCGGCCTCGATCGCGGCTTCGTCCATGCCGGTGGCCCAGATGTCACCGATGAGCTTGGCGGTGCCGTCGGCGGCATCGCGGGCGGCGAGGTTTTCCACCAACGCGTGCTGGATCTCGAGCGAGCGCTCGGCCAGGGCCTCGAAGCTGCCCCAGGTGGTGCGGTCGGCCGGGACGGGGTTGGCGGCCAGCCACTTCCCGTTGACGAACTGGTCGAGGTCGGTGCAGGCCGGCACGCTGGTGTCGAGGTCGGCGGCCTGCAGGGTGATCATCGGGGTCTTGACGCCCGACAGGTCGATCGCCGGCGCCGGGGTCCCGGCGGCGGTCGGGGCCTGGGACGGGTCGGTGGAGTCGGACTTCTGGCAGGCGGCCAGGGCGACGGTGACGGCGAGCGCCAGGGTCAGGGGCTTGGCATAACGAAGGTTCACGGCATTCTCCGGGCGCCGGCATGGCGCCGCAGCGCCCGATTCTCCGCCCCCCGGCCGGGCAGGGGCATAGGTCGAAGGTCATGGGCCGGGTCGCCAAAAAAAAGGGGCGCGACCTGCGTCGCGCCCCTTCCCGTCGCTTTTCTGCCCTGGGATCAGTAGTGACCGATACCGAAGCGGAAGAGCATGCTGGCGCTGTTGTTGCGCTCCAGCGGGTCGGCGTTGGTGCTGCCGGCGGTGCCCGTGGCCTGGACCTGGACCGAGCGCGCCGAGGTGGCGGTGAACCGGATCAGGTCGTTCTGGCGGTTCGGGTAGTTGCCAGCGAACTGGCAGCGCATGATCCGCGTGGTGCGGGTCGGCGCCTGCTCGGCGCAGCTCCAACCTGCCGGGGCGTCATAGGAGAGGCCTTCGATTTGGTTGGTGATCTGCATTTCCAGGAAGGTGCCGGCGGCGTCGCCTGGACCGCGGTTGCGGACGGAGAAACCAAAGGTGACCTCGCGGGCGTAGGTGATCGAGGCCGGACGGCTGGCATACACGGCCAGGTCGGCCGGCTCGGGCACGAAGCTCGCCGCCTGGACCAGCGCGTGGGCATCGAGCAGGCCCGGGCCGCAGCCCTGCGGGCAGGCGATCGGCATGGCGTAGGCGGTGGCGGCCAGCTGGCTGGTCACCTCGGCCGGCGTCCACAGCGGCAGGCCAAGGGCCAGGCGGCGGCTCTGGGCCAGGGCGATGGCGCCCGAGACGTGCGGGGCCGCCATCGAGGTGCCGCTCATGTAGGCATAGGCCTGGCTACCCGGGACCGTGGTGCCGTTGTTCCAGGTCGACGCGACGGACGAGCCCGGCGCGGTGATCTCGATGCTGGGGCCGAAGTTGGAGAAGCCCGAACGCGCACCCGTCGAGGTGCTGGAGGCGACGGTCACGACGTTGGCGCAGTTGGCCGGGGTGGCGTTGCTGGCATCGAGGTTGTTGTTGCCGGCCGAAACGACCACGGTGGTGCCGCGCGACACCGCACCATTGACCGCGTCCTGGATGACGCCGAAGCAGGGCGCGAGGCCGCCGAGCGACATGTTGATGACGTCGGCGACGTCAGCGGTCGCGAGGGAGGGGACGCCCGGCACGGTACCGCCGGAAGCCCAGGTGATCGCGTCGATGATGTCGATGAAGCTGCCGCCGCCGGTGCCCAGCACGCGCACCGGCATGACCCGGGCGTTGAACGCGGTGCCGGCCAGGCCGCTGCTGTTGTTGGTGACCGCGGCGATGGTGCCGGCGACGTGGGTGCCGTGCCAGCTCGAGGACTCGCCCGGCTCCCAGTCGCCCGGGTCGCTCGGATCGGCGTCGCGGCCATCGCCGTCGTTGGAAATGGACGGCTCGGAGATGAAGTCATAACCGGCCACGATGTTCGCATTCAGGTCGGTATGCGAGGTGATGCCGGTGTCGAGTACGGCAACGCGGATGCCGCTGCCATCGGCCAGGTCCCAGGCCGCTTCGGCGCGGATGCCGGTGCTGACGTTGAAGAAGGCGTACTGGGCCCAGTACAGCGGGTCGTTCGGGACGAAGTGGGCCTCGAGCATGAAGTCGACCTGGACCGACTCGACGCCCGGCAGCGCGGCGATTTCATTGAGCACGGCTTCGGCCGAGGCGCGGTCGAGCTTTTGGCTCACGCCCAGGACTTCGGCACCCAGGGACATCGGCCGCAGGTGGCTGGCCACGGGGGGCAGCTCGACCTTGCGGCCGCTCGCCTTGGCGAGGTTCTGGCCCTGCAGGGCGCGGTTGGCGGCAAGTACGACGGCGTCCATCGGCGAGCCGCCGGACTTGGCCGCGACCTGGTCGTCGCTGAACTTCACGATGAAGCGTTCGAACTGCTGGCCTGAATCAAGGCCGGCGGTGATGACTTCGCCGGCGTTGGCGGCGGTGCCGGCGAAAGCCATGGCCGTGGCCAAAGCGAGGGCGCGCAGGCGGTGCTTGCGGGAGGTGTGAATCACGTTGGTGTTCCCCTGAACTGGATGCGGATGGGGCCGCGGGAGGCGCGGCGCTGTTGACGGCGAGGCGGGTCGGTGTTCCCCAACGACCAGTTCCCTGTGCCGTACTTCCGAATATAACGGGGCGGAGGCCGAAAGTGGGACGTGCTTCACAAAAAAAGACCCCGGGCAGCAGGGCTGCCCGGGGTCTGGTCCAGCTAACCGATGCCTGGCTTACCAGATGACGACGCGGTCCTCGCCCGAACGCACCATCTTGTCGCCTTCCTTGCAGTCGAAGGCTTCGGAGAAGGCCGGCAGGTTGGACGGGGCGCCGATGGCGCGGAACATGCCCGGCGAATGGGGCCCGACCGTCAGCTGCTGCTTGAGCTGGGCTTCGGTGAAGGCGATGCGCCAGACCGTGGCCCAGTTCATGAAGAAGCGCTGGTCCTGGGTGTAGCCGTCGATCATCGGGTCGGTGTAGCCCTCGCCCTGGGCGCGCTGCAATGCGTCATAGGCAACGGTCACGCCGCCCAGGTCGGCGATGTTCTCGCCCAGGCCCAGGTTGCCGTTGACGAACAGGCCCGGCAGCGCCTCGTAGCCGCTGTACTGGTCGGCCAGCTTGGTGGTCGCGGCTTCGAACTTCTTGCGGTCCTCGTCGGTCCACCAGTTGGCCATGTTGCCCTGGGCGTCGAACTTGCTGCCCTGGTCGTCGAAGCCGTGCAGCATCTCGTGGCCGATCACCGCGCCGATGCCGCCGTAGTTGAGCGCGTCGTCGGCGTTCACGTCGAAGAAGGGCGGCTGCAGGATGGCGGCCGGGAACACGATTTCGTTGGCGGTGGCGCGGTAGTAGGCGTTCACCGTCTGCGGGCTCATGCCCCATTCGCTGCGGTCGACGGGCTTGCCGATCTTGTCGAGCATGTACCGGTAGTTGAAGGCCGAGGCGGCGAGCAGGTTGCCGGCGTAACTATCGTCCGAGACCTCCAGGCCGCTCCAGTCGCGCCACTTGTCCGGGTAGCCGACCTTGGGCGTGAACGAAGACCATTTCTCGATGGCCTTGGTCTTGGTCTCCTCGCTCATCCACTCCAGGTTTTCCAGGCGGGTCTTGAGCGAGGCCATCAGGTTGCCGACCAGCTCCTCCATCTTGGCCTTGGACTCGGGCGGGAAGGCCTGTTCGACGTAAAGCTGGCCGAAACCTTCCCCCATCGAGCCATTGAGCGCGCCCAGCACGCGCTTCCAGCGCTCCTGCATTTCCTTCTGCCCGCGCAGGGTCTTGCCGTAGAACTCGAAATTGCGTTCGGCGAAGGCGTTGGACAGGTAGGGCGAGGCTCCGTCGATGGTGCGGAAGCGCAGCCAGGTCTTCCAGGTGTCCAGCGGCACGTCGGCCAGCATCGCGTCCACCTCCTTGAAGAAGGCGGGCATGGGCAGGGAGAAGGTCTGCGGCGCATCGACGTCGAGCGCGGCGAAGAACTGCGTCCAGCTGAAGTTCGGGGTGCTGGCGTCGGCGTCAGCCAGGGAGACCGGGTTGTAGCGGTTGGCCGGGTCGCGCAGTTCAAGCCGGCCCAGGGACGCCTTGGCCAGGCGGGTTTCGAACGCGAGCACGTCCTGAGCCTGGGACTTCGCGGTGTCCTCGTCGGCGCCGGCCAGCTGCATCAGCGCAGCCACGTGTTCGACGAAGGCGGCGCGGGCGGTCTTGTAGTCCTCGCGGTCTTCCAGGTAGTAGGCGCGCTCGGGAAGCGACAGCCCGCCCTGGCTGGCGTAGGCGATGTTGGTGGTCGAGTCGTTGTAATCGGCCATGGCGTACAGGCCGAACAGCATGCCCTGGCCGCGCGCGTAGGCATCACCGATATAGGCCGGGATGTCGGCGTTCGACGCCAGTGCATCGATGCGGTCGAGCTCGGGCTGCACCGGCGCCAGGCCGGCGGCTTCGATGGCGGCTTCATCCATGCCGGCGGCGAAGAAGTCGCCGACTTTCTGTTCCATGCTGCCCGCCGGCCAATCCCCGGCGGCGGCAGCCTTGGCGATTTCATGCTGCACCTGCAGCGAGCGCTCGCCCAGCGCCGGGAAGGCACCCCAGGTGGTGCGGTCGCCCGGCACCGGATTGGCGGCCAGCCACTTGGCGTTCACGAATCCGTTGAAGTCCTGGCAGGCCTGGATGCTGGTATCGATGTCCTGGGCATCGAGCGAAATCGGCTGCTGCTGGACCTGCGCGAGGTCGATCGCCAGCTTCGGCGCCTCGGGCGCGGCGACGGCGGCGGGTTCTTCGGCTTTCTGGCAGGCGGCCAGGGCCAGGGAAACACAGAGCGCCAGGGTCAGGGGCTTGAGGCGGGTCATGGGCGAAACCTTTGCAAGGGACGAAGCCCCCGAGCCTAGGGCATGCGCGCGGCCGGCGGGTAGGCCAGAGGTCATGGTCCGGGGCTGGCGGCGATGGCCGGGGCTCTGCTACGGTGGCGGCGTTGGTCCTGGACTCCCATGCTCATGAAGCCCCGTCTCCAGACCCGCAGTCACGCCGGTGGCGTCGTCACGCATCGGCTTTCTGATGGTCCTAGCGCCGCCCCCTTCACGTGCATGAATGCCGCCGCGCCCGCGGCTGCCTGGTTGTCCCGGTCCCCCTCGAACCGTGAACCAGGAGAGTGGCAATGCGCGTATTGGCCTGTGATGGCATCCATGAAGACGGACTGGACCTGTTCCGCAAGGCAGGCTGGACCGTCGAGACCAGCGACCCGATAAAAGACCCCAAGGCCCTGGCCGAAAAGCTGGCCGGCTTCGACGCCGTGCTCGTGCGTTCGGCGACCCCGGTGCCGGGCGAAGCCCTGGCCAAGGCCGGCCAGCTCAAGGTGATCGGCCGCGCCGGCGCCGGCGTCGACACCATCGACGTCGAGGCCGCCACGGCCCGCGGCGTCGCGGTGATGAACGCGCCCGACGGCAATACCCTGGCCGCGGCCGAACACGCCATCTCGCTGCTGTTCGCGCTGGCCCGGCACGTGCCGCGCGCCGACGCCGGCATGAAGGCCGGCGATTGGCCCAAGGCCGGCCTCACCGGCTTCGAGCTCGAGGGCAAGAAGCTGGGCGTGATCGGCCTGGGCCGCATCGGCGCCACGGTGGCGCGCAAGGCCCAGGGCATCGGCATGGAAGTGGCCGCCTTCGATCCCTTCCTGCCCGCCGCTGCCGCCGGCAAGGGCAGCGTTCCGCTGATGACGCTCGACGAGTTGCTGGCCTGGGCCGACGTGGTGACCCTGCATATCCCGCGCACCAAGGACACGACCAACCTGCTCGATGAAAAACGCCTGCGCGGCATGAAGAAGGGCGCCTTCCTAATCAACGCCGCGCGCGGCGGCCTGGTGGACGAACAGGCGCTGCTGGCGCTGCTCGAGGAAGGCCACATCGCCGGCGCCGGCCTGGACACGTTCGCCACCGAACCGCTGCCGAAGGACTCGCCCCTGCGTGGACATCCGCGCCTGGTGCTGACCCCGCACCTGGGCGCCAGCACCGGCGAGGCGCAGCAGGCCGTCAGCACCATCCTGGCCCGGCAGATCATCGATTTCGTCGCCACCGGCGCCGTCGCCGGCTGCGTCAACCTGCCGCCGCTGACGCCCGAGACGGCCCGCGAGGTCGGTCCGTGGATGCCGCTGATGACGGCCCTGGGCAAGCTGGCCGGCCGCCTGGTGCCGGCCCCGGTGAAACTTCACGTCACCTACGCCGGCCGCACCCAGGGCCTGGACACGCGGCCGCTGACGCGGCTGCTGGTGGCGGCGCTGCTGGGGCCGGCCTCGGGTCGGGTGACGCCGGTCAATGCCCTGCACGAAGCGGCGACGCGCGGCCTCGAGGTCGCCGAAACCCTGGGCGGCGACGGCGACGGCTTCGACCGGCTGCTGCGCATCCGCGTGGAAGCCGGCGGTCAGTCGCGCGAAATCGAGGCGACGCTGCATCGTGGTCCGCGCGTCGTGCGCCTGGACGGCGTCGAGCTGGACTTCGACCCGCTCGCGCACGTGTTGCTGATGCGCAACGAGGACAAGCCGGGCGTGATCGGCCTGGTGGGTTCGCACCTGGGCGCCGCCGGCGTGAACATCGTCAACTTCTCGCTCGGCGCCACCGGCGACGGTGGCGCGGTGGCGGCCATCACCGTCGACCGCGAGGTCGCCGAGGCGCAGCTGCAGTCGCTGCGCGGCATCCCGGGCATCGTGTCCATGGAGCAACTCTGATGCGCGTCTTGCTTGCCCGCCACGGTGAAACCCCGTGGAACGCCGAAGGCCGCTACCAGGGCCAGCACGACATCGCGCTGTCGGAGACCGGTGAACGCCAGGCCCGCCTGCTCGGTGACCGCCTGCGCGACGTCCCGATCACGCGGGCCATCGCTTCGCCGCTGTCGCGCGCGCGCCGCACGGCCGAACTGGCCCTGGGCGAGGCGCGCGGCGGACTGCTCAGCCTGGACCGCGACCTGCAGGAGATCGCCCACGGCGACTGGGAAGGCCTGCTCGCCAGCGAGATCCGGGCCCGCGACCCGAACCGGCTGCGCGCCTGGCGCGATTCCCCGGAAACCGTGCAGATGCCCGGCGGCGGTGAATCGATCGTGCAGGTGTTCGATCGCGCCTGGCCGGCGTTCGCCCGCGCCTGCGAAGGCCTGGGCGACGGCGACACCTTGCTGGTGGTGGCGCACGACGCGGTCAACCGCGTCATCCTGTGCCGGGTGCTGGGGCTGCCGCTCTCGCGGCTGTGGTCGTTCCGGCAGGCGCCGACCACGCTCAACCTGCTCGAAGGGCAGGGGGCCGATGCGCTCGAGGTGGTGCGCCTGAACGACTGCAACCACCACACGCCGCTGTTCGGCGAGGCGGTGCACCGGGCGCTTTGAAGCCGCTGGGGGCGGGTCCGGCGGCGCGCTAGCCGCCGGACGGATTCGCCGCCGCGTCGCGGGCCTGTTCGACCTGGCGGATCATCGACTGCAGGCGGTCGTTGCCGGGCATCCTGGCGTCCACGGCGCGCAGGTCGGCAAGGGCCGCCTCGTAGCGTTTGGTGGCGAAGTAGGCCTCGGCGCGATGAAGGATGACCTGTGGATCACCGGTGCGATCGACCAGCCAAGTGTATTCCGCGAGCGCCTCGTCAACCTTGCCGGCGGCCAGTTTCACCCGGGCGCGCAGCAGCCGGGCATCGCCATTGGCGGCATCGTCCTGCACCAGCCAGTCGAGGTCCGCCAGGGCCTGTGGCCAGTCCTGGGACTGGGCATGCAGCTGGGCACGGGTGAAGCGTGCGGTACGAATGTCTTCGTCGGGCACCCAGTCGCCGGAGACCACTCCGTTGCACGCCAGGATGCGCTGCGCGACGTCGCCCTGTCCCGTGCACCGCGACAACCGGGCTTCCGGAATGATGGTGGGCAAGCCGGTCGCCCGTTCCAGCTCCGCCAGGAGGTCTTCGCCGCTGCGATTGCGCGTGCCGGGGTCGCCGCCGGATTGAATGAGCGTGCGCAGGCGCTGGCGCAGCATCGTCCTCAGGGCCTGCACGGCTTCGTCGCGCCGGCCGGCCTTGGCCAGGGCGCGACCGCGCCACTCGTGGTAGTCGCCGTTGTCCCGGTAGTGCGTGAGCCAATCTTCGCGCTGGATGCGCTCGATCAAGGCCAGCGCCTCGTCGAAGCGGCCCAGGGCAATGAGGTCTTCGACGATCCGGAAGTAGTTGAAGGCGTTCGAAGTCGCCGTGAAGGCCGCCTGGTGATCGGCCAGCGCCAGGGCGTGCTGCTGCATGTCCCGGTAGCTCTCGCCGCGCTGCGCCAGCCAGTGCGATCGTTCCGCCGGCGGCAGGGTCGCCAGCACGCGGGTGCAGGCCTGGGCACGCTCGGCGGGTGCCGGCACGCCATGCGAGCGGCCCGGGGCGCGGTTCTGGCACAGTTCCCTGTCGGTCGTGGATGCCAGGGCGGGCAGGCTGGTCGCCAGGGCCGGCAGCAGGCTGAGAATCACGAACAGGCTTCGCATGCGTGCTTCCCTTTCCCGGTCAGGTGGCGGCCATCCTCGCGGCTGCGCTGGCCGGGGTCAAATCCGGCCAGGCGTGGATCTAAGGCGTTTTGTCCGGATCCGCCGGGGGCGCCTCGTCCGGCGACTGCCCGGTCGCGGCGCGCTTGCGCATCGCCTTCTCGGCTTCCTTCTCGGCTTTCTTCTTCTGCTTGGCCAGCTCACGCTGCCGCTTTTCGAACGAATAGTTGGGTTTGGCCACGTTGATCCACGGTAAAGGACTGGCGGCTAGCCTAACGCCTTAGCTCGTCGCGGGCGACGCCCGTGGAGGATAATGCCGCCATGGCGCGCACCCTCGAACAGTGGCTGGACTACCAGCAGCAGGTCCATCCCCGGTCCATCGACATGGGGCTCGAGCGCGTGGGCGAGGTGGCCAGGCGGCTGGGCATCGGCCGTCCGGCGGCGCGGGTGGTCACCGTCGGCGGCACCAACGGGAAAGGTTCGACCGTGGCCTTCATCGAAGCGATCGCCAGGGCGGCCGGGCTCCGGGTGGGTGCCTATACGTCGCCGCACCTGCTTCGCTACAACGAACGCATCCGCATCGACGGCGTCGAGGCGACCGACGCCGCGCTGGTCGAGGCCTTCGAACGCATCGAGGCCGCGCGCGAAGCCATCTCGCTGACCTATTTCGAGTTCGCCACGCTGGCGGCGCTGCTGCTGTTCGAAGCGGCCGGGCTGGACCTGGCCATCCTGGAGGTCGGCCTGGGCGGGCGCCTGGACGCCACCAACCTGGTGGACGCCGACTGCGCGGTCATCACCACCGTCGACCTGGACCACCAGGACTACCTGGGCAACGACCGCGAGAGCATCGGCGCCGAAAAGGCGGGCATCCTGCGCGCCGGCAAGCCCTGCGTGCTGGCTGAAAAGGACCCGCCCTCGTCGGTGCTGCGCCGGGCCTACGTGCTGGGCGCCTACGCCATCCGCGGCTATTCCGACTATCTGGTCGACGAACTCGACACCGGCTGGCGCTGGCGCGAGCCCGGCTTTTCGATTGACCTGCCCGAGCCGGCGATGCCGGCGCCGGCGCAGCGCGGCAACGCCGCCGCCGCCATCGCCGCGCTGCGTGCGCTCGACCTGCGGATCCCGGCCAGGGCGCTGCGCGAG
Source organism: Arenimonas donghaensis DSM 18148 = HO3-R19 (assembly GCF_000743535.1). Classification (GTDB taxonomy): domain Bacteria; phylum Pseudomonadota; class Gammaproteobacteria; order Xanthomonadales; family Xanthomonadaceae; genus Arenimonas; species Arenimonas donghaensis. The sequence continues at coordinate 261,680 of NZ_AVCJ01000012.1, forward strand.
GGCGTGGCGGGCGCCAGGGTGGCCGGCCGCCTGCAGGTCATCCCCGGTGCGCCCGAGCTCGTGCTGGACGTGGCCCACAACCCGCAGGGCGCACGCCAGCTGGCGCAATGGCTGGGGGCCAACCCAAAACCGACGGTGGCCGTCTTCAGCGCGCTGGCCGACAAGGACCTGGCCGGCATCTGCCGGCCGCTGGCCCCCTGGCTCAAGGCCTGGCACCTGGGGCCGATCACCGACGCCGGGACACGCGGGCTGCCGGTCGACGAACTGGCGCGCCGGCTCGCCGACGAACTGCCGGCCGACATCCTGCACCCGCATCGCAGCCTGGCCGAGGCCAGGCAGGCGGCCGCCGCCTCGGCCGGGGAGGCGGGGCGCGTATTGGTTTTTGGTTCTTTCCACACGGTGGCTGAAGCCCTGGCCCAGGCCTGAACCGGCCCGCCTGCCATCCCGGCTATAATTCGCGCCACTCCTCCGGCCGGACCGAATACGCGATGGATTCCGCCCTGAAACAGCGCCTGATCGGTGCCGCCGTGCTGGTGGCGCTGGCGATGATCTTCCTGCCCATGCTGCTGCAGGGCCCGGAGGTCGGTGAACCCGACGCCGCGCAGGTTCCCTTGACGATGCCGGACGCGCCCGACCAGGAGTTCGAGACCCGCGAGCTTCCGCTCGCCGCGCCCCAGCCGGCCGGTGAGGGTTCCGTGCTCGGCGGCCCGCAGCCTGTGCCGGCGGACGACCCCAATGCCGTCGCGACCGTGGACGTGCAAGGCGACGCCGCGCCGCGTGTGGACGCCGTGGACGCGCCCGTCCCGGACGCCGGAAACGACGGCGCGCCGCTGCAGGCGGTCGATGCCGCCAGCGGCCAGCCCCTCTCGGCGACGCCCGCGCCGGAACCTGCGCCTGAACCGGCGGCGGCAGCGCGGCCGGAGCCCACGGCGCCCTCCGAAGCCTTGCCCGCCACGGCCGCCGGCGGACGCTACGCCGTCAATGTCGGCAGCTTCTCCAACCTGGCCAATGCCCGCGCGCTGGCCGACAAACTGCGCGCGGCCGGGCTGCCGGTCACCAGCGAATCGGTGGACGTGAACGGCAAGCCGGCGATGCGGCTGCGGGTCGGGCCGTACGCCGAGCGCACCGTCGCCGAGGCCGCGCGCCTGCGCGCCGAGAACGTCGCCGGTACCCGCACCGTGGTGGTGACGCTGCAGGCGGGCCGCGAGACGACGCCGGCGCCGACGACGCGCGCGGCGACGGCTGCGTCGGTCGGCTTTGCCGTGCAGCTCGGCGCCTTCAGCACCGAAGCCGATGCCAATGCGCTCCGCGACCGGGCCCGCAGTGCCGGCTTCGTCGCCTTCCACCAGCGCGTGGCCACCGACAGCGGCGCCGTCTGGCGCGTGCGCGTGGGCCCGGAGGCCGACCGCGCCGCCGCGGAGCGCCTGCGTGCCGCCATCGCCGACAAGTTGGGCCTGCGCGAAACGATCATCGTGGCCCACCCCTGACCCCCATGCTGAACTGGGCTGACTACGCCTTGCTGCTGGTGCTCGCGGTTTCCATGGCCATCGGCCTGTGGCGTGGGTTCGTGGTCGAGGTGCTTTCGCTGACCGTCTGGGTCGCCGCGTTCTGGCTGGCGATCGCCTTCGGTGCCGAGGCCTCGACGCTGTTCACCGGTGTGGGTGCCGCGTCGGCGCAGCTGTTCCTCGGCTACGCCAGCGTCTTCCTGGCCGTGCTGCTGCTCGGTGGCCTGGTGACCTGGGGGATCGGCAAGCTGATCGCCAACACCGGCCTCTCGGCCACCGACCGCGTGCTTGGCCTGGGTTTTGGGCTGGCGCGCGGCGTGGTGCTGGCCTGCGTCGCGGTCATGCTGCTTGGCTTCACGCCGGTGCCGCGCGATACCTGGTGGACCCAGTCGCGCTTCATGCCGACCGTGCAGGAGGGCGCCCTGTGGATGGCCGGCTTCCTGCCGCCGGTGGCCGCCCAGGAACTGCAATTCCCGGTGCCGGGTTCGGCACTGTTGGACCCCTTTACCGGCCAACCGCCTGAAGCGGACGGCCAGACTCTCCCGGAGACCTGAACCATGTGCGGCATCATCGGAATCGCCGGCGCCAGCGACGTCGCGGCGGCCCTCTACGACGGCCTGATGGTGCTCCAGCACCGTGGCCAGGACGCCGCCGGCATCGCCACGATGGAAGGCCGGCGCCTGCACGTGCACAAGGGCAACGGGCTGGTGAAGGAAGTTTTCGACGAGCGAGCCATGTCGCTGCTGACCGGCGGCGTCGGCATCGGCCATTGCCGTTACCCCACGGCTGGTTCGGAGGGTGACGCCGAAGCGCAGCCGCTTTACGTCAATTCGCCCTACGGCATCGCGCTGGCGCACAACGGCAACCTGATCAACACCGACGAATTGCGGCGCATGGTGTTCGAACAGGACAAGCGCAACATCAACACCGAGTCCGATTCCGAAGTGCTGCTCAACGTGTTCGCGCACGAACTGCAGGTCATCGGCAGGCTCGACGCGAAGGCCGCCGCCGCGGCCGTGGCGAGCGTGCACCGGCGCTGCAAGGGCGGTTACGCCACCGTCGCGATGGTGCTGGGCCTGGGGCTGGTCGCCTTCCGCGACCCGCATGGCATCCGGCCGCTGGTACTGGGCAAGCGCGAGGTCAACGGCCGCGACGAATATGCGGTGGCCTCGGAAAGCGTCGCCCTGGACATCCTGGGCTTCCGCCGCGAGCGCGACCTGCAGCCGGGCGAGGTGGTGGTGGTCACCCCCGACGGGCAGCTGTATTCGGAAGCGGCCGTGCAGGAACAGCCGCACGCACCCTGCATCTTCGAATACGTCTATTTCGCCCGCCCGGACTCGATGATCGAGAACATCTCGGTGCACAAGGCGCGCATGCGCATGGGCGTGACCCTGGGCCAGAAGATCCTGCGCCTGCGCCCGGACCACGACATCGACACCGTCATCCCCATCCCCGACACCTCGCGCGATGCGGCGCTGGAACTGGCCAACGTCCTGGGCGTGAAGTACCGCGAGGGCTTCATCAAGAACCGCTACGTCGGCCGCACCTTCATCATGCCGGGGCAGGGCGAGCGCAAGAAGTCGGTGCGCCGCAAGCTCAACCCGATCCCGCTGGAGTTCAAGGACCGGGTGGTGCTGCTGGTGGACGATTCGATCGTGCGCGGCACCACCAGCCAGCAAATCGTGCAGATGGCGCGCGACGCCGGCGCCCGCAAGGTCTACCTGGCCTCGGCGGCGCCGCCGGTCCGGCATCCGAACATCTACGGCATCGACATGCCGTCGGTGGAGGAGCTGGTGGCGCACGGCCGCAGCGAGGCCGAGGTCGAGAAGGTGCTGGGCTGCGACTGGCTCATCTACCAGGACCTGGCCGACCTCGAAGCCGCCGTGGCCGGCCCGAAGTTCCCGGGCCGCCGCTTCGACAGCTCGTGCTTCAGCGGCGACTACGTCACCGGGGTGGAAGCCGGTTATTTCGAACACCTGCAGAAGCTGCGCTCCGACGACGCCAAGCACAAGCGCCGCGGGGCGTGAAGACGCCAGGGCCTGACATCCTCGAAGCGGCCAGGGCCTGCATCGACGCGGCCAACCCGGCCGACAAGGTCCGCCTGACGCGCGCGGCCGCCGAGGCCTTCCGCGCCGGCAGCCTGCCGGTGCCCGCGGCGCCATCCGAACCGCAGCCGATCCGCGCGCCGGGAAGGCCCGAGCGGCCGCGCCTGGTGCTGCCGCGCGAGGTGCCGCAGCGGGGACTGGGCAGCATCGAGGGCCGGGCGGCGTTCCTGCATGCGATCGCGCATATCGAGTTCAACGCCATCAACCTGGCCTGGGACGCGGTGTATCGGTTCCGCGGCATGCCCCACGCTTATTACCAGGACTGGGTCGGCGTCGCCGACGACGAAGCACGGCACTTCGCCATGCTGTCGGCGCGGCTGGGCGAGCTGGGTTTCGCCTACGGCGATTTCGATGCGCACAACGGCCTGTGGGAAATGGCGGAAAAAACCGCCGACGGCGGCCTGCGCCGCATGGCCCTGGTGCCGCGCGTGCTCGAGGCCCGGGGCCTGGACGTGACGCCCGGCATGATCGCCCGGCTGCGTTCGAACGGCGACGAAGCATCGGCGAAGATCCTGGAAGTGATCCTGAGCGAGGAAGTCGCCCATGTCGCGGCCGGCACGCGCTGGTTCCACTGGCACTGCGAACGCGCCGGCCTGGCCCCGGGCCGCGAGTTCATCCGGCTGGTCCGCGAAGCCGTGCGCGGCAGCATGCGCGGTCCCTTCAACCGTCCGGCGCGCCTGGCCGCCGGCTTCGAGGAAGACGAGATCCGCAGCCTCGAAACCATGGAGTGATGCAATGAATCGTTTCCTGTCGTTCCTGTTCGTCCTGCTCCTGGCCGCCTGCCAGCCCGAACCGGTCGATCCCGCCGCGGACGAAACCGCCGGCGCTGAAAAACTGGCGCTCTACGAGGCGGCCCGCGCCGACGGGGATTTCGAAATCGCCGAGATGCACGGCAACCTGCTTGACCAGGACCACGGCAAGACCCAGGCCGCCGCGACCATGCGCAAGACCATCGACGAAGTGCGCGCGCAGGCGGAAGCCATGCGCGAACGCCGGCGCCTGATCGGCCTGTGGGACTACCAGTCGGTCGCCGTCGAGGGCGGCACCCAGCATTCGGCGGCCATCTACAGCAAGGTGCCGGGCTACGACGCCGAGTCCGGCGGCCCGGCGCCACGTCCCGAGGCGCGCCTGGTGCTGCGCCGGCATCCGCAGTGGGGCGAAAGCGCCTACCTGGTGCTGGAGATGTCCACGCTTCGCTGCGGCCCGCCCTGTCGCCTGGCGATCCGCTTCGACGACCAGCCGGCACGCGAATTCGCCGGTGAACCCGCCGACACCGGCACCGGCCCGGCGCTGTTCATCAAGGACGAGCCCGGCTTCCTGGCGGCGATGTCGTCCGCGCAGCGCGTGCGCATCGAACTGCCGCGCAACGGCGTGCTGGTGCCGCGCTTCGAATTCGAAGTGGGTGGCTTCCGGCCGGCGCTGTACCGCGGCGACTAGGTCGCCGGTCCAGTGTCGGCGGCCAGCGGGAGTGCCTCAAGCACCAGGCCGTCCGCGTCGACGCGGAGCACGCTGCCCTGCTCGTACCAGTCGCCCAGCACGATGCGCTGCGCGGCACGCCCATCCACGTCCAGAGCATGCATGGCCGGGCGGTGGGTATGGCCGTGGATCAACCGGTCGACGCCGTGGCGGCGCAGGACCTCCACGACCGCAGCCGGGTTCACGTCGGTGATGGTTTCCGCCAGGCCCTGCTGGTGTTCGCGGCTGGCGGCCCGCGCCTGCGCCGCGAAGGCGTGGCGTGCGGCCAGCGGCTGGGCCAGGAACTGCTGTTGCCAGGCCGGGTCGCGCACCTGGCGCCGGAAGGCCTGGTAGGCGGCATCGTCGGTGCACAGCAGGTCGCCGTGCATGAGCAGGGTGGGTACGGCGAACAGGTCGACCACGCAGGGATCGGGCAGCAGGGTGGCACCGCTGCGCCCGGCGATCTGCTGGCCGTAGAGGAAATCGCGGTTGCCACGCATCAGGAACACCGGCACGCCGGCCTGGGACAGCGCCTTGAGTGCGATGCACACCGATGCGCCCGGCTCGCCGGGGTCGTCGTCGCCGATCCAGGCTTCGAACAGGTCGCCTAGTATGTACAGCGCCGAGGCCTCGCGGGCCGGGCCCGCCAGCAGCGCCAGGAACGCGTCGGTGGCCGCCGGCCGTGCCGGGTCCAGGTGCAGGTCGGACACGAACAGCACGCTCACGGCGTGTCGGACCCGGTCACCGTGGCCGGCTGCGAAGGTCCGGCCAGCACCACCTGTTCGATCACCACCGGCGTATCGGGCACCCAGCCGTTGAACGGCCCCTGCGAGCCGGTCGGCACGGCCGCGATGCGGTCAAGCACGTCCAGGCCCTGCACGACCCGCCCGAACACCGCATAGCCCGAGGTGTAGGGGCTGGAGTCGTCCTTGCGGTCGAAAGCCGGGTTGTCGGCCAGGTTGATGAAGAACTGGGTGGTCGCCGAGTCGGGCGCGCCGCGGTCCCGCGCGGCCGCGATGGCGCCGCGCAGGTTCAGCAGGCCGTTGCCCGCTTCGTTGGGCACGGGTGCACGGGTCGGCTTGGCCTGCAGGTCCGGCGTGAATCCGCCGCCCTGGACCAGCAGCCCGGGCACGACCCGGTGGAAGATCGTGCCGTTGAAGTGGCCGTCGCGGGCATAGGACAGGAAGTTCTCGACCGTGCGCGGTGCGGCGGCGGCGTCCAGCTCCAGGATGATCTCGCCCAGGCTCGTCACCAGGCGGACGCGCGGCGCGACCGGTGTGGTCGCCGGCGTCTCAGTTTCCGGCGCCGGGACAAGGGGCGGGGCGGTGGGCGAGGCGAGGGCGACGAGCGGCAGCAGCAGCAGGAAAAGCAGGGTCTTTCGCAGGGGCATCCGGGCAAATCGTGCGGGAACTGCGCCATGTTAGCGCAGGCGGCCGGCCCGGCCGGACATTTGCCGTAAAATGCCCGGCCCACCGACCCGACCCGGCCCCGACGATGACCTGCCGCACCCGTTTTGCCCCCAGCCCGACCGGTTTCCTGCACATCGGCGGCGCCCGCACGGCGCTGTACTGCTACCTGGAGGCGCGTCGTCGCGGCGGCCAGTTCATCCTGCGCGTCGAGGACACCGACCGGGAGCGCAGCACCCAGGCCGCGATCGACGCCATCCTGGCGGCGATGGACTGGCTGGGCCTGGACTACGACGAGGGGCCGATCTTCCAGACCGACCGCCTGGACCGGTACCGGGAGGTCGCGGAAAAAATGGTCGCGGACGGCACGGCCTATTACGCCTACGAAACCAAGGAAGAGCTAGAAGCCATGCGCGAGGCGGCGATGGCCGCCAACCTCAAGCCGCGATACAACGGCCACTACCGCGACCGCAACGAACCCTTCCGCGACGATCCCAACCGGGTCATCCGCTTCAAGAACCCGATCGGCGGCAGCGTCGTGTTCGAGGACAAGATCAAGGGCCGCATCGAGTGGAGCAACGACGAGCTCGACGACCTGGTGATCTTCCGCTCCGACGGCTACGCCACCTACAACTTCGCGGTGGTGGTCGACGACCTGGACATGGGCATCACCGACGTCATCCGCGGCGACGACCACGTCAACAACACGCCCCGCCAGATCAACATCTACAAGGCACTGGGCGCCCCGGTGCCGCATTTCGCCCACATGCCGATGATCCTCGACCCGGAGGGCGCCAAGCTCTCCAAGCGCTCGGGCGCGGCCAACGTGATGTCCTACAAGGACGAGGGTTACCTGCCGCATGCCCTGGTGAACTACCTGGCGCGCCTGGGCTGGTCGCACGGCGATCAGGAGATATTCAGCCGCGACGAGCTCAAGACGCTGTTCGCGATCGAGAACGTCAACCAGAAGGCCTCGCGCCTGGACCCGGCCAAGCTGGGCTGGCTCAACCAGCACTACCTCAAGACCGACGATCCGGCCGACGTGGCCCGGCACTTCGAACCGCAGCTGATCGCCCACGGCTACGACCTGTCGAAGGGCCCCAGGCCCGCCGACGTGGTGGTGGCGCTGCGCGACCGCGTCCAGACCCTGAAGGAAATGGCCGAGCGCGCCCACGTCTGGTATTGCCCGCTGGAGGCCTACGATGAAGCCGCGGTCGCCAAGCACTTCACGGCCGCGGCGCGTTCGCCCCTGTCGGAAGTACGCAGTCGCCTGGCGGCACTCGCGGACTGGAGCCCGGCGGGCGTCGACGGCGTGCTGCGCGCCACGGCCGAAGCGCTGGGCGTGGGCCTGGGCAAGATCGCCCAGCCGCTGCGCGTGGCCATCACCGGCACCCAGGTCAGTCCGTCGATCGACCATACGGTTTTCCTGGCCGGCAAGGACCAGGCGCTGGCCCGTATCGACGCCGCGCTGGCGATGCTGCCCGGCTGAACCTGCCCTGTAGGAGCGCCTTCAGGCGCGGAGTTCTTCCTTTCCGGAGGCAAGGGCAAAAGATTCGCGCCTGAAGGCGCTCCTACAGGTTCTTCGTCGTTGATTTAGCGGGCGCCAGGCCCCACCCTTAGGCCATGTCCCGCAAGCGCAGCCACGCCGCCCACGATTGCACCGATCCGGACCTCCACGTCCACGATGCCGGCGCCTACGTGCGCGCGGTCGAGGAAGCCTGCGCCGAGCGCGGCCTGCGCCTGACGCCGCTGCGGGCGCAGGTGCTGGGCCTGATCGCCGACGCCGGCAAGCCGGTGAAGGCCTACGACCTGCTGGACACGATGAAGGAAGAAAACGGTTCGAGCGCGCCGCCGACGGTCTACCGCGCGCTCGATTTCCTGCTCGAGCAGGGTTTCATCCATCGCTTGGCCTCGGTCAACGCCTTTGTTGGCTGCCATCATCCGAACGAACGCCACTCGGTGCCCTTCCTCATCTGCGACCGCTGCCATGCAGCGATCGAGCTCGAGGACGAGCGCATCTGCGGCCTGCTCGACGAGCAGGCACGCGCCCTGGGTTTCGAACCCCGGGCGCAAACCCTGGAGGTGCACGGCCTGTGCGCACAATGCGCGGCGGCATGAAAACCACGCTCGCCGGCCTGGCCCTGCTGCTCGCCGCGGGCCCGATGGGCGCGCAGGACTATCCGGTCGAGCCGCCGAAGGCGGACCAGGCACCGCCGCCGCCGATCGGCCTGGCCCTGCCCGAGGACTACCTGGCGCCACCCGTCGACCTGGTGACGCCGCTGGCCATCCTCGACCGCCTGGTGGTGCCGGGCACCCGCATGCAGCTTGAGTGGCGGCCGGGGGGCGGCATCAGCGCCGCCGAGATCCCGAGCCCCGTCGTGGTGACGCGCGGCGCGCTGTCGGGCCCGGTGCTGTGCCTGGTGGCGGGCGTGCACGGCGACGAAATCAACGGCGTCGAAATCGTGCGCCAGCTGTCGCACGGCATCGACCCGACCCGGCTCTCGGGCACCGTGATCGGCGTGCCGATCGTCAACGTGCACGGCTATTCACGCGGCACCCGCTACCTGCCGGACCGGCGCGACCTCAACCGGTACTTCCCGGGCTCGCGCAGCGGATCGATCGCCTCGCGCATCGCCAATGCCTTTTTCCAGGACATCGTCAGCCACTGCGACATGCTGGTGGACTTCCACACCGGCTCGTTCGAGCGCAGCAACCTGCCGCAGGTGCGCGCCGACCTGACGCGGCCGGACGTGCTGGAATTCAGCCGGCACTTCGGCAACACCGTGGTGCTGCACAGTCCCGGCAACAAGGGCATGCTGCGCGTCGCCGCCACCGCGGTGGGCGTGCCCGCCGTGACGTTCGAGGCCGGCGCGCCGGCGCGGCTCGAGCCGGAGGAGATCGCCCAGGCCGTGGCCGCGATCGAACGGCTGATGGTGCAAACGGGCATGCGTGAAGACCCGACCGCCGCCGACGATGCGACCGCGGAGATCGACCCGGAGGTCGTGGCCAGGCGCCCCGATCCGGCGCCGATCTTCCTCGACTCGCGCTGGGTGCGGGCCAACTCGGGCGGCCTGCTTATCAGCGAGGTGACGCTGGGTCAGCGCGTGCAGTCGGGACAGCGGCTGGGCCGGGTCATCGACCCGGTCGCCAACGTCGAGCGCTACATCCTGGCGCCGGTGCCGGGCCGCGTCATCGGCATGGCCCTGAACCAGGCCGTGCTGCCTGGCTACGCCGCCTTCCACCTGGGCACGGAAACCAGCGAGCAGCAGGCCGTGCAGGAGGCCGTGACGCCGCAGGACGGCGAAGGTCCGGAGCCCGACCCGGAATCGCGTCCGTCTGAGCTCGCCGAACCCTCGGATCGCGAAGACTACGAATAGCCCAGCCGCGGCATCGCGTCAGAAGCTGACGCGCAGGCCCGCCATCACGTTGCGGCCAGGCAGCGGCGCGTAATCCTTGAGATAGGAGGTATGTGCGCGGGCCTCGCGATCGCCCAGGTTGCGGCCTTCCAGGAAGGCTTCCCAGCCGGCCATGCCGACGTCCCAGTGGTAGGCGATGCCGGCGTCGACCAGGGTGTAGCCATCGGTCGCCGATTCGAACTGGGCGACTTCGTCCTGCGCCTGCACGCGGACCGCACCGATGCGGGCGCGCCAGGCGCCGCGCTGCCAGTCCAGGTCGGCGCCGACGCGGCCCGGGGCGATGCGCGGCAGGCGGCCGCCATCGTCGAGACGGGCATCCACCTGGTCGGCGAACACGCGCAGGTTCCACAGGCCGCTGGCGTTGTCGGCCAGCTCCACGCCCAGCTCCGCTTCCCAGCCGGTGAACGTGGCGTCGGCCTGGGTCCAGGCGCGCAGCGGCAGGTCGTCTTGTTCCAGGCCGGTGTCGGCGAGGTAGATGAAGTCCTGGAAGGCGGTGCGGTACACCGAGATCTTGCCGTCGAACCGGCCGTGGTGCAGGTGCAGGCCCAGCTCCGTGCCGAGCGCCACCTCGGTGTCCAGCGAGGCATCGCCCAGCTCGTAGGACTGCGTGGCGACGTGGGCGCCGTCCGAGAACAGTTCTTCGGCCGTTGGCGCGCGTTCGGCGCGGTTGAGGTTCAGGCTCAGGTGGGCCGATTCCGAGAATCGCCACAGGCCACCCGCGGCGAGGCTGGTCGCGTTGCGGTCGGCGTCGGCGCCCGAATCGGGCGAGACGCTGACACGTTCGTGGCGCGCGCCCAGTTCGAGCTTGAACTGGCCGAAGTCCTTTTCCTGAAGCGCGAACAGGCCCAGGTCGCGGGTGACCGACGGCGGTACGAAGGCCTCGTCGCCAACGGCTTCGAAGTCGCGGTGGCTCATCTGCAGGCCGAAGGCGCCGCGCCAGCCCTTGAACTCGCGCTGCACGGCCTCGAAGCGCGCCTCGGTGCCCGTGTTGTTGAAGACCGTGCCGACTTCGTCACCCTCGAGTTCGGTGTGCTCGTAGAGGCTGCGCTGCACGCGCCAGTTCAGTTCGGCGAAGGCGCCGACGTCGCGGATGCCGCCCCGGGCCTCGAAGCGGTCCTGGCGCAGGTCGAGGCGAACGATCTCCTCTTCCTCGCCGTGCTCGTCGTGGTCGTCATCGTGGTCGTCGTCGTGCTCTTCGTGCGCGTGGGCGCCCGGCGGGATGCCGTAGTCGCTGCGGTAGGTGCTGGCGGCCATGCCGAACCAGGTGCGTTCACCGAACCAGCTGGCGCCCAGGGCACCGCCTTCGGTGGTCAGCGCGCTGTTGGGCAGGCGGCCGCGGGCGAAGTGGTCCGGGTCTTCGCCTTCCTCGATTTCCTCGGCGATCAGCGCCGGCGAAAACGCGTAGCCGGGAATACGCACGTCACCGCTGTCGCGGCGGAAGAGGTCGGCGTGCAGGGTCAACGCGCCGGCGTCGGCGTCGACACGGGCCATGCCCACGGTGCCGTCATCGACGCTGCCGTGGCGCAACTCGGCGCGACCGGCCACGGTGCGGCCGACCTGGGCGGTCGGCACGCGGCCATCGACCACGTTGACCGCGCCGCCGATGGCGCCGCTGCCGTAAAGCAGGCTGGCCGGACCCTTGAGCACTTCGATCTGGTCGGCCAGGAAGGGTTCGATGCCGATGGCGTGGTCGGCGCTGACCGTCGAGACGTCCAGGGCACTGCCGCCATTGGCCAGCACCTGCACGCGCGCACCTTCCAGGCCGCGGATGACCGGCCGGCCGACGCCTGCGCCGAAGCTGGCCGACTGCACGCCGGCCTGGCGCTCCAGGGTCTCGCCCAGGGTGCCGGACTTGCGGCCGTCGAGTTCCTCGCCGGTCAGCACGTCCACCGGCCGCGCCAGGTCCTCGATGCCCTGGCGCAGCGGCGAGGCGGTGACTTCGACGACGTCCAGGGTCCGGGGCTGGTCGTGGTCGTGTTCGTCGCGCTGGCCGGCCTCCTGGGCAAGGGCCAGGGCGGGCAGGGCGGTGGCGAGGGCCAGGGCAAGCGGGGCGAAGCGGGGCAGGCGGGGCATGGGCAGGACGGTCTCCGGATGCGATTTACGGAATGTTATACTGTTTCAGTTCGAAATGTTATACCATTCACCCATGGCATCAATCCCCCCCAATTCCGCCACCGCGAGCCTGGCCACCCCGGCGCCGCGCCGTCGCCTGCGCCTGCCCGCCTGGGCCGACCGCCTGGGTGCCGTCGGTGCCTTCGTGTGTGCCCTGCACTGCGCCCTGGTGCCGGTCGCGTTGGCGCTGCTGCCGGCGCTGGGCCTGGGCCTGGTGGCCTGGCACGGCATCGAATGGGCCTTCACCTCGATCGCGACCGTGCTGGCCGTGGTCAGCCTCTACCTGGGCTATCGCGGGCACCGGGCCTACCACGCCTGGCTGCTGGTGGCGCCGGGGCTGGGCCTGGTCTGGCTGGCCCTGCTGTACCCGCCGCTGCACCAGTCGGTCCTGCCGCATGCCATCGCCATGGCGCTCGGTGGCCTGCTGATCGCGGTGGCCCACCTGGCCAACCTGCGCCTGTCCTACGGCCACAGCCACTGACGCAGCCGGCGCTGCCTTGGTGACCGCCGCGCGCGGTGTTAGGCTACGCGCCCCACGAGCACACACTTTCAAGGAAACACCATGGGTAGGGGCGACAAGAAGACCGCCAAGGGCAAGCGTTTCACCGGTAGCCACGGCAATGCCCGTGCGCAGACCGTCAGCAAGCCGACCGCCGGCAAGGCCGCCGCTACGGTGAAGGCCCCGGCCAAGGCTCCGGCCAAGAAGGCCGCGACCAAGAAGGCTGCTGCCAAGTAAGCAAGCGCGATCCGGGCTTCGGCCCGTTCGTCGACGAACCCCGCCCCGGCGGGGTTTTTTCGTGGGCTAACCGAGCCGACGACCGGCGACGTGCACCGAGTGCACGAGATCGCCGCCCAGCCAGTACGCGAGTTCGGCCGGATGTCCGATGCGCCACTGCACGAAGTCGGCGCGCTGGCCGGCCGCGAGCCGGCCGCGGTCGTGCAAACCCAGCGCCGCGGCGGCGTGCACCGTGGCGCCTCGAAGGGCTTCTTCCGGCGTCAGCCGGAAATGCGTGCAGGCCAGGCTCATCGCCAGCCGCAGCGATTGCAGCGGCGAAGTGCCAGGGTTGAGGTCGGTGGCCACCGCCATCGGCACCGCGTGTTCGCGCAGCGCGTCCAAGGGCGGCAGCCTGGTTTCGCGCAGCACGTGGAAGGCGCCCGGCAAGAGCACCGCCACGGTGCCGGCCGCGGCCATCGCACGCACGGCGTCCGTGTTTGTCCACTCGATGTGGTCGGCCGAGAGACCGCCGAACGACGCGGTCAGCGCGGCGCCGCCCAGGTCGCTCAGCTGGTCGGCGTGCAGCTTCACCGGAAGCCCCAGTCCGCGCGCGGCTTCGAAGACGCGCCGGGTCTGCGCCGGCGAAAAGCCGATGCCCTCGCAGAAGGCATCCACGGCGTCCACCAGGCCCTCTTCGTGCAGGCGCGGCAGCCATCCGATCACCGCGTCGATGTAGTCGTCGGCGCGGCCGGCAAACTCCGCCGGCAGGGCATGGGCCGCCAGGTAGGTGCAGCGCACGCTGATGCCAAGCGCTTCGCCGATGCGTCGCGCCACCCGGAGCATCTTGCGCTCGTTTTCGAAGTCCAGGCCGTAGCCGGACTTGATCTCCAGGGTGGTCACGCCGTCGGCGCACAGCGACCGGGCGCGCGGCAGCGAGACGGCGAGCAGGCTGTCTTCGTCGGCGGCGCGGGTGGCGCGCACGCTTGAAAGGATGCCGCCACCTTCGCGGGCGATCTGTTCGTAGCTGGCGCCTTGCAAGCGGCGTTCGAACTCGCGGGCACGATCGCCTGCGAACACCAGATGCGTGTGGCAGTCGACCAGGCCCGGCGTGATCCAGCGGCCTTCGGCCGACTCGACGCGCGTGGCCAGGCCAGCCGCATCGCCGGGCAGTTCGTTGGCGGGGCCGGCATAGGCCAGCAGGCCGTCCTTCCACGCCAATGCACCGGCCTCGACGACGCCGTAGGCGCCCAGGTCGTCACGCAGCGTCGCCAGCCGCGCGTCGAGCAGCAGGCGGTCCCAGGGCGGTGCCAGCCGCCCGATCACCGGATCGCCCCCGCGGCCCGCAGTCCGTCCGGGTCGAAACCCATGGCGCGGGTGACTTCATCGCTGTGCTCGCCCAGGCGCGGTGGCGGCAGTTCGCGCCGCGCCGGCGAGCCGGAAAGGTGGATCGGGCTGCCAACCATGGGAATTCCTTCTATGTCGTAGCGCATGCCGCGGGCGTGGGCCACCGGGTGCTCCAGTGCCTGGCGAACACTGTTGATCGGTGCGGCGGGAATGCCGGCCCGCTCCAGGAGCGCCAGCCAGTGCGCCGCCGGCTCCGCCGCGAACAGCGTCGACAGCGCCTGGCACAGTGAATCGCGATGGGTCACGCGGGCGGCATTGTCGTGCCAGCGGGCGTCGTCGGCCCATTCGGGGTGGCCCAGTGCCCGGCACAGCTGCACCCAGAGCTTTTCGCTGGCCACCGCGAGCACGAAGGACTGGTCGCTGGCAGCGAAGGTCTGGTAGGGCACGATGCTGGGATGGGCGTTGCCGTAACGCGGCGCATCCACGTCGGTGAACAGCGCGTTGCCGGCCACGTTGGCCAGCAGTGAAAGCTGGGTGTCGAACAGGGAAACATCGATGCGCTGGCCGCGGCCGTCGCGTTGGCGCTGCAGCAGTGCCGCCAGGATGGCCGTGGCCGCGTTCTGTCCGGTCGCCAGGTCGGCCACCGCCACGCCGACCTTGCTCGCTTCCCCGTCCGCCGGCCCGGTGATCGACATCAGGCCGGCCTCGGCCTGCACCACGTAGTCGTAGCCGGGACGCATCGCGCCGGGACCGTCGCGGCCGTAGCCGGAGATCGAACAATAGACCAGCCCGGGGTTGATCGCCGCCATCGTTTCATAGCCCACGCCCAGGGATTCGGCGCCGCCCGTGCGGTAGTTCTCCACCAGCACGTCGGCCTTGCGGACCAGCGCCTCGAGCAGCGGCCGCGCCGCCGGTTCGCGCAGGTTGATCGCCAGCGAACGCTTGTTGCGGTTGCAGCAGGCGAAGTAAGCCGACATGCCGTCGAGGAAGGGCGGTCCCAGGCCGCGGGTGTCGTCGCCTTCGAAGGCTTCGAGCTTGATGACGTCGGCGCCCAGGTCGGCCAGCGTCATGCCGCACCAGGGGCCGGCAAGCACGCGGGAAAGTTCAAGCACGGTGATGCCGGAAAGTGCGCCCATGGCCTGGCATTGTATGCGCCCGTGCCGGCTGCATGCGAAACTTCCGGCATGGCCACGCCTACCGCCGTCCCCGATCCCACCGCCGTCGTTCCCGTCGCCACGCCGGACGGCCATTGGCGCCTGCCTGGCTTGCCCAACCTGCATTCGCACGCCTTCCAGCGCGCGATGGCCGGACTGGCCGAACGCCAGAGCAAGCCCGAGGACAGTTTCTGGACCTGGCGCGAGCTGATGTACCGCTTCGCCGGTCGGCTCGATCCCGACAGCCAGTACGCCGTGGCCCGCCAGCTCTACGCCGAGATGCTGGAGGCGGGTTTCACTACCGTCTGCGAGTTCCATTACCTGCACCACCAGCCCGATGGCCGGCCCTACGACGATCCGGCGGCGATGTCGAAGTCGCTCATCGCCGCGGCGCGCGATACCGGTATCCGCCTCACCCTGCTGCCGGTGCTGTACATGAGCGGCGGTTTCGACGGCCGGCCGTTGGGCGAGCGCCAGCGTCGTTTCGGCCATTCGCTCGACGGTTACCTGTCGCTGCTGCAGTCGCTGCGCGCGCTGCGCGACCCGACGCTGGAAGTGGGCGTGGCGCTGCACAGCCTGCGGGCGGTGCCGGCGGACGCGATCACGGCGCTGGTGGCCGCGATCAGCGACGAATCGATGCCGGTGCATATCCACATTGCCGAGCAGATCGGCGAAGTGCAGGAGTGCGAGTCCCTGCGCGGCGCGCGTCCCGTGCAATGGCTGCTCGCCAACGCGCCGGTCGATCCCGACTGGACCCTGGTGCATGCCACCCATCTGGTTCCCACCGAAGTGCAGGGCATCGTCGCCAGCGGCGCCACCGTGGCGATCTGCCCGACCACCGAGGCCAACCTGGGTGACGGGCTGTTCCCGCTTCGTGAGTTCCTGGGCGCCGGAGGCCACTGGGGCGTGGGCTCGGATTCGCATGTCTCGGTGTCGCCGGTGGAGGAGCTGCGCTGGCTTGAATACGGCCAGCGGCTGTCGACCCGTCGCCGCAACATCGCCGTGTCCAGCGGCCAGCCCAGCACCGGGACCCTGCTCTACACCCAGGCCCTGGCCGGCGGCCTGCGTGCCTGCGGGCAGGGTGGAGCGGCGGCGGCCGACCACCTGGTGATCGACGGCCAGGCACCGGCGCTGGCGGGTGCGCGCGAGACCGACGTGCTCGACCGGTTCGTCTTCGCCGGCAACCGGCCCCTGGTTCGCGAAACCCACGTCGCCGGCCAATGCCCGGTGCGCGATGGCCGGCATCGCGACGGTGACGCCATCGCCGCGCGCTATCGCCAGGCCTTGGCGCGGCTGCTGGCCGACTGAGCGCGCATGGGGCGGGTTTCATCCCCGTCCGGGCCCGGTTCGTCGCATTCATCCCACGGTGTTCCACGGTGGCGGCATCGTGCAGATGTCCCCGAACCGAGGTGGTCCGCCATGCATCCGATGAACCTGCTTGCTTCCCTGGTCGCCCTGGGCCTTTCCGCCCCGGCCCTGGCCCTGAGCGACGCCGACGTCGCCAGCGCCCTCAAGAAGCGCCTCGAAGGCGATCGCACCGGCGCCTGTTTCGCGGTGGCCGTCGTCGAGGCCGATGGCGTCTCGCGCGCCTACGGCTGCGCCAAGGCCGGGGGTGAGCCCCGTATCGGCCCGGATTCGGCGTTCGAGATCGGCTCGGTCAGCAAGACCATGGCGTCGGCCCTGCTGGCCCGGGAGATCCTGGCCGGTGGCGCCTCGCTCGACGACCCGTTGTCCGACTGGCTGCCCAAAGGCACCCGGGTGCCCGAATTCGAAGGCCAGCCCATCCAGCTGCGCCACGTGGTGACGCACACCAGCGGCCTGCCGGCCCTACCGCCCGGCGTCGCGATCACCGACCCGAACGATCCGTATTCGGGCATGAATCCGAAGATGCTGCACGCCGCGCTCGGCCGCGTGCAGCTGACGCGTGCGCCGGGCAGCGCCTTCGAATATTCCAACTTCGCCATGATGCTGCTCTCCGACGCGCTGGCGCGACGCACCGGCAAGGACTTCGACGCGCTGCTCGACGAACGCCTGTTCACGCCCCTGGGCATGGCCCATGCCTACGTCAACGACAAGCCCGACGACGTCACGGCTGCGCAGGGGCACGCCCCGAACACCCAGCCGGTGCCGGCCTGGACCTTCAAACCGGACCTGGCCGGCGTCGGCGGCGTGCGCGCCACGCTCGACGACATGGTTGCCTATGTGCAGGGTCAGCTGGGCGCGGCGCCGCAGGACCTGATGCCGGCCCTGGACCTGGCCCAGCAGCCGGTGTGGACCAGCGGCCAGCCGACGATGGCGATGAACTGGATCGTCGCGCCGCTCAACGGCCGCCCCGTGCACGTGCACGAAGGCGGCACCGGTGGCTTTTCCTCGCTCGTGGCGTTCGACCGCGAGGCGGCGCGCGGCGTGGTCGTGCTTTCGGACACCGCGCTGCATTCGCTCGGCGGGCTGGGCAGCCTGGGCCTGCATCTACTCGATCCGGCCGTTCCGCCCGGCCAGCCGCGCATCGCCACGCCGGCGCCGCCGGAGCTCATCGACGCGCTGGTCGGCGACTACCTGCTGCAAGGGGTGATGAAGATGAGCGTGCGCCGCAAGGGCGAGGCGCTTGAAATCCAGGCCCAGGGCCAGCCGGCCTTCGAGATGGGCCATGACAGCGCCGGCGATTTCTACCCGCTGGCGTTCGATGCGCTGCTCAAGCCGGTCAAGCAGCCCGACGGCCGCCAGTCCTTCGTCTGGGTGCAGGGCGGCGGCGCCATGCCGGCCGAACGCATCGACGCGAATGGCGCGACCCCCTGAGCGGCCGATATGCTGCCCCGGAAATGAGTGACGCCGTGGAAACCTACTCGCTGAGCCGACCGCTGCCCGCCGAGGTCCTGGTGGGCGGCAACTCGGTCTGGAGCCGCTACCATCGCTACCCCGTGTTCAGCGGGCGCTGGCTGCGTGGCCGCAGCGTGCTCTTCGGGATCATCATCGCCGCCTTTTCGCTGCTGGTGACTTTCGGTACCGCGGTGACGACGCGCGACTGGACGCTGGGCGCACTGGCCGGCGGTCACATGTTCGTCGCCTTCTTCCTGATGGCGACCACGGGCCCGGCGCTGGCGACGTTCACGCGGCACCAGCGCTGGCCGCGGCGGCGTGAGCGCCTGCTGGTGGTGCTGGCGGTGCTGGTGGGCATGGTGGCGAGCTTTTTCGTCGACCAGTGGGCATCGGGTTATGTCGACGGGGAAGTCCGGCAGGCCATGGTCGAGGCCGGCGCACTGACGTCGAAGGATCCGCCGATCGATCCGGCCTTCAAGACCGTGGCGCTGGTGGTCAACGGCGCGGTGCTGGTCATCATCTACGGTTTGTTCGGTGGCGGCCTGGCGCTGCGCGCTTATTTCAGCGAGGGCCGGCGCTGGGAGGCCGACCGTCGCCATCGACAGCTCTCGGCGCTGCGTGCGCAAAAACAACACGCCGACCTGCGGCTGGGCCTGCTGCAGGCCCAGGTCGAACCGCATTTCCTGTTCAACACGCTGGCCTCGGTGCGGGCCCTGGTGCGGCAGGATCCGGCGCAGGCCGAGGCCACGCTCGACGCCCTGGTGGCCCACCTGCGCGCGACCATCCCGAAACTGCGCGACGGTGACAGCCTGCTGCATTCCACCCTGGGCCAGCAGCTCGATATTTGCGCCAGTTACCTGGAACTGATGCGACTGCGCATGGGCGGACGCCTGGGCTACGCGGTCGAAGCCGAGCCCGCGCTTCGCCAGCGGCCGTTTCCGCCGCTGCTGCTGATCACCCTGGTCGAGAATGCGATCAAACACGGGATCGAGCCCCAGCCCGGGCCGGGCCGGGTGGAGGTGCGCGCCAGCCTGCGCGGCGAACGCCTGGTGCTCAGCGTCGTCGACGACGGCGCCGGCCTCAAGCCAGGCCTGGGCAGCGGCGTCGGCCTGGCGAACGTGCGTGAACAGCTCGCGGCGCGCTACCAGGGCCAGGCAAGCTTCAGCCTCAGGGGCCTGGCCGGCGGGCGCGGCGCCGTGGCCGAAATCATCCTGCCTTTGCGCGACGAAGCCTCCCGAACGGCGGAGGCGGCCCCATGAGCAAGGTCACCGCCATCGTGGCCGAGGACGAGCCGCCCCAGCGTGCGGCCCTGCTGGACATGCTGGCCGACGCCTGGCCGGAGCTTGAAATATGCGCCGCCTGCGAAGACGGGCCGGCCGCCCTGGAAGCAATCGCCGAGCACCGGCCCGACGTCGCCTTCCTCGACATCCGCATGCCGGGCATCAGCGGGCTGGACGTGGCGCTGGCGGCGGTGGCGGCAGGCGGGCGGGTGGTCTTCACCACGGCCTACGACGACTACGCGATCCGGGCTTTCGAGGCCGGCGCGGTCGACTACCTGCTCAAGCCGGTGGCCCCGGCGCGGCTGGCCAAGGCCATCGAGCGGCTCAGGGAGCAGTTGGCCAAGGGGCGCGAAGAAGACCTGCAGGCGCGCATCGAGGACCTGGAGTCGCGGCTGCAGCCGCGCGGCGATCGCCTGCTGCGCTGGATCAGCGCCAGCGTCGGCGACAACGTGCGCATGATCGGCATCGACGAGGTGCAATTTTTCCAGGCCCAGGACAAGTACGTCCGGGTGGTGACCGGCGACGACGAGGCGATCATCCGCACGCCGCTCAAGGACCTGCTGGCCGGGCTGGACCCGGAGGTGTTCTGGCAGGTGCACCGCGGCGTGGTCGTGCGCGTGGCCGCCATCGACCGCCTGCGCAAGGACGAGCTGGGCAAGGCCCGCATCAGCCTGCGCGGCCGTGAGGACAGCCTGCCGGTCAGCGCCGCCTTCCTGCATCGCTTCCGGGGCATGTAGGCTGCGGGGCATGAAACGATGGTGGTTGCTGGTTTGCCTGGCCCTGCCGGCCCTGGCGCAGGCGTCCGCGCCTGCCCGCGAGGACCTGCGGGTGTTCGCGGCGGCCAGCCTGCAGGAAGTGATGGACGAGGCGGGCCGGCTTTGGCAGGTGCGCAGCGGCCAGCGCGTGCGCATCTCCTATGCCGGCAGCGCGGCCCTGGCGCGGCAGATCGAGCGCGGCGCGCCGGCGGATGTTTTCGTTTCGGCCGACCAGGCCTGGATGGATTACCTCGAGGCCCGGGACCAGGTCGATCCCGCGAGTCGCTTCGACCTGGCCGCCAATGCCCTGGTGCTGGTGGCCCCGCGAGGCACGGCCGGTCCGCTGGCGCTCGAGCCGGCTGCGCTCGAAGCCGCCCTGGGTCCGCGTGGCCGGCTCGCTGTCGCCGAGACAGGCAACGTGCCGGCCGGCCGCTACGCCCGCCAGGCCCTGGTTTCCCACGGCCTCTGGGCGGGACTGGCGCACCGCCTGGCCGAAGCCGACAGCGTGCGCACCGCGCTGGCTTTCGTCGCCCGCGGCGAAGCCCCGTTGGGCATCGTCTACGCCACCGATGCCCAGGTCGAACCGCGCGTGGTGGTCGTGGCGCGTTTCCCCGCGGGTTCGCACGCGCCGGTGCGATACCCGGCGGCGCGCGTGCAGGCGTCCGCGTCCGGACGCAGCGCCGGTTTCCTCGGTTACCTCCAGGGGCGCGAGATGCGCGGGTGCCTGGAGGCGCACGGCTTTCAAATTCCCTGATGCTGCAGCCCGCTGAAATCGAGGTGGTGCTGTTGAGCCTGCGGGTGGCGCTGCTGGCGGTGCTGGTGTCGGTGGTGCCGGCGGTGGCGGTGGCCTGGGTGCTGGCGCGGTTCCGCTTCCCGGGCAAGTCGCTGTTCGACGCGCTGGTGCACCTGCCCTTGCTCCTGCCGCCGGTGTTGACCGGCTACCTGCTGCTGGTCGCCTTCGGGCGCCAGGGCGTGATCGGCCACTGGCTGGCCGAAACCCTGGGCGTCGAAGTGGCTTTCCGCTGGACCGGTGCGGTGCTGGCGGCGGCAGTGATGGCATTCCCGCTGTTCGTTCGCGCCATCCGCCTGTCGTTCGAAGCGATACCGCGCGAATACGAAGAAATGGCCGCCAGTTTGGGAGCCCGGCGCTGGGCGACCTTCGCCCAGGTGGACTTGCCGCTGGCGATGCCGGGCCTGGCCGCCGGCGCCGCGCTGGCCTTCGCCAAGTCGCTGGGTGAGTTCGGCGCCACCATCACCTTCGTCTCCAGCATCCCCGGCGAAACCCGCACCCTGTCGCTGGCCATGCACCAGCTGATGCAACAGCCGGGCGGCGAGGCGGGCATCACCCGCCTGGCCATCGTGGCGCTGGTGCTGGCCCTGGGCGCCTTGCTGGCTTCGGAATGGCTGGCGCGGCGATCGCGGGTGCGGCGCGCCAGCGAGTAGGCCCGTGGCGCGCAGGCGCGCAGGCGCGCAGGCGCGCCAGCAAGCGGGCGAGGGCGAGCCGGCCGGGCGGCTTATAATCACGGCCTTGTCCTGGGAGCCGACGATGCCTGCCGCCAACCGCAAAGACCCTTCGCGAAAGATCGCCGCGCCGCGCGGCAGCCAGCTCAACTGCAAGTCCTGGCTGACCGAAGCGGCCTACCGGATGATCCAGAACAACCTCGACCCGGAGGTCGCCGAGAATCCGGCCGAACTGGTGGTCTACGGCGGCATCGGCCGCGCCGCCCGCGACTGGGCCAGCTACGACGCCATCCTCGACAGCCTGCGCACGCTCGAAGACGACCAGACCCTGCTGGTGCAGTCGGGCAAGCCGGTCGGCGTCTTCCCCAGCCACGCCGATGCGCCGCGGGTGCTGATCGCCAACTCCAACCTGGTGCCGCACTGGGCCACCTGGGACCACTTCCACGAACTCGATGCCAAGGGCCTGATGATGTACGGCCAGATGACGGCCGGCAGCTGGATCTACATCGGTTCGCAGGGCATCGTGCAGGGCACCTACGAGACCTTCGTCGAGATGGGTCGCCAGCATTACGGCGGCAATCTTGCCGGCCGCTGGATCCTCACCGCCGGCCTGGGTGGCATGGGCGGGGCGCAGCCGCTGGCGGCCTCGCTGGCCGGGGCCTGTTCGCTGAACATCGAATGCCAGCAGTCGCGCATCGACATGCGCCTGCGCACGAAATACGTGGACGAACAGGCCACCGACCTCGACGACGCCTTGGCGCGCATCGAGCGCTACACCAGCGGCGGCCAGGCCAAGTCGATCGCGTTGCTGGGCAATGCCGCCGAGATCCTGCCCGAACTGGTGCGTCGCGGCGTGCGCCCCGACGCAGTCACCGACCAGACCTCGGCCCACGACCCGCTGCACGGCTACCTGCCGGCCGGCTGGACCCTGGAGGAGTGGTTCAGCGAACAGAAGAACAACCCGCAGAAGGTCATCGACGCCGCCAAGCATTCGATGCGCACGCACGTCGAGGCGATGCTGAACTTCGAGGACATGGGCGTGCCCACCTTCGATTACGGCAACAACATCCGCCAGATGGCCTTCGACGTCGGCTGCAAGGATGCGTTCGACTTCCCGGGCTTCGTGCCGGCCTACGTGCGGCCGCTGTTCTGCCGTGGCATCGGCCCGTTCCGCTGGGTTGCGCTCAGTGGCGACCCGGAGGACATCTACAAGACCGATGCCAAGGTGAAGGAACTGATCCCCGACAACCCGCACCTGCATCGCTGGCTGGACATGGCGCGCGAGCGCATCAGCTTCCAGGGCCTGCCGGCGCGCATCTGCTGGGTCGGCCTGGGTGACCGCCACCGGCTGGCGCTGGCCTTCAACGAAATGGTTCGCAACGGCGAAGTCAGCGCGCCGATCGTCATCGGCCGCGACCATCTTGATTCGGGCTCGGTCGCCAGCCCCAATCGCGAAACCGAAGCCATGATGGACGGCAGCGACGCCGTGTCCGACTGGCCGCTGCTCAACGCCATGCTCAACGTCGCCGGTGGCGCCACCTGGGTGTCGCTGCACCACGGCGGCGGCGTCGGCATGGGCTACAGCCAGCACAGCGGCGTGGTGATCGTCGCCGATGGCAGCGAGGCTGCCGACCGGCGTTTGGCGCGGGTGCTGTGGAACGACCCCGGCACCGGCGTCATGCGCCATGCCGACGCCGGCTACGAGATCGCCAAGGCCTGCGCGCGCGAGCAGGGGCTGAAGCTGCCCATGCTGGGGCAGGGCGAATGACCGGCGCATTCCTGGCCGTCCTGCTGTCCGTTGCCGGGGCGGCGCCAGGCCCGGTTGCGGTGGCTGCCGACGCGTGTCCGGAGCCTCGCATCGTCCAACCGCGTTATCCGCTGGACCTGGCCCGGGCGAACAAGACCGGCCTGGTCCTGGTCGGCGCCCGTTTCGACGATTGTGGCCGGATCATCGAAACCCGGATCGACGAGGGCTCCGGGCGCAGGCAGTTCGATGAAGCGGCCAATGACTCCGTGGCGCTTTACGTGCTCTCCGAACAGCAGCGTGCCAAGGCAGAGGACGGATGGGTGCAGGTGCCGGTCAAGTTCGGCGGTTTCCGCAACGTCGAGGCTCGCAAGATTCCCTGGCCGCGCTCGCATCGCAAGCCGCGTTATCTTCCGGAAACCGAGCCGCTGCCGTTCGACAGCATCCAGGCTTTCAAGGAGGCCAAGGTCACCGACCAGCGCCATTTCCTGCATCCGCCCTATGGTCGTTCGGCCGATGCGTCCGGCCGGATCATGCAGACCTGGATGAATCCTCAAAATGATGACCCGTCGGTGTTCTGGCTGATGTACAACATCCAGCCGCCCTTGAATGCCTCGCCGGCCGACAGGACGATCACCGCGGCGATCGCCCGCTATCGCCTGGTCGAAGAAGACGGCGTGCCGGTGGTCCGGCTGGGCGTGCTTTGCGAACGGCCGGCGGACGAGTGCGAGCGGCTTCGCGAGTTCCTTTCCAAGGGGCTGCCGTTCGCCAAGCCGCGGCGAGGCTGATGCCGGGCGGGATCCGCCGCCCACGACGGTTTCCACACTGGCGCGCAGGCACGGGCTCGCCGAAGATGCGGCCATTCCTCCTGGAGATCCCCACATGATCGGTTACGTCACCCTCGGCACCAACGACATGGCGCGGGCCTGCGCCTTCTACGACGCGCTGCTGGCTGAAATGGGCGCCAAGCGCATCATGGAAGGCGAACGATTCGTCGCCTGGGGCACCGACAGGCAGTCGCCCAGCGTCGGCGTCATCACTCCCTTCGACAAACGGGACGCCACCCCCGGCAACGGCACCATGGTCGCGCTGGCCGTGCGCACGCCCGCGCAGGTGGATGCGCTCCACGCCAGGGCCCTGGCCCTGGGCGGCACCGACGAAGGTGCGCCGGGCGATCGCTTCAAAGGTTTCTACGCCGCTTACTTCCGCGACCCGGACGGCAACAAGCTCAACTTCTTCTGCATGGGCGGCGCCTGAAGACACCGGGCTCGCCCAGGCTACTTGCAGTGGCCGGCGCCGAGGCTGCCTTTCCGTGTCACTGCACAGCGGTGCGCACGAAAATTTCGTAGCCATCCCAGCGGACCACCTGCCCGCCGCGGATCTTGGCGGTCTTGCGCAGTTCGACCTGGCCGTCGACGGTGACCTCGCCGCTGGCGACGATGGCCTTGCCCATGCCGCCGCTGCCGCAGACGCCGGCCAGCTTGAGCAGGTCGTTGAGCGCGACGTGTTCGCGTTCGAGCTCGAAATCAATGCGGGTCATTCGGACTCCGTCGTGCGTGCAGGGGGTCGCCGGGCCAGCCAGCGGTCGAGGGCATTGCCGAACGCCTGGCGATCACGGGCGTGGAAGCCGGCCGGGCCACCGGTGTTGACGCCGGAGCCGCGCAGTTCGTCCATGAAGTTTCGCATGGTCAGGCGCTGGGCGATGGTATCTGCGGTATAGAGTTCGCCGCGCGGGTTGAGCGCCAGCGCGCCCTTCTCCAGGACCAGGGCGGCCAGCGGGATATCGGCGGTCACCACCAGGTCGCCCGGGGCGCAGCGCTCCACGATCTCGCTGTCGGCCACGTCCAGCCCGCCGGAAACCTGCATCGAGGTGATGAATCGCGAAGGCGGCGTGCGCACCCAGCTGTTGGCCACCAGGGTCACCGGGATCCGCGCGCGCTCGGCGGCGCGGAACAGGATGTCCTTGATCACGTTGGGGCAGGCGTCGGCGTCGACCCAGATATTCATGCATTCGCGGTCTGGAACGGGTTCACAGGATACGCGGTTGCCTTCAGGGTCCGAAACGCGCGACGTCCGCCATCAGCCAGTCGGCGAACGCCTGTCCCGGTGCCGACAGGCGGCGGTGCGTCGGATAAACGATGTAGTAGTTCCAGCGTGAAGGCATGCCCGGCAGGGCCAGTACCCGCAGCCGGCCGTCGGCCAGGAGGGGTGCAAGGATGCGTTCGCGGGCCAGTGCCACGCCCAGGCCCAGCGCGGCGGCCAGTATGGCGTCGGTGGTGTCGCTGAACTGGTAGCGTTCGGGCGGCGTCGCGCCGTGCACACCCGCGGCCCGGAACCAGTCGTGCCAACCCTGGTGCGCCTTGTCGGCAATGAGCGGCAGGGTCACGAGGTCGGCCGCGCACCTGACCGCGGCCAGGCCCGGAAGGCGTGGCGACGCCACCGGACGCATCGTGTCGTCCATCAGCGGCAGCGCGGCGAGTCCGGACCATTGGCCGGGGCCGTGCCGGATGCCCAGGTCGTGGCCCCCCTCCTCGAATCGGCTCAGGGTGGCTTCGGTGTCGAACACCAGCCCGATGCCAGGGTGTTGTTCGACGAAGCGGTGCAGGCGTGGCAGCAGCCAGGTGTTCAACACCGAATGCAGGGTGGTGACGCGGACTTGGACCCGCTCGTTCCTGCTGGCGCGCAGGCCATTGAGCACGGATTCCATGTCCGCCAGCGCGTTGCCGGCGGCGTCGGCCAGCTGGCGGCCCTCCTGGGTGAGGGTGACGCCGCGCGCGTGGCGCCGGAACAGGGCCACGCCCAGGCGGGATTCCAGCTTGCGTACATGGTGGCTGACCGCGCTGGAAGTCAGGTGCAGTTCTTCGGCGGCATGGGTGAAGTTCTGGTGCCGGGCAGCGGATTCGAAGGCTGCAAGGGCCGGAAGCAGGTCGGAACGGACGCGCGTCATGAGCAACAAACCATGCTTGTGGCAATGCCGGAAAGTATGCGCTTGTGGGCCTCTCCGGGCCAACGATAATGGCACCAGTCACCAACCCGGCTAATGACGATGAAGAATCCGCCACCCCTTGCCCACGTCGTGCCGGCACCGCCGGTGCGCGGCTGGGTAACGCCCCTGGAACTGTTGCTGCTGTCGGCGGTCTGGGGCGCGTCCTTTCTCTTCCAGCGGGTGGCCGCGCCGGAGTTCGGGGCGGCACCGCTGGTTGAACTGCGCCTGCTGTTCGGTGCGCTGGTGCTGCTGCCCTTCCTGTGGCTGGCGCGCGTGCACCTGCCCTGGCGGCTCTGGCCAAGGCTCGCGCTGATCGCGGCGATCAATACGGCCGTTCCCTTCACCTTGTTTGCCTGGGCCGCGCAACGCGCGCCGGCGGGGGTAGGTGCCATCACCAATGCCATGGCGGTGTTGTTCGCGGCGCTGGTGGCCTTCCTGTTCTTCGGCGAGCGCATCGCGCCCCGCAAATGGTTCGCGTTGGTCCTTGGCTTCGTCGGCGTCGTGGTGCTGGCCAGCGACAAGACCAGCGGAGGTGAGGTTGGTGCGGCCGCGGCCGCGGGGGCGCTTGCGGCCTTCCTGTACGGGGTGGGTGCCAACCTCGTGCCGCGCTGGTTCGCCGGCTTGCCGCCGGTAGCGGTGGCGGCCGCGACCCTGGTGTGCGCTTCACTGATGACGCTGCCCTTCGCCCTGGTCTCCTGGCCCAAGGGATCGGTGTCCGGTGCCGCCTGGGGCTCGGCAATCGCCGTGGGCGTACTCAGCACCGGCTGGGCGTACGCGATGTATTACCGCCTGATCCAGCGGGTAGGCGCGGCGCGGGCCGTCACCGTGACCTATCTCATTCCGCTGATGGCGGTTGCGTGGGCCTGGAGCCTGCTGGGCGAGGCCCTTACCTGGCCCATGGCGGCTGCCTGCGTGCTGATCCTGGGCAGCGTGGCGGTCAGCCAGCGCTCCGCCGCCGCGAGAGGTTGAGCCGGGGCGCAAAAACGGGGCAAAAAGAAGGCAGGGCCAACTGTCCCGAAAACAGTGGAATGCCCTGCCAAAGG
This sequence comes from Arenimonas donghaensis DSM 18148 = HO3-R19, assembly GCF_000743535.1. Lineage (GTDB taxonomy): Bacteria > Pseudomonadota > Gammaproteobacteria > Xanthomonadales > Xanthomonadaceae > Arenimonas > Arenimonas donghaensis. Next base: position 288,978 of record NZ_AVCJ01000012.1, read on the forward strand.
TGGTCAACGCCAGGGGGCGGTTGACTGCAAATTGGTCTCCGGGCGGCTCGACGAGGAGAAGAACGCGACCGGACGTGGGCAATGGACCATTTCCCGGGTCGGTCGCGCAAGACAGCGGGGCTGCCCTTTGGGGCGAAGACTGCTAAGCAGGACTAACGGTGGTCCCCTAGTCCCTTGAATGTGCTGGAGGGGGTGGCCGGAATTGAGCGAATCAGGACAAGGTGAGGTAAGAAACGCTCACCCGGTTAGCCGTGATGTCAATCCTGCTTGGCCAGACTACCGTTGGCCGCCTCGCGTTGGCCCTGGGCGCGTGCCAGTCGGGCGCCCGTAAAGGCCCAGGCGAGGGCGACGCCGGCACCGGCCACGGCCACCACCGCCGGATTCGAGGCGAAGGCGTCGATGCCTGCCTTGACCCAGCCGCTGACGGCATCGGCGCCGCGGTATACGGCGGTGTCGATGACGTTCTTGGCCTTGTACTTGGCGGTCGGTGCGACGACGGTGAACAACATTTCGCGGCCCGGGCGGGCCAGCGCGTATTCGCCGGCGCGCCGGGTCACCATGACGATGGCCAGCACCGCGAAGGTCGGTGCCACCGCCAGCCACAGGAAACCGCCGACCATCACCACCGGCACCGTAGTCAGCAGCACCACCAGCCCCAGGCGCCGGACGATGCGGCCGGTCAGGAAGAGCTGGGTGAAGATGGCGATCGTCTGCACCACGGTGTCGAGCAGGCTGAAGACCCGGGTCTGGTCGACCGGGTCGGGGAAGTGCATTTCGACCAGGCGGGCCTGTTCGAAGTAAAGGAAGGTCGTCACCGTCGCCAGCAGCACGACGAAGGTCGCGATGCCCAGCAGGTAGGGCGACGCCAGCACCGTGCCGATGCCTTCGAAGGGGTTGCCGCCCAGCGGCGCCCGTCGCGCCATCACTTCGGTCGGGTCCAGTGGATGGCGGTCGCGCCAACCCTGCAGCCAGATCGCGGCACCGGCGGAACCGAGCAGGAATACCGTCGCCAGCGCCATCAGCCCGCCATGGCCCAGCGGCCCGACCAGCACCAGGCCCAGCAGCGGACCCAACAGGCCACCGGCGCTGGCGCCGGCCGCCATCAGGGCGAAGGTGCGCTTGGCCTGGCTGGCCGGGAACAGGTCGGCCAGCACGCTCCAGGCCACGGAGATCGCCAGCAGGTTGAACACCGACAGCCAGATGTAGAACGCGCGTGCCAGCCAGGCGTTTTCCGGCGCGGCATGGATGGCCGCCGCGAAACCCAGCAGGTTCAGCGCGAAGAAGCCGTAGGTCCAGGGCAGGATGCGCCGGCGCCGGACGGCGGCGGCGACGGTGCCGAACAGCGGGATCGCGATCAGGGTGACGATGAAGGTGCCGGTGAACAGCCACTGCAGGTTGCGCACGCCACCGGCGATACCCATGGTCTCGCGCACCGGGCGAAGCATGAAGTAACCGGCGAACAGCAGCAGGAACATCGCCATGCCGGCCACCACGGCCGGCAGTTCCCCGGGTTCGATGCCGAGGACCCGGGCGAGCAGCCGGTGCACGTCACCCGGTTCCCGTTCCATGTCAGGCGAACATCGCCGTCAGCTCGGCGCGCTGCGCCGCATCGAGCGTGGCCGCACTGCCGGCGCGCAGGTTGTCGCTCTGGCGGTGGGGTTTGCCGGTGGCCGGGATGACGACGGTGACGGCGGGATGGCTGAGCGCGAACTTCAGGAACATCTGCGCCCAGGACGTGACGCCGACCTCCGCGGCCCAGCCTGGCAGGGGCTGCCCCGAGACGCGGGAGAACAGTTTTCCGTCGTCGAACGCCCGGTTGACCATCACCGCCACGCCGTTGTCGGCGGCGGTCGGCAGCACCCGCTTTTCGGCGTTCGGTGCGCCCACGGCGTAGTTGACCTGCACGAAGTCGGGTTTTTCGACGGCGATGATGTCGGCCAGGGTGTCGTGGGAATCGTCGCGGAAGTGGGTGAGCCCGACGTATTTCACCTTGCCCTGGGCCTTGAGTTCGCGCGCCAGGGCCAGCTGGGTCTTCCAGTCGCGCAGGTTGTGCACGGCCAGCAGCTCGACCTTGTCGGTGCGCAGGCGCCGCAGCGAATCGGCGAACTGCGCCTCGCCAGCCGCACGGTTGTCGGCGGCCAGTTTGGTGGCCAGGAAGACCTGGTCGCGCAGGTCCAGTTCGGCCATCAGGTCGCCCAGCACGTCTTCGGCGTTGCTGTAGTTGGGCGAGGTGTCGATGACGCTGGCGCCGCCGGCGACGAAGCGCCGGAGGACCTCCCTGAGCGGTTCCCGGCCGGCCAGGTCGACCTCGAAGCTGCCGGAGGTTCCCATGCCGATGACCGGGATTTTCTCGCCGGTCGAGGGAATGGCGCGCCGGCTCATGCCGGCGGCGGCTGGCGTGGACGTGGTGTCGGAGAGTGCGAACGCGGGCCGCATCGCCGCGGCGGCGGCGATGGCGACGGTCGCGGACAGGAATTCACGACGATTGGCCATGGCGGGCTCCTGGGTCGGTGGCGGACGGCCGATGCTCGCGCAGACTACGTGAACTTTCCGTTCAACCGCCCCTGCCGGTGGTCAGGGGCCTCAGAGGGCGCCGCCGGCGGGATCGTCGCGGAAGTCCCGGGCGCCGAGGCTGCGCGTGAGACGGAACACGCCCTCGCGCACGACCCGCCGCATCACAATGTCGATGATCGTGGTCTGGTTTGGTTCGATCACGTCGAGCAGGCCGCCCAGGTCCGCTCCCAGCTGCGCCGCCCAGTGTTCGACCAGGCGGTCGCCGCCGCGCGGCTGCAGTTTCAGCCCGTAGGGCGGGCGCGGTTCACGTGTGGGGCGCAGGATTTTTCCATCGGGGCCGGGAATCGGTTCGCTGCCGGCCAGCGCCGCGTGGTTGAGGAAGAAGGCCAGGTGTCCGGGTGCGCGCCGGTTGCCCTGGCGGTCGGTCAGGAAGCCCTCCGGAAGCTGGTTCGGGTCGGCCGCCGGCCCTGCCGTGAGCAGCAGGTCCAGGTCGCCAAGCCGCGCGCCGCTGTCGTCCATCAGACGGAAGACCAGCATCGAATGCGGGTCGTGGATGTAGCGGCGATCGGGCAGTACCGGGATCTTCTCGATTTCAACGCGACGCGCGGGCTGCTGGTGGACCGCATTTTCGGTTTGGAAGTCGCCTGCCAGCGCCTGGTAGCCGGCTTCGTCGGAAACGGCGAGGCAGCGCAGCACCGCGTCCACCGTCGGATGCGGCTGGCCGTCGTCGCGCACGCTGGCCAGGATGCCCATGTCGGTGCCGCTGTGCGACAGGCCCGGCAGGATGCGGAAAGGCGTGGTCGCGGCGCGCCGGTTGCCTGCCAGCTTCAGTTCGCGAAGGCGCTTGCGGGCGCTGGGCAAGGCCTCGCCGGGCACCGGCGCCGCCTGTTCAAGCACGACGTGGCGGGCGTTAAGGTTGGCCGCTGCCAGCCGCACCACGCCGTCGCCGCCGGTTTCTCCGGTGTAGGCATTGACGTGGTCGTAGAGCTTGCGATCGATCGCGTCGCCGCTGAGCACGAACTGGAACACGGGCCGCGGGCCGCGGGACAGATGCAGCTTCGGGTAGTCGTGGATCCAGCCCAGGTTGAGGGCCAGTGATTCGGGGCTGGCCAGTTCGAGCCAGTCGAGCACGCCCTGGCCCGGTTCGACGCCGTTGAACCAGGCCCGGATACCCGCCAGCCGGCCCTTGCCCAGCTGGGCCAGTGCCGAGCCGAAGTTGGCCGGCGCCAGCATCACCAGGTGCGACAACGGGCAGTCGCCGGCCCGGCCCGGCCTGACGTAATAACGGTCCAGCCATTCGCGCACCACCGGCCCGCCGGTGCTGTGGGTGATGCAGGCGAACCGGCGGTCGCGGCCGGCCCCGGCCAGGACCCCGGCGATGGCGTGTTCAAAGGCCCGGGCGATGTCCCCCAGCCGCACCTCATCGCGGAAACTGACGTACTGGCCCAGGTAGACGTGGGCGACGTCCAGGCCAGGGCCGCCGCGCCGGGCCGCTTCGCGCTTGAGGCGGGCCGGCAGCTCGCCGTAGGTCGAGGTGCTGGTCACCGACCAGCCATGCACGAACACCAGCAGGGGCTTGGCCATCGGAGGGGCCTTCCGGGGGGTGTCCCATGCTAACTTATGACCCGCGAACAGGGGGATGCCCGCCGATGGTGCTCGAAGAGCGGCAGATGCTTGTTGGTCTGCTTGAAAAGGGGATGTACGTCAGTCGCCTGGACCGAGACTGGGTAGGCACGCCGTTTCCGTTCCAGGGCTTCGAGATCAAGTCCGACGAAGACATCGAATTGCTGGCCGCGTATTGCACCAGCGTCTTCATCGACGTCGCGAAAAGCCTGGTCGCGGACCGGCCGTCGACGCGCGTGAGTTCGGCGCCGCGCAACGTGTTTCCCCCGCGCGGCCCGGAATACCACAACACGGTCGACGTCAAGGACGAGATGCCGAAGGCGCGTGAGGTCCACGCCGACCTGCGCGCACTGGCCGAACGCATCGCCGACGACGTGCGCAACGGTCGCCGGCTCGAGCCGGGCGTCGTCCGCGAGGCCATCGAACCCATGGTCGAGAGCCTGCTGCGTAATTCCGACGCCCTTTTCTGGCTGATGGCGCTGATGAAGCGCGACGACTATGCCTACAGCCATGCGGTCAACTGCAGCGCGCTGGCGGCCGCCTTCGGCCGGCACCTGGCGCTGCCCCGCGAGGTGTTGGTGGAACTGGCCACCGGCGGCTTCCTGCTCGATGCCGGCATGGCGACCCTGCCGGGAGACGTGGTCAACCACGACGGCAAGCTGGACCCCGATGCCATGCAGCTGATGCGCGAGCACGTCCAGCGCAGCATGGAACTGCTCGACCAGGCCGGAGTCACCGGCAAGTGGGCACGCGAACTCGTGGCTGCGCACCATGAGCGCCACGACGGCTCCGGCTATCCCCAGGGCCTGGCCGGCGACCGCATCCCGCTGGCCGGCCGCATGGGCGGCGTGGTCGATACCTACGACGCCTTGCGCAGCGACCGGCCGCACCGCAACGGCGAATCGCGCCACGGCGCGCTCCAGGCGCTCTACCGCGCCCGCGACCGCATGTTCCAGGCCGAGGTGGTCGAACAGTTCCTGCAGTGCCTGGGCGTTTATCCAACCGGTTCACTGGTCGAACTCAACACCGGCGAAGTCGGCGTGGTGATGGCGCAGAACCAGGTGCGTCGCCTGCGTCCGCGCCTGATGCTGCTGCTCGATCGCGACAAGAAACCGTACACGCCTTATCGCGACGTCGACCTGATGCAATACGGCGTCGACCTGGCCGATGGCGGGGTGAAGATCGCCCAGGCCCTGGAGCCGGGCACCTACGGCCTGCGGCCCGAGGACCTGTTCCTGTGATGTCCGGGGTGTGCCCATGACGGTTCGCACCGGGAGCCTGCCCGAGCTCCTGGCGCCGCGGCTCGAGGCCGCCGTGGGCGATGGTCAGTCCCTCGGCGTGATGTGCATAGGCATGCAGGATTTGCGCCGCCTGCGCGTCCACGCCGGTTACGCGGCCGTGGACGATCTGCTGCGACAGTCGGCGGAGCGCCTCACCGCGATACTCCGGCCCGGCGACGAACTGGTCGAATTGGGTTCGGGCGACTTCGCGATGATCCTCACCGGGCTCAAGGACAGCCAGCATGCACTGCTGGCCGCCGCCCGCGTCCAGCGCCTGTTCGAGTCACCGTTCCAGGCCGCCGGCCAGCCGGTGCTGGCCCTGGTCTCGGTTGGCCTGGCCATGTACCCCGAACACGGCGACCAGCCGGAACTGCTCTGCCGCCAGGCCGAGCAGGCCATGCTGCAGGCGCGCCACGAACCGGACCGCATGCTGGTCTGCAAATCGCGAATCACTCCGGCGGGCGTGGATCCAGCCGACCTGCTCACCGCGATCAACGACGGCCAGCTTTCCATGTGGCTGCAGCCCATCCTGGACTTGCGGCGCCGCAAGATCGTCGGCGCCGAGGCGCTGGCGCGCTGGCGGCATCCGCAGAAAGGCGACATCAGCCCGGGGGTGTTCATCCCGGTGGCGGAAGGCTCGGGCATGATTTCCCACTTCACCCGCTGGTCGGTCAACGCCTGCCTGCAGCTGGTCGCCGAGGCGCGCAGCCGCGGCCTGGATATCCCGATCGCGCTCAATCTCTCGGCCACGGCATTCGCCGAACGTGGCCTGGTCGAGCAACTGCTGGGCGGGCTCAAGCTCTGGGGCGTGGCGCCGCGCGACCTGGTGCTGGAAGTCACGGAAACCGCCATCGTCGCCGACGTGCGCCGGGGCGCCCAGCAGCTGCAGCAGCTCAACGCCGCGGGCGTGCGCGTGTCCATCGACGATTTCGGCGTCGGCAACGCCTCGGTGTCCTACCTGAAGGAATTCCCGGCCACCGAAATGAAGATCGACCAGTCCTTCGTCACCGGCATGCTGGGCGACCTGCGCTCGCTGCAGATCGTCAAGGCGATGATCGGCTTCGCCCACCAGATGGGCATGCGCGTGGTCGCCGAAGGCGTCGAGGACAAGGCCACGCTCGAGGCCCTGGGCGACCTCAACTGCAACCTGGCCCAGGGCTGGGCAATCGGCAAGCCGAAACCCGCCGCAGAATTCATGGACGAGCTGGCGGCCGCGCCGCGCTGAGCCGTCTCAGGCCGTTTCGGGGTCGTCGCCGACGCCGGCGCTGGAACGCACCGCGCCCGGCAGGCGCTTGGGCACGCGGTTGGCGTCGAGCAGCCGCTCGATGCGGGCGAAGACCTCGGCGCGCGAGAACGGCTTCTTCATGAAATCGTCGGCGCCGATGCGGTGCACGTAGAACTGTTCGGTGGCCTGCTCGTTGCCGCTGATCATGATCACCGGGATGTCGCGGGTGTACGGGTCCTTGCGCAGCTGTCGCAGCGCCGCGAAACCGTCCATGCCCGGCAGCACGATGTCCAGGAACACCAGCTCCGGGCTTTGGGTGCGGGCGATCTCCAGGCCCTCCTCGGCATCGCTGGCTTCCAGCACCGTGTAATCGTTCTGGCGGAGCATGCGCGAGAGCAGGGCAACGATGGTGGCCGAATCGTCGATCACCAGCATGCGGGTGCCCGGCCGGGCATTGGTGCGCGGCTTGCCGCGGCGCTCCGGTCCCGAGGCAGGCGCCGGCTCGGCGCCGCCTTCGGGCGCCTCGGCCCTGGCGGCCGGCGCGGCGGGTTTGCCCCAGCCGAACAGTCGTTTGATCTTCTCGTACACTTCCACGCGCCGCTCCCCGGCTTTTTCCCCGGGCACAGTGTCCACGTCCCGCGACCGGCTGGCAATGCGGGGCGACTGGACAGCCTGGCCGGCTTGGCCCAGGCTGCCGGGCCGCGATCCCCCGTCCCCAGAGTCCCCAGGAGCCGCCGTGGCACCCAAATCCACCGTCCACAAGGCCAGGCTGCAGGTCAGCGACATGGACCGGCACTATTACGCCGCCCACGACCTGGTCCTGGCCCAGCACCCGTCGGAAACCGACGAGCGACTGATGCTGAGGCTGCTGGCCTTCGCCCTGCACGCCGACGAGCGCCTGGCCTTCGGCCGCGGCCTGAGCACCGACGACGAACCCGACCTGTGGCGCAAGGACCTGACCGGGGTCATCGAGCAGTGGATCGACCTCGGCCAGCCGGACGAATCCCGGGTCCGCAAGGCCTGCGGTCGCGCCGGCGAGGCCGTGGTGCTGACCTATGGCGGTCGGGGCGCCGACCTGTGGTGGGAAAAGAACGAGGGGCCGCTGGCGCGTTTTGGCAACCTGGTCGTGATCGACATCGACCCAGAGGACGCCAAGGCCCTTGGCCAGCGCCTGGTGCGCGGCCTGGACGTGCAGGTGATGGTGCAGGACGGCGTGGTCCAGTGGGTGGACGAGGCCGGCACCCTGGAAATCAGCCCGCGGCTGCGCCGCACGCGCAGCTAGTCGAGCACCTTGCCCTCGGCCGTGCCCAGGTTGGCCGGTTCGGGCATGGGCAGCGGCTGCCGCGACAGCAGCGGGTGCACGAAGACGCCGAGCAGGATGACCGCGACGCCGGCGTAGAACATGCCGCCGAGCTCGTGCTGTTCGCCCAGCAGCACGATGGCGAGCAGGATCGCGTAGATCGGCTCCAGGTTCACCGCCAGCTGCGCCGAGAACGCACTCAGGTAGCGCAACGCCACCAGCGACAGGGCGAAGGGCAGCAGCGTGCAGACGATGGCCAGCACCAGCAGCCACAGCATGTCCATGCCGCCCGGGATGACCAGCGGGGACCCGAACCAGGGCAACAGCGGTGTCAGCAGCGCCAGCACCAGCCCACCGGCGCCGAGCTCGAGCCCGGTGACGGTCAGTGGGTCCGCACGTTCGACGAATCGTTTGTTGAGCGAACCGAACAGCGCCACCAGCACCGCCGAGATCGTGCCCACGACGATGCCCAGGTGCATGTCGTCGGGCACGCCGCCGACCACCAGGGCGACGCCGGGCACGACGGCCACGCCCAGCAGCAGTTCGCGGGGTTCGAACTTGCGGCCGGTGATCCAGGGTTCGACCATCGGTACGAACACCGTCGCCAGCGCGATGCAGGTCACCGCCACCGAGGCATTGGCCAGCTTGATGGCACCGTAGAAGGTGAGCCAGTGCAGCGCCACCAGGGTGCCGATGCCGGTATAGATCAGCCACAGCCGGGGCGGCAGCGCCGCCAGTCCGCGCCAGACCCGTGGCACCAGCAGCAGCGCTGCCGCCACCAGCGCCATGCGCCAGACCACCAGGGCCATGGCGGGCAGCGTGATCACCTTGCCCAGGATCGCGGTGAATCCCCAGAGCAGCACGCAAAAATGCATCTGCCAGTAGGCCTTGGTGGTGGGTGTCATCGGGTCGTGCCTTGTGCGAGAGCGCGTTTTTGCATGGGGGAGAGTTGCTTGATGGCGTGTTCGGCTTTCAGCGCGCTGGACCGGTCCGGGTGTTCGAAGCTGGCCAGCAGGCGGCGCGGCGGATGCGAACGGGTGTAGCGCGCGCCCTTGCCGGCGGCGTGTTCGGCGTAGCGCCGCGACACGTCGACGGCCACGCCGGTATAGACGCTGCCGTCCAGGCATTCGATCAGGTAGACGTACCAGGACATGGGCGGCATTCTCCCACGCGGCGGCCGCGATTCGCGCGGCCTGGAGACGCGTCATGCGCAGCTTTTTCACGGTATGCCTGCTTGTCTTGCCGGCCGGGGTCCTGGCCACGCCCGTGGTCTTGCCGTGTTCGGACCCTGGCGCCTTGCGCGCGGCGGTCGAAGTGGCGGCCATGGACGACGCGACCCCGGACGACAGGGATGACCTGGTCAGCGACCTGTTCGACTGCCTGGGACACCCCGATCCCGCGGTGCGCGATGACCTGGCCTACGCAACGCTGGCTGCGTGGCTCCGGGGCGATGCCGTCTCGCCCACCGTGCGCGGCGACCTGCTGGTCGACCTGTCGGCCGAGCTGGCGCCGAAACACCCGGATCCGCGCGGATTCCGCCCGCCGTTCGCGGCGCTGGTCCTGTCCGAGGTGGCGCGCACCGACCGGGTGTCGGCCTGGATGACCGACAAGCAGCGGCACCAGCTGGTCGCGGCCGCCGCGGATTACCTGGCGGGCGTGCGTGATTACCGTGGCTTCATTGACGGCGAGGGCTGGCGCCACGGCGTGGCGCATGGTGCCGACCTGGTGATGCAGCTGGTGCTCAACCCGGCGCTTGATGCGCCGGCACGACGCCGGCTCCTGGACGCCGTTGCGGCCCAGGTGGCGCCACCGGAGGCACCGCCGTACGTGCATACCGAATCGGAGCGGCTGGCCCGGCCGGTGCTGCTGGCGCTGGGCCAGGAAAGTTTCGACGCCGTGCAGTGGTCGGCCTGGGTCGCGGCGCTGGCCGCGCCCGCGCCGATGGCCGGCTGGGGCGAAGCCTGGCAGTCCGAGGCGGGGCTGGCACGCCGGCACAACCTGCGCGCCTTCCTGATGGCCCTGCACGTGGGTCTGTCCGGGCGCGAGGATGCGGCGGCGTGGCAGGCCCCCGTTGCCGAGGCGCTGCGCGCGAGCGACTAGGCCCTCAATCCTCCGGGGTGTCCGCCGGCACCGGTCGCACCGGCACCGCCAGGTTGCACACGTCGACATGGCCGGCCGGGTGCACGTACCAGTCGTCGCGGCGGTTGCGGCGCGATTCGACGTAGGCGTCCCAGGTCGCGGTGTCGGTGCGCATCACTTCGATCTTCGCGCGCTGGTCTTCCGGCATCTCCGAAGCCAGGCGCATGGCCAGGATCGGGGTGCGGCGCGCGGGGTCGGTGTAAAAACCCAGCGGGCCCTTGCCGCGCACCAGGGTGCTCAGGTGCTCCATGCCGACCACGACGCGGCCGACGGTGGTGATGTTGAGGTCCAGCTGGCGCGGCGACTGGCCGGTGACGACGTAGAGCTCGCTGCCGTTGCTGCTGTCGGGCGCCATGGCGCGTCCGGCGCCAACGGTGCCGTAGCAGTGCGCCAGCCAGGCCTTGCCGGCGTCCGGGTCGCGCGCCGCGGCGAATCCATCGACGAAGCCCACCTGCGGCGCCCAGCCATCGCGGTCGGGCAGGGCGGTGAAGTCCAGGCCGTCGGCGGGTCGGCTGAACTCGGCCGGCAGCGTCGCCCGGGCTTCACCCAGCGGCCGGCGCAGCGGCAGTTCGTCGCCGGCCGGGTCGCCCCACTGCACGACGAAGTTGTCCTGCGAGCGGTTGATCGACAGGCCGTCGAAATAGCGGCCCTGCACCAGGGCACGGATGTTGGCGACGTGTTCGGGCGCGAAGGCGGGCGCCAGTTCGATCACCACCATGCCGGCGGGGAGCTGCAGGTACACCGTGTGTTCCGGGTCCAGGCTGCGCCAGTCCCGGGGCGTCGAGGCGTCGATCACTTCCTGGGTCGTCGGTGCCTTGGCGACCGGCGCCGGGTTGTTGGCCGGGGCGTGGGCACAGGCGCCCAGGGAAAGGGCCAGCAGGCTGGCGGGCAGGATGGGGCGCATGCATCAGTCCTCGCGGTTCGATGCCCGGCAGCGTAACGCAGCCCGGCTCAGTCGGGGTCGGGCGGGGGTTCCTGCAGGGCGGCCAGCTGCTCCTGCATCTGGGTGATCACCGATTCCCAGTGCCGCGGGGCTTCGAACCAAGGGAAGGCGACCGGGAAGGCCGGGTCATGCCAGCGTCGGGCGATCCAGGCGTTGTGGTGGAGCAGGCGCAGGGTGCGCAGGGGTTCGACCAGGTGCAATTGCCGGCGGTCGAAGGCGCGGAAGGTTTCGTAGCCCTCGAGCAGCCAGCGCCAGGGGTCGCGGCTGTCTTCGCGGCGGCCGGCCAGCATCCACAGATCCTGCACCGCCGGCCCGGCGAGGCAGTCGTCGAGGTCGACGAAGTGGGCCTGGTCATCACGCCACAGGATGTTGCCCGGGTGGCAGTCCCCGTGCAGGCGCAGCATCACCGTTTCGCCGGCGCGTTCGTAACAATCGTCCATGGCATCGAAGAGGGCTTCGGCCAGGCGCTCGAAGTTGTCCTCCAGCTCCGGCGGCAGCCAGCCTTCTTCGAGCAGGTAATGCACCGGGTCTTCGCCGTGGCTTTCGATGCCGATGACGTCCCGGTGCCTGAATCCACGGGCCGCACCGACGGCGTGCATGCGGCCGAGCACGCGGCCCAGGTGGGTGAGCACGTCACGCCGGCCCAGCTCGGGCGCGTGGCCGCCGCGCATTTCGAACAATGCGAAGCGGTGGCCTTCGAAGTGGTGCAGGGTCTGTCCGTCCAGGACCAGGGGGGGCACCACGGACAGGTCCGCGGCCCGCAGCTCGGCCGAGAAGGCGTGCTCTTCGCCGATGGCTTCGTCGGTCCAGCGACCCGGCCGGTAGAACTTCGCCACGCGCGCCGGGCCGTCTTCCATGCCGATGCGGTAGACGCGGTTCTCGTAGCTGTTGAGCGCCAGCACGCGACCATCGCAGCGCAGGCCCAGCGATTCGACGGCGTGCAGGATGCGGTCGGGGTCGAGGTCGGCGAACGGCGTGTTGCCGCCCACTAGCGCGGCAGTTCCAGCGCGGTCGCGCGCTCGGCCAGGGGCATCGACAGGTACAGGTGCGAACCCAGCGGCGAGAAGCCGGCCTTGCGGAACGCCTGGCGGTACCAGGTGGCCGGCCGGCGATGCAGTTGCTTGAGATCGCCGATGATCTCGTCGCCCTCGGCGAATACTTCCAGGAACGCGACGCCCTGGCACAGGCGCGAGAATTCCTTCAGCCCGCGCAGCAGCTCGTCGTCGTCCAGGTAGTGCATGACGTCCGAACACACCAGCAGGTCGACCGGGCGCGAGAAGCCCACCGCGGCCAGGTCGCCGAAGGGCATCCAGTGCAGGTTGCGGCTGGCACCGTAGCGATCCACCGCGTAGTCGCTGCTGTCCAGGCCCAGGTAGTTCAGGGTGGGGCGGAGCTTGAGCAGCGGCGCACGCCAGGCGCCTTCGCCGCAGCCGACGTCGAGCACCGACCTGATCGGCCTGCCCAGGTGGTATTCGGCGGTCGCCACGGCCAGCGCGACCTTCCTGCCCAGCGCCGCCGGACCGCCGAGGTCGCGCCGGCGGTACCAGTTTTCGAAGTAGTCGCGGTCGTAGACCTTCTTCATGCGATGCGCGCCCTGGCCCGGTGCAGCAGCCAGGCGGCGAAGATCGCGCCGGTCAGGTACATGCTCAGCGCATACACCGCGGGGGCGATGCTGGCGGCGTCCCGACCCAGCACTTCGATGGCGATGAAGATCGCCAGGGTCCCGTTGTGGATGCCGATCTCGAAGGCGATGGCGATCGCCTGCGGCTCGGCCAGGCGCACGCCGCGGGCGACGAAATAGCCCGACAGCAGGCTGACCAGGTTGAACAGTATGCAGGCCAGGCCCACCACCGGCGCGTAAGCACGCACGATGTCCCATTCGGATACGAAAGCCATCACGATCAGCACGCCCAGCAGTGCCGAGGAGAGCAGGCGCACGGGCTTTTCGGCGGCGGCCGCCAGGGCCGGCCGCCAGGCCCGCAGCGCCATGCCCAGCGCCACCGGTCCGATCACCAGGATGGCGACCTCGACGATCTTGCGCGTTGGCGGCGGCACGCTGCCCTCGGTGCCCAGGAACACCGACAGGGCCAGGGCCGTCCAGACCGGCAGCGTCAGCAGCGCCAGGATGCTGTTGATGGCGGTCAGGCTGATGTTGAGCGCGACGTCGCCGCGCGCCAGGTGGCTGAACAGGTTGGCGGTGACCCCACCGGGCGAGGCCGCCAGCAGCACCAGGCCAAGCGCCAGCTCGCCCGGCAGGTCGAAGGCCATCGCCAGGCCGAAGGCGACCGGTGGCAGCAGCAGCACCTGCACCCCCAGGGCCACCGCCACCGCCCGCGGCACCGCCAGCACGCGGCGGAAGTCGGCCAGCGTCAGGTGCAGGCCCAGCCCGGCCATCACCACGGCCAGCGCGATGGGCAGGAAGAGCATCAACACCGGATTGTCGGACATCAGCCGAGCTTTCCGATGATGACCGAGCGCATCGAAATCGGTCCGGTCACTTCTTCGTTGAAGAACTCGACCGGGTCCCCGTCGCGCTGCAACGCCAGCACGTAGAGCAGCGGCAGGTAGTGTTCCGGCGTGGGAATGGCCAGCAATGCGTCCGGTCCCAGGGTCTCGTAGCCGAGCATGCCTTCGTGGTGGCCTTCGGCGATGCGTTCGGCGATGTCTTCGTCAAAGCGCAGCGCCCAGTCCAGCGGCGCCTCCTGTCCCTTCTTCCAGTAGCGCAGGTTGTGCACGATGTTGCCGGTGCCCAGCACCAGCACGCCTTCGTCGCGCAGCGGCGCGAGCTGGCGGGCGAGGTCGTAGTGCCAGGCGCCGGGTTGCAGGCTGGACAGGCTCAGCGGCACCACCGGGATGTCGGCGGCGGGAAACATCGGCTCGAGCACGCTCCAGATGCCGTGGTCCAGTCCGCGGTGCGAATCGAAATGCACCCGGGGTTCGGTGACCAGTTCGGCGACCCGATGCGCGAGTTCCGGACTGCCCGGTGCCGGGTAACGCACGTCGAACAGCGCCTTGGGGAAGCCGCGGAAGTCGTGGATGGTGTCGGGCTTTTGGGCGGTGCCGACATAAACGCCCTGGGTTTCCCAGTGCGCCGAGATGCACAGGATGGCTTTGGGTCGCGGCAGCCGCTGGCCCAATGCCTGCCAACTCCGACGCCAGGCGTTGTCCTCGATGGCGTTCATGGGCGATCCGTGCCCGACGAACAGGGCGGGCATCGGGCCAGGCATGGACGGGCTCATCGAGTCACTCTCCGGGGGCGTGGACTGGCGTCCACATTAACCAAGGCCACGGCGGATGCAAGACGGGGCCGGTCGCCGCGTTCCGGGAGCCGTGACTTGCGGCACTGCCGGGGCGGCCTCAGCTGGGTATTATCAACTCAACACTATGCACAAGACGCCTGTATGAAGCAGGCCGGGACAGAGCCATGGCCGACACCGAGCCGCACCTGAAGAAATTCCAGAAGGAACTGAGCGCCGGGACCGTTTCGCTGGTCCTGCTGGCGGTACTGGCCCGGTCGGACGAGCCGCTCTACGGCTACCAGATCGCCAAGCGGTTGGAGCAGACCGGCGATCCGCTGCTCGGCGGCAAGCAAAGCGCGCTGTATCCGGTGCTGCGCAACCTCAGCGCGTCCGGGCTGGCCGAGAGCCACGTCGAGCCATCGGTCGCCGGTCCGCCACGCCGCTACTACCGCATCACCACGCTGGGCCGCCAGGCGCTGTCGGAATGGACCGGCAGCTGGCGCACCACCCGCGACTCCGTCGATTCCGTGCTGGAAGGAAACCTGCGATGACCGCCGCCACCCCGAAAACCATCCCCGAATACCTCGACCAACTGCGTGCGGCACTGCGCGGTGCCGACCAGGCCCTGGTCCAGGATGCCCTGTACGACGCCGAGGAATACCTGCGCTCGGAAATGGCCGCCAACCCCGGCCTGTCCGAAGCCGACCTGATCGCCAGCGTCGCCACCTCGTACGGCGCCCCGGAAGAAGTGGCCGACATCTACCGCGACACCGAGGTGCAGGTGACGCGGGCGCTGCGCACGCCGCCAGCGCCGCCGCGCGCCAGCCTCACCGGCCGCTTCTTCGGCGTCGCCACCGACACCCGGGCCTGGACCGCGCTTTTTTACATGCTGCTGTCGCTGGCGACCGGCATCATCTACTTCACCGCCGTGGTCACGGGCTTCAGTCTGTCGGCGAGCCTTGTCCTGATGATCATCGGCATCCCGGTGGTGATCCTCTTCGTGGGCCTGGTGCGGGTGCTGTCGCTGGTCGAAGGTCGCATCGTCGAGGTGCTGCTGGGCGAGCGCATGCCGCGCCGCCCGCTCTACCAGGGGCGTGGCCAGCCCTGGCTCGAGCGCATCGGCGCCATGTTCACCGATCCGCGCACCTGGTCGACCATGCTCTACCAGCTGATCATGCTGCCGCTGGGCATCGTCTATTTCACGGTCACGGTGACCGGCCTGGCGCTGTCGGTGGGGCTGGTGGGCGGTGGCATCCTCGCCCTCCTGGGCAGCTTCGGCCTGCCGGTGAGCATGGATTGGGACGGCGTCTACTTCGGTGCGCCCTGGCAGGCCGCGGTGGTCATTCTTGCCGGCGGGCTGTTGTTCTTCGCCATGCTGCACCTGGCGCGAATGGTCGGTCGCGGCCATGGCGCCCTGGCAAAGAGCCTGCTGGTCAAAACCGCCCAGCATTGACCCGGAGGGGCATCAGGCAAGGGCAAACGTCCAGCCGATGCCCCACAGGCCCTGCACGACCAGGGCGAGCAAGGCGAGGATTGAAACCACGAAAGGAACGGCGCGACTTTTCGCCGGATCGATGTAGGCCGCCGCGTACCAGATCCTCGCCAGCAGCCAGACGGCGCCGAAAATGGCGGCGAGGCCGGGCAGTCCGAAGGCGGCAGCGACCCAGAGCGCCGGCAGGAACATCAGCGCGGATTCCTGGGTGTTCATCTGCGCGCGGAAAGTGCGCTCGAAGCCGTCGGGCCCGGTGGTTGCCGGTGCCTTGACGCCGTGAAGCCCGCGGGCTCGGCCGACCAGGGCCATCAGGGTCATCATCAGCAGGACGGTGAGCAGGGTGATCAGGCCGATAAGGGGATGCATGGCGGGCTCCTGGGGATTCACTACAGCCTAGCGGCTCCGCGACGTTTTGCGGGCCCGGCTTGCGACGCCGGGCTTTGCAGTATGGTGGGTGCCCGGAAATCCCGCTGGAGTCGCCCATGTCCGACCCCCTGGCCCAGCCCCTGCCATTGCCCTGCGGCGTGGTGCTGGGCAACCGCCTGTGCAAGGCGGCGATGACCGAGGGGCTCGGCGACTCCCGGTTGCGGGCGACGGCGAAGCTGGACCAGCTCTACGGCGCCTGGAGCGATGGCGGTGCGTCGCTGCTGCTTACCGGCAACGTGGTGATCGACCACCGCGTGCTCGAGCGTCCCGGCAACGTCGCCATCGACCCGGGCTTCGCGCCCAGCGTCGATGCCACGGCCCGCGCGCGCCTTCGTGCCTGGGCCAGCGCCGGCACGCGGGCGGGCAACCAGCTATGGATGCAGGTTTCGCATGCCGGGCGGCAGTCGCCGCGTTATGTCACGCGCCGGCCGGTCGGGCCTTCCGACGTGCAGCTGGACCTGATGGGCAATTACGCCAGGCCGCGGGCCCTGCGCGAGGACGAGATCCTCGGCCTGGTGCGGCGATTCGCCCAGGTGGCGGTGATCGCGCGCGACTGTGGCTTTACCGGCGTGCAGGTGCATGGTGCCCACGGCTACCTGCTCAGCAGCTTCCTGTCGCCGGTCACCAACCGGCGCAGCGACGCCTGGGGTGGTTCGCTGGAAAACCGCGCACGTTTCCTGCTTGAGACCGTGCGTGCCGTGCGCAAGGCCGTGGGCAACGACTTCCCGGTGTCGGTGAAGCTCAACTCGGACGATTTCCGCAAGGGCGGTTTCAGCCACGTCGACTGCCTGGGCGTGGTCGGGATGCTCAACGGCGCCGGCGTGGACCTGCTGGAGATATCCGGCGGCAACTACGAACAGCCGCGCCTGCTTGGCCTGAGCGGTCGCGCCGATGACGCCGTCGAAGTTCGCGCCAGCACGCAGGTGCGCGAAGCCTATTTCCTGGACTATGCCGCCGCCATCCGCCGGGTCGCGACGATGCCGCTGATGGTCACCGGGGGCTTCCGTAGCCGCGAGGGCATGGAATCGGCGCTGGCCGGCGGCGATACCGACATGCTCGGCATCGCCCGGCCGTTCTGCACCCATCCCGATGTCGCCCGCCAGCTGCTGGCGCGCGAAATCGACACGCTGCCCGCCTACGAACACCGCCTGCACCTGCGGCCGCGCGGCCGGCTGTCGCCGGCCAGTCCCTGGCTGGCGGCGAAGATGATCAACGTGCTGGGCGCGCAGGGCTGGTACTACCAGCAGATGGCGCGCCTGGCCGATGGCCGCCATTTCGACCCGCGGCGCGGGGTCATGCGGTCCTTCGCCCGCTACTGGTGGGACGACCTGAGCCGCGCCGCCGCGCTCAAGCGATAAGGAGCAGACCCGATGACCCACGATCCCATGCATGGCGATGAACCGCTGACCGACGAGGCCGTCATCGAGGCGACCCGCGATTGGCTGGAAAAAGCGGTGATCGGACTGAACCTCTGCCCCTTCGCCAAGGCCGTGCACGTCCGGCGGCAGATCCGTTACGTGGTCAGCCAGGCCACCGACGAGGAAGGCCTGCTCGACGACCTGCTGCATGAGCTGCAGCTGCTGGCCTCGGCCGACCCGGGTGACGTCGAGACGACGCTGGTGATCCATCCCTACGTGTTGCGTGATTTCCTGGACTACAACGACTTCCTGGACATCGCCGACGCCGCCGTCGAGGAGCTGCAGCTCGAAGGCGTGCTGCAGGTGGCCAGCTTCCATCCCGACTACCAGTTCGCCGACAGCGACCCGGCGGACATGGCGAACTTCAGCAACCGTGCGCCTTACCCGACGCTGCACCTGCTGCGGGAAGACAGCGTGGACAAGGCCGTCGCCGCCTTCCCGGAAGCCGACCGCATCTTCCAGGCCAACATCGACACCTTGCGCCGTCTTGGCATGGATGGCTGGAAGGCGCTGTGGCGCAAATGACTCAGAAGGCGTCCTCGGGCATCGCCATCAGGCTCGGGGCGCCGGCGCGCGCCTCGCGGAACCGCTGCTCGACTTCCGGCAGCAGCCAGGCGAAATAGAAGCGTGCCGTCGCCAGCTTGGCGGCGTGGAACCGGTCGTTTTTGCCGAGCGCAAGCGCGGCCATGCGCGCCCACAGCCAGGCGAAACACAGGTGGCCGACGATGCGCAGGTAGGGCACCGCGGCGGCACCGATTTCATTCGGGTCGTTCTTGGCCTTCGCGCCCAGCTCACGGCTAAGCGCCAGCGTCTGCGCCAGCAAGTTGCCGAGCGGGCCGGTGAAGGTGGCCAGGTCCTCGCGGCCGGCGTGCTCGTCCAGGAAGCGCTGCACCAGCGCGGCGAATCGGCCGAGCCTGGCGCCGCCGTCCATCAGCACCTTGCGGCCCAGCAGGTCGAGCGCCTGGATGCCGTTGGTGCCTTCGTAGATCATGTTGATGCGCGCGTCGCGCACGAACTGGTCCATGCCCCACTCGGAAATGTAGCCGTGGCCGCCCAGCACCTGCTGGCACAGCGTCGTGGTCTCCCAGCCGTTGTCGGTCAGGAAGGCCTTGACCACCGGCGTGAGCAGCGCCATCAGCTCGCTGGCGTCCTCGCGCACGGCGGGGTCGGGATGGCCGTGTTCGCGGTCGAGCAGCAGGGCGGTCCAGGTGGCGAGCGCGCGCCCACCTTCGTTGTAGGCGCGTGCGGTGAGCAGCATGCGGCGCACGTCCGGATGCACCAGGATCGAGTCGGCCGGCTTGTCCGGCGAGGCCGCGCCCGTGGCGGCGCGTCCCTGCAGGCGGTCCTTCGCATAGGTCGCGGCGTTCTGGTAGGCGATTTCGGCCTGGCCCAGCGACTGCATGCCGACACCCAGGCGCGCGGAGTTCATCATCACGAACATCGCCGCCAGTCCCTTGTTGGGCTCGCCGATCAACCAGCCGGTGGCGCCGTCGAGGTTCATCACGCAGGTTGCGTTGCCGTGGATGCCCATCTTGTGTTCGATCGAGCCGGCCTGGATGGCGTTGCGGGCGCCGGGCTTGCCGTCGGCGTCGGGCAGGAACTTGGGCACCAGGAACAGCGAGATGCCCTTGGTGCCGGCCGGCGCGCCGGGCAGGCGGGCCAGGACCAGGTGCAGGATGTTTGCCGCCAGGTCGTGTTCGCCGGCGCTGATGAAGATCTTGGTGCCGGCCAGCGCGTAGCTGTCGTCGCCGTTGGGCTCGGCCCTGGTCTTGAGCATGCCCAGGTCGGTGCCGCAGTGCGGCTCGGTCAGGCACATGGTGCCGGTCCATGCACCCGAGACGATTTTCGTCAGGTAGACCTGCTTCTGCTCGTCGGTGCCGAAGGCCATCAGGCACTCGTAGGCGCTGTGCGAGAGGCCGGCGTACATCAGCCAGGCCTGGTTGGCCGAATTCCACATTTCGTAGAGCCGGTTGTTGACCAGCGTCGGCAAGCCCTGGCCGCCGAAATCCGGGTCGCAGGCCACCGACGGCCAGCCGGCCTCGACGAACTGCTGGTAGGCGGCCTTGAAGCCTGGCGGGGCCGTGACCACGCCGTCGCCGTGGAAGGTGCAGCCTTCCCGGTCGCCCACCTGGTTGAGCGGCAGGATGACCTGGCTGGCGAACTTCGCCCCTTCCTCGAGCACCGCCTCGATGGTGTCGCGGTCCAGGCCGGCATGGCGGGGCAGGGCGGCGAGCTCGGTTTCGGCCTGGAGCAGGTCGAACAGCACGAACTGCATGTCGCGCAGCGGGGCGGTGTAATGGGGCATGGCGGGCTCTCGGGTCGGGCTTCAGGCGCACCATACCGGTGCGTATGTGAGGCCGGAGTATGCCCGAGTGCGCCGGCGCTGGGCCAGCCCCGCCGGGGCGGGGCTGGCCGGCGGCCTATTCGACGCGCAGCGGCTGGCTGTGCAGCATCAGCTGGTTGTCGCCGTTGTAGTAGCGCAGCTCGTAGTTGCCCGGCGCGTCGGGCAGCTTGATGGTCACCTGGCGCTGGTCGTAGCCCTTGTCGGACTGTACCCGGCGATTGGCGAGCGCCTTGCCGTTGCCGCCGCGGGCCGCCGGGTCCCAGACCTGCACTTCGTCGTAGCGCGCGCCCGGCCCGGTCCAGGTGACGGTCAGCTGGCTGCCGGCGGCTGCGGCGACAGGCGCATCGAACGCCACGTCCACCGGCGTCACCTGCAGCGGTTGCTCATGCAGCAGGGACTGGTTGTCGCCGTTGTAGTAGCGCAGTGTGTAATCGCCGGCCTTGCCGGGCGCGGTGAGCGTGACCTGGCGCTGGTCATAGCCCTTGGCGCTTTGCACGCGCTGGTTGTCGATGACCTTGCCGCTTCCGGCCCGGGCGGCCGGATCCCAGACCTGGACCTCGTCGTAACGGGCGCCCGGGCCGGTCCAGGTGACGTCGAAGTCCGAGGCCATGGGCACCGAAGCCGGTGCCTGCAGGGCCACCTCGACCGCGACCACCCGCAGCGGCACCGACACGAGCTCCTTGTTGTTGTCGCCGTTCCAGTAGCGCAGCGTGTAATCGCCCGGCGTGGCCGGCGCGGTGAGCGTGACGGTGCGCTGTTCGAAGGTCTTCGCGCTTTGCACGCGCTGGTTGTCGATCACCTTGCCGCTTCCGGCCCGGGCGGACGGATCCCAGACCTGCACCTCGTCGTACTGGGCACCCGGGCCGGTCCAGGTGACGACGAAGGTGGAGGCCATGTCCACCTGTTCGGGTGCCTGCAGCGCGACTTCGGCGTCGAGCACTTTCAGCGGCACGGTCGCCAGGACCGCGCTGTTGTGCCCGTTGTAATAACGCAGTTCATAGTCGCCCGGCGTGGCCGGGGCGGTCAGGCTGACGGTTCGCTGCTCGAAGGTCCTGGCGCTTTGCACGCGCTGGTTGTCGATGACCTTGCCGCGGCCGCCACGCTGGTCGGGCGCGAACACCTGCACTTCGTCGTATTGCTCGCCCGGGCCGGTCCAGGTGACTTCGAACCGGCTGGCGATGCTCACCTCGGCCGGTGCCACCAGGCCCACTTCGGCTTCGGTGATGGTGATCGGACGAGTGGCGATGACCTTGCCCTGGGCGCCATGGTAATAGCGCAGCAGGTAATCGCCGGGCTTGGCAGGCGCCACCAGTTCCACCTGCTTCTGGTCGACGCGTTTGTCGGCGACCACGCGCTGGGCATCGATGACCTTGCCGCGACCGCCGCGTTCGCCAGGCGCGAACACCTGCACGTCGTCGTACTGGTGGGCAGGGCCGGTCCAGGTGACCCGGATGCGCGAGGACATCGGCGCACTTTCGGGGGCGTCCAGCGTGGCTTCCGGGGCCGGCGGCTCGGGCGGCGCAGCGACGACGGTTTCGGTCAGCGCCGCGGCCAGCCCGTCGGCGTCATTGGCGGCGAGGTAGCGGCCGCCGGTGTTCTCGGCCAGACAGGCGACCTGCTTGCCTTCTTCGGCGCTGAGCCCGAATCCGACCACGTGGGCGGTGAAATCCACGCCGGATTCTTCCAGTTCCTTGCCCAGGGCACAGGGGTCGGCCTTGCAGGTCTCCAGGCCGTCGGTGATCAGGATGACGGTGGCCTTTTGCTCGGTGAAACGGAGCTCCTGGGCCGCACGCGCCACCGATTCGGACAGCGGCGTCATGCCCAGGAACTTCATCTTCGCGGCGGCCGCGGCGATGTCGGCGGCGCTGCCCGTGCGCACGGGCACCACCAGCTCGATGTCGTCGCAGTTGCCCTTTTCGCGGTGGCCGTAGGCCATCAGCCCCAGCGCCATGGAATCGGGCGTCTGCTTGAGCACCGTCGCGAGCGTTTCACGGGCGATCTCGAGCTTGGGCTTGCCATTGATCTGGCCCCACATCGAACCCGAACCATCGAGCACGATGATGGCCTGCTCCTGGGCGGGCCCTTGGGCCTGTGCCAGGCCGGTGGCCAGGCAGAGCAGCGCCAACGGGGGCAACATGGCACGACGGGGGGTCCGGGGCATGCGGAAACTCCTGTTTTGCTTGGGTATGCAAGAACTAACGCGAAACGGGCCGCGAATGCGCCATTCAGGCGGCAAGGCCCGCCGCGTGGCCGCTGGCCCAGGCCCACTGGAAGTTGTAGCCACCCAGCCAGCCGGTGACGTCCACCACTTCGCCGATAAAAAACAGCCCGGGCACGATGTTCGACTCCATGCGGCTCGAGGACAGACCGTCGGTGTCCACCCCGCCGAGCGTGACTTCGGCCGTGCGGTAGCCCTCGGTGCCGCTGGCCACGATGGGCCAGTGCGCCAGCTGCCGCGCGATGGCCGGCAGTTCGCCGTGGCTGAACTGCCGCATCGGTTTGCTGGTGAGCCAGGTTTCGCACAGCCGCTGCGCGAATCGCTTGGGGAAGACATCGGCGAGCACCGTGCGCAGTTCGGCGGCGGGCTGTTCGCGCTGGCGCTCGAGCAGCCAGGCCTGGATGTCGTGTTCCGGCAGCAGGTCGAGCAGCAGTTCCTTGCCCGGTTCCCAGTAGGAGGACACCTGCAGGATCGCCGGGCCACTGAGGCCACGGTGGGTCACCAGCATGGCATTGTCGAAACGCGCCTTGCCGCATCGGGCCGACACGTGCACGGACACGCCGGCGAGGTCCGCGTAGTGCTCGAGATGCTTGCCGCTCAGCGTCAGCGGCACCAGGCCGGCGCGCGTGGGCAGCACGGCGTGGCCGAACTGGCGCGCAAGCTCATAGCCCAGGCCGGTGGCGCCCATCTTCGGGATCGACAGGCCGCCGGTGGCGACGACCAGCGACGCGGCATCCTGCCTGCCGCGCGAAGTCTGCAGCCTGAAGCCGCCGCCGGGCAGCCCGGCCACCGATTCGATCGTGCAGCTGGTCTCCACGACCACGCCGGCGTCGGCGCATTCGGCCAGCAGCATGGCCACGATTTGTTTGGACGACTCGTCGCAGAACAGCTGGCCCAGCTCTTTCTCGTGCCAGGCGATGCCGTGGGCGTCGACCATGTCGATGAAATGTCCGGGTCGGTAGCGCGCCAGCGCCGACTTGCAGAAGTGCGGGTTGGCGGACAGGAAATTGGCCGGGGTCGTGCCGGTATTGGTGAAGTTGCAGCGGCCACCGCCCGACATCAGGATCTTCTTGCCGCATCGGTTGGCATGCTCGAGCACGCGGACGCGACGTCCCCGGCGCCCCGCCGTGAGCGCGCACATCAGGCCGGCGGCGCCGCCGCCGATGACCAGTACCTCGGGTTCGGGTCCTGCGAGGCTCATGGAAGGAAGGTCGGGCGGCGGAAACGCCATGATAGCGGGCATGTGCGTCGCCCGAAAATGCGGCTAGTCTTGGCCTGGCATACAGGGGAGGGCGCGCGATGAAACTGGCAAGGATCGTCTGGGTGACGCTGGTGCTGACGCTGGCCGTCGGCTGTTCCGACACCGGGCAGGACGCCATGGAATCCATGGATGCCGCCGATGCGGCGGGCGCCGCGGCCATGGCCGGCATGGAGAACGCCCCGGGTGAGTTCCTCGCCTACGAACACCACGCCCGGGTACGCCTGCCCGTAGCCGACATGCCCGAACGGGTCGCCGCGGTTCGCGCGGCCTGCCTGGGGGGACAACACGGCCAATGCACCGTGCTGGGCGAAGACATCCAATCGGGCCAGTTCCCTTCCGCGTCGCTGGTGCTGAGGGTGGTGCCCGGCGGCGTCGAGCCCTTGTTGGGCCTGGCCGCCAACGGCGGCGAGCTGGCCCAGCGCAGCACCCGGGCCGAAGACCTGGCGGTGGCCGTGCGCGACACCAGCCTGCGCCAGGCCAGGCTGCGGTCCCAGCACGCGCGCCTGCTGGAGTTGATGGCACGCCCGGATGCGCGCGCCGAGGACCTGATCGCGATCACCCGCGAGCTCGCTGAAATCGAAACGCAGCTGCAGCAGGCCGAACAGGATGCCGCCCAGCAGCAGCATCGCGTCCGCACCAACCTGCTGACGCTGGCGTTCGAAGCCGACCAGCTGACCACGGCGAGTTCCGAATTGGGACGGACCCTGGGCGACGTGGTGTCGGTGCTGGACCACAGCGCAGCGGTGCTGGTGCTGGTGGTGGTGGCCCTGCTGCCCTTCCTGGTGCTGGCGCTGGTGGTCTACGTGCTGGTTCGTGCCTGGCGTCGGCGGCGCCGGAGGGTCGGCTGATGGCGGCCCGGCGCTGGCTGCTGGGCTGCCTGCTGACGCTGCTGGTCCTGCTCGTGCTGGCCGTGGCGACCTGGTGGTTCGTGCTGCGGCCGATGTGGAACGCCGGTGTCGAAGGTGCGAAGACCTGGATCAGTGCGGTCGACCTGGGCGACGACATCGTCAACCAGGCGCCCTACGAGCCGCCGGCGGACGGCCGCATGACCGCGGCCCAGGTCGAGTCCTTCGTGCGGGTGCAACAGGTGGTGGCCGCCGAAATGGGGCCCGACCTGGCGCGCCTGGCGCACCAGAGCCAGGCCGCGGCCAGCGAACACGCCAGCGGCAGGCGCGAACCGACGATCCAGGACCTGGGCAACGTGTTCGGGGAGGCCTCGGGGCTGCTGTCCAGGGTGCGCGCCGCACAGGCGCGCGGCGTCAACCAGGTCGGCATGTCGCGCGAGGAATACGCCTGGGTGCGCCGGCAGTCGCTGGCGGCGATGTCCGAACTGCTGCCGGTGCCCGATGCCGGCACCGTCGCCGGCATGGCCGGCCTGCCTGGCCTGCCGGCCTTCAAGGGGCCGGACGCGGACGACGAAGTGGCGTTGGCGGCGGCCCGGCACAACGCCGAGCTGCTGCGCCCGCACCTGCCGCTGCTGCACCAGACCCTGGGGGCGATGCCGGCCCTGCCCTGAGCGGGCTCAGTCCTTCGGCGGTCCCTTGCGGTGCGGCTTTTTCGGGCCGAAGGACTTGCGGTCGCCGAAGTCCTTCTTCGGGCCGAAGGGCTTCTTGCCGAAGGGCTTCTTGGCCGGCATCTTGCCGGCGGTGTCCGGCGGCTCGCCGTCGCGGGTGATGCGCAGCTGCTGGCCGGCGCACCAGACGGTCTTGAGATGGCCCATCACGTCCGCCGGCATGCCGTCGGGCAGGTCGAGCAGGGTGTGGTCCTCGAAGATCTCGATGCGGCCGATGTGCTTGGCGTCCAGGCCGGCTTCGTTGGCGATGGCGCCGACGATGTTGCCCGGCTTCACGCCGTGGTCGTAGCCGACCTCGATGCGGAAGGTCATCTTTCCTTCGTCGGGCGCACGGGGTTCGCGGACCTTCTTCGGGAAGGCCGGCCGTTCCGGGCGATCGCCGCGTTCGAAGCGCGAGGGCTTGGTGAACTTGTCGGTGGCGGCCTGCACGTCGCGATCGAAGGCGCGCTTCTTGGCCTCGAACTTCGGCGGCTGCATCAGCAGCGGCACGTCGCCCCGGGCCATCTTGGCCAGGGCGGTGGCGATCTCGATGGCCGGCACGTTCATCTCGCGCTCGTAGTCCTCGATCAGCTTGCGGAACTCGCCCAGCTCGCCGGCGGCCAGCGTGTCGGTGATCTGCTGCTTGAACTTGGCGATGCGCACGTCGTTGACGGCGGCGACGGTCGGCAGCTCCATCGGCGTGATCGGCTGGCGGGTGGCGCGCTCGATGGCGCGCAGCATGCTGCGCTCGCGCGGGGCGATGAACAGGATCGCCTCGCCACTGCGACCGGCGCGGCCGGTGCGGCCGATGCGGTGCACGTAGCTTTCGGTGTCGTAGGGCACGTCGTAGTTGACGACGTGGCTGATGCGGTCCACGTCCAGGCCACGGGCGGCCACGTCGGTGGCCACCAGGATGTCGATCTTGCCGTCCTTGAGCTGCTGGATCGTGCGTTCGCGCTGCGCCTGCACGACGTCGCCGTTGATCGCGGCGGCGGAGAAGCCACGCGCCTGCAGCTTTTCGGCGAGTTCGTCGGTGGCCTGCTTGGTGCGGGCGAAGACGATCATGGCATCGAAGGGTTCGGCTTCCAGGATGCGGGTCAGCGCATCGAGCTTGTGCATGCCGCTGACTTCCCAGCTGCGCTGGCGGATGTTGTCGGCGGTGCGGGTCTTGGCCTCGATCGTGACCTCGACCGGTTCCTTGAGGTAGGTCTGGGCGATGCGGCGGATAGCGTGCGGCATCGTCGCCGAGAACAGCGCGGTCTGGCGCACGGCCGGCATCTTCTTGAGGATGGCCTCGACGTCGTCGATGAAGCCCATGCGCAGCATTTCGTCGGCCTCGTCGAGCACCAGGGTGCGCAGGTGCGAGAGGTCGAGCGAGCCCTTGTCGAGGTGGTCGATGATGCGACCCGGGGTGCCGACCACGACGTGCACGCCGCGGCGCAGGGCCTGCAGCTGCGGGCCGTAGCCCTGGCCGCCGTAGATTGGCAGCACGCGGAAGCCGGGCAGGTGGGCGGCGTACTTCTGGAAGGCCTCGGCGACCTGGATGCCCAGCTCGCGGGTGGGGCAAAGCACCAGGGCCTGGGGCGAATTCACCGCCGGGTCCAGGCGCGCCAGCAAGGGCAGGGCGAAGGCGGCGGTCTTGCCGGTGCCGGTCTGGGCCTGGCCCAGCACGTCCTTTCCGGCCAGCAGGTGCGGGATGGTCGCGGCCTGGATCGGCGAGGGCGACTCGTAGCCGACGTCGGCCAGGGCCTTGAGCAAGGGCTCGCCGAGGTCGAGGTCGCGGAAAAGCAGAGGCGCGTTCGGCGCCACGTTCGTGGAGTCGGTCATGGGAGGTCCGTTGGAATTCGGGGTGCTTCGCATTCCGGCACACCACGGACACGAAGAAGGCGCGCGGATTGTACCCCAAGTGGCCTGCAAACGCCTGAACCGCTTCGGTATTGCGGCCCGGGAGCATTGCCGGAATCATGGTGCTCCCGCCCCGACCGGAGAACGACCATGCGTCCCATCCGCTCCAGCCTAGCCCTCGCCGCGGTTTTCGCCGCACTTGCCGGCGGTTGCGCCACCACCCCGACCGGCCGCAGCCAGCTGATCCTGGTCGACGATTCGGCGATGGACCGCATGGGCGCCAGCGCCTTCGACCAGATCAAGACCAGCGGCCGCCTGGCCAACGACCCGGCGGCCAACCGCTACGTGCGCTGCGTGGCCGAGGCCCTTGTGCGGGTCCTGCCCACCCACGAGCGCCAGCAGGCCTGGGAGGTGGTGGTCATCCAGGACGACAGCCCGAACGCCTTCGCCCTGCCCGGTGGCAAGGTCGGCGTGCACACGGGCCTGTTCAAGGTCGCCACCAACCAGGACCAGCTGGCCGCGGTGATCGGCCACGAAATGGGCCACATGGCCTCGCGCCACGCCGCCGAACGGGTCTCGCAGCGTTATGCCGCCGATGCCGCGTTGCAGGCGCTCAATGCCGCCACCGGCGGCGAGCGCCAGCAGTTGCTGGGCCTGTTGGGCGTGGGTGCGCAGGCCGGCGTCCTGCTGCCGTTCTCGCGCCAGCACGAGGTCGAGGCGGACGTGCTCGGCCAGCGTTACATGGCCCTGGCCGGCTTCAACCCCGAAGGCGCGCCTGCGGTGTGGGAAAACATGATTCGCGCCACCAGCGGCAACCGCCCGCCGGCATGGCTCTCGACCCATCCGGACCCAGCGCAGCGCGTGCAGTCGCTGCGCGCGTCGGCGCCCGGGCTCATGGCCACCTACCAGCAGGCCCGCGCGGCAGGCCGCAATCCCAACTGCCGCTGACCCGGCGAGGACACCGACCCCATGTACCTTTGGACCAAGCTGTTCCACGTATTGTTCGTCATTGCCTGGATGGCGACGGTCTTCTACCTGCCGCGCTTCCTGGTGAACCTGGCCGAGGTGGGCGAACAGCCGGCGGTGCGCGAGCGCCTGGCGCTGATGGGCAAGCGCCTGTACCGGTTCGGCCACGTGATGTTCGGCATCGCCTTCGTGCTGGGGCTCACCCTGTGGATGCACTTCGACCGGTCGGGCGGCTGGCTGCACGCGAAGCTGACGGTGGTGGCGCTGATGCTGGCGCACTTCATCATCACCGGCCGCTGGCTCAAGCGTGCCGCCGCGGGCGGCGCGCTGCCTTCGCCCACCACCCTGCGCTGGTACAACGAAATCCCGCTGCTGCTGACCATCGCCATCCTATGGCTGGTCTACTTCAAGCCCTTCTGAGCCTTCCACAGCCAAGCCCCATTCACAGGACGTTTCTGCCGACGGGTTGCAGGGTCAGGCGCGGCGGCGCTGGTGCAGTTCCCGCCAGGCGACGACGGCCAGGGTGATGGCGGTCAGCGGGATGACGACCGTGCGCATCACCCAGGTGTATTCGTCCAGGCTGGCGTGGTCCTGGGCCCAGAGCACCAGGTAGGTCACGTAGAACGCGTAGTAGGCCAGGAACAGCGCGCCTTCCCAGCGCGCGATCAGGTGGCCGGTGAAGAGCACGGGCAGGCAGGCCAGTGAAACGGCGAACATCACCGGCAGGTCGAAGGCCAGCAGTGCCGACGGAACGCCCAGGCCGTCCGGCGCCACCAGGGCGCTGAAGCCCAGCACGCAGACCAGGTTGAAGATGCAGCTGCCCATCACGTTGCCCACCGCGATGTCGCGTTCGCCGCGCGCCGCGGCAATCACCGACGTCGCCACTTCCGGAAGCCCGGTGCCGGCGGACACGATGGTCAGGCCGATCACCATCGGGCTGACGCCGAGCAGCGTCGCGAACTCGATCGCCGCCTGCACCATCCAGCGCGAGCCGGCCACCAGCATCACCAGGCCCACGACCATCAGCAGCAGCTGCACCCAGAGCTTGGACAGCAGCGGCGAGTCGGCCCCGGTCACCAGCCCGTCCTCGAGTTCGGCGGGTGGCGACGTGCGGCCGATGCGGTAGAGCAGGCCCGTGTAGGCCAGCAGCAGGGCGACCAGGACCGCGCCATCGAGGAAGGAAATCTCGCGGTCTAGCGACATCCAGCCCACCAGCAGGCACAGGCCGACCAGGATCGGCACTTCCTGGCGCACCAGCTGCCGGTCGACGACCAGCGGCGCCACCAGGGCCGACAGGCCCAGGATGAAAAGCACGTTGAAGATGTTGCTGCCGACCACGTTGCCCAGGGCCAGGTCGGTTTGCCCGTCCAGCGCCGCCATCACCGAGATGGCCAGCTCCGGTGCGCTGGTGCCGAACGACACCACCGTCAGGCCGACGACCAGGGGCGCGATGCCCAGCGACAGGGACAGGCGCGAGGCGCCACGAACCATCAGATCGGCGCCCAGGATCAGCAGCGCCAGGCCAACGAGGAAGAGCAGGATCGTCATGGGGGCTCCAGGGTCGGGCCGTCATTATCGCGCAACGATGTGTTCCTGCCGGTGACGAAGTGGGTGACCCGGGCCCCGGCCGCCGCTATGTTCGGCACTTGATCCCCCGTCTGGTCGAGCCCATGGCCCTGGTGAACCGCTGGTTCCGCATTCCCTTCTGGCAGCGCGTGCTGGCCGGCTTCGTGCTGGGCGCCCTGGCCGGCTGGCTGATGGGCGAGGCCGCCGGGACCTGGTTGCAGCCCCTGGGCAGCCTGTACGTGACGATGATCAAGATGATCGCGACGCCGCTGGTGTTCTTCGCGGTGATCAACGCCGTCTCCAGCCTGGTCGGGCAGGAGTCGATCGCCGCCCTGGGCGGCCGCACCTTCCTGTGGTTCGCGCTGACGGCGGCCCTTGCCGTGGTGGTCGGCCTGGGCACGGGCTGGCTGATGCAGCCGGGCGCGGGGCTGGGCGAGCTGGCGATGGCGCCCGACTACCAGGTCCGGGAGGTGCCCGGGCCGGTGCAGGTGCTGCTGGACGTGGTGCCGGCCAATCCGTTCCGGGCGCTGGCCGATGGCCAGATCCTGCAGGTGATCTTTTTCGCCGGCCTGCTGGGCTTCGCCCTGGTGAAGCTGGGGCGCCGGACGCTGCGGCTGCGCAAGCTCGCCGGCGAGGCCAGCGAGCTGATGATCCAGGTCACGCGCTTCGTGCTCGAGTTCACGCCGATCGGCACCTTCGGCCTGATCGGCGCCCTGGTCGGCACCTATGGCTTCGAGCGGCTGCTGCCGCTGGGCGGCTTCGTGCTGGCCATCTACCTGGCCTGCGCGGTGCACATCGTGGTGGTCTATGGCGGCCTGCTCGCGGCCCACGGCCTGAGCCCGCTGAAGTTTTTCCGCGGCGCCGCGCCGGCGATGCAGGTGGCGTTCGCGACTTCGTCCAGCTTCGCCGCGTTGCCGGCGGCGCTGCGGGCGACCGTGCACAACCTGGGCGTGAAGCCCGAGTACGCCGCCTTCGCGGTGCCGCTGGGCGCCAGCATCAAGATGGACGGCTGTGGTGCGATCTTCCCCGCGCTCACCTCGGTGTTCATCGCCCAGTATTTCGGCATCGAGCTCAGCCTCACCCAGTACTTCATCATCCTGCTCGCCTCGGTGCTCGGCAGCTTCGGCACCGCCGGCGTGCCGGGCACGGCGGTGGTGATGGCGACAGTGGTGCTCAGTTCGGCCGGCCTGCCACTGGAGGGCCTGGGGTACCTGATCGCCATCGACCGCATCCTGGACATGATGCGGACCATGACCAACGTCACGGGCCAGATGCTGGTGCCGGTGCTGGTGGCGCGCGAGAAGGGCCTGCTGGACCTCGATGCCTACCGCAACGCCGGCAGCAACCTGGGCATGGAGGCGGGCGAAGCCGGGCGATGACGGCTTCGTTACCTTCGCCACGGGGCCGTGGCCGGGCCAGGCGCTAATCTGCCCGCTTGCCCCGGAAGCGAGTTCCCCGATGACCCCCAAAACACGACGCCGGCTGGCCCTCGGCCTGCTGCTGGCACTGCCCGTCCTGGCCCAGGCATCGGATCGCTGGCAGATCCCGGTGCACACACGGACCCTCGACAACGGCCTGACGGTGGTCGTCTCGCCCGACGACAGCGCCCCGGTGGTGGGCGTGAGCGTGGTCTACAAGATCGGTTCCCGCCAGGAGCCGCGCAACCGCAGCGGCTTCGCGCACCTGTTCGAGCACCTGATGTTCGAAGGCACGCCGGTGGCCGGCGAGGGCGTGTTCGACCGGGTCATCACCTCCGGCGGTGGTCGCAACAACGGCTCCACCCGTTCGGACTTCACCAACTACATCGAGGTCGCCCCCGCCTCCGCGCTCGAGCCGATCCTGTGGCTCGAAGCCGACCGCATGACGACGCTGGACTTCAACGAGCGCACGCTCGCCAACCAGCAGGACGTGGTCAAGGAAGAGATCCGCGTCAACGTCGAGAACCAGCCCTACGGCGGCTTCATGTGGCTCGACATCAACCAGGCGGCGTTCCAGAAGTGGGAAAACAACCACGACGACTACGGCAGCTTCGAGGACCTGGAAAGCGCCACCGTCGAGGACGTCGC
Source organism: Arenimonas donghaensis DSM 18148 = HO3-R19 (assembly GCF_000743535.1). GTDB lineage: Bacteria > Pseudomonadota > Gammaproteobacteria > Xanthomonadales > Xanthomonadaceae > Arenimonas > Arenimonas donghaensis. The sequence goes on from NZ_AVCJ01000012.1 coordinate 320,395, forward strand.
CGCCTTCCATCGTGATTTCTACGGTCCCAACAACGCCGTGCTTTCCATCGCCGGCGACGTGACCGCGGAGCAGGGCTTCGCGCTCGCACAGAAATATTTCGGGCACATCGCCGCCCGGCCCACGCCGGCGCGACCGGATGTCTCCGAGCCCATCAACACCGGTGAGAAGCAGCTCACCCAGTCCGACGCGCTGGCCCAGGTGCCGGCACTGGCCGTGGGCTGGAAGATCGCCGACCGCGGCAGCGAGGACCACGCGCCCATCGTCGTGCTGGCCGAGGTGCTGGCCGGTGGCGACGCGTCGCGCGTCTACCAGGGCCTGGTCAAGGGGCGGGAGATGGCCGTCAACGGCGAATACCTGTTCGGCCTGTCCAGTCCCTGGGAGTTCGACGGGCCGACCCTGCTGACGCTGTTCGCGCTTTACAAGCCCCAGTACACGGCCGACCAGCTGCTGGCGGCCCTGGACGAGGAAATCGCCCGCATCGCCCGCGACGGCGTGTCCGACGAGGAGCTGGCACGGGTGAAGACGCGCATGCTGGCCGACTGGAACAACGGCATGGAAAGTTTCCTCGACCGCGCCGACACGCTGGCGCGCCTGCAGGCGATCTGGGGCGACGCCGACGTGGCCAACCAGATCCCGGGCTGGATCGACGCGGTCGATTCGAAGGACTTGCAGCGCGTCAGCGCGAGGTACCTCACCGCGAAAAACCGCACCGTGATCGACCGCAAGCCGGCCGCGATGCTCGAAGCGGCCGCCGGCCAGGAGTAAGCCCATGAAACTGCACAAATCCCTGGCACTCGCGATCTTCTGCGCCACGCTTGCGCCGGTCGCCTTCGCCGACGAGGCGATCCGGCTTCCGGACGCGCTGCCTGCCTTCGCCCCCGACAAGCCGATGCCGGTGCCCCAGGTCGCGCGCCATGCGCTGGGCAACGGCCTGCAGGTGTGGGTCGTGCCGCGCGACGGCGTGCCGCGGGTGGACTACGTGCTGGCGTTCCGCCATGCCGGGCTCGCCGCCGACGCCGCCGACACACCGGCTTTCGCCTCGATGCTGGCGGGACTGCTGGCCGAAGGCACCGCCACGCGCGATTCCCGCGGCATCGCCGAGGCCGCGCAGGGCATGGGCGGTTCGGTCGGCGCCTACGCAAGCAACGACGCGCTGGTGGTGAACGCCAATGCCCTGCCTTCGCACGCCGGCGGGATGGCGGCGTTGCTGGCCGAACTGGTGCGCTCGCCCAGTTTCCCCGAAAAGGAAATCGAACTGGCGCGTGCCAACGCCGTGCAGGGGCTGAAGGCGAACGAAGCCCAGCCCAGCTTCCGCGCCGAACGCACCCTGCTGCCGGCGCTGTATGGCGACCACGCCTACGCGCGCACCCTGGCGACCGAAGAAGGCCTGGCCGCCATCGACCGGGAACGGCTGGTCGCCGAACACGCACGACGCCTGCGACCGGACAACGCGCTGCTGGTGGTCGCCGGCCGCATCGACGAGGCCGCGGCCCTGGCCCTGGCCAAGCAGCACTTCGGCGACTGGCAGGCCAGCGGCGAGGCGCCCCCGCCCACGCCGCCAGCGCGCACCGGCGCCGTGCCGACCCGCAGGCTGCTGCACCGCGAGGGCAGCGTGCAGTCGACGCTGCGCATCGGCCGGCCGGCCGTGCGCGCCACCCATCCCGACCAGGTGCCGCTGCAGCTTGCGAGCACGGTGTTGGGCGGCAGCTTCAGCAGCCGGCTGATGCAGAACCTGCGCGAGGAGAAGGGCTATACCTACGGCGCCGGCGTCGGCCATCGCCGGCTTGCGGCTGGCGGGGCCCTGGTGTCCTACGCCGATGTCCGCAACGAAGTGACCGGTGCCGCCATCGGCGAGGTCTTCACCGAATTCGAGCGCCTGGGCAACCAGCCCGTGCCGGCGCACGAGTTGGAAATGAACAAGCGTTACGTCGCCGGCAGCTACCTGGTGTCCAACCAGATGCAGCGTTCGGTCGCCGGCACCCTGGCCTCGTACTGGCTGGTGGGCCTGCCCCCGGAATACATCGGCGAGTTCGTGCCGCGGATCCGCGAAGTGACCGCCGAACAGGTGCAGGCCATGGGCCGCAAGTACTTCCAGCCGGCGCAGCAGTCGGTCGTGGTGGTCGGCGACAAGGCCGTGCTGGACCAGCTGGGCCAGTTCGGGGAATTCACCCAGGCCGAATGATCCACGCACGCGCATGAAAAAAGGCCGCCCGATGGGCGGCCTTTTTCCTGGCGGGACGGCGGATCAGCGTGCGCTGTCGGTCGTGCCCTGGCGACGCTCGCCGCCGCCGCGCGGGCCGTGGCCCTTGGGGCCGGCGTGGGCGTGGCGTTCACCGCCCCCGGCATGCGGGCGACGACCGCGCGGCGGGGCGCCTTCGCGACGCGGCGGCGGGCGGTTGCCGGCCGGGCGGCCGCGGGTCGGGTTGTCGTTGCCCATGCGGATACCCCGGGTCGGAACGTAACCCTCGACTTCGACCAGGGCGATGTCGGCCTTGAGCACGCGCTGGATGGCGCGCAGCAGGCCGCCCTCGTCCTGGCTGACCAGCGAAATCGCTTCGCCGCTGGCGCCGGCGCGGCCGGTGCGGCCGATCCGGTGCACGTAGTCCTCGGCGACCATCGGCAGATCGAAGTTGATCACCAGCGGCAGCAGCGGGATATCGAGGCCGCGGGCGGCGACGTCGGTGGCGACCATCACGCGGGCCTGACCCGACTTGAAGTCGCGCAGGGCTTTCAGGCGCTGGCCCTGGCTCTTGTTGCCGTGGATGGCGACGGCGCTGATGCCGGACTTTTCGAGCTGCTCGGCCAGGCGGTTGCAGCCGTGCTTGGTGCGGCCGAAGACCAGGATCTGGTCCTGGTGGCGCTTGGAAAGGATCTCGATCAGCAGCTCGCGCTTGCGCGAGGCGTCCACCGGGTGCACGACGTGAGTGACGCTGGCGGCCGTGGCGTTGACCGGCGTCACCTGCACCTGGTGCGGGTTGCGCAGGAACTCGAGCGCCAGCTTCTTGATCGATTCCTCGAACGTCGCCGAGAACAGCATGGTCTGGCGCTGCTTGGGCAGGGCCGACAGCACGCGCTTGATCGCCGGCAGGAAGCCCATGTCGAGCATGCGGTCGGCTTCGTCGAGCACCAGCACTTCGACCTGGGACAGGTCGACGGTGCGCTGCTGCAGATGGTCGAGCAGGCGGCCCGGGCAGGCCACCAGGACATCGACGCCGCGGCGCAGGGCTTCGATCTGCGGCTGCATGCCGGCGCCGCCGTAGACGGTGGCGGTGTTCATGCGCAGGTGCTTGCCGTAGGTGCGCAGGCTGTCGTTGACCTGCACGGCCAGCTCGCGGGTCGGTGCCAGCACCAGCGCACGCGGCTTGCGCGGCCCGCGCATCGGGCCGGCCTGGGCCAGGCGATGCAGCAGCGGCAGCGCGAACGCGGCGGTCTTGCCGGTGCCGGTCTGGGCGCCGCCCATCAGGTCATGGCCGGCCAGGGCCAGCGGGATGGCTTCGGCCTGGATCGGGGTGGGGGTGGTGTAGCCGACGTCCGACAGCGCGCGGACGAGCTCGGGCGCAAGCCCAAGGGACTGGAAATTCATCAATTGCTCCGTGGTGTAACCCGGAGCGTTCCCTGAAACCGCGCAACGAGTCTTGCTTCTGATTGTTCGCCGGGCCAGGAGGGCCGGGCGTGTTTGCGCAACGAAAGGCGTGCGGAGTGGGGCCTGGCCAGGCGGCAAGCAGGGCTTGGGCCGGGCGGCGGGGCATACCGGGGGAAAACGGTCAGCCGGTGCAGCAAACGCCGCGAACTGTACGCTAAGCGCGGCGTTGGGACCATCCCTGGCCTTTGGCAGGTGAACGCGCCGTTCAGGCTGGCGTACGATGCCGGCATGAAGATCAGCTTCGAACTCGAGCCCGGCGACATCGATCGTTTCCACGAGGCCCTCGCGCGCGCCGAGCGCCGGGTGGCCTGCGCCGAGGAGTGCGACATCGTCGCCGCGGCGCGCCACAGCCTGCAGACCCTGCCCATCGAAACGGCCCCCGGATACATCCGGCGCCGCCTGCTGCAGGTGGTCGAGCTGGTGGAGATGCTCGAGGACGAGGCCTGGGCCCTGCCGCAGGTCGAGCGGGCGGAAGTCCTGAAGCTGTTGGCCTACTTCAGCGACCCGGAGGACCTGATCCCGGACGACGTCGCGGTGATCGGCCTGCTCGACGACGCGATCATGCTCGAGCTGCTCATGCGCGACATCCGCCACGTGGTGGCGGCCTATGATGATTTCCGCGATGCCCGTGAGACCATGGGTCCGGCCAGCGACGAAGCCGGGCGCATCGCCAGGGCGCGTGAGCTGGCCCGGCGCCGCGACCAGCTGCAGGCCCGCATGCGACGCCGACGCGTGCGCGACTCGGTGTCCCGGGCCGGCAAGGCCGGCATCAGCGCCTGAATTCCCGGAGGACGAGCCATGAGCGGCGAACAGCGTGAACTCACCTTCCGGTTCCTGGCCGAACCCACCGACGTCAATTACGGCGGCAAGGTGCACGGCGGCGTGGTCATGAAATGGATAGACCAGGTCGGCTATGCCGCCGCGGTGGGCTGGGCCGGCCGCTACAGCGTCACCGTCGCCGTGGGCGGCATCCGCTTCGTGGCGCCCATCCGCACTTCGGACATGGTCACCGTCAGCGCCAAGCTGGTCTACACCGGCACGAGCAGCATGCATTTCTACGTCGACGTCTTCGCGCGCGACCCGATGACCGACGACGAAGGCCGCCTGTGCACGCACTGCATGATCGTCTTCGTCGCGCTCGACGGCCCCGAGGGCAAGCCGGTGACGGTGCCGCCCTGGACACCCGCCGACGAGTCCGACCAGCGCCTGGCCGACTACGCGCTCAACGTGATGTCGCTGAGCAAGGACATCGAACAGGCCGTTGCCCAGATCAACGGATGAGCCCGATCCACCACGCCCGGCGCTGGCTGTGGCTGCTGCTGGCCTACCTGGCGCTGGGCCTCGGCATCCTGGGCATTTTCCTGCCCGGGCTGCCGACCACGCCCTTCATCCTGGTCGCGGCCTACGCCGCCGCACGCGGATCCAAGCGCCTGCACGACAGGCTGCTGGCGCACCGGACCTTCGGGCCGATGATCCGGGACTGGCAGGCGACCGGTGCGGTCTCGCGGCGCGCGAAATATTGGGCGATCGGCATGATGGCGGCGAGCAGCCTCATCATGTTCGCCACGGCGCCCCGGTGGTGGATGGCGGCGACCGGCACCGGTGTGATGGCGGTGGTGGCGGTCTGGCTGTGGCTGCGGCCCGAGCCCGCGCCCGGCCCACCTGCGGGCTGATCCCGGCGCGCTAGTCCAGGATGCGGCGTGCGCCGGCGTAGTGGCGGCTCCAGTAAGGGCCGTCCAGGCGGTCCAGGCGCACCGTGCCGCCCGTGCTTGGCGCGTGCACGAAGCGTCCCTCGCCGACGTAGATGCCGACGTGGAACACCGTGCCCTTGTCGCTGAAGAGCACCAGGTCGCCCGCGGCCAGGCGGTCGCGCGGGGGCTTGCTGGCGTCGTAGCGGGCGAGGTCGCGGGTGGTGCGCGGCAGGTAGATGCGGGCGGCGTCCAGGAAGACGAAACCGACCAGGCCGCTGCAGTCGAAGCCGCCTTCGGGCGTGTTGCCGCCCCAGCGATACGGCGTGCCTACCAGGCCCAGCGCCCGCATCAGCACCTCGTTGGCGAGCCGGGGGTCGGCAGGCGCCACGTCCACCACCTGCAAGCCACCGGTGCCGCCCGCGCCGGCCGTGCCACGCTTGGGCGACGAGCCGCAGCCCACCAGCAGGGCCGCCAGCAGCAGGGCAACCGCCGCGACGAGGCCGGAAGCTGGCGCCGGGCGGACCGGGCCGGGATAATGCGCGTTCGCTTTCACGGGCCCAGTGTGCCCCATCCCCGCCGGTGCAGTCACCGGCCCTTTCCCAGGTTCCCCATGAAGATCGAAAAAAATCGCGTCGTCCGCTTCCACTACACCGTTTCCGAGCCGGGCCAGGCGCCTGCCGAAACCTCGCGTGACCGCGAGCCGATGGCGATCCTGGTCGGCCACGGCAACATCATCCCGGGCCTGGAGGCCGCGATGATGGACAAGGCCGAAGGCGATTCCTTCGAGGTCACGGTGGGTCCGGACGAAGCCTATGGCGAACGTCGCGAAAACTTCGTGCAGCGCGTTCCCAAGAAGCACCTGCGCAATGCCCGCGTGCGTCCGGGCGACCAGATCGTGCTGGAAACGTCGATGGGCCCGCGTGCGGTCACCGTCGTCAAGGTCGGCGCCACCGTCGTGGACGTGGACCTGAACCACCCGATGGCCGGCAAGACCCTGGTCTTCCAGGTCGAGATCGTCGGCGTCCGCGATGCCGAGGCGGTCGAGGTCGAGCACGGCCACGTGCACGGCGATGGCGGCGTCGAACACTGAATCGGGATACATTCGGGGCGGGGCGGGGAGGCCCCATGCCATGACCCAGACAAGCGAGCTGGCGCCGGTCACCGGCGCCGAACGAATCCAGGCTCTCGACGCCATCCGCGGTTTTGCGCTGCTGGGCATCCTGCTGATGAACATCGAAGGCATGGTGGGGCCCCTGATGGCCTCCATGACCGGCCTGAACCCGGCGCTGTCCGGGGCCGACCGCTGGGTCGATGGCGCGATCTACCTGCTGGTGCAGGGCAAGTTCTTCCCGCTGTTCTCGATGCTGTTCGGCATGGGCTTCGCGATCATGCTGGCCAGGGCCCAGGCGGCCGGCCGGCCGTTCTTCGGCGTCTACCTGCGCCGGGTGCTGGCCTTGCTGGTGATCGGGCTGCTGCATGCCCTGCTGGTGTGGTCGGGCGACATCCTGGTCACCTACGCGTTGATGGGCCTGCTGTTGCTGCTTTTTTTCCGTAATACGCCGCAATCGCGGCTGCCCAAGTGGGGCATCGCGCTGATCCTGTTGCCGGCCGTGTTCACCCTGGGCCTGGGTTTGCTGGGCACCGCCCTGCAGTCGCTGCCCGAAGAGGCCAGCGCCGAGTTCAACCGGGCGCTGGCCGAGCAGTCGCAGCAGATGGCGGCTCTGGTCCAGGCCCAGCGCGAGGCCTATGGCAGCGGTGGTTTCGCCGAGGCGACCGCGCAGCGACTGGATGATTTCCTGAGCATGATGGGTTTCCTGGTCATCTATGGCGCCTTCATCCTGGGTCTGTTCCTGGTGGGGGCCTGGTTCGCGCGCAGCGGCGCGATCGCACGCCCGGCCGAACACGCCCGGCTGTTCACGCGGCTGCGCTGGGTGGCGCTGCCGGTGGGCCTGGCGATGGTGCTGGTGTCGTTCTGGCTCGAGCCGACGATGGATTTCGGCCGGCTCGACCTGCGTGCGTCCACCGCGCAGGTGCTGCAGATGCTCGGCGGCGCGGTGATGGCGGTTTCCTACCTGGCCTGGGTGGTGCACGGCCTGCATTCGGCGGCGGCGGGGCGGCTGCTGGGGTTGCTGGGCCCGGCAGGGCGCATGGCGCTCACGAACTACCTGCTGCAGTCGCTGGTCGCCACCTTCATCTTCTTCGGTTACGGCCTGGGCTACTTCGAGCAGCTGCCGCGGGCCTGGCAGCCGGTGTACGTGTTCGGCTTCTTCGCCCTGCAGGTGGCGCTGAGCCACTGGTGGATGGCGCGCTTCCGCTTCGGCCCGGCCGAGTGGGCCTGGCGCGCCGCTACCTACCTGAGCCTGCCGCCGATGCGCCGAGGGTAAACTGCGCGGCATGAGCCACGACGCGGATGTCCTGGTGCTGGGTGCGGGCGTGGTTGGCCTGGCCTGCGCCCATTACCTGCTCAGCGAAGGGCGGTCGGTGCGCGTGCTCGACGCCGGCAAGGTCGGCGGTGCCACGTCCTGGGGCAACTGCGGCACGCTCACGCCCAGCCATGCGGCGCCGCTGGCGGCACCCGGCATGGTGGCCCAGGCGCTGGGCTGGATGCTCCGGCCCGACGCGCCGCTTTACATCAAGCCGCGTTGGGATCCGCCGCTGGCCCGCTGGCTGGGCAAGGTGGCGGGCCGCTGCAACCCACGCCACTGGCGCGAAAGCGGCATGGCCAAGGGTGCACTCCTGAAATACTCGCGGGTGCTGGTCGAAGACCTGGTCTACGGCCAGGGCCTGGACTGCGGCTTCGAAGCCAGCGGCCTGCACTACGTGTTCCTGACCCCGAAGGCGCTCGCGCACCAGCAGCGCGAACTGCCCCTGCTGGCCGAACTGGGCATCGCCGCGCGCGTGATCGACGGCGACGCACTGGTGGCGGACGAGCCAGCGCTGAAGCCGGGGCTGGCCGGCGCCATCCATTTCCCGGGCGACGCCCACCTGCGCCCGGACCGCTTCACCGCCGAGCTGGCCCGCATCGTGCGCGAGGCCGGCGGCGTGATCGAAGAAGACGTGCGGGTGTCCGGTTTCGAACGCGGACGCAATGGCATCGAGGCGGTGCAGACCAGCGAAGGTCGGCGCTCGGCCGGCAAGGTGCTGGTGGCCATGGGGGCATGGTCGGCGGGATTCGCCGACAACCTGGGCCTGAACATCCCCATCCAGCCGGGCAAGGGCTATTCGATCAGCTACGACCGCCCGACCATCGCGCCGCGCCGGCCGCTGGTGCTCAAGGAGCGCAGCGTCTGCGTCACGACCTGGGACGATGGCTACCGCCTGGGCAGCACCATGGAATTCAGCGGCTTCGATGACACGCCCAACCCCAGGCGACTGGCCGCCCTCGAGCGCGGCGCCGCCCGATACCTGGTCGAACCCACGGGCCCGGCGCGACGCGACGCCTGGCACGGTTGGCGTCCGATGACCTGGGACGACCTGCCGATCCTGGGCCGGGCGCCAGGCCACAACAACCTGTTCCTGGCCACCGGCCACGGCATGATGGGCGTCGGCATGAGCGCGGGCACGGGCCGGCTGATGGCCGACCTGATGACCGGCCGCACGCCGGCGATCGACGCGACGCCGTACGCACCGACGCGCTTCGCCGGCTAGACTGCAGGCATGAGCGACGTATTCAGCCTCCACCGCGGCGAGCTGCCGCTGCTGGTCAGCCTGCCGCACGACGGCATCGCCCTGCCCGAGGACGTCGCCGCGCGGGTCACGGACGCGGCCCGCGGCGTGCCCGACACCGACTGGTACGTGAGCCGGCTCTACGATTTCGCCCGCGCGCTCGGGGCATCGGTGCTGGTTCCGAACTACTCGCGCTACGTGGTCGACCTCAACCGGCCGCCGGACGATGTCTCCCTGTATCCGGGCCAGAACACCACCGGGCTGTGTCCGGTGCGTCGATTCACGGGGGATCCGGTGTACCTGCCTGGCCAGGAACCAAGCCCCGACGAAGTCGCGACGCGGATCGAGCGTTATTGGCGGCCCTACCACGACGCCCTGGCCGAAGAGCTCCAGCGACTGCGCCGGGCGCATGGTCGCGTCGTGCTGTGGGAAGGCCATTCGATCCGGAGCGTCGTGCCTTTCCTGTTCGAGGGCCGGTTGCCGGACCTCAACCTGGGCACCGCGGCCGGCGAAAGTTGCCGAACCGACACCCAGGTGCGCCTGGAATCGGTGCTGGCCTCGCAGGGTGATTACACCTGGGTGGCCAATGGCCGCTTCAAGGGCGGCTACATCACGCGCCATTATGGCCAGCCCGCGCAGGGCGTCGAGGCCATCCAGCTGGAGATCGCCCAGTCCTGCTACATGGACGAAGACGCCGGGCGCTACGAGTCCGGACGGGCGGAGCGGCTGCAGCCCTTGCTGTCGTCGCTGTTGCGCGCATCCCTGGGCTGAGCGGCGGCGGGCAGGGCCGGGTGCCTGAGCGCCACCGGGGGCGTGCAGGCGGGCATGGGCGCATCCGGGGTCGTCGCTGGCGCGCTCCGCTCGACCGGGCCGGCGGCCTGGCCTTCGCCGGCCTGCAGGCCCACCGCCAACGCCACCGCGAGGAACAGCACCAGCAGGCGCAGCACGATGCCGTGCTTGCGCGGCAGGGATTGCGTCCTGGGCAGCATGGGATCGATCACCGCTGGCGCCTCGCACCGATGTCGACGCGGGTGGTGTCGCGGACACGGACGTCGATGGCACGCTCGCCGTTTTCCCCTTCCAGGAACCAGGGCAGGGGCAGGTTGTCCGGCACCACTTCCAGGGTGTGCGCGCCGGTGGCGACACGCGGGAATTCGAACTCACCCTGGCTGTCGGTGCGCACGGCGTAGCGGCCGTCGAGCAGTACCGTGACGTTGGCCGCCGGCAGCTCCGACGCCGACCGCTCGCCGTCGCCGTTTTCGTCCAGGAACACGCTGCCGGTGACGGACCCGGCGGCCATGCCCGGCGCACCGCCGAGCACGCCGGCGCTGGTGCCGGCCTGACGCTCGTAACGAAGGCTCAGGAAAACAGATCGGTCGCGCGGCAGGGAAACGAAGGCCTGTTCGGTGGCCAGCGGATCGATGATGAAGGGCGAGCGCTGCGAACCCTGGTTCTCGTAGATCGTCGCCACCAGCGACCAGTGGCTGGAGACGCGCCAGGCCAGGTTGAGGTTCAGGTCGGCGCCGCGGAAGGCGTCGCCCTCGGTCCAGCGTGCCGTGCCATCGAGGGTGATCCGCGAGCCCAGGTCGATGCCGCCATAGGCTGACAGGGACGCGACGCCGCTGGCGGCCTCGCCCTCGTAGGACACTTCGCCGTAAGAGGCGGTGAGGCTGAGCCGTCGGCCCTGGCGCAGCGGCAGCGACTGGTCGACGCTCAGTTCCCAACTGTCGTCGTCATCGCCGGCTCCCCGCGAATGCAGGTGTTCGAACTGCAGCCGGCTCTGGCCCCAGCGGGTGGTCTTGTCGACGAACCACAGGGCCGAGAGGGCGTCCTGGGCACGCGAGCTGCGAAGGGCCAGGTTGCCGCCGTAGCCCATGGATGCCGTTGCCTGGAAGCGCGCGAAGGCCGTGCCGTACCAGCCGTCGAAACTGTTGCCGGAAATGCTGGCGACCCGGTCCAGGCCCGCAGACCAGGACCAGCGGGCGTGCTGGTAGGCGACGCGGTAGTAGGCACCCCGGCTGTCGTTGTTGATCGGCTGCGCACCCCAGGCCAGGTCCGGCTCGAGGTTGAAGACGCCGTAGCGATGCGTATAGGCGCCGCGCATGTTGCGCACGTCCAGCCAGGCACCGGTCGCGCTGCCCAGGTAGCCGTCGCTGGCCTGCAGGTTGAGGTTGACGCCATTGCGCGCGTCCGACCAGGCGAGCGCGCCATGCAGGGCCTCGGTGCGGCCATCCTGGAAGAAGCTGCCGCCGAAATCGTCCGGGACGATCAGGCCGTCGGTGGCCAGCGCCGAAATCGCGGCGCGCCATCCCCGGGCGGGTTTGAACTGGAAGCTGGCGGTGCCGACATTGCCGTCGGCCACGTCGAAACCCACCACGCGGGCGCCGTTGAAGACGCCGGCCCGGCCCAGGGCGGCTTGCACGACCAGGTCTTCGCGGCCGCGCGTCCACTCCGTGCTGGCGCCGGCGAACGGCACCGTGGGCAGGAAGAAGCGGTGCTGTTCGCGGAGCAGGGACGGCGAGGGCGTGTTGAGCACGCCGATGCCGTTGTTGCCGCGCCAGCCGCCATCCAGGAACAGTCCACGCTGCCACAGGGTCGCGGTGCCACCGACATCGGAGGCGTCGTCGCGGCGGTCGGACTGGGTCAGCGTCGCATCCAGGGACAGCGTCCCGTGGTCCGCCGTTTCCCGGAAACCGCCGAAGCGCAGGCCGAACTCGTGGAAGGTGTCGTCGCCACGCTCGGTGCGGCTGGCGATCGCCTCGAAGGTGAACGAGCGCGGCAGGCCGCTGGGATCGAAGTCGATCTCCGGGTCGACCGGCAGCGGCGCCAGGTCCTCCGAAGCGATCACGTTGTCCGACCAGGGCTCGCCTTCCGGCTCGGGCGCCTGCACGAGCGGGCGCGCGGCCGCCGGCAAGGCGGCAAGCGCCAGCGCGATGCAGGCGGACAACTGCACCGCGGTAGGCAGGCGGGCGGGCGTCATCGGTCGGCGCTGACGTCGATGTCGATGGCGCGTCCGCGCCATTCGAGCTTTCCGGACACCTTCATCGGGAAGGCCAGCACGACGGGCTCGTCGTCGTTGACCACCGGATACAGCGGGATGTCGCGGGTGGCGCCGGGCAGGATGGGGTTGCCCGACGGGGTCAGGGTCCAGCGCTCGCCGGTCGCGTCGGTGGCATCGATGAAGCCCTCGAGGCGCCCATGCGCGGTGCCGGCGTTCTGGATGCGCAGCATCGGCATCGGCCGGCCGGCTTCTTCGACGACACCGCTGCCGACGACACGCAGGTCGGCGCGGGCATCGCCCACGTCCAGGTAAACGATGATGCCGATGCGTCCCGCCACCGGGACGGCCACGCCGGGGACCGGGGTCGGCTCGCCTTCGAACATCACGGCGAAGCGGCACTGCCGGCTGCCCGCATCCTGGGGTACCCGGACCTCGAAGCGGAAGCGTCGCTTGCCATTGGGCGGCACTTCGATCTCGGTGGCCTCCAGGGCGGTCCAGGGACGGCAGCTGTCCTCGGCGAGGGAGGCCTGGAAGGCCACGCCACCTTCCGCGTTGAGCGACCAGTCGGCGGTCGCCACGGTCAGGCGCAGTGGCACCGGGGCGATGTTGGAGATCTCGATGACCTCCCGGTAGACGTCGCCCGGCTTGGCGCGGTCCTCGAACCGCGGCGGCATGATCTGGGCCGAGAACTGCGCCTGCGCGAGGCCCGACAGGACCAACAGCGCCAGCAGGGCCAGGCAGCGGAGGGTCAAGGGCTTCACTGTCCGTCGGCCTCGAATTCGAAGTGGAACTCAAGCTGTTCGGGCCGGGACAGCAGGTTGGCGTCGGCGCGCAGGGTCAGCACGAAGGTGTCTTCCAGCAGGTTGGTGCTGATCGGGCCGGCATAGACCAGGGCGCGTTCACCATCCTTGAGCTGGCCGGGCAGCAGCGGACCACGCGCGGTCCAGCTCGCTTCCACCGGCGTTGCCTGGCGGCCAAGGACGTGGAATATCCGGCCGCTGCGGCCGCGTAGTTCAGAGGTGTCGATGCGCACCAGCACCGTCACCTGGCCCACCAGCATGTCGCTGCGCCCGGGTGCCGGGTCTTCCCACTGCATGCGCACCAGGCCGGTCAGGACCTGGCTGGCGGAATCGTCCAGGCGCACGGCCTGGGCCCGGGCGGCGCCGGCGCTGAGCAGGAGCAGGGCGATGAGGATGACGGCGCGGGTCATGGCGCGGTCAGGGTGTAGGTGACGCGGGCGGTGTAGGTGCCGCCGGCGACCAGCTGGGAATTGGCGTAACGGAAGCTCAGGCAGCTCTCGCGCCAGGTGTTGCGGTAGAAGTCGCTGGCGAGCGGCTGCGAGCCACCGCCGGCCTGGAAACTGCCGGACGGTACCGGCTGGGTAGCCGTGCCATCGCCGTTGCCCGAGCTGGTCCAGCTGATCTGGGAAATGGGAATGGTGTCGCCACCGGCATTGACCAGGAAGGCTGGCGCGGTGACGGTGAGCGTGGCGTTGGCGTTGCCATTGTTGTTGCGGCGGTAGAAGCCGCCGACGTACAGCTGCCCTGCGTTGCAGAACAGATAACCGTCCCAGTCGCTGGTGAGGCGGCCGTTGGCGCTCATGACCTGGGGCGTGCCATTTCCCAGGGCCGCCTGCGGCACCGTGACGGAAACGCGGCTGACGGCGCCGCCCGATTGCGGGGTGCCGCCGCCGCTGTAGGAGCCACCGGACATCACGCCGTCACCCACGCGCAGGTAGACCGCGTTGGTGCCCTGGTTGATGTTGACCACGTACGCGCCCGCTTCACCGGCCGACAGCAGGCAGGCGGTGGAAAGCAGCAGGGCGGGCAATACGCGCATGGTCGGGGCTCGCTTGCGGGGGAAAGCACACCGCGGGGCCGGAAGGGCTGGCCCCGCGGTGGAGTGTCCTCGTCCGGTCAGGGGTTGGAGGCGGTGAAGGTGACGCGGCCGGTATAGGTGCCGGCGGCGACCACGTTGCTGTTGTCGTAGCCGAAGGTCCAGTCGGCGGTGCGGTTCACCACGCGGGTGCCGACGTTGGCGGTGACCGACTCGGCGGCACCGGTGCCGGCGTCGACGATGGCCGGCACGTCCAGCGCGGCGTCCGAGCTGGAGGTCAGGATTTCGGACCAGGAGATGCTGTCCGTGCCGTCGGTCAGGGCGGCGGCGGTGGTGGCGTCGAGGCTGATGGTGCCGACGTTGCCGAGCAGGCTGACGGCCAGGGTGCCGTTGCTGGTCGCGGCGACGTCGGAGCCGTCGCCGACGTTGGCGGCGGCCACGTCGAAGACCACTTCGTCGATGGTGGCGCCGGCCGAGCCGACCTGGAAGCGGATGAAGCGCGGGATGTTGATCTCGAAGTCAACGCGGGCGTCGGCGGAAATGGCGCCGTTGCCGGTGGCGAAGTCGGACTCGGCCAGGGCCGGGGTCATCGCGATCAGGCCGAGGGACGCCACGCCAACAAGGGCGAGGCCTCGGATGCTACGGACGGTGTTCTTCATGTGCAGGTTTTCCTTGGTGGAGTTTGCTGGGTGAAACGACAGGATTGTTGGGTAGACATTCCGGGTCGGATCACCGACCGGGGGCACGCAAACTGCGGGCGGGAGAAAAGAAGCAGGAAACGTGCCAATGGGCTGCATCCGGGGTGGTGGAGGGCCTCCTGGCCACGAAATGTGCGCTGATTCACATTATGTGACGGGCCGGCCCGACGCAAATCAGGGCCGATACCGGCCGTCCGGCCGACGAACGGCAGCTGGTTGGGGGCAGGCGGGGTGAAAATGTGACGCAAAGCGTCACCTTTCCGGGGTGCCCGTCACAGTTTGCGGCCAAAACCCCGGCCGTCGGGGACTCAGACTTCCAGCGAGGCCAGGTCGCCCTTGGCTTCCAGCCAGGCCTTGCGGTCGCCGGCGCGCTTCTTGGCCAGCAGCAGGTCCATCAGCGACCGGGTCTGCTCGGCGTCGTCCACCGTCAGCTGCACCAGGCGGCGGGTATCAGGGTGGATGGTGGACTCGCGCAGCTGCGAGGGATTCATCTCGCCCAGGCCCTTGAAGCGGGTGACGTTGACCTGGCCGCGGATCTTCTCGCGTTCGATCCGGTCCAGCAGCAGCCGCTTCTCCTCTTCGTCCAGGGCGTAGAAGACCTGCTTGCCGACGTCCACGCGAAACAGCGGCGGCATGGCCACGAAGATGTTGCCGGCCCGCACCAGCGCCGGGAAATGGCGCAGGAACAGGGCCGAGAGCAGGGTGGCGATGTGCAGGCCGTCCGAATCGGCGTCGGCCAGGATGATGACCTTGCCGTAGCGCAGGCCGTCGATGTTCTCTACGCCCGGGTCGCAGCCGATGGCCACGGCCAGGTCGTGGACCTCGTTGGAGGCCAGCACGCCGCCGGATTCGACCTCCCAGGTGTTCAGGATCTTGCCGCGCAGCGGCAGGATGGCCTGGAAGTCCTTGTCGCGGGCCTGCTTGGCGCTGCCGCCGGCCGAATCACCTTCGACAAGGAACAGTTCGGTGCGGCCCAGGTCCTGGCTGATGCAGTCGGCCAGCTTGCCGGGCAGGGCCGGGCCCTGGGTGATCTTCTTGCGCACCACCTGCTTTTCCGACTTGAGCCGGGCGGCGGCGCGGTCGATCGCCAGCTGGGCGATCTGGGTGCCCAGCTCCACGTGCTGGTTGAGCCACAGGGAGAAGGCATCGTGGGCCGCGCCCTCGACGAAGGCCGCGGCCTGGCGGGAGCTCAGTCGCTCCTTGGTCTGGCCGCTGAACTGCGGGTCGGTCATCTTCAGGCTCAGCACGTAGCTGACCCGGTCCCAGACGTCTTCCGGCGCCAGCTTGACGCCACGGGGCAGCAGGTTGCGGAAGTCGCAGAACTCGCGCAGCGCATCGGTGAAGCCGCTGCGCAGGCCGTTGACGTGGGTGCCGTGCTGGGCGGTCGGGATGAGGTTGACGTAGCTTTCCTGCACCAGTTCGCCGTCGGGGACCCAGGCCACGGCCCAGTCGGCCACCTCGGTGTCCTTGGACAGGTGGCCGACGAACAGCTCGGCCGGCAGCAGCTCGCGGCCGCTGAGCTCGCCGCGCAGGTAGTCGCTCAGGCCGTCCTCGTAGTACCACTCGTCCCTGGCGTCGCTGGCGACATCGTGCAGCTTCACCGTCAGGCCCGGGCAGAGCACGGCCTTGGCGCGCAGCAGGTGGCGCAGGGCGCGCAGGGAAATCTTCGGGGAGTCGAAGTATTTCGGGTCCGGCCAGAAGCGCAGGCGGGTGCCGGTGTTGCGCTTGCCGACCGTGCCGACCACGTCCAGGGCCGAGCTGCGGTCGCCGTCGCGGAACTCCATGCGGTGTTCCTGGCCCTCGCGCTTGATGAAGACCTCGACCTTCTTTGAAAGCGCATTGACCACGCTGACGCCGACGCCGTGCAGGCCGCCGGAGAAGGTGTAGTTCTTGCCGCTGAACTTGCCGCCGGCGTGCAGGCGCGTGAGGATCAGCTCGACGCCCGGGATGCCTTCTTCGGGATGCACGTCCACCGGCATGCCGCGGCCGTCGTCGGAGACCTCGACGCTGCCGTCGGCGTGCAGCACCACCTCGATCAGCTTGGCGTGCCCGCCCAGGGCTTCGTCCACCGAGTTGTCGATGACCTCCTGGGCCAGGTGGTTGGGCCGGGTGGTGTCGGTGTACATGCCGGGCCGGCGCTTGACCGGGTCCAGGCCCGACAGGACTTCGATGTCGGCGGCGTTGTAGCGGGTGTTCATGCGGGGGAAGGCCTTCCTGGCGGGGTCTTGCGGTGGCGGGCAGGATGCGCGGCGCCCGGGGGCCGGTCAAGCCGGGCCGCCCGGACCACGATTGCAAGCCATTGATGCGAAAAAGTTTCTCGCCCCGGGCGGCGTGAGCCGGTAGAATACGGTTTTCCAGCGCCCCCAATACCCATGACCCGTCTTATCTTCGTAACCGGTGGCGTGGTGTCCTCGCTTGGCAAGGGCATCGCCGCGGCATCGCTGGCAGCCATCCTGGAATCCCGCGGCCTGCGGGTCACCATGATGAAGCTCGACCCCTACATCAACGTCGACCCGGGCACCATGAGCCCGTTCCAGCACGGCGAGGTCTACGTCACCGACGACGGCGCCGAAACCGACCTCGACCTGGGCCACTACGAACGCTTCCTGCGCGTTCGCCTGAGCCGGAAGAACTCGGTCACCACCGGCCGCATCTACGAAAACGTCATCCGCAAGGAGCGCCGGGGCGACTACCTGGGCGGCACCGTGCAAGTGATCCCGCACATCACCGACGAGATCAAGCGCTGCATCTTCGAGGCCACCGACGGATTCGACGTCGGCCTGGTCGAGATCGGCGGCACCGTCGGCGACATCGAGTCGCTGCCTTTCCTGGAAGCCATCCGCCAGATCCGCACCGAGCGCGGCCCGGAGCAGGCGGTCTTCATGCACCTGACCCTGGTGCCCTGGATCGCCGCCGCCGGCGAACTCAAGACCAAGCCGACGCAGCACTCGGTCAAGGAACTGCGTTCGATCGGTATCCAGCCCGACATCCTGGTCTGCCGCAGCGAAAAGCCGCTGCCCGACTCCGAGCGCCGCAAGATCGCCCTGTTCACCAACGTGCCCGAAAAGGCCGTGATCAGCTGCGTGGACGTGGGCAACATCTACCAGTTGCCGCTGTGGCTGCACCAGCAGCAGCTCGACCAGATCGTCGTCGAACGCCTGCGGCTCGAGGAAAAGGCCGCGCCCGCCGACCTGTCGGAATGGGAAGCGGTGGTGGACGCCGTGGAAAACCCGGTCGACGAGGTCACGGTCGCCGTGGTCGGCAAGTACGTGGACCACCAGGACGCCTACAAGTCACTGGCCGAGGCGCTCAAGCACGGCGGCCTGCGCCAGCGCACGCGGGTGAAGCTGCACTGGCTTGAATCCGAGCAGGTGGAAAAGGACGGCGAGAAGGCGCTCGACGGCGTCGACGCCATCCTGGTGCCCGGGGGCTTCGGCGACCGCGGCTTCGAGGGCAAGGTGCTCACCGCCAGGTACGCGCGTGAGCGCGGCGTGCCGTACTTCGGCATCTGCTACGGCATGCAGGCGGCGGTGGTGGACTATGCCCGCCACGTCGCCGGCCTCGACGGCGCCAACAGCACGGAAAACGACCGCCACTGCCCGCACCCAGTGATCGGCCTGATCACCGAGTGGCGCACCGCCACCGGCGAGATCGAGCGCCGCGACGAGGCGTCCGACCTGGGTGGCACCATGCGGCTTGGCCTGCAGGAACAGCGGGTCAAGCCCGGCACCCGGTCGCACGCGCTGTATGGCAAGGACGTCGTTGGCGAGCGCCACCGGCACCGCTACGAGTTCAACAATCGTTACCGCAGCCAGCTCGAGGACGCCGGCCTGGTCATCAGCGCCAAGTCCATGGACGACCTGCTGGTCGAAATGGTGGAGCTGCCCGGCCACCCCTGGTTCATCGCCTGCCAGGCCCACCCTGAATTCCTTTCCACGCCGCGTGACGGCCACCCGCTGTTCATCGGCTTCATCCGTGCCGCCCGCGAGCACAAGGCCGGCGGCCGGCTCCTCAAGGAGGCCAAGGCCTGATGGAACTTTGTGGCTTCAAGGTCGGGCTGGACCAGCCCTTCTTCCTGATCGCCGGCCCCTGCGTGATCGAGTCGCTGGAACTGCAGATGGAAACCGCCGGCCGGCTCAAGGAAATCACCGGCAAGCTCGGCATTCCCTTCATCTTCAAGTCCAGCTTCGACAAGGCCAACCGCACCTCCGGCACCAGCTTCCGCGGCCCGGGCCTGGAAGCCGGCCTGAAGGTGCTGGCCGAGGTCAAGCGCCAGCTCGGCGTGCCGGTGCTGACCGACGTGCATGAATACACGCCGATGGACGAAGTGGCCTCGGTGGTGGACGTGCTGCAGACGCCGGCCTTCCTGTGCCGGCAGACCGACTTCATCCAGAAGGTCGCCCGCGCCGGCAAGCCGGTGAACATCAAGAAGGGGCAGTTCCTGTCGCCCTGGGAAATGAAGCACGTCACCGACAAGGCGCGTGCGACCGGCAACCTGCAGATCATGGCCTGCGAGCGCGGCGTCAGCTTCGGCTACAACAACCTGGTCTCGGACATGCGCTCGCTGAGCGTCATGCGCGACACCGGCTGCCCGGTGGTGTTCGACGCCACCCACAGCGTGCAGCTGCCCGGCGGCGCCGGCGGCAAGTCCGGCGGCCAGCGCGAGTTCGTGCCGGTACTGTCGCGCGCGGCGGTCGCGGTGGGTGTCAGCGGTTTGTTCATGGAAACCCATCCCGACCCGGAAAAGGCGCTGTCCGACGGCCCCAACGCCTGGCCGCTGCCGAAGATGGCGGCGTTGCTGGAAACCCTGGTCGAACTCGACCGCATCACCAAGAAAAACGGATTCCTGGAGCAGGACGCATGAATACGGTTGCCGTCGCACCCCTGAAACACTCCGGCCTCGGCATCGCCGCGACCATCATCGCCATCATTGCCGGCCTGGGCCTGCTGGGTGTCTTCGGCTACGCCGGGTACGTCGGCATGGAGCAGGGTGGCCAGCCGTCGGAAACCGACCCGCGCATGGTGATGGTCGGCATGGGCATGCTGGCGGCGATGGCGCTGCTGGTGCTTGGCGCGATCCTGGGCGCCGTCGGCCTGTTCGCGGGCGCCCGCAAGCGCCTGTTCGCCTGGCTCGGCCTGGTCCTGAACCTGCTGCCGTTGCTGCTGGGCATCGTGATTGTCGTCGTCGGCCTGGCGATGGCTCCCTGAGTTCCACCCTTTCCTAGTTTGCGAGACACCATGACCACCATCAGCAAAGTCCACGCCCGCGAGATCCTCGACAGCCGCGGCAATCCCACCCTGGAAGCCGAGGTCACCCTGGCCAGCGGCCACGTCGGCCGCGCCGCCGTGCCCTCGGGCGCGTCCACCGGCACCAAGGAAGCCGTGGAGCTGCGTGACGGCGACAAGAGCCGCTATCTGGGCAAGGGCGTGCGCAAGGCCGTGGCCAACGTCAACACCACGATCGCCCAGGCGCTGAAGGACTTCGACGGTGCCGACCAGGCGGGCCTGGACAGCAAGCTGATCAACCTCGACGGCACCGAGAACAAGGGCCGGCTGGGCGCCAACGCCCTGCTCGGCGTGTCCATGGCCAATGCCCATGCCGTCGCGGCGGCCCGGGGCCTGCCGCTGTGGCGCCACCTGGGCGGCGAAAACGCGAACGTGCTGCCGGTGCCGATGATGAACATCATCAACGGCGGCGCGCACGCCGACAACAACGTCGACATGCAGGAATTCATGGTCCTGCCGGTGGGCTTCGACAGCTTCGCCGAATCGCTGCGCGCCGGCACCGAGGTGTTCCACGCGCTCAAGGCCGTGCTCAAGGCCAAGGGCCTGGGCACCGCGGTGGGCGACGAAGGCGGCTTCGCACCGGACCTGCGTTCGAACGAAGAAGCGATCGAAGTCATCCTCGAGGCCATTGGCAAGGCCGGCCACCGCGCCGGCGAAGACATCCTGCTGGGCCTGGACGTGGCCAGTTCGGAATTCTTCGACAACGGCAAGTACAACCTGGTGGGCGAGGGCAAGCGCCTGTCGCCAGAGCAGTTCGTCGACTTCCTGGCCGGCTGGAGCGCCCAGTACCCGATCATCACCATCGAAGACGGCATGGCCGAAGACGACTGGGAAGGCTGGAAGGCGCTCACCCAGCGCCTGGCCGGCAAGGTCCAACTGGTCGGCGACGACCTGTTCGTCACCAATCCGAAGATCTTCCGCGAAGGCATCGACCAGGGCGTGGCCAACGCCATCCTGATCAAGGTCAACCAGATCGGCACCCTGACCGAAACCCTGGAAGCGATCGCGATGGCCGATGCCGTCAACTACGCGGCGGTCGTGTCGCATCGTTCGGGCGAAACCGAAGACACGACCATCGCCGACATCGCGGTCGCCACCACGGCCACCCAGATCAAGACCGGCTCGCTGTGCCGCAGCGACCGCGTGGCCAAGTACAACCAGCTGCTGCGCATCGAGGAGGCGCTGGGCGACCAGGCCCGCTACGCCGGCCGCGACGCCTTCACCAGCCTCAAGCGCTGAGCCCGGGCCCTTGCGCCGCTGGTGGCCCCTCGCGCTGTTGCTGCTGGCCCTGCTGGCCCTGCAGGCCAAGTTCTGGTGGGGTGACGGCGGCCTGCGCGAGGCGCGGGCGCTGGAAGCCCGGGTGGAGGACCAGCGGCGCGAGAACGCCCGCCTGCAGCAGCGCAACGATGCCCTGTCGGCCGAGGTCGAAGACCTCAAGTCGGGCGAAGCCGCCGTCGAGGACCGCGCCCGCAGCGAGCTGGGCATGGTCAAGCCCGGCGAAGTGTTCTACCGCGTGGTGGAACCGGACGCCGGGCCAGCCGCCTCCGGCGACGCGGCCGAGCGTGATCCGTGACCTGGGCCATCGTGCCCGCGGCCGGCCGCGGAAGCCGCTTCGGCGGCGCCGTGCCCAAGCAGTACCTGGTGCTGGCCGGCCGGCCGGTGATCGAACACAGCCTGCGTGCGGTGCTCGACCATCCGGGCGTGGACGGCGTGATGGTCGCCCTGGCACAAGACGACGCCGCCTGGCCGGGCTGGCGCGAGGTCGGTGGAAAGCCGGTGCTTACCTGCGTTGGCGGCGGCGAACGCGCCGATTCGGTGCTGGCCGCGCTGCACGCCCTGCCGGCCAGCATCGACGACGACCAATGGGTGCTGGTGCACGACGCCGCGCGCCCCTGCCTGCATCGCGACGACCTGGCCCGGCTGATCGGGGAAGGCTGCCGCGACGCCGTCGGTGCGCTGCTGGCGGCGCCGGTGCGCGACACGCTTAAGCGCGCCGACGCCGACGCGAAGTGCCTGGGCACCGAACCCCGCGAAGCGCTCTGGCGGGCGCTGACCCCGCAGTTGTTCCGCCGTGGCGGCCTCACCCGGGCGCTTTCGTCGGCCCACCGCAACGGCGTGCGCGTCACCGACGAAGCCATGGCGATGGAGCGCCTGGGGCTGAAGCCGCGCCTGGTCGAAGGTCGCGACGACAACCTCAAGATCACCACGCCGGCCGACCTGGCCCTGGCAGAATTCGTCCTGTCGAACCGAAAGGATCCGTCCGCGTGAAAGCGAGGCAAGAAACCCGATGACCGATGTCCGGATTGGCCAGGGCTACGACGTCCACGCGTTCGGTGACGGCGACCACGTTGTGCTCGGTGGCGTGCGTATCGCCCACGACCGCGGGGTGCTGGCGCATTCGGACGGCGACGTGGTGATCCACGCGCTGTGCGATGCCCTGCTGGGGGCGCTGGCGCTGGGCGACATCGGCGTGCATTTCCCGCCTTCCGACGATCGCTGGAAAGACTGCGACAGTCGCGAGTTCCTGCGCCATTGCGCCGGCCTGCTGAACGAACGCGGCTGGCGACTGGGCAATGCCGACGTCACCGTGGTTTGCGAGCGGCCGAAGGTCGCCGCGCACGCGCCGGCGATGCGGGCGAACCTCGCCGCCGACCTCGGCGTGTCCGTGGACGCGATCAGCGTCAAGGCCACCACGTCCGAGAAGCTCGGGTTCACCGGCCGGGGCGAAGGCCTGGCGGCGACGGCGGTGGCGCTGCTGGTGCGGGCGTGACCGTCCCGCCCGGCGGCCACGGCCCGCCCGTGCTGGCAGCGGACTTCCGCAGCCAGCCCGAGGATTTCCTGGTCGAGGAACTGGCTGGCTTCGAACCGGCGGGGCAGGGCGAACACCTGCTGCTGACCATCCAGAAGCGCGGCATGAACACGGTGCACGCCGCGCGTCGCATCGCGCAGTGGGCCGGCATCCCGGAAATGGGCGTCGGTTATGCCGGCATGAAGGATCGCCATGCGATCACGCGGCAGCGCTTTTCGGTGCACCTGCCCAAGCGCATCGCGCCGGACCTGGCCTTGCTGCAGGACGAATCGCTGCAGGTGCTCGAGCACGCCTGGCACAACCGCAAGTTGCCGCGCGGCGCCCTGCGCGGAAACCGTTTCGAGCTGGTCCTGCGCCAGGTGCGCGGCGATCGCGCGGCCATCGACCAGCGACTCGCGAGCATCGCCGCGGGCGGGATCCCCAATTATTTCGGCGGGCAGCGTTTTGGTCGCGACGGTGACAACGTCGAATCGGCACGCCGGATGTTCGCCGGCCAGCGCGTTCGCCGGGAGCAGCGCTCGATCTACCTGTCGGCCGCACGTTCGGAAATGTTCAATGCGGTGCTGGCCGCCCGCGTCGCTGCCGGCGACTGGGCGCAGGGCCGCGAAGGCGAGGTCTGGATGCTGGAGGGCAGCCAGTCGGTGTTCGGACCGGAGCCCGCGAGCGCGACACTGGCCGAACGCGCCGCGCGCCTGGACATCCATGCCACCGGGCCGCTGTGGGGTCGCGGCGAACTGCGCAGCACGGGCAGCGCCCGTTCGCTCGAGCTGGCGACGCTGGAACCCTTCGAAGACCTGCGCCAGGGGCTGGAGGCCGCCGGCCTGAAACAGGAACGCCGGGCCCTGCGCGTCCGGGTGGCCACGCTGGCGTGGCAATGGCCGGCCGCGGACCAGCTTGCGCTGCGCTTCGAACTGCCGCCAGGCGCCTACGCGACCGGCCTGCTGGCCGAACTGGGCGAGGTCCGGGACGCGCACGCCGGGGCCTGAACCCCGCCCGGGCCGGCGGCACTTGCACCGGCATCCTCGAGGAGTAATCTGGGTTCGCGGTTTTCCAGATCCCAGGAGGTCGCCATGAACACCGCCCGCAAGTGTGTTGTCCTTGTGTCCGCGACGCTGCTGCTGGCCGCCTGTGCCAGCTCCGGCAGCGCCGGCCTGGCCGGCAAGTCCACCATCAGCAACGACGAGACCTACATGGAAGCGGTGGAAGCCGCTGCCAAGCCGGCCGGCGTTCGCGTGGTGTGGGTCAACCCGCCCAAGCAGCGCAAGGACGATTGATCAGCCGGTGCCCGGTCCCTGCTCGCCGGGTCGTTTCCGGGCCAGCAGCACCAGCACCGCGCCGGTTCCCCCCATCGCCTCCGGTGCAGAGGCGTAGGCGAGTACGTCCGCGCGTTGGCGCAGCATCCGGTCCACCAGGGCCTTGAGCACCGAACCCCCCTCTGCGGCGCGCAGGCCCTTGCCGTGGATGATGCGCACGCAGGCGTGGCCGCCGGCCCGGGACTCGGCCAGGAAAACGCGCAGCCAGCGTTCGGCCTCCGGCGCACGCATCTGGTGCAGGTCGAGCTCGCCGCCGATGCTGTATTGGCCGCGCTTGAGGGCCTTGAGCACTTTTTCCGGCACTTCGTCGCGGCGATAGGCCAGGGCCTCGGCGGCGTCGATGGTGGCTTCGAACCAGCCTGCCTGGCGTGACTGCGCCAGCGCCAGCGCTTCATCGAGTTCGCGCATGCGTGGCTTGGGTGCCGGCCGCGGCCTCGCCGGCGCCGCCGGCGGCGGCTCCAGCCGGCGCACGTCGCCGATCGCCTCCCGGAACAGGGCGGCGTCGTCGTCGGTGACTGGCGCGGGTGGCTTTGGTTTGGCCATGCGCGAAGGTTAACCCGTCATGGGTGATGCCGCGGGTGATGCTTCCGTTATCATGGGGCTCTTCCTGCAGGGTCCCCGATGCGCGTACTGGTGAGCAATGACGATGGCGTGGAAGCCCCGGGCATCCGCGTCCTGGCCGAAGGCCTGCGCAAGGCCGGCCACGAGGTGACGGTGGTGGCGCCCGACCGTGACCGGTCCGGGGCGAGCAACTCGCTGACGCTGGACCGGCCCATCCGGGTCCGTCAGATCGCCGACCGCACCTGGCGCGTCACCGGCACCCCCACCGACTGCGTGCACCTGGCCCTGACCGGCCTGCTCGAGGCCGATCCCGACATCGTGGTCTCGGGCATCAACACCGCCGCGAACCTCGGTGACGACGTCATCTATTCGGGTACCGTGGCCGCGGCGATGGAAGGGCGCTTCCTGGGCCTGCCGGCCATCGCCATGTCGCTGGTGACCGACGAGGCGTCGTCCCGGCACTACGAAACGGCGGCGCGGGCGGCGCTGGAAATCACCGCCCGCCTGCTGGTCGATCCCTTGCCGGCCGACACCATCCTCAACGTAAACGTGCCCGACCTGCCCTGGGACGAACTCAAGGGCTACGAGGTCACCCGCCTGGGCCACCGCCACCGCGCCGAACCCTGCGTCGAGCAGGTCGACCCGCGCGGGCGCCCGATGTGGTGGATCGGCCCTGCCGGCCCCGAACAGGACGCCGGCCCGGGCACCGATTTCCACGCGATCCGCACGGGCTGCATTTCAATCACGCCCATCCACGTCGACCTGACCCGCTACCAGGCCCTGGAAAAGGTCGCCAGCT
This sequence comes from Arenimonas donghaensis DSM 18148 = HO3-R19, assembly GCF_000743535.1. Classification (GTDB taxonomy): domain Bacteria; phylum Pseudomonadota; class Gammaproteobacteria; order Xanthomonadales; family Xanthomonadaceae; genus Arenimonas; species Arenimonas donghaensis. The sequence goes on from NZ_AVCJ01000012.1 coordinate 345,699, forward strand.
GGGTCGGCGCGCTCGGTGCAGGGATGAACCAGAAGGCATGATGCCCCGCTACCAAATCCGGCCGGAAGCCAAGGGACTGGGCATGACCTCCCAGCGTGCCCGCGACCGCATGGTCGAACGCCTGCGCAACGAAGGCGGCATCGCCGACGAGGCGGTGCTGACGGCGATGCGCACGGTGCCGCGCCACCTGTTCCTGGACGAGGCCCTGGCCAGCCGCGCCTACGAGGACACGGCCCTGCCGATCGGCAACGGCCAGACCATCAGCCAGCCGTGGGTGGTGGCGCGCATGACCGAGGCGCTGGTCGAACACGGCCTGCCGGACCGGGTGCTGGAAGTCGGTACCGGCTCGGGCTACCAGGCCTCGGTGCTGGCCACGCTGGGCCTGGAAACCTACAGCGTCGAGCGCATCGAGGAACTGCTGCGGGTCGCCCGCCGGCGGTTCCGGCACCAGGGCCTGAACGTGCGCACCCGCCATGACGATGGCCGCGCCGGCTGGCCGGAGTACGCCCCCTTCGGCGGCATCCTGGTCACCGCGGGCGCCGCGGCGATGGAGCCGGCGCTGCTCGAACAGCTGGCCGAAGGCGGCACGCTGGTGGCGCCCGTCGGTGGGCCCAACGGCCAGCGGCTGCTGCGCATCCGGCGCCTGGACGGCCAGCTGGTGCAGGAAGACCTGGGCGGCGTGGTGTTCGTGCCCCTGCTGCCCGGGACGCTCTGAATGAAACTGTTCGGTCCGCTCTACGACCGGTGCCGCGTGCTCGCCGCCCATCGCCACGCGCCCTGGTACCTGGGCTTCGTATCCACCATCGAATCGATCTTCTTCCCGGTGCCGACCGACGTCATGCTGGCACCGATGGCGCTGGCCAATCCGAAGGCCTGGTGGCGCCTTGGCTTGCTGGCGACGCTCACCTCGGTGCTCGGGGGCGTCATCGGCTATGGGCTGGGCTATTTCGCCATCGAGGCGGTGATGCCCTGGATCGTGCGTGTCGGCTACGACGACACCTATGCCCGCGTGCAGGAACTCTTCAGCCAGTACGGCGTCTGGATCATGTTCGTCGCGGCGTTCACGCCGATCCCGTTCAAGGTGTTCACGGTGGCCGGCGGCGCCGCCGCGATGCCGCTGCTGCCGTTCGTGCTGGCCTCGCTGGTCGGCCGCGGCATACGTTTTTTCCTCGTCGCCTGGGTCGTTGCCTGGGGTGGCCCGAAGGTCGAGCCGGTCTTCCGGCGCTACATCGAAATCGTCGGTTGGGTCATCGCGGTGCTGATACTGGGCGCCATTGTCTGGTTGAATATGCGCGGATGAAGCCTTCCATCGCCCGTACCCTCGCCTGGATCCTGGTCGTCGCCCTGCTCGCCGGCTGCGGCCACTCGCGCGTGGTCAAGCGCGAAGGGTCGCGCCCGGCTCCCGAGCGCGCCACCCAGTCGATGCCGCGCAGCGGCGACTACGAGGTCAAGCGCGGCGATACGCTCTACGGCATCGCGTTCCGGCACGGGCTGGACTACCGTGAGGTGGCGGCACTCAATCGCATCGGCCCGCCCTACACCATCTATCCGGGGCAGCGCCTGCGGCTGCAGGCCCAGGGCAGCGCCCGGCCGGCGCAAGGCGTCACCGGCATGCCGGCGCCGCGAACCCCGGCACCGGCACCGGCCGCCGGCACGGCGCCGGG
>NZ_AVCJ01000013.1 GCF_000743535.1 Arenimonas donghaensis DSM 18148 = HO3-R19
GGCCGAGCCCGAGGCCGCACCGCTGGCGCCCGGCGCCATCGTCATCCACGAGCGCAAGCCGCGCGCCAAGCCGGCCGCGCCGCCGCCGCCGAGCCCCAAGGCCGCCACGCCCGCGGGCAAGGCCGCGCCCAAGCACAAGGTGCGTGGGTCGCATGCCATGGTCGACAACGAAGGTGACGAAGGCCAGGGCGCGCGTTTCGCGGCCGGCCAGCTGCACCTGTCCGAATCCGAGCGTGCCCGTCGCGGCGCCGCCGGCAACCGCAAGAAGTCGCGTACCCGTGGCGCCGAGCCGGCGCGCACCGGTGGCGGCCAGCACGGTTTCTCCCGCCCGACCGCGCCGATCGTGCGCGAGGTCTTCATCGGCGATTCGATTTCGGTGACCGACCTGGCCCAGAAGCTGGCCATGAAGGGCGGCGAAGTGGTTCGCGCGCTGTTCAAGATGGGCGTGATGGCCACCATCAACCAGGTGCTCGACCACGACACCGCGGTGCTGGTGGTCGAGGAACTGGGACATCGCGCCAGCAAGTCGGCCGAGGACGACGCCGAGACCGCGCTGACCGCGCTGCAGGTGGAAGTGCAGGGCGAGAAGAAGCCGCGTCCGCCGGTGGTCACCATCATGGGCCACGTCGACCACGGCAAGACCTCGCTGCTCGACTACATCCGCCGCACCAAGGTCGCCACCGGCGAAGCCGGCGGCATCACCCAGCACATCGGTGCCTACCACGTCGAAACCGACAAGGGCGTCATCAGCTTCCTGGACACCCCGGGCCACTCGGCGTTCACCTCGATGCGCGCACGCGGCGCCAAGCTCACCGACATCGTCGTGCTGGTGGTCGCCGCCGACGACGGCGTCATGCCGCAGACCGTCGAGGCCGTGCAGCACGCCCGCGCCGCCAACGTGCCGCTGCTGATCGCGGTCAACAAGATCGACAAGCCCGAGGCCAACCCGGACAACGTCAAGCAGGGCCTGGTCAAGCTGGAAGTCGTGCCCGAGGAATGGGGCGGCGACGTCCAGTTCGTCAACGTCTCGGCCAAGACCGGCGAAGGCGTGGACGCGCTGCTCGAAGCGATTTCGCTGCAGGCCGAGGTGATGGAGCTGCAGGCCGTGTACGACTCCCGCGCCACCGGCGTGGTGATCGAATCGGCCCTGGACAAGGGCCGCGGCCCGGTGGCCACGGTGCTGGTGCAGCAGGGCACCCTGAAGAAGGGTGATTTCCTGGTCTGCGGCACGCACTACGGTCGCGTCCGTGCCCTGTTCGACGAAGCCGGCAAGCAGGTGGATTCGGCGCAGCCGTCGATCCCGGTGCAGGTGCTGGGCCTGTCGGGCGTGCCCGACGCCGGCGACGACTTCGTGGTCGTGGCCGACGAGCGCCTGGCCAAGGAAGTGGCCCAGGAGCGCGACGCCAAGCGCCGTGAATCGCGCCTGGTGGCCGCCGCCGGCAGCCGCATGGAAGACATCATGGCCCAGATGGGCCAGGACAAGGACCAGGCCACCCTGAACCTGCTGGTCAAGGCGGACGTGCAGGGCTCGGTCGAGGCCCTGCGCCAGGCCCTGGTGGCGCTGTCGAACGACATGATCAAGATCAACGTGATCAGCTCGGGCGTCGGCGGCATCACCGAGTCCGACGCCACCCTGGCGGCGACCTCGAAGGCCGTGATCATCGGCTTCAACGTCCGCGCAGACGCCAGCGCCCGCAAGGTCATCGAGACCACCGGCCTGGACCTGCGCTACTTCTCGATCATCTACGACGTCATCGACCAGGTGAAGCAGGTCGCGTCCGGCCTGCTGGGCATGGAGATCCGCGAGGAGATCATCGGCATCGCCGAGGTCCGCGACGTCTTCCGCAGCTCGAAGTTCGGCGCCGTCGCCGGTTCGCTGGTGACCGAGGGCGTGGTCAAGAAGAGCAAACCGATCCGCGTGCTGCGCGATTCGGTGGTGGTCTTCGAAGGCGAGCTCGAGTCGCTGCGCCGCTTCAAGGACAACGTCGAAGAGGTCAAGTCCGGCGTCGAGTGCGGCATCGCCGTGAAGGCCTACAACGACGTCAAGCCGGGCGACCAGATCGAGTGCTTCGAACGCATCGAGGTCCAGCGCACCCTCTAAGGGAGGCATGAACCATGGCCACCAAGAGCTTCCATCGTACCGACCGGGTTTCGGCGCAGCTGCGCCGGGACCTGGGCCAGATCGTGCACCAGGCGGTGCGTGAACACGGGCTGCCGTCGGTGTCGGTGTCCGACGTCGAGGTCACCCGCGACCTGGCCCATGCCAAGGTCTTCGTCACCGCGCTGCTGGCCGAACAGGGCCCGGTGGCGGTGGCGGCGCTCAAGGAACTGGCGCCCGAACTGCGCCATCGCCTGGCCCAGGCGGTGCGCATGCGCCACGTGCCCGAGCTGCATTTCCACTACGACGATTCGGTGGACAAGGGCGAGCGCATCGAACAGCTGCTGCGCGACAACCCCGTCCCGCCCGCCGAAGACTGAGGTCCGGCGGATGGGCCGCATGGTGTTCCGGCCGCTGGACGGCCTGCTGCTGCTCGACAAGCCGGCCGGCCTGAGCTCGAACCAGGCGCTGCAGCAGGCGCGGCGCCTGTTCCGGGCCGAGAAGGGTGGCCACACCGGCGCGCTCGACCCCCTGGCCACTGGCCTGCTGCCCCTGTGTTTCGGCGAGGCGACCAAGATCGCCGGCCTGCTGCTGGGCGGTCGCAAGGCCTACGAGGCCGAGGTCGGCCTGGGCCGGACCACCGATACCGACGATGCCGATGGCGAGGTCCTGCGCGACCGGCCGGTGCCGGCCCTGGACCGGGCCCGGGTGGAAGCGGCCCTGGCACCGCTGACCGGCCGGATCCGGCAGCGGCCGCCGATCTTTTCGGCACTCAAGCAAGGTGGCGAGCCGCTTTACGCCAAGGCCCGGCGCGGCGAGGCCATCGAGGTGCCCGAACGCGAGGTCGAGGTTGAATCGATCCGGCTGATCGAGCTCGACGGCGACCGCCTGCGGCTGGCGGTGACCTGCGGCTCGGGCACTTACATCCGCAGCCTGGCCCGCGACCTGGGCGAAGCCCTGGGCTGCGGCGCCCACGTGACGGCGCTGCGCCGGACCTGGGTGGAGCCCTTTCTGGAACCCCGGATGCACACCCTCGAGGCCCTTGAGGCGGTGGCCGCACAAGCCGGCGAGCCCGGGCTGGATGCGCTGCTGCTGCCGGTCGAGGCCGGCCTGGCGGGCTTCGAGCCGGTGTCGCTGGACGCCGACCAGGCCCGGCGCCTGGGGCACGGCCAGCCGGTGCCGGTCGCAGGGGAGGTTGCGACAAACCTGAACCTGCAGGGCCCGGACGGGCGATCCCTGGGCCTGGGCCGCCGGGACGAAGCCGGCCAGGTCTGGCCCCAGCGGCTGTTTCGGTGGGCCAGCGCCTGCTGAGGGGCCTTGGCGGCCAGGCCGGACCCCCGTGCCTTCACGCCTTACGCCTTGTCCGGACAGCCCCAGTCCGTTAAACTTTTGCGGCTTTTTCGCAAAGCAATTCCCCCAACCGGCGGGCCATCGCGGTGCGTCGCCAACGGCGACGTTCCTGCGGGCTGCGCATCACCAAAGAGAAAACCAATGTCCATTGATTCCGCCAAGGTCATCGAAGAATTCAAGCGTGCCCCGAACGACACCGGTTCCCCGGAAGTCCAGGTGGCGCTGCTGTCCGCCCGCATCGACCAGCTGTCCGACCATTTCAAGGCCCACAAGCAGGACCACCACTCCCGCCGCGGCCTGCTCAAGATGGTCAACCAGCGTCGCAGCCTGCTGGGCTACCTCAAGAAGAAAGACGTCGCGCGTTACCAGACGCTGATCGAGCGCTTGGGCCTGCGTCGCTAAAACAGGCAAGTACCACACGGCGCAGAAATGCGCCGTGTGCATTTTCGGGGAACGGAAACGTCCGGGATCGGAAATGCGCCAACCGCGGGGCAGGGTGCCCCCCGGGGATGAATCCAGAGATAAAGGAAGTGATAAACGTGGCGAAAGTAACCAAGACGTTCCAGTACGGGCAGCACCAGGTCACGCTTGAGACGGGCGAAGTCGCCCGCCAGGCCGGCGGCTCGGTCATCGTGAAGATGAACGACACCGTCGTGCTGGTGACCGCGGTCGGCAACAAGAACGCGCGCGAGGGCATGGACTTCTTCCCGCTCACCGTCGACTACATCGAGAAGTTCTACGCCGGTGGCCGCATCCCGGGTGGTTTCTTCAAGCGCGAAGGTCGCCAGACCGAGCGCGAGACCCTGGTTTCCCGCCTGATCGATCGTCCGATCCGCCCGCTGTTCCCGGAACACTTCCGCAATGAAGTGCAGGTCATCGCCACCGTGATGTCCATGAACCCGGAAGTGCACGGCGACATCCCGGCCCTGATCGGCGCGTCCGCCGCGCTGGCCCTGTCGGGCATCCCGTTCGCGGGCCCTATCGGCGCCGCCAAGGTTGGCTACGTCGACGGCAAGTACGTGCTGAACCCGACCATTTCCGAGCTCAAGACCTCGGACCTGGAACTGGTGGTCGCCGGTACCGCCAACGCCGTGCTGATGGTCGAGTCCGAAGCCAAGGAGCTGAGCGAAGAGGTCATGCTGGGCGCCGTCGTGTTCGGCCACGAGCAGATGCAGGTCGCCATCAAGGCGATCAACGAGCTGGTCGCCGAAGTCGGCGTCAAGCACTGGGATTGGAAGGCTCCGGAAAAGCAGCAGGCCCCGATCGACGCCATCAAGGCCGCCATCGGCGACAAGCTGGCCGCCGCTTTCCAGGTGCGCGACAAGCTCGAGCGCAAGGAAGCGATCTCCGCCCTCAAGAAGCAGGTGCTGGAGTCGCTGAAGGACCAGGCCGAGGCCAATGGCTGGAACATGGCCGACCTCGCCAAGGAGTTCTCCGAGTTCGAGTACAGCACCATGCGTGAGTCGGTGCTCAAGACCAAGGTCCGCATCGACGGCCGTGCGCTCGACACCGTGCGCCCGATCTCGGTGCAGACCGGCATCCTGCCGCGCACCCATGGCTCGTCGCTGTTCACCCGCGGTGAAACCCAGGCGATCGTGGTCGCCACCCTCGGCACCGCCCGCGACGGCCAGATCATCGACGCCGTGGAAGGCGAGTCCAAGGACCACTTCCTGTTCCACTACAACTTCCCCCCGTACTCGGTCGGTGAAGCCGGCCGCATGATGGGCCCGAAGCGTCGCGAGATCGGCCACGGCCGCCTTGCCCGTCGCGGCGTCCAGGCCGTGATGCCGTCGATGGAATCGTTCCCGTACACCATTCGCGTGGTGTCCGAGATCACCGAATCCAACGGCTCCTCGTCGATGGCCTCGGTCTGCGGTTCCTCGCTGGCCCTGATGGACGCCGGCGTGCCGATCAAGGCGCCGGTGGCCGGTATCGCCATGGGCCTGGTCAAGGAAGGCGCCGACTACGTCGTGCTGTCGGACATCCTGGGTGACGAAGACCACCTGGGCGACATGGACTTCAAGGTCGCCGGTACCGAAAACGGCGTGTCCGCGCTGCAGATGGACATCAAGATCGACGGCATCACCAAGGAGATCATGGAGACCGCGCTGGCCCAGGCCAAGCAGGGTCGCCTGCACATCCTCGGCGAGATGGCCAAGGCCATCACCGCGCCGCGCTCGGAGCTGTCCGAGTTCGCGCCGCGCCTGCTGACCATCAAGATCCATCCGGACAAGATCCGCGAAGTGATCGGCAAGGGTGGCGCCACCATCCAGGGCATCACCAAGGAAACCGGCACCCAGATCGACATCCAGGACGACGGCACCATCGTCATCGCCTCGGTCAACGCCGCCGCTGCCCAGGCCGCGAAGGAGCGCATCGAGCAGATCACCTCCGACGTCGAGCCGGGCCGCATCTACGAAGGCAAGGTCGCCAAGATCATGGACTTCGGTGCGTTCGTCACCATCGCCCCGGGCAAGGACGGCCTGGTGCACGTGTCGCAGATCTCCAACGAGCGCGTCGAGAAGGTTTCCGACAAGCTCAAGGAAGGCGACATGGTCAAGGTGAAGGTGCTGGAAGTGGACAAGCAGGGCCGCATCCGCCTGTCCATCAAGGCCATCGAAGAAGGCGAGGGCTGAGCCCCGCTAACCGACGTTAGCTGAATGAGAAAGCGGGCTTCGGCCCGCTTTTTCTTTTGCCGACCGCGAATTCTTCGCGTGTCGGCGGTGGCTGCATTCGGTATCTTTGCCGGGAGCCGCTCCTTAGGAAAATGTTGGATGCGAATTGATTCTTGCCGCGGGTACCGCGGCTTGGCCGCGACGCTACTCATCCTTGGCCTCGCCTGCTCCCACGTGGCATTCGCCCAGGTCATCAACGCGTTTTCCGGCGGTGGCGTCGGTGACGGCGCGCCGGTGGCCACGGCCGCCTGGCAGGGAAACAAAATGCTGGGGGACGGCACTGGTGCGATTTTCATTTCCCAGAGCGCGGGCGACCGCATCCGCCGCGTATCCCCGGCCGGAATCGTCTCGACCTGGGCAGGCCCGGTCAATGCCTGGTACCACGGTGCGCATCCGCCGCAGTTTGGAGTGGACCTGTCGTCGCCGAGCCGGCTGAGCACCGACGGTGCCGGCACCATTCACGTCTATGAAAGCGGGCCGCGCCGTATCCGGGAAATCGCAGCCAATGGCAGCGTGCGCCTGCGCGCCGACGCCGCAGCCCTGGGCAACCGCTTCAACGTGCGGGGCCTGGCGAGTGATTCGTCGGGCAATCTTTTCCTCTCGGCCGACAACGCGGTCTGGCGACTCGACCAGGCGGGGGTATTCACTGCGGTGGCCGGTACGGGTACGGCGGGCTATTCAGGTGATGGTGGTCCCGCCACTTCCGCCATGGTGTCCAGCCCCAGCGCCCTGGTCCGCGCCTCCGACGGCACGCTGTACGTGGCTGATTATGGCAATGACCGCGTCCGGCGCATCACCCCGGCCGGCGTCATCTCGACCCTGGCCCAGGTGCCCTCGCCGGAGGAATTGCTGCTGGCACCGAACGGCGACCTGTACGTCGCGGGTCGCGACTACCGTGTCCGCCGCATCACGCCGGCGGGCGTCGTTACCGTGGTCGCTGGCAACGGGGAAAGCACCGGCGGCTACAGCGGCAACGGCGGACCGGCCGTCAATGCAGTGCTTTCCTTCATCCACTCGCTGGCTTTCACTGCTTCCGGCGACCTGCTGATTGCACATGCTCCCGCGGTCATTCGTCGCGTGGACGCTGGCGGAACCATCCATCCCTGGTCGGGTGAGCTGCTTGGCGACGGCCTTGCCCGCTTCGAAACATCGTTCAACCAGCCTACTGCCCTGGCCGTCGATGGCCAGGGCAATATCTTGCTCGCCCACCACAACCGCATCCGCAGGGTGGCACCCGACGGCGTGACCAGCACGGTGGCCGGCCGCAGTGGCGTGGGATCCTCCGGCGACGGCGGCCCGGCGCTGGATGCGCTGTTCCGCACCATCGAGGCCATGGTCGTGGATGCGGCCGGCAACATCTACTTTTCGGAAACCAGCAGCGCCGTCGTCCGGGTCGTGCGAACCAACGGCACGGTCGAGCGGTTTGCCGGCAACGGTTCGTTTTCCGTATCTGGTGACGGCGGACCCGCAGTGGACGCCGGCGTGCCCTGGCCCAAGGGGCTGGCGGTAGACGGGCAGGGCCGGCTTTACATCGCCAGTCGGCGCAGCGTACGTCGCGTCGAGCTCGACGGCAGCATCACCACGTATGCAGGCGGGCTGCAGTCCGGCTTTGCCGGCGATGGTGGGCCGGCCACGCAGGCCTTGTTCTGCTATCCCACCGAGCTGTCATTCGCGGTTGGTGCGCTGTTCATTGCCGACTCTTGCAACAATCGCATCCGCCGCGTCGATGCAGCAGGCATCGTAACGACCGTCGCCGGCAACGGCAGTGGCGGGCGGCCGGGCGAAGGCGGGCTGGCCCTGGAAAGTCCCTTCACGCTGTATGGCGCCATGGCGATTGCCAGGGACGGCAGCATATTTGTGGCCCAGCCTGAGGACCGACGCATCTACAGGATCGATGTCGATGGCGTGGTACGGCTCGCGGCCGGCAATGGCCAGCCGGGCTACGGCGGCGACGGCGGCCATGCGGACCAAGCTGGCTTCAATTATATCGGTCCGATGACCGTGGATTCGTCCGGTGCACTTTTCATCGGTGACCAGGGCATCAACCTGCTGCGCAAGGTGACCGGGTTCACCCAGCAGCCGACGCTGCCGGTGATTTCCATTGCGGATGCCGCCGTACTTGAAGGCGATACCGGCACGTCTATCGCCCGTTTCGTCGTCAGCCTCGATCGTGCGTCGTCGGGTCCGGTTGGCTTCCGTGTGCGTACGCAGTCGGGCACCGCCCTCGTGGGCACCGACCTGATCGCGCCTGATGGCGGCGATCGTGTGATTGGCGTCGGGCAGCTTTCGGTCGAAGTCGAGGTCGAGGTGATTGGCGACACGCTTGAAGAATCGGAAGAGACCTTCCAGCTGGTGCTTGAGTCCGTCACCGGCGCGCAGCTCGGCAGAAGCGCGGCCACGGGCACGATTGCCGACAACGACAACGCCACCGGCGGCCCGCCGGGTGGCCTGGGTGCGCCGCTTGCGCGCGCCGACCGCCGGGTGGTGGCGATCAATGCACCGGCGTTCCTGGTCGAGGTGCTGCACAACGACGACTTCGACCCGGCCAACCTGGGTGCTTCACCGGTGACGGTGGTGGGAAGCGCACAGGGTGGGCAGGCCATGGTCGTGGGTGACGCCGTGCGCTTCACTCCGCAGCCCGGATTCGCAGGCGAAGGGGGTTTCCGCTACCGACTCTGCGACACACAGTCTCGCTGCACCGAGGCGGCGGTGGCGATCGTGCTGCGGCCGATCCCGCGGCGCGACCTTGAGGTCCTGTCCCGTTCGGGTCGCTTCACGCAGCCGCTGCAGAACCTGCCGGCGATGCCCGCCGCCGTGTTCAGGACCACGCAACTGGCGGCAGGAAAGACCTTCGGGATGTCCCCGAGTGTCGACGATGCACCGGCCAGTCCCTGGAACTCGACCGTCGGAAGGACCTACCAGTTTTTCTTCCTGGACCGGGACGATGGCGCACAGGACGTGCCGCACATCGTGCATGTGGACATGCTGCAATCCACGGGCGGCGAAAAGCTCGACCTTTACCTGGGCCTGGACGTCAATGGCGACGGCTGGCCGCAGGAGGACGAGGTGCTCTGCATGGACGCGCAGTCGCCAAGCCCGCGCTGTGACGCGCTGATGCCCGCGCCATTGACGGACATCAGCCGCTATTGGGTGATGGTCCACAATCGCAACCCGGTCCCGGCCCGCGCGGAACTGGTGACCTACGACGTGCCCCTGCTGCCGTCCGATGGCAGCCTGGTCGCCACGGGTCCGGGCAAGGTGCCGGCGAATGAAGCCTTCGACCTGTTGCTGTCCTGGCGTGACCTGAGTTTGCTCGAGGGTGAGCGCCGACTGGGTTATGTCTGGCTGGAGACCTCGCCTGGCGTAGCGGCCGGCGGCTTCCCGGTGCGCCTGCATCGCACTGGCAATGTCGAAGAGCCCGTCCTGCTGACGCCGGGGCTGCCCACCACGGTGCGTCTGGCGCCGGGACGCAGCCATCGCCGCATCTTCCTGGACGTGCCGGTGGGCAGCACCCGCCTGGAGGTCGATGCCAGCGCGCCGAATAACCAGTTCACCATGCAGCTGGTGCACGCAGGCGCCGACAACGATGCCGCCGACACCTCGGTGCCGGAATCGCCACAAGCGGGCACCGCGCTCGCACGTCCCAAGCGTGGTCCGGCCGTTCAGGCCGTGCCGCAGCCGGGTCGCTGGTACGTGGTGGCAAACAATGCGGGTGTGGCGCCGGGTGAGATGACGTTCACCGCCAACGTTGAAGGGGCCGCGCCGAAGGTGCGTCCGGGCAGCTACTTCAACAGCGCACGACCCGGCCATGGATTGTTCCTGTATCCGGCTGGCGACCAGTGGGCGGGCCTGTGGTACGCCTATGCCAACGACGGTGGGCCGACCTGGTATTACCTCCAGGGCCTGGCCCCCGGTGCCAACGGCGTCTGGACCGGCGAGCTCTACCGCGCTGCCTGGAACGGCAGTTCCAACAGACTGGTGGACGTGGGCGTGGTCACGGTGGCGCCGACTGGCCCGGATGCCTTCACTTTCAGCTACACCCTCGATGGCTTGTCGGGCAGCGAGCCGATGGCATCGCTCGGCCGCGGCTGCCCGACGTCTGCCGGACTGCCGCAGGACCTCAGCTCGCATTGGTTCGACCCGACGCGCGCCGGTACCGGTTTCAGTGTGCAGATGTGGCAGGACTACGAGTACTTCGCAGCCTTCATCTACGACGCCCGCGGCGTACCACGTTTCCTGGCGGCCGAGCGCAGCGGTTTTGGTGGTGCCGAATCGACGCTGGCGCTGCAGCAGCTGCGCGGCAGCTGCCCGACCTGTACGTTCACGCCGAGCCAACGCAGCAACGTGGGTACGCTGCTGCGCCGGGTGTCTGGTGGCAGCCTCGACGTCATCGAGCTGGATCTGGAGTTCACCCATGGCGTGCCTGGCCTGTGGAGCAGCATCGACAACCTTGAATTGCTGGGCGGCACGGGCACCACGCAGGGCTGCGTGCCTTGACCGCGGAGACTTAATGGCGGGAACCGGAGCACGTGAGCTCGCGCAAGTCGTTCGTGAACCTGGCCTGCGGCCAGGGTCACGAACGAACAGCGAACTGACCTGAATTCCTCAATTTCCCCGTAACTACGCCCGTTGCAATGGTCGACAACCACCACCCGGAGTTATTGCTTTGATGGATATTTCGCCCCGCCCTCTGTGGCTGCTTGCACAGGCCCTGGTTGCTTTCGCGCTGGCAGTGTTGTCCGCCGCAGCGGGTGCATCCGAGACCATCAACACCTATGCGGGTACAGGCGCTGCCGGTCCGATCGGACCGGAAGTTCCGAGGCTTGAGGCCAACTTCGAGGGACCGACCGCCGTCGACACCCTGCACCGGGGGGCCATGGTTGCCGATGGGGCGCGCATCCGGGCAGTAAACACGCAGACAGTCCGTACGTTTGCCGGAACGGGCACCCCAGGATTTGCAGGAGACGGCGGACCCGTCGCGGACGCCGTCATCGGCGTGCCCGGGGGCATCGCAAAGTTGCCGGCGGCCGAGGAAAGGGTTCTGACCTTTTTTACCGACCCGGCGACGCATCGGCTCCGGATGGTGGACGACCAGGGCATCATGCGTACCCTCGCGGGCAATGGCTCGGCGGGTGATACCGGCGATGGCGGAGCGGCCGCGGCTGCAACGCTCGACGCCCCGACGGCGCTGGTTTCGAACTATCCGGGTTACCCGCGTTCGCTTTTCCTGAGCACCGGCAACCGGGTCCGGCTGGTCCGCCTGGATCCGATTTCGGCGGCACCGCCTGCCGGTGTCATCCTGGCGTTCGCCGGCACCGGTGAAGCGGGCTTTTCCGGCGACGGTGGCCCGGCGGCCAGTGCTCGCCTGAACTCGCCAGGCGCCCTGGCGGCGGCTCCCGACGGCAGCGTCTACATCGCCGATAACGGAAACTTCCGGATACGCCGGGTGGACCCGCAGGGAATCATCACCACGGTGGCGGGCACCGGCGTGGAAGGCGATGCCGGCTTGGGCGGTCCCGCTACGCAGGCCCAGTTGAGTGTCGTCACGGCCCTGGCGCTTGACCAGCAGGGTCGTCTCTACATCGCACAGGCGCAGCACCACCGTATCCTGCGCATCGGCGGCGACGGCCAGCTCGAGTCGTTCATCGGCACCGGAACGGCAGGATTCTCGGGCGATGGCGGCCCCGTGGGTGCCGCCCAGCTCAACCAACCCTCGGGCCTGGGCGTGGACGTCGACAACCGGCTCTGGATCGCGGACAAAGGCAACCGCCGCATCCGGATCACCAGCCCCCTGATCGCTGACGGCGCGACGGTGCCCGAAGCGCCGGGCAAACCCCGGGCGTCTTCAGCGAATACCGCGATCAGGGTCGAAGTCGAGCCGCCGGCCGACGGCGGCATGCCCATCCTCGAATACATCTATGAAGCGACGCCGGCCGACGTTCCACCGCAGGCCAGTGCCTACCCTCGGCTGACCGTTTCCGGACTCGAAAACGGCCGCACGTATACCTTCACCGTGCGCGCACGTAATGCCGTTGGCCTGGGCCCGCGCTCCCCGGCTTCGAACCAGGCCGTCCCCCTGCTTTCGATGCCCGAGCTGTCGGCGCCGGACGTCCAGGTGTGGGAAGGCAACAGCGGCGGGTCCGTGGCGCAGATGCGCTTCCTCCTCGACAGCCCTGCCGTGATTCCCGTGGAATTCTCGGTGCGCAGCAATGGTGGCAGTGCGACGCCGGGCGTCGACTACGCGCCCATCCCGCTCACGCCCCTGCGCATCGAGGTCGGTCAGACCGAAGTGAGCCTGCCGGTGACGGTTTTTGGTGACACCGCGGTGGAACAGGACGAAACCATCGAGTTCGACTGGGACTTCGGCATCAGTGGCGCCTATAGGGAAACACCGCGCCAGCGTCGCTGGACGCTGGTCGTGCGTGACGACGACATCGCCACGCCGGTCGAGATCGCAGTGCGCAACGACCGCCTCGTGCTCAGGGAGAACAGTCCGGCAACGGCCGTGCCTGTGCTGGAGAACGATGAGTTCGACCTGGCGCGCCTGGCCGGAGGAAGCCTGGTCGTGGCTGCACCGCCCGTAAAGGGTTCGGCCACCGTCGACAACGGCGGAACGCCGGGTAGTGCAGGGGATGACGTGCTGCGTTACCAGCCGCATCCCGACACCGCAGGTGAAGACCAGTTCTCCTACCGTGTCTGTCTTTCCGGCGGTGTTTGCAGGGAGGCCACGGTAACCGTGATGATCCGGCCGCACCTGGACCACGAACTCTATTTCGTAGGCAATGCTGGCTTCAAAGACCTTGAGTTGATCGGCCTGCGCGCCATGCCGTCAGCCACGTATTCGACGACGGCGCTGGTCGGGCCGGTCTTCATCCAGGACGCCCTGTCCGTGGATCCGAGCAGCGAGACCCCCTGGGACGGCGGCGAAAGCCGTCGCGTGCACCTGCGCACCTTGCCGGAGAGCGACACACCCGACGCGCGTGAATGGAAAGTACTGGTGGAATCCGGCGACGCCGGCGAAGGCACCGCCGTCGACCTGTACCTGGGGCTGGACGAAAACGGGGATGGCCAGGCTTCGCCGGATGAACTGCGCTGCACGTCAGCGACGGACGCGAATGTCGAACGCTGCGAGCTCGCGCTCAGCCAGTCGCCAGGCGAGCGGCCTGCCTACTGGGTGATGGTGCACAACCGCGGCGTTTCAACGGCATCCACGCGCACCGACATATTTGAAGTTCCGATGTCCGGGTCCATTGGCAAGCTGGTCGCGACCGGCCCGGGCCGCGCGGACGCGGGCGAAGCCTCGACCCTTCGCGTGGCCTGGCACGACGGTACCCTGCTGGCGGGCGGATACCGGGTTGGCTACGTGGCACTGTCGGCAGCCGACGGCCAGCCAATGGGCAGCTTCCCGATCCGCATCCACGACTACGACCTCCCTGTCGAAGCCGTCGTGCTGCGCAGCGGCGAGCCCTACACCCTGGCGCTACGCCCTGGGCAAAGGCATGAATCGATCATCATCGACGTGCCCCTGGGCGCCACCCGGATGACGGTGCAATCGGCAAGTACCCAGAACGTCGACCTGTACCTGGCGCCGGCCCCCGGCAGCGGCGGTGGCCCCGACTCCCTGGTGGCGCCCGTGGCCAATGCCGCCACCCACAGCGCGACCGGGCCGACCGGCAACGAAGTAATTGAAGTCAGCGGTGCTGCGTTGACACCCGGCAGGTGGTACCTGATCCCGCGCAACGCCGCCGCGGCGCCCGCGAGGATTGAACTCACTGCCGTGGTCGAAGGGAATGTGCCGGCGGTCAGGCCGGGCAGCTACTTCAATGCCGATCGTTCGGGCCATGGCCTGTTCCTGTATCCGGCAGGGAACCAATGGGCCGGCCTTTGGTACACCTATCTCGAGGACGGCGTTGGTACCTGGTATTACCTGCAGGCGCCCGCGCCGGGCATCGAAGGCCTTTGGACCAGCGCGATCTATCGCGCGTCCTGGAACGGGATGCGTAATGTGCTCACCCAGATCGGTCACGCCACGGTGACGCCCACCGGATCGGACGGTTTTCTCTTCAGCTATACGCTAGACGGCAAGACCGGTTCGGAACCAATGGCGCCGCTGGGGCGGGGCTGTCCGACACTGGGCGGGTTGCCGGTAGACGCAAGCTCACACTGGTTCAACCCGGACAGCGCGGGCACGGGCTATAGCGTCCAGTTCTTCGAGAATTACGAGTTCCATGCGGCGTTCATCTACGACGAACGCGGACAGCCGCGTTTCGTCACGGCCGAGCGCAACGCCTTTGGGGGCGCCAACGCCAACCTGGTGGCGCAGCAGCTCACGGGTTTCTGCCCGACCTGTCCGCGCCTGGCGCCACCCGAGCGGTTTGACGTCGGCGTGCTCGGCCGCACGATCAGCCAGGGCAAGCTCGATCGCATCTCGCTGGATCTGCTGTTCGAGGCGGGTGTCGATGGCGCCTGGAGCATCGACGAGCCGGTGCAGCTGCTCGGCGGCCCCGGTACCACGCAAGGTTGTGCGCCCTGACGGGTGACGGCAGGATAGGCCGATGAAACGTCATTTCTCGATGATCCGCGATTTCCACCTGGCCGACTGGTTCACCCTGGCCAATGCCTTCTGCGGCACGGGCGCGATCTTCGCCGCCATGCGCTTCCTGCAGGACGGGCGGGTGGGCGACCTGCTGTGGGGCATGGCGCTGGTGCCGCTGGCTTTCGTGTTCGATGCACTCGACGGCTGGGTGGCGCGCCAGCGCCACGGCGCGTCGCTGCTGGGGCGTGAACTGGACTCGCTGTCGGACGTCATTTCCTTCGGCGTGGCGCCGGCGGCGCTGGCCTATGCCTGCGGCATGCAGGGCGGCTGGGACTGGCTGGTGCTGTCGTACTTCGTCGGCTGCGGCGTCAGCCGGCTGGCGCGTTTCAACGTCACGGTCGAAGAACTCTCCGAGGGCGCCGCCAAGGTGCGGTTCTTCGAGGGCACGCCCATCCCGACCTCCGTGGTGCTGGTCGGTCTGCTGGCCGTCGCGGCCTGGCAGGGCGCCATCGGCGAGAGCCTGTGGTTCGGCCAGCTCGACCTGGGCTGGCAGCTGCATCCGCTGGTGCTGCTGTTCGCCGTCTCGGGTTCGCTGATGATCAGCAAGACGATTCGGATTCCCAAGCCCTGAGCCAAACCATCCCTGTTATTTGATCAACTGGATCGCGATCAGCGGCGTCAGGTTGAAGACGATGATCAACAGCTTGTAGGCGGCCATGGCGCCGTAGTGCACGGCATCGAACACCTCGTCGGAAAGCGTGAACCAGCGCCGGTGCAGCCGGCGCACCGGTGCCCGGAACCAGACCAGGGCCGCCAGCCAAACCAGCAAGATGCCGTAATTGATCGCGAGCGACCACAGCAACAGTTCGGTGATGGGATCGTTTTTCATGGCGCTTCCCTCGGTTCGAATTGTGACAAGCTTAATTGGTGCCGGGTGGATGTGCTCGATTCCGCCGTTCGCCAAGCCCATGATCGCCAACGTTTCTTGTCTGGAAAGGCCGTGTTTCCAGGCTTTTCGCGTTTCATCCCTGGGTTGCTGCTTCGTCATTGTGGTGCTCTCGCGCGGGGCGTAGCTTGGCCCGCAACGGGGCATTCCGTCCCCGCAGGGAGGGAGAACCATGGATAAGCGCATCATCGCGGCCAGCCTCGCACTGGCGATGGCCGGCCAGGCCGAGGCGGCTTGCACCGCCGCCCAGAAGGCCGAACTCGAAGCACTGGATCGCAGCTGGTCCGAAGCGGCCCGCAAAGGCGACAAGAAGGCGCTCGACGCCATCTACAGCGACCACTTCCACGACCTTGCCCCGGGACGGCCACAGGACAAGAAGTCGGCGATCGCGTCGGTTACCGCAGGCGCGGGCGGGGGCGATCCGATCGTGCAGGACTTCTACAACATCCACTGTCACGGCGACACCGCAGTGATCACCCATCGCGTCGGCGGCACCTGGGAAGACGGCGACCAGTCGGGGAACTGGTACGCCCGCAGCATCCACCATCTCGTGCGCGAAGGCGGCAAGTGGCGGGTACTCGCCAATGCCGGACACCCGTTGGACGATGCCGGTGTCGTCACCTACCTGGACCTGGAATGGAACATCGCCGACATGGCGGGCGACAAGTCCTGGTACGAGCGCAACCTGGCTGCGGACTACGTGGGCGTCAGCAGTCGCAATGGCGAACTGCAGGACAAGAAGTCCGCCGTCGCGGAGATCGGCAAGTACAAGGTGAGCCAGGCCGACAGCACGGACGTGGACGTCCAGGTCAATGACGACACCGCCCGCGTCACCGGCATTTACCACTACGCCGGGACGGACGACAAAGGCCAGGCGTTCAAGCGCAGCATCCGCTACATCGACACCTGGGTCCGGCGTGATGGGCGCTGGCAGGTGTGGAGCTCGCAGGGGACCCAGATCGCGGATTGACCGTCCCGGGTTTGATCCTGGTTTTACCTTGCCCCGGCATCCTGCTTCTCGACCGCCAACCGGGCGGCAGGATGTCGGAGCAGACTCATGTGGAAATGGATACGTTGGACGGCCGGCATCATCGCCGGCCTGGTGGTGGTGCTGGGGATTTCCGGCTGGGCGTACGTCCAGAGCCTGGACCTGGACGCCGAGCCGCGAGGCAACCGCGACGCTACCGCGGCGGACCTGGCCTTCGTCCGCGATGCCGGCCCCGCGCAGCGCGGGCGCGTGCTTGCCGTGCTCAGCAGCACGGCGCGATTCGACCAGGACCGGCGCAAGGGCGGCTACGAGCTTACCGAAATCTCGCGCGCGTATTGGGTGTTCCAGGCCAATGGTTATGAGGTGGACCTTGCCAGCCCCGCCGGTGGCAGGCCGCCACAAACCCTGGACGATGGGCTGGTCGACGCCGATTACGCGTTCCTCAACGACCCCGCCGTCGAAGCCAAGCTGGCCGATACGATCCCGCTGGCTCGCGTGGATTCGTCCCGTTACGACGCCGTCTACTTCGTCGGCGGCAAGGGCGCGATGTTCGATTTTCCCGGCAACCCGGACATCGCGCGCATCGTTCGCGACATCGCGCCCAGGGGCGTGATCGGTGCGGTCTGCCATGGCCCCGCGGCGCTGCTGGACATCGAGCTGCCGGACGGGCGCCCCTTGCTGAGCGGCAAGCGGGTCACCGGGTTCAGCAATGCCGAGGAACTCTTCCTGATCGAACAGGCGCGCAACGTCTTTCCCTTCATGCTGCAGGATGCACTGGCGGGGCAGGCGGGTGCCTTCGTGGAGGGGCCAATGTACCTGGACAACACCGTGGTCGATGGCAACCTGGTCACCGGCCAGAATCCCTGGTCCACCTGGTCGGTCGCCGAGGCCATGGTGCGGGCCCTGGGCCACGAACCGGTGGCCCGCGAGGCCACGACCGAAGAGGTCAGCGTCGACCTGCTTGCGACCTACCACGCCCAGGGCCTGGCGCCGGCCCTTGCCCGCAAGCGGCAAGGACCGCGGGCCGGCAAGCACATGCTGCTGATGCACGCACTGGTGTCGGCGATGCAGTGGCGCCTGCGCGAGGCCTGGGAGATACAGCATCTGGCCAGGAACTAGGCGATTATTGGCCTATCGACGGAGGAGGCAGGCAAGGTGAGGGCGGGGCAGATCAAGGTGCTGTTGGTCGAGGACGACCTGGACGTGGCCGCCGGCATCGGCGACTACCTGGAAGCCAACGGGCTCGAGGTGGACTTCGCCGCCAACGCGTCCGAAGCACGGGCGCAGGTGGCCCGCTCGCCTTTCGACCTGCTGGTGCTGGACGTGAACCTGCCGGGGCAGGACGGGGTTTCCCTGTGCCGCGAACTCAAGCGCGACCACGGCCTGGCCACGCCGGCCATCTTCCTGACCGCCCGGGGCGGTCTCCAGGACAAGCTCGACGGATTTGCCGCCGGCGCGGTGGACTACATGGTCAAGCCATTCGCGCCGGCGGAGCTGCTCGTGCGCATCCGCGCGATCTGCGCCCACGTCTCCGGCCCGTCCGGCGTGATGCTGGATGTCGACGGTTTCCGGCTCGATGTCCATGGCGGCTTGCTCAGTCGTGGTGATCGCCAGCTCCAGCTGCATTCGACCGGCCTGGCCATCCTGCAACGGCTGATGCAGGCGCATCCACGCACGGTGGGCAAGCAGGTGCTTTGCCAGGGCCTGTGGGGCGACCAGACGCCTGAAAGCGATCCCTTGCGGGCACATATCTACCAGCTGCGCCAGGCGATGCTCGACTGTTTCGGCGAGGCGCCACTGACCACCGTGCGGGGTATCGGTTACCGTTTCGGGTCCGGGTCATGAGCGCAAAGCGCAGCCTCGGCCAGGTGCTGGCACGACAATGGATCGCGTTCGCCCTGGTGCTGGCGACGTGTTTCGCGGCGATGGGCCTGGTGCTGCTCTACATCCTGGAAGATGGCTTCATCGACGACAGGCTCGCCGGCGTCGCGGCGGGCATCGTCCGACTCGACGCGGCGCGGTTGCCCGAGCGCTTCGAAGCGTTTTCGCCGC
Source organism: Arenimonas donghaensis DSM 18148 = HO3-R19 (assembly GCF_000743535.1). Taxonomy (GTDB): domain Bacteria; phylum Pseudomonadota; class Gammaproteobacteria; order Xanthomonadales; family Xanthomonadaceae; genus Arenimonas; species Arenimonas donghaensis. Next base: position 18,646 of record NZ_AVCJ01000013.1, read on the forward strand.
AGCAGGCCCCTGCCGGGCTGGCGCGGGACATGCGGGGATCCCGGCCAGGAAGCATCCGCGAGTTCCGGCTGGACGACGGCCGCTACGTGCACGTCCTGGCGGGTCGCAGTCCCGCCGGGGACGATTATTTTCTGGTCTACGACGTCAGCGACCAGTTGCGGGTGAACCAGGCGCTGGCCGCGGCCTGGCCCTGGCTGTTGGCGATGGCGGCGGCCCTGGTGCTGATTTCATGGCTGCTGTCGCGCGCGCTGGTGGTGCGGATCGCGCGCCGCGCCCGCGGACTGATCGCGCAGATAGGCGCAAGCACGGACCCGGACGCGCTCAAGGCCTTTGCCGCCCGGGAGGAAATCGCCGAATTCAGCCAGATGGCACGCTGGGCGGCCGACTCCTGGAGTGCACGTCTGCAGGCGCTTGCCCTGGAGCGCGAGACCCTGGGTTTCCTGGGGCATGAGCTGCGCACGCCGCTTCAGTCCGCGCGCACCAGCCTGGCCTTGCTGCAGGACGATCCCGGCAACCAGGGCGCCTGGACCCGGTTGCAGCGTGCCCAGGACCGACTGCTTCGGGCCAGCCAGAGCGTGCTTTGGCTGGCCAGTGATGCCGAGCCACCGGCAGATGCCCGTTGTGGCGTGCGCAAGGTGCTCGACGGCCTGGTGGAGGAGTTCGCTCCGCTTGCACAGGGGCGCGGCCAGACGCTGGAACTGGCCTGCGCAGGCGATCTTCATTGGGCATTGCCCGGCGAGGTTGCCGAGACCGTGGTGGCCAACGGCCTGCTCAATGCCATCCAGCACGGCGGGGCTGGCCGCATCAGCTTGCAAGCCAATCCCACTGGCCTGGTGATCGAAAACCCACGGCCCGCCGAGGCATCCACGTCGGGCTTCGGCCTGGGGCTTTCGCTGTCGGCGCGTTTGCTAGCGCGTTTCGGCTGGACGCTGGAACGCACAGAGCCCGATGGCCGGGTTCGGCTCCACGTGCAGTCACCCCCGATCGGGCGGGGGCCTGAGTGTGCGACCGCTGGATGACCGGCTCCCGCGGCTGAAGCCGCGGGAGCCTTTGGCTATGCGGGCGATTGCCCGGTGGCAGGGCTACGAACGCGAGGGAAAGACACCGTTCGTGCAGATGAAGTACGTCAGCCCGTTGGGCGCGGCATCGCGCAGGTCGGGCAGGCCAAACGTGGTGCGACCATCGCCGCCGTGGGTGGTGCCCAGCAGCGCGAACAAGGCCGAATTCGACGAGATCGCCAGCAGTTGGCCCTCGGCTTTTACGCCGGAGGCGACAGAACCGGCGGTAAGCATCACCTCGCCCAGGACGCAGTCGTATTCGCGACCGCTGGCGGCCCAGTGGGTGTTCACACCAAAGCGCAGGTCAGGCGTGATCGGTCCGGCGGGGCCCTGCGGACCCTGTGGACCCTGTGGACCCGCGGGACCGGTGGCTCCGGCGGGGCCGGTGGCACCGTCGGCGCCCGCCGGGCCGGACGGACCCATCGGACCGATCGGTCCCATCGGGCCGGGCGTACCCGGGATGCCGGCCGGGCCAGGAACGCCCATCGGTCCCATCGGGCCCATGGCACCCATCGGACCGGGAACACCCATCGGACCCATCGGGCCAGGTGCGCCCATCGGACCCGTCGCACCGGTCGCGCCGGTTGCACCCACCGGCCCCTGCGGGCCGACCGCGCCAGCCGGGCCCTGGGGCCCCTGTGAACCCCAGGAAACGAGCGAGGTTCCCCAGCGGCAATTGACGAAGCTGCCCTTCTTGATGCTCAGCACGAGCAGACTGTCCGAATCCTGTGCGCAGGCATAGAACGTATCCGGATCCGGCGGATTGGCCGGCGGCGGCGGCGGGAACCACTGAGCGGAGGCGGTGGCAGGCAACATTAGGGCCGCAGCGGCGAACAGTCCCGCCAGGCGGCGCGACGAAGATGCATTAACAATCATTTGATTCCCCTGATTCTTGACGGATGCAGCACTTCCCTATTACGCAATAAGGCGTGCCATGTGGACACCCGCCGGGAATCCGGCGCTGCTGGATGGAACTACACCCAGCCCGTGGCGTAGAACACACTGATGATGAAAAACACCGCCAGCGTCTTGATGATCGTGATGGCGAAAATGTCCTTGTAGGCCTGGCGGTGCGTGAGACCGGTGACCGCGAGCAGGGTTATAACCGCGCCATTGTGCGGCAGGGTGTCCATGCCGCCGCTGGCCATCGAGGCAACGCGATGCAGCACCTCCATCGGGATGTTGGCGGCGTTGGCGTTGGCGATGAAGGTTTCCGACATCGCCGCCAGCGCGATCGACATGCCCCCCGAGGCGGAGCCGGTGATGCCCGCCAGTGCGGTCACCGTGATCGCTTCGTTGACCAGCGGGTTGGGAATCGAACCCAGGGCCCCGGCAACGACGAGGAAGCCGGGCAGGGCGGCGATGACCGCGCCGAAGCCGTATTCGGACGCCGTGTTCATCGAGGCCAGCAAGGCGCCGCCGATCGCCGGTTGGGTGCTTTCCGCGAAGTGCGTGCTCACGGCCTTCCAGGCCAGCACCACGACCGCCACGATGCCGGTCAGCAGCGCCGCCTCGACCGCCCAGATCGCGGCGATCCGCGAGACTTCCTGCACCACCGGCTCGGCATTGCCGATCACCGACGGGTCGAAGGCGTGGCTCTCGCCGTAGTAGCGCGGGATCAGCACGGTGTAGAGCTTGTTGGTGACGCCCACCAGCACCAGCGGCAGCAGCGCGATCCACGGGTTGGCCAGCTTGTGGCCGGCGAAGGGCGCCGGCTCGTTCCGGAGTTCGGTGCCGTAGCCTTCGCCGGCGCGACGCGCGACGCGACGGCGCCACTCGAGGTAACTGATGCCCAGGGCGAGGATGAACAGGCCGCCGAGCGTGCCCAGCACCGGCGCGGCCCAGGTGTCCGTCCCGAAGAAGCCGGTGGGGATGATGTTCTGGATCTGCGGCGTTCCGGGCAGCGCATCCATCGTGAAGGTGAAGGCGCCCAGCGCGATCGTGCCGGGGATCAGGCGCTTTGGGATGTCGGCCTGGCGGAAGAGCTCGGCCGCGAACGGATAAACCGCGAACACCACCACGAACAGCGAAACGCCGCCATAGGTGAGCACGGCGCAGACCGCGACGATGGAGAGCATCGCCCGGTCGGGGCCGAAGAGCCGGATCGTCGCCGCGACGATGGACTTGGAGAAGCCCGAGATCTCGATCAGCTTGCCGAAGATGGCGCCCAGCAGGAACACCGGGAAATAGAGCTTGAGGAAGCCCACCATCTTGTCCATGAACAGGCCGGTGAACATCGGCGCGACCAGCGATGGGTCGGTCAGCAGCACCGCACCCAGGGCCGCGACCGGCGCGAACAGGATGACGCTGTAGCCGCGGTAGGCCACGAACATCAGGAAACTCAGCGCCGCCAGCACGATCAGGAAAGACATGCCCTAGAACCCCCGGAAAACCAGACTCCGAGTGTCCGCAGGCAAACCCGTCGCCACCACTTGTACCAAGGTACAGGTGTCGCCCGGCCGGCCCGGTCGTAGTCTGCGGGGCATCCGGCCGTCCGGCCGTTCGCCAAGTCGTTCGAAGGGGAAACCATGAAGCGCAAGCAACTGAGCCTGGCCATCGGCCTCACATTGTCCCTGGCGGCGCTGCAAGCGCAGGCCCAGGAGACCACGCCGGCGCCGGCCAGCGACGAGGCCGTGACCCTCGACGCCATCCAGGTCACCGCGCGCAAGCGCGAGGAGACCCTGCAGGAAGTGCCCGTGGCCGTGACCGCCTTCACCCCCGAGACGATCGACAAGCTCAATATCCGCGACATCGGTGACCTTGATGCCCAGGTCCCGAACCTGACGATCTACGCCGCGCGTGGCTCCAGCAGCACGGTCACCGCGTACATCCGCGGCGTCGGCCAGTCCGATCCGCTCTGGGGCGTCGACCCGGGCGTGGGCATCTACCTCGACGACGTCTACATCGCCCGCCCGCAGGGCGCCCTGCTCGATGTGTTCGACGTCGACCGCGTGGAAGTATTGCGTGGCCCGCAGGGCACGCTCTATGGCAAGAACACCATCGGCGGTGCCATCAAGTACATCTCCCGTGGCCTCCCGACTGAAACCGAAGGCACCGTCGCGGTCACGGTCGGCAGCTTCAACCAGATGGACGTGAAGGCCGCCATCGGTGGTTCCTTCGGCGGCAATGACGCCCTGCGCGGCCGCCTGTCGGTCGCCAGCCTGAGCCGCGACGGCTACGGCAAGAACATCGTCACGGGCCAGGACGTCAGCGACAAGGAAGTGTTGGCCCTGCGTGGCCAGCTCGGCGCCTACGTCACCGAGGACTTCAACCTGCAGTTCGCCTTCGACTGGCTCGACGACCAGTCGGGCGTGCGTGGCGCGCAGATGTTGGCGCCCAACCGCTTCGTGCCGACCGCGCCGCCGATGGCCGACCGCTACGACGTGCGCAATGGCATGCCAAATATCAACGACACCTCCATGCAGGGCATTTCGGCCACCGCCAACTGGCGGATCAACGACGACTGGGGCTTCAAGTTCGTCACCGCCAAGCGTGAATCGGACACCGAAACCAATATCGATTTCGACCTGACCCAGGCGCCCATCGCCGACGTCAAGGCCTTCTACAGCGACGAGCAGGTGAGCCACGAACTGCAGCTCAACTACGATGCCGGTGGCCGTGCCCGCGGCGTCATGGGCCTGTACCTGTTCGACGGCGAGGCCGGTGGCCAGGTCCTGAACAACTTCTTCGGACTCCTCTTCGGCGACACCCAGGGCACGGTCTACACCGAGTCCGTGGCGATCTACGGCGACTGGACCTTCGACATCAGCGACCGCCTGCACCTGGACCTGGGTGCGCGCTGGACCGACGAGGACAAGCGCGCCGACGTGTTCAACCGCGGCTACAGCGACGGCACCTACACCAGGCCGACGACGGTGGTCGCGGACTTCGACAAGACCATCAACTTCAGCAACCTCTCGCCCAAGATCTCGCTGGGCTACCAGGCCACCGACGACATCCTCGTCTACGGCCTGGCGACCCGCGGCTTCAAGTCCGGCGGTTACAACATCCGGGCCCAGGCCACCGCGGTGCCCCGTTCGGCTGAGCCCTTCGATGACGAGGTCGTGGACAGCTACGAGGTCGGCGCCAAGATGGCCTTCCTCGACCAGCGCCTGTTCCTGAACCTCTCGGCCTTCCACAACAAGTACGAAGACATCCAGCTGTCGGTGTTCACCAGCTACGACAGCAACAACGACGGCACCAACGATGCCTTCTTCGGCGACTTCACCAACGCCGGCTCCGGCACGGTCAATGGCGTCGAGGTCGAGTACCAGTGGCTGCCGACCCGCAACTGGCTGATCAGCGGCAACATGGCGTTCCTGGACGCGAAGTACGACGAGTTCATCTACACCGGCCTGAACATCGCCGACGAGCAGGAGTTCACCAACGCGCCGGAGTTCTCGGGTGCCATAAACATCGAGTACCGCAGCGACCTGGCCAATGGCGGCGATATCTCCGCGCGAGTCGGCTACAGCTACCAGGATGACGTGGTCGCGACCACCGAAATCATCCGTTCCGGTGCCGTGCCGATCACCCAGGACGGGTACGGCCTGGTCAATGCCGGCGTGATCTGGAACACCGGCGGTCCGTGGTCCTTCTCGCTCCAGGGCACGAACCTGACGGACAAGGAATACCGGACCACCGGCTACAACATCAACGCGGCGCTGGGCGTGCTTACCGGCTTCTACGGCCCGCCGCGCCAGTTCAGCCTGTCGGCGCGTTACGAGTTCTGATGACAAGCTTTCCCCGGGAACTTTCCCAACGGGCCGCGCAAGCGGCCCGTGTTTTTATTCCGACGGTTGCGCTGCTGGCGCTGGCTGCCTGCAGCGCCGAACCGCCGCCGCCCTTGCCGGCGATCGCGGTGGACCCTGCGCGGGTGGCCGTGGCGGGTGTTTCGTCCGGTGCGATCATGGCGACCCAGGCCCACTTCGCCTGGTCTGACCGCCTGCGCGGCGCCGCCATGGTGGCCGGCACGCCCTATGGCTGCGCCGGCGGCTCGCTGGAAACCGCCCTGGGCCCGTGCATGCAGGCGCGGCCCTACCTGCCTGATCCCGACCGCCTCGCCGGGGCCGTGCGGGCGCGGGCCGAAGCCGGCGTGCTGGCCCCGCTCGCGGGCCTGCGTGGCGACACGGTTTATGTCCTGCACGGACGCGACGATGCCACGGTCGCGCCGGCGCTGGCCGGGTCGGTGGCCGGCGTCTATGAAGCACTGTCCGGGGAGGTTGGCGGCATCCGGATCGTGGCCGACACCACGCGCGGGTTCCCGCACCTGCTGCCCACCCTGGACCGCGGCGTCGACTGCGCGGTGGGCGGCGAGCCGTGGCTGGGTAACTGCGGCTTCGACGCGGCCGGGGAGATCATGGCCCACCTGTTCGGCGAGCCGCCAACCCCGGCCCGTCCCGCGGCCGACGGCGAACTGCGGCGTTTCGACCAGGCGCCGTTCGCACCCGCGGGCGTGGATCCGATGCTGGCCGGCGTCGGCTACCTCTACCTGCCCAAGGCCTGCGCAGCCGGCGAAACCTGCGGGGTGATGGTCGCTTTCCATGGCTGCCAGCAAAACGCCGACAAGATCGGCGAGGTCTTCGTGCGCGACGCCGGCTTCAACCGCTGGGCCGACGTGCACCGCGTGGCCGTGCTGTATCCTCAGGTTCGATCAAGCTACCTGCCGCTCAATCCAAAGGCATGCTGGGACTGGTGGGGATATACGGGCGAAAACTACGACACCCGCGACGGCGCCCAGCTGCGCTGGCTTGGCGCCGCGTTGACGGCGCTGGGCGCGCCCATGCCGTGAACCGGACGCGGTCGTGCTGACCGACGTCCTGGTCATCGGCGCCGGCCTGCTGTGGCTGGGGCTGTTGTTCGGCACGGCGCTGCTGGCCGAGCGCCGTCCCGGCCTGCTGGCGAAACAGTGGCCGGTGGTCTACAGCCTGTCGCTGGCGGTGTACTGCACGTCCTGGACCTTCTACGGCACGGTCACCCAGGCCCAGCGTTCGGGCTGGGCGATCCCGCCGACCTTCCTGGGCACCATCCTGCTTTACGTGCTGGGCTTTGGCTTCCTGCTCAAGCTGCTGCGACTGGCCCGCGAGCACAATTCCACGTCGCTGGCCGACCTGATCGCCACGCGCCTGGGCCGCAACTCCTGGCTGGCGGCCGTGGTCACCTTCGTGGCGGTGATGGGCATCGTTCCCTACATCGCTCTGCAGCTCAAGGCGGTGGCGATGAGCTACGGCCTGCTCACCCGGGCCTCCGAACTGGCGCCGCCGCCGTGGCAGGACAGCGCGCTTTACGTGGCGCTGGCGATGGGCCTGTTCGCGATGCTGTTCGGCACCCGGCGGGTGTCGGCCGCCGAACACAACCGCGGCCTGGTGCTGGCGATGGCGGTGGAATCACTGCTCAAGCTGGGCGCGATGCTCGCCCTGGGCGTCTTCGTGGTGTTTGGCCTGGACCTGCCGGACGTCGACCTGCCGCCGCCGCCCGCCGACGGCGCCAGCGGCTTCCCGGCGCTGGTGTTGCTGGGCGCGCTGGCCATGTTCACGCTGCCGCACCAGTTCCACGTCGGCATCGTCGAGTGTCGCCAGGAACGCGAACTGCGGACCGCCCGCTGGCTGTTCCCGCTGTACATGCTGGTCATCGCGCTGCCGATCCTGCCCCTGGCGCGCGCCGGCGATGCGCTGCTGGCTCCCATGGGCGTGCCCTCGGACCTGTACGTGCTGGCACTGCCGCTGGCCGAAGGCCACGAGGCACTCGCGTTGCTGGCCTTCCTGGGGGGGCTCAGCGCCGCCACCGGCATGGTCATCCTGGCGACGCTGGCATTGAGCGTGATGATCGGCAACCACTGGCTGGCGCCGCTGCTGGTGCGCGGACCCTGGTCGGGCGGGGCGGGCGAAGGGGCCGACCTGCGCGGGGCCGTGCTCAACCAGCGTCGCGTGGGCATCCTGGCGGTCGTGCTGCTGGCCTGGGTTTACAGTCGCCTGATCGCCGGCTCGGATGCGTTGGCCGACATCGGCGCGCTGTCGTTTTCGGCGCTGGCGACCCTGGCGCCGGCGGTGGCGTTCGCCGTCTGGCGCCCGCAGACGCCGGCCCGGGCGGTGCTCGCCGGCCTGGTGGTGGCGGTGGCGATCTGGAGCTGGGTGCTGCTGGTGCCGGCCTTCGCCGAAGCCGGCGGCGAGTCCGCGCCGTGGCTGCGGCAGGGACCCTTTGGCTGGGCCTGGCTGGCCCCCGAGGGCATGTTCGGACTGGGCGAGTGGAGCCGGATCGGCCGCGCGACCCTGCTCAGCCTCGCGGCCGGCGCGCTGGTTCCCTGGATGCTGGCTTCGCGCCTGGACGTGGCCACGCCGGACCGCGGCGGTGCGCTGTCGCGCGAGGCGCTGCGCGAAGTGGCGGTGCGGTTCCTGCCGGTGGACCGGGTCGACGCGGTGCTGGCCGGGGCCGCGGCCGGGCAGGCGGTGCCGTCCCAGTTGCAGCAACGCATCGAGCGCGAACTGGCGGCGGTGCTCGGCGCGGCTTCGGCCCGGCTGCTGCTCGATGCCGCGCGCCGTGCCCAGGGAACCGATCTCGATACCGTCGCCACCATCGTGGGCGAAGCCTCGCAGGCGCTGCGTTTCAACCAGCGCGTGCTCGAGGCCGCGCTGGAAAACATGAGCCAGGGCATCTCGGTGGTGGACGCCGAACTGCGCCTGGTGGCGTGGAACCGGCGTTACGCCGAGCTCTTCGACTACCCGCCGGAACTGCTCCAGGTCGGCGTGCCGGTCGCGGAACTGGTCGCGCACAACGTCGACCGCGGCCTGGCCGGCGATGGCCCGCCGGAACGGGAGGTCGCCAAGCGCCTGCGCCACATGCGCGCGGGCACGCCCTACGTCGCCGAAAGGCACTTCGGCGGCATCGTCGTCGAGATCCGCGGCAACCCCATGCCCGGCGGTGGGTTCGTGGCCACGTTCACCGACGTCACCGACTTCCGCCGCAGCGAAGCCGAGCTCAAGTCGGTCGCCGAGACGCTCGAACAACGCGTGGCCGAACGCACCGCGCAGCTTGCCGGCGCCAAGGCCGAGGCCGAGCGCGCCAATCGCGGCAAGTCGCGTTTCCTGGCGGCGGTCAGCCACGACCTGGCCCAGCCGCTGAACGCGGCGCACCTGTTCGTGCACGCCCTGGCGCCGCGCCTGGCGGCCACCGAGCACGAGGAGGCCCTGGCCAACATCGATGGCGCCCTGGTGTCCGCCGAGGGCCTGCTGTCGGGCCTCCTGGACATCTCGCGGCTTGATGCCGGCGGCATGGAGCCCAAACCCGAGGTTTTCCGCGTCGACGAACTGCTGCAGCACCTGGCCGCCGAGTTCGGCGTGCTGGCGGCGCAGAAGGGGCTGGCGCTGGACCGCGTGCCTTCGAGCGCCTGGGTCTTCACCGACCCCCAGCTGTTGCGCCGGGTGCTGCAGAACTTCCTGGGCAACGCGGTGCGCTACACGGCGCGCGGCCGCATCGTGCTGGGCTGCCGGCGGCGCGGCGAATCCCTGGTCATCGAAGTCTGGGATACCGGCCCGGGCATCGCCGAAGCGGACCAGGCGGTCATCTTCGAGGAATTCCGGCGCCTGGACAAAGGCGGGCAGGGGCTGGGCATCGGGCTGGCGATCGCCGAACGCGTGGCACGCCTGCTCGGACTGCCGCTGAAACTGCGCTCCTGGCCCGGCCATGGCACCGTGTTCTCGATCCAGGTGCCGCGGGCGGCGCCGGCACCGGCCGACACGACGGCAGCGCCGGAGCCGACGCCGGAGCCGCCGCGCAGCCGCGTGCTGGTGGTGGACAACGACCCGGACGTGCTGCGCGGCATGCAGGCCTTGCTGGGCGGCTGGGGCTGCGACGTGATGGCGGCGCGCGATGGCGACGACGCGGTCGCGCTCGCGGCGGAGCACGGCCCACCCGACTTGCTGTTGCTCGACTTCCATCTCGATGGCGGCCAGACCGGCCTGATGCTGCGCGATCGGCTGGCCAGCGTCATGCCCGCGCGTCCCTGCGTGATCATCACCGCCGACCACGGCCCGGACGTGCGCGACGCCATTGCCGCGGCCGGCTGCGTGCTGCTGCACAAGCCGCTCAAGCCGCTGGCGTTGAAGTCGGTGATGTCCCGCCTCTTGCAGAACGTGTAGGAGCGCCTTCAGGCGCGAATCCCATCTTTGCCAAGGGCAAGGCCGAAGGATTCGCGCCTGAAGGCGCTCCTACAGGGCGCGGGGCTAGGGCATCGCGCCCAGGTTTTCCCTGGCGAGCGGCGCCAGCTTCCCGTCCTCGAACGAACGCGGCGTGGTCGCGATGTCGGCATCCGCCGGCAGCGCCACCCCGGCCGCGAGGTGCTGCCAGGCGGCGTCGAGGGCACGGTAGCCGTAGGGCATCATCGGCACGTAGCGTTTGCCCAGCACCGGCAGACCGAGGAAGGCGTCGAAGTGCTGCGCGTTCTGTACGCGCCAGTAGCGCAGGTCGGCGCCCCCGGCTTTGGCCCAGCGCGCGTAGGCGCCGCCGCTGAAGGGTTCGGGCACCAAGCCGTCGTCGGCGCCATGCACGACGATGATCGGCAAGCCCAGGCGCGGCACGCCCGCGCGCGTTGCCTCGACGCCGGCACGCACGGCGCTGCCGGGTTCGGTCCACAGCGCACGCAGGCACTGGTTGCCGCCCAGGGCCGGATCCGCAGTGGTGTCCATGCCGCCCACCAGGGCGACGCCGGCGCCGGGCGGGATGCCGCTGGCATCGGACCACCACGCGGCGCGCTCGGCCGGCGTCGGCGCGCGCAGCTGGCCATCGGCGCCGAGCGCGGCGAAGGAAAAACCACAAGGCATGTCGGCCGGGCCGGTGCGTGCATAGGCCGAAGCGTAGGTGGCATTCACCGCGCGCCACAGGTCGAAGTTGCTGCTGATCACGCCGGCGGCGATGCCGGCGTCGGTCCAGCCGCCGTCGAGCAGGTGCTGGCGTGCCTGTTCGGCCTGGGCGGCGGCATCGCCGGCATCGAGCAGGCCGCGGGCCTGGAGCATCGTGCAGCGCGCCAGGCCGGCCGCCGAAGGCTGGCCCTGCGGACGGGCCAGCACGTTGTCGTCGAAGGCGCCGGCATTGAGCGCGCAGGACATCCACAGCGCCGCATCGGTCGAATAGTCGTAAAGCGCGCGCCCGCCGTTGCCGGGCAGCACGTTGGGCGAGATCGCCACCACCGCATCGATGCCGGTGCCGGGCAGTTCGGCCGCGCGCAGCACCGCGCCGCCGCCGTTGGAGACGCCGACCGCGATCACGCGGGTATTGGCGTGGGTCCAGGGGCCGTCGTCGGGATGCGCGAGCGCCAGCACCTGGAAGGCAAAACGCGTCGCCTGCCCGACGTGACGGCCCCAGTCGGCCTCGGGATTGTCACCCGAGTGCGCGTGCTTGACCGCGATCGGCGCGACGCCATCGACGGTGTCCCGCGGCGCGACCTCGAATTCCACCGCCTCGCCCGGACCGGCCAGCCGGCCGTCCAGCGCGAAGCCGCGGCCGTCGCCGGTGTCGACGTAGCCGGTGCCCGCGCCCTTGTCGGTGTAGGCCACCGCGCAGCCCCGGGGCAGACCCCAGGCGCCGGCGAGGGCGATGGCGCCGTAGATGCCGCGCGAACCGGACGAGGCCGTGACGACGATGCAGCGCGCATCGGTGTCGAAGTCGTCGGGCAGTTGCACCATCACCCGGTGCGGCTGGCGACGGCCCGGCAGGGTGGCCAGGGCGTGGTACTCGCGGCCGGTGACCGGCGCCAGCGAGCCATAAAATTCACCGTAGCCACCGCCCGGCGCCAGGTCGGCGATGCCGCGCCAGTTGGTCCAGACGGCGCGCCGGCGCAGCTCCTGCGCGGTCGGCGCGGCCGGGTCGGCAAAGCCGGGTGGCGTGGCGCTTCGCAGGCCTTGGGCGCCCAGTCCCGCGGTCAGCAGGTCGTCGTCGCCGCGATGGGTGTGCAGCGCGATGCCGGCCTCGAGGTCCAGTGCCCCCGGGCCGACGCCGCCACCGACACCGGCACAGGCGGACAGGGCCAGCGCGAGCGCGGCGATCGGCAGGGGGCGCGACAATCGGTGCATGTTCATGGCCAGACCTTAGCAATGGGCGTGTCGGCCGGCATCGTACCTTGGTACGACGCGGGGTCGCGGGGTCGCTGCTAGTCTGGCGACAGGCTTTCAACTGCCAGGAATTGCACATGGGCGAACGTTTCCTCGAGGGCCGCACGGCCCTGGTCACCGGCTCCACCTCCGGCATCGGGCTGGCCATCGCCCAGGCGCTGGGAAGCGCCGGTGCCAGCGTGGCGGTCAACGGCCTGGGCAGCCACGAACAGGTCGAAGCCGCCGTCGCCTCGGTCTGCAGCGCCGGCGCGCCGAAGGCGACGTTCCTGGCCGCCGACCTGGCCAACGCCGACGCCGTGGAAGCGATGATGCGTGCGCTCGACGACTGGGGCCCGGCCGACATCGTCGTCAACTGCGCCGGCGTGCAGCACACCGCGCCGATCGGCGAAATGCCCGCCGCCACCTGGGACAAGCTGATCGCCATCAACCTCAGCGCGGCCTTCCACACCATGCGCCTGGCATTGCCGGGCATGGTCGGGCGTGGCTTCGGGCGCGTGGTCAACATCGCGTCGGTGCACGGGCTGGTGGCGTCGGTGAACAAGTCGCCCTACGTGGCCAGCAAGTTCGGCCTGGTCGGGCTGAGCAAGGTCGCGGCGCTCGAAACGGCGGGTGCGGGCAGCCGCGACAGCGGCGGCGTCACCATCAACTGCGTTTGCCCCGGCTGGGTGGAAACGCCCCTGATCGAGCCGCAGATCGCGGCGCGCGCACAAGCCAACGGCGGTGACCGCGACGCCGGCATCCGGGCTCTGCTGGCCGAAAAACAGCCCAGCGGCCGCATGTCGCTGCCGGCCGACATCGCCGCGACCGTGCTGTTCCTGTGCCGCCAGGAAGCCCACAACATCACCGGCACCGCGATCCCGGTCGACGGCGGCTGGTCGTCCCAGTAGCCACGCTTCCTTTGGGAGGGACTTCAGCCCCGAAGAGCTTCGGGACTGAAGTCCCTCCCACAGCGAACGCCGGGATAGACTTTCGCCCGTGACCCGCCTGCTGATCGCCGACGACCACCCGCTCTACCGCCTGGCGCTGACCCAGGCGGTGCGCGGCGTGCTGCCGGAAGCGGACATCACCGAGGCCGAAGACCTGCCCGGCGTGCAGGCGGCGCTGGCCGCGCATCCGGACATCGACCTGGTCCTGCTGGACCTGCACATGCCCGGCAGCCACGGACTGGTCGGCCTGGCGTCGCTGCGTGCCGAATACCCGGGCGTCGCGGTGGCGATGATTTCGGCGCACGAAGACCCGGCCACCATCCGGCGCGCGCTGGCCTACGGCGCCGCCGGCTACCTGACCAAACGCGCCGACCTGGGCGAACTGCAGGCTGGCCTGCGCGCGGTGCTGGCCTGCGAACAATGGCTGCCGCCGTCCCTGCGCGAGGCCGTGGCCAGCGCGCCCTCCGAACCCGGCGACCGCGAGACGGCCGCGCGCCTGGCGACGCTGAGCCCGCAGCAGTTCAAGGTCCTCACTCGCGTCGCCGAGGGCCGGCTGAACAAGCAGATCGCCGACGAGCTGGGCATCCAGGAGCGCACGGTCAAGGCCCACATGAGCGCCATCTTCGAAAAGCTCGGCGTGCGCAACCGCACCCAGGCCGGCGTGTTGCTGGGCAGTCTGTCGCTGTCCGACCCGGCCCGCGAGGCCTGATCAGTACCAGTAGGGGATGCGCCAGGTCGGCGGCAATTCGCCCTTTTTCGGCGGCGTTTGCGGCGTGAGTACGATGTTCAGCTCGTGGCGGCCGCGGCGCTGCCCGGAAAGCGGGACCATGTAGAGCAAGCCCCGCAGGTCGCGACGGGCGTCGGAATAAAGCTCGGCGCGCAGGTCAAGCGGCTCGCCGTCGAGGCTTACCGCAAGACCGGCGGACAAGCAGTCCCGGCGTGCTTCGCGCTGCGCCTCGCGCGCCGCCGCGTCGGCGTCCGCAGCCTGCCGCTCCGTGCAGTTTTCCAGCAGGTGGCCATGCACCGAAGGCACGAACGGCACCACCAGCGGCAGGTAGCTGCCGCGGGCCACCATGTCGGGCACGTAGGGACCCTGCGGCGACTCGCCGACTTCGTGCAGGCTGGCGTAGCGGTCATGGCGTACCGATTGTTCGCCCGACGATTCCAGGGTGGGAAAGGCGTCGTAATGTCCCCAGCCCAGGTCGTCGTCCAGGACGTTCATGCTGGCGATGCTCGCCACGGTGGCGAAGGTGACGATGCCGCCGACGATCCAGTTTCCGCGGTCTTCGCCAACGTTGGTGGTGTATAGGGTCACCAGCGGCGCGGATTCGCGGCCCAGTCCGAAGCGCGAGAAGGCGGCGAGCACGCCCCGGATCGCCCGGTAGGGCCAGCCACCCGGGGACAGCCGGTGACCCAGGTAGCGGTCGGCCATCAGCACCAGCAGGTAGGGAAACAGCGACAGCGAGAACACGTACATGACCCAGGTACTGGCCTGGTCAGCCTGGCCGGCGAGCGCGGCCAGTCCCAGCGACACCAGCAGCAGGGCCGATCCCACGAAGGTGATGGTGACCATCATCCGCGCCAGGCCAATGCCCATGCCGAAGACCACCGAGGCCCGGTTGTCGGCCGCTTCGATCTGCTCCGGCATCGGCACCCAGCGGCTCAGCAGCAGGTCGCGTCCCACGGGGCCACCACGGAGGCGGTCTGGCTTGAGCCCACCGGGATAAACCGAGTCCATCCCCACCAGCGCGACCCAGTAGGCGCGCATGAAAAGGTGCAGTACGAACGCCACGCAAAGCAGGATGACCCCGCATTGGAAATAAACCAGGCCCAGCCCCAGCACCTGCTGCCAAAGCGGACCCAGCCGGGGCAGCAGGTAGCCGCCCCATTCGGGCAGGGCACCGGCGAACTGCACCAGGGCGAAGACCGTCGCGCCTGAGAGCAGCAGTTCAATCTCCCAGGTCGGCGTGGTGCGGCCGGACAGGTGATTGACGGGGGCCGGGTGCGCGGATTTTTCGGTCATGGGTCGATTCGGGCGACGGGGGTGGCTCAGCCTGTCAGACGCTTCCGGGGGCGGCAAGCTGACAGTGCTAGGCTCACGGCCATGCCAGCCTTGCTCAGAACCTGCGGCCGTTTCCTGGTGGCGCTGGCCGGCGCGGCATGGGCCAGCCCGATGAGCCTGGCCGGTCTCGTGGCGGGTTTGGCCGCATTGCCGTTTGGCGCCCGCCTGCACGGCTCCGACGGTGCCCTGGTCTTCAACCGCTTTCCCTGGGGCCCCGGCGGTGCCCTGGCGCTTGGCAACGTGGTCCTGCACACGGGCGAGACGCTCGACGCCAGGGTGCGCACCTACGCCGCCGTGGCCGCCGGCCTGGACAGGCCGCGCGTGCGCCTGGGCGACCACGAGCGGGCCCACGTCTACCAGGCGATGGTGCTGGGACCGCTGTTCCTGCCGCTGTACCTGGCCTGTGGCGGCATCAGCCACCGCAACCGCTTCGAGCAGGCGGCCGATCGTTATGCCCGGACCGGGCGTGGCTGGTGGCCCTGGCCGCGCCCGGCCGGACCTTGAGCGGGCGCACTGTTAAACTCCCTTCACGTCCCACACACCAAGGTGCCGCCCATGCAGGCCCTCGATTTCCCCGGTTGCCAGGAGCTGTTCGCGATGATCGATCGCGCGGTGTCCAGCGATTGCCAGCACGAGACCACCGACTGCATCCGCAACGGCCTGGCCGAACTGATCCGGACCCGGGCGGTGCAGATGCCGCCTTGCGTGCTCGAGCCGGTCGCCGACCACTACGCGCGCCGCGAGCTCTATCGCTGCGAGAAGTCCGGCTACAGCGTCGTCGCCATGACCTGGGGCCCGGGCCAGGGCACGCCCGTGCACGATCATTCCGGGGTCTGGTGCGTGGAAGGCGTCTGGCAGGGACAGCTCGAGATCACCCAGTTCGAACTGCGCGAACAGGACGGCGACCGCGTGCGCTTCGAGCCGGTGGCCACCCACCTGGCCGGCGTCGGCTCGGCCGGCAGCCTGATCCCGCCGCACGAATACCACGCCATCCGCAATCCCAGCGCCGACGCGGTGTCGATCTCCCTGCACATCTACAAGCAGGCGCTGACCTGCTGTTCGATGTTCCAGCCAGAAGCCGACGGCTGGTATCGCAAGGCGGCCCGCCAGCTGGGCCTGGACGAAGCGGCGTAGGCGGGCCCGGCCTGGGCTATAATCGCGCCGCCCACGTGCCGGTGTGGCGGAATGGTAGACGCGGGGGACTCAAAATCCCTTGCCAGCGATGGCGTGTAGGTTCGAGTCCTATCACCGGTACCAAAAGCAGGCGCGGACCCGGCAAGGTCCGGCGCCGACAAGACCGAAGGCGTGGAGCCATCCACGCCTTTTTTCTTTTCTAGAGTTTGCCCAGGAACCCGCCGATCGCGGGCCCGAAACGCTCGATGTCGACCAGGAAGGCATCGTGGCCCTGCGGGGACTCGAGCGCGACGAACTCCGAATCGGCACCGCCGGCGCGCAGGCCGTCGGCGACCTGTTCCTGCTGCTGCAGCGGGAACAGGATGTCGGTGTGGACGCCGATGGCCATCGCACGCTCGAGCTTGATCGATGCCAGCGCCTTCATGACGTCGCCGCCGCCGTATTCGGCGGCGTCGAACCAGTCCATCGAACGGCTCAGGTACAGGTAGCAGTTCGGATCGAAGGTGCGCACGAAGCGGCGGGCATGGCCCTCGAGGTAGCGTTCGACCTCGAACTCCAGGCCGAACGGGTCGTCTTCGCGGCACTCACTGTCCAGGCGAACGCGGCCGAACCGGCCGTCCCATTCCATGGCCGAGCGATAGGTGACCACGCCCAGCTTGCGCGCGATGCGCATGCCGTTTTCCGGATAGGCGTGTTCGTCGTAATGGCCCTGGTTCCAGTTCGGGTCCAGGCGGATCGCCTCGCGCTGCAGCGAGCGGATGGCGATCGAGAAGGGCAGGGCGCGGGCGCTTCCCGACACATTGATGTGCGAACGCGCGATGCCGGGGAACTGCAGCAGCAAGGCGAGCGCGCTCATGCCGCCCATGGAGTTGCCGATGACGCAGGCCAGCTGCCCGATGCCCAGCCCCTGCACCAGGTGCTGCGCCGCGCGGGCGCCGTCCTCGATCGACAGGTCAGGGAAGTCGAGCCGGTAGGGCTGGCCGCTGGCCGGGTTGACCGAGGCCGCGCCGGTGCTGCCCTTGCAGCTGCCCAGCGGGTTGATGCAGACCACGAACCAGCGATGGGTGTCGATGGGCTTGCCGGGCCCGAGCATGGCCTCCCACCAGCCCGGCTCGCCGTTGCCTGCGTTGGCCGCTGCATGGGCGTTGGGCGACAGGCCGGGCAGGATGAGGATGGCGTTGTCGCGTGCCGGGGAAAGCGTGCCCCAGGTTTCATAGGCCAGCACGGCGTCGCTGATGGCGCCGCCGCGCTTGAACGGGAAGGGACTGGGCAGCGCGATGAATTGGGTGGCCGGCGGGATCGATTCGCTCATTGCAGCACTTTAGCAATCACCAGCGTTGCCTCGCCGCCATCGGCGACGTCGAGCTCCAGGCCTTCGGCCTCGAGGTCGCCAGGCGCGGCCCCGGCATCGCCCGAGCGCGAGATCCGCGCCATCAGGCGCACCCGCGCCTGCGCCGAGAGCTTCTGGGCCGGCATCAGGCCATCGGCGTCGGACAGGGTGACGGTCAGCGGGAAATCCGCGACCGGCAGTCGCTTCACCGCCACCGGCAGGCCGCCTTCAAGCGTGCGGGCGAAGACATACAGCGTGTCGCCGGGCGCGACCTTCCCGGCGAGCTGCGGCGCCAGATCGACCGTGATCGCCAGGGTCGGGCCACTGGCGAGGGCCGGTTCGACCTCCAGCGGCGGCAGGCCGGCCTGTTCGCGCGCCGTGTCCAGCTGCGGTCGCAGCGCAGCCGCGGTGGCTTGATCGACCAGCGGCAACAGCCGGCCCCAGGTCTCGGCGGCTTGCGCAGCCTGGCCCGACTGCAATTGCTGGGCGCCGAGATAGAACAGGGCGCGCTGGTGGTCGGGGCGAAGCGCGACGGCTCGCTGCAGCAGGGCGACGGCGTCGGCCGGGAAGCGTCCGCCGGGCGCGGCGCGCATGCGGGCATCGGCCAGCTCGACCATCAGGTCGGGCTCTTCCGGCAGCAGCGCCTGGGCCTTGCCCAGGGCCTCGGCGGCGCCGGCCCAATCGCCCTGGGCGGCACGGCTGCGGCCGAGCAGCACCCAGCCTTCGACGCTGCCGGGCTCTTCGGCCAGGCGGTGTTCGAGCTGGGCGATGGCTTCTTCCAGGGTCTCGGGGGCTTTCACCTGTGCCGGGTCCAGCGCATCGGGCGAACCCAGCATCGCGTACAGTCCGGCGGTTCCGACGCCGAGGGCCAGCGCCAGGACCAGGGCGCTTCGGCGCGCGCCGCGCCACAGCGGCCGCAGCGCGAGTGCCAGCAGCAGGGCCAGCAGCACCAGGGAGGCAAGAACGAAGCTGGTCATGGTCACCATTCCTGCCCGTCTTCGGCGGGCGGCTGCACCGGGGCCTGGCCCGAGCGCCTGCGAACCACCACCGCCACCACAATCGCGCCGCCGACCAGGATCAGGCCCGGCCCGAACCAGAGCAGCCAGGTGGCGGGTCGCACCGGCGGGTTGTAGAGCACGAATTCGCTGTATCGCGCCACCAGGTAGTCCTTGATCTCGCGGTCGGTCTTGCCTTCGCGCATCAATTCGAGAACCTGCATGCGAAGGTCCTGGGCGATTTGTGCATTGGAGTCGGCCAGGGACTGGTTCTGGCACATCACGCAGCGCAACTCGGCGGAGAGTTCGCGGAAGCGGGCTTCTTCGGCGGCATCGCGGAATTCGATGGGCTCGAAGGCGGCGGCCAGCGCGGAAAACGCCAGCAGCAGGAACAGCAGGCAGGTCTTCATGGCAAGGACTCCAGCGCCGGCAGCAGCTGCGTCTGCACGACGTCGGGGGTCAGCGGACCGACGAATTTCCAGCGGATCACGCCCTGGGCGTCGACCAGGAACGATTCCGGCGCACCGTAGATGCCCCAGTCCAGCGCCGCGCGTCCTTCGACGTCGGTGATGACCAGGGCATACGGGTTGCCGAACTGCGCCAGCCAGCGGCGGGCGTCATCGGCCTCGTCCTTGTAGTCGTAGCCGATCACGCGGATGCGGCCGGACTTGGCCAGTTCGGTGATCACCGGGTGTTCGTCGCGGCAGGCCGGGCACCAGCTGCCCCAGACATTGAGCAGGTAGGGTTCGCCCAGCAGGTCGGCGCGGGAGACGATGCGTCCGGGTTCGTCGAGCACCGGCAGCGCGAAATCGGGCGCCGGCTTTCCCACCAGCGGCGAGGGGATCGCGCTGGTGTCCTTGCCCGAGTTCATCATCACGCCGACGCCCAGCAGCAGTGCGAGCGCGACAAAGGCCAGCAGGGGCAGCAGCCGCTTGATCATGCCGGGACTCCCGCGGCGAGTGGACGGCGGAAGCGGCGGTCGAAGACGACCACGAAGCCGCCCAGCGCCATGAACAGCGAACCGAGCCAGATCAGCCGGATCCAGGGTTTCACGTACAGGCGCAGCGCCCAACCACCGGTTTGGTTGACCGGTTCGCCCAGGGCCACGTAGAGGTCGCGGCTCAGGCCGCCGTCGAGCGCGGCTTCGGTCATCACCTGGCCGCCCGCGGCGTAGGCCCGCTTCTCCGGGTGCATCACCGCGATCTGCTTGCCGTCCCGGGACACGACGACGGTGCCGCGGTCAGCGACATAGTTCGGACCTTGCTGCTTTTCGACGCCACGGAAGCTGAAGTCAAAACCACGCAACTCGAAGCTCTGGCCCGGGAGCGCGGCGACGTCGCGTTCGATGCTGGTCGATTCGGTGATGAACACGCCAGCCACGAAAACGCCGATGCCCGCGTGCGCCAGCAGCATGCCCACCATCTCGGCGGTGAAGCGCGCGCCCCGGGACGTGGACTTGAGCCGCTGCCAGGCGAAGCGGGCAGTGCCGGCGAGGATCCAGGTGGCGCCCAGCAGGCCAAAGGCCGTCTTCACGGTGCCGTGCGGAAAGCTGAAGAAGGCGACCAGCCCGACCACCAGCGCCAGTGCGGCCCAGGGCGCCAGCCAGCGCAGCGGCTGCGAGAGGTCCTCGCGCTGCCAGCGCATCAACGGTCCGAACGGCACCAAGGCCACCAGCGGCGCCATCAGCAGGACGAACAGCAGCCCGAAATAGGGCGGGCCCACCGAGATCTTGCCCAGGTCGAGGGCCTCGGCCAGCAGCGGGTAGAGCGTGCCGAGCAGGATCATCGCCGCCGCCGCCGTCAGCAGCAGGTTGTTGGCCAGCAGGAAGGTTTCGCGCGAGGACGCGGCGAAGGGCTTGCCGGTTTCCAGCTTCGGCGCGCGCAGCGCGTACAGCAGCAGCGAACCGCCGATGACGATCACCAGGAAGGCGAGGATGAACATGCCGCGCTCGGGGTCCGAGGCGAAGGCGTGCACGCTCGTGAGCACGCCCGAGCGCACCAGGAAGGTGCCCAGCAGGGACAGCGAAAACGCGGCGATCGCCAGCAGCAGGGTCCAGCCGCGGAAGCTTCCGCGCTTTTCGGTGACCGCCTGCGAGTGCAGCAGCGCGGCGCCGACCAGCCAGGGCATGAAGCTGGCGTTCTCGACCGGATCCCAGAACCACCAGCCGCCCCAGCCCAGTTCGTAATAGGCCCAGAAGCTGCCCAGGGCGATGCCCAGGGTCAGGAAGGCCCAGGCCACGTTGGTCCAGGGCCGGCTCCAGCGCACCCACTGCGCATCCACCTTGCCGTCGATCAGCGCCGCCACCGCGAAGGCGAAAGCCACGGCGAAGCCGACGTAGCCCATGTAAAGCAGGGGCGGGTGGAAGATCATGCCCGGGTCCTGCAGCAGCGGGTTCATGTCCCGCCCCTCGACGGCCGCCGGCAGCAAGCGTTCGAAGGGGTTGGATGTGAACAGGGTGAAGGCCAGGAAGCCCAGGGCCACCATGCCCATCACCGCCAGCACCCGGGCGACCACGGCCGCCGGCAGGGCTTTGGAAAAGAGGGCGACCAGGGCGGTCCAGCCGACCAGGAACAGCAGCCACAGCAGCAGCGAACCTTCGTGCGCGCTCCAGACGGCGGTGAACTGGTACTCGCGCGGCAGCAGCGAGTTCGAATTCTGGGCGACGTAGGCCACCGAAAAGTCGTGCACCAGGAACGCCCAGGTCAGCAGCGCGTAGGCCACGGCCACGGCCGCCAGCAGCGCATAGGCCAGGGGGCGGGCGCTGGCCATCCAGGCTGCGTGGCCGCGATGGGCACCCAGCAGCGGCAGCACCGACAGTGCCAGCGAAAGCATCAGGGCCAGCGCGAGGCTGACCAGGCCGAGTTCGGGCAGCACTCAGTAGCCTCCCTGTGCGGCGCCGTCGGTCCTGGTGTCGTCGACCTTGTGCTTTTCGTGGGCCTTGCCCATGGCTTCGGCGACCTCGCGGGGCATGTATTGCTCGTCGTGCTTGGCCAGCACCTGGGTGGCGTGGAATTCATCGCCGACGCGGCGGCCGGTGGCGATGACCGCCTGGTTCTCGCGGAACAGGTCGGGCAGGATGCCCTCGAAGCGCGCGGTCATCACGGCGTCGCCGTCGGTGACGCCGAAGCTGACCTTCAGGGTGCCGTCCTCGCGGACCAGGCTGTCCTTGGCGACCATGCCGCCAAGGCGGAACACCGCCTGGTCGGCGGCTTCGCCGGCGTAGACCTGGCTGGGCGTGTACAGGTAGGTGATGTTCTCGCGCAGGGCCAGGGTGACCAGGCTGGCGGCGACCGCCGAGGCCGCGACCAGGCCCAGGACCAGCCAAAGCCGGCGCTTTCGGGTGGGATGCATCATGGTGCTTGGTTTCCTTGGCGGGCGGCCTCGCGGCGGGCGCGCTGGCCGATGGCGCGGCGGATGCGATGGATGCGCCAGCGTGGCGCGGTGAAATCCCAGGCCAGGTAGGCGGCGAACACGGCGTAGGCGCCGACGACGTACTCGAGGTAGCTCATCGGCCCGCCTCCACGCTGGCGCGCGCCCAGTCCTTGCCGGCCTCGCGCTCGAGGTTGTCGGCGCGTGCCCGCTGCAACAGCGACCCGATGAACCAGAACTTGGTGGCGAAGACCATCACCCACAGCGGCCAGGCCATGGAAGCGTCCATGGTCGATTCACCGAACAGCTTGATGGTCGCGCCCTGGTGCAGGGAGTTCCACCACTCCACCGAATACCGGATGACCGGCAGCAGGGCCACGCCGACGATGGCGAGGAAGCTCGCCGCGCGCGCCGCGGCGCGCCGGTCCTCGATGGCCGAATACAGGCCGATGACGCCCAGGTACATGAACAGCAGCACGAGCTCCGAGGTCAGCCTCGGATCCCAGTCCCACCAGGTGCCCCACATCGGCTTGCCCCAGATCGAACCGGTGGCCAGGGTGACGGCGGTGAACAGGGCGCCGACCGGCGCGCAGGCCATGGCCAGGATTTCGGCCAGCTTGATGCGCCAGACCAGGGCGATCGCGGCGTAGACGGCCATCAGGCCGTAGACGAACAGGCTCATCCAGGCCGCCGGCACGTGGATGTAGAGGATGCGGAAACTGTCGCCCTGCTGGTAGTCGGCCGGGACCACCAGCAGCGCGCCGTAAAGGCCGACCGCCATGCCCAGCAGGCCCAGTCCGAAACCCCAGGGCGTCCAGCGCGCGGCGAAGCGGTCGAAGATCGGGGGGGATCCGAGTTGGTGGAACCAGAGCAGGACGGGATTCACGTTGGCGGCTTCAGGTCAGGGCGATACGGATCGCCGCGGCGGCGGCGAGCGGGGCGAGCACGAGGGCGAGGACCAGGCCGGCGGCCATCAGCAGCAGGGCGCCGGCCCAGGGCAGGCCCTGCGCGGCGGCCATCACGCTGCCTGCCCCGAACACCAGCACGGGCAGGAAAAGCGGCAGGGCCAGCAGGGCCAAAAGCATACCAGAGCGTCGTATGCCGACCGTCAGCGCCGCCACCACCGCGCCCATCAGGCTCAGCAGCGGCGTGCCCAACGCAAGCGAGACCAGCAAGACCGGCAGGAGTTCCCCGGGCAGGTACAGCAGTTCGGCCAGTACCGGGCTCAGCAGCACCAGGGGCAGGGCGGTGGTGACCCAGTGCACCAGCACCCGTACGAAGATCAGCCAGGCCAGCGGCACCGGCGCCAGCAGCATCTGTTCGAGGCTGCCGTCCTCGAGGTCGCCGCGGTAAAGCGAATCGAGCGAAAGCAGGCCGGCCAGCAGCACGGCCACCCACAGCACGCCGGGCGCGATGCGCGCGAGCTGCACCGGGTCCGCACCCAGCGCCATCGGGAACAGGGCCACCACCATCACCGCGAACAGCAGCGGTTGGGCGGCGTCGCCGCGTCGGCGCCAGACCAGGCGCAGGTCGCGGCGGGCCTGTGCGCGTGCCGCCGCCAGCAGCGAGGGCGTGGTGCTCATGCGGGCCTCCGGGCGGCACGCAGTTCCAGCGTGCGCACGGGCACCGGTGGCGCGGCATAAGCACCGTGGGTGGTGAGCAGGACCGCGCCGCCGCCGGCGAGGTGGGCCTGGATCAGCCGGTTCACCAGGGCGATGCCGTCGAGGTCGAGGTTGGCGTAAGGCTCGTCGAGCAGCCACAGCGGCGCCGACTGCAGCCGCAGGCGGGCCAGGCCCAGGCGCTTGTTCTGGCCGGCGGAAAGGCGACGGGCCGGGGTGTCTTCATAACCGGCCAGGCCGACGTCGGCGAGGGCCTGTTCGAGGTCCAGCTGGCCCGGCGCGCCGGCCAGGGCGCGTGCGAATTCAAGGTTCTCCAGCGTCGTCAGCTCCGCCTTGTGCCCCGGCAGGTGCCCCAGGTAGGCGCTGCCGCGGGCCAGGTGGTCGCGGTCGACGACCTGGCCGCGAAGCCGCACGTCGCCGGCGTCCGCGGCGAGCAGGCCGGCCAGGACGCGCAGCAGGGTGGTCTTGCCGGCGCCGTTGCCGCCCAGGACCAGCAGCGCCTCGCCCTGGACGAGCGCGAAATCGAGCGGCCCGAAGACGGGTTCGTCGTTGCGCGCGAAACACAGCCCGCGGGCTTGCAGCAGCGGGACGTCGGCGGACGGGGAAGGAATCATCGCGGGCGGCATGCTACCGGCTAGCCCGGAGCCGCGCCATGATGCGGATCAAGCCCGTCGGGAGGGGCAACGGTTACGGGATGCCCGGCCGACGGTTCAGGCTGGTGAAAATGACTGTCGTTGTCTTGTTTTGATATTCACACCCCTGTGCTGGACAATCGGGGACTCGTTCATCCGCAGGACATAATTCATGCGCGCCAGCCCCCTGATGCTCGCCATCGCACTCGGCCTCGGCCTTCCCCTGGCCACCCCGGACGCCAGCGCGCGCTCGACGGCCGCGACCCAGGCCAAGGTCAGCGCCCAGAGCTCCTGGATCGTCGTGTTCGAAGAAGCCCCTGCGGCAAGCTTCCGCGGCTTCAAGCCCGGCGACACCCGCCGCCCGAAGCTGGCGGCCACCAGCCCGCAGGCCACCGGCGCCAGCAAGTACGATGCGCGCAGCGCCGCGGCCCGTGACTACGTGGATTACCTGGCGGACCTGCGCGAGGCACGCCTGGCCGACTTCTCGGCCCGCCTCGGTCGCCAGCTCGAACCGACCTACACCTACGCGCATGCCACTAATGGCGTGGCCCTGTCGCTGACCCAGGCGGAAGCGGACGAGCTTCGGAGCCAGCCCGGCGTCGCCAGCGTCAGCCGCGACTTCGAGCGTCGCCTGATGACCTCGCATGGTCCGCAGTGGATCAATGCCGACGAGATCTGGAGCGGGGCCGTCACCGGCAATGCGCACCGGGGCGAGGGCGTGGTGGTCGGCGTCATTGACTCGGGCATCAACCGCAGCCACGTCGCCTTTGCCGGCGGCAGCCATACCAACCCGCTGGGCGGGTTCCGCGGTTATTGCATTTCCACGCCCGCGGCCTGCAACAACAAGCTCATCGGCCTGTATGACTTCACCGCCAGCAACAACGGCCTGTCCGATCCCATCGACGAGGACGGGCACGGCACCCACGTGGCGGCGACCGCGGTGGGCAATTCCTTCGGGGCTGCGCCTTACTCCGGCGTCGCGCCGCGGGCCAACCTGATCGTCTATCGTGCCTGCGTCGACACCTGTCCCGTCAGCGCCACCATCCGCGCCATCGACCAGGCGGTCGCGGACGGCGTCGATGTCGTGAACTACTCGATCGGTGGCGGCATCGAAGATCCCTGGACCTACGTGGGTGCCGCCCCGTACGACGACGCCGAAGCGTTTCTCGCCCTGCGCGAGGCCGGCATCATCGCGGCCGTCGCCGCCGGCAACGACGGTCCCGACGCCGGTACCGTCAGCAACCCGGGCAATTCACCCTGGACGTTCGGCGTCGCCGCCGCGTCCCACGACCGCAACGGCGTCCAGAACGCCGACGTGCTCGCCGGCTTCAGCGGCCGGGGCCCGGTGGTGCCGTTCAGCGTGATCAAGCCCGACATCACCGCGCCCGGCGTTTCGATCATCTCCGCTGGCCGCACGGGCACGACGTCGATCGCCCAGCTCAGTGGCACATCGATGGCCACCCCGCACGTGGCCGGCGCCGCGGCCCTGGTCAAGTCCACCAACCTGGCGCTGACCGCCGACCAGGTGATGTCCTCCCTGCACCTCACGGCCCGTCCCTCGATCAAGACCGGGCCGCAGGCGCAGCTGCCGCCGGCCACGCCGCACCAGCAGGGCTCGGGCATGGTGGACGTCGCCAAGGCGGCGCGCGCCGGGCTGTACCTGGAGGTGCCGGCCGGCGCTTTCCGCAACGCCCGCGCGAGCATCTTCACCGGTGGCGCCGAGAACCTGAACCTGCCGACCATGGCGCATGGCGGCTGCTTCGTTGATTGCGTGCTGACCCGTACATTCAAGGCCATGCCCGGTGCCGCCGGCACCACCTACAGCGTGCAGGCCAGCCTGTCCGCTGGCGCGACCATCACGCCCAGCGTCGCCAACTTCGCCGCCAGCGACGCCGGCACCGCCATCAACTTCAACATCACCGTCCAGGACAGTTCGCTGGTGGGCGAATGGGTCTATGGCGAGGTGCTCCTGACCAATACCAGTGGCAACGGACGCCCCAACCTGCGCCTGCCGGTCGCGGTCTATTTCTCGCCGCTGTCGGACGAGTCGGGCGCACCTGCCGAGATCGTGATCAACGCGGCCCACGAACGCGGCTTCGCCGACGTCGACCTGCACTCGCTGCTGCCCCTGCCCAACGCCCGCTTCGTCGCGACCGACCTGGTCGCGGCCAACGTGCAGGTCCGCAACATCCCGGTTGATCCGACCAACGACGACGCATTCGACAACGTCGCGCAGAACTTCAGCGAGACCTTCTCCGTGCCGGCCGGTTCGGGCCAGGTGTTCCAGGTCCGGGTGTCCACCACCGCGCCGCAGCCGGACATCGATCTCTATGTCGGTCGCGACAACAACGCCAACGGCCTGCCGGACGAGAACGAACTGCTGTGCGCCTCGCAGTCGGCCGATTCCGACGAAACCTGCTCCTTCGAAGTGTTCGGCGCTGGCGCCGCCCAGCAGTTCTGGGTGATGGTCCAGAACTGGTCCGGTTCGGGCAACAACGTGCGCATCAGCCGCGCCGTGGTGCCCAAGTCGGCCGGTGCCGGCGAAGAGCTGGTGGCCACGGGCCCGGGCAACACCGGCACCAACGACGGCTTCACCGTGCGCCTGGGCTACGACGACCCGACCATGGGCAATGGCCAGGAACGCCACGGCTACCTGGCGATCCAGAGCCAGCCGGGCGACACCATCCTGGAGATTCCGGTGCGCATCCAGCGCAACGGCACGGCGCCGTCGCCTTACGCCCTGTCCGACGGCCAGCCGCGTGCGGTGACGCTGGCGGCGGGCGTGGCGCATGAAACCCTCGTCTTCGACGTGCCGGCCAATGCCACTTCGGTGACCTTCCAGACCCAGGGCAGCGGGTCGGTGTCGCTGTACGCGGCGCACGTGCCCAACCCGACCGGTCCGGTCATCCAGCCGGCCCCGGCGCGTGGCGCCCCCGGCGTGCTGTCCTCCACCGGCGCCGGTGCCAACCAGACCATCACGGTCAGCGGCGGCAACCTGCAGCCGGGTCGCTGGTACGTCACCCCGGTCAACACCGGCGGTGATTCGACCCTGGTGGACGTGACCGCCAGCATCAACACCAGCGGCGCGGCGCTCAAGGTCAAGGGCGGCTCCTACTACGCCCCGGGCCGCGGCGGCCACGGCATCTTCATGTACCCGGCCGGCGCCGAGCAGGCGGTGCTCTGGTACACCTACTTCCAGGACGGCACGCCCACCTGGTACTACATGCAGGCGCCGCAGCCGGGCAATGACGGGACCTGGACCACGCCGATCTTCCGCGCGGCCTGGAACGGCAACGCCAACCACCTGGTCGAAGTCGGCGAAGCGGTGATGAGCGCCACGACCGACAGCAAGTTCAGCTTCGCCTACAACCTCGACGGGTTCACCGGCGTCGAATCGATGGACGCCTTCCTGGTGGGCTGCCCGACGATCGGTGGCCTGCCGGTGGACGCCAGCGGCAACTGGTTCGACCCGGCGCGGGCGGGCAGCGGCTACAGCGTGCAGCTGCACCCGAACTACGAGTTCTTCGCGGCCTTCATCTACGACGACCTGGGCGTGCCCCGCTTCCTGGCGGCCGAACGGGGCGGCGCCTTCAATGCCGGTGCCGGCACGATCCAGCTCGACCAGCTGCTGGGCTTCCCGCCGCTGGGCGCCCATGCCGCGCCGGTGCGTTCGCCGGTGGGTACGCTGGGCCGCCAGTTCACCGCCAATGCCCTGACCGGCATCACGGTGAACGCGACCTTCGGCAACAGCGTGTCAGGCACCTGGAACGTCAATGACACCGTGGTGCCGCTGGGCGGTACGCAGGGCTGCCCGTGACCGGGAAGCCCTGATGCGCCTGGAGACCAAGCTACCCAAGGTAGGCACCACCATCTTCACCGTCATGTCCCAGCTGGCGCTGGAGCACAAGGCGGTGAACCTGGGCCAGGGCTTCCCGGACTTCGCGGTGCCGCAGCGCCTGGTGGACGCCCTGGCCCGGGCCATGGCCGAGGGCCGGAACCAATACGCGCCGATGCACGGCATCCCGGCGCTGCGCCAGGCCATCGCCGCCAAGACGCAGCGCTGCTACGGCCGCAAGGTGGACGCCGACAGCGAGGTCACGGTCACCAGCGGCGCCAGCGAGGCGATCTTCGATGCCGTGCTGGCCGTGGTGCGGCCGGGCGAAGAGGTGATCGTGCTCGACCCGTGCTACGACTGCTACGAGCCGGCCATCGACCTGGCCGGCGCGGTCGCGGTGCATGTGCCGCTTGATCCGCAGGACTTCAGCGTGGATTGGCAGCGGGTACGCGAGGCGATCACGCCGCGCACGCGCATGCTGATGGTCAACAGCCCGCACAATCCGTCGGGCGCGATGTTCGGCGCTTCGGACATGCAGGCCCTGGCCGACATCCTGCGCGACACGTCCATCGTCCTGCTTTCCGACGAGGTCTACGAACACATCGTTTTCGACGGGGCGCGCCACGAAAGCGTGCTTCGCCATCCCGAGCTGGCCGAGCGCGCCTTCGTGGTTTCGAGCTTTGGCAAGACCTACCACTGCACCGGCTGGAAGGTCGGCTACGCGGTGGCGCCGCCGGCGCTGACGGCCGAGTTCCGCAAGGTGCATCAATACAACACCTTCTGCACCTTTGCCCCCGCCCAGTTCGCCTTCGCCGACATGATCGAGAACGAGCCGTCGCATTACGAAGAGCTGGGCGCGTTCTACCAGTCCAAGCGCGACCGCTTCCGCGAACAGCTGCTGGAAACCCGGCTCGAGCCGCTGCCGGTCCCGGGCGGCTATTTCCAGCTGGTCGATTATTCGAAGGTCAGCGACTTGCCGGATGCGGAATTTTGCCGCTGGCTGACGGTGGAGAAGGGCGTGGCGGCGATCCCGCTGTCGCCGTTCTACGCCAGGCCGCCGGAAGGCCAGCGCCTGGCGCGTCTTTGTTTCGCCAAGGAGCCGGCCACGCTCGACGCCGCCATTGAACGGCTTTCGGCGATCTGAGCATGGACGACCTCCGGATATCCCTGGTCCAGGGTGACACCCGCTGGCACGATCCGGCGGGCAATCGAAGCTACTACGCCGAGCTCATCGCTCCGCTGGCCGGCCAGACCGACCTGGTGCTGCTGCCTGAAACCTTCACGTCGGGGTTCAGCAACGAAGCCCTGGCCGACGCCGAAACCATGGACGGGCCCACCGTCGCCTGGCTGCGCGAACAGGCACGCAGCCTCGACGCGGTGGTCACCGGCAGCGTGCAGATCCGCGAGGGCGAGGGGGTCTACAACCGCATGCTGTGGGCGACGCCCGACGGGCAGCTGCAGCACTACGACAAGCGCCACCTGTTCCGCATGGCGCGCGAACACGAGCGTTACGCCGCCGGCCGCCGGCCGGTCACCGTCGAGCTGAAGGGCTGGCGGGTGCGTCCGCTGGTCTGCTACGACCTGCGTTTCCCGGTGTTCATCCGCAACCGTTTCGACGCCGAGGCGCCGGGACGTTTCGATTACGACCTGCTGCTGTTCGTCGCCAACTGGCCGGCGCCGCGTCGTCACGCCTGGCGCACGCTGCTGATGGCACGGGCGATCGAGAACCTGGCTTGTGTCGCTGCGGTCAATCGCGTCGGCAGCGACGGCAACGGCATCGCCTACGCCGGCGACAGCGCCGTGCACGACTTCCTGGGCATGCCGCTGCTGGAGCTGGGCGACCAGCCGCAGGTCGCGACCGCCGTGCTGTCCGCGGCGCGCCTGGCTGAACATCGCGAACGATTCCCGGCCCAGCTCGACGCCGACCGGTTCCAACTGATCGACTGAATCAGCGGCGCGCGGCCACCATCACGCGTTTGCCGAAGCGCAGCTGTTCGTAGCCGTCGGCGGGTACGTCGAGCACCCGGGCTTCGCGGAATCCGACCTTGCGCAGCACCCAAAGCAGCGCCTCGAGGCTGGGCACCAGGCAGATGCCGGTGGTGGAGGTTTCGGGGCCATGGGTTTCGTCGGTCTCGTCGACGATGGCGAAGTTGCCCACCATCGGTTTGACGAAGGTGTGGTGGCCGTAATCGAGCGGCCCGGAAAGGTTCGGGGCGACCTGGGTTTCCACCAGGCACAGGCCGTTTTCGGCGGTCAGCGCATGCGCCGTGCGGAGCGCACCGACCGGGTTTTCCAGGTGGTAGATCAGGCCCAGGCAAAGCACCAGGTCGGCGCGGCCGGCGCTGGCCGCGTCCAGCGCGTGCACGTCGGCCTGGTCGAAGCGCAGCTCGCGACCGCATCCGGCGGCCGCCAGGCGGGCGTTTTCGACGTGGTCGGCGCGGGCATCGAAGCCGCGCACGCTGCCAAAACCCAGGTCCTGCAGCTGGTGCGCGAACCAGCCTTCGTGGCAGGCCAGGTCGATCGCCGACAGGTCCGCACGCGGGCGATCGCCGAAGTGCGCCTGCACGGCCGCGCCCAGCATCGCCAGGCGGGTCGTGTGCACCGGCGCCACTTCCGGGGGTGGATAGGTCGCTACCGTGCGCCCGGACACCAGGCGGAACGGATAGAACCATTCACGGTCCAGGCAGCGCGCTTCGACGTCGGTCATGGCTCAGTCGTCCGAGGGCAGGCCTTCGGGGCGCTTGGGCTTGAAGCCGCGCTGGCCACCGCCCGGGCGCTGGCCACCGCCACCGCCGCCGGGACGTCGCGGGCCGCCGGGCTTCTTCGGGCCGCCGTAGGGGCTCGATCCGGGCTTGCCGCCGGCGGGCTTGCCGCCGCCGCCAGGGCGGGCGCCGTGG
>NZ_AVCJ01000014.1 GCF_000743535.1 Arenimonas donghaensis DSM 18148 = HO3-R19
CGCCGAGGCCCCGGCCGACGAAGCGCCGGCGGCTGCCGACGCGGACGCCGCCGAGGCCACCGGCGAAACGCCGGCCGCTGCCGAAGAGGCCGCCACGACCGAAACCGCCGCTGCCGAAGCCCCGCGCCCGGCGCCGCCGGTCGTGGATCCGGCCAAGGCCCCGCGCCTGGGCACGGACTACGAACCGCTGGCCGAGCCGCAGCCGACCATCGGCAAGGGCGGCATCGAGGTGGCCGAGGTGTTCTCGTACATGTGCATCCACTGCGCCAACCTGCAGCCGCTGCTCAACACCTGGAAGGCCAAGCTGCCGGCGGACGTGCGCTTCGAGTACGTGCCGGGCGTCTTCGGCGGCGTCAGCGACAACTTCGCCCGCGCCTACTACGCGGCCGAGGCGATGAACCTGGTGGACACGACCCACGACGACCTGTTCAAGGCGACCCTGATCGAGCGCTCCTTCACCACCGCCTCGCCGGAAGAAATCGCCGACTGGTACGGTGCCCGCGGCGCCGACCGCGACGCCTTCCTGTCGACCATGCAGAGCTTCGCGGTGACCGCCAAGC
Organism: Arenimonas donghaensis DSM 18148 = HO3-R19; assembly: GCF_000743535.1. GTDB lineage: Bacteria > Pseudomonadota > Gammaproteobacteria > Xanthomonadales > Xanthomonadaceae > Arenimonas > Arenimonas donghaensis. The sequence continues at coordinate 561 of NZ_AVCJ01000014.1, forward strand.
TCAACCGCGCCAAGCAGTTCGCGCTGCGCGGCGGCGTGGACGCGACCCCGATGATCATCGTCAACGGCAAGTACCGCGCGATGGCCACCGGCGACCGCGGCATGCAGGGCCTGCTCGACACCGTGGATTGGCTGGTCGCGCACGAACGCGCCGGCAGCACGCCCTAAACGGCAGCCCAGCGAAAGCTGAACGAAAAGGGTCGCGCTTGCGGCCCTTTTCCTTTTTCGCCTTGCCGCTGCGCGCGCGGAGGGACACCATGGCAATCATGTCTGCCGTTCCCAAAGAAGCCGAAAACGACCGCCTGCGCCTGCTCAGCGCCAACATCCAGGCCGGATCGAGCACGCGCGCCTACCGCGACTACGTCACCCGCAGCTGGTCGCACGTGCTGCCCAACGGCAAGCGCATCAACCTCGATGCCCTGGCCGAGCTGGCCAGCAACTACGACCTGGTGGGCCTGCAGGAATCCGACCCCGGCAGCCTGCGCTCGGGCTTCACCAACCAGGCCGACTACCTGGCCGAACGGGCCCACTTTCCGTTCTGGAGCCACCAGCCCAACCGCCGCATCTCGCGCATCGCCGGCAGCGGCAACGCCCTGCTGAGCCGGGTGGAGCCCACCGAGCTGCTCGACTACGCCCTGCCCGGCCGCATCGCCGGCCGCGGCGTGCTGGTGGCCAACTTCGGCAAGGGCAAGAAGGCCTGGCAGCTGGCGATCACCCATTTGTCGCTGGGCGTGAAGTCCCGGCAGCTGCAGCTGGGCTTCCTGGCCGAGTTGCTGTCGGAAGCCCCGCGCCTGGTGCTGATGGGCGACTTCAACTGCGATTTCGATGCGCCGGAAATGCGGGCGCTGTACCGGACAACTTCGCTGGAGCCGCCGGCCGAACGGGTCTGCACCTTCCCCAGCTGGGGGCCGCAACGCTGCCTCGACCACGTGCTGGTGGGCGGCTTCGACGTGCTCGACTACAAGGCCGTGCCCGCCGCCGGCTCCGACCACCTGGCCGTGGGCGTCGAACTGCGCCCGAAGTGATGCCCCGGTCCGGGCACGCCGGACGCCGGTGATCGCCTAGGGTTCGGCGTGGCGACGTAGCAGGTTGAAGTAGGACTTGTTGATCAGCTCGAGCGCGCGCGACGCGCCTTCCTGGCCGACCAGCATCTCCCGCGCTTCGGACAGGTCGTGCAGCAATTCGCGCACGGCGGGTTCGCGCACCAGGCTCTGGACCCAGCCGACGACCGCCAGGCGCTCGCCCTCTTCGACCGGCCGCACGCGGTGCAGTTGGCCGGTGGAATAACAGATGGCCGAACGGGCGGGCAGCTTGAAGGCGGTTTCGCCGCTGCCGGTGTCGAACGCGAGCTCGCCGCCCTGGTAGGTGTCGGGCTCGTTGAGGAAGAGCGTGAACGATACGTCGCTGCGGACGTGGTTGGGCTCGGCCATGATCGGCGCATCGACATGCATGCCGTAGGCCATGCCCGGGCGGTAGCGGCTGACGAGCATGGCGGCGAGGCGCCGGGGCTGGGCGACGCTCATGAAGGCATCGCAGCGCCCCAGGGCCTGCATGACCAGGCCGGTCACTTCCTTCATGACCGGGTGGTTCCAGGGGATCTGCTGGTTGTTCTTGGCTTTCTGCAGCAGCGCGCCGGCGGTGGCCTTGCCTTCGGTGAATTCGACGCCGGAGACGAGGCGCTTGATGTGCGCGAGTTCGTCGGGGCTGATCACTTCGGGAAGCGTGAGAATCATGGTCGGGGTCCGGGTCCCGGGAGCGGACCTTAGTGTAGTAGCTACCCCTTCGAAAGCAATCTTGGACTTGCCCTTCGGGCAAGCAAGGCTTGGGGTCGTGGTGCCTTCGCGGGTGGAGGCAGCGTGCAGTCGCCCTGGCCGCGACCGCAAGCACCTCCATGTAGGCTCTTCGTCGACGTCCTTGTCTCCGAAGGTCGGCCAGGGCGACTGCACGCTACCTCCTCAACAATACGCAGTGGCCGCCAGGAAAGCCGGCCGGAAATCGGCAGGAAAGCAATGCTGCGGCCGACGATTGGCGAAGCCAAAGCTGTTCGACGCAGAGCGTCGGGCCTGCAACTTGCGGCCCGTGATGAAGTGGGAGCGTCGTCGTGCACGCTATGTCCTCGACGAAGCGGAAGGCAGGATGCCTGCAGCGTCCGGCCGTGAGCTGGTCGGGGTGGGAAGCTTCGCGCCTGAAGGCGCTCCTACAGGGGGTGGCGGGCAAAAAAAAAGGGCCGGCGCGTTGGCGCCGGCCCTTGGGTGTTGCGTGGATCGGTGGATCAGAAGGTGATGTCGGCGCGCACGTAGAAGAAGCGGCCACCCGGGATGTCGTAGGTGGACGCGTCGTAGCCGTTGAGCGAGCACGACAGGCAGATCGGCGGATCTTCGTCGAACACGTTGTTGACGCCGAAGGTCAGGCCCAGGCCCTCGCCATTGCCGAAGCGGTAGCCCAGCTGCAGGTCGTTGTACGTGGTCGCCGCCAGCACGTTCGTGCTGGTCGCCGGGTTCGAGCAGACCGGGAACGAAACCGCCCGGCCGCAGTTCTCGCGCAGTTCGCTGATGTGGCGCACGGTCCAGGCCGCATTCCAGCCGGCCAGGGCCCAGCTCAGCGAGAAGTTCGAGGTCCACTCCGGGATCGCGCTGTCGGTCACTTCGATGCCCGGGCCCTGCGGCTGCACCTGGCCCGCTGCGCCCACGGCCTGGTAGTCACCCACCAGCGTATTGCGCCACGCGGCGGAGAACTGGCCGATGTCCGTCACCGGGAACACCCAGAACAGGTCGATGTCCCAGCCGTCGGTTTCGATGGTGCCCAGGTTGGTCAGGCGGTTGTTGAAACCGTTGATGCCGCCGGTGGAAGCGCGGGAGATGCCGCTGCAGTACAGCGGGGACAGCGTCTGCACGCACAGGTCGAGCTGGGTCTGCGCGTCGATGGCCTGGATCGCGCCTTCGATTTCGTGGCGGTAGTAGGTGACTTCGAAGTCCACGCGCTCGGCGAACTCCGAATCCTCCAGGAAGGACGGGCTCCAGATGAAGCCGGCCGCGAAGCTGTCCGAGGACTCCGGATCAAGCTGGTCGTTGCCGCCGGTGGTCACCGAGATCTGCGGGTTCGGCTGCTGGTAGTTGTTGGGAACGCCCAGCGCCGCGCAGTTGCCGGCCAGGGACGGGTCGAGCAGCGGCGTCGTGCAGGGGTCGTCGAGCTGGGCGTCGAAGCGGCTGGCGGAACCGAACAGCTCGCCGATCGACGGCGCCCGGAAGCCTTCGCCGTAGCTGGCGCGCAGCACCAGTTCCTCGACCAGCTGGAAGCGCAGGCCGTACTTGGGCGTGAACTGCGAAATGCCGGTCGAATAATCCGAGTAGCGGCCGGCGACGGTGAAGTCGAGCTTCTGGCCGATGTCGGTGTTCTCGAACAGCGGGAAGTTGACCTCGAAGAACACCTCGCTGACGTCGTAGTCACCGGAGGTGGGCAAGGACGGCACGCCGTTGTAATCGCCGGCGACGGTCAGCGGGTCGGGCTGGTACCAGCCTTCCAGGCGACGGTGTTCGAGGCCGGCGGCGAAGTCCACCGAACCGGCCGGCAGGTCGAACAAGCTGCCGGAGAGGTTGGCCGTGAACAGCGCCAGGTCGTTCTGGCTGCGGTCGCGCACGACCGGCTGGATCCAGGCCAGCATTGCCGGGGTGATGGTACCCGGGCCGCCGAAGATGTTGAGCGGCGTGCAGCCGGCCACGGCCGCGCAGGCCGCCGGATCGCCCAGGGCCAGGGCCATGTTGCGGATGTTGTAGCTGCCGTAGTTGGTCTGCTCGGCTTCGTTCTCGCTGAAGGCGATGTTGACGTCCCAGTACAGCGTGCGGTTGGCGTCGATCACGCCTTCCAGGCCGGCACCCACGTACCAGGTGTCGACGTCCTGTTCGAACACGCGCGCGCCACCTTCGATCGGGCGGCGACCGATCAGGATGAGGTTGCGGTCGGCCTCGGGCGTGGTGAAACGGCCATCGAGGTCGAATCCGAACGGGTTGAACGGATTGAGCGCCGAAATGAAGATGCCGTCGGCCTGCGGATTGCCGGTGCCGGCCTCGGGGCCCAGGAACCACGGCTCGGGCGCCGCCTGGTTGGTCGATTCGCGGCGGTTGAGCAGCACCTTGGCGTAACCGCTGACCGCGTCGGTGAAGTTGAAGCGCACCTGGCCGAAGGCGCCCATGCGCTCGGACGGGGTCAGCAGGAGGTTGTACTGCGAGAAGTTGAAGCGGTCCGCGGTACCGAAGCAGTGGTAGTCGTCGGTGCGGGTACAGCCGGTCTGCGACGGATCGAAGGTCGGGTCGCTGGCGCCGTTGTTCGGGGTGATGTCGAACACTTCGCCGGTATTGGGGTCGACGAAGATGAAGCGGCCGGTCGGGGTGCCCGAGCTGCCGAAGGCGACGCCGGTGCCGGGCACCGGGAAGCTCGACTGGGCACGGTCGCGCGAATAGATGACGTCCTGGTCGGTGTAGCTCAGGCCCAGGAAAACGTTGGCGCGGTCGGTGTTCCAGCCCCAGGCCAGGTCCAGTGACTTGGTGGTGCCGTCGCCTTCGCCGTACTGGCCGACCTGGGCGTTGATCGAAAGGCCGTCGAAATTCTTGCGGGTGATGATGTTGATCACGCCGGCGATGGCATCCGAGCCGTACAGCGAGGACGCGCCGTCTTCGAGCACTTCGATGCGGTCGACGATGGCCAGCGGGATGGTGTTGAGGTCGGTCGCGGCGCCGACGCCGGACGCCGAGGCCTCGTTGACCCAGCGCACGCCGTCCACCAGCACCAGCACGCGCTTGGATCCCAGGTGGCGCAGGTCGGCCTGCGCGGAACCCGCGCCGACGCCGCTGCCGTCCGGCGGGAAGCCGAAGTTGCCGCTGGAGTTGAACTTGGTGTTGAGCGCCGAGCCCGAACCGGTGAGCGACTGGACGATGTCGGCGATCGACGTCAGGCCGGTGCGGTCGATGTCTTCGCGGGTGATTCGCTGCACGGGCACCAGGCCCTCGGCTTCCGAGGTCTTGATGCGCGTGCCGGTGACCTCGATGCGGTCGAGCGTCTTGACGTCGTCTTCAGCGCTGTCGTCCTGTGCAAGGGCCACGGCGGGCATCAGCGCGAACAGCAACGCGCCGCGGACCGCCAGGCTCAGGCGGGAGTTACGGATGGTCTTCATGAAGATTCCCCAAGGTTGGATTCACCCGCGCCTTGCCCCCAATGCGCGGCCCACCCCTCTTGTAAAGAAAGCGTCAAAACGTGACAAGAATCACTTTTCCTTACCCGGTTAGCGCCTATGGACGTTTTCGGCAGTTCTATTCAGGGAGCGAAAAAAACACTGATGCCGACCAGGGCCAGGAAGGCGGCGAACACCCGGCGAAGGGCCGGCCCGCTGAGCCGGTGGGCCAGGCGCGTGCCCAGGGGAGCCGCCAGCACCGAGGCCAGCGCGATGCCGGCGGCCGCCGGCAGGAAAACGAAGCCCCAACTGCCCGGCGGCAGGCCCGCGGGCGCCGACTGCAGGCCGTAGCCCGCGGCCGCGGCCAGGGCGATGGCGACACCACAGGCGCTGGACGTGCCCACCGCCCGCACGGGCCGGACGCCCCGCCAGACCAGCAGCGGCACGGTCATCGAACCGCCGCCGATGCCCACCAGCGCCGACATCGCGCCGATGCCGCCGCCAGCCAGCGAATACCCGGGGCCACGCGGCGCATCGGCGCGCTCGCCCCGGGCCCGTGGCCAGTCCAGGGCCATTTGCGCGGCCGCCAGGCCGCAGTAGCCGGCGATGAGCCATCGCAGCCAATCCCCGTCCAGCCGGACCGCCAGGCCGCTGCCGAGCCACCCCCCCAGCAGCAGGCCCGGCACCAGCCAGGCCACGGTCGGCCACAGCACGCTGCCGCGCCGGTGATGGGCGCGCGCCGAGGACAGGCCGGTCAGCACGATGCTGGCCAGGGCCGTGGCCAGGGCCGCGTGCACCGCGTGCTCGGCCGGCACGCCCTGGCCGGGCAGCAGCCAGACCAGGGCCGCCACCAGCACCAGGCCACCGCCGATACCCAACAGGCCCGCCAGCAGGCCCGCCAGCGCCCCGAGGGCGAGGTAAACGGCACAGGCGGACATCATGGGGACAGGCGCCGGGACGGGTCGGTGGGCGACTCGGGGGACTCAAGGGGCATGGGCTAGACTCTGCGGCATGTCGAGGCGAATTCTTACTTTCCTGGTGGCGGGCCTGCTCGCCGTGAACGCAACGGCGCAGGTGCGCCCGCCGGACCTTACCGACCAGCGGTCGGCCATCCTGGAAGCGTTCCGGCTGGCGGATCAAGGGCAACTGAGCCTAACCGACCTGGCGCGGGTCGAGGACCATCCCCTGCTGCCCTGGGTCGAAGTCACCCAGCTGCGCCGCAAGCTGGCCACCACGCCGACCCGCGAAGTGCGCGCTGCACTGGCGCGCCACGAGGGCCTGGCCGCCGGCGACTGGCTGCGCACCACCTGGCTGCACCACCTGGCGGCGAACAAGCGCTGGAGCGACTTCCTGGCCGACTACCAGCCTTCGGACTCACTGGACCTGCGCTGCGCCCACCTGGCCGCACGCCTGGCCACGGGCGCCACCGACGCGGCCTGGATCGCCGATGGCAAGGCCCTGTGGCTGACCGCCGAGTCGCTGCCCTCCGCCTGCGACACCCCGTTCAGCTCGCTGCTGGCCCTGGGCCAGATCGACAAGGACCTGCGCTGGCAGCGCATCGAGTTGGCGCTGCTGGCCGGCCAGACCGGCCTGGCGCGCTTCCTGGCGCGTGACCTGCCGGCGGCCGAAGCCGCCCGCGCCAAGGACTACGCCGACTTCATCGAAACCCCGCATGCACGCGCCGCGCAGTGGCCCAAGGATGCGCGCAGTCGCGCCGTCGCCGCCGAAGGCCTGGCCCGGCTGGCGCGCACTTCGCCCGATGCCGCCGAAGTCCAGCTGGCGACCCTGGACAAGGCCCTGGACCTGGGGGAAACCCAGCGCGGCAAGGTGCTCTACCAGGTCGCGCTGTGGACCGTGGCGTCCTACCTGCCCGGCGCCCGCGAACGCCTGGCGGCGGTGCCCGCCAGCGCCTACGACGAACGCCTGCACGAGTGGCGGGTGCGCGAAGCGCTGAATCGTCGCGACGATGCCGGCGCCCTGGACGCGCTCTCGCGCATGCCCGCCGCCCAGCGCAACGACCCGCGCTGGCAATACTTCGAAGCGCGCGTGCGCGAACGCACGGGCCAGAAGGAGGCCGCCCGCGCCCTGTACGCCAAGGCCGCGGCCACCGCGACCTTCCACGGCTTCCTGGCCGCCGACCGCCTGGGCCAGGCCTATGCCCTGTGCCCGCTGGAACCGTCGGACGACGCGGCGCTGCGCCGGCGCGTCGCCAACCATCCCGGGCTGGTGCGCGCGCTGGAGCTGCACACCATCGACCGCCGCCTGCCGGCGATCCGCGAATGGGCGGCGCTGCTGCGCGAGCTCGACGACGACGAACGCAAGGTCGCCATCGAATTCGCGCGCGACGCGAACTGGTACGACCGCGCCGTGTTCACCATCGGCGACGCGCCCGAGGACCTGCGTTACTACTCGCTGCGGTTCCCGCTGCATCACGAAAACGTGCTGCGCCGCGAAGCCCGCCGGCACGGCGTCGACCCGGCCTGGGTGGCCGCGCAGACCCGCGCCGAAAGCGCCTTCATGCCGCGTGCGCGCTCGCATGCCAACGCCATGGGCCTGATGCAGCTGCTGCCCTCCACCGCCGAGCGCACGGCCCGCCGACTGGGGCTCGCCTGGACCGGCGCGGCCAGCCTCTACAACCCCGAAACGAACATGATCCTGGGCATCGCCCATCTGCGCCACGAACTCGACGAGCACGCGGGCATCGCCTACCAGGCCATCGCCGCCTACAATGCCGGTCCGGCGCCGGTACAGCGGTGGAACCGGGACCGTCCCGGCTTCGATCCCGACCTGTGGATCGAAACCGTCACCTACAAGGAAACCCGCGAGTACATCGCCCGCGTACTCGCCTTCAGCGTCATCTATGACTGGCGGCTCGACGGCACCGCGGTGCCCGTGTCCGAGCGCATGCTCGGCCGCACCGTCGCACCTGCCGCCCGCCGCTCGTTCACCTGCCCCCTTTCGCCAGGTCCAGACACTTCGCCATGACCCCGCTAAAAATCGTCGTCCTGGGTGGTTCCGGTTTCATCGGCCGCCACCTGGTCTCCCGCCTCGCTGCCGACGGCCACGCCGTGACGCTGCTCAGCCGCAACCTGGGCCCGCACCACGACCGCCTGCTGCCGCCGGGCGTGACGCTGCGCGAAGTGGACGTGTACGACCCGGACGTGCTGCGCGCCTGTTTCACCGGCAACGACGCGGTGATCAACCTGGTCGGCATCCTCAACGAGAAGGGTGACAACGGCCGGGGCTTCCGCCGTGCGCACGTGGAGCTGACCAAGCTGGTCATCGCCGCGATGCAGCTGGCCGGCGTGCGCCGCCTGCTGCAGATGAGCTCGCTCAACGCCGGCCGTGGCCGCAGCCATTACCTGAAATCGCGCGGCGAAGCCGAAGCGGCGGTGAAAGCCTCGGGCCTGGACTGGACCCTCTTCGAACCCTCGGTGGTGTTCGGCGACGGCGACGGCCTGTTCTGCCGCTTCGCCGGCCTGCTGCGCATCGCGCCGGTCATCCCGCTGGCCCGCGCCAAGGCGAAGTTCGCGCCGGTGTACGTGGGCGACGTGGTCGAGGCGATGCGTCGCTGCCTGCACCTTCGCGGCAGCCGCGGCGAGGTCTACGAACTCTACGGGCCGGACGTGTTCACGCTGGCGCAGATCGTGCGCATGACCGCCCGCCAGCTGGGCCTGCGGCGGCTGGTGCTGCCGCTGCCCGACGCCCTGGGCCGGATGCAGGCCCTGGCCTGCGATTTCGTGCCGGGCAAGCCGTTCTCGTCCGACAACTTCCGCTCGTTGATGACCGACTCGGTCGGCGGCATCGACGGCCTGCACCGCCTGGGCATCCCGGCCACCCGGGTCGCCGACAAGCTGCCGGCCATCCTGGGCCACGTGGACGAACGCCAGGCCCGCTACCAGCGCTTCCGCGCGGCACGCTGAGCCGATGCAACGCTTCCTGGTCGGTGGCGCCGTTCGTGACCGGCTGCTCGGCCAGCCCGTCGGCGACCGCGACTGGGTGGTGGTGGGCAGCACGCCCGAAGCAATGATCCGCGCCGGCTACCTGCCGGTGGGCAAGGATTTCCCCGTCTTCCTGCATCCGCAGACCAAGGAAGAACACGCGCTGGCGCGCACCGAGCGCAAGACCGCGCCCGGTTACCACGGCTTCGTCTTCCACGCCGCGCCGGACGTCACGCTCGACCAGGACCTGGCGCGGCGCGATTTCACCATCAACGCCATCGCCGAGGACGAAGACGGCAGCCTGACCGATCCCTTCGGCGGCGTGGCCGATGTCCAGGCGCGGGTGCTTCGGCATGTGTCGCCGGCTTTCGCCGAAGACCCGGTGCGCATCCTGCGCGCGGCGCGTTTCCTGGCGCGGTTCGCGCCGCTGGGCTTCACGGTGGCGCCGGAGACGCTGGCGCTGATGCGCGACATGGTGGCCGCCGGGGAAGTCGACCACCTGGTGCCCGAGCGAGTGTGGCAGGAACTCAAGCGCGCGCTGGAAATGCCGCGGCCGTCGGCGGCGATCGCGCTGCTGCGCGAGTGCGGCGCGCTGGCCAGGCTGCTGCCGGAGGTGGATGCGCTCTACGGCGTGCCGCAGCGGCCCGAATACCACCCGGAAGTCGATACCGGCATCCACGTGCAGATGGTGCTGGACATGGCGGCGCGCCTGGCCCCCGGCGACGCGCTCGTGGGCTTTTGCGCCCTCACCCACGACCTGGGCAAGGCGCTGACCCCGGCCGACAAGCTGCCGCGCCACGTCGGCCACGAACATTCCGGCGTGCGACCGCTGCGGGCGGTTTGCGCGCGCTACAAGCTGCCGTCCGAATATGCTGCCGTGGCCGAGATCTGCTGCCGCGAACACCTGAACGTGCATCGCCTGGCCGAGCTGCGCCCCGAAACCGTGCACGAACTGCTGTCGCGCTGCGATGCGTTCCGCAAGCCCGAGCGGGTGCGCCAGCTGGCGCTGGTGTGCGAAGCCGATTCCCGCGGCCGGCTGGGCCGCGAGGAGGCCGATTACCCGTCCGCGCGCCTGCTGCCCAAGCTGCATGAAGCCGCGGCCGCGGTGTCGGCGGGCCATGCGGTGGCCCAGGGCCTGTCGGGCCCGGCGGTCGGCGACTGGCTGCGCAAGGCGCGCATCGAAGCGATCCGCAGCGCCAAGGCCGAACTTCTGTAGGAGCGCCCCTGTGGGAGGGACTTCAGTCCCGAAGCTTTTCGGGACTGAAGTCCCTCCCACAAAGAATCTTTTCCACCCGCTCGAGCGCGAAGCGCAGCGGCGTGAAGGTCAGCGACAGTCCCACCGCGACACCCAGCGTGTTGGCGACGGCGTCGCGCACGTCACCCAGGCGCAAGGTGGTCAGGCTGGCCTGGGCGATTTCCATCGCGATGCCCAGGAACACCAGCGCCAGCGCCGCCAGCAGGTGCGCCCGGCGCGTTCGGAACAGCCATACCGCCCAGGCCGTCAAAGTGAAATAGGCCAGGAAGTGGCCGATCTTGTCCGAGCCGGCGGGCCCGGGCAGGTCGGGCGGCGGCACCAGCGACAGCACGATGCACAGCACCCAGCCGGCCAGCCACAGGCCCAGCCAAAGCCGGGGATGCACGAAAGCCCGCATGCCTACAGGCGCCGGCCCAGGTCGCCCCGCGCGAACAGCGGCCGGATCTCGACACCACGCTGGAACGCCATCGCCTGGAAGCGTTCGCCCATTTCGCCGGGCAGGGTCAGCCGCTTGATCTCGCTGGTGCGCGCCAGCCGCGCCACCGGGTCCTCGATCGCCTCGACCGCCGCCAGCCGCTCGGGCAGGCCGCAGTTGAGCAGGAAGCTCGACTGCGCGCAGTACCCCGCGAGATCGAAGCCGGCGCCGACGCCGGCCTCGGCCAGCGCGGTGAAATCAACGAAGGCGGTGATGTCGGTCAGCCCCGGCAGGTCGAAGGGATCGCCGTGGGCGTGGTGCTGGCGATGGCAGACCAGGGTGCCGTCGCTGCGCTCGGGCAGGTAGTACTCGCGGCGCGGGTAGCCGTAGTCGATGAACAGCATGGCGCCGTCGCGCAGCAGGCCGCCGACCGCCTGGATCCAGTACGGCAGCTGCGGCAGCAGCTCCGAACGGTAGCCGTCGGCGAATGGCGCCTCGATGTCGCGTTCGACGTGGCGCACCGCGGCGTGCAGCAGGGCGTCGGCGGGCTGGTCGACGCGGGCGAGGCGGCCCTGGGCGTCCAGCGCCACGTATTCCTCGTAGACCTCGCCGCCGCGCATGGAAAAACGCGGTGTCGGCAGCGCGTCGATGACCTCGTTGGCGAACAGGAACCCTTGCCAGGGTTTTTCAGGCGGCCCGTCGAGCCAGCGCACCCGGTTGAAGACCGCATCGGGCAGGGCTGCGCGCAGGCGCTCGAGCTGGCGCTCGCGCAGGTCGGCGCTGGGTTCGAGGATCAGGTAGTGGGCGGGCAGCGCATCGATTTCCTGCAGCCGGCGCAGCGCGGCCTCGGCGAAAGCGCCGCTGCCGCCGCCGATCTCGAGGAAATCGGCGCGTCCGTCGAGCTGCCCGAACACCTGGGCGGCGCAGGCCGCCACGCACTCGGCGAAGGTCGGGCCGAGTTCGGGCGAGGTGATGAAGTCGCCGGCGGCGCCGAACTTGAGCGCACCGGCGCTGTAATAACCCAGGCCGGGCGCATACAGCGCCAGCTCCATGTAGCGGGAGAAGGGAATCGCGCCGCCCGCCGCGGCCAACTGGTCCCTGACCAGGGCCAGCAGGCGGTCGCTGTGGGCTTGGGCGTCGGCGTCCGGCGCCGGCATGCGTGCACTCATGTTGGAATCTTCATCGGCCAACGCGCAGGATAACGGCAAATCCCCGGAGCCCCTGAATGCCCACCGACCGTCCCGTCGTCCTGGTGACCGGCGCCGCCAAGCGCATCGGCGCCGTCATCGCCCGCCGCCTGCACGCCGCCGGCTTCGACCTGGCCCTGCACCACCGCCGTTCCGATGCGGAGATGGCGGCGCTGGTGGCCGAGCTCGAAGCCCTGCGCAAAGGCAGCACCCGGGTGCTGCAGGCCGAACTGGCCGACGACGCCGCGCCGGCGACGATGGTGCAGGCGGTGCAGGACCACTTCGGCCGGCTCGATGCGCTGGTGAACAACGCCAGCAGCTTCTGGCCGACGCCGCTGGGCCAGGCGACGCCGGCGGACTGGGACGCGCTGTTCGCCGCCAATGCCCGCGCGCCGTTTTTCCTCGCCCAGGCGGCGGCACCGCTGCTGCGCGCGGCGGGCGGCGCCATCGTCAACCTGGGCGACATCTACGGCGAGCGCCCGCTGGCCGGGCATACGATCTACTGCATGGCCAAGGCGGCGCTGCTGATGCTGACCCAGTCGCTGGCGCGCGAGCTGGGGCCCGAGGTGCGCGTGAACGCCGTGGCGCCCGGCGCGGTGCTGTGGCCGGAGGAAGGCAAGGCCGAAAACGAAAAGCAGGCGATGCTCGCCAGCACCGCGCTCAAGCGCGCCGGCGAGCCCGACGACGTGGCCGAGGCCGTGCGCTGGCTGATCCAGGACGCGCGCTACACCACCGGCCAGGTCATCCGGGTCGACGGCGGCCGGTCCTTGAACCTCTGATTGCGCTTTTGTGGGAGGGACTTCAGTCCCGAAGGGGCTTTCGGGACTGAAGTCCCTCCCACAGGGCAATGCGGCTTACCCACAGGGCAATCCGGCCTATTTCGGGCGGAAGGCGGCCTGCAGCTCGCCGCCGCTGAAACCCTGCGGCGCCTGGCCATCGACGGCATAGCGATAAACCGCCGCCGAATACACGCCCGACAGGGCCGCCTGGAACACCGCCACCAGCGCCACCGCGATGACGCCGATCACCGCGACGACGATCGCCAGCTCCGGACCGCCGAGCATCGCCGCGCCCACCACCATCGCGACCGCCAGCACCACGACCAGGGTGGTGATGATGCCGAAGGCGAAGTTGATGCCGACGTTGCCGACCACGTTCTCGCCCCAGGTGCGCTTGAGCAGGGTGACGCTTTCCTTGACCGCGTCGATCGGACCGACGTCGCGGGTGACCAGGATCGGCACCACCAGGAAGGTGGCGAAGGTCCAGGCCATGCCGACCAGGTTGAGGATGATGCGGCCCAGGAAACCGGCGCGCTCGCCCAAGGCCTTGAGCACGATGCCGACGGTCGCGGCGATCGCCGCGTAACCGAGGATCACGCCGATCTTCGAGCGCGCGATGCGCAGGCCGTCGGCCACGGTCGGGTCGCCGCCCTCGAGCCGGATCATCGCCGCGCCCACCAGGGCCGTGTTGAAGAAGAAAATCACGAAGTACTGCGAGACATAAAACAGGAAGCCGACCACGAAGCCCGCCGGTCCGATCTCGCCGCCTTCGAAGATGCGCAGGCCCAGCACCGGCACCAGGAAGGTCAGCGCCACCAGCAGGGTGGCGATGCCCGAGATCACCGGGAACAGCAGCAGTTCCTTGTCGGTACGCAGCACACCGGCGCTGGCCTTGACCAGGTGCCAGCTGCGGGAAATCTTGTCGAACATGGTGCGCTCCTCCCGAATGACACCCCGATTATGCGTCCTTGCTGCAATGCCGCAAGGCCGGAAGTCACCCCTGCCCGGCGCGGGCTTCAGGGCGCGGCGGCGAGATCCAGCGCTTCGACGGGCGGCGGGCTGGAGGCTCCGGGGTGCGCCGCCCAGAGTTCGGCCAGCGTGCGTCCGTCGCCCGGAACCGTGTGCCGCGGGGCGATGTCGGCCAGGGGTTTGAGCACGAAGGCGTGCTGCAGCTCCGGGCGCGGCAGCTTCAGGTTGCCGGGCCCTTCCAGCACCAGGTCGTCGAAAAAGACGATGTCGATGTCCAGCGGCCGGTTGGAGAAGCGTGGCCCACTGCGGTCGCGGCCGAAGGCCTGTTCGAGCGCATGCAGCCAGTCGTTGAGTTCAACGGGGGAAAACGACGTGCGGATGATGGCCGCGGCATTGAGGAAATCCGGGCCGTCGAAACCCACCGCCGGCGTGCGGTACACCGGCGAGAACACCACGTCGCCGAAGGCCTCGCGCAGGGCGCGGGCGGCGCCGGCCAGGTTGGCGGCCGGGTCCAGGTTGCTGCCCAGGCTCAGCCAGGCGGTGCTCACGTTTCGCGCTGGCGCTCGATGATGACGCCCACCGCGCGCGAACCGCGCACGGCGCCGGGCTTGGCCAGCTTCAGGCGCACGTGTTCGACGTCGAATTCTTCCAGGATGATGGCGGCGCAGCGCTCGGCCAGCGACTCGACCAGGCCGAAGTTGGATTCGGAAACGAACTGGATCAGGCGCTTGCTGACCGCCTTGTAGTCGAGCGTGTCGGCGATGTCGTCCGAGGCGGCCGGCTTGCGGTTGTCGAACGCCATCTCGATGTCCAGCACCACCGGCTGGCGGATCTTGCGCTCCCAGTCATAGATGCCGATGACACATTCGATCTCGAGCGCTTCGATGAAAACCTTGTCCACGTGATCTCCCGATTGGTTTCTGTGGGAGGGACTTCAGTCCCGATTTGACCGAGTCGGGACTGAAGTCCCTCCCACAGCGCTCAAGCTTGCCATGTCCCAGCGTGGTGTCACGGTGACGACGGCGGCTTCGTGCTGGCCGGCCTGCAGGCGCAGGGCACCGGCGAAGGCGATCATGGCGCCGTTGTCGGTGCAAAACGCCGGGCGCGGGAAACACACGCGGGCTGTGGGAGGGACTCCAGCGCCGGAACGTTTCGGGACTGAAGTCCCTCCCACCACAAGCGTCTGCAGGCGTTCGCGCAGGCGGGTGTTGGCACCGACGCCGCCGGCGACCACCAGGGTGCGGGCGCCGGTGGCGTCGAGCGCGCGCTGGCACTTGATCGCCAGGGTCTCGACCACCGCGTCCTCGAAACCGCGGGCGATGTCGGCGCGGGTTTGCGGGGCCTGGTCCGAGCCCTGCCAGGCCAGCAACACTTGCGTCTTGAGCCCGGAGAAACTGAAATCGAGCCCGGGCCGGTCGGTCATCGGCCGGGAGAAAGTGAAGACGCCCGGGCGCCCGGATTCGGCCAGCCGGGCCAGTTCGGGACCGCCCGGGTAAGGCAGGCCCATCATCTTGGCGGTCTTGTCGAAGGCTTCGCCGGCGGCGTCGTCCAGGGTTTCGCCGAGCAGGCGGTAATCGCCCACCGCGGCCACCTCGACCAGCTGGGTGTGGCCCCCCGAGACCAGCAGGGCGACGAAGGGCGGTGCCAGGCCCGGGTCTTCGAGCAGCGGCGCCAGCAGGTGGCCTTCCATGTGGTGCACGCCCACCGCCGGCAGGTCCAGGGCCCAGGCCAGGGCGCGGCCGGCGGCGGCGCCGACCATCAGGGCGCCGACCAGGCCCGGGCCGGCCGTGTAGGCGACGCCGTCGAGATCGGCCGGGGCCAGGCCCGCCTCGGCCAGGACCTCGCGCACCAGGGGCAGGAGCTTGCGGACGTGGTCGCGGCTGGCCAGCTCGGGCACCACGCCGCCATATTCGGCGTGCAGGGCGATCTGGCTGAACAGCGCGTGCGCCAACAGGCCGCGGTCGGTGTCGTACACCGCCACGCCGGTTTCGTCACAGCTGGTTTCGATGCCAAGGACGCGCATGTGCCTGTTTTTCGGGGCCTTTGGGCCCGGATTCAAGGAAGGGACCGGGTCTGGCTTGCCTGCCGCCCCGGGACCCGCGTATCATACGCGGCTCGCCGGCGTTGCCGTGCGACTTCCATAGATCCCAGGAACCGAACATGCCGTCTGTCAAAGTCCGCGAAAACGAGCCGTTTGAGTTTGCGCTGCGTCGCTTCAAGCGCACTTGCGAAAAGGCCGGCGTCCTCGCCGAAACCCGCAAGCGCGAGTACTACGAGAAGCCGACCCAGGAGCGCAAGCGCAAGGCCGCCGCCGCGGTGAAGCGCCAGCTGCGCCGCAGCTCGCGCGACGTCACCAAGCGCCAGCGCCTGTACTGAGCCGCGTTGCTTGCCAGAAAGCCGGCACGCGCGAGCGTGGCCGGCTTTTTGTGTTTCTGGCGCCATGCCGGCGCCTTCACTTCCTGACCCCCGGAGAGTCCCGATGAGCCTCAAGACCCAGCTGACCGAAGACATGAAGGCCGCCATGAAGTCGGGCGAGAAAGACCGCCTGGCCGTGGTCCGGCTCATCCTCGCCGCGATCAAGCAGAAGGAAGTCGACGAGCGCATCGAAATGACCGACCCGCTGGTGCTGGCCGTGCTGGAGAAGATGGTCAAGCAGCGCAAGGATTCGATCAGCCAGTACGAAGCGGCCGGCCGCGAAGACCTGGCCAAGATCGAGCGCTACGAACTGGGCATCATCGAAGCCTACCTGCCGGCCAAGATGTCCGAGGCCGAGGTCCAGGCCGCGGTGGACGCCGCCAAGGCCGAAACCGGCGCCGCCGGCCCGGCCGACATGGGCAAGCTGATGGCCGTGCTCAAGCCGCGCCTGGCCGGCCAGGCCGACATGGGCCTGGTGTCCCAGCTGGTCAAGAAGTCCCTCGCCGGCTGAGCCCCGTGTGGGAGGGACTTGAGTCCCTCCCACAGGCTTGGCCTGCAGCGTGGCATCCTTGCGGCCATGGCCCGCATTCCCGACGCCTTCATCGACGACCTGCTCGCCCGGACGGATATCGTCGAGGTGGTGGGGTCGCGCGTGCCGCTCAAACGGCAGGGGCGGGAGTATTCGGCGCGCTGCCCCTTCCACGACGAGCGCTCGCCCTCGTTCACGGTGTCGCCGACCAAGCAGTTCTACCACTGCTTCGGCTGCGGGGCGCACGGCACCGCCATCAGCTTCCTGATGAACTACGACCGGCTTGAGTTCCTCGACGCGGTCGAGGAACTGGCCAAGCGCGTGGGCATGGAGGTGCCGCGCGACACCCGCCAGCGCAATGAATCCGGCGAGTCGCGCGACCTGTATTCGGCGGTGGACGCGGCGGCGAAATTCTTCCAGCAGCAGCTGCAGGCCAGCACCAAGGCGCGGGCCTATCTGGAGCGTCGCGGTGTCGACCCGGACAACCAGGCGCGTTTCGGCATCGGTTATGCGCCCGAGGGCTGGGAAGGCCTGAAGTCCGCGCTGGGCACCGACGAGCGCCGGCTGGCGCTGCTGGAGAAGGTGGGCCTGTTCTCGCGCAACGACGCCGGCCGCGTCTACGACAAGTTCCGCGACCGGGTGATGTTCCCCATCCACGACCGCCGCGGCCGGGTCATCGCCTTCGGCGGCCGCGTCATGGAAAAGGACGACGGCCCGAAATACCTCAACTCGCCCGAGACGCCGCTGTTCCACAAGGGCCGCGAACTTTACGGCCTGTGGCAGGTGCGCCAGGCGCACGCGAAGATCCCGCGGCTGATCGTGGTCGAGGGCTACATGGATGTCGTGGCGCTGTTCCAGTTCGGCGTGAACACCGCCGTCGCCACCCTGGGCACCGCCACCACGCCCGACCACGCCGAACTGCTGTTCCGCAACGCGGCCGACGTGTACTTCTGCTTCGACGGCGACCGCGCCGGCCGCGGCGCCGCCTGGAAGGCGCTCGAGTCGGTGCTGCCGCGCATGCGCGACGGCCGCCAGGCGTTTTTCCTGTTCCTGCCCGAGGGCGAAGACCCGGACAGCATCGTCCGCAAGGAAGGCGCCGCCGGTTTCGATGCCCGCCTGGACCAGGCGACGCCGCTGTCGGAGTTCTTCTTCAACGAACTGTCCAAGGACGTGAACCTGGCCGGCATGGAGGGCAAGGCGCGGCTGGCCGAACGCGCCAAGCCGCTGATGGCCGGCATCCCCGATGGCGCGTTCCGCGACCTGATGCTCCAGCGTCTGACCGAACTCACCGGCGTCGGCCAGCGGGCGCCGGCGGCCGAACCCAGCCGCCCCACCCCGTCCATGCGCGCCGGCCGCGCCGGCGCCGCGGCGCCGCGCCGAAGCCTCGTGCGCACCGCCATCGCGCTGCTGCTGCAGAAGCCCGCGCTTGCCGAGGCCATCGAGCCGCCCTACCTGTTCGCGGTGCTGCGCCAGCCGGGCATCGAATTGCTGGTGGAGCTGCTGGACCTGGTGCGCGCCCGCCCGGGCATCACCACCGGCGCGGTCCTGGAACACTTCGCCGAACGCGAGGAAGAACCTGCGCTGCAGAAACTCGCGCTGCAGGGTTTCCCGGGCGATGAGTCGGCCTGGCGCCACGAGCTCGTGGACGCACTGGCCCAGCTCGACCGCCAGGTGCGCCAGCAGCGCATCGACGAACTGCACCAGCGCATCCGCGAAGTCGGCATGTCGGCCTTGAGCGACACCGAAAAGTCCGAACTGCGGGAACTGCACGCCACCCCACGCTAGGAGACCCCATGGCCAGCGACACCGGCACCGCCCAGCTTGCCCCCAGCCTGGAACGGCTGGTGGAGGAGATGAACGCCTGGCTCGCCTACCTGCCGCTGCTGGGCGTCGCCGTGGTGGTCGTGCTGCTGGCCTGGCTGCTCGGGGGCTGGCTGTCGCGGCGGGCGCTGGTGGGCCGGCTGGCCCGCGGCAACCCGTTCATGCAGGACCTGGCGCGCACGACGGTGCGCTGGGCCGTGCTGCTGGCCGGGGCCCTGGTCGCGCTCGAGATCCTGGACGCCACCGCGCTGGTCGGCGCCGTGCTCGGCACCGCCGGCGTGCTCGGCGTGGCGCTGGGTTTTGCGTTCAAGGACATCCTGGAAAACTACCTGGCCGGCCTGCTGATGAGCCTGCGCCAGCCGTTCTCGCCGCGCGACCACGTGGTGATCGACGGCAACGAAGGCGTCGTCGTCGCGCTGACCTCGCGCGCGACGGTCCTGATGACGCTCGACGGCAACCACCTGCGGCTGCCCAACGCCCTGGTGTTCCGCGGCGTCACGCTCAACTACACGCGCAACCCGAGCCGGCGCTTCGAGTTCGACGTCGGCGTCGGCGTCAACGAGGACCTGGTGCGCGCGCAGTCCCTGGGCGTGGAAACGCTGCGCGGCATCGACGGCCTGCTGGCCGAGCCACCGCCGCGGGCCCAGGTCATGGCCCTGGGCGACTCGAGCGTGAAGGTCCGCTACTTCGGCTGGGTGGACCAGCGCAGCCACGACTTCGGCACGGTGATGGGCGAGGCGATCCGGCGCGTGAAGGTGGGACTGGAACGCGCCGGCGTCGACATGCCCGAGCCGACCTACCGCCTGCAGGTGACCAACAAGGACGCGCCGGCCGCCCGGACGGCGACGCCTCCGGCAGCCGCCGGCGGGACTGGCGATGCCGAAACCAGCGTCGACACGCGCGCCCGGACCGACATCGACCGCCAGATCGACCGGGAGCAGCGCGACAGCGCCGGCGAGAACCTGCTCGACCCCAACGCCCCGCGCGAATAGCTGGGCTATCCTCGGGGTTTCCAAGCCACCGGGGATCCCTGAATGCGCCTGATCACGTTGATGCTCGGCGCGGCGCTGTTGGCGCCGCCCGCCCTGGCCGACACGGCCACCGTGGAACGAATCGCGTCCGGAAACCGGATCAGCGAGAACCTGCCGGAGGTGCCGGCCGAGCTGGTCGAACGCCTCAACCGCTACCAGAACACCCGCGGCGCCAGCTTCAACGGCTGGCTGCCCGACGGCAGCCTGGTGATCAGCACGCGGTTTGGCGAAACCAGCCAGGTGCACCGCGTGCGCGCGCCGCTGGGCATGCGCGAACAGATCACCTTCTACGACGAACCCGTCTCCGCGGTGACGGCCGTGCCCGGCCGCGACGGTTTCCTGTTCGGCAAGGACGTGGGCGGCTCGGAGTTCTGGCAGCTGTTCTGGTATGACCTGGACCAGCGCGAAGCGACGATGCTCACCGACGGCGGCCGCAGCCAGAACGCGCGGCCGCTGGTGTCCCACGATGGCAAGCACATGGTCTGGGCCAGCACCGCCCGCAACGGCAAGGACTACGACCTGTGGCTGCGTGACCTGGCCACCGGGGAATCGCGCATCGTGCTGCAGGAAGGCGGACTCTGGACGGCGACGGACTTCTCGCCCGACGGCAAGCGCCTGCTGGTGATGAAGTACGTCTCGATCAACGAGGCCTACCCCGGCGAGCTGGACCTGGCCAGCGGCAAGCTGCGTATGTTCCCGGTCGACGGCGACAAGGCGGCGTTCAACGCGTTCCTTTACGCGCCCGACGGCCGCGGCGTGTATTACGTTTCCGACGAGGAGCGCGAGTTCCTGACCCTGCGCCACCACGACCCGCGCGGCGGCGCGCCGACCCTGGTCAGCGCCGACATTCCCTGGGACGTGACCGACCTGGTCATCGCCGACGATGGCTCGCACCTGGCCTTCGTCAGCAACGAGGACGGCATCAGCAAGCTGCACGTGCGCTCGATGCCCGGCCACGCGGCGGTCGCCCTGCCCGACCTGCCGATCGGCGTCATCGGCGGCCTGGGTTTCTCACCCGACGGCAAGCGCCTGGCGCTGACACTCAACAGCGCCACCTCGCCCAGCGACGTCTACGTGGTCGACCTGGCCGGCGGCGAACTGGCGCGCTGGACGCAAAGCGAAGTCGGCGGCCTGGACGCCAGCCAGTTCCGCGCCCCAGAACTGGTGCGTTACCCGACCTTCGACCAGGTCGACGGCAAACCCCGCACGATTCCCGCCTTCTACTACCGCCCCGAGGGCGACGGCCCCTTCCCGGTGGTGGTGAGCATCCACGGCGGCCCGGAATCGCAGGCCTTCCCGACCTTCAACCCGAGCACCCAGTTCCTTCTGGAGGAACTGAAGGTGGCGGTGCTGGTGCCCAACGTGCGCGGCTCGGCCGGCTACGGCAAGACCTACCTGCAGCTCGACAACGGCCTGCTGCGCAAGGATTCGGTGAAGGACATCGGCGCCCTGCTCGACTGGATCGCCACCCGCCCCGAGCTCGACGCCGACCGCGTCGGCGTGATGGGCGGCAGCTACGGCGGTTACATGGTGCTGGCCGCGATGGTGGACTACAGCGACCGCATCCGCGCCGGCATCGACGTGGTCGGCATCTCGGACTTCGGCACGTTCCTCAAGAACACCGAGGACTATCGCCGCGACCTGCGCCGGGCCGAATACGGCGACGAGCGCATTCCGGAGATCAAGGCCTTCCACGACCGCATCGCGCCGCTCAACAACGCCCATCGCATCACGTCGCCGCTGTTCGTGGCCCAGGGTTACAACGACCCGCGGGTGCCGTGGACCGAGGCCGAGCAGATCGTGAAGGCGGTGCGCGGCAACGGCGGCGACGTCTGGTACCTGATGTTCAAGGACGAAGGCCACGGCTTCCGCAAGAAGGGCAACAGCGACTACTTCGGCGCGGCGGCGATGCTGTTCTGGCAGGAGTACCTGCTCGCCGAGTGAAACCGGTCCGGGGACGGGTGCAGGCTGCACCCGTCCCCGCTCGCCTTATTGCCCGGCGACCATCTGCGGCGGAGCCCGGTACTGCGGCCTCGGGTGGCGCATGGCTTCGGTTTCGAAATTGCTCACCGACGTGCCCTCGAACCAGACCGGCACCAGCACCGTCGACGCTACCGCCTGGCCGCCACTGCGCGCGGGTTCGAAGCGCCAGCGTTTCACCGCCGCGAGGGCGTTGCGCTCGTACACGCCGCTGAGCTTGCTGTCGAAGACCGCGACGTCGACCGGCGTGCCGGTGGCGTCGACGCTGACCTGCATCACCATGCCCGAGACCACCAGGCTGTCCGGGTTGACGCTGGCCAGGACCGGCAGCCGGGCCGGCTTGGCCAGGCGGATGCGCGGCGGCTGGTAGCCGGCGGCGCCGGCACCGGGGCTCCCGTCCGCGATGACCAGCACCTTGGGTTCGGAGACCTGGGCTTCGACCTGGTCCTCCGGCATCGGCGGCGGCGGCAGGGGCACGTTGTCGGTGTAGAGGAACCGGCGTTCGGCCACCCGCGGTGACGGCAGCGGTGCGCGCTGCGGGGCATGGCCAGCCCGCTGCGCGACGGGCGCAGCCGGCGCCACGGCCGGAACCGCGTCGGGGGCCGGCGTCGCTTCCGGGGCCGGCGTGGCAACGGGCCGCGCAGGCGCTGCGACCGGTGCCACGGCCTCTACGGCCGGTGAGGGGGCCGGCGTGACCACCGGAGCCGGCGAGGGCACGCCGGCGCTGGATGCCTGGGGCGTGGACGGCGCTGCGGTGGCCGGCGCGAGGACCACCGACGCAGGCGCGACTGGCGCCGGCGCAGCGACCTGTCCTTGCACGGCCAGCGGTGGCAGCGGCGCTGCGGCGGTGGCCAGGGAAATCGCCGGCAGTGTGACGATGGTGGCGGGTTGTTGCTGCCACAGCGCGGCCGCACCGGCCGAACTGGCGAGCACGGCGAGTCCGGCGCCCAGCATCAGCCGGGCCGGGCCCGGCATGGGTTTCTTGAGCATGGAAATTCTCCAGGTGAGGGGATGGCTGGACTGCCATGCGCAGCCGACCGGCAGTCCAAGGTCGGCCAGCTGCGTATTCAGGAGCGCGGTCGCGTAGGCGCGACCGGCGCGGGGATGTCGGGCGAGCACGGCGGCGTCGCAGGCCAGTTCCTGGTCCAGGCGCAGCTTGGCCGCGGCCAGGTGCACCAGGGGGTTGAACCAGAACAGGCAGCGCAGCACGCAGGCCAGGGCGTTGACCGGCAGGTCGCCCCGGCGCAGGTGCACGCGTTCGTGCGCCAGCACCAGCTGGCGCTGCTGGGCGTCGTAACGATGGTCGAAGTCCGACGGCACGACGATGCGCGGGCGCAGCAGCCCGATGACCACCGGACCGATGTCGTCGGCACTGGCCTGCCACAGGGTCGCGTCGCGGCGCTGCAGGCGGCCCAGGCGCCGGCGGAAGCGGCGCTGCTGCACCAGCATCCGGGCTGCCAGCGCCAAGGCACCCATGGCCCAGGCCAGCACGGCGACGGTGTGCGCGTCGACCTGCGGGAACCGGGCGGCCCCGGGAACCGCTTCCCGGGGGAAGGAACGGGACGCGGCCGCGGGGGTCGAGGCGGTTGCGCTGATCGCAGCCGGGCCCTGGAAGACGCGGGAGGCTTCGTACGACTGGCCCGCGGGGTTCGCTCGCTCGGAAAGGGCCACGACAGGCGCGTCCACCACCACCCGCGGACCCGGCATGCTGGTGGCCATCAGCGCGGCGGGCAGCAGCAGGTAGAGCCACAGCACGGCGCCGGCGCCGAGCCAGCGCCGCCACAGCGGCCGAAGGACCATCACCAGGACGGCGGCCAGGGCCAGCGCCCAGGCGGAACGCAGAAGCCAGTCGAAGAGCTCAGCGGCCATCGTCGAAGTCCTCGATCAGCTTGCGCAGTTCCTCGATGTCGCGGCGGGTCAGCTTGCCCTGCTCGCCGAAGTGCGCGACCAGGGGCGCGACGCGGCCACCGAATAGTCGGTCGAGCACTCCCTTGCTCTGTTCGGCCAGCCATTGTTCGTGGCTGAGCACCGGGCGGTAGCGATAGCGTCGCCCTTCGCGTTCGGCCGACAACGCGCCCTTGGTCAGCAGGCGATTGATCAGGGTGCGTACGGTGGCCTCGGCCCAGCCCTGCGGGCCGGCGACGGCGGCGATCAGGTCCTCGGCGGTGGCTTCACCGGCCGCCCAGAGCGCCTTCATGACTTCGCTTTCGGCTTCGCTGATGGAGATCCCGGCCATGGACTTTCCTTTTACACGCGTAATTGATGATTCAATTTACGCCTGTAAAACCAAAAGTCAAGCCGGCAGGAACTCCAGGGCCTGGACCACGTCCGCGGCGTCGCGCAGCAGCCAGTGGTCGGCCAGCAGGAAGGCGAACAGGGCCATCAGGTAAACGATGGAGTAGTTGAAGACCTGCATCGCGTAAAGCTCGGACGGCGGGTTGAGCAGGCGGATGGCGTACCAGAGGAACACCCCGCCCAGCACCAGCGCCCCGCCCAGGTAGAACACCCCGCTCATGCCGGCGACATAGGGCAGCACCGTCACCACCAGCAGCAGCACCGTGTAGAACAGGATCTGCCAGCGCGTGTAGGTCACGCCGTAGACCACCGGCAACATCGGGATCAGCGCCTTGGCGTAGTCGTCGCGGCGGAAGATCGCCAGGGCCCAGAAATGCGGCGGGGTCCAGACGTAGATGATCAGCACCAGCAGCAGCGCGTGGTCGTAGTGCAGCGGCGCGCCGGCCAGGCCCCAGAACGACACGCCCGCCGGCCAGCCCTTCACCGCCGCCCAACCCAGGGCCGGCGGCGCGGCGCCGGCGAGGCCGCCGATGACGATGTTCTGCGGCGTCGCGCGCTTGAGGTAGCCGGTGTAGATGATGGCGTAGCCGATGAGCGAGGCGAAGGTGAGCGCCGCGGTGAAGAGGTTCACGCGCCAGGCCAGGATCGCCATCGACAGCGCGCCCAGCACCAGCGCGAAGGCGAGCACCTGGCCCGGCCGCAGCGAGCCGGTGGCCAGCGGACGATGCTGGGTGCGCGCCATCAGCACGTCGATGCGCTGGTCGAGCAGGTGGTTGATGGCCGCCGCCGAGGCCGCCGCCAGCCAGATGCCCAGGGCGCCGAGCACGATGCGCTCCCAGGGCCAGGGCTGGCCGGGCTCGATCGCCAGGAACATGCCGATGATCGCGGTGAATACGATCAGCGCCACCACCCGTGGCTTGGTCAGCTCCCAATAGGCGGCCAGGGGCAGGCTCATTCCGGTGCCCGCAGCCGCGCCAGCAGGCCCATGACGGTAAACAGAAGCAGCGCCGCGCCGGCGTTGTGCGCCACCGCCACCCACAGCGGCAGGCCCGCCACGATGTTGCTGATGCCCAGCGCCACCTGGGCGCACAGCAGCGCCAGCAGCAGGCCGCCGGAATAACGCAGGCCGGTCGAACGGAGCAGTTTGATCGCCACCACCAGCAGGTGACCGACGACCAGGAGGGCCATCAGGCGATGCGCCATCTGGATGGCCACGCGCGCCGGGCCGTCGAGCACGCCGCCTTCGTAGTCCACGCCGATGCCGCGCCAGAGCACGAAACCTTCGCGGTAGTCCTGCGCCGGCCACCACTGGCCCTGGCAGGTCGGGAACTCGGTGCCGCAGGCCAGGGCCGCGTAGTTGGCGCTGGTCCAGCCGCCCAGGGCGATCTGCAGCACCAGCAGCACCAGGCCGATCCACAGCAATCGGCGCAGCTTGGGCGCCTCGGCGCTGACCAGTGGCCCCCCGGGCGTGGTCTTCCAGGCCAGCCAGGTCAGCAGCGACAGGGTCAGCAGGCCGCCCATCAGGTGGGCCATGACGATCACCGGCTTCACCAGCCAGATCACCGTCCACATGCCCAGTACGGCCTGGAAGATGATGACCATCAGCAGCAAGGTCGACAGGCGGGCGGCGTCCACGTTCGACCAGCGCAGGGCCTGCACCAGCAGGATCAGCTCGCCGGCCAGCCACAGCGCCACCGACAGCTCGTGGTTGGGCGCCATGCCCACGCCCATGTAGACCGGAATGGAAATGCCGACCAGGGCCGCGGCCGCGAGCACGCTGCCCACCCCGCCCTTGCGTTTGCGGGCCGCCAGCAGCGCCAGCGTCAGCACCAGCAGGCCCAGCAGCGCGGCGATGTGGCGATGGAATTGTTCGCGCCAGGCCTTGGACACTTCGACCACGCGCTCGAAGCCTTCGTTGGCGGCGGCGATTTCGTGGTCCTGGGTCGGCCAGGTGGCCTTGCCGTAGCACGTGGGCCAGTCCGGGCAGCTCAGCCCGGCGTTGGACAGCCGGACGAAACCGCCGAAGACGATGACGGCCAGGGCGAGCAGCACGCCGGCCCAGGCCAGGCGATGGAAGTGTTTGGAAGGTGCGTTCATCAGGGCCTACTTCAACACACGACCGAGGTCCTTGCGCAGGCTGCCGGGATTGAAGCCCGGGGCATAGCGCAGGACGAGGTAGCCATTGGGGTCGGCCAGGTATGCGGGCAGTGCCTGGGCGCTGGCGGTGTCGGGCAGCGCGGCGGCCAGCGCCGGGCTGGCCTGCATGGGCACCAGGCCGCTGAAGGACGCCGCGCCGGCCGGCACCTCGCCGAACCACAGCACCTTCAGTCGTTCGGCATGGCGGCCTTCGGACAGCCAGACGCGATGCAGCGCGTCGTACATCGCCGCGCAGGGCTCACCGCAGCCTTGCGGCGCCACGAACACCACGTGCCAGTTGCGTTCGGCCGGCTGCCACTGCCAGGCGCTGCCATCGGCGCGGACCAGGTCGAGGCCGCGCAGGTCGGGGTACGGGTCGAGCATCTCGCCGATGTTGCGGGTCTGGCTGGGTTTCCAGCCGCCGAAGAACAGGCTCGCGGCGATGCCGAAGCTGCCCAGGAAAAACGCCGCCACCAGCAGCAGCTGCAGGCGCGAACGGGTCCTGGACGGAGCGGGATGGGCAGATTGGGTCATGGGCGTTTCCGGAACCACAGCAAAAGGATGACCACCAGGGTGGCGATGGCCAGGCCAAACCACTGGATGGCGTAGCCGCGATGTTTCTCAGGCGGCAGGGTATTGGCCAGCACCTCAAGATCGCGTTCATGCCCCAGCGGCAGCGACGGATCCAGGCGCAACACCCTGGGTGCCAGGGCCGACAGGCCCCAGGCCCGGGCGACGTTGGCCGGCTCCAGGTGCAGGGCCAGCCAGCGCTGGCCGCCGTCGCGCGATTGCAGGCCTTCGCCCAGCTTCAGGCCGACGGCCGGCGGCGGCGACAACAAACCCGCCAGCTGCGCCTCGCCCCGGGGGCAGGCTTCGCGCGGCAGTTTGCGATCGCCGGGCAACGGCAGCCAGCCCAGGTCGACCAGCAGCGCCGGGCCGCTGTGCGGCTGGAAGGCGCAATACAGTCGCACGCCCACGCGGGCACCACGGCGCTGGTTGTCCAGCCACAGCGGCGGCGTGTCCAGGAAGCGGCCTTGGCCGGCCGCACGATTCACGCCCTCGCCGCTTGCCGCCGCCGACAGCGGCCAGGGCGCTTCGGCGCGCGCAACCACCGCGGCCTCGAGCATGGCCTGTTTCTCCAGGCCGCGGTTCCACTGCCAGCGGCCCAATGCCGAAAAACCCAGCACCAGGCACAGTCCGAAAACCGCGAGCAGGACGCGGCGTTTCACCACCGGCGGGCCCGGGAGGGGGATAATGCGCGACAGACTTCGCCACCGGCCCTTTGCATGAGCAGTGAACTCAAGACCCTGGTCGTCATCGCGTTCTTCATCTTCATCCTGTGGAACCTGGGCGCCGGCCTGTACTACATGATGGTGGACAAGGGCCGCAGCAAGCGCACCGTGAATTCGTTGACCTGGCGCATCGGACTGTCGGTGGCGCTGATCGCACTGGTGATCATCGGCATCGCCACCGGCCTGGTCGAGCCGCACGGCATCGGCCGCCAGCCCTGAAAACAGCGGGCCGGCGCAAGGCCGGCCCCTGGGTATCCAACGTGGGATCGCCTTGAGTGGGAGGGACTTCAGTCCCGAACGGCATCGGGACTGAAGTCCCTCCCACAGAAGGCGTTTCCCACCTGCCTCGTCAGAGCACGTAGACGAAGACGAACAGGCCCAGCCAGACCACGTCGACGAAGTGCCAGTACCAGGCCACGGCCTCGAAGCCGAAGTGGTGGTCGGGGCTGAAATGACC
This sequence comes from Arenimonas donghaensis DSM 18148 = HO3-R19, assembly GCF_000743535.1. Lineage (GTDB taxonomy): Bacteria > Pseudomonadota > Gammaproteobacteria > Xanthomonadales > Xanthomonadaceae > Arenimonas > Arenimonas donghaensis. The sequence goes on from NZ_AVCJ01000014.1 coordinate 28,226, forward strand.
CCGCAGGCAGCGCAGCCAGATGATGGTGAGCATGATCGTGCCCAGCATCACGTGCATGCCGTGGAAGCCGGTGAGCATGAAGAAGGTCGAGCCGTAGATGCCCGAGCCCAGGGTCAGGCCGAGTTCGGCGTAGGCGTGGTAGTACTCGTAGCCCTGCACGCCCATGAAGATCGCGCCCAGCGCGATGGTCGCGCCCAGCCAGAACAGCAGCGAGCCGCGCTTGTTGGCCTTGAGCGCATGGTGGGCGATGGTGAGCGTCACGCCCGAGCTGAGCAGCAGCAGGGTGTTGACCAGCGGCAGGCCCCAGGCCGAGATGGTCTGGAACGAACCGCCGATGGCGGCCGGGCCGTTGGCCGGCCAGCCGGCGCTGTAGCCCGCCCACAGGAACTGGTTGGTCAGCGAGCCATCGCCTTCACCCGACAGCCAGGGCAGCGCGAACTGGCGCGCATAGAACAGGGCGCCGAAGAAGGCCGCGAAGAACATCACTTCCGAGAAGATGAACCACATCATGCCCATGCGGAAGGAGGCATCGACCCGGTCGTTGTACTTGCCCGACACCGATTCGGCGATGACGTTGCCGAACCAGCCGAACAGCACCGCCAGCGTGGCGATCAGGCCGATGTAGAACACCGGCTGGCCCCAGGCGTGGCCGTTGAACCAGTTCGCGACGCCGACCATGGCGGTGAACAGCGTGATCGAGCCGACAAAGGGCCAGGGGCTGTGGTGCGGGACGTAATAGATGTTCGGGTCGTCGTGGGTGTGTGCCATGGGGTTCCCCGGTATTCCTGATGGGCTTTGGGTCACGGCGCCGTGCGGGCGGTGGCGGGGACGACGTGCGCGCCCTCGCCGACCCGGGCCGTGGCCGCGTCGTTGCTGAAGAAAGTGTAGGACAGGGTGAGCGTCTGCACGTTGTCCGGCAGCGCCGGGTCGACGATGAAACGCACCGGCATCAGGCGCTCTTCGCCCGCGGCCAGCAGCTGTTCGGTGAAACAGAAGCACTCGGTCTTGTTGAAGTAGGTGGACGCCGTGGACGGCGCCACCGACGGCGCAGCATTGCCGACGATCGCGTGGTCGGACAGGTTGCGGGCGGTGTAGTTCATCTCGTACATCTTGCCCGGGTGCACCTGCATGCTGAGCTGGGTCGGCTTGAACGCCCAGGGCAGCTTGGAGTTCACCGTGGCGTCGAACTCGATGGTGACGGTGCGCGACTCGTCCACCTGCAGCCCGGCCACCTGCGCCTCGCCGGCGGGGCCCTGCTCGAGCTTGATGCCGAAGACCTTTTCGCAGGCGATGCGGTACAGCGGCACCAGCGAGAAGGCGAACACGAACGACGCCGCCGACACCAGCGCGATGGTCTTGAAGGTCTTGAGCGAACGCGCGTTCACGGGACCACCGCCGTCAGCAGGAAGGCCACGAAAATACCGACGGCCACCAGCCCGAGCGCCAGCGCCGTGCGGCGGGCGTTGCGGCGGCGGATATCGTCGGTTTTTTGCGGACGGGTCGTGTTCATGCCGGACTGGCGGCGCCCCGGGCGGGGCGCCTGCGCTCCTTAGTGGGTGATGTCGCCGTGGGCCAGGTCACCGTCCTTGATGACCGGCGGCAGGGTGAAGGTGTGGTGCGGGGCCGGCGAGGCCACCGTCCACTCCAGGCCCTTGGCGCCTTCCCAGACGCGCGCCTCGGCCTTGACGCCGCCACGGGCGGCCGACCAGACGATGTAGGCGAACAGCAGCTGGCTCAGGCCGAAACCGAAGCCGCCGATGGACGACCACAGGTTGAAGTCGGCGAAGGCCATGTTGTAGTCGGGCACGCGGCGCTGCATGCCGGCCAGGCCCAGGAAATGCTGCGGGAAGAACAGCAGGTTCACGAAGATGGTGGACAGCCAGAAGTGCAGCTTGCCCAGCTTCTCGTTGTACATATGGCCGGTCCACTTGGGCAGCCAGTAGTACACGCCGGCCATGATGCCGAACACGGCGCCGGTGACCAGCACGTAGTGGAAGTGCGCCACCACGAAGTAGGTGTCGTGGTACTGGAAGTCGGCCGGGACGATGGCCAGCATCAGGCCCGAGAAGCCGCCGATGGTGAACATGATCACGAAGCCCAGGGCGAACAGCATCGGAGTCTCGAAGGTCATCGAGCCGCGCCACATGGTGGTGACCCAGTTGAACACCTTCACGCCGGTCGGGATGGCGATGAGCATGGTCGCGTACATGAAGTACAGCTCGCCGCCCACGGGCATGCCCACGGTGAACATGTGGTGGGCCCAGACGATGAACGACAGGAAGGCGATCGACGCGGTGGCGTAGACCATGGCCTGGTAACCGAACAGCGGCTTGCGGGCGAAGGTCGGGATGATCTCCGACACGATGCCGAAGGCCGGCAGGATCATGATGTAGACCTCGGGGTGACCGAAGAACCAGAAGATGTGCTGGAACATCACCGGGTCACCGCCGCCGGCGGCGTTGAAGAAGCTGGTCTCGAAGAACTTGTCGGTCAGCAGCATGGTGACCGCGCCGGCCAGCACCGGCATCACCGCGATCAGCAGGAAGGCGGTGATCAGCCAGGTCCAGCAGAAGATCGGCATCTTCAGCAGGTCGACGCCCGGGGCGCGCATGTTGAGGATGGTGGCGATGACGTTGATCGCACCCATGATCGAGCTGATGCCCATCAGGTGGATGGCGAAGATGGTGAACGCGGTGCTGTTGCCGCCCTGCAGCGACAGCGGCGGGTAGAGCGTCCAGCCACCGGCCGGGCCGCCGCCGCCGACGCCGAACACGATCTGCAGGATCAGCGGCATCAGCAGCAGGGTGAAGGCGAAGGGCAGGATCCAGAACGACCAGTTGTTCATGCGCGGCAGCGCCATGTCCGGCGCGCCGATCTGCAGCGGGATCATCCAGTTGGCCAGGCCGACGAAGGCCGGCATGACCGCGCCGAAGATCATCACCAGCGCATGCATGGTGGTCATCTGGTTGAAGAACTCGGGCTCGACCAGCTGCAGGCCGGGCTGGAAGAGCTCGGCGCGGATGACCAGGGCCATCGAGCCGCCAATGAAGAACATCACCAGCGCGAACACCAGGTACAGGGTACCGATGTCCTTGTGGTTGGTGGAGTAGAGCCAGCGCTGGACGAAGCCCTGCTTGTGCTCGCCGTGGTGGTCGGCGGCGTGGGCGTCAGTGTGTGCCATGGTCTTGTGCCTCTCTCAGGTTCTGCTCAGCCCTCGCCGCCCGCGTTCGCGGGGGCGTTGGCTACGATGCGGGCGGCTTCGGCGAGGTCGCCGGCCTTCTGGGCGGCCAGCCAGGCCTCGTACTCGGCGCGCGGCACGGCCTTGACCACGATCGGCATGAAGCCGTGGTCCTTGCCGCACAGCTCGGCGCAAACGCCGCGGTAGGTGCCGGGCTCGCGGATTTCCGTCCAGGCCTCGTTGATGATCCCGGGGATGGCGTCCTGCTTCCAGCCCAGCGCCGGCACCCACCAGGCGTGGATGACGTCGTCGGCGGTGACCACGAAACGGATCTTGGTGTCGGTGGGCAGCACCAGCGGACGATCGACGTCACGCAGGTAATGCGGCACCACGTCGCTCTCGGGGCGCTCGCCGGACTGGCGGATGCGGTCGGATTCGCGGTCGAGGCGGGAGATGAAGTTCACGTCCTCGCCGACGATCTCGTAGCGCCACATCCACTGGTAGCCGGTGACCTTCACCGTCATTTCGTGGCCCTTGGCGTCGTACTGCTGGATCACCATCGAGGTGGCCGGCACGGCCATCACGACCAGGATGACGATGGGGATGACGGTCCAGAGGATCTCGAGCTTGGTCGAGTGGGTGAAGTCCACGTCCGGCTTGGCGCCCTTGGACTTGCGGAACTTGAACATCGCCACCGCCATGGCACCGAAGACCACGATGCCGATGGCAACGCAGATCCAGAGCATCAGCATGTGCATGAAGTAGGCGTTTTCCGCCGTCTGGGTGACGCCCTCGGGCATGTTCAGCTGCCAGCGGACCGGCTCACTGTCGGCCCAGGCCGAGACACTGGCCAGCGCGGCCAGCAGGCCGGTGGCGGCCTTGGCGACGATGGCGCTTGCTTTCTTCGCTTTCATCCGAACATACCCCAACGTGTGGTCTTGGCTCCGCCCGGCTCCCGGACGCCACCAGCCGCCACGGGGCGGCCAGCGCAGGAAACGCAGGACAGGAGAACTGGCGGATTTTAGCTACCCCCGCGACAGGGGGGCAAGCCAAACCGGAGGCCCGTTGTCCGGAAAGGTGAACGGGGACGGCTTCCGGCCCCCCCGGCCGCGGCCGTAGAATCCGCTTTCACGCGCAGCCCGCGCCGAACACCACGGACCTTTGTGAGCCCGATCCTGAGCCCTGAACTGCCCGACGCGCCGTCGGACCTGCGCGCCCGGATCACCGCGGCGTTCCACCGCGACGAGGCCGAACACCTGGCCGGCCTGCTGGAAATGGCCCGGCTGCCCGAAGACGAGCAAGCCGCCGTGCAGGCCGCCGCCGTCGGCCTGGTGCAGCGTACCCGGGTGCGCGGCGCCGACCCGGGCATGGTCGAGGCCTTCATGCGCCAGTACGACCTGTCCAGCGAGGAAGGCGTGCTGCTGATGTGCGTGGCCGAGGCCCTGCTGCGGGTGCCCGACCGGGCCACCACCGACAAGCTGATCCGCGACAAGCTCGGCGACGCCGACTGGGACAAGCACATGGGCCGGTCGAGCTCGGTGCTGGTCAATGCCTCGACCTGGGGCCTGATGCTCACCGGCCGCATGGTCAACCTGGCCGATGAAACCCGCCGCAATGCCGTCGGCGCCTTCCGCCGGCTGGTCGGCCGCGCCGGCGAGCCGGCGATCCGCCTGGCCGTGCGCCAGGCGATGAGGATCATGGGCCACCAGTTCGTGATGGGTGAAACCATCGCCGACGCGCTCGAGCGCAGCCGCAAGGGCGAGGCGGCCAGCTACCTGTATTCGTTCGACATGCTCGGCGAAGCCGCCTTCACCCAGGCCGACGCCGACCGCTACCTGCAGGCCTATCGCGACGCCATCACCGCCATCGGCGCCGGCGGGCCGTTCAAGGACGTGCTCCTGGCGCCGTCGATCTCGGTGAAGCTCTCCGCCCTGCACCCGCGCTACGAACTGGCCCAGCGCGCCCGCGTGCAGGCCGAACTGACGCCGCGGGTGCTGGAACTGGCGCGGCTGGCCAAGGCCCAGGGCATCGGCTTCACCATCGACGCCGAAGAGTCCGAGCGCCTGGAGCTGAGCCTGGACGTCATCGCCGGCGCCTATGAAGACGCCTCGCTCGATGGCTGGGAAGGTTACGGGCTGGCCGTGCAGGCCTACCAGAAGCGCGCGCCCTACGTGATCGACTACCTCGTCGACCTGGCCCGCCGCACCGGCCGCCGCATGCCGATGCGCCTGGTCAAGGGCGCGTACTGGGACAGCGAGGTCAAGAAGGCCCAGGCCGACGGCTACCCGGGCTTCCCGGTGTTCACGCGCAAGGTGAACACCGACGTCAGCTACCTGGCCTGCGCGCGGCAGATGCTGGCGGCGACGGACGCGATCTACCCGATGTTCGCCACGCACAACGCGCATACCATCGCCGCCATCCACCACTACGCCCAGGGCGCGCGCTTCGAGTACCAGAAGCTGCACGGCATGGGCGACGACCTGTATGCCGAGGTGGTGCCGGCCGACAAGCTGGGCGTGCCCTGCCGGGTGTACGCGCCGGTGGGGTCGCACGAGGACCTGCTGCCCTACCTGGTGCGCCGCCTGCTGGAAAACGGCGCCAACTCCAGCTTCGTCAACCGCATCACCGACGAATCCCTGCCGGCCGCCGACCTGGTGGCCGACCCGGTCGCCGTGGCCAGCGCCTACGAAAGCAAGCCTCATCCCCGCATTCCCCTGCCGCGCGCGCTGTTCCGGGCCGCCGGCGAAGACAGGACCAACTCCATGGGCGCCAACCTCGCCAACGACGACACCCTTGCCACCCTCGCCCGCGATATCAACGCCGCGCTCGCCCCGGTTTCGGCCACGCCGCTGGTGCCGGGCGCCACGATTTCCGGCGACAAGGTGAAGGTGACCAACCCCGCCGACCGGCGCGAACAGGTGGGCGAATACGTCAACGCCGACGCCGCCACGGTCGAACGTGCCATCGCCAACGCGGTGGCCGCCCAGCCGGCCTGGGACAAGATGCCGGCCGCCAGCCGCGCCCGCATCCTGGAGCACGCCGCCGACCTGCTCGAACAGCGCATGGGCGCGTTCATGGCGATCTGCGTGAAGGAAGCCGGCAAGTCCATCGCCTCGTCGGTGGGTGAAGTCCGCGAGGCCGTGGACTTCCTGCGTTATTACGCCATGCAGTCGCGCAAGCTGTTCGGTGCGCCGGAGAAGCTGCCCGGCCCCACCGGCGAAACCAACGAACTGTGGCTGCACGGCAAGGGCGTGTTCGCCTGCATCAGCCCCTGGAACTTCCCGCTGGCGATCTACCTGGGCCAGGTGGCCGCGGCGCTGGCCTCGGGCAATACCGTGGTCGCCAAGCCGGCCGAACAGACGTCGCTGACCGCCTACCTGGCGACCCAGCTGCTGCACGAGGCGGGCGTTCCCAAGGACGTGCTGCAGTTCGTGCCGGGCGACGGCGCCACCGTCGGCGTGGCCCTGACCAAGGATCCGCGCATCGCCGGCGTGTGTTTCACCGGCTCGACCGAAACCGCCTGGGCGATCAACCGCGCCCTGGCCGCCCGCAAGGCGCCGATCGCGGCGCTGATCGCCGAAACCGGCGGCCAGAACGCCCTTATCGCCGACTCCTCGGCCCTGCCCGAGCAGCTGGTGAAGGACGCCATGGTGTCGTCCTTCGATTCGGCCGGGCAGCGCTGTTCGGCGGCGCGCGTGCTGTTCGTGCAGTCCGACATCGCCGACAAGGTGATCACCATGCTCTCGGGTGCGATGGATGAACTGCGCGTGGGCGACCCGGCGCTGCTGAGCACCGACGTCGGCCCGGTGATCGACGAAGACGCGCGCCAGGTGCTCGAGGACCACGCCAAGCGCATGGACCGCGAGGCGACGCTGATCAACCAGGTGAAACTGCCGGAGGAAACCGCCAACGGCTGCTTCTTCGCGCCGCGGGCTTATGAACTCAAGAGCCTCTCGCAGCTCGAACGCGAGGTGTTCGGCCCGGTGCTGCACGTGTTGCGCTACGAGGCCAGCGACCTGGACAAGGTGATGGCCGACATCAACGCCACCGGCTACGGCCTGACCCTGGGCATCCACTCGCGCATCGACGCGACGGTGGAGAAGATCGCCAACACCGTCCGGGTCGGCAACTGCTACGTCAATCGCAACCAGGTCGGCGCCGTGGTCGGCGTGCAGCCCTTCGGCGGCGAAGGCCTGTCCGGCACCGGCCCCAAGGCCGGCGGCCCGCACTACCTGCTGCGCTTCGCCACCGAGCGCGTGCTGACCGTGAACACCACGGCGGCCGGTGGCAATGCCTCGCTGCTGACCCTGGACGACTGAGCGGGTGGACTGCACCTGTGGGAGGGACTTCAGTCCCGAAGCTTCTCGGGACTGAAGTCCCTCCCACAAGATGACGAGGACAAGGCCCTCCGGGAGGAGGGCCTTGTTCCTTGCGGGCTCAGCTCGGGTCGGGCTGGCGCTCGACGACGTACACGCAGGTGCAGGTGGAACCGGCGCCGCAGAGGCCGCTGCGGTAGTGCGCGCTCATGCCGATGGACGCGCACTCTTCCAGGCAGGCGTTCTGCCGGCCTTTCTCGGCGTTCATGCAGCTGTCGAAAATCATCCAGACGATCAGCGGGCCAAGGCCGCCACCGCCGCGCATCGCCGTGCGCCGCGGCGGATCGCCGGGACGGCGGCTGCGGCGGTTTTCCAGGTCGACGCCGTTTTCGTAGTAGTAGTCGAGGATCAGGTTGACCCGGGTCTCTTCCGACAGCGTCAACAGGCGCGGACGTGGCGGGTATTGCCGCATCGGCTGATCCGGCAGGTACAGGCGCATGCTGCCGTCGGCCGCGATTTCGGCCTTGCTGCGGCGGCCCAGGCTGTCTTCCCAGACCAGGTGGGTGCTGCCGTCGTCGGGAAAGGCAGTGGCCTCGGGCACGGCCGAGTGCACGGTGAGCAGCGCCGTGCCCGGCGGGCGTTCAATGGTTTCGTCGCCCGAGCCGGGGCCGGCCCAGGCGCAGGCAGCGGCCGCCCACAGGGCAGCGATGGTGAAACAACGGGTCAGGATCATCGGTGTCTCCTCCGCGCCGGGATGGCGCAGGGACAGCGTCCGCCCGTCGCCACGGCCGCGAATCGGCACTAGCCCGGCGCGCCGGTAGGCAAGCGGTGGCGATGGCGCGAAGAAAGCGGCCCGCCGCGGACCGGAATCGGCCGGTTCCTGCCCGCGTGGCCGGCGTGGCATGCTGGGCGCCCCTTTCGCACGGAAGACGCATGTATCTCGAGCACTACGGTTTGCAGGAGCCGCCGTACTCGATCACGCCCGACCCGCGCTTCGTTTATTTGAGCGAACGCCACCGGGACGCGCTCGCGCACCTGCTGTTCGGCATCGGCCAGGGCGGCGGCGGCGGCTTCGTGCAGCTCACCGGCGAAGTCGGCACCGGCAAGACCACGCTGTGCCGCCTGCTGCTCGAACAGCTGCCCGAAAACGTGCGCGTGGCCCTGGTGCTCAACCCGCGCCTGGACCCGGTGGAGCTGCTGGAGACGATCTGCGAAGAACTGCGCATCGACGTGGCCGGCAAGCGCGGCAGCCTCAAGGGCCTGGTGGACGCGCTCAACCATTTCCTGCTCGACGCCTACGCGCAGGGCCTGCGGGTGGTGCTGATCATCGACGAGGCGCAGAACCTGAGTGCCGAAGCACTGGAACAGGTGCGCCTGCTGACCAACCTGGAAACCCCGACCCAGAAGCTGCTGCAGATCCTGCTGCTGGGCCAGCCCGAGCTGCGCGACATGCTGGCGCGCCCGGACCTGCGCCAGCTGGCGCAGCGCGTCACCGCGCGCTTCCACCTCACGCCGATGGACGCCACCGAAACCGAGGCCTACCTGCGGCACCGGTTCGCGGTGGCCGGCGGTACGCGGTTCCCCTTCACCAAGCTGGCGGTCAAGCGCATCCACCACCACGCCAGCGGCGTGCCGCGACTGGTGAACATCATCGCCGAGCGCGCCCTGCTGGCCGGCTATGCCCACGATGAAGTGCAGGTGAGCGAAAACTGGGTGGATCGTGCCGCCCGCGAAGCAATGGCGCCGCGCCTGTCCAAGCTGCCGAAGTTCAACCTCGCCTGGGCCGTGGCCGTGGTGCTGGCGGTGCTGGTGCTGATGCTGGCGCTGCACGAGCCGGACCCGGTCGTGGATACGGCCGCCGATGAAGCCAACGCGCCGGCGCCGCCGCCGGTGACCGTGGCGGTGGTGCCCTACCTGCCCGGCGACCAGTTGCCCGACCGGATCCGCCTGGCCGCCAGCCAGTCGCAGGCGGCATGGGGACAACTGCTGGGCCTGTGGACGGTGCGCGCCAGCGAAACCACGGTGGACCGCGCCCAGGCCTGCCCGCCGGTCCTGGCGCCGGGTCTTTATTGCCTGCGCGGCCGCGGCAGCCTGGACAAGCTGGCGGCGCTGGGCAGGCCGGCGCTGATGCGCCTGCGCCTGGGCGAAGACGAAGCCTGGGCGCTGCTGCTGGGCGCCGACGCGCTGCGGGTGCGCCTGTGGCTGGGCGGCGGCCGTTTCGATACCGACCGGCTGGCGCTCGAACGCGCCTGGAACGGCGACTACGCCACGCTCTGGCGCGGCCCGGACTTCCTCTGGCCGGCACCGGTGGCGGGCGAAAGCGGCCCAGCGGTGGACTGGATCCACGACCGCCTGCGCGACCGCGCCGGCCTGCAGTCGCACGAAGCCGGCCCGGCCGTGCTCGATGCCGACAGCCTGGCGGCGGTGCGCCGCCTGCAGGATGCCCATGGCCTGGCGGCCGACGGCGTGGTCGGCCCGGAAACCCTGATGGCCCTGTCGGCCCGCGAAAACGAGGGCCCGCGCCTGCGCCGGGTGCTGGACTGATGTCGCTGATCCTGGAAGCCCTGAAGAAGTCCGAAGCCGAGCGTCAGCGCGGCAAGGCCCCGGGCCTGTTCGTCGAACAGGCCGTGTTGGCGCCGCGCCGGCCGCGCGGCACGCCGGCGTGGGTGTTTGCCCTGGGCGCGCTGTTGGTCGTCTTCGCCGCCGCGGCAGTTTGGTGGGGCTGGTCACGCGGGGCCTCGATGGCCGAGGCCGATGGCGCGCCTGTGTCGTCGACGACTCCGTCGGTTCCGCCCGCAAACGAAGAGGTCGCGACCGTCCCTGCATCGATGGCCATGGAGGCGCCCCCGCCCGCGTCAGTCGGCCGGGGAGAATCGATCCGCGCATCCGACGCGCGCCCGCTGCCTGTCACCACGCCGCCGCCCGCCAGTCCGGCTCCGACGTCGGCACCCCGGCCAGTCGTGGCGCCGACACCCGTGCCTGCGCGACCCGCCGCGCGTCCTTCGGCCCCGCCCGAACCGGTCGCGCCCCCTGCCGAGACCGAGTCCGCGGCGTACGCCGACGCCCTTCCCCGCCTCGCCGACCTGCCGGCCGCCGAACGCAACGCGCTGCCGCCGCTGAACATCACCATGCACGTGTTCACCGAGGAGCCGGCGCAACGTTTCGTCATCCTCGACGGACGTCGCCACGGCGAAGGTGCGACACCCACCGCCGGCCTGGTCATCCGGGAGATCCGCCGCGACGGCCTGGTGATTTCGTTCAACGGCCGCGACGTACTGGTGCCGAGGCCCTGACCGGTGTTCGTTGACCTGCCCACCCGCCGCAAGGCGCACTGGCGCTGGGCCACGCCGCTGCTGGCGGCGCTGATGGTCGGTGCCTACATCTGGATCTTCCTGCTGCCCGACGACGCCGCCTGGCGTTCGACCCTGCTGCGCTGGGGCACGCTGTCGGGCAGCGTCACGGAATGGCGCGCGGCCATGCGCGACGTGCGGCTGCTGACCCTGCTGACGGCGCTGTTCATCCACGCCGGTCCGGTGCACCTGGTGGGTAACCTGCTGTTCCTGCTGATCTTCGGCTTGCCGTCCGAACGCACCATGGGGCCGTGGCGTTTCCTGCTGCTGTTCCTGGCCGGCGGCGCCCTGGCCAACCTGGCGGCAGCGGTACTGATGGGCACGCCGGCGCGGGCGATCATCGGCGCCAGCGGCGGCGTGTCGGCGGTCATCGGCGCCTACCTCGCGCTGTTCCCGCGGGCGCGCCTGGGCGTGGTGGTGCCGCTGGGCCTGTGGCTGGAGTTCATCAAGGTGCCGGCGGCGCTGCTGATCGGCCTGTGGGCGACGCTGCAGCTGATCTTCACCTTCACCGGCCCCAGCTTCGGCGCGGTGGCGTGGTGGGCGCACCTGGCCGGCTTCGTGGTCGGGCTGCTGTATGCGCTGGCGCTGAAGCCGGCGCTGGCGCGGCGCAAGCGCGGCGTCTGAAGCGCGGGCAGGACTTCACGGCCGCCGCGGCTTAGAATCGCCGGCATGAGCAACCGCATCCTCTACAAGGTGACCTTCCTCAACGCCGGCAAGGTGTACGAGCTGTACGCGCGCCGGGTGGCGGCGAGTTCGCTGTGGGGGTTCACCGAGGTGGCCGACCTGGTGTTCGATGCCAAGGAAGGCGTGGTGGTCGACCCCACCGAGGAACGCCTGCGCGACGAGTTCGCCAGCACACGCGTGCTGCACCTGCCGATGCAGAGCGTGGTGCGGGTCGAGGAAGTCGACCGCAAGGGCCAGCTGAGCATCCGCGACGCGAGCACCGGCGAGAAGGTGGTGACGCCGTTCCCGCTGCCCGCCAAGCCTCGCTGACTCCATGATGCCGCCGGCTGCCTCGCCCGAGGTGCTGTTCGTCCAGGCCACGCAGGCTTTCCGGCAAGGCCAAGCGGCAACGGCATGGCGCCTGGTGCAGGCGCTGCTGGCGCGCTCGCCACGCCACGCCGACGGCTGGAACCTGGCCGGCATCCTGGCGCAGACGCGTGGCGACGTGCCCCAGGCGCTTGAGTGTTTCAAGCGCGCCTTGGCGGCTGGCGCATCCCCGGGGGTGCTGGTGAACGTCGGCTTCGCACACCAGAAGCTGGGCGACAACGACGCCGCCATGACGGCCTACCGGCAGGCGGTACGCGCCCAGCCGGGCCTGGCGATCGCCTGGCAGAAGCTGGGCGGTCTGAACGAGGCCAAAGGCGAAACCACGCACGCCCTGGCGGCCTACCGTCGCGCCGTGCAGGCGGATCGTGATGACCTCAGGAGCCTCTGCGATGGCCTGTACCTGCGACGTCACCTGGGCGACTGGGCTGCCGATCCGGTATTGGATCCGCAGACCCTGCTGGCCGCCTTCGCGCGCGCGAAACGCAGCGATGGCTCGCCTTCGATCCTGCTGTCCTTGCCTGAAGCCTCGCCCCGGGCGCAGCGTGAGGCGGCGGCGCTGTTCGCGCGTTCACAGTGGGGCCCCCTGCTGGACGCTCCCCCGCTTGCCGTCAACGCCCGGCCCGGTGACCGGCGCCTGCGCATCGGTTACCTGTCGGCGGACTTCAGCAACCATGCGGTGAGCTACCTGGTTGCCGAGGTGCTGGCCGCACACGACCGCGAGGCCGTGGAGGTCTTCGCCTATGGCTATCGCGCACCGGCGCCGGGCGACCCGTGGCGCACGCGCATCCGTGCCGCGGTGGATACGTTCGTGGACATTGACGCGATGGACGACGCCGCGGCCGCCAGCCGTATCCACGCCGACGGCATCGACGTCCTGGTGGACCTGACCGGCTACACGCAGGGCGGCCGCCCTGGCATCAACGCGCGCCGGCCCGCGCCGGTGATCGCGCAGTGGATCGGCTACATCGGCACCCTGGGCGAACCGCGGCTGGCCGACTACGTGATTGGCGATGCCGTGGCGATCCCGACGTCGCTGGAGCCGGCGTTCAGCGAGGCGGTGGCACGGCTGCCGGGTTGTTTCCAGCCCAATGGCGCCCTCGCCCCGGTGCCGGCGCCGCCTTCGCGCGCGGACGCCGGCTTGCCCGGGGAGGGCGTCGTGTTCTGCAGCTTCAACCAGACCTACAAGATGAACCCTGCCGTCTGGGATGACTGGTGTGCGGTGCTTGCTGCGGTCCCGGGCAGCGTGCTTTGGCTGGCGACGGGGCGGCATGCGTCCGCCCATGCCCACCTCAGGGCCGAAGCCGAGCGTAGGGGCATTGATGGCGGGCGGCTGGTTTTCGCACCGCAACTCTCGCGCGAGGCGCACCTGGCGCGCCTGGCCCTGGCCGACCTGGCGCTGGACACCTACCCCTACAATTCCGGCACCACCGCCAGCGATGCGCTGCGCATGGGCGTGCCGGTACTGAGCTTCGCCGGCGACACGTTCGTGAGCCGCATGGCCGCCAGCCTGTTGCACGCCGCCGGCCTGGAAGACTGCCTGGCGAAGGATCGCGCCGGCCTGGTGGCGCTGGCGATCCGCCTGGGCCTGGATGACACCGCGCGCATGGAACTGAAAACGCGTCTTCGCGCCCGTTTGGACCAGGGGCGCCTGTTCGACCCGGCCGGCTTCGCCCGCGACCTGGAACGCCTGCTGGCGACCATGCATGCGCAGGCGCTGGCCGGAACGCGTGAATCCTTCACGCTGGCGGCCGATCCAGCGGACTGCGGACCCCGCCTGCGCCGCGATTGAGCACATGCGTGTAGATCTGGGTCGTCGCCACGTCCTTGTGACCCAACAGTTCCTGCACCGTGCGGATGTCGTAGCCCGCCTCCAGCAGGTGGGTGGCGAAGCTGTGCCGCAGCGTGTGGGCCGTGACGTGCCGGGCCAGGCCGGCGCGACGGCACGCCTGCTTCAGGGCGCGCGACAGCACCTGGTCGTCCAGGTGGTGGCGGCGTTCGCAGCCGTCGCGCGGATCGCGCGAGCGTCGCTCGGCGGGGAACAGATACTGCCAGCCGGTCTCCCGGTCGGCCTGGGGATATTTCTTCGCCAAGGCGAATGGCAGCCACACGCGGCCAAAGCCTTCGCGCAGGTCGGCGGCGTGAACGGAACACGCATGCTCGCGCTGCCGCTGCAGTGGCGCGGCCAGGGCATCGGGCAGGAGGGTGCGCCGGTCCTTGGCCCCCTTGCCTTCGCGCACGGTGATCTCGCGGCGGCTGAAGTCCAGGTCCTTGATGCGCAGGCGCAGCGCCTCGGTGATCCGCATGCCCGTGCCGTAGAGCAGGCTGGCCAGCAGCCAGGTGCGCCCATCCATCGCTGCCAGCAGCGCCTGCACTTCCTGGTGGCCGAGCACCGTCGGCAACCGCTCAGGCTTCTTCGCCCGCACCACCTTTTCCATCCAGGGCAATTCCTGCCCCAGCACTTCGCGATACAAGAAAAGCAGGGCCGCCAAGGCCTGGTTCTGCGTACTTGCCGACACCCGCCCCCGCACCGCCAGGTTCGACAGGAAGGCCTCGACTTCGCGCCGGCCCATCTCACGCGGATGGCGTTTGCCGTAGGCCAGGATGAAGCGCCGGATCCAACCCACGTAGGCCTGCTCGGTACGCAGGCTGTAATGCCGCGCCCTGAGCCGCTGCCGGACCTGTTCAAGGAGACGCGGCCCCGTCCCGACGCGCTCAGGCGCCATCAAGCCCCATCCCGCCGGACTCCGCCCCACCGGCCCCACTTGCCCCCTGCAACCGGGTTACGCCCCCAGTTCCGCTCCGATAAATGCCTATGCTTCGCTTCCCATCCATAAGCGAGGATGCTGAATTACGCGAAGCCCCGAAAAAATCAGCCAACCCGTTGGCTATGGGTAAGAATTCTCTCTTGACCACCCCCGAGTCCTACCGCAACGTAGGCACATCGCCTCGAATTTGGGGCTGAATAGGTGTTAGGTGCCTCGATGAAGCGCGTCGCCACTCTGGCTCTAATGATCTCGCTGCCGGCCTACGCCGGAGCTATTGACCTCCCATGCCCAGAGAACATTCAGACCTCTCAGTCGATCGAATCCGACCATCCAGGCTGGCACGCAGCTAGCTCCAATATTCGCGCCAAGAACGGGATCTCGACCCACCTTGGACGGCCGGTCGGCTTCAGTAGCGGCCCCGCCCGAGAGGGCGCCCTCC
>NZ_AVCJ01000015.1:0-35000 GCF_000743535.1 Arenimonas donghaensis DSM 18148 = HO3-R19
GGCGACCTTGCGCTTGGCCGTGGTCTTCTTGGCGGCCGCCTTCTTCTTCTTCGGAGCCGCCTTCTTCTTGGCAGCCGCCTTCTTGCCTCCAACCTTGCCCTCGACCGCCTTCACCGCGGCCTGGACCTTCTTCTTGGCGCCCTTGACGGCCTTCTTGACCGCCTTGCCGGCGTCGGACTTCTCCGCCTTCCGGACCTGGGCCTTGGCCTTCTTGATGACCGGGGCCGCCTTCTTCTTCGCGGCCTTCACCGCGGCGGAAGCCTGGTCGGCAATCGCGCCGCCCACTTCCTGCGCGGCATTTGAAATGGCCGCCGTGACACCATTGCCGTTACTCATACCGCTCTCCTCGTCTACGAAAACCGCGGCGGGGCCGCCGCGCGCCTGTGGATCAGAACTTGCCGTAATAACCCTCTTTGAGGGCATCGAACAGGTTGGCGGCGGTATGCATTTCGCCGTCGTATTCGATTTCCTCGTTGCCCTTGGCCTCGACCACGGCGCCGTCCTCGAGTTCGAAACGGTAGGTGGTGTTCTCCAGGTCGGTTTCCTTCACCAGCACGCCCTGGAAGGCGGCCGGGTTGAAGCGGAACGTGGTGCAGCCCTTCAGGCCCTGCTTGTGGGCGTAAAGGTAGATGTCCTTGAAGTCTTCGTACGGGTAGTCGGTCGGCACGTTCGCGGTCTTGGAGATCGACGAGTCGATCCACTTCTGCGACGCGGCCTGGATGTCGACGTGCGCCTTGGGCGTGATGTCGTCGGCCGAGATGAAATAATCCGGCAGCCGCGACTTGTCGTCGGTGCTGAACGGCATCGCTTCCGGGTTCACCAAGGTGCGGTAGGCCAGCAGCTCGAAGCTGAAGACCTCGACCTTTTCCTTGGACTTCTTGCCTTCGCGGATGACGTTGCGGCTGTAGTGGTGCGCGAAGCTGGGCTCGATGCCGTTGGAGGCATTGTTGGCCAGCGACAGCGAGATGGTGCCGGTCGGCGCGATCGAGCTGTGGTGGGTGAAACGCGCGCCGGTCTCGGACAGGTCCTTCACCAGGTCCGGCGCCACCGTCGACACCCGCTGCATGTAGCGCGAGTACAGCGCGTGCAGCTGGCGACCCTTGATGGTCTGGCCAAGCTTCCAGCCGTCCTTCTTCATTTCCGGGCGCTTGCGCAGCATCTCGGCGGTGACCGTGAAGTCCTCGTCCATGATCGGCGCCGGGCCCTTTTCCTTGGCCAGCGACAGCGCGACTTCCCAGCCGGCCAGGGCCATCTCGCGGCTGACGTCCTCGGTGAACTTCACCGACTCGGCTTCGCCGTACTTCATGCGCAGCATGGTCACCGTGCTGCCCAGGCCCAGGAAGCCCATGCCGTGGCGACGCTTGCGCATGATTTCCTGGCGCTGCTGTTCCAGCGGCAGGCCGTTCACTTCCACCACGTTGTCGAGCATGCGGGTGAATACGCGCACGACCTCGCGGTATTCCTCCCAGTCGAAGCTGGCCTTGTCGGTGAACGGGTCGCGCACGAACTTGGTCAGGTTGACCGAGCCCAGCAGGCAGGCGCCATAGGGCGGCAGCGGCTGCTCGCCGCAGGGGTTGGTGGCGCGGATGGTCTCGCACCACCAGTTGTTGTTCATCTCGTTGACGCGGTCGATGAGGATGAAGCCGGGCTCGGCGAAGTCGTAGGTGGACGCCATGATGCGGTTCCACAGCTGCCGGGCGCGGATGTGGCCGTAGATCTTGCAGGCCACCAGGCCGTCTTCGCGGCTGACGTAGTTCTCGCAATGCGGCCAGTCGCGCCAGACCACCTGGTTGGGGTCGTCGACATTGACCTCGCCGGCTTCCTTGATGTTCACCGGGAACACCAGCGGCCAGTCGGCGTCGGCCTCCACGGCGTGGATGAATTCGTCGGTGACCAGCAGCGACAGGTTGAACTGGCGCAGGCGGCCGTCCTCGCGCTTGGCGCCGATGAATTCCTTCACGTCCGGGTGGCTGACGTCGAAGGTGCCCATCTGGGCGCCGCGTCGGCCGCCGGCCGAGGACACCGTGAAACACATCTTGTCGTAGATATCCATGAACGACAGCGGGCCCGAGGTGTAGGCGCCGGCGCCGGACACGTAGGCGCCGCGCGGACGCAGCGTCGAGAATTCGTAGCCGATGCCGCAGCCCGCCTTCAGGGTCAGGCCGGCCTCGTGGACCTTGCCCAGGATGTCGTCCATCGAGTCGGTGATGGTGCCCGACACGGTGCAGTTGATCGTGCTGGTGGCCGGCTTGTGCTCGAGCGCGCCGGCGTTGGACGTGATGCGGCCGGCCGGGATCGCCCCGCGGCGCAGCGCCCAGAGGAATCGTTCGTACCAGTACTTGCGCTTCTCGGCCGTGGGCTCGGCCTCGGCCAGGGCGCGGGCAACCCGCTGGTAGGTGTGGTCGATGCTGGCATCGACCGGTTCGCCCTGCTTGCTCTTCAGGCGGTACTTCTTGTCCCAGATGTCCTGGGATGCCGGCTGCATTTGAATGTCCTGCGCCGCTTTGCTCTTAACCGCCTCCAGGCGAACCGTGCTCATAAGTCCTTTCATCCTCCCGGGGCGCCCCCTCGGGAAGGGCGCCTTTGTCTACGTTCTTATCGGGTCCAGCCGGTCCGGAATCCGGGGGAAGGGACACCCGCCCGCGGGACAAGGCCCCGTGGCTCGCGTGAGTTCCCAGTCGGTTTCCGCATGCCGTCTCGCCTTCGCGTCGTGCTTGCTCGCTGACCCCGTGCTTGAACCCAAGCCTTGGGGCCGCCCCCCGCTGCCCACCACAAGATGTAGTGGCAACGGTAGGCAAAACTACCCCTGCCCGGGGGGACTGTCAACCGTTGACCCTGTCGAAACCGGGAGGCCGAATTCCCAATGCCATCAAGGCCTTCGGTGAAGGTGCTGGGCTTGTCCTGAATTTTTCCCGGACCGCGTTTCGGCGGCCCGCCAGGCCCCGTCCGGACCGCCGGCAGGCTTCACCGACCCCTTGTCCAGCCGCCGTTTGGACGCATTCTGGTATCCATTGCGGGCCCCTGACCCGCGCCCGGAGACCGACCCGATGCGAATGCCCACCGCCGCCGCCCTGCTCCTGTCCGCCCTTGCCGGCGCCGGGGCGGCCTTCTGGCTGGCCCAGCCCGCCACGCCCGACCCGGCCGCGCCGCCCAGCCGCGGCGACCAGGCCCTGGAGCGGGCCGCCGACCTGGCGCTGCCGCGCGCGGCCCATGCCGCCCTCCCGGTCGAGGTGGACGGGGTCGCCCTGCCCTCGCTGGCGCCGATGCTGGAGAAGGTGACCCCGGCGGTGGTGAACATCTACAGCCGCCAGGTCGTGCGCGTGCGCAACCCGCTGGCCGAACTGTTCGGCATGCCGGGCATGCCCCAGCAGCGCAGCCAGCAGTCGCTGGGCTCGGGCGTCATCGTCGACGCCGAGCGCGGCCTGGTGCTGACCAACCACCACGTCATCGAAAACGCCGACGAGGTCTCGGTGACCCTCGCCGATGGCCGCACCTTCGAGGCCGAGTTCATCGGCTCGGACCCGGACACCGACGTCGCCGTCATCCGCATCCCGGCCGAAGACCTGGTGGCGATCGGCCTGGCCGACTCCAGCACCCTGCGCGTGGGCGACTTCGTGGTGGCGGTGGGCAATCCCTTCGGCCTGGGCCAGACCGTCACCAGCGGCATCGTTTCGGCCGTGGGCCGCAGTGGCCTGCAGGGCCTGGGCTACCAGAACTTCATCCAGACCGACGCGTCCATCAACCCGGGCAACTCCGGCGGCGCGCTGGTCAACCTGCGCGGCGAACTGGTCGGCATCAACACCGCCAGCTTCAACCCGCGCGGCAGCGCCGCCGGCAACATCGGCCTGGGTTTCGCGATCCCGGCCAACCTGGCCGACGAGGTCAAGCGCCAGCTGCTGGCCTACGGCGAAGTCCGCCGCGGCAGCCTGGGCCTGGACAGCGAAGACCTCAACCCGCGCCTGGCGCAGCAGCTGGGCCTGCCCGAAGGCCAGCGCGGCGCCGTGGTCACCCGTGTTTATCGTGGCTCGCCGGCCGAAGCCGCCGGGGTCCGCCCCGGCGACCTGGTGGTCGCCGCCAACGGCACCCGCGTGGACAGCGCCCAGGCCCTGCGCAACCTCGAGGGCCTGTTGCCGGTGGACGAACAGGTGCGCCTGGACCTGCGGCGCGAGGAGCGCACGCTCACCGTGCAGACCGTGCTCAAGGCCCGCACCACCGAAGTCGACGGCGCCGACATCGACCCGCGCCTGGCCGGCGCCACGCTGGCCGAACTGCCCGAACGTTTCCGCCAGCGCGGCTGGTACGGCGTGGTCGCCAGCGAGGTCGAGGACGGCAGCCGCGCCGCCCGCAGCGGCCTGCGCCCCGGCGACTACATCCTGGGCGTCAACCAGCGCCGCGTGGACGACCTGCAGGCCTTCCGCGACCGCATGCAGAACCCGCCCGGGAACCTGCAGCTGGACGTGCGCCGCGGCGGTCGCACCGGCTACCTGCGCATGCAATGACGCCGCGTCCGCGCCGGCAACGGTGTAAGGTGAGCGCAACGCACGCATCGGCCACAAGGAGTCCCCCATGAGTCCTTCGCAGCAAGAATCGCCCCGCCACATCGACCAGGCGAAAGAGAACCTCGGCGATGCCCGCGACGCCCTCAAGACCGGCGTCAACGAAGCCCTCGAAGCCGGCGCAGCCGCCGCCCAGGAAGCGCGCGCCGAACTCGACGAAAAACTGCAGGGACTGCTCGACCAGGGCCGCGGCATGCTCAACCAGGCCGAAGACCTGATCCGCAGCAAGCCGCTGGCGTCTTTCGGCGTCGCCTTCGCCGCCGGCTACCTCATCGCCGCGCTCACCCGCCGCAAGTAAGCCTTCACCATGAGCGACGCGGATCCGGGCGCCGGCGACGGCGCCGGCAAGCTCGGCGACGACGCCCAGGCGGTGCTCGGCGCCGCCCGCGGCACCGCCAGCGCCTACCTGGGCACCCTGCAGGCCCTGCACCGTCTGTTCCTGGCGGAGTTCGGGCTGGCGCGCGACGCGCTGGTGCAGGCGATGGTGCTGCTGATGCTGGCCACGGTGATGGTCGCCACCACCTGGGGCCTGCTGACGGCGCTGCTCGTGGCGGGCGTGCGTGCCGCCGGCGCCTCCTGGCCACTGGCGATCGCGGTGCCGCTGCTGCTGAGCCTCCTCATCGGCGGCCTGGCCGCCTGGCGGGCGCGGGCGCTGATGCGACACCTGGATTTCGAAGCGACCCGGCGCCAGGTGAGGCTGGGCCTCAAGGGCCTGCCGTCCGAACTCCCGGCCAGCGACGACGAGGCCGCCCCGTGAGCCTCAAACAGCGCCTGGCCGCCGTGCACGAGGCCGAGACCCACTGCGTCGAGCGCCGGCTGCAGATCAGCGACACCCGCGAACACCTGCGCCACGAACTGCACCGCAGCGCCACGCCCACGCGCATCCTCGTATCCGGAGTCGCGCTGGGCTTCGCGGTCGGCCTGAAGGAACCCAAGGGCGCGCACCAGTCGCTGGCCGGCAAGGTGCTGGGCGGCCCGGTGTTCTCCATGGTGCTCGAAGCCGTGCTGCCGGGCATCGTGGCCGGCATCACCGCCGCCGCCGGGCTGCAGTCCAGCGAAGAAGAGGACCTGGCTGAAGACACCAGCGAGGAAGAAGCCACCGCCGAGGCCGCCGCGCTGGAGGAAGCCGCCGCCGAACAGGCGCGCGCCGAGGAAGCGGCGGAACAGGCCGCGGTGGCCGCCGCCGCGGCAAAGGTGGCCAAAGTGGCAAAGGCAAGAAAAGCCGCCCGGGCCAAGGCCGCAAAAGCCAGGAAGGCAGACGATGGCCAGGCGTAAACGCAACCCCGCCCAGCCGTCGCAGGACGGCGACGCCCCGGGCGCCGTGCCTTCGCCGGCATCCGGCGATCGCCAGGCCGAACCCGCGCGCCGGCGCGCCCAGGCCCGTCCGATGTGGCTGCTGGTCATCGCGGCCCTGCTCTATACCTGCTACCTGGCCAGCAGCCTGATCCTCCCGATCGTGCTGGCCGGCTTTTTCGCCCTGCTGCTCAGCCCGCTGATGCGGCGGGCGCCGCTGCGCTGGCTGCCGCGCGTGGTGTCGGCGGCGCTGCTGGTGGCGGCGCTGCTGGGCAGCCTGGGCGCGGTCGGCACCTTCCTGGCCGAGCCCGCGGCCGAATGGATACGCAAGGTGCCGTTCGTGATGCGCGAGGCCGCGCCGAAGATGCGCGAGATGGTCGAACCCTTCAACCAGGCCACGCGCGCCCGCGAATCCCTGGGCAGCCTGACCAAGGAGCCGAGCAGCGGCGACGGCGGCGCCGTGGTGGTGCAGCCCCCGCAGCCGGACCTGATCGAAGCCATCCCCGGCGTCGTCGGGCCGGTGCTGGCGGTGATCCTGCTGACCTTCAGCTTCCTGGTCTTTGGCGACGACGTCCTGCGCAAGCTGCTGGCGCTGCGCCCCACCCGGGCCCACAAGAAGCTCACCGCCGGCATCGTCCAGCAGATCCAGTCCGACCTGTCGCGCTACATGCTCACCATCTCCGGCACCAGTTCGATCCTGGGCCTGGCGACGGTGGCCTGGCTGGGGTGGCTGGGCGTGCCCGACCCGCTGCTGTGGGGCGTGCTGGCCGCCGGCCTGAACCTCACGCCGATCGTCGGGCCGCTGGTCATGTTCCTGCTGCTGTCGCTGGTCGGGCTCTCGCAGTTCGACACCCTGGGCGCGGCGATGCTGCCGGCGGCGGGCTTCATCGCCCTCAACGCCCTGGAAAGCCAGCTGCTCACGCCGATGGTGCTGGGCCGGACCATGCGCATCAATCCGCTGGCGATCATCCTGTGGCTGATGCTCTGGGGCTGGCTGTGGGGCGTCGCCGGCCTGCTGGTGGCGGTGCCGATGCTGGTCTGCCTGAAGATCGTCGCCGACCGGGTGGACGACTGGAAACCCTGGGCCCGCCTGCTCGAATAGGCGCCGGCAACGGCCGGCTTCACGGCCTGCTGCCGGGCGCCCGCGCTATCATCGGGCGGTGGAAACGCTGCCCCGGGCGCTCAGCCTCGACCTCGACGACACCCTCTGGCCGATATGGCCCTGCATCGAACGCGCCGAGCGCGCGCTCGACGACTTCCTGCGCGAACACTGCCCGCGCACGGCCAACCGCTACCCGGTGCACCGGATGCGCCGCCTGCGCGAAGAGGTCGCCGCCGAGCATCCGCACCTGGTGCACGATTTCACCGAGCAGCGCCGCATTTCGCTGGCGCGCGCCCTGGAAACCTCCGGCGACGACGTCGCGCGCACCGACGAGGCGTTCGCGGTTTTCTACGCCGGCCGCAACCAGGTCGAGTTCTACCCCGACGCCCTGGCCGCGCTGGCCCGGCTGTCGGCGCGCTTTCCGGTGGCGGCACTGACCAACGGCAACGCCGACCTGGCCCGGATCGGCATCGACGGACACTTCCATTGTTTCGTCAGCGCCCGCGACCAGGGCCACGCCAAGCCCGACACCCCGATCTTCCTGGCCACCTGCGAACGCCTGGGCCTGCACCCGGCCCAGGTCCTGCACATCGGCGACGACCCGCTGCTGGACGTGATGGGCGCCCGCCGCGCCGGCATGCGCAGCTGCTGGATCAACCGCAAGAAAGATTCCTGGCCCCTGGGGCTACCCCGGCCCGACCTTGAATTCGCTACGCTTGCCGGTCTTGCCGACTGGCTTGAGTCCCACCCCGACGCCACGGAGCCACGATGAACCTGCCCGCCTGCTTTGAGCCCGCCCACACCACCGATGGCACCCTGCCGCTGGTCCTGGTCGGGCGCGACGGACTGGCCGCCTGGCGGGATGCGCAGCCGGCGGCCGTGCAGGCCTGGCTGAAGGCCAACGACTTCAGCGGCCAGCCCGGCGCGCCCCTGCTGGTGCCCGGCGCGGACGGCCAGCCGGCCTTCGCCCTGGCCGCCGTCGCCGATGCCGGCGACCCGCTGGCCCTGGCCCACCTGCCGCAGATGCTGCCGCCGGGCGGCTATCGCCTTTCCGAGCACTCGCCCCAGGCGGTGGACCCGGCCCTGGCCGTGCTCGGCTGGGGCCTGGGCAGCTACCACTTCGGCCGCTACCTCAAGCCCACGCGCGAGCCCGCGCGCCTGGTGTTGCCGGCCGAAGGCGACGCCGTGGCCGAAGCCCTCGACCAGGTCGAGGCCGCCGGCCTGGTGCGCGATCTGGTGAACACGCCGACCGAGCACATGGGCCCGGCCGAACTCGAGGCCATCGTGGCCGAACTCGCCCGCATGCACGGCGGCGAGACCCGCAGCGTCGTCGGCGATGCCCTGACCGACCAGAATTTCCCGGCCATCCACGCCGTCGGCCGCGCCAGCCACCGCGCGCCGCGCCTGGTCGAACTCAACTGGGGCGACCCGTCGCACCCGCGCCTGGCCATCGTCGGCAAGGGCGTGTGCTTCGACACCGGCGGCCTGGACATCAAGGGCGCCGACGGCATGCGCAACATGAAAAAGGACATGGGTGGCGCCGCCCACGCCGTCGGCCTGGCCAAGCTGGTGATGGCGCGCAAGCTGCCGGTGCGCCTGCAGCTGCTGGTGCCGGCGGTTGAAAACGCCATCGGTCCCAACGCCTTCCGCCCGGGCGAAGTACTGGCCACGCGCCAGGGCCTGAGCGTGGAGGTCGACAACACCGACGCCGAAGGCCGCCTGGTGCTGTGCGATGCCCTCACCTATGCCGCCGAGGCCAAGCCGGCGCTGCTGATGGACTTCGCCACGCTCACCGGTGCCGCCCGCATCGCGCTGGGACCCGACCTGCCGGCGCTCTACGCCAACGACGACACCGTGGCCGCCGAGTACCTGGCCGCCGGCGAAAACGCCCGCGATCCCCTGTGGCGCATGCCGCTGTGGCGCCCCTACCTGCACTACCTGAAGTCGAACGTGGCCGACCTGGCCAACTCCGGGGCCACCCGCATGGCTGGCAGCATCACGGCGGCGCTCTACCTCGAGCGCTTCGTGCCCGAGGGGCAGGCCTGGACCCACGTCGACGTCTATTCGTGGAACGACAGCGCCCGTCCCGGTAAACCCGCCGGCGGCGAGGCCCAGGGCCTGCGTGCGGCCTGGCAGCTGCTGCGCCGTCGCTTCGGCGGCTGACCCCCGCACGCACATGACAGCCGTCACCCCCGGTGGGTGACGGGCCGCACTGTCGGCAAATACTCACTTCCGGCACCTTGGTCGCGAAGGGCCGGCGGGTACACTGCCTGCCTGCCACTCAAAGCGACCCGCCATGCCTGACTCGTCCGACCTGCTCAAGGAACTACGCATCGACCGCAGCGCCGCCGCCCGGCCGCAGGCGCCGCGTGGCAGCGGCCCCTGGCCCTGGCTGGCGGGCGCGCTGGTGCTGGTGGGCGGCGCCCTGGCGTTCTGGCTGCTGCGCGAAGAAGCCATTCCCGTGCGCCTGGCCACCGCCGAGGCTGAAACCAGCGCGGCGGCGGCGGCCGGCAATTCCGTGCTCGACGCCAGCGGCTATGTCACCGCGCGCCGCATCGCCACCGTGTCTTCGAAGATCACCGGCAAGGTGGACGAGGTGATGATCGAGGAAGGCCAGCGCGTCGAAGCCGGCGAAATCATGGCCCGCCTGGAAGCCACCGATGCGCAGGCGCAGCGCGACCTGGCCGATGCCCGTCTCGCGGCGTCGCGCAACGAAGCCACGCGCGCCGAGGCCCAGCTCAACCTGGCCCGGCAAACCCTGGCCCGCACCCGCGACCTGGCCGCGCGCAAGCTGGTGGCCAGCGCCGCCCTCGACCAGGCCCAGGCCGAACAT
The DNA here is from genome assembly GCF_000743535.1 of Arenimonas donghaensis DSM 18148 = HO3-R19. GTDB lineage: Bacteria > Pseudomonadota > Gammaproteobacteria > Xanthomonadales > Xanthomonadaceae > Arenimonas > Arenimonas donghaensis. Next base: position 9,785 of record NZ_AVCJ01000015.1, read on the forward strand.
GACGCCCTGGCGGCCCAGCGCCAGGCCGCGAACAGCAACATCCGGGTCGCCGAGGAATCGCTGGCGCTGGCGCAGATCGGCGTGGACAACACCATCGTGCGCGCGCCCTTCGCCGGCGTGGTCACGGTGAAGGCGGCGCAGCCGGGCGAGATGATCTCACCGATTTCGGCCGGCGGCGGCTTCACCCGTACGGGCATCGGCACGGTCGTGGACATGGACTCGCTGGAAATCCAGGTCGACGTCAGCGAAGCCTTCATCGGCCGGGTCACGCCGGGCCAGAAGGTCGAGGCGGTGCTCAACGCCTACCCGGACTGGCGCATCCCGGCCGAGGTGATCGCCATCGTGCCCACCGCCGACCGCAGCAAGGCCACCGTGAAGGTGCGCATCGCGTTCAAGGAGCGCGACGAACGCGTGGTGCCCGACATGGGCGTGCGCGTGTCCTTCCTTGAAGACGCTGCGCCGGCCGGCAGCAACGCGCCGGTGGCGACCGGCGTCACCGTGCCGGCCGAGGCCGTGGTGCAGCGCGACGGTCGCAGCGTGGCGTACGTGGTGCGCGACGACCGCGCCTCGCTGCGTGAAGTCGAGGTCGCCGATGCGCGCGACGGCCGCCGGCGGGTGAGTCGCGGGCTGGCCGTCGGCGAGAAGGTGGTGCTTTCGCCGCCGGCGGAGCTGGAAGACGAGTCGAAAGTCACGGTTGAGTAAGAGCAAACGCTTCGGGACTGAAGTCCCTCCCACAGTAATCGCGAGGAAAGTCATGACTGAGTCGTTGGTACAAATCCGCAGCCTGACCAAGCACTACACCCGCGGCAAGCAAACCGTGGAGGTGTTGCACGGCATCGACCTGGACATCCCGCGCGGTGGCTTCGTCGCCCTGATGGGGCCCTCGGGCTCGGGCAAGACCACCCTGCTCAACCTGATCGGCGGCCTGGACACGCCCACCGCCGGCAGTGTCAGCGTCGATGGCAAGCGCATCGACCAGTTCAGCGGCGGCGAACTGGCCAAGTGGCGCGCCGAACACGTCGGCTTCGTCTTCCAGTTCTACAACCTGCTGCCGGTGCTCAGCGCCCAGAAGAACGTCGAACTGCCCCTGCTGCTGACCAAGATGAGCGGTGCCGAGCGGGCCAAGCGCGCCCAGGTGGCGCTGACCCTGGTCGGCCTGGCCGATCGCGCCGGGCACAAGCCCAATGAACTCTCCGGCGGCCAGGAACAGCGCGTCGCCATCGCCCGTGCCCTGGTGACCGACCCGACCCTGCTGGTCTGCGACGAGCCCACGGGCGACCTTGACCGCAAGACCGCCGACGAGATCCTGGGCCTGCTGCAGGTGCTCAACCGCGAGCACGGCAAGACCATCATCATGGTCACCCACGATCCCAAGGCCGCCGAGTTCGCCGCCCACACGGTGCATCTGGACAAGGGCCTGCTGGCGGAAGACGCCGCGGCCCACTGAGGACACCGCCATGACCAAGACCGGTTTCGTAATCGCGAACCTGTTCCACAAGAAGACCCGCACCTGGCTGACCCTGCTGTCGGTGGTGATGGCCTTCGTGCTGTTCGGGCTGCTGCAGTCGCTCAACCTGGTGTTCAGCGCCGGCGCCGACTTCGTCGGGGCGACGCGCCTGGTCACCCAGTCGCGGGTGTCGTTCACCCAGTCGCTGCCGATGCGCATGGTGCCCGAGATGGACGCCATTCCCGGCGTGCGCAGCGTGATGTACCAGCAGTGGTTCGGCGCGGTGTACCAGGACAATCCGCAGATCTTCGCGTTCGCGGTCGACCCCGAGCGCCTGCACGAGACCTACCCGGAATGGGTGATGCCGGAAGAACACTGGAACGCCTTCCGCGACACCCGCACCGGCATGATCGCCGGCAAGCTGCTGGCCGACCAGTACGGCTGGAAGGTCGGCGACCGCATCCCGGTGCAGTCGAACATCTTCCCTCAGAAGAACAATTCCAAGGACTGGGAGTTCGAACTGGTCGGCATCTTCGACGGCCAGGACGAGCAGTGGCGACGCCAGACCGCCGGCAGCATCTACATCAACCACGCCTACTTCGCCGAAGCCGCGTTGTTCGGCGGCGGCATGGCCGGCATCTTCGTGCTGCGGCTCGAGGACCCGGAAATGGCCGAGTCGATCGCCGCGCTGGTGGACGAGCGCTACCTCAACTCCTCGGACGAAACCAAGACCCAGACCGAGAAGGACTTCCAGGTCGGTTTCATCAAGCAGCTCGGCGACATCGGCATGATCGTGCGCTGGATCCTGTTCGCGGTGTTCTTCACCCTGCTGCTGGTGGTGGGCAACACCATGGCCCAGAGCGTGCGCGAGCGCGTGCCGCAGTTCGCCGTGCTCAAGACCCTGGGCTTCTCCGACAACAGCGTGCTGGGCTTCGTGCTGGCCGAGACGCTGGCGCTTTGCCTGATCGGTGGCGTGGTCGGCCTGGGCCTGGCGACGGCGCTTGGCGCCGTGGTGGCGCAGGCCGCCGGACCGATGCTGCCGATCGCCGTCGACGCACGGGTCTGGATGGCCGGCGTCGTCGCCATCTTCGTGCTCGCCCTGGTGGTGGGACTGTTGCCGGCGCTGCGTGCGCGCCGCCTGAAGATCATCGATGCCCTGGCCGGGCGCTGAGGAGACTGGACCATGCTTAGCCAGATCATCGCCATCACCGGCCTGAACCTGCGTTCGATCCCGCAGCGTTGGGGCCCTTCCCTGGTCATCGTCATCGGCCTGGCCGGCGTCGTGGCCGTATTCACCGCCCTGCTGGCGATGGCCCAGGGCTTCCAGGCCACGCTCAAGGACGCCGGCCGCACCGACAATGCCATCGTGCTGCGTGGCGGCTCCGGCGCCGAACTCAACTCCGGTTTCGGCGGCGACAGCGCCGACCTGATCAAGCTCGGTCCCGGCATCCGCAAGGGCAAGGACGGACGGCCGCTGGCGGCGGGCGAGATCATCGTCATCACCGAACTGTTCAAGAAGGGCGAGACCGTCAACGGCTCGAACGTGACCCTGCGCGGCGTCGAAGCGGCGTCGTTCGAACTGCGGCCGCAGCTGGAGATCATCGAAGGCCGGATGTTCAAGCCCGGCCTGCGCGAGATCCTGGTCGGCGTCGGCGTGACGCGGCAGTTCGCCGGGGTCGAGCTGGGCCAGGTCCTGCGCATGCGCGGTTCGGACTGGACCGTGGTCGGCATCTTCGAGGCCGGCGACGCCAACGACAGCGAGATGTGGGCCGACCTCGACACCGCGCGTTCGGCCTTCAACCGCGGCAACGGCGTCAGCGGCGTGCGTGTCGGGCTGGAGTCGCCGGAGTCGCTGGCCGTGCTCGAGGAGGCGTTGACCGCCGACAAGCGCCTGACCGTCGAGGTACTGCAGGAGCAGGCGTATTACAGCGCCCAGACCGGCCAGTTCCGGGCCATGGTCAGCGTGCTGGCCGGCGTCGTCACCCTGATCATGGCCCTGGGCGCGATCTTCGCGGCGCTCAACACCATGTACGCCGCCGTCGCCACCCGCAGCCGGGAAATCGCCACCCTGCGCGCGATCGGCTTCGGCGGATTCCCGGTGCTGGTGTCGGTGATGATCGAGGCCGTGGTGCTGGCCTTCCTGGGCGGCGTGGTCGGTGCCTTCATCGCCTGGGCCTTGTTCGACAATCTCTCGGTGTCGACCCTGGGCCAGAGCTTCACCCAGGTGGTGTTCGCCTTCCAGGTCAGCCTGGGCCTGGTGATGGCCGGCCTGGTGATCGCGGTGGTGATCGGCTTCATCGGCGGCCTGCTGCCGGCGGTGCGGGCCGCGCGCCTGCCGGTGACCACGGCCCTGCGCACGCAGTAGTCACCACACCGTTGCAACCACGAGCCGGCGCTTGGGCGGATAATCACCGCCCAAGCCCGGAGGTCCCGTGACCGCAACGCCAGCCATACCCGCCATCGACCGCAGGGGCCTCTCGGCCGCCATCGCTTCCTACGTGCTGTGGGGCGTGTTCCCGCTGTACTGGATCATGCTCAAGCACGTGCCGTCGATGCAGATCATCGCGCACCGGATCATCTGGTGCGCGGTGTTCGTGGTGGGGTTCCTGGTCATCCGCGATGGCCGTCGCTGGTTCTCCGAAGCGCTTTCGCGCCCGGGCGTAGGCCGCCTGCTGGTGCTCTCGAGCCTGCTGATCAGCTTCAACTGGGGCGTCTACATCTGGGCGGTGACCCACGGCCGCGTGGTCGAGGCCAGCCTGGGTTATTTCATCAACCCCCTGGTGAACGTGCTGATCGGCGTGCTGCTGCTTCGCGAGCGGCTCAATCCCTCGCAGTGGACGGCGGTGTCGATCGCGACGGTGGGCGTGCTGTGGCTGGCCTTCCAGCACGGCGACCCGCCCTGGGTGGCGCTGACCCTGGCCTTCAGCTTCGCGTTCTACGGGCTGATCCGAAAGATCGCCCACGTCGACGCCATCCCCGGCCTGGCGATCGAAAGCCTGATCCTGCTGGTGCCGGCGCTGGCCTGGCTGGGCTGGGCGCAGTGGCAGGGCATCGCGGCGTTCCTCGATGGCGACATCGGCAGCGACGTGCTGCTGGTCGTCGGCGGCGCACTGACCGCCCTGCCGCTGATCGGTTTCGCCTACGGCGCCCGTCGCATCCCCTATTCGCTGGTCGGCATCCTGCAATACATCGCGCCCACCCTGCAGCTGTTGGCGGGCGTACTGCTGCTGGGCGAGGCCTTCACGCCGACCCAGGCGATCGGCTTCGCCTGCATCTGGGTGGCGCTGGCGATCTACGCCGCCGACGGCTGGCGCCGCGCCCGCCGCCAGCCGGCCCGGGCCGCGCAGGAACACTGCGCCGAAGAAGTGCCGGCCGCCGACGGTGCCGCGCCGCCGAAGCAGGTGTCCTGACGGCGCGGCACCGGTGGCGCCTGCGGCCCGGGCCTCAGGCGGCGCGCGCCTTGGAGAAGGTGATCAGGATGACGCCGCCGAGAATGACGGCCATGGCGCCCAGGGCATGCACGCTGAAGCGTTCGCCCAGCAGCACGGCGCCCAGCAGCACCGCGATCGGCGGGTTGACGTAGGCGTAGCTGGTCGCCAGCGCCGGGCGCACGTGGTGCAACAGCCAGATGTAGGCGCTGAAGCCGATGATCGAACCGAAGGCGGCCAGGTAGCCCAGCGCGAGCGTCGCGCGCAGCGGCGGCACCTGGGTGATGCGCTCGCCCAGGCACAGGGCCAGCACGCCCATCGCCACGCCGCCGCAAAGCATCTGCGCGGCAGTGCTCATGAACGGTGCCGGCAGGTCACGGCCGCGGCTCCAGACCGAGCCCCAGGCCCAGGCAACCGGCGCCAGCAGCAGCGCCACCATGCCCGCCGGCGAGCCGCGCAGCTGGCTGCCGGCATTGAGCCAGACCACGCCGATGAAGCCGATGACCAGGCCCAGCCATTCACCGCGGCTGGGGTGCTGCCGGCGCATCACGCCGAACAGTGCCGCCCACAGCGGCATCGACGCGACGGCGATCGCGGCCAGGCCCGACGACACGGTCTGTTCGGCGAAATTCACCATGCCGTTGCCCATCAGCATCATGAAAAAACCCATGATGGCGGCGTTCTTCCATTGCGCCCGGGTGGGCGGTGCGTGACCGCGCCAGCGCAGGAAGGCATAAAAGGCCAGGCTGGCGGCGATGAAGCGCAGGCTGCCCATCAGGAACGGCGGGTAACCTTCCAGGCCGATGCGGATGGCGAGGTAGGTCGAGCCCCAGACCAGGTAGACCGAGGCAAGCGCCAGGGCGACCGCGATCACGGTCGGTGGCGCGGCGGAAGCAGGCTTCATGCGTGGCGGCGCCTTGCCGGTTCCCGGCGGTTCGATTCGGCCTCGAGCAGGGCCTGCTTGCGGGGCAATCCCCAGCGATAGCCACCGAGGCTGCCGTCGCCGCGGATGATGCGGTGACACGGCACCAGCACCGCGACGCGGTTGCCGGCGCAGGCCCGGGCCACGGCCCGGGCGCCGCGCGGCATGCCCAGCGCGCCGGCGAGTTCGGCGTAGCTGCGGGTTTCGCCCACCGGGATGCGCATCAGGCATTCCCACACGCGCTGCTGGAACGCGGTGCCGACCAGTTCCACCGGCACGCTGCCCGAACCCTGCGCAAGCGCCTCGGCGACGGCGCGCACCCGTGGTGCCAGGAACTCGTCGCGGCCGGCGTCGACGCGGCGCAGGCTGGCACGGGGAAACTCGTTTTGCAGATCGGCGGCAAGGCTGTCGCCATCGTCGCCCAGCAGTACGGCGCAGACGCCGCGTTCGGTCACCGCCACCAGCGCCTGGCCCAGGGCCGTGTCCACCAGTGACCAGCGGATCTCCAGGCCCTCGCCACCGCGTCGATAGGCCTGCGGCGCCATGCCCAGGCGCGCGGCGCCGTTTTCATAGACGCGGCTTGGTGAACCGTAGCCGGCGTCGTACAGGGCGCGGGTGACGTCGTGTCCGGCGCGCAGCCCCTGCTTGAGGCCGGCCAGGCGACGCTGGGCCCGGTACTCGGCCGGGCTCAGGCCGAACTGCTGGCGAAAGCGGCGCTGCAGGTAGGTGGCGCTCAGGCCGATGGCTTCGGCCAGCTCGGCCAGGCCCAGGTCGGCCTCGTCGAGCAGGCGGCGGGCCTGTTCAAGGCGGGGATCGGCGGGGGCGGCGGGGGTGTCCATGCGGGCAAGACTAGCCGGCGCCCGGAGGGCCGGCTATCCGCTTCTTGCGGCCGGCGGCCTCATTCCGCCCAGATGGTCGGCTGCCGGGTGAGCGGCAGCACCTGGGCGGTGAGTTTGCCGTCGGACGACAGCAGGTCGAGCGCATCGGCCAGGATCGCCGCGGACTCGCGCAGCAGCGGATCGGGTCCGTTCTTGGCGGCCTCTTCCTCGGCGGCCTGCTCGGCCACGCTGCGCTCGTTGTAGGTCAGGCCATCGTCCACCAGGGCAGCGTCGGCATCGACCTCCAGGCCGGCGGCGACGCGCTCGTCGCGCCGCTGCTTGCGCTCGGCGGCGAGGCGGTCGCGTTCGGCGCGACGGACGTCTTCGTTCAGCGACACCTGCTTCTTTTCGCGCTCGCTGCGGAAACGTTCGACATCGGCCGCCCACCACTGGAATTCGGCGTCCTTGGCGACCCGCGCCTGGTGGTTGGCCACCAACTGCGGCGTCAGTGCCCCCAGGTTGCCGAGGTTGCCGTGCGGTGCCTGCGCGATGCGCGTGGCCGGCAGGGCATTGTCGTAGGTGCTTTCGCCGTATTCGGTGGCGTCCAGGCTGACCGGGAACTCGAGGTCCGGCACGACGCCGGCGTGCTGGGTGGTGCCACCGTCGACGCGGAAGAACTGCGCGACGGTCAGCTTGACCTGGCCGAACTTGATGTCGTCCTTGCGCGGGAAGCGGTCGAGGTCGATCAGGCTCTGCACGGTGCCCTTGCCGAAGGTCGGCTCGCCGATGATCAGGCCGCGGCCGTAGTCCTGGATCGCCGCCGCGAAGATCTCCGACGCGGACGCCGAGGCACGGTTGACCAGCACCGCGAGCGGGCCGTCCCAGGCAACACCGGCGTCGTCGTCGGCCTCGACGCTGACCCGGCCGCCGGTTTCGCGCACCTGCACGACCGGACCGCTGTCGATGAACAGGCCGGTCAGCTCCACCGCTTCGAGCAGGGAACCGCCGCCGTTGTTGCGCAGGTCGATGACCACGCCGTCCACCTGCTCGGCCCGCAGCTCGCGCAGCAGGCGGGCGACGTCGGCGGTGGCCGAACGCGCGTCCTTGTCGCCGCGCCGGCGCGCATCAAAATCCAGATAGAAGGTAGGCAGCTCGACCACGCCGATGCGACGGTCGTCGACCTCGATGATGCGCTTTTGCGCCGCCTGCTGTTCAAGCTTGACCTTGTCGCGCTCGATCACCACCAGCTCGGGCTTGGCGTCCACGCCGGCCTCGGCCGGCAGGATGTCCAGGCGCACCTTGGTGCCCTTCTTGCCGCGGATCAGCTGCACGGTGTCGTCGATGCGCCAGCCGACCACGTCGACCATGGGGCCGGTATCACCCTGGCCCACCGCGATCACGCGGTCGCCGACGGTGACCTTGCCGGAGTTGGCGGCCGGGCCACCCGGCACGATGGTGCGCACCACGACGAATTCGTCCTGGCGCTGCAGCACCGCACCGATGCCTTCGAGCGAAAGCCGCATCTGCATGTTGAAGTTTTCGGCGCTGCGCGGCGACATGTAGCTGGTATGCGGGTCGATCGAACCGGCATAGGCATTCATGAAGGTTTCGAAGGCATCGTCCGAGCGCAGCTCGCCGACGCGCTCGGCCATGCCGGCGTAGCGCTTGCCCAGCGTCTTGCGGATTTCGTCCTGGTTGCGGCCGGCCAGCTTCAGGCGCAGCGCGTCGTTCTTGACGTACTTGCGCCAGGCTTCGTTGAGCTCGGCTTCGTTGGCCGCCCATTGCGCCTGCTCGCGGTCGTAGAGCCAGGTTTCGTCCTTGGAGAAGTCGAAGGGCTGCTTGAGCAGCGAGCGCGCGTAGGCCACGCGCTCGGCGACCCGGCGCTGGTAGGTGGCGAAGATGTCGAAGGCCGGCGCCAGCTGCTGCGACTTGATGGCGTCGTCGTGGCGCAGGCGCTGCGCGTCGAAACGCTGGATGTCGGCCTGGGTGAAGAACAGCTTCTGGCCGTCGAGCGAATCGAGGTAGCGGCGGTGGATATCGGCCGACAGTTCGTCGTCAAGCGGCTTGGACCGGTAGACGTAGCGGCTGTCGGACAGGATGCCGTAGACCATGCGCATCGCCGCCGATTGCTCCACCGACGGCACCAGCGCGGGCGTGCGCGCGGCTGCGGTGTCTTCCGGGGCGGCGTTGCCACTGGCGGCAAGGGCCAGCGCCAGGGGCAGCGTGGCGGAGAGGGCGATGATCTTGTGCTTGAGCATGAGTACGGTCCGGTGCGTCAGGGGCCCACTTTGCGCCCCGGCCGCGACCGGGGCGTGTGCCGATAGTGCTGGCTGTGGGCACGGTTTCGAGCATACCCCGCCCGGCGTTCAGGCGGTGTCGGCGACGAATCCGGCTTCAGCGGCCATTCGGTCCGCGTGGTAGGAAGAACGCACCATCGGACCGGACGCCACGTGCGTGAAGCCCAGGGCCAGGCCGGCGGCCTCGAGGGCCTTGAATTCTTCCGGGGTCCAGTAACGCACCACCGGGTGATGGTGCGGCGTGGGCTGCAGGTACTGGCCGATGGTGATCATGTCGACGTCGTGCGCGCGCAGGTCGCGCAGCGTGGCCATGACCTGTTCGAAGGTTTCGCCCAGCCCCAGCATGATGCCGGACTTGGTGGGAACCTCGGGATGCTGGGCCTTGAAGCGCTTGAGCAACTGCAGCGACCACTGGTAGTCGGCGCCCGGGCGCACGTTGGGATACAGGTCGGGCACCGTTTCGAGGTTGTGGTTGAACACGTCCGGCGGCGACTGCGCGAGGATCTCCAGGGCCCGGTCCATGCGGCCCTTGCCGCGGAAATCGGGCGTCAGGATTTCGATCTTCAGGGCCGGCGACAGGGCCCGCGACTCGCGGATGCAGTCGACGAAATGCTGGGCGCCGCCATCACGCAGGTCGTCGCGGTCCACCGACGTGATCACGACGTACTTCAGGCCCATGTCGGCGATGGTCCGGGCCAGGCTGGCCGGCTCGCTGGCGTCGGGCGGCTTGGGCCGGCCGTGGGCGACGTCGCAGAAACTGCAGCGGCGGGTGCAGACCTCGCCCAGGATCATGAAGGTGGCGGTGCCGTGGCTGAAACATTCGTGGATGTTCGGGCAGCTGGCTTCTTCACAGACCGTGACCAGGCGGTTCTCGCGCAGTTTGCTCTTGAGCTTCTGGACCGCGTTGCCGGACGGAATGCGCACCCGGATCCAGCTGGGTTTTCGCAGGATAGGCGCGTTTTCGTCGAACTTGACCGGGCTTTTGCCGATCTTGTCGCCGCCCAGCTGCTTCTGGCCTTCCACCAGGGGCGAACCCAGCACCTGCAGCGGGATGGACTTGGCGGGGGAATCGGACATGGGGCCTCAGGCAACAGGGAGATCGGGGAGGCCGGGCTCGGGCCGGGCCTGCAGGCCAAGCCGGCGGGACAGGGCCTCGACCAGCAGCGGCTTGACCGCGGCGGGGTCGCCAGGGCCGCCCAAGTCTAGCACCGAGGTCACTTCCAAGCCTTGGAATCCACAGGGATTGATGCGGGAGAAGGGCTCGAGGTCCATGGCGATATTGAAGGCCAGGCCGTGGAAGCTGCAGCCGCGCCGGACGCGCAGGCCCAGGGCCATGACCTTGCGGCCGGCCACGTAGATGCCCGGGGCGCCGTCGCGGCGCTCGCCGGTGATCCCGTAGCCGGCCAGTACGTCGATCACGGCCGATTCGATCCGGCAGACGAGCTCGCGCACGCCCAGGCCCAGCCGGCGCAGGTCCACCAGCGGGTAAGCCACCAGCTGGCCGGGGCCGTGGTAGGTGACCTGGCCGCCGCGATCGACCTGCAGCACCGGGATGTCGCCCGGGGCGAGCACGTGTTCGGGCTTGCCGGCCTGGCCGAGCGTGAACACCGGGTCGTGTTCGACCAGCCACAGTTCGTCGGTGGTTTCTGGTCCGCGGGCGTCGGTCAGCGCCTGCATGGCGCGCCAGACCGGTTCGTAGGCCTGGCGACCCAGGTCCCGCACGAGCCAGGGCCGCGGGCCCGCCACGACACGATCGGTGACCCCGCAGGCAGCCGCTACAGCGTCCACTTCACCGCCGGGTGCTCGCGCAGCGCGCCGTGCGCGGCGTCGTAGTCCTCGCGGCTGTGCGCCTCGAAGACCAGGGTGACCGAGACGTAGTTGCCCTTCACGGAGGGCTTGATCGACAGGCGGTCGCGGTAGACGGTCAGGCCCAGGGCCTCGAGCACCATCGGCATCACCAGGTGCAGGTCGGCTTCGGCCGAACCCATGGCGCAGATCTCAAAGAGGCCCGGGAACTGGAAACCGTGGTCGGGATTGTCGGAATGGATGGACATGCCCTGCATTATGGGGGCGACCGCGCCCCTGCCCAAGGGTCAAGGCGCCTCCACCCGCACCCGGTTCCGGCCCTCGGCCTTGGCGCGGTACATGGCCCGGTCGGCGGCGCGGTACAGCTCCGCGCCGGCCTCCCCGGCCTCGGGATGCAGCACCGCGACGCCGATGCTGACCGTGATCGCCAGCGGGCCTTCGCGCAGCTGCAGCGGGCGCTGTTCCAGGCTGGCACGGAAGCCCTCGGCGACCACCGCGGCGGCGTCCGCCGCGTAGCCGGGCAACAGCACGCCGAACTCCTCGCCGCCCAGGCGCGACAGGTGGGCGCCGGGGGCCTGGACCATTTCCCGCAGGCGGTCGGCGAAGCGCACCAGGCAGGCGTCGCCGGCGTCGTGGCCGTGTTCGTCGTTCACGCGCTTGAAGTGGTCCAGGTCCAGCACCAGCATCGCCAGCGGCCGACCGGTCCGGCGCGCCTCGCCCACGTGGTGCTCGAGCGCCCCACCGAAGGCGCGCCGGTTGGCGACGCCGGTCAGCGGGTCGATGCGGCTCAGGCGCTCGTACTGGTCGCGCTGCAGCCGCAGCGCGTCGTAAAGGTCCAGGTGCTGCTGGTACTCGCGGTAGCTGCGCAGCAGCACCACGGCCAGGTAGATCGAATAGGCCGCGACCGTGACCTCGACCGCCAGGGATTCGTCGGTCCGTGGCAGCAGCAGGGGCGCCGGCAGGTAGATCAGCGCCACGCCCAGCAGGGCGCGGTTGCGGCGCAGCGCATAGTTGTGGGCGAACGCCGTGGCGAAGGCGATGGTGCACAGCAGGGCCGCACTGCGTCCGCCGGCGAGGTGGGGGTCGAGCAGGATCCAGCTCAACACGCCGCCCCAGAGCGCCGCGGTCACCAGCACCACGCTCCACTGGCGGTCGAGCCAGCGGCTGATGCCGGCGGCGCCGGCCTGCTCGTCGGGGACCGCGGGCCAGAGACGAAGCGCCGCCAGGACCATGAAGGCCATCGTGATGCCCGCCCAGGCCAGGGTGTGCTGGACCATCACCGCGCCGGGCGCCGACACCACCAGCCAGCCGATCACGTAGAACAGGCCACCCGCGACCAGGCGCTGGCGGGTGTCGGCCGCTTCGCGGGCCAGGCGCATCACTGCCAGTTCGTCGCCCTCTGCCTTGCGCACCTCACCGCCCCCGCCTGCCCGGCCGCGCCGGGCTCATCCGCAAGCTATTCGCTTTCCCACCACAGCCAGAAATCGTCGCTCATGCGCTTGAAGAAACCGCCCTCGGCCACGTCGGCCAGCGCCACCAGCGGTCGCTCGGCCACGACCTCGCCGTCCAGGCTCAGGCGCAGCGTGCCGATGGCCTGGCCGCGGGTCACCGGCGCGACGAGCTGCTTGGGCACGTCCATGCTTGGCTTGAGTTCGCCGTAACGGCCGCGTGGCACGGTCACCAGCAGCGGCTCGCTGACGCCCAGCGACACCGTGTCGGCGGCACCGCGCCAGATCGGGTGCTCGGCGACCTGGTCGCCGGCGCCGTAGACGCTATGGGTTTCGAAGTGGCGGAAGCCCCAGTTGAGCAGGGCCAGGTTGCCCTGCTCGCGCAAGCGGAAGCCTTCGTTGCGGCTGTTGGTGTCGATGCCCAGCACCGCCGACACCAGGCGCTGGTCGCCGCGCTTGGCCGAAGCGGCCAAGCAATAGCCCGCGGCCGAGGTATGGCCGGTCTTGAGGCCGTCGACGCTGTCGTCCTTCCACAGCAGGCCGTTGCGGTTGTACTGCTGGATGCCGTTGTAGGTGAATTCCTTGATCTTGTAGAGCGCGTAGTGATCCGGGAAGTGGTTGATCAGCGCGCGAGACAGCGTCGCGATGTCGCGCGCGGTCATCAGGTGGCCTTCGGCGGTCAGGCCGTGGGCGTTTTCGAAACGCGAGCCGTTCATGCCCAGCTTGGCGGCATAGGCGTTCATCATGTCCACGAAAGCGGCCTCGCTGCCGCCGACGTGTTCGGCCAGCGCGATCGCGGCGTCGTTGCCGGACTGGATGACCAGGCCATGCAGCACGTCGTCGAGCTTGACCTCGGTATTGACCTCCAGCGCGCTGTAGCTGCCGTCGGTGCCGGCGCCGCCCTGGCGCCAGGCGTTTTCGCTGATCTTGACCTTGTCGTCCAGCGACACCCGCCCTGCCGCGACCTCGGCCGCGACGACGTAGGAGGTCATCACCTTGGTGATGGACGCGGGGTTGAGCGGCTGGTCGATGTTTTCACCCGCCAGCACCTGGCCACTGGTGTGGTCCATCAGGATCCACGCCTTGGCGCCCTCGGGCACCGGGGCTTCCGGCGTTGGCGGTGGCGCCATTTCGGGGGTGGCGGGCTTCGGCACCGGGGCCGGGGCCTGGGCGGAGGCACCGCCGGCGAGCATCGCCGCCAGCAGGAAGGACAGGAAACGGGAAACAGGCATCCGGCGAAAACTCCAGTTATTCAGGGGCCCGCGCGCAGGCGCAGGCCGTGGACAGGGCAATGATGCTAGCCCCTATTCGATGAACACGCGCGGGCTGGGCAGGCCCAGGGCGTGCAGGCGTTCAATGACGTCGGCGGTGGCGGCGGCCGCCAGCGGGCCCACGCGCACCCGCCAGAGCTTGCTGCCGTTGATCCGCACCGAGGCGACTTCCACGCCGTCGATGCCGGCGTCCTCGATCTGGCGGGCGATGCGGCGGGCATTGTCGCGTTCGCGGTAGGCGCCGACCTGGATGATGCGACGGCGGCCGTCGTCGGCCACCCTCACGGTGGATGCCGGCCCCGGCGCCGGCGCGGTGGTCGCCGCGCCCGCTGCGTTGGCCGCGAGCCGCGGCGCGTCATCGCCGGGCAGCAGCGCGCGCACCTCGACCTGGGCGGTGCCGCTGCGGTCGATCCCCAGCTTCACCGCGGCGGCGTAGCTGAGGTCGATGATGCGGCCGGCGTGGAAGGGCCCGCGGTCGTTGACCCGGACCACCACGGACTCGCCGGTGTCCAGGCGCGTCACCCGGGCGAAGCTGGGCAGGGGCAGGGTCTTGTGCGCGGCGGAGAAGCTGCACATGTCGTAGATTTCGCGGCTCGAGGTATGCCGGCCGTGGAACTTCTGGCCGTACCACGAGGCGGTGCCGCGCTCGACGTATCCCTCGGCGCTGTCGAGCACCCGGTAGCTGCGCCCCAGCACGGTATAGGGAGACCGGTTGCCGTAGCGGGCGCGGTCCTCGTGCCGCGGTTCGGGCTCCACCAGCCCGGAGATGTCCAGGGCATCGCGGGGTGCCGAGTCGGCGACACCGGGGGCGTACAGGCCGCCGGCCGTGTAGTCCTCGTCCCGGTGTTCACGCACTTGCAGGCAGGCCGCCTGCAGCGCCTGCGCCGAAGCCGCCGCAGGCGCCGACGCCGCGGCCGCCCGCGGTGCATCGGCGGCCGGCGCGGTGGCCGGTGCCACCGGGCGGGTGGGCTTGCCGGCGCAGGCCGCCAGCAGCAGCACCACGCAGGCCAGGCCGGCCCTCATGGCGCGGCGGCGACCCCGTTGCCGCCGGCGATTTCACGCGACAGCTGGTGCACGGCCATGGCGTACATCGGCGAACGGTTGTAGCGGGTGATGGCGTAGAAATTGCGGAAACCGAGCCAGTGCTCGGTGCCGCTGCTGCCTTCGAGCGTGACCAGGGTGGCGTTGAGCCCATGGTCGGCGGCCTCGGCCGGGCGGTAGCCCTTCTCACCCAGTTCGGCCAGGCTGTAGCGAGCTTCCAGGCCCTCGGCTTCGAAGGGAGCGGCGCCCTCGTCGGCGCGGGCCAGCGCCACCACCGGCTCGCCCGCCTGCCAGCCATGGGCGACGAAATAGTTGGCGATCGACGCGAACACGTCGTCGAGGTTGCCGAACAGGTCGCGGCGGCCGTCGCCGTCGCCGTCGCGGGCGTAGGCCCGGTAGCTCGACGGCATGAACTGGCCGTAGCCCATCGCACCGGCATAGCTGCCCTTGAGCGCGGCCAGGTCGAGGTTTTCTTCCTTGGCCAGCAGCATCACCTGGGCGAGCTCGTCGCGGAAGAAACGCCCGCGCGCCTCTTCGCGGGCGACCTGGCCGGCATCGCCGCTGACCGGGTAGAAGAACCCCAGCGTGTACAGCGCGTCGAGCACCTTGTAGCTGCCGGTGTTGCCGCCGTAGCTGGTTTCCACGCCGATGATGGCGACGATCAGCTCCGCCGGCACGCCGGTGTCCGCCTCGACGCGGGCCAGGGCTTCGCGGTGCTTGTCCAGGAAGGCCTGGCCGTCGCGGATGCGCTTGTCGGAGATGAAGATGGGCCGGTACTCGGCCCAGGACTTGACCCGCTCCGCCGGTCGCGCCATGGCGTTGACGATGCTCTGCCGGTAAGCCGACTGCGCCAGCCAGCCTTCGACTTCCCCGGCGGACAGCCCGTATTTTTCGCTGGCGTGGGCCAGGAAAGCCTCGCGCAGGGCCGGGTCGGGCACCGGATTCGCATGGACGGCGGCCGAAGCGGCCAGCAGCAGGGCGGAGAGTCGAAGCAGCAAGGAGGGCATGGAAGCAACCGTCGTGGACTGCCGGCAATTTAACACGGCGCCGGCGCCAGGCTGGTTCAGGAAGCCATGAATTTTCGGTGTGCGTGCACCGACATCACCATGCCGAAACCGACCAGCAGCGACACCGCCGAGGTGCCGCCGAAGCTCACCAGGGGCATGGGCACGCCAACCACCGGCAGCAGGCCGGCGACCATGCCGCCGTTGACCACCACGTACACCGAGAAGGTCATCGCCAGGGTGCCGGCGAGCAGGCGGGCGAAACCGTCCCGGGCCTGGGTGGCGATCCACAGGCAGCGCCCGACGACGAACAGGTAGAGCGCCAGCACCGTGACCACGCCGACCCAGCCGAACTCTTCGCTGAGCACGGAAAACACGAAGTCGGTGGTGTGCTCGGGAAGGAAGTCCAGGTGCGACTGGCTGCCCTGCCCCCACCCTTTGCCGGTAAGCCCGCCCGAGCCGATGGCGATCTTGGACTGGATGATGTTCCAGCCGGCGCCCAGGGGGTCGTTTTCCGGATTGACGAAGGTCAGGATGCGCTCGCGCTGGTGCGGCAACAGGAAGGGCCAGGCCGCCGGCAGCGCCGCCAGCCCCAGGCCGGCGAACAGGCCGATGCGCCACCAGGCGATGCCGGCCAGGAAAACGGCGAACACGCCCGAGGCCGCCACCAGCATGCCGGTACCCAGGTCGGGCTGGAACACGATCATCGCCACCGGCAGGCCGATGATCGCCGCGCACACCGCCAGCACGCGCCAGCCCGGCGGCAGGGTCACCGAGTGCAGGTACCAGGCCAGCATCATCGGCACCGTCAGCTTGAGCAGCTCTCCGGGCTGCAGGTAGAACACGCCCAGGTTGAGCCAGAGGTTGGCGCTGCGCCCGGTGCCGAAGACGAACACCGCCGCCAGCAGCACGAGGCTGCCGGCGTAGGCGAGCGGCGTCCACAGCCGCAGCTTGGCCGGCGTCACCCGCGACAGCAGCAACAGGGCCACCAGGCCGACGCCGAACCGGGCGCCCTGCGACACCACCAGCCGGGTGTTTTCACCCGACGCGCTGGCCAGCACCACCAGGCTGACCACCATCAGGGCCAGCAGCGCCAGCAACAGCGGCAGGTCCACCTTCTCGAACAGGCGGTCGAAAAGCTCGCCGCCCCAGCGCAGCAGGGCGATCACGGCGCGACCTCGTCGACCACCGGCAGCAGCCAGGCGTCCATGATGCGCTTGGCCACCGGGGCCGCGGCACCGCTGCCGGAACCGCCGTGTTCGACCAGCACCACGACGGCGATGCCCGGGTCTTGCGCCGGCGCGAAGCCGATGAACCAGGCCTGGTGGCGCAGGTGGTAGGGCAGGTCGTTGGGATTCATGCGCTCGGTGCCGCGGCGGCTGACGCGCTGCGCGGTGCCGGTCTTGCCGGCCATCTGGTAGGGCGAGTCGACGGCGACGCGGCGGGCGGAACCGGTGGGGCCGTGCATCACCGCCACCAGGCCTTCGTTCACCGCGGCCAGGTGTTCGGCATTGTCGATGACCTGCCGCCCGGGCAGCTGCGGCTCGGGTTTGAGTGGCTCGTTGAAACCGGCCTGGCTGGCCTGCAGCAGGTGTGGCCGGTACAGCATGCCGCCGTTGGCCAGCATTGCGGTCGCCTGCACCATCTGCAGCGGCGTGGTCACCCAGAAGCCCTGCCCGATCGCGGCATTGACGGTGTCGCCGGGAAACCAGTTCTGGTTGAACTGCATGCGCTTCCAGCGCCGCGAAGGGCGCACGCCGGAGGCTTCGCCGGCGAGATCGATGCCGGTGGGCCGGCCGAAGCCCAGGCGCTCGAAGAACGGATCGATGCGATCCACGCCCAGCTCGACCGCGAGCTCGAAATAATACGTGTTCACCGATTGCGCCAGCGACTCGCGCAGGTTGACGCGGCCATGGCCGCCGGGGCGCCAGTCCCGGTAACCGCGTTCCTGGCCGGGCAGGAAGAACTCGCCGGTGGACAGGGTCTGGTATTGCGGCGTGCGGATGCCGGCTTCAAGCGCTGCCAATGCCATGAACGGCTTGATGGTCGAGCCCGGCGGCGCGCCGCCGAGCACGTTGCGGTTGAACAGCGGCCGCGCCGGCGCCTGCAGCGCCTGCCAGTCGGGATGGCTGATGCCGTTGATGAACAGGTTCGGGTCGTAGCTGGGCAGGCTGACCATGCCCAGGATTTCGCCGGTGGCCGGATCCACCGCGATGGCGGCGCCGTGCTGGCCTTCGAACGCGTCCACCATCGCCTGCTGCAGGCGTGCATCCACGGTCAGGCGCAGGTCGGTGCCGGGCGTGGCCGGCTGCCGGCGGACCACGCCCAGGGCGCGGCCCTCGACGTTGGTCTCGACCTCCTCGTAGCCGATCTCGCCGCGAAGCCGGTCTTCGTAATAACGTTCGATGCCGGCCTTGCCGATGTGGGTGAGCGCGGTGTTGCGGCTGTCGCCCATCGCGGCCAGGTCGTCGGCGTCGACGCGGCCGACGTAGCCGATGACATGGGCGAACAGGTCGCCGTAGGGATAGCGCCGGGTCAGGTAGGGCACCACTTCGACCCCGGGGAAGCGGTGCCGGTTCACCGCCAGGCGGGCCAGTTCGCCCTCGCTGAGCCTCAGCTTGAGCGGCACCGGGCGGAAGCTGCGGGTGACGCGGCGGGTTTCACGGAAGCGTTCGATGTCTTCCGGATCCAGGTCCACCAGTTCGGCCAGGCCCTCGAGGGTGGCGTCGAGGTCCTGGACCTGTTCGGCGACGATCTCGAGCCGGTAGGCCGGCACGTTGTCGGCCAGCAGGCGGCCGTTGCGGTCGTAGATCAGGCCGCGGGCCGGCACGATTGGCCGGGGTTTGATGCGGTTGGCTTCGGACCGCAGCTGGTATTCCTCGTGCTGCAGCACCTGCAGGCGGAAATAACCGCCGGCCAGGCCCAGCATGGCCAGCGCGATGGCGATGAAACCGACGATGGCGCGACGGTCGAACTGCGCCGCCTCGGCGTGCAGGTTCTTGAGCTTGCGGCGCGGGATCGAGCGCATCGGATCAGCTGGCGCGATCGCGCGTGCGCAGGCGCAGCCCGTCGAGCAACAGGAACAGCCAGGGCCAGAGCGCGAAACCCAGCACCGGCGAGAGCCAGCTTGCCCAGGGCAGCAGCCCGTCGCCGGCGATGGCGTGGATGGCCTGGTCGACCAGGCGGTCGTTGACCAGCAGCGCGAACACCGCCAGCGCCTGCTGCCACAGCGGGAAGAAGCGCAGCCTCGCCCGGAAGCGCTGCACCAGGAAAGCCATCACCACCAGCCGCAGGGCCTGTTCGCCCAACAAGGTGCCGGCCACCAGGTCGGCGGCCAGGCCAGCCAGGAAGGCGGTGCCCAGCCCGACCCGGTCCGGGGTCTCGAGCAGCCAGTAGCAGAGCAGCATCGCCAGCACGTAGGGCCGCGCCAGGTCCATGCCCTGGGGAAGGGGCACGACCATGAGCAACAGCGCCAGGAACAGGCCGCCGTAGAGCAACCAGCCGGACGGGCCGCGGTTCATTCGGTTTCCCCGGCAGCTGCGGCCCCGGCATCCGTCGCGGCGGCATCGCCGGCGGCTTGCTCGTTTTCCTGCTCGGGAACGGGCGGCGGCGGCAGCGGTGGACCGGCGTTGACACCGTCGGCGATATTGCTGACCAGCAGGACCTCCACGCCGCGATCCAGCCGTGCCGACGGGCGGGCTTCGGCGACCACGAACAGCTGGGTCTCGTCGGGCTTCACGCTTTCGACCACGCCCACGGGAAAGCCCGCCGGGAAACGGCCACCGATGCCCGACGTGACCAGGCGGTCACCAACGCGGATGTCGCCGCTTTGCGGGATGCTCGGCAGGCGCAGCATGTCGGTGCGGCCGGTGCCGTAGGCGATGGCTCGCAGGCCGGTGCGGGCCACCTGCACCGGCACCGCGTGCTCGGGATCGGTCAGCAGCAGCGCGGTGGAATGCCGCGGCGTGACTTCGATGACCTGGCCAAGCACGCCGCCGGCATCGATCATGGCCTGGCCGACACGCACATCGTCGTTGCTGCCGGCGTCGAGCACGATGCGCTGGCGCGAGGGGTCGAGGTCGACGTCGATGATGCCGGCGAGCTGGGCGTTGAGCCGGAAGCCGCGGGTGCCGCCGAGCAACTCGCGCAGGCGCTGGTTTTCCTCGGCCACCGCCAGCAGGCGGTGCAGGCGGCTGGCGTTGACCTGCAGCTCGCGGCGCAGGCGGTCGTTGTCGTCCTGGAGGCTGGCGCGGCTGGTGAACATCTCGCCGGCGCCATCGATGAGCCGGCCCGGCGCGGCCGCCAGCCACCACACGGGTTCGGCCAGCGCGGACAGGTGCACGCGGGCCTGGGCGGCGAATCCGCCGCGCAGGTCGGCCACCATCAGCACGGTGGCGATGGCGAGGTAGGCCAGCAGCGGTAGCGTGCTGCCGGCGCCGTCGGTCAGGCGAGGCGCCGGGTTTCCAGGATAGGCCACGGCGTCATCCGGATGGGGATTGCGCCTGCAAGCAGGCTCACTCGGCGGAGAAGAACTCGTTGCCGTGCATGTCGATCAGCTCAAGGGCGCGGCCGCCACCCCGGGCGACGCAGGTGAGCGGGTCGTCGGCCACGTGCACGTGCAGGCCGGTTTCTTCGGAGATCAGCTTGTCGAGGTCGCGCAGCAGCGCACCACCACCGCTGAGCACGATGCCGCGCTCGGCGACGTCGGCGCACAGTTCCGGCGGCGTTTGTTCCAGCGCCTGCTTGACGGCGCTGACGATGCCGCTGAGCGGTTCGTGCAGGGCTTCGAGCACTTCGTTGGAATTGATGACGATCATGCGCGGCACGCCCTCGGCCAGGTTGCGCCCCGACACCTCGAACTCCTTGACCTCGGCCTGCGGGAAGGCGCAGCCGATTTCGAGCTTGATGCGTTCGGCGGTGGTCTCGCCGATCAGGGTGCCGTGGTTGCGGCGTACGTAGTTGATGATGGCTTCGTCGAAGCGGTCGCCGCCGATGCGCACCGACTGCGAGTAGACGATGCCATTGAGCGAGATGACGGCCACTTCCGAGGTGCCGCCACCGATGTCGATCACCATCGAGCCACGCGCTTCGTCGACCGGGATGCCGGCGCCGATCGCGGCGGCCATCGGTTCTTCGATCAGGTAGACCTCGCGGGCGCCCGCCTCCTCGGCCGACTCCTTGATGGCGCGGCGTTCGACCTGGGTCGAACCGCAGGGCACGCAGATCAGCACGCGGGGGCTGGGCCGCAGGAAGCGCGACTTGTGCACCTTCTTGATGAACTGCTTGAGCATTTCCTCGGTGTGGGTGAAGTCGGCGATGACGCCGTCCTTCATCGGGCGATGCGTGGTGATGTTGCCGGGCGTGCGACCAAGCATCTTCTTGGCTTCGCTGCCGACCGCGGCGACTTCGCGGCCACCGGCGCCATGGCGCACGGCGACCACCGACGGCTCGTTCAGGACGATGCCCTGGCCGCGGACGAAAATAAGGGTGTTGGCGGTTCCGAGGTCGATCGACAGATCGTTCGAGAACAGCCCGCGGAGCTTCTTGAACATGCGGGAGAGCCCGTTAAATGTGGGGTTTCGGGGGGTGGGCTAGCGTAACAACCACCCTACGGCCCGGCAAGGTAAAAAGCCGTTATTTCGTGCCATGCGTGCAGCCTCGCGCTAACATGTCGCCCTTTGCGGGCCCGATCCCGCGTCCCTTCCAGAGAGGTCCCGAACGATGGCATCCGCCCTGATCTGCGGCTCCCTGGCCTACGACACCATCATGGTGTTCCAGGACCAGTTCAAGAACCACATCCTGCCGGACAAGGTGCACATCCTGAACGTGTCCTTCCTGGTCCCGCGGATGCGCCGTGAATTCGGGGGCTGCGCCGGCAACATCGCCTACAACCTCAAGCTGCTCGGGGGCAACCCGATCCCGATGGCCACGGTCGGCCAGGACTTCGGCCCCTACCAGGAGCACTTCGAGGCCTGCGAGATCCGCCTGGACCACGTCAAGGAAATCAGCGACCTCTATACCGCCCAGGCCTTCATCACCACCGACCTGGACGACAACCAGATCACCGCTTTCCACCCGGGGGCGATGATGCGCTCCTACGAAAACCACGTGAAGGACGTACAGGACGTGGGTTTTGGCATCGTCGGCCCGGACGGCTACGAGGCCATGCTGCAGAACTCGAGGGAGTTCGCCGAGCTCGATATCCCGTTCATCTTCGACCCGGGCCAGGCCATGCCGCTGTTCAACGGCAAGGAACTGACCCAGATGATCGAGCAGTCCACCTACGTGACCGTGAACGACTACGAGTCCAACCTGCTGCAGGAAAAGACCGGCCTGTCCGAAACCGACATCGCCGAGCGGGTGAAGGCCTACATCATCACCCGGGGCCCCAAGGGTTCCGAGGTCCATACCCAGGGCGGCGAGCTGCACATCCCCGCGGCCAATGCCATGCGGGTGGTCGATCCCACTGGCTGCGGCGACGCCTACCGGGCCGGCCTGATCTTCGGCCTGATGAACGGCATGGACATGGCCACCACCGGCCGCATCGCCTCGCTGATGGGCGCCCTGAAGATCGAACACCTGGGTCCGCAGAACCAGCGTTTCGATTTCGAGGAATTCTCGGAGCAGTTCCGCCAGCAGTTTGGTTACGCGCTGCGCTGAACCCCTTCTCCGGGATCAGGAAAAGCCGCCCCCGGGCGGCTTTTTTGTTGCCCGGAACAAAACCCCCGCGTGTTGGCGGTGGTGTTTTCCTTGCGCACAAAGAAAAACCCCCGCCTGTTGGCGGGGGAGTTTGCATAAAGAGAAAGGCCGGTCCTGTTGGACCGGCCTTTCGGGGGTAAAGCCCCTGGCGATGACCTACTCTTGCATGGCTTAGGCCACACTACCATTGGCGCAGCTGCGTTTCACTTCCGAGTTCGGGATGGGATCGGGTGGTTCCACAGCGCTATGGTCGCCAGGGAGAGGGTGGAGGGTCGCGCTCCGGTGTATTGGAGTACTCGCGCACACGCTCTCGTTGGGTGGGAAGTAGCGAACTTTGTGGCGATACCGTCATCGACAACGTGTTGTCGAGGGTAAGGCGTCTTGAGGTTATATGATCAAGCCGCACGGATCATTAGTATCAGTTAGCTCAACGCATTGCTGCGCTTACACACCTGACCTATCAACGACGTGGTCTTCATCGTTCCTTTAGGGGACTTGTGTCCCGGGAGATCTCATCTTGAGGCGCGCTTCCCGCTTAGATGCTTTCAGCGGTTATCGTTTCCGACCATAGCTACCCGGCAGTGCCATTGGCATGACAACCGGAACACCAGGGGGTCGTCCACTCCGGTCCTCTCGTACTAGGAGCAGCCCCTCTCAAATCTCCAACGCCCACGACAGATAGGGACCGAACTGTCTCACGACGTTCTGAACCCAGCTCGCGTACCACTTTAAATGGCGAACAGCCATACCCTTGGGACCGACTACAGCCCCAGGATGTGATGAGCCGACATCGAGGTGCCAAACACCGCCGTCGATATGAACTCTTGGGCGGTATCAGCCTGTTATCCCCGGAGTACCTTTTATCCGTTGAGCGATGGCCCTTCCATACAGAACCACCGGATCACTAAGACCTACTTTCGTACCTGCTTGATCCGTCGATCTTGCAGTCAAGCACGCTTATGCCTTTGCACACAGTGCGCGATGTCCGACCGCGCTGAGCGTACCTTCGTGCTCCTCCGTTACTCTTTGGGAGGAGACCGCCCCAGTCAAACTACCCACCATACATGGTCCCCGACCCGGATAACGGGCCCAGGTTAGAACGTCAAGCACATCAGGGTGGTATTTCAAGGATGGCTCCATGCCAGCTAGCGCCGACACTTCAAAGCCTCCCACCTATCCTACACAGACGAACTCAACGTTCAATGTAAAGCTATAGTAAAGGTTCACGGGGTCTTTCCGTCTTGCCGCGGGAACGCTGCATCTTCACAGCGATTTCAATTTCACTGAGCCTTGGGTGGAGACAGCGCCGCTGTCGTTACGCCATTCGTGCAGGTCGGAACTTACCCGACAAGGAATTTCGCTACCTTAGGACCGTTATAGTTACGGCCGCCGTTTACCGGGGCTTCGATCAAGAGCTTCGCCTTGCGGCTAACCCCATCAATTAACCTTCCGGCACCGGGCAGGCGTCACACCCTATACGTCCACTTTCGTGTTTGCAGAGTGCTGTGTTTTTGATAAACAGTCGCAGCGGCCTGGTTACTGCGGCCTTCCGGAGCTCGACAATGCATATTGCCACCCTGGAAGGCGCACCTTCTCCCGAAGTTACGGTGCCATGTTGCCTAGTTCCTTCACCCAAGTTCTCTCAAGCGCCTGAGAATTCTCATCCTGCCCACCTGTGTCGGTTTACGGTACGGTCTGCGTGACCTGAAGCTTAGAGGCTTTTCCTGGAAGCGTGGTATCAGTGACTTCGTCCAATAGGACTCGTCTCGGTGCTCGGCATAAAGAGGCGCGGATTTGCCTACGCCTCATGCCTACCTCCTTTCCCCGGGACAACCAACGCCCGGTACACCTAACCTTCTCCGTCCCCCCATCGCAGTCACGCGAGGTGCTGGAATATTAACCAGCTTCCCATCGACTACACCTTTCGGTCTCGCCTTAGGGGCCGACTCACCCTGCGCCGATTAACGTTGCGCAAGGAAACCTTGGGCTTTCGGCGTGCGGGCTTTTCACCCGCATTATCGTTACTCATGTCAGCATTCGCACTTCCGATACCTCCAGCAGACTTCTCAATCTGCCTTCGCAGGCTTACGGAACGCTCCTCTACCGCGCACACCAAAGGTGTGCACCCTAAGCTTCGGTATACCGCTTAGCCCCGTTAAATCTTCCGCGCAGGCCGACTCGACCAGTGAGCTATTACGCTTTCTTTAAAGGATGGCTGCTTCTAAGCCAACCTCCTGGCTGTCTGTGCCTTCCCACATCGTTTTCCACTGAGCGGTAATTTGGGGACCTTAGCTGTAGGTCTGGGTTGTTTCCCTTTTCACGACGGACGTTAGCACCCGCCGTGTGTCTCCCGTGTAGTCTGTCTTGGTATTCGGAGTTTGCAATGGTTTGGTAAGTCGCAATGACCCCCTAGCCATAACAGTGCTCTACCCCCAAGAAGATTCGCACGAGGCGCTACCTAAATAGCTTTCGAGGAGAACCAGCTATCTCCGGGTTCGATTAGCTTTTCACTCCTAGCCACACCTCATCCCCTACTTTTGCAACAGGAGTGGGTTCGGGCCTCCAGTCGGTGTTACCCGACCTTCACCCTGGGCATGGCTAGATCACCCGGTTTCGGGTCTACTGCATGCGACTATGCGCCCTATTCAGACTCGGTTTCCCTTCGCCTCCCCTATACGGTTAAGCTCGCCACATACAGTAAGTCGCTGACCCATTATACAAAAGGTACGCAGTCACCGAACAAGTCGGCTCCCACTGCTTGTACGCACACGGTTTCAGGTTCTATTTCACTCCCCTCTCCGGGGTTCTTTTCGCCTTTCCCTCACGGTACTGGTTCACTATCGGTCGGTCAGGAGTATTTAGCCTTGGAGGATGGTCCCCCCATGTTCAGACAGGGTTTCACGTGCCCCGCCTTACTCATCATCATCTGCGTGGCCCTTTCACATACAGGGCTATCACCTTCTATGGCCGGCCTTTCCAGGCCGTTTTGCTAGAACCATGCAGACTTCAGGGCTGGTCCCCGTTCGCTCGTCACT
>NZ_AVCJ01000016.1 GCF_000743535.1 Arenimonas donghaensis DSM 18148 = HO3-R19
GCCGGGGCGGCGGGCGCGGCCGGGGCGGGGGCCGGCGCGGCCGGCAGTTCGCCGTCGCGTTCGTAGGCGGCGCGGAACTTGGCCAGCAGCGGCAGGCCGACCTGCTCGCTCAGGGCCTCGATGGCGCTGGTGCCGTAGGCCAGCGCCACCGGCAGGACGCCAGCGCCACGCAGGGCCTCGAGCAGGGCGCGGGTCTGGCCGGCGTCGGGGCACTGGCTGAGGCCGCCGAAATCCACCACCACGGCGGCGCGGGCGAAGAGTTTGGGGGCACGCTTGACCCGGTCGGCCATTTCCTCGGCCAAACGCTGCGGGTCCAGGGTGCGCACGCGCAGGTTGGCGATGCCGACCTGGCCGAACTTGAGTTCACCGGCCTGTTCGTAATCGGGGCTCGCGGCCATCGCTCAGGTCCCCGTCGCCAGGGAGGCCTGGCGGCCGGGCAGGGCACGCGCCTTGAGCCAGGCGGCGTCGGGCAGTTTGCCGCCGTAGGTTTCGGCCACGAAGGGATAACTGCACATTTCCTTGAGCAGCATCGAGGCCCGGATGCCGCTGCCTCCCATGACGTTCTGGCCGACTTCGCGGAAGCCGAACTGGCCGTGGAAGAGCAGGGCCGGGTCATTGCCCGTCTGCAGGAAGACTTCGCATGCCAGCAGCGGCCGGCGCACTTCGGCGAAACTCTGGATGTCGGCGTAGAAGGCCCGGCCGCGGCCACCGCCCCGGCGGGGCCGGGCGATGACGATGCGGTCGATATAGAGGAAGTCCGGGTAGCGTTCCCGGAACCACAGGAAATTGGGACTGTCGTGCGGGGCGTTCGGGCCCAGGGCCACCAGGAAGCCCGAGACCAGGCCGTCCTGCTCGACGACGCGGAAATACTCGGCGTGTTCCCAGAAAAAGCGGGCCTTGGCGAGGTCCATCGGCAGGATGGACGGGCCGGCGGCGTTGTTCACGGCTACGACGGAATCCAGCTCGTGCTCGCGCACGTCGCGGATGGTGATCGGCATGGGACTACAAACTCCGATGGCGCAAGGGGCCGCCAGGGGGCGGACGATCGGGGCAGGATTATCGCACGGGTGCCGCCGGCCGGGGGCGGCATGACTTCCGGGGGCGTGCACGCGCGCCGCGGCACCGTAAGATGCGGCGATGCTGAACCGACTCACCCATACCCAGCTGCTGCGCTACGCCGGCCTGTTCACCTGGGTCGCGCTGGGCATTCCGCTGGTCGTGTTCTCCGTTTATTTCCCGGCGGTGGACCCGGCGCCGGAGGACGCCGGCGGCTGGCTGAACGGCTGGCTCGGCGGTCCGGCCCTGGTCATCCTGGCCTACCTGGCCTTCGGACTCATCTATTGGCTGATCACCCACGCCCTGGGCCGCCGCCGTTCCCGGCCGATGGACATCGTGATGCTGGCCGCGCTCACCCTGTCGGCGATCGTGGTCAGCAACGAGACCGGCACCGGCATGGGCGCCATCCTGATGATGATCATCGCCGGCGTCATCCCCTGGATGGTGCCGCTGCGCGTGGGTGTCATCTGGCTGGTGCTCCAGCATGCCGCGCTCATCCCGGTCTTCGCCCAGGCCGAGGGATTCACCCCGGGCATCGCGGTGCTGCAGGCGATGCTGTACCTGGGGTATTCGAGCTTCGCGATGGTGATCGGCCTGATCGCCATGCAGCAGGCCCAGGCCCGGGAGGAACAGCGCCGCCTGAACGCCGAACTGCGCGCCACCCGGGCGCTGCTGGCCGAAAGCTCGCGCATGAGCGAGCGGGTGCGCATCTCGCGCGAACTGCACGATCTGCTGGGCCACCATCTCACCGCCCTGAGCCTGAACCTGGAGGTCGCCGGCCACCTGACCACCGGCAAGGCCCAGGAGCACGTGCGCCAGAGCCACACCCTGGCCAAGCTGCTGCTCACCGACGTGCGCGAAGCGGTCAACGAAATGCGCCACGACGGCGCGGTCGACCTCAGCGGGGCCATCCGCACCCTGGCCGAGGGCGTGCCGGCCCTGGACATCCGGCTGGACATTCCCGACCCGCTGCTGATCGAAGACCCCGAGTGCGCCCACGTCCTGCTGCGTTGCACCCAGGAAATCATCACCAACACCGTGCGCCATTCCGGCGCCTCCACCCTGTGGCTGACGCTGGGTCGTGACGCCGGTGGCCTGCATATCCAGGCCCGGGACGACGGCGGCGGGGCCGAGCAACTGGCCCCGGGCAACGGCCTGACGGGCATGCGTGAACGCCTGGCCAGCTGCGGCGGCCAGGTGGATATCATCACCGGGCGCGGCAAGGGGTTCGCGCTCGACATCCGACTTCCACTGGAGAAATCCGCATGATCCGCGTGTGCCTCGTCGACGACCAGACCCTGGTGCGCCAGGGCGTGAAGTCCCTGCTCGAGCTGGCCGACGACATCGAAGTCGTGGCCGAAGCCGGCGACGGCCGCCAGGCGGTCGAGCTGATCCCTGAAATCAGGCCCGATGTGGTGCTGATGGACATGCGCATGCCGGTGATGTCCGGCCTGGAGGCCCTGCAGGCGCTCAGCGCCAAGGGCCAATTGCCCCCGACCATCATCCTCACCACCTTCGACGACGACCAGCTGGTGCTGGCCGGCATCCGTGCCGGCGCCCGCGGCTACCTGCTCAAGGACGTCTCGCTCGACCAGCTGGTGTCGGCCATCCAGACGGTGGCCGAGGGCGGCTCGCTGGTGCAGCCGGCGGTCACCCAGCGGCTGCTGTCGGGCCTGGAAGGCCTGCAGAATGAATTCGTCAGCCTCGACCAGCCCGACCCGCTGACCGACCGGGAGACCGAAATCCTGCGCCTGATGGCCGGGGGCTTCTCGAACAAGGAAATCGCCAACTCCCTGGGCGTGGCCGAAGGCACGGTCAAGAACCACGTTTCGAACATACTTTCCAAGCTGGGCGTGCGCGACCGGACCCGGGCCGTGCTCAAAGCCTTCGAACTCAAGCTCGTCTAGGCCCGGAAGGGCCATTGGCGGCCCGATTGCGGCTTTGCCGCGCCCTTGTCGCGGCCGTAACGAAAACCCCCTGCCGGGGGGCGTCCTGACCTGATATCCTCACCCGTTCCTGCGGCCGGGCACGACTTCCGGCTGGGGGCCGCGCCTGGAGAATTTCAGAATGACCCGAGTTATTGAGTGGCTTATTTCCCTGCTGATCGTTGTCGCGCTGTTCGTCGTGATCGCCCTGTTCCTGCCGGCCACGCGTTCGGTGTCGCATTCGGTGGAGACCAACCGGCCGATGTCGACCATCACCGACGTCCTCACCAGCTACACCCGCTTCCGTGACTGGAACGCCCTGGTCAACCACGACCCGCGCATGCAGATCCAGGTCTCGGGCCCCGAGTCCGGCGTCGGCGCCAAGCTCGATTACCGCTCCACCGACCCCACCGTCGGCAACGGCAGCTGGGAGCTCGTGGAGTTCAACCCGGGCGAGTCCATCGTCTACGCCCTGGACACCGAGAGCCGCGGCAGCGACAAGCGGATGACCTTCGATTTCGAGCGCACCGGCCAGCGCAAGCAGAACGTCAAGATCACCCAGACCTACACCGTCGACTACGGCTGGGACCTGATTGGCCGCTACGCCGGTCTTTACGTCACCAACAACGTCGGCGAGGACATGAAGCTCGGCCTGGGCAAGTTCAGCAACCTGATGGCCACCATCCCGCGCTTCGACTACAACCAGCACGACGCCGAGTTCGCCTTCGTGGACGTGCCGGCCGCCAACGTGCTGTCGGCCACCGCCACCGCCAAGCGCGCCAACGACGACATCGCCACGGCCATGACCAACCAGCTCAAGTGGATCGAGCAGGTCATGGAAGAAAACGACCTGGAGTCCGCCGGCCCGCTGCGCATCGTCACCAACGAGTTTGGTTCCGATGCCTATGGGTTCGACGTGGTCATGCCGGTCCGTCCGGAAGGCACCGGCCCGAAGGGTGACGACGACGCCAGCGACGAGCCGGCCGATGAAGTGGCCTCCACCGACGGCGACGCCGCCGCCGAGGGCGAAGACGCCGCCGACGACGACAACGCCGACGAGCGCGTCGCCGAAATCGCCCAGGAGCCGGTCAGCCTGAACGCCCCGTTCGAAGCCTCGGCCATGCCGGAAGTGCTCGACATCGAGATCAACGACGGCCGCAACGGCGCCAAGAACCCGGTGGTTTACCTGCAGGTTCCGAAGCATCGCGCGGTCACCACGACCTACGTGGGTCCGTCGCCGGCGCTGGCCCGCGTGCGCGACCTGGTCCGTGCCTGGGCCATCGTGCGTGGCGCCGAGACCGCCGATCGTCCCTACGAGGACTACCGGATCGAGATCGAGGACATGCTGACCGACACCGCCGAGTTCCAGGTCTATTGGCCGGTCAAGATCGGTGACCAGATGCCGGCCCCGGCCGTGCAGCTGGTGCCCGAGCCGGTCGCCGAAGGCAGCGAAGCGGCGGCGCCGGAAGGCGAAGCCGAAGCCGGGGACGAAGACGCCCCGGCCGAAGCGGACGCCGAATCCGCCGAGTAAGGAAACACGCAGGGCGGGCCAAAAGCCCGCCCTGTCGTTTGTGGAGACAGCGAGAACTGGAACCCGATGATCGAGGCCAATGCCCTGCTCAAACGCTACGGCCGCCTGGTGGCCGTGGACGACATCAGTTTCAAGGTTGAGCCCGGCGAAGTGCTGGGATTCCTGGGCCCCAACGGGGCCGGCAAATCCACCACCATGAAGATGATCGCGGGCTTCCTGGCGCCCAGCGCCGGCACGGCCCGCGTCTGCGGCCACGACGTGCAGTCGGCGCCGATGCAGGCCCGGCGGGCGCTGGGTTACCTGCCCGAAGGGGCGCCCGGTTACGGCGAAATGAGCCCGCTGGCCTTCCTCGGGTTCGTTGCCGACGTGCGCGGGATCAAGGGCGCCGCCCGGCGCGGTCGCCTGGACGCGGTCATCGGCCGCCTGGCGCTGCAGGGCGTGTTGCACCAGCCCATCGACACGCTGTCCAAGGGCTTCAAGCGCCGCGTCGGACTGGCCGCCGCCATCCTGCACGACCCGCCGGCCCTGGTGCTCGACGAGCCCACCGATGGCCTGGACCCGAACCAGAAACACGAGGTGCGCGGCCTCATCCGTGAACTGGCCCGTGACCGCACCGTGCTGCTGTCCACGCACATCCTCGAGGAAGTCGAGGCCGTGTGCAGCCGCGCCATGATCGTCGCCCGCGGCAAGGTGCTGGCCGATGCCACGCCGGCCGAGCTGCTGGCGCGCTCGCGCTACCAGGGGGCGGTGTCGCTGGTCGTGGCCGACAGCATCGCCGCGCGTGCCGCGCTCGACGGCATGCCCGGGGTCAGCGGTTTCCACCAGGACGCCGACGATGGCCGCCTCTACGTCTTTCCGCAGGGTCGCCCGGTCTCGCCCGAGGCCGTGGCCGAGCGCCTGCGCCAGCGCGGCGTCGAACACAGCGGCCTGCAGCCCGAGCGCGGCCGCCTGGATGAGGTCTTCCGTCGCATCACCACCGGGGAGGCGCAGGCATGAGCGGCGTCTGGCCGGTGCTGCGGCGCGAGTTCGCCGCCTATTTCGCCACGCCGCTGGCGGTGGTGTTCCTCGTCATCTTCCTGGTGCTTTCGGGCGCCTTCAGTTTCTACCTGGGCAACTTCTACGAAACCGGCCAGGCCGACCTGCAGGCCTTCTTCGGTTTCCATCCCTGGCTGTACCTGCTGCTGGCGCCGGCGGTGGCGATGCGGCTGTGGGCCGAGGAGCGCAAGTCGGGCACGCTGGAACTGCTGCTGACGCTGCCGCTGACGCCCTGGCAGGCGGTGCTGGGCAAGTTCCTGGCGGCCTGGGCCTTCCTGGGGCTGGCGCTGGCGCTGACCTTCCCGATGTGGATCACGGTGGCCTGGCTGGGCGAGCCCGACCACGGCGTCATCGTCGCCAGCTACCTGGGCAGCTGGCTGATGGCCGGGGCCTTCCTGGCCGTCGGCGGCGCGCTGTCGGCGGCCACGCGCAGCCAGGTGGTGGCCTTCATCCTCACCGTGGTCGTGTGCCTGCTGTTCCTGCTGGCCGGCTTCCCGATGGCGCTCGACCTCGTGCGTGGCTGGGCCGCGCCGGCCGTCGTCGATGCCTTCGCCGGGCTTAGTTTCCTCACCCATTTCCAGGCCATCACCCGCGGCGTGCTCGACCTGCGCGACGTGGTGTTCTTCGTGCTGTGCATCGGTGCCTGGCTCTGGGCGACGGTGCTGGTGATCGACATGAAGAAGGCCGACTGAACGCCATGAAGCTGCTTTCCCGACGTTCCGCCCCCCTGGTTGCCCTGGCGCTGCTGGCGCTGGCTTTCCTGGCCCTGGTGTCGCTGTCCACGATCGCCCTGCGCGGTGCCCGCGTGGACCTCACCGAACAGGGCCTGTACACGCTGTCCGACGGCACGGTGCGCATCCTGGAAAACATCCAGGACCCGGTGACGCTCAAGCTTTATTACTCCGAACACGCCACCGCCGACCTGCAGCAGTTCCGCAGCTACGCCACCCGCGTGCGCGAGCTGCTCGAGGAAATCGCCGCGCGCTCGGACGGCAAGGTCGTGCTCGAAGTGATCGACCCCGAACCTTTCTCGGAGGCCGAGGACCAGGCCGCGGCCTACGGGCTGCGCGCGATTCCCCTGGGCAGCACCGGCGACAACCTGTATTTCGGCCTGGTCGCCAGCAACAGCACCGACGGCGAGTCGCTGATGCCCTTCATCCAGCCGGATAAGGAAGCCTTCCTCGAATACGACGTGGCCAAGCTGGTCAGCTCGCTGGGCAGCGCCAACCGTCCGGTCGTGGCCCTGGTGAGCGGACTGCCGATGGGGCCGCGCATGGATCCCAGCGGCCGCTCGGAGCCAGGCTGGGTGATCGACCGCCAGCTGCGTGAACTGTTCGAACTGCGGCGCCTGCAGGGCATGCCCTCGGACATCGCCGACGACGTCGACCTGCTGCTGCTGGTGCATCCCAAGGACGTGCCCGAGCACACCCTGGTCGCGATCGACCAGTTCGTGCTGCGCGGCGGCCGCCTGCTGGTGTTCCTCGATCCGGACGCCGAAGCCGACCAGAGCGGCGTCAACCCGCTCGACCCGCTGTCGGTGGCGGTGCCGCAAGCCTCGCACCTGGGGCCGCTGTTCCAGGCCTGGGGCATCCAGTTCGACCCCACCCGGGTGGTGCTCGACGAACGCCATGCGCTGCAGGTCCAGCCCGACCCGAATGGCCCGCCGGTACGGCACATGGCCGTGCTGGGCCTGGGGCCCGAAGCCCTGAACCAGGACGACGTGGTGTCGGCGGAGTTGAAGAACCTGCATTTCTCGACCGTCGGCGCCCTGGGCCTGGCGCGCGAGTCGAGCCTGGAGATGGAGCCCCTGGCGCAGAGTTCGCGCCGGGCCGCGATGGCGGACGTGGTGGCCGTGCGCGAGGCGGTGGCCGACCCGGATTCGCTGCGTGATGGTTTCAAGCCCGGCGCCGAGCCCCTGGTGCTGGCCGCGCGTTTCACCGGCGAACTCAAGACCGCGTTCCCCGACCGCGCCGGCGAGGACGGGCACCTGGCCGCCAGCACCGGCCCGGTGAACCTGATCGTGGTCGCCGACACCGACGTGCTGACCGACCGCCTGTGGGTGCAGGTCAATGATTTCCTCGGCGAGGCGGTCTACAACGCCTTCGCCAACAACGGCGACTTCGTCTTCAACGCCGTCGACAACCTGGTCGGCAATGCCGATCTGATCGCCGTGCGCACCCGGGCGCCCTCGGCCCGGCCGTTCACGCGTGTCGAACGCATCCGCCGCGGCGCCGAAGAACGCTACCGCGACACCGAACAGCGCCTGCAGCAGCAGATCGACGAACTCGAACAGCAGCTTGGTGCGCTCCAGCAGCCGGGCGCGGAAGGCCAGGCGCAGGCCATCAGCCCGGCCCAGCAGGCCCAGATCCTGCGCTTCCAGGAAGAACGCCTGCGCATGCGCAAGGAGCTGCGCGAAGTGCAGCACCGGCTCAACGCCGACATCGACGCGCTGGGCGACCGGCTCAAGCTGGTCAATATCCTGGGCATGCCGGCCCTGGTGGTGCTGGTGGCACTGCTGGTGGCCTGGCGGCGCTGGTCGCGCCGGCGCGCGGCGGAGAGCTGAACCATGCGTACGCGTTCACTTGCGCTGCTGGCACTGGCGGCCCTGGGCCTGGCCCTGCTGGCGGGCTGGATGCTGGTGCGCGAAGGGGGTGGCTCGGCGGGCGTGCGTGGCGAGGCCCTGCCGGGTTTCGCCGACCGCGTGCAGGCGCTGACCCGCGTGCAGGTGCGCGGCGCCGGCGACACCCTGCTGGTGTCCCTGCGACGCAAGGGCGAGGGCTGGGAAGTGGAGCAACACCCCGGCTGGCCGGCGAACGAGCGCGAGATCAGCCGGGCCCTGTTCCACCTGGGCCAGGCCCGGCGCATCGAAGCCAAGACCGACAACCCGGCGCTGCACGCCCGCTTGGGCGTCGAAGACATCTCCCGCGCGGACGCCAAGGGTGCCGAGCTGCGCTTCGAAGGCGGCGGCGAGCCGCTGCGCCTGGTCGTGGGACGCAATCATCCAGGCCTGGGCGGCAGCTACGTCCGCGTGGCCGGCGAGCAGGCGTCCTGGCTGCTCGACGCCGACCTGAGCCCGGCACGCGACCCCGCGGCCTGGCTCGACCGGCGCCTGGTCGACCTGCCGCTGGCACGGACTGAACGGGTACGCGTGACGCCGGCCAAGGGCCGCGCTTTCACCCTGGTGCGCGAGGACGGCGACTTCGTCGTGCAAGGCGCGCCCGCCGGCAGCACGCTCGACGGCCAGGCCACCGCCACCGCCTCGGTGCCCGAGCAACTGGCGCTCGACGGCCTGGCCGACGACGACGGCAGCCCGGACGCCAGCCTGCGCCATGTCTACGACACCGTGGACGGCCTGCAGCTGGAAATCGCCAGCTGGCAGGACGAGGCTGGCACCTGGGCCCGCCTGTCGGTGAGCCTGGACGAAGACGTGGCCCTGGCCTGGTACGGACAGGCGGCCGAAGAAGCGACCCCGGCCGCCGAACGGCTGCAGCAGCGACAGGCCGAGGTCGCGCAGTGGCAGCAGCGTTTCCAGGGCCGGCGCTTCCTGCTGCCGCCGCACAAGGCGGCCAACCTGCTCAAGTCGCGCGCCGACCACCTGGCGCTCTGATGCCTGCCGCCACGCTCGCCCCGCGCCTGCTTGCCGCCTGCGGTGCGCTGGCCTGCGGGCTGGCCGTGGCCTTGGGCGCCTACGCCAGCCACGGGCTGGAAGGGCAGGCGGCATCCCGCGCCGGACTGGCGTCGCTGTTTTCGTTCGGCCATGGCCTGGCCCTGTTCGTGCTGATGCGCGATCCGGGACGCCTGCGGCTGGCCGCCGGTGGCGTATTGCTGGCGGGCCTGCTGCTGTTCGCCGGCAGCCTGTGCGGCGCGGTGTTCCTGGGCTGGCCGACGCGCCTGGCGCCTTTCGGGGGTTTGCTGCTGATGGCCGGCTGGCTGATGATCGCCGTCGACGCCCTCCGTCGCTGACCCGACCGGCCATGCCCCGATATTCCCGCGGCTTCGACCTCGACCTGGCGGTGGCCCACCTGCGCCGGCGTGACCGCAAGCTGGCACGCTGGATGGACCGCATCGGGCCGCTGGAGGTCGGCGAGCGCTGGCGCCGTCGCTTCGACCCGACCGACGCGCTGGCGCGCGCCATCCTCTACCAGCAGCTCTCGGGCAAGGCCGCGGCGACCATCGTCGGACGCGTCGAAGCCGCCATCGGCGCCAGCAAGCTGCACGCCGACACCCTTTCGCGCATCGACGATGCCGGCCTGCGCGCCTGCGGGGTGTCGGGCAACAAGACCCTGGCCTTGCGTGACCTGGCCGCGCGCTCGGCCGCCGGCGAGGTGCCGACGACGGCGCAGATGGCGCGGCTGCACGAGGACCAGATCATCCAGCGGCTCACCGCCGTTCGCGGCATTGGCCGCTGGACGGTGGAGATGATGCTGATGTTCCAGCTCGGCCGTCCCGACGTGCTGCCCGTCGACGACCTGGGCGTGCGCAAGGGCGCGCAGCTGCTCGACAAGCTCGACGACATGCCCAAGCCCAGGGTCCTGGCCGAACGCGGCGAGGCCTGGGGCCCTTACCGCACGCTGGCGGCGCTGTACCTGTGGCGTATCGCCGACTTCGCCGTGCCGGGCAAGGCGCCGGTCAAGCGTTCGCAGGACTAGCGTCGCCGGCGGGTGCCGGATGCCAGCACCAGTGCCAGGGTTCGTAGCTGATGCCGTGCGGGTTGTCGCGCGGGTAACTCATGGCGAAGCCGAATTCGCCGGCCCGGCCGCGCAGCCAGGTGAAGGCGGCGGTGGTTTCGAAACTTTCCTCGGCCGGCGGTTCGCCCGGCGTGCCGATGTCCAGGGCGCGGCCGCCGTGGTGTTCGCTGTAGCCCGGTGCGGCGTTCACCCCCAGGATCTGTTCGACGCTCTGTCCGCGTGCCAGCTTCCTGTCGAAGATGCCCAGCTGGTAGTCGTGGCTGCGGTAGCCGGAGATGGCGTCGAGCGCGACGTCGTCGCCAAGGGCCGCGCGGCGCATGCGGCGCCAGGCCCGCGCGGCCGGCTCGAGCAGCCACAGGGGACGGCGGTAGCGGTCGTAGCCGGCGAACTCCAGCCGCGCCGGCTCGGCAACCAGCGGCAGGCCGCTGCGCTCGCCGTACTGCTCGTCCAGGCCCAGTGCCTGCAGGCGTTCGCGCAAGCCATCGAGTGGCAGCAGGGCGGGGCGGCCGGCGCGTTCATGGCGGGCAGTGATGGCTTCGAGCGCCTCGGCGATGCCCGGTTCGCCGGCCAGGTCGGGGACCAGCGCGTGCAGCGCGTCCAGGCCGACCGCCGCCAGGAAGCAGCCGTCGCGTTTTCGCCGCAGGCACCATCGGGCCTGTGCGAGGGCGCGGGCGTCGGCGCTGGCGCGTGCGCGCGGCCTCAGCAGCCGGGCGGGCAGGGCTTCGACGAAGGTGGAATTGGCCAGGTGCCAGTCCAGGGCGTGCATGGGCCCAGCTTAGCCTTTCAGGCCGCCGCGCGGCGAAGGATGTCCAGCACGGCCTGCGGGTGCTCGAAGCTCAGCAGCCAGACCCGGCCGTCGGCATGCGGCAGCGCCAGCACCTTGCCGACGTCCGTGACCAGGCAGAAGGCCTTGCGCTTGTCGCGCAGCAGGAAATGGCCGGCCCAGAAGCCGGGCAGGCCGAACCCGTTGGTCTTGACCAGCGGCTTGAACTCGGTGCGCTCGCGGGTGTCCACCACGCGGGCCTCGTCGAGGCGGAAATCCGACAGCGGCGACTGGCGGCTGTAGTAGGTCGCCTTCACCCGCAGCTGCTTGCCGTCGAAGGCGACCTGGCGCCGCCACATCGGCAGCAGGATGGCCAGGACCAGCAGGGCGACCACGGCTTGCAGGGCCACGACCACCATGGCCTTGTCACCCAGGGCGTCGGCCATCCCGATGACGACGAGCGCCGTCGTGGCGGGCACCAGCGTGCCCAGCACCACGGCGAACCAGATGGCCGACTTGCCGATCGGCGGCAGCGCGAAATTGCGGAACATGTCAGTCATTGGTTTTCTCGTCGGGTGGTTTCAGGCGGCCCTGCTTGCGCAGGGCCTCGCGCAGCAGGTATTCGATCTGGGCGTTGACCGAGCGCAGTTCGTCGTCGGCCCAGCGCTGGACGGCCTCCAGCACCTGGGGATTGATGCGCAGCGGGTAGGCTTTTTTCTCTGCCAAGGCCCCGGCCCTAGTACACGCTGCCGGCGTTCACCACCGGCTGGGTGCCGCGTTCGCCGCAGAGCACGACCAGCAGGTTGGACACCATCTGCGCCCGGCGCTCCGGGTCCAGGTCGACCACCTTGCGCGCCGAGAGCTGCTCGAGCGCCATTTCGACCATGCTCACCGCGCCTTCGACGATGCGCGTGCGGGCGGCGATGATCGCGCCGGCCTGCTGGCGCTGCAGCATGGCCTGGGCGATTTCCGGGGCATAGGCCAGGTGGCTGATGCGTGCTTCCATCACGTGCACGCCGGCCTGGGCCAGGCGTTCCTGGATTTCATCGGTCAGGTGCTTGGACACTTCCGCGGCGTGGCTGCGCAGCGCGATCGCGCCGTCCTCGTGCTGGTCGTAGGGGTAGGACGTGGCCATGGCGCGCAGGGCGGCCTCGGACTGCACGTGCACGAAGCTTTCGTAGTCATCCACGTTGTACACCGCTTCGGCCGAGTCCACGACCTGCCAGACGATGACCGCGGCGATTTCGATCGGGCTGCCTTCGAGCTCGTTGACCTTGAGCTTGCCGGACTCGAAGTTGCGCACCCGCAGGCTGACCTTCTTCGCACTGAAGAACGGGTTGTTCCAGCGCAGGCCCTGGTCCTTGACCGTGCCCACGTACTTGCCGAACAGGCTCAGCACGGCGGCCTGGTTGGGCTCGACCATGTAGAAGCCGCCCAGCGAGACCGCCCCGACCACCGCCAGCAGCAGGCAGGCGGCCAGCGCCAGCGCACTGCTGCCGGGCGCGCCGGGCAGGTTGGTGAAGAACAGGTACAGGATGGATGCCGCGACCACCAGCAACAGGAGCAGCGCCGGGATACCGGGGAAGGAGCGGATCGTTTGTTCTTTCATGGCAGGTCTCCTGGGGAATGCGCCAATGATATCAATCTGATATCAAATTGCATCATCCAGAAGTCACGGCCCGACGAACGGCGTCCGTGCCAATGAAATCAATGACTTGCCTATCGAATAAGGCGGTAGCGCAGGAAGGGCGAGGGCAGTTGCTCGCTGCCGATGACGATTTCAGAGCCGTCCCGGGCGAAGGCCAAAGCCTCGGCCTGGGGCAGCCAGGGCATCTGCAGGTGCGGCATCTTCTTGCCTTCGGCCAGCACCTGGCGCCAGTCGCCGCCGCGGGGACGGATCAGGAAATGCACCGAGCGGTAGTTGAGCACCGCCAGCACGCGGCCGTTGGGGCTCAGGTCGGCGGCGGTCACTTGCGAGCGGTAGCGCCCGTACACGGGATTCTCGGCCAGGGTCTGGGCGTCGGGCTGTTCGATGCCGGGCAGGGTGCCCAGGCGTTCGGCCACGACCGGTTCGCGTCCCGGGCGCAGCGGCACCCGGAACAGTTCCGCCGGCACGCGCTTTTTCGAGACCATCAGGACGTCACCGGCGACCGGGTCCACCGCTGCGGCTTCGCTGTCGCGGGCACCGTCGGGCCAGGTGAAGCGGATGGTCCAGGCCAGCAGCGCCGGCTTGTCCAGGTCGCGGGGTTGTTCGAGCACGTACAGCTGCAACTCGGTGCGCAGGCCACCGTTGTCGCCGATGTCGGCGATCAGCAGGTAGTCGCCGCCTTCGAATCGGAAGCTGGCCAGGTCTTCCCAGTCGCGGTTGGGAACGCCCGGGGTGTCGACACTGCCCAGGTAGCGGCCCGCGCCGTCCACCAGGTGCAGCTGCGCCGAACTGCCGCTGTCGTTGATCGCCCAATAGTGGCCCGGGAAATGCGTGGCCGCGGCCAGGCCGCTGATTTCGTCGATGGCGGGGTGGGTCACCAGGCCGTCGATCTGTGGCTCGCTCCAGCGCGCCGCCTGCAGGGGCGGGGCCAGGGACAGCAGCAGGGCCAGCAGTGTGGCGGGCAGGGCGCGGGCGGTGTTCGTGCGGCTCATGGCGGATCGTCAGTCTGGGCCACGAGCATGACAGAAAGCCAAGGCCGCCGGCTGCGCCGCGCTCGCCGTTACAATCACCGCCTGTCCGCCGAATGAAACGCCGCCATGCCTGATCTCCCGTCCGTCACCCTGGGTACGCCGCTGTCCCCGTCCGCGCGCCGCGTGCTGCTGCTTGGCTCGGGCGAACTGGGCAAGGAAGTCGCCATCGAGCTGCAGCGCTTCGGCGTCGAAGTCATCGCCGCCGACCGGTATGCGGACGCCCCGGCGATGCAGGTCGCGCATCGCGCCCACACCCTGAACATGCTCGACCCGGCGGCGCTGCGTGACCTGATCGCGCACGAGCGCCCGGACCTGGTGGTGCCGGAAATCGAAGCCATCCATACGCCGACCCTGGTCGAGCTGGAGGCCGAAAAGAACCAGCGCGTGGTGCCCACCGCACGCGCCGCGCGCCTGACCATGGACCGCGAGGGCATCCGCCGGTTGGCCGCCGAAACCCTGGGCCTGCCGACCTCGCCGTATCGTTTCGTCGACACCGAAGCCGAGTACCAGCAGGCCGTCGCCGAGATCGGCCTGCCCTGCGTGGTCAAGCCGGTGATGTCGTCCTCGGGCAAGGGCCAGAGCACGGTGCGCAGCGAGGCCGACGTCGCCCGGGCCTGGGCCTATGCCCAGTCCGGCGGCCGGGCGGGGCAGGGACGCTGCATCGTCGAAGGGTTCATTGATTTCGACTATGAAATCACCCTGCTGACCGTGCGCCACCGCGACGGCACCTCGTTCTGCGACCCGATCGGGCACCTGCAGGTGGACGGCGACTACCGGGAGAGCTGGATGCCCCAGCCGATGTCGGACCGGGCCCTGGCGCTTTCCCGCGACATCGCCCGCGCCATCACCGACGACCTGGGCGGCCATGGCCTGTTCGGCGTCGAGCTGTTCGTGAAGGGCGACGAGGTCTGGTTCAGCGAAGTCTCGCCGCGGCCGCACGACACCGGACTGGTGACCCTGGCCTCGCAGGAGCTGAGCCAGTTCGCGCTGCATGCACGCGCCATCCTCGGCTTGCCCATCCCGGTCATCCGGACGCTGGGGCCGGCCGCTTCGTGCGCGGTGCTCGCCAGTGGCCACGGCGTCCCGGCGTTCGGGAACGTCGACGCCGCCCTGGCGGAACCGGACACCCAGCTGCGCCTGTTCGGCAAACCGCGGGTGGAAGGCCAGCGCCGCGTCGCCGTCACCCTGGCCCGCGACGCCGATGTCGAAACCGCCCGCGCCAAGGCGCGCCGCGCCGCGGAAGCGCTCAAGGTCGAACTTCGATGATGCTGGCTGTGGGAGGGACTTCAGTCCCGATTCGCGTCATTCGGGACTGAAGTCCCTCCCACGACAGCGATGTCCACCCAGACCATGCGGTGGTCGGTGGCTTCGAGCCAGTCGTGGCCCGGCTGGCCCGGCGCGGGCCAGAACACGCCGCTGTCGACCACGTCCAAGCCGACCGAAGGCAGCACGTAGTCCACCCTGAAGTTGCCGTTGCGCGGACCGAAGTTCGCGGTGTCGTGCGCCGGCGCGGAGCGGTGGCGGGCATTGGCGGCGTTGTCCCCGGCGTCCACGACCGCGCCTTCGCTGCCGGGCGTGGCGTAACGAAGCACGCGCGGGTGTTCGAGCAGCTGGTGGATGGTGCCGGGCAGGCTGCTGCCGTCGGCCGGGTCGGCGTTGTAGTCGCCGACGATGACGAAACGTTCCTGTTCCGGCAGTCCGCCGCAGCGGCCCTGGTCGTCGCACAGCCAGGGTTTGTCACCCGGCGACAGGTATTCGGCCCATAGCCGGACCTCGTCGTGGTTGCGCGCGGCGTTGCGGCGCTCCGGGCCATCGAAGACCGGCGGGGTCGGGTGCGCGGCCAGCAGGTGCAGCCTTCCCAGTGGCGTATCGATCGGCAGGTCCCAGTGGGACTTGGAGCTCAGCCGCAGCTGGCGCCAGACCTGCGGCGGGTACCAGGCCTCGCCGGTCTCCGGGTCCGTCGGTTCCAGGGCGCCCGGCATCGTGCTCCAGCGCAGCAGTCGGAAACTGCGCGCGGCCGCGGCGTCGATGGGATGCCTGGACAGGACCAGCATGCCGTACTGGCCGGGATGCAGGCCGTAGCCCCAGGCGTCGTCGCCGCGGTCGCGTCCCGCGGTGGCGACGCGCCCGTTGCCGTCCAGGTCCAGGCCGCTGGGCTCGCCCGTGTTGACCGGCGCGCGATAGGAATAGGGGTATTCGATGGCGGCTTCGCCGAACTGGCCGACGCCCAGGTAGTCCCGCTGGAAGACAGCCGCCGCTTCGCCCGCGGCGTCGTAGTCGAACTCGTTGAGCAACACGATGTCCGGACGCTGGCGCTGGATCACGGCGGCGACGCTGCGTGCGCGCTCGTCGCCGGCCTGCAGGCGGGCGAGCAGGCCGCCGGCTTCGGTCGCGTACAGCGAGGTATTGAAGGTGGCGACGCGCAGGCTCACCGGGGCGGCGGGCACGACGACGGGGCTGTTCGCCCGGCAGGACGCCAGGACGAACACGGACAGGGCCAGCAGGCCAAGGCAAAGGACGGTGCGCATGGGGCCAGATTGTGCCCGATGGCCGTGGCGACGTCGTTCATTCCTGGGCCGGCATGGGCCGCCAGCGCGATCCGTCGAGGTATTCCAGCGGTCGGTAGGCGCGCTTGTAGGTCATCTTGGCGTGGCCTTCGAGCCAGAACCCAAGGTAGACGTAGCCACGGGCTTCGCGCCGGGCGCGTTCGACCTGCGCCAGGATGGAATAGGTCCCGAGGCTGCGCGACGCGAGGTCCGGGTCGAAGCAGGTATAGACCGCCGACAGTCCGTCCGGGAGCACGTCGGTGACCGCCAGGGCCACCAGGCGGCCGGCGAGCCGGAATTCCATGAACTCGGTCGGGCTCCAGCGGCAGGCCAGGAAGGCATCGAAGTTCTCCGGCGTCGGATCGTCCATGCCGCCCCCGGCGTGGCGGGTGTCCAGGTAGCGCCGGTAGAGCGCGAAGTTCTCGTCCGTGCGCTCCGGCGGCGCGACGCACATCTCGAGATCGGCGTTGCGCGCCAGGCAGCGCTTCTGCGCCCGGTTGGGCACGAACCGTTCGGCCGGGATGCGCACCGAAATGCAGGCGCGGCAGCTGGCACAGTGCGGCCGGTAGACATGCCCGCCGCTGCGCCGGAAGCCCATCGCCAGGGCCTGGCCATACACCGAGGGCAGGTGCGGGTCGGTCGGATCGATGATCAGGTCGCGGGCGGCGCGCTCCGGCCAGTAGCCGCAAGGATGCTCGAGGCTCTGGAACAGGCGGATCGCGTGCTGGCCGCTACTGCGCATTCATCCCCGCTTTACCCGGCCCAGGCGCTCGCCGACGCGGGTCCGGGTCTCAGTGGCGAAAGGGTCGAGTTCAACGGCGTCGCGGGGGAACAGCAGCACGACCGTCGAGCCATAGTTGAAGCGCGCCATCTCGGCGAAACGACCCAGGGTGACGCCCTTGCCCCGCCAGTCGCGACGGATCGGCGCGTTGGCATAGGCCGGGATTTCCACGCCGTTCCAGACCGTCTCCACGCCCGAGACCAGCATCGCGCCGACCATCACCGAGCACATCGGGCCGAAGTCGGTGTCGAAATGGCAGACCAGGCGTTCGTTGCGCGCGAACAGCCGCGGGATGGCCTGCACGCCCCAGGGCGCGACCGTGAACAGGCGGCCGGGCACGTGCAGGGTTTCGACCAGGGTGCCGGCCCAGGGCATGTGGACGCGGTGGTAGTCGCGCGGCGACAGGTAGACGTTGGCGAACCAGCCATCGGCATAGGGCGCGGCCATCGCCTCGTCGCCCAGCAGTTCGGCGGCGGTGAAGGACTGCCCCTTGGCCTGGAAGATCCGGCCCGATTCGATGCGGCCGACCTGGCTGACCTTGCCGTCGGCCGGCATCAGCAGGGTGTCCGGGTCGGCGTCGGCCCGGCGCACGCCCTCGCGCAGCGCGCGGGTGAAGAAGGCATTGAAGTGCGGGTAGTTGCGCGGTTCCGGGTCGGCGGCTTCGGACATGTCGACGCCGAACTTGCGGATCACCAGGGCGATCAGCCAGTCCTTGAAGCGGCCGTTGGTCGAACGCGCGACGCCATAGGCCAAGCGCGACAGCAGCCGGTGCGGCAGCAGGTATTGCAGGGCGACCTTCGGGCTCACGGCGCGACCTCGGCCAGCAGGGCGAGGTCGGCGGCGATGTCGGCCGGCACGAAGGGCGGACGGATCAGCCCCACCTGGCGACCCTGGGCGTCCAGCACCACCAGGGCGCTGGAGTGGTCCATGGTGTAGTCGCCGCCGTCGACGGGCACCTTCATGTAGACCATGCCCAGGCTGGTGGCGAAGTCCTCCAGGGCCGGCTCGGCCGCGGTCGCGGCCAGGGTGCCGGCGTGGAAGTAACGGGCGTATTCGCCGGTCTTGGCCGGGGTGTCGCGTTCCGGGTCGACCGATACGAACAGCACCTGGGGCCGCCGGCCTTCGGGCAGGTGCTCCCATTCGGCCTGGGCCCGCGACAGGTCGGTGAGGGTGGTCGGGCAGACGTCGGGGCAGTGCGTGAAGCCCAGGAACACGATGGTCCAGCGGCCCTGGAGTTCGCCCGGTTCCAGCGGCGTGCCGTCGGACTGGTCCAGCGAGAACGCCGGCACCTGGCGCGGTGCCGGGAACAGGCGCACGGCCTTGAGCCGGGCCGGGTCCACCGCCGGCAGCGCGGCCGGCGCCGGGGCCGTCCTGCCCGGGGGCGTCGGCGACATGAACACCTGGGCGGCCCACAGGCCAAGCCCGGCGGCGACGGCGGCGACGACAACAAGCAGCGTTTGGCGATTGAACACGTAAGACCCCGGAGACCTGTCGATGCCGGCAATTATAGGCCGGCCGCGGCTATACTCCGGCCATTGCAAGGGATTTCAAGAACATGCCGGCGGAACTTGCCACCATCATCGACTTCATCCGTTACGGCGCCAGCCGTTTCAATGCCGCCGGCCTGAGTTTCGGCCACAGCATGGACAACGCCCTGGACGAGTCCACCCAGCTGGTGCTGCACGCCCTGCACCTGCCGCACGACCTGGGGCCGGCCTACGGCCAGGCACGGCTGACCGCCGAAGAACGGCAGGACGTCATGGCCCTGTTCACGCGCCGCATCCACGAGCGTATCCCGGCCTGCTACCTCACCGGCGAGGCCTGGTTCGCCGGCCTGAACTTCAAGTCCGATGCCCGTGCCCTGGTGCCGCGTTCGCCGATCGCCGAACTCATCGAGGCCGGCTTCGAGCCCTGGCTCGGCGGTCGCGAGGTTTCGCGGGCGCTGGACATGTGCACCGGTTCGGGCTGCATCGCCATCGCCACGGCGCATTACCACCCGCACTGGCAAGTGGACGGCGTCGACCTGAGCGAGGACGCGCTGGCGCTGGCGCGGGAGAACGTCGAACGCCTGCACGCGGACAACGTGCGCCTGGTGCATTCCGATCTGTTCCACAACCTCGACGGCGAGGTCTACGACCTGATCGTCACCAATCCGCCCTACGTCACCCACGCCGAAACCGACGCGCTGCCGGCCGAATACCGCCACGAGCCCGAACTGGGCC
This sequence comes from Arenimonas donghaensis DSM 18148 = HO3-R19, assembly GCF_000743535.1. Taxonomy (GTDB): domain Bacteria; phylum Pseudomonadota; class Gammaproteobacteria; order Xanthomonadales; family Xanthomonadaceae; genus Arenimonas; species Arenimonas donghaensis. The sequence goes on from NZ_AVCJ01000016.1 coordinate 19,227, forward strand.
TGCGCGCCGGCGACGACGGCCTCGACCTGGCCCTGGAAATCCTGCGTGACGCACCGCGCCATCTCTCCGAGCACGGCCTGCTGATCTGCGAGGTCGGTGAAAGCGAACACGCGCTGGTGAAGCTGCTGCCCGAGGTGCCCTTCAACTGGGTCGAGTTCAAGGTCGGCCAGATGGGCATCTTCGTGCTCGAGCGCGAAGACATGCTGGCCCACCACGCACGCATCAAGGCCCTGGCCGATGCGCGCCGGGCCTGAGCCCGCATGAGCGACAACAGCTTCGGCCGGCTGCTGCGGGTCACGACCTTCGGTGAAAGCCACGGCCCGGCCATCGGCTGCGTCGTCGACGGCTGCCCACCGGGCATCGCCCTGGCGCCCGGTGACTTCGCCCACGACCTGTCGCGGCGTGCCACCGGCAAGACCCGCCACACCTCGCAGCGCCACGAGGCCGACGAGGTCGAGATCCTCAGCGGCGTGTTCGAGGGCCGCACCACCGGGACGCCAATCGCCTTGCTGGTGCGCAACACCGATGCGCGCAGCAAGGACTACGCCAACATCGCCAGCCAGTTCCGCCCGGGCCACGCCGACTACACCTACCTGCACAAGTATGGGATTCGCGACCCGCGCGGCGGTGGCCGCAGCTCGGCCCGCGAAACCACCATGCGCGTGGCCGCCGGTGTCATCGCCCGCAAGTGGCTGGCCGAACGCCACGGCATCCGGGTGCGGGCCTGCGTCTCGCAGGTCGCCGACCTGCGGCCACGCGGTTTCGACTGGGACGCGGTGGAAGCCAACCCCTTCTTCTGGCCCGACGCCAGCCAGGTGCCGGAACTGGAAACATTCATGGATGCGCTGCGCAAGTCCGGCGATTCCGCCGGCGCCCGCGTGCACGTGCAGGCGCTGGGCGTGCCCCCGGGCTGGGGCGAACCGGTCTACGGCAAGCTCGACGCCGAAATCGCCGCCGGCATGATGTCCATCAACGCGGTCAAGGGCGTCGAGATCGGCGCCGGTTTCGCCAGCGTCGCCCAGAAGGGCAGCGAGCACCGCGACCTGATGTCGCCCGATGGCTTCGCCAGCAACCACGCCGGCGGCATCCTGGGCGGCATCTCCAGCGGCCAGCCGATCGAGGTGTCCGTGGCCTTCAAGCCCACCTCCAGCCTGCGCCTGCCCGGCGCGACGGTGGACACCGCCGGCCAGGCGACGCAGGTGGTCACCACCGGCCGCCACGACCCCTGCGTCGGCCTGCGCGCCCCGCCCATCTGCGAAGCCATGCTGGCCCTGGTCCTGATGGACCACGCGCTGCGCCACCGCGCCCAGAACGCCGACGTCGTATCGCTGGCGCCGACGGTGCCGGGCGGGCGCGGCTGATCCGCGTACACCCCCCAACCCACGAACCCGGGAAATCATGAGCAAGACGTTCACTGTTGCAGTTGTTGGTGCCACCGGTGCGGTGGGCGAGGCGATGCTGGCGGTGCTGGCCGAGCGCCAGTTCCCGGTCGGAAAGCTTCACCTGCTGGCCAGCGCGCGATCGGCGGGCGAGAAGGTCAGCTACGGCGCGCAAAAACACGTGGTCGAGGACCTCGCCACCTTCGACCCGACCGGGGTGGACGTCGCGCTGTTTTCGGCGGGCGGTTCGGTGTCGAAGGAATACGCGCCGAAATTCGCCGCGGCCGGGGCCGTGGTCATCGACAACAGCTCCGCCTTTCGCCAGGACGCGGACGTGCCCCTGGTGGTCGCCGAAGTGAATCCGGAGATGGTCGAGCAGCGCCCGCGCGGCATCATCGCCAACCCCAACTGTTCGACCATGCAGATGCTGGTCGCGCTGGCGCCGATCCATCGCGCCGCGGGCATCGAGCGCATCAACGTCGCCACCTACCAGTCGGTGTCCGGCGCCGGCCGCAGCGCCATGGAGGAGCTGGGCCGCCAGACCGCCGCGATGCTTAACTTCCAGCCGCATGAACCGGCGAAGTTCCCGGTGCAGATCGCCTTCAACCTGATCCCGCACATCGACGAGTTCATGGATAACGGCTTCACCCGGGAAGAGATGAAGATGGTCTGGGAGACGCGCAAGATCCTGGGCGACGACTCGATCCAGGTGAACCCCACCGCCGTGCGCGTGCCGGTTTTCCTGGGCCACGCCGAAGCCGTGCACCTGGAAACCCGCCGCAAGCTCGGCGCCGATGAAGCGCGCCAGCTGCTCGAAGCCGCGCCGGGCGTGGAGGTGGTGGACGATCGCGAGCCCGGGGGTTACCCCACGCCGGTGACCCACGCGGCCGGCACCGATCCGGTTTACGTCGGCCGCATCCGCGAAGACATCTCGCATCCGCGCGGCCTTGACCTGTGGATCGTCGCCGACAATATCCGCAAGGGTGCCGCGCTGAACGCGGTGCAGTTGGCTGAACTCGTGGTCAAAGCCCGTTCCTGACCGGTATATTCGCCAGCAATGACGTCGGGGCCGCCGCAGGGGAGTGGTCGCGCCATCCACAGTCGGGGAGAAACCGCGCGTGAAAATCAGGCATCTGCAACTTCCGTTGGCCCTGGCGCTCGCCCTGGGCGCCGCGCCCGCCCACGCCCTTGGCCTGGGTGCGCTCGAAGTGAAGTCCGGCCTGAACCAGCCCCTGGTCGCCGAGATCCCCATCCTCTCCGCCGCCCCCGGCGAGCTCGAGGAGCTTGAGGTCCGCCTGGCGTCGCCGGAAGCCTTCGCCCGCGTCGGGCTGGAGCGGCCGGTCGGCCTGACGGCGAACCTGCAGATGGAGGTCGGCCGCAACGCCCAGGGCCAGCCGGTCATCCGGGTCACGACGTCCAATCGGTTCAACGAACCCTTCCTGACGTTCCTCATCGAGGCCAACTGGGGTCGCGGCAGCGTCGTGCGCGAATACAGCGCGCTGGTCGATCCGCCGCATATCGCACCGGCCGTGATCCGGCCGCTGGAAACCCCGGCCGTGGCTGCGGCGCCCGTGGTCAGCGCGCCGGCCCCGCTGCCGCCTGCCGCGCCGGCCGAGCCGGTGGCGCTTCCCGATGAGCCCGTCACCGACGTGGCCGAGATCGCGCCCGAGCCGATGCCCGAGCCCGCACCGGTGATGCCCGAACCCGAGCCGGAGCCGGTCGCCGCCGTGCCCGAGCCGTTGCCGGAGCCGGCGCCGCCGGCACCGATGCCGGAACCCGAACCCGAACCCAGCCCGGAACCCCTTCCGGAGCCCCTGCCCGAGCCCCAGCCGGAAATCGCCGCCGAGCCCGAGCCCGAGCCTGCACCTGCACCTGCGCCGCCCCCGCCCCCGATGCCGGCACCTGCTCCGGCGCCGGTACCGGCACCGGCAGAGCAAGGTCAGTACGGCCCGGTCGCCGATGGCCAGACCCTGTGGTCGATTGCCAGCAGTACCCGGCCGGACCCGGCCGTGACGGTCAACCAGATGATGCTGGCGCTGCAGCGCGCCAATCCCGAAGCGTTCATCGACGACAACATCAACCAGCTCAAGCGCGGCGCCGTATTGCGCATTCCGGCCAGCGACGAAGTACGGTCGCTGGGCGCGGCCGAAGCCGCGCAGCTGGTCCGTGCCCAGGCCGAGGCCTGGCAGTCGCGGCGCCGGCCGGTGCCGCAGCCGGCCGAGGCGGTGGCCGACACTCGTCCGACGCGCGGCCCGACCACGCCCGCCAGCGCCCCGCCGGCGGAAGGCCGGCTGGAAATCGTGCCGCCGGCCGGCGACGCCCAGGCGGCGCGTGGCGTGCAGTCCGGCGCCGCCAGTGGCGAGAGCGGCGCCGAGCTGCGCGCCGAGCTGACGGAAGCCAGGGAAGACCTCGCTGCCCGCGAGGTCGAAATCCAGGAGCTGCGCTCGCACATCAACGAGCTCGATGCCCAGCAAGGCGACAGCCAGCGACTGATCGAAATGCAGTCCAGCCAGCTCAAGGCCCTGCAGGAACGGCTGGCGGCCGCCGAAGACGGCGCGCCCGCCGGGACCGAGCCCGTGGCCAGCGCCCCGGCGCCGGAAAGCGCCGGGCCGGCAAAAGCGTCGGCGCCCGCCGCCGACACTGCCCAGGCCGAAGCCCCGGCGGCGACGCCCTGGTACCTGAGCCCGCTGGTGCTCGCTGGCGCCGGCCTGGTGTTGCTCGGCGGCCTGGTGCTGGGCCTGCGCGGCAAGCGCAAGCCGGCGCCGCTGCCATCGCCGCCGCGCCGGATTTCCGACGACGACGCGCTCAAGGCCAGCCTGCCGGGAGCCCGCGACAAGGCGGCGGACGCCGCCGCGGTGACCGCCGCCAGTGCCGCCGCGCCCGCGTTGGTGCCGCAGGACGCCGAGCGCGAGCGCCTGGAGGCAGCCGTCGAGGCCCAGCCCACCGACCTGGAAACCCACATCAGCCTGCTGCGCCACCTGCACAAGCAGCGCGACCGCGCCGGTTTCGAAACGGCGGCCCAGGCCATGCGCCTGCAGGTGCAAAGCACCCTGGATCCGCGCTGGCGCGAGGCGGTGGTGATGGGCGTGGCGCTGTCCCCGGACAACCCCTTGTTCAGCCAGGCGGGCTGGAACACCCCGCGTTTCGGCGACAGCGGAGTGATGCCGTCCAGCGCCGCCCAGCCGCCTGCGCAGCCGGCGCCCCCGGCGGCGCCGGAGCCGTCGACCGACGATGACCTGTCGGACCTGTCGGCCCTGGCCGCCGCACCGGCCGGCCACCAGGACACCGCCGACGAGGACTGGGGCAGCCTGGGCCTGGTCGGCACGACCGAGGCCGCGCCGGATTCGCCGGCGACGGACGAGGACGGGTCCGAACCGGCACAGGCCTTCGACCTGGTCGACACCGACGCCGGATTCGACGCCACCGACGCAGGCCTGGAAGGGGCCGGCGGTGAATCCGACGACGAAACGGTCGCGGGGCAGGACACGGCAAGCAGCGCCGACGACGACGCCAGCGCCACCAAGATCGAGCTGGCCAGGGCCTATCTCGAGATCGGCGACGTCGATGGCGCCCGCGGCATGCTCGAGGAAGTCGTCGCCGAAGGCAGTGCGTCGGTGCGGGCCGAAGCCGAGCGCCTGTTGCGGGAGATCGGCTGACCTGGTGCGTTACGCAGCGGGCATCGAATACGACGGTTCCGGATTCCTCGGCTGGCAGCGCCTGGCCGAGGGACCGACCGTGCAGGCCGCGGTCGAGAAGGCCCTGTCCTTTGTCGTCGACCATCCCCTGGAAGTCGTCTGCGCCGGTCGCACCGACAGCGGCGTGCACGCCAGCTGCCAGGTCGTGCATTTCGATACCGAGGCCGAGCGCACGCCCTACGCCTTGCGCCAGGGCGGCAACAGCCGGCTGCCGGCAGGGGTCAGCCTGCTGTGGTGCCAGCCGGTGGCGCCGGATTTCCACGCCCGCTACGCCGCGCGCGCACGCCGGTACCGCTACACCGTGCTCAATCGTCGGGTGCGGCCGGCGATGCAGCGCGACTACCTCACCTGGGAACGCCACCCGCTCGACGCCGACGCCATGCATGCGGCGGCGCAGGCCCTGGTCGGCGAGCACGATTTCAGCGCCTTCCGCACCGTGCATTGCCAGGCCAAGCATGCGCGCCGGAACGTGCACGAGATTTCGGTCCGGCGACAGGGCGAGCAGGTGGTGATTGAAGTTCAGGCCAATGCCTTCCTGCACCACATGGTGCGCAACTTCGTCGGCAGCCTGCTGCTGGTGGGGCGGGGCGAGCAGCCAGGGGCGTGGATCGCCGGACTGCTGGCCGGGCGCGACCGCACGGTGGCCGGTCCGACCGCGCCGTCCAACGGCCTGGTGTTCCTGGGGCCGCGTTACCCGCATCGGTGGGGACTGCCCGCGGAGCTGGGCATCGACGGCGACTAGCCGGGCCTGCACGGCACGCACACGCGTACCGCCTACAATGACGGCATGCACACCCGGATAAAGTTTTGCGGATTGACCCGTCCCGGCGACGTCCGGCTGGCCGTCGAGCTGGGCGTGGACGCCATCGGCCTGGTGTTCGCGCCGGGCAGCCCGCGCCGGCTCGATGCCACGCGCGCCGTATCCCTGCGCCAGGCCATCCCGCCGCTGGTGCACGCCGTGGCCCTGTTCATGGACAACCCCGGCAGCGAAGTCGAGGCGCTCGTGAAGCAGGTCAAGCCCGACCTGCTGCAGTTCCACGGCAGCGAAAGCGATGCGTTCTGTCGCGGTTTCGGCCTGCCTTTCGTCAAGGTGCTGGCGATGGGCGGTGGGAACACGGATGCGGCGGGCCTGCGGAAACGCTACCCTTCGGCCAGTGCCTTCCTGCTCGACGGACACGCCCCCGGCCAGCCCGGCGGCAGCGGCGAGCGCTTCGACTGGTCCCACGTCCCACCGCTTGGCAAACCGGTGTTCCTGGCCGGCGGCCTGAAGCCGGGCAATGTCGGCGAGGCGATACGGGCGGCGCGCCCGTTCGCCGTGGATGTATCGAGTGGCATCGAGAGCGCGCCCGGCATCAAGGATGGCGGGCGCATGCAGCAGTTCGTGGAAGAGGTGAAACGTGCAGACCGCAGCAACCCCGGGTGACATCCTGCCGGCGCAGGACATCGCCGATTTCAACGCCTTCCCCGACGCCGCCGGTCATTTCGGCCGCTACGGCGGCGTGTTCGTGTCCGAGACCCTGGTCGAACCGCTGCGCGAACTCGAGGCGGCCTACGATGCCGCCCGGCGCGACCCGGCGTTCCAGGCCGAGCTCGAACACGAGTACAAACATTATGTCGGCCGGCCCAGCCCGATCTACGAGGCGCGCCGGCTGTCGCAGCACGTCGGGGGCGCGCGCATCCTGCTCAAGCGCGAGGACCTCAACCACACCGGCGCGCACAAGATCAACAACACCATCGGCCAGGCCATGCTGGCCCGGCGCATGGGCAAGACCCGGATCATCGCCGAGACCGGCGCCGGCCAGCACGGCGTCGCCAGCGCCACGGTCGCCGCGCGCCTGGGCCTGGAATGCGTCGTTTACATGGGCGCCACCGACGTCGAGCGCCAGGCCCCGAACGTGTTCCGCATGAAGCTGCTGGGCGCGAAGGTGGTGCCGGTGCAGTCGGGCAGCAAGACGCTCAAGGACGCGCTCAACGAGGCCATGCGCGACTGGGTCACCAACGTGCGCGACACCTTCTACATCATCGGCACCGTGGCCGGGCCCCACCCGTATCCGAAGCTGGTGCGCGACTTCAACGCCGTGGTCGGCCAGGAGTCGCGGGCGCAGATGCTGGCGGACTATGGCCGGCTGCCCGATGCCGTCACCGCCTGCGTTGGCGGCGGCAGCAATGCCATCGGCATCTTCCACGCCTTCCTCAACGACCGCGGCGTGCGCCTGGTGGGCGCCGAGGCGGCTGGCGACGGCGTCGAAACCGGCCGCCACGCGGCGTCGCTGGTGGCGGGACGGCCGGGCGTGCTGCACGGCAACCGCACCTACGTGATCTGCGACGACGACGGCCAGATCATCGAGACCCATTCGATCTCGGCCGGCCTGGACTACCCGGGCGTTGGCCCGGAGCACGCCTTCCTCAAGGACAGCGGCCGCGCCGACTACGTCGGGGTGACCGACGACGAAGCCATGGAGGCCTTCCACCTGCTCGCGCGCAAGGAAGGCATCCTGGCCGCGCTCGAATCCAGCCACGCCATCGCCCAGGCCATGAAGCTCGCCCGCGACCTGCCCAAGGACGCGTTGGTCCTGTGCAACCTGTCGGGGCGCGGCGACAAGGACATCTTCACCATCGCCAAGCGCGAAGGCATCGAACTCTGAATTCCTGAACCCGGAAGAAGCATGTCCCGCATCAAAAACAAGTTCGAGCTGCTCGCCAAGGCGCAGCGCAAGGCCCTGGTCCCGTTCGTGACCGCCGGCGATCCGTCGCTGGCGGCGACGGTGCCGGTGATGCACGCCCTGGTGCGTGCCGGCGCCGACGTGATCGAGCTGGGGGTGCCGTTTTCGGACCCGATGGCCGACGGTCCGGCGATCCAGCGCAGCTCGGAGCGCGCCATCGAACGCGGCGCCGGCCTGCGCTACGTGCTCGGTTGCGTCGCGAAATTCCGCGAAAACGACGGCGAGACGCCCGTGGTGCTGATGGGCTACCTCAACCCGATCGAGATCCTCGGCGCCGACGCCTTCGCCCGCGCCGCCGCCGAGGCCGGCGTGGACGGCGTGTTGCTGGTGGACCTGCCGCCCGAAGAAGCCGGGCCGACCCGCGGCGCGTTCAACGCCACCGGCCTGGACCTGATCTCGCTGGCGGCACCCACCACGGCGCCGACGCGCCTGGCCCGCCTGGCCGCGGAATCGCAGGGCTACCTGTATTACGTGTCCTTCGCCGGCGTGACCGGCGGCGCCCAGCTTGATGTCGCCGACGTGCTCAAGCGCGCCGGCGACCTGCGTGCGCGCGCCAGCGTGCCGGTGCTGGTCGGTTTCGGAATCCGCGACGCCGCGTCCGCGGCGGCGCTGGCGCCGGCGGCCGACGGGGTGGTGGTGGGCAGCGCGCTGGTCGAGGCCCTGGCCGGCGCGGCGGACCCGGAAGAGGCAGCCGGCCGCGCCGAAACCTTCCTGGCGCCGCTGCGGTCCGCGCTGGACGCCGCCTGAGCCCGACGCGGGACGGCCGCGAGGCGGGCGAGGCCTTGCCGGGCCTTTCGGGATAAACTGCCCGGCCTGACAACAGACCGGTGGACCAATGAGCTGGCTGACCAAACTCATGCCCTCCCGCATCCGGACCCAGGGCAACGGCAAGCGTGGCGTGCCCGAAGGCCTGTGGGAAAAGTGCGACAAGTGCGGCGCCGCGCTTTACGGGCCCGAGCTCGAAAAGAACCTGCGCGTGTGCCCGAAGTGCTCGCACCACATGGCGATCGGCGCCCGTGAACGCCTGGTGGCCTTCCTGGACGACGACAGCGGCGAAGAAATCGGCGCCGCCCTGGGTCCCGTGGACGCGCTGCACTTCAAGGACCAGAAAAAGTACGCGGACCGCATCAAGGCGGCGCAGAAGAACGTCGGCGAGCGCGATGCGCTGGTGGCCGTGCAGGGCCAGCTCAAGGGCCGGCCGGTCTGCGTGGCGGCGTTCGAATTCCGCTTCATGGGCGGCTCCATGGGTTCGGTGGTCGGCGAACGTTTCGCCCTGGCGGCCGAACGCGCGCTTGAACTGGGCTGTCCGCTGGTGTGTTTCTCCGCCACCGGCGGCGCGCGCATGCAGGAAGGCCTGTTCTCGCTGATGCAGATGGCCAAGACCTCGGCCGCCCTGGGCCGGCTGCGCGCCAAGGGCCTGCCCTTCGTGTCGGTGCTGACCCATCCCACCACCGGCGGCGTCTCCGCGTCGCTGGGCATGCTCGGCGACATCAACGTGGCCGAGCCGCAGGCGCTGATCGGTTTCGCCGGTCCGCGCGTGATCGAACAGACCGTGCGCGAGACCCTGCCCGAAGGTTTCCAGCGCTCCGAGTTCCTGGTCGAGCACGGCGCCATCGACCTGATCGTCGACCGCCGGCAGATGCGCGAGAAGCTGTCGTCGCTGCTGGCCCTGATGATGCGCCAGACGGCGCCCGCCGCCGACGCGACCCCGGCCGCCGAGACCGCCTGAGCCGGGCATGGGCGAGCGCAAGTATTTCGGTACCGACGGCATCCGCGGACGGGTAGGCGACTACCCGATCTCGGCCGACTTCATGCTGCGCCTGGGGGCCGCCGCCGGCCGCGTGCTGGTGGGCGAGGGCCGCGAACACGCGACCGTGGTCATCGGCAAGGACACCCGCATCTCCGGGTACATGTTCGAATCGGCGCTGGAAGCCGGCCTGGTCGCCGCCGGCGCCGACGTGCGCATGCTGGGGCCGATGCCGACCCCGGCGGTGGCCTACCTGACGCGCTCGCTGCGCGCCGACGCCGGCATCGTCATCAGCGCCTCGCACAACCCACACCACGACAACGGCATCAAGTTCTTCTCGGCCCTGGGCGAGAAGCTGCCCGACGCGGTCGAAGCCGCGATCGAGGCCGAGCTCGACCAGCCTTTCCGCACCGTGCCCTCCGAACGCCTGGGCAAGGCCCAGCGCGTCGTCGACGCGCTGTCGCGCTACGCCGAGTTCTGCAAGACCACGGTGCCCGATGATTTCAAGCTCGACGGCATGCGGCTGGTCGTCGACTGCGCGCATGGCGCCGCCTACCAGGTGGCCCCGCGGGTGTTCGAGGAGCTCGGCGCGGCGGTCGATGCCCTGGGCGTCGAGCCGGACGGGCTGAACATCAACAACGGCGTCGGCTCCACCCATCCCGAGGCGCTGATGGCGCGCGTGCGCGAGACCGGCGCCGACCTCGGCATCGCCTTCGACGGCGACGGCGACCGCGTGCTGATGGTCGACGGCCGGGGCCAGCTGGTGGACGGCGATGGCCTGATCTACCTGCTGGCGCGTGACTGGCAGGCCAGCGGCCGGCTGGTCGGGCCGGTGGTCGGCACGCTGATGACCAACTACGCCATGGAGCGCGGCCTGGCGGGGCAGGGCATCGGCTTCCTGCGCGCGAAGGTCGGCGACCGTTTCGTGCACAAGGCCCTGGTCGACCAGGGCGGCGTGCTCGGCGGCGAGGCCTCCGGCCACCTGCTGTGCCTGGACCGCGCCAGCACCGGCGACGCCATCGTCAGTGCATTGCAGGTGCTCGAGGCGCTGCGCCGCCAGGGGTGTTCGCTCGAACAGGCCCTGTCCGACTACCAGCCGCTGCCCCAGCAGACCATCAACGTGCGCATCGCGCCCGGCGCCCGGCCGCTGGACCAGCCGGCGGTGCAGGCCGCTCAGGCCGAGGCCGAGCAGGCGCTGTCCGGTCGCGGACGCCTGGTGCTGCGCCCGTCCGGCACCGAGCCGGTGGTGCGCGTCACGGTGGAAGCCGACGACGCGGCGCTGATGCGCCAGGTGCTCGACCGCCTCGCCGACGTGGTGCGCTCGGCCGCCTGAGCCGGCGGCCCGCTTGAGCCCCGTCAAGGCACCGACGGCGCCGCCTGGCCTAGACTTCCCTTCCTGAAACCCCGACCGGACCCTCCCCGTGACCGCCAGAATCCCCACCCTCGACATCCAGCGCTTCGACACCGACCGGGAGGCCTTCGTGGCCGAGCTCGGCGCGGCCTATCGCGAATGGGGGTTCGCGGGCATCCGCAACCACGGCATCCCGCAGGCGCAGATCGATCGCGCCTACGACGTCTTCCAGCGGTTCTTCGCCCTGCCCGAGGAAACCAAGCGCAAGTACCACGTGCCCGGCAGCGGCGGCGCCCGCGGCTACACGCCGTTCGGCATCGAAACGGCAAAGGGCGCGACGCATTTCGACCTCAAGGAGTTCTGGCACGTCGGCCGCGAGATCCCGCGCGACTCCAAGTATGCCGAGGTGATGCCGCCGAACCTGTGGCCCGAGGAAATCCCCGAATTCAAGGAAGTGGCCTACGGCCTGTTCACCACGCTCGACCAGCTCGGTTCGCGGGTCCTGGGCGCGCTGGCCCTGCACATCGGCCTGCCGCAGGAGTGGTTCGCGGACAAGACCAACTTCGGCAACTCGATCCTGCGGCCGATCCACTACCCGCCGATCACCGCCCCGGACGTGCCGAACGTGCGCGCCGGCGCGCACGAGGACATCAACTTCATCACCCTGCTGGTCGGCGCCAGCGCGGCCGGCCTGGAAGTGCTGTCGCGCAAGGGCGAGTGGGTGCCGTTCACCGCCGAGGAAGACACGATCGTGGTCAACATCGGCGACATGCTGCAGCGCCTGAGCAACCACGTTTACCCGTCGACGACGCACCGGGTGGTGAACCCGCCGGGCGACCAGGCGCGCAAGCCGCGTTATTCAACGCCGTACTTCCTGCACCCGAACCCCGACTTCCTGATCAAGACGCTGCCCCAGTGCATCAGCGCCGACAACCCGGACCGCTACCCGGAGCCGATCACCGGCCACGAGTACCTGATGGAACGCCTGCGCGAGATCAAGCTGGTCTGAGGAATCCTGTTCTGGGGGGTTCTGGGCTTGCCCTTCGGGCGAGCAGGGTTTGGGATCGTGGTGCCTTCGCGGGTGGAGGCAGCGTGCAGTCGCCCTGA
>NZ_AVCJ01000017.1 GCF_000743535.1 Arenimonas donghaensis DSM 18148 = HO3-R19
CGCTTCGTCGGCCGGGGCCTCGGCGGCGGGTGCGGCCGGCTGCGCGGGCGCTTCGGCGGCTGGCGCCGGGGCGGCGGCGGTGGACTCGGTGTTCGCCTCGCCGCAGGCCGCCAGGGCCAGGGCAAGGATCAGGGGCAACAGGCGCTTCATCGGGTGGGGCTCCTCGAAGGGGTCGCCAACCAGACCGCGGCCGGCAGCCAAGGTTCAATCCGCGGTGGCCCGGCGGGCCACCGCGGCAGGTGGGTCAGCCCTGCGGCTGCCCGGCGGCGGCCATCGCTTCGTCCGACGGGGTGTCGGCGGCGTTGTGCAGGCCTTCGATGTAGCTGGCCAGGGCCTGGATCTCGTCGTCGCTCAGGCTGGCGGCAACGCCGGCCATGATGGCGTTGGCGTTTTCGCCGTTGCCCCAGACCTTGCCGTCGCGGAAGGCGGTGAGCGCGGTGGCGGTGTAGCCCGCGTGCTGGCCGGCCAGGGACGGCCACGCCGCGCCCGGGTTGCCCGAACCGGTGGGGCCATGGCAGGCGGCGCAGGACGGCACGGAGCCGTCGGCCTTGCCGTAGCGGAAGATCTGCTCGCCGACCTGGTAGAACTTGCGGTCGGCATACGGGCCCTCGGCGATCAGGGTGTCGTCGGCGACGCCCGGCACGACCTTCTGGCTGGCGAAGTAGGCGCCGATGTCGCGCATGTCCTGGCCGCTGAGCGTGGAAGCGAAGCCGAGCATGATGGCGTTGTCGCGACCGCCGTTCTTGTACAGCGAGAGCTGGCGGGCGATGTAGCGCTCGTGCTGGCCGGCCAGCTTCGGGTACTGCGGGTCGCTGGAGTTGCCGTCCAGGCCGTGGCAGGCGGCGCAGGCGGCGGCCTTGCCGGCGCCGGCCTGGGCATCGCCCTTCACCGCATCGCCGTCGCCGACCTCGAGGACCTCGATGGGTGCCGGAACGGCCTCGGGGGCCGCCGACACGGTGGCTGCGGGCTCCGTTTCGGGCTCCTGGGCCACGGCCACGGCCGTGAAGGCCAGGGCGGCGGCGACACCAAGGATGCGCGTGAACTTCATGGGCTGCTCCGGAACGCTGATTTCAGGGGAATGAGGGTCTGCGCGACGGGCGCACAGGAAGGCGCGGATTATCCCAGCCGGTGCCCGCGACGGTCAATTGAGCCGGCCCCGTCCGGGCGCCAAGGCTGGTCAGGAGCGCCGGCAGGGGCCATGCTGTGCGCCTTTCCCGCCCCGGCGAGCCCCGATGTCCAACGCCCTGGCCCGCGCCAAATACATCAATTCCGTGCATTCACTGCGCCAGCTGCCGCCGGACGACGGCCGCGAGGTCGTGTTTGCAGGCCGCTCCAACGCCGGCAAGTCCAGCGCCCTGAACGCGCTGACCAACCAGAAAGGCCTGGCCCGGGTGTCCAAGACCCCCGGCCGGACCCAGGCGCTCAATTATTTCGAGGTCGACCCGGGACGCTACCTGGTGGACCTGCCGGGTTATGGCTACGCCAAGGTGCCCGAAGCGATGCGCGAGGCGTGGAAGGGCACGATCAACCGCTACTTCCACGAACGCGCCTCGCTCAAGGGCCTGGTGGTGGTGATGGACATCCGCCATCCGCTGCGCGAATACGACCTGCAGATGCTCGACTACGCCGTCGAGCGCGAGCTGCCGGCGCATTGCCTGCTCACCAAGGCCGACAAGCTCGGCCGCGGCGAGCAGGGCAACATCCTGCTCAAGGTCCGCAAGGAGCTGGGCGACCGCGCCAGCGTCCAGGTCTTCTCCGCCGACGCCAAGCTCGGCCTCGACGAAGCCCGCGCCGTCGTCACCGGCTGGCTCGAGGTCTGAAACGCCTTCCTGTGGGAGGCGCTTCTACACGGAGTCGCGCAAGCGTGGGTCCATGCGACTGCGCAGCCAGTCCACCAGGGCGTTGATGAGGACGATGGCCGCGCCGACGACCAGCACGACGCCCAGCACCAGCGTGTAGTCGCGGTTGAGCGCACCCTGGACGAAGTAGCGGCCGATGCCCGGGATGCCGAACACCTGCTCGACCACCGCCGAGCCGCTGACGACGTTGATCAGGGCCGGGCTCAGCCACGCCACCACCGGCAGCAGCCCCGGGCGCAGCGCGTGCATGAACAGCAGCCGGGCGCCGGACAGGCCACGGCCGCGCGCCGCGCGCAGATAGTCGGCGTCCAGCACCTCCAGCAGCGACGCGCGGGTGAGTCGGGCGCAGTAGGCGAGGTTGGGCAGGGCCAGGGCGATCACCGGCAGCACCATGCTGCGCCAGCTGCCGTCCCAGCCGCCGGCGGGCAGCCACTGCAGGGTGACGGCGAACAGCAGCACCAGCAGCGGCGCCACCACGAACTTCGGCACCGACAGGCCCAGGCCGGCGCCGAACATCAGAAGCCGGTCGGTCCAGCGCCCCGCGCGCAGCGCCGCCCACACGCCCAGCGGCAGGCCCAGGCCCAGGGCCAGCAGCAGCGCCAGGCCGCCGTTGACCACGGTGATCGGCAGGCTGGCCGCCAGCAGTTCGTTGACCGTGTAATCGGGGTACTGGAAGGACGGCCCCAGGTCGCCGCGGGCGACGTCGGCCAGCCAATGCAGGTACTGCATCGGCAAGGACTGGTCGAGCCGGTATTGCGCGGCAAGCGCGGCTTCTACTTCCGGCGGCGCCGCCTTTTCGGCGTCGAAGGGACCGCCGGGCGCCGCCCGCAGCAGCACGAAGCAAAGCGTCGCCAGCAGCCACAGCGTCAGCAGCGCTTCGGCGCCGCGGCTGGCCCAGGCCTTCAAGGCGCCGGCTCCAGGGACAGGAAGCGGCTGGGGTGGCGGTCGAGCGGATTGGCCTGGAAGCCTTTCACTTCCGGGCGCACCAGGTGTTTGGACGTGTAGTGGTAGAGCGGCAGCACTGCGTGGGCCTCGAGCAGCCGGGCCTCGGCGTCGCGCAGCAGGGCCTGCCGGCGCGCCAGCGTCGGCGCGGCGTCGGCGGCATCGAGCAGGGCATCGAAACCCGGGTCGGCATATCCGGTCCAGTTCGAGGCGTCGTCGCTGCGGAAGATGCCCAGGAAATTGCGGGCATCGTCGATGTCGGCGATCCAGCCGCCGCGGAAGACCTGGGTGATCACCTTCTGCCGGCGCGTGCCCACGAACACCTTCCACTCCTCGTTGCGCAGTGTGACGCGGGCGCCCAGCACTTCGCGCCACATCGCCGCCACCGCCAGCGCCAGGCGCCGGTGCGGGGTGGAGGTGTTGTAGCGCAGTTCCACCTGCAGTGGCCTGTCCTTCGAATACCCGGCGCGGGCATAGAGTTCGCGCGCCCGCGCCTCGCGCCCGGCCTGCGTCAGGGTCGCCGCCGGTGGCAGCGGCGGTTCATGCCCGGCCACGCCTGGCGGCACGACGCCGAAGGCGGGCTGTTCGCCCAGGCCGGTGACGTGGCGGGTCAGGATGTCGCGGTCCACCGCCAGCGACAGCGCCTCGCGCAGCGCCGGTTCGTCCTTGAAGGGCGGCCGCTCCAGGTTGAAGCCCAGCCAGAAGCTGCCCAGGTAGGGACTGATGCGCAGCTGGTCGCCAAAGCGCGCGCGCAGGTGCGCCAGCGGCTGCGGCGGCACGGTTTCGGTGATGTGCAGGCCGCCGGCCTCGAAGCGGCGCAGTTCGCTGGCGGCGTCTTCGGTCACGTGGAAGCGCACGCGCGGGATCGGCGCCTGTTCGCGGTAATGCGGATTGCGCGCGAGCGTCACCTGCGCCTGCGGCAGCCAGTCGGCCAGCCGGTAGGCGCCGTTGGACACCAGGTTGCCGGGCCGGGTGTGGCGGGCGCCATGCTCGGCCAGGCCGGGCAGGTACACCGGGTAGGCCACGGGCAGGGTCAGCAGGCGCGGCAGGTCGGCGCTTCGGCCCAGGCTGAAAACCAGGGTGGCGGCGTCCGGGGCGGCCACGCCCAGGCGCTCCGGCGGCGCCAGCCCGCGCTGCACGGCGGCGGCGTTGTCGATGGCGTCCAGATGGCCGGCGAAAGGCGCCGCGGTGGCCGGGCTGAAGGCGCGACGCAGGCTGGCCAGCACCTGCGGCGCGTCCAGCGCCTCCCCGTTCGACCAGCGCGCATCGGGACGCAGGTGGAAGGTCCAGGTGCGGCCGTCGTCGGACACCGACCAGCGCTCGGCCAGGCCGGGCACCAGCTCGCCGGCGCCGTCCTCGGCGACCAGGCCCTCGAACAGGTCCCGCAGGATGTTGGCGCAGGCGACTTCCGGGCAGCGGTGGGGGTCGAGCGTGGACGGTTCGGGCCCGTTGCCCCGGTCCAGGGTCTGCGCCAGGGCCGCGCCGGAACAGTGCAGGCCCGTCAGCAGGACGCCCAGGGCCACGGCGCGGGTTACGATTCGCATCCTGTGATTGTAGCCAAGGCTTCCCGTGTCCGGACCGAGCAATGCCAAGGACGACCCGCTGACCGACCACCGCGTGCTGGTCGATTACCTCGCCACGGGCAGCAAGCCGCCCGAAGACTGGCGCATCGGCACCGAGCACGAGAAGTTCGGCTTCCGGCTCGACGACCTGCGCCCGCCCACCTGGGACGGTGAACGCGGCATCGAGGCCCTGCTGCGCGGCCTCACCCGCTTCGGCTGGGAGCCCTTCGAAGAGCACGGCAAGCTGATCGCCCTGGCCAAGGACGGGGCCTCGGTGACGCTCGAGCCGGCCGGCCAGCTGGAACTTTCCGGCGCCATGCTCGAGAACATCCACGAGACCTGCCAGGAGACCCATGTCCACCTGCGGGAAGTGAAGGCGGTCGGCGACGAACTGGGCCTGGGTTTCCTGGGCATGGGCTTCCAGCCCAAGTGGCGCCGCGACGACATGCCGTGGATGCCCAAGGGGCGCTACAAGATCATGCGCGACTACATGCCCAAGCGCGGCCAGCTAGGTCTGGACATGATGACCCGCACCTGCACCGTGCAGGTGAACCTGGATTTCGCCAGCGAAGCGGACATGGTGAAGAAGTTCCGCGTCTCGCTGGCGCTGCAGCCGATCGCGACGGCGCTGTTCGCCGACTCGCCGTTCACCGACGGCAAGCCCAACGGCTACCTCAGCTACCGCTCGCACATCTGGACCGACACCGACCCCGACCGCACCGGCATGCTCGACTTCGTGTTCGAGGACGGCTTCGGCTTCGAGCGTTACGTCGACTACCTGCTCGACGTGCCCATGTACTTCAGCTACCGCAACGGCGAGTACCTCGACCTGGCCGGCCGCAGCTTCCGCAAGTTCCTGCGCGGCGAGCTCGAGGAGCTGCCGGGCCAGCTGCCGACGATGCGCGACTGGGCCGACCACATGACCACGTCCTTCCCGGAAGTGCGGCTGAAGAAATACCTGGAAATGCGCGGCGCCGACGGCGGGCCCTGGAACCGCCTGTGCGCGCTGCCGGCGTTCTGGACCGGCCTGCTCTACGACGACGCGGCGCTGGACGCGGCCTGGGACCTGGTGAAGGACTTCAGCCGCGACGAGCGCCATGCGCTGCGCGACGGGGTGCCCCGGCACGCGCTCAAGCTGCCTTTCCGCGGTGCCACCGTGCGCGAGCTGGCCTTGCAGGCCCTGAAGATTTCGGAGCAGGGCCTGGCCCGCCGCAACCGGCTCAACAAGACCGGCGCCACCGAGGCGGTGTTCCTGGAGCCGCTGGTGGAATTCGCGCTGGCCAATGAAACCCCGGCCGAGCGCAAGCTGGCGCTGTACCACGGCGCCTGGGGCGGCAGCGTCGATCCGGTGTTCCGCGAGTTCGCGTACTGATGGCCGCGCCCAAAGCCGACTGGTTCCGCGCCGACGACCCGCGCATCGACCAGCTCGATCGCCTGCTCGAACAGCGCGCCGTGCCCTACGGTGGCCTGGGCCTGGAACCGCTCGACGGGTACCTGACCGCGCTGGTGGTCAGCCCCGGCGAAGTGACGCCGGCCGACTGGCTGCCGCGGGTCTGGGGCAAGGCGCCGCCGCGCTGGGAAAACGCCGAGGAAGAAACCGGAGCCACCGCCCTGCTGATGCTGGCCTGGGAAACCGCGGCCCGCCGCGTGCGCGTGCCCGGCGACGAGCTCACCGTCGAAGGCGCCTTGCTGTGGTGGCTGCCCGACGACCCGGAGGCCGACCACGGCCCCGAGGTGGACATCGGCGCGGCCTGGGCCGGTGGTTTCCTGGAAGGCATGGACCTGCGCTCGGACGCCTGGGACGCCTGGATCGCCAAGGACGACTGGATCGGCGAAGTCGAGGCCTACATCGAAGCCCTCGCCGTGGGCAGCTATCCGCCGGAAGAAGAGGGCGGGGCGCCGACGCCGCTGGACTACCGCGAGCGCCTGGAAATCCACGCCGGCCTGCCCGACATGCTGCACGACCTGCACTGCCATCGCATCGAGTCCCTGACCCCGCGCGAACCCGTGCGCCGCGCCGCCACCCCCGAGCGCAACGACCCTTGCCCCTGCGGCAGCGGTCGCAAGTACAAGAAGTGCTGCGGCGCCTGAGGGAAACTGCTGCACCGTGTAGCATCGTCACCCTCCCCCAGGATGAGACCTTCCCATGGCCAAGCATTATTCCGGCAGGCGGACGCTGGTGAATGCCGTGCTGGCGACGATCGCGTCGATGTTGCTGGGTGCTTCGGCATTGGCAGCGCCGTCGGCAACTGACCGCATGGCGCAGGTCGAACGGGAGCTGTCCGGGCCGGTCAGCTTCGAGGGCGAGCCCGGATGGACCTTGCGCGAGCGCATGCAACATTACGGCGTGCCCGGTCTTTCGCTGGCCATCATTGACGACGGCCGGATCGTGGCCACCCGGACCTATGGCCTGGCCGATCGCGAACGCGATGCCGCGGTCACGCCCGACACGCTCTTCCAGGCGGCCTCTGTCAGCAAGCCAGTGGCGGCATTCGTGGCCATGCGCATGGCCGAGCGCGGCGAAATTTCGCTCGATTCCCCGATCAACACACAGCTCAAGCGCTGGCAGCTTCCCGGCAATGATTTCACTGCCGAACATCCGGTCACCCTGGCCCAGCTGCTAAGCCATACCGGCGGCACAACGGTGCATGGCTTCCAAGGCTATGAGAACGGCCTGCCGCTGCCCGGCCTGGTGGATATCCTGGAAGGCCGTGAACCAGCCAACAGCGCCGCGGTGCGCGTCGATTTCGGGCCGGGCAGCGCCTGGCGCTATTCCGGCGGCGGCTACACCGTGGCGCAAATGGCGATGGAAGACGTGAGCGGGCTGCCGTTCGATCGCCTCGCCCGTCGCGAACTGCTGGCGCCGATCGGCATGCACGCCAGCAGCCTTACCTTTCCGCCCAGTGCCAGCCAGCGCAAGCACACGGCGGCGGGCGTAATGCCCGATGGCGCGGACGTCCCCGGACGTTACAAGGTGCACCCGGAGTCCGCGGCTGCCGGGCTTTGGACCACCGCGCCGGAGTTGGCCCGCTTTGCCATCGAAGTCCAACGCGCCGTGGCCGGCGACAGTGAACTGCTGTCGAAGGCTTCGGCCGAACGCATGCTCACCGAGGTGCGTGATGGGTACGCATTGGGCTTCGGGCTCAGCGTGGTCGGTGGTGAGCCGTGGTTCGGCCACAACGGCTGGAACGATGGCTTCAACACCTTGATGGTCGCCGACCGGAAGGGCCATGGCTTGGCGCTCATGATCAATGCCAACCAGCCCGAATTCCTCGAGGAAATTCGCCGCGCGGTCGGGCACGCCTATGGCTGGCCGGGCTATCGCCGCTACCAGCGCCAGGCGCCGGCCGAGGCTGACCTCGTCGCGCTTCCTGGCCGCTACCAGTACAACGAAGAACAGATCATCGTGGTCGAGCGCCGTGGCGATGGCCTGACGTTTTCATACGGCGGTGAGGTGCCGGTTCCGCTGGTCGCCGTTGGCGATGGCAACTTCGTGAGAAGCGACCGCGAGGGTCGGCTGCGCGCCGACGCGAAGCATGAGCTGGGCCCCGGGCTCTCCCTGGTGCTTGACGACGGCAGCAGCCATCACTACCTCCGTCTGGCGGATGACCATCTCGCACTTCGTGAACAGGTCTATGCCGGCCGGATGGAGACAGCTTTACCCGCCTACCGGGCGTTGGCGGCATCGGGCGGAATAGTGGGTTCGGAACGCTACTTGAACTTCCAGGGCTACCGGCTCGTTTCACAGGAGCGTTATGCCGAGGCGGTGGCCGTATTTGAACTGGTCACACGCCTGTTTCCGGAGTCGGCCAATGCCTGGGACAGCCTGGGCGAAGGCCTGGGCCGGGCCGGCCGGCGAGACGACGCCAGGCGGGCCTATCGCCGCGCACTGGAGCTGGACCCTGGGATGGACACCGCCAAAGCAGCCCTTGAGGATTTGCGTGAATGAGTACCCCTGACTTTGAACCGCTGCGCGACATCGACCTGCCGGCGACCGACGCGTTGCTGCGAGAGGACGTAAAGCGCCTGGGCGCGCTGGTTGGCGAAATCCTGGCCGAACAGGTCTCGCCCGATTTCCTGGACGATGTCGAAGCCCTGCGCATCGCCTCCATTCGCCGTCGCGAAGCTGGTGCACCGATCGAAGACGTCGCCAAGGGGTTGCGCGGCCTGCCACTGGACCGCGCCGAACTGCTGGTGCGCGCGTTCGCCAGTTATTTCCAGGCCGTCAACCTGGCCGAGCGCGTGCATCGCATCCGCCGCCGGCGCGACTACCAGCGCCTGGGTGAATCGCCCCAGCCCGGTGGCCTGGAGGATTCGCTGCGCAAGCTGCGCGACGAGGGCGTGCCGGCCGAGGCCGTGCTGGCGCTGTTGCCGCGACTGCGGGTCGAGCCGGTGTTCACCGCGCACCCCACCGAGGCGATCCGGCGCGCCCTGCTGGAAAAGGAAAGCGAAGTCGTGCGCTGCCTGGTCGAGGACATCGACCGCAACCTCACGCCGCAGGAGCGTCGCGCCGACATCGAGCGCATGCGCCTGGCGCTGACCGCCAGCTGGCAGACCGACGAAACGCCGCCGGAAAAGCCCACCGTCGCCGACGAGTTCGAACACGTCGCCTATTACCTGTCCGACGTGCTCTACCGCGTACTTCCCGTCTTCCACGAAACCTTCCTCGAGGCGCTGCAGGCGGTCTACGGCAAGTCGCCCGACGAACTGCCGCCGCTGCTGGGCTTCGGTTCCTGGGTCGGCGGCGACATGGACGGCAATCCCAACGTCGGCGCCCACACCATCGCCGCCACCCTGACCAGCCAGCGCGCCATCGTGCTGGGCCGCTACCGGCGCGAACTGGAAAAGCTGGCCGACCTGCTCAGCCAGACCGAAGGCCGGGTGGGTGTCGATGACCGGCTCGTGCAGCGCGCCGACGACTACGCCCATCGTTTCCCCGAGGCCGCCGACGCGATCAAGGCCCGCCACAGCGACATGCCCTACCGGCGCTTCCTGACCCTGCTGGCCGCCCGCATCGCCGCCACCGACGGCGATGCCGCCGACGGTTACGCCGGCCCGGACGACTTCCTGGCCGACCTGCGCCTGGTCGAAGCCAGCCTGCAGGCCCACCAGGGCGAACACGCCGGCGGTTTCGCCGTGCGCCGGCTGCTGCGCCGCGTGCAGGCGTTCGGTTTCCACCTGGCGACGCTGGACCTGCGCCAGGAAAGCACGCAGCACGACGCCGCCCTGGCGGCGCTTCTCGACGACGAACCGTTCCCGGAACGCGACTGGAGCGACCGCGCCCAGCGCCTGCGGGCCCTGTTGACCGGCGAGGCGCGCGCCGCCAAGCCGGCCGCCGAAGACGCGCGCGGCGTTCTCGACGTCTTCCGCACCGTCGCCGACGCCCTGCCGCGCTACGGCTCGCGCGCGATCGGTCCGTACATCATCTCCATGAGCCGCAGCGCCGCCGACGCCCTGGCGGTGCTGGCGCTGGCCAAGCTGGGCGGCTGCATCGACGGCAATGGCGCGGTGCCGCTGGATGTCGCGCCGCTGTTCGAAACCGTCGACGACCTCGACAACGCCGCCGACACCCTGCGTTCGCTGTTCGCCGACACCGTCTACCGCCAGCACCTGCGCAGCCGCGGCGACCGCCAGGTGGTGATGCTCGGTTATTCCGACAGCGCCAAGGACGGCGGCCTGGTGGCCTCGCGCTGGGCGCTGCAGCAGACCCAGGTGGCGCTGACCGCGCTGGCCGCCGAAGCCGGCGTGCGCATCGCGTTTTTCCACGGTCGCGGCGGTTCGCTCTCGCGCGGCGGCGGCAAGACCGGCCGCGCCGTCATCGCCGCGCCGCGCGGTTCGGTGGACGGTTACCTGCGCCTGACCGAACAGGGCGAGGTGATCCATCGCAAGTACGGCATCCGCGCCATCGCCCTGCGCAACCTCGAACAGGCCAGCGGCGCGGTGCTGCGCGCCACCCTGCGCCCGCGCCAGCCCGAGCCACGCGAGGCCCGCTGGCGTGAAATGGCCGCGCACATCGCCGCCACGGCGCGCGCGCACTATCGCGGCCTGGTCTACGAAAGCGAAGGCTTCGTGCCCTATTTCCGCGACGCCACGCCGATCGACGTCATCGAACGCCTGCGCATCGGCTCGCGCCCCAGCAAGCGCGGCAACGCCGGCGGCGTGTCTTCGCTGCGTGCCATTCCCTGGGTCTTCGCCTGGTCGCAGAACCGCTGTGGCCTGACCGCCTGGCTGGGCGTCGGCACCGGCCTGGCCGAAGGGGTCCGGCGCTATGGCCAGGACGACGTGGCCGAGATGGCCCGCGACTGGCCGTTTTTCGCCACCCTGGTCGACGACGTCGAGATGGTGCTGGCCAAGTCCGACCTGGGCATCTTCGAGCGCTATTCAGAACTGGCCGGGCCGGCACACGAACGTTTCTACCCGCTGATCGCCGAAGAGTTCGCCCGCGCCCGCGACACCATCCTGGCGCTCAAGGGCAGCCCGCGCCTGCTCGACGGCGATTTCCGCCTGCGCCAGTCGATCCGGCTGCGCAATCCCTACGTCGACCCGATCAGCCTGCTGCAGGTGGACCTGCTGGCCCGCTGGCGGGCCGAGGACCGGCCGGAACAAGGGCCGCTCTTCCACGCCCTGGTCACGACCGTCAACGGCATCGCCGCCGGCGTGCAGAACACCGGTTAGGCGTCTTTCACGTCGGCCAGCTCCCAGTGGCTGCCGGCCAGCCAGCGCAGCCGCTGCTTGAAGACGCCGCTGGGAATCGACGTGGTCGCGACCAGTTCGACCTTCAGGTCCACCTGCTTGCCGGTGACCGTGGCGTCCGGATCGACCACGCCCAGGTCATCGTCGACGTCGTCCGGATCCTCCTGCATCGCCTTCCAGCGGTGGAAAAGCGCGTTGCTGCGCAGCGCTTCCTGCAGTTCGTCGGCGAAACCCTCGGCGCCGCCGGACCGGAACGACAGGGCCGGTTCGGTGCCCCTGGCCAGGGGCGGGTCGGGCAGGCGGATGTAATAGCGGACGGCCATCGCGGTTTCTCCTTCGGGCGATCGGGTTGATGCGTCGAGATTACCCCGTGGGCCGGGGGGAAGGCTTGCTGGTGGCGGAACAGGGCTTCCGAATGCGTTGTAGGGAAGACACCCCAGGAAAAAGGATCGCCCATGCGCATTGCCCTTGGTTCTTTCATCGCCGCCACATTGCTGCTCACTGGCTGTGGCGGCGACGTCCCGGACGAGCAGGCTTCCGGCAACAGCAGCAAGGCCCGCGCGATCATCGCCGCCGCTGCCGACGAGGCCAGCAAGCCGTCCGGTGAGCCCGGCAGCCGCGCGCTGGCCAATCCGCTGCCCGGCGGCGTCGTCCCCGATTTCGCCTACAACGCCACCGTGGACATGAGCACGCAGGTCGGCGTCACGATCCGGCAGGTCCACCTGGACGTGCCCGGGCTGGGGTCTCAGGAAGCGATGGATCGACTCGTGGCCCAGTTCGAAGCCGCCGGCCTCGTGGCCGGGGAGCAGGCCAGCGAGAAGAACACGCTGGTGAGATCGGTCTGGACACCGGGGGAGGACGGCGCCAAGGGCCTGGCCGTCGTCGATGGCGGCGGCACGCACATCGCGCTGATGGGCACCGATTACGAGGCGGGCCACAGTCGCCGCGACGATGGCTATGCCTCGGCGCTGCGCCTGCAGATCAACACGAAGTAGGCCCGCGCGCTTCGCGCTACCATCGGGTCACCCCAACGGAGGTCGACCCGATGACGCGCACGCACACCTGCCTGGCCGCCGCACTGCTGTTGGCCCTGTCCCCCGCGGTGCTGGCCGCCAAGCTCGCCCTGGTCGGCGGCACCCTGGTGGACGGCACGCTGCGCGATCCGATCAAGGACAGCGTCATCATCGTCGATGGCGAGCGCATCGTCGCCGTCGGCACGGTGGCCACCCTGCCGGTGCCGGCCGACGCCGAGGTGGTGTCCACCGAAGGCATGACCGTCATGCCCGGCCTGTGGGACATGCACGTGCACCTGATGATCAACGGCCACGCCGACTACGCCTATTGGGACAAGACCTACCTGCCCAAGCTGCGCGACGTCATCATGCCGGCCTCGGCCGAGCAGCTCCTGATGGCCGGCATCACCAGCGCCCGCGACCTGGGCGGGCCGCTGGAGGATTCCATCGCCGTGCGCGACGCCATCAACGCCGGCAGGATCCCGGGCCCGACCATGTACATGTCCGGGCCCTTCATACAGAAAAAACCCTATCCGGGCACCGAGGCCTTCCGCTGGGGCGTGGATTCGCCGGCCGACGCCCGCGCCAAGATCCGCCGCCTGGCCGATGCCGGCGTGGACGTGGTGAAGCTGATCGACCAGGACCAGATGAGCGAGGCCGAGATCGCCGCCATCGTCGACGAGGCCCACAAACACGACCTGCCGGTCATCGCCCACGCCCACCGCCCCGAGGAAGTGCGCCGCGGCCTGCGCCACGGCGTCGATGGTTTCGAGCACACCGGGTTCGCCGCCGCGCCGGAGTTTCCCAAGGACGTGATGGATGCGCTGGCCGAACGCACGGCCAACATGGCGGCCGGGCCGCTGTTCTGGACGCCGACCATCGAGGGGCTCTACAACTTCCCGTACACGGTGAAGAACCACGAGTTCATCGATTCCGACTCCTGGCACCGCGGCCTGCCGCCGGAGATCGTCGACGACATCAAGGGCTCGCTCGAACATCCCGAACGCATCTCCTATTTCCAGCAGACGCCGCAGCGCCAGCCGACCCTGCGTCGCAAGTTCGACCAGCTGCGCCAGTCCGGCGTCGTGCTCCTGGTCGGCACCGATTCGGGCATTCCGATGAAGTTCCACAGCCAGAGCACCTGGAACGAACTCGACGTCTGGGTGAACCAGTTCGACGTACCCGCCATCGACGCCATCCGTGCCGCCACCTACTGGCCGGCCGTGGCCATGGGCGTGGACAAGGACTACGGCACGGTGACCGAAGGCAAATACGCCGACATCGTCGCCGTGCGCGGCGACGCGCTCAAGCAGGTGGCGCTACTGCAGGGCATCGACCTGGTGGTCAAACACGGCAAGCGGGTGAAATAGCCCCAGGATTGCCACCGGGCTGCCCGCAAATTTCCATTTCCCCCGGGCAGGCTGTTTGACGACCGGGCGGACCGGGATCGGCGAGGAGCAAGGGGATGAAGACGCTGCGGGAAAATGAGGGGCTGCGGGGCAAGGTGGTTCGCAGCCTGGTCTGGGGCGGTGCCCTGGTGCTGCTGGTGCTGCCCGGCGTGGCGATGCAGTACACCGATGAGGTCCGCTGGACCGCGCAAGACTTCGTCTTCGCCGGGATCATGCTGCTCGCGGTCTGCCTGGCCTACGAGCTGGCGGCCCGGCGCGCGCGCGACAACCGCTACATGCTGGCGACCGGCATCGCCGTCGGGGCTGGTTTCCTGACGATCTGGACCAACCTGGCGGTCGGCATCCTCGGTAGCGAAGACAACCCGGCCAATCTCTGGTTCTTCGTGGTGCCGGTCATGGCCATCGCGGGCGCCGCGGTGGCGCGCCTGCGCCCGCGCGGCCTGGCCGCGGCCATGCAGCTGGCGGCCGCCGCCCAGTTCGTGATCGGCCTGGGCCTGTCCCTGACCGGCCTGGGCAATGCCTGGGTGTTCACCGGCCTGATGTGCGTTGCCTGGCTCACCGCCGCCGCGCTATTCGCGCGCGCCCGGGGTCGGTCCTAAGTCTGCCCGGCCCGGGCCGCGAAGCGGACACTGGCGGTGAGCTGGCCACATCGGCATGAAGCATGAATTTTTCAGGGCCTATTGCCGGGCTCCGGCGGCGTGGCAAGGTTGCTGCCATAGCGAAGGCGATACAGGAAATTGGAAAGGCCCCTCGCGCCAAGCACAAGTACCAAACCGATCACGATCTCGACGGCGGTCGCCGCGATGCTCGCCTTGTTTTCCGGCAGCCAGGCAAAACCTTCGTAGCCGACGCCGGACGTGAGCATCAGCAGGGACAACCAGTAGGCCGTGTCCGGCAAGGCCGAGGCCAGGACCCACAGGCCGAGCACGATGATGGCGATTTCCTGTACCTGGAGGCCCGCGGGCGACAAGGGGGTGCCGGCGTCGCGCAGCGAGGGCAGCAGCTTGCGCGCGATGGTGAGCGGGAAATACCAGAGCACCGCGGCGAAGGCGAGGGTGAGCGCCATGATCGTCGCTGTCCCCAAAAGCATGACCGCGGTCAGTTCTTCGAATCGTCCGAGCGAGAGCAGGCCGGCGGCATGACGTATCGCGGTCACCACCAGGAAAAGGGCAAACAGGCGCAAGGCTACGGCGATGATGTCTTCGCGACTCATGTCTGGTCGTCCGGCGTTGGGGGTTTATTGGGCCAGCTTAATGGCAGGATATCCCTATGGCGATGGCCAAGGGTGCTGGCTGAATTCCTTCAGCCATTGATTGCCCTGCGATGGCCAGATGTGGCCGGCGCCATAGGTGCCAAAGACAAAGGGGGCGCCCTTGGCCGATGGCGACTGCAGGTGGCAGCAACCCATGAATTTCGTCAGCGGGCCCTGGGTGCGGTTGTGCCGTGCCAGGGCTTCGACCGTGCCGGCCCAGTCTTCCCTGTACCGGCGGTCTTCGCCGCGGCCGAACAGGTAGAGCACCGGCTTCGGGGGCGATTCGCTGCTGAACCCGGGGGCCACCGAGCCAATGACCGTAAAGGTCGCGAAGGCGTGGGGTCGCTCGGCCATCAACAGCAGCGTGAAATGGCCGCCGTTCGAGAAGCCGGCGACGTGCGTCTTCTCCGGCTGCGTGCCGTGGCGCCGGGACAGTTCCTCCAACAGCCGGTCGGTCAGGGCCAGGTCGCGGTCGCCCTGGTCGCCGGGGCGGTACTGCCAGCCGCGCTGCGTCGAGTTCTCGCGCAGTTCGCCGCGCGGGTAGGCGACGATGGCTTTGGGCCAGTCCTGGTGCAGCCGCACCGCGCGCGCGAACGCCCGGTCATCATCGCCCCGGCCGTGGAACACCACTACGAGGGTGCGCGGCTCGGCGCTGGGTTCGTCGGGCACGAAAAGCAACACGCGGCGCTTCTGGCCCTCGATCTCGAACTCGAGGCGCTGCTCCACGGCCTGTGCAACAGGCAGCACGCCGATCAGGAGCGCCGCGAAGAACCACCGACTCAACTGTATTGGTAATGGGTGTGCTGGCATGGCTGGAGCGCTCCGTTGGTACCCGGTCAGCGCACGGCGGAACCGCGGCCGAACAGGCGCAAGAACTCGCTGCGACCTCGCCAGCCGCACCAGAGCGCAGTCAACTGGATGGCGAGCGCCACCCCGGCCATCACCCATTCCGCGTGCAGCACGTGGGTGCCGACGGCGCCGAGCATCAATGCCGCCAGGCACAGCGCCGCCAGGGCGGACAGCCGCGGCAGCAGCAAGCCCACGGCGCCTGCCAGTTCCAGCACGCCGGTGAGGTACATGAACTCCACCGGATACCCCCAGCGCGAGAAAGCCTCGGTTTCGAAGGGCAGGGCAAGCAGCTTGGCCCCGCCTGACAGCGCGAAGATGAGGGCCAGCAGGCTGCTGACTATCTTGATCGTCATGTTGGATCCTCCGCGCATCGATACCTGGCCACGCGCTGGTCAGCGTCGAGGCCTTCGGTAATGAGTGTCGATCCGTCCTCGGAAAGCGAGAACCGAAACGTTGCCATCCAGGATTCTCCTTCGCCCGTGAGCTCGGCGACAATGTTGATCTGGTTGGCACCGGGGCTGGCGAGGGCCCGAATCTCTCCTTCGCTTTCCCAAAGCGAAATCCGGTCCGCGCCGAGGTGCATTGCCAGATCATCGGTACCAGAGCCACAGGCGCCGGCGTGCCCCGCCCAGTGACCTCGAAAACGCTCAGGCACTGCGATCTGGCCCGGATCCGAGACATCGCCGAAGTCGCGCCTGTCATCAGCCGGGCCCATCGCGCCGATGATGTTTGCCGTCACGTTCACCGACACCATAAGGATGAGCATCACGGCCAGGACGGGGCCCAGGCGCCATCGCGGCGGTAGCAAGGCAAGGACCACTGCGCTGGCAGCCGCCGCATAGACACCAAAGGGCGACATGGCCGAACCGGAATGCCATGGCTGGAGCACGAGAAGATAAGTCGCCGCGAATCCCAGGATCAGTGCACGTTGCACCATGCTCAACCGCCAGGTTCCCCCGGTGTCGAATATCCGTCGGCGTTCCGGCCCGCTGGCGCGACTCATCCCGCCAGTTCCTTCAACTGCTTAATCCAGTCGCGGTCCAGGTCGCGGGAGTGGCGCGGCAACTGCTTGGCCTTGGCCAGGGACTGCGTCGCCAGGTTTTTTGCTCGCTCGGTTTCGCCCCAGCCGGCCAGCAGGCTCGCGTAGCGGGCGCGTGCTTCCAGACCCGGGTAGCTGTCCACCAATACGTCGAATTCTTCGTGTGCGCGCTCGCGGTCGTCGCAGGCCGCCACTGCCCGGGCGTAGGTCAGGTGCGCTGTCGGCGACCGGTAGCGCGGATGCGCCGCGATCAGCGCGTCGAGTCGGTCCCGGGCCGCCGCCGCGTCGCCGGCTTCCAGTTCGGCCCGGGCCAGCTGCGCCTGCAGGTCCGGGTCATCCGAATACAGGCCGGTGGCCGCGTCCCGCAGCAGCGGAAGTGCTTCCTGGGCGCGACCGTCGGCCAGCAGCGCCTGGCCAAGGCGCATGCGATTGGCGACGGTGGCGGTGTCGTCGTAGGCGGCGCGGGCTTCGCGCAGTTCACGCCCCGGGTCCAGCATCCGGCGCATGGTGCTGCCGGCCCGGCGCGCCGTGTGGCTGTTGCGGATATCCGGCAGCCAGATCGCCGCCGCGTACACGATGCTTCCCAGCAGCGGGAACATGAAAAGGATGAACAGCCAGTACAGGCCCTGGTGGGTGCGGATGGCGTGCACGCCGAAGTAGATCGCGATGAGGATGTGCAGGCCGAGGCCGAAGATGTGCATGGGCGGGTAGCTAGTCCGGAGTCCAGTAATTGTATCGGCGTCCACCCTCGCGCTTTGCGGCGTACATGGCTTCGTCGGCGCGATGGATCAGCGTGTCGGCGTCCGAGCCCTGGTCGGGATGGAATGCGACGCCGATGCTGGCGCCCACTTGCAGCTGCTCGCCTTGCCACGCGACGGGCAGGCACAGGGTGCGCACGAGGCGTGCGAGCACCGGACTGATCGATTCGTCCGAATCAACGGAGACCAGGATGGCCAGGAACTCGTCGCCTCCCATGCGCGCCACCGTATCGCGTCCCCGCAGCTCCGACTTCAGGCGGTTGGCCAGTTCCCGTAGCACGACATTGCCGGCGGCGTGGCCGTACTGGTCGTTGACCTGTTTGAACCCATCGAGGTCGATGCCGAGCACGGCCACGCGTACCTTGTCGCGCTTGGCCGTCTCCATCGCCATCGCCAGGCGGTCGCGGGCGAGCCTGGCCTTGGGCAGGCCGGTCAGTTCGTCGTGCAACGCATAAAACTCGATGCGCTCGTTCTCGTCCCTGAACTCGCGCAACAGATGCGCCGTCGACCGGTTGTAGGTGCCATAGGCGAACACGGTGACGGCGATGAAGGCCCCCGTCACCAGCACCAGCGTGCCCCAGGCCGCCGGGTCGCGGACATAGGCGTTGAGGTCGACGTCCACGTGCATCCAGCCCAGGACGAAGGCGGTTCCCGACAAGGCCACGGCCAGCACCGCGGCGATACCCAGCGTCATGCTTACCCGTCGCGAATACAGGGTGCTGGCGACCAGCGCACTCAATGCCAGCCAGTGCACGCCGGCGGCGGCGAGACCCAGCGACAGCAGGCCCGGCAGGCCGACGCACCACAGCAGGCCCAGGAACAGCCCGGACTTGATGCGCAGGGAAAGGCGGCGGCGGACCAGCAGCACGCAGGTGGTGGCGACGGAGAGCACTACGTGCCAGGTGTAGAGCGGCAACCAGCCCGTCAGCGCGGCGCGGGAAAGGGAAATCGGGATCGCCAGCGCGATCACCAGCACCATGCCCAGCCAGAGACGGTCGACCAATTGCTCTCGCAGCACGGCCAGGTCATTGGCCGAGTCCGCGCCGTCTTCCCTGTCGTTTTCGATACGGCTCAACGACGGACCGCTCCCGGTCAAATCCTTGGCCAGATTACGCCCCCCGGCCCGGCAACCGTCAAGTCAGTTGCGGACCGGGGACGAAAACGGTCGGTGGGATCGGCGTGTCCGGTTCAGTGCCGGTGCGGATCCGATTTCGGGCAATGGCAGGGCACCGTCGGGCCGTAGTGGACGCCGGTGGGCACGCCGGCGCCGCCACGCTGCCAGAAGAACTCCGGGGCCGGACGCTGCTTGCCGCCGATCTCGGACAGGTCGCTGGCCTTGAACAGCCGGCCGTTGACCATCACCATCGCGGTGTCGTCGCTGCGGCGGATGTCCTCGAGCGGGTTGCCGTCCACGACCACGAGGTCGGCACGCTTGCCGGCCTCGAGGGATCCGATTTCCTTCGACAGGCCCAGGTAGCTGGCGCCGTCGATGGTGGCTGCACGCAGCGCTTCGAAGGGGGTGAAACCACCCTGGTTGAGCGACCAGATCTCCCAGTGCGGCGCCTGGCCCTGCATCTGGCCGTGGCCGCCGACGAGGATCGGCACGCCGGCGTCGCGCAGGACCTTGGCGGCCTTGGCGACTTCGACGTGGTAGTAGTCCCACTCCGGGCCGGCCTGGCGGCGGATGGTGTTTTCGTCGAGCGAGTTCTTCGGGAAGAAGCGGTTCAGGCGCTCGTTCTCCCAGAGGTTGTCCTTGGCGTACCAGTAGTACTCGCCATTGAGCCCGCCGTAGTTCACCACCAGGGTCGGCGTGTTGCCGACGTCGGTCTGGCGCCACAGTTCCACCACGTCGCGGTACAGGGGCGCGACCGGGATGTTGTGCTCGATGCCGGTGACGCCGTCCACCACCATGGTCATGTTGTGCTGGAAGGTGCTGCCACCTTCTTCGACCACCAGCATGCCCAGCTCGCGGGCGGCCTGGTTGATCTGCTGGCGCTGGTCGCGGCGCGGCTGGTTGTAGCTCTTCACCGAGAAAGCGCCATTGGCCTGCATGCGGCGCAGGTGCGAACGGGCGTCGTCGAGCGAATTGACCTCCGCCTTGAAGTCGCCGTCGGCGCCGTAAAGGATGGTGCCGGTCGAGAACACCCGCGGGCCGACCATCTTGCCGGCCTTCACCAGTTCGGACTGCGAGAACACGAACTCGGTGGTCGCCGACGGGTCGTGCATGGTGGTGATGCCGAAGGCCAGGTTGGCCGCGTAGGCCCAGTTGTTCTGCGGGACGACGCCCTGGCCGAAGTGGGCGGCGTGCGCGTGCACGTCCACGATGCCCGGGAACACGGTCTTGCCGGCGACGTCGATTTCGCGGGCGCCGGCCGGGATGGCCACGTCGCCGCGCTTGCCGACGGCGACGATGCGCTTGCCGCGCACGAGCACCACGCCGTCCTCGATCACTTCCTGGGTGGTATCGGCATCACGCATGGTCACCACGCGGCCGCCGACCAGGGCGAACGTGTCTTCGGGGCTGTCGCTGTCGATGCGCAGGCCCACGGGCGTGCCGGCGTCGGCCTTGGCCGCGCCCAGCGCGCGGCTGTGGTAGCGGTCGCCGACCATCCAGTGCACGGACTTCGAATCCGCGGCCCAGTGCAGGTAGCTGCCCATGTCGGTGCCCAGCGCCGTCACCGGCAGGGCCTTGGTGTCCTTGTTGAGTTCGATCGAACCCCCGGTCGCCGGTAGCGGCGCCACGTAGCCGTTGAACAGTTCGGTGAAGGCGACCGACCTGCCGTCGGGGCTGATCGCGACGTGGTCGACGTACTTGAGGCTGAACACTTCGCGCGGCTGTTCACCGTGCAGGCCGGCGCTCATCAGCTTCTTCTCCAGGCCACCGCCGGTGAGGAAGTACACCCGCCCGCCGTCGGCGGAGAACTGGGGCTGGGAACCATTGCCGGCGATCTCCACCGGCTCGCCGCCGGCGGCCGGCATCACGAACACGCCGCGGCTGCCGCTCCACAGGCTGCCGGTGAGGCCGCCGCCGCCCTGGCGCGAATACACCACGCGCGACCCGTCCGGCGAGTAGCGCGGGCCGTAGTAGAAGCCCGGCTCGGTCGTGAGCTTGCGGGTCGTGCCGCTGGCGAGGTCGAGTTCATGGATCGCACCCAGGGAGGCATCCGACCAGGTGGTGAACAGCAGCTTGCGGCCGTCGCGGCTGAAGCTGGGCTGGTACTCGAAGCGCGTGTCGTCGTTCATCAGCCGGCGCGGCGAGCCGCCCGGCAGCGCCTTGGTCCAGAGCTGGCCGACGGCGTGGAAGACCAGGGTCTTGCCATCGGGGCTGGTGGCGACGTCACGGATCATCTGCGGCGCGAACGCGTCGCCCTCGATCTTCTGCTCGAAGCGCAGCGCCGGCAGCACGCTTTTTTCGACCTGCGCGGTGAAGGGGATATTGGCCGGCGTGCCGCTGGCGATGTCCACCCGCCACAGCTTGCCCTGCGCCCACAGCACCACGGCCTTGGAATCGGGCGTCCAGTCGAAGCCGGGGTAGGGGCCGAAGATCGCCCAGGCCTCCTGCTGGTCGTGCGACAGGCCGTCCCAGACCGGCCGCACGAAGCCCGAGGCCAGGTCGATCACGTGCAGCACCGACTTGTCGCGCACGCGCTTGACGAAGGCCAGCTGCTTGCCGTCGGGCGAGGGCTGCGGACGCACGGCGCCGCCGGCGCCGGCGACGATGGTTTCGGTTTCGCCGGTCTCGCGGTCCAGCCGCTTGATCGCGTAGATGGTGCCGTGCACGTTGCGGTTGTACTGGAACATGCCGCCCGGGCTGACGTCTTCGGAGTAGTAGACGTAGCGGCCGTCGGCCGACACCGCCGGTTCGCCCAGGTCCTGCTGGTCGTTCTTGCGCTCGGTCAGCTGCAGCCCGCTGCCGCCGTCGCGGTGGAACATCCAAAGCTCGCCCGCGCCCAGCGAACGGCCCGAGGTGAAGTGCTTGCGGCCGACGAGGTACTGGCCGTCGGGCGTCCAATAGGGATTGTTGAGCAGGCGGAAGTCTTCCTTCGACACCTGGGTGGCGCCGCTGCCGTCGGCCTTCATGCGCCAGAGGTTGTTGCCGCCGCCGCGGTCGGAGGTGAAGGCGATTTCCTTGCCGTCGGGCGAAAAGCGCGGCTGGATGTCCCAGGCCGGGCCGCTGGTGATGCGCCGGGCCTGGCCGCCGTCGGCCGGCAGTTCATACAGGTCGCCCAGCATCGAGAAGACGATGCGGCGGCCGTCCGGGCTCACGTCCAGGTCGAGCCAGGTGCCCTCGTCGGTGCTGAACCGCACGGTCTTGCCCTTGGCATGCGCCGATTGCACGTCCCATTTGTCTTTCTTGTCCTTGTCGTCCGCCTGGGCGGTGGCCGCCACGGTGAGGGCGAGGCCGAGGGCGAGGGCGAGCGGACGAGGCGACATGCGGACTCCAGGGGCAGGGACACAATCGCCCGATGCTAGGCGAAGCGCCCCGTGTGAAGGTAGGCCATTGGTCATGGCCCCGGAAAAGCGTGAGCGCCCTCCCAGCTTGGAAAACCCGCGCCAATCCTTGCTTGAACTGGCCTTGCGGCTGGCCGAGAGTAGGGCCATGAGCGCCGCCCCCCGCCGTTCCTGGCCCCTGGCCCTGCTGGTCCTCGTCCCTGGACCGGCCCTCGCCTTGCCCGCGCAGACGGGCGAGCCGGCGGCCGCCGCGGTCGCTTTGGCCTGGGTGATGATCGGCCTCGCTTTGGGCGTGGCGCTCGCGATAGCGGCCTGCTGGACGGTCATGCGCGACCGGCTGCGGCCCCGCGAAGGCTGGGGCCTGCAGGCCGGCGTGGCGGCCATGCTGCTGGCGGCGGCTTTCCTGGCGGGCTCCCATCCGGTCTGGCTGGCCCTGGCCGGTGTCGCGGTGGCGGCCTGGGGGCTGTGGCTGGTGCGCCGCTTTTCCGGACGCATGACCCATCTCCTGGTCGAACGCGACCACGCCCGCGCCGAAGCCACGCGGGTGAAGGCCGACTCCGAGCGCGACCCGCTCACCGGCGTGCTCAACCGCGGCGCCTGGCGCGCCCGGCTCGAGCGACTGGCCGAGGACACCTGGCAGGACCAGCGGCCGCTGTCGGTGCTGTTCTTTGACATCGACCTGTTCAAGCTGATCAACGACAGCCTGGGCCACCAGGTCGGCGACGATTGCCTCAAGGCGGTCGCCAACACCGTTGCCGCCGAATTGCGCGGTGGCGACATCCTGGGCCGGCTGGGCGGCGAAGAATTCGGCGTGGCGCTGCCCGGCGCCCGGCGCATCCACGCCCTCGCCGTCGGCGAACGCATCCGCACCGCGGTGCAGCAACACTGCCAGGCCGTCGGCGAAGAAGTGGTGGAACTGACCGTCAGCGTCGGTGCCGCCGAACACCTCGGTCCGGAAGAAGCCCTGGACGCCCTGGTCGACCGCGCCGACCGCGCCATGTACACCGCCAAGGACTCGGGCCGGAACATGGTGGTCGCCGACGCCAGCACGCCGTCCCCCGCCGCCTGACGCCGTTCGCGGCCCGCCGGGGCCGTTCATCGCTGATTTTCCCGTTGGCCTTGCAGGGGCCGCCCTGCCGCTGGCGTAGGGCGTAGACTGGTCCCGCGCAGGACGAATCGGGGGGTTGGTTGCATGCGCAGCGTGATCCAGGTCGGGGACACCGTCGGACCGTTCACTATCGTCGCCAAGCTCGGTCGCGGCGGCATGTCCACGGTCTACAACGCCTATGAAACCGCGCTCGACCGCGAAGTCGCGCTCAAGGTGCTGCCCATCGATTTGCTGGAAGAGCCCGGCTTCGCCGAACGCTTCGAGCGCGAAGCCCGGCTGATCGCCAAGCTCGAACACCCCCACATCGTGCCGCTGTACAACTACGGCATCGACGACGGCGTGCCCTGGATGGCCCTGCGCCTGGTCCGCGGCGGCCACCTGGGCGAGCGCCTGGAGCGCGACGCCATCGGCCGCGAAGCCGGCCTGGCCTATTTCACGATGGTCGCCGACGCGCTCGACCATGCCCACAGCCTGGGCGTGGTGCACCGCGACCTCAAGCCACAGAACGTGCTGCTGGGCGAGCACGGCGAGCTGTACCTGGCCGACTTCGGCATCTCGCGCATGCTCCAGGGCCGCACCACCATCACCAGCACCGGCGCCGTGCTGGGCACGCCGCAGTACATGTCGCCGGAACAGGCGCAGGATTCGCAGGTCGGCCCGGCCACCGACATCTACGCGCTGGGCATCATGGTCTACCAGTGGATGACCGGCGTGCTGCCCTTCGACGCCGACACGCCCTACGCGGTGATGTACAAGCACGTGAACGCGCCGCTGGCGCTGGATCCGCTGGAACCGTTCCCGGAACGATCGCGCGAAGTGCTGGCCCGCGCGCTGGCCAAGCAGTCCGACCAGCGCTGGCCCAGCGCCGGCAAGTTCGTCGAGGAGCTGGCGGCCGCCCTGGGCGTGGAGGAAGTGCCGGGACAGGTGCTGGCGGCCGGCAAGCTGCCCTCGTCGGTGGCGGCGGCGATCTCCGCCCGCAAGCTGTCGCGCATACCGGCGGCGCCCACCGAGTTCATGGCCAGCGCGCCGGCCGCTACGCCGCCGGCGGGCATGCGCACGCCCAGGCCCGGCCCGCAGACGCCGCGCCCGGGGGCCGCGGAACCGGCGGCACCGACCCTGGTGCAGGCAACGCCGTCGCCGGAAGCGCCCACGACCCAGGGCCGCGCCGTGCCTCCCGCGGGTCCGGGCGCGGGCGGCGGCGGCGCCGGCAAGGGCCCGATAGCGCCCGGCGAGCTGCAGTTCCGGCCGCGCACGCCGCCGCCCAAGGCGAAGCTCGATCCCAGGCTGCTGGGCATCGGCGCCGGCGCGGCGCTGTTGCTGCTGCTGGTGCTGCTGTGGGCCCTGGGCGGCGACGACGACGCTCCGCCGGTGGACGAGGCGGCCGTGGCCGCCGCCGAAGCCAGCGCGGCGGAAGCCGCCGAG
>NZ_AVCJ01000018.1 GCF_000743535.1 Arenimonas donghaensis DSM 18148 = HO3-R19
CCCGTGATTGAAGTGGGAGCGTCGTCGTGCACGCTATGTCCTCGACGAAACGGAGGACATGGATGTCCGTAGTGGCCGGCCGTGAGCTGGTCATGGATGACGCTTGGTCCCGGCCGGGCGGCGAGGACATAGCGTGCGCGGCGGCGCCTCCGACGATTGCCGCAAGGCCCGCCTTGCTTGCCCAAAGGGCAAGGGCAGGCGCTCGGGACCGACGTTGCTCCCACCGGGTTGCCGGTCAATCGGCGTCGCGGAAGTCCTTGGCCTTTGAGGCGAGCAGGGCGCGGGCCAGGGCGTCTGGAAGGTACTTGGACAGGCCCGCGATGAGCTTGTTGCTGCGGCCGGTGACCAGGCGCACGCGGCCGGATTCGACGGCTTCAACGCCCTGGCGCGCGACCTCGGCGCTGGTCAGCCAGATGCCCTTGGGCAGCTTCGAGACCTTTTCGCGCATGCCGTTGACGTCGTGGAACTCGGTGTAGGTCATGCCGGGGCACAGCGCCGTCACATAGACCCCGCGGCCGCGTGATTCCTGGTCCAGGGTTTCGGAGAAGCGGATCAGCCAGGCCTTGGTCGCCCCGTACAGCGTATGGCCGGCCGTGGCCGGCACCAGGCCGGCCAGCGACGCCACGTTGAGGATGCGGCCGCGCCCGGCCGCTTCCATCGCCGGCAGGTACAGGTGGGTGAGGTGGGCCACCGAGGTCAGCAGCACCTGGATCGAATCGGCGTGGGTCTTCCAGTCCGCGCTCAGGTAGCGCCCGGGCACGCCGAAGCCGGCGTTGTTGACCAGCGTGTCCACGAAGATCCCGCGCCCCAGGGTCTGCGCGAACAGGGCTTCGGGCGCCGCCGGGTCCGCCAGGTCGGCGGCCAGCACGGTGCAGGGCACCTGCTTGCCCAGCTCGGCCGCCAGGGCCTCAAGCCGGTCGAGACGGCGTGCCGTCAGCACCAGGGGTTTGCCCCGGCGCGCGTATTCGCGGGCGATGTCGGTGCCGATGCCGCTTGAGGCGCCCGTGACCAGGGCGTGGGGCAGGGACGGGGAAGGCGGCATGGGCGCGGGCTCCTTTGGGGCTTCGCGCCATTATCACCCCGCGCACGGCCGTGCTGGCGGCCAGGCATGGGGACATCGTCAGCCCCTGACCGGGCGCGCTAAACTGGCGGTCTTGTCCTCGGGAGAGACTGCATGCGCCAGAAGATCGTCGCCGGCAACTGGAAGCTCAATGGCAGCCGGGCCTTCGCCACCCAGCTGATGGACGCGCTGGTCGCCGCGCCGCGGGCCGCCGGGGTCGACGTGGTCGTGCTGCCGCCGGTTCCCTACCTGGGTGAGCTGGCCACGCGTTATGCCGACAGCGGCCTGGCCTTCGGGGCCCAGGACCTGGGCGTGAACGAGCAGGGCGCCTACACCGGCGAGGTGTCCGGGGCCATGCTGCGCGACGTGGGCGCCCGCTACGTGCTGGTCGGCCACTCGGAGCGCCGCCAGTACCACGGGGAAAGCCCGCAGGACGTGGCGGAGAAGTTCGTCGCGGCGCGCAAGGCCGGCCTGGTGCCGGTGCTGTGCGTGGGTGAAACCCTGAACCAGCGCGAGGCCGGGCACACCGAATACGCGCTGGAAAAGCAGCTCGGCCCGGTGGTCGAGCTGGCCGGCATCGCCGCCTTCGAGGGGGCCGTGCTGGCCTACGAGCCGGTCTGGGCCATCGGGACGGGCCGGACGGCCTCGAAAGAGCAGGCCCAGGAGGTCCACGCCTTCCTCCGTGGCGAACTGGCGGCCCACGATGCTAGAATCGCCGGCTCGTTGCCGATTTTGTACGGCGGCAGCGTGAAGCCCGCCAACGCGGCCGAGCTGTTCGCACAGCCCGACGTCGATGGCGGCCTGATCGGGGGCGCGTCCCTCGTGGCCCAGGATTTCCTGGCAATCGCCGCAGCGGCGGCGAGGTAACGGAAGAACATGCTGCTCACCATCGTCAGTGTCATCTATGTGCTGGTCGCGATCGCCATGATCGTGCTGATCCTCATGCAGCGCGGCTCCGGTGCCGCGGCGGGCTCCGGCTTCGGCGGCGGCGCTTCCGCCACCGTCTTCGGTGCGCGCGGATCGTCCAATTTCCTGTCCACGGCCACCAAATGGCTGGCCGTGGTCTTCATGGGCCTGAGCCTGGGCATGGCCTGGTACGCCACGCATGGCGGCAAGCCGGTCGCCTCGCTCGAGGACATCGGCGCGATGTCCGACGTGCCCGGCGAAGCGGTGCCCGCCGGCGAGCTCCCGGCCAGCGACCTGCCTTCGGACGCGTCGGTGCCGGCCAACGACGCCGCGCCCGCGGCGACCGAGGTTCCGGCGCCCGCCGAGGCGGCGCCTGCCGAAACCGAATCGGCGGAAGCGGCCGACGGCGACGACGCGGAAAACAACCGCGGCGGCTGATCCGCTGGTACAATCTTCGGCCTTCGATCCGGTTGCCGGATCGAAGGCACACCTGCCCAGGTGGCGGAATTGGTAGACGCACTACCTTGAGGTGGTAGCGACGAGAGTCGTAGGGGTTCGAGTCCCCTCTTGGGCACCAAATTTTCAACGGGCTGCCGCCCGGCGTTGCACCGGAGCGGCGGCACGAACGCGCCCAAGGGCGCCAAGGTGAGGAAGCGCGCGTGTTGGGCGAATATCTGCCGATCCTTCTGTTCCTTTTCGTCTCGACCGGCCTGGGCATCGTCCTGCTGATCGCGGGCTGGGCCCTGGGCCCCAAGCGCCCGACCGCCGAGAAGCTCTCTCCCTACGAGTGCGGCTTCGAGGCCTTCGAAGACGCGCGCATGCAGTTCGACGTGCGCTACTACCTGATCGCCATCCAGTTCATCATCTTCGACCTGGAAATCGCGTTCGTCTTCCCGTGGGCGGTCAACTTCCGCAACCTCGGGATCGTCGGCCTCACCGAGATGGGCATCTTCATCGGCCTGCTGGTGCTTGGCTTCGTCTACGTATGGAAGAAGGGAGCGCTCGAATGGGAGTGATCCAGTCCGTTTCGAACGTCATGCACAACCCGATCCCGGAAGGGCGGGTCGACGACATCCTGCGCCCGGAAGGCGACAACCCGCTGCTCGAGCGCGGCTTCGTCACCACGTCGGTGGATGCCCTGGTCAACTGGGCGCGCACCGGTTCGATGTGGCCGATGACCTTCGGCCTGGCCTGCTGCGCGGTCGAGATGATGCATGCCGGCGCCTCGCGCCTGGACCTCGACCGTTACGGTGTCATCTTCCGGCCCTCGCCGCGCCAGTCCGACGTGATGATCGTCGCCGGCACCCTGGTCAACAAGATGGCCCCGGCGCTGCGCAAGGTCTACGACCAGATGCCCGAGCCCAAGTGGGTCATCTCGATGGGCAGCTGCGCCAACGGCGGCGGCTACTACCACTATTCGTATTCGGTGGTGCGCGGCTGCGACCGCGTGGTGCCGGTGGATATCTACGTGCCGGGCTGCCCGCCGACGGCCGAGGCCCTGGTCTACGGCATCCTGCAGCTGCAGAAGAAGATCCGCCGCACCAACACCATCGCCCGCTAAGGACCCAGCCGACGCCATGGTCGAACCAATCACGAGCTTCACCGAGCGCCTCAAGGCGCGCCTGCAGGACAAGCTGCTGTCCGTGCACGAAGCGCTGGGCGAAACCACCATCGAGATCGCCCCGGAATGCTGGGACGCGGCCGCGCGCATCCTGCGCGACGACCCCGAGCTGGGCTTCGAACAGCTGATCGACCTGTGCGGCGTCGACTACCTGGGTTACGGCGACGACGAGTGGGACACCGACGACGTGTCCTCGGAAGGCTTCTCGCGCGGCGTCGAAGGCGCCGCCGGTCCGGGCCGCTTCGACTGGGAACACCGCCCGCGCGGCAATGGCCCCGAGCGCCGCTTCGCCGCCGTCGTGCACCTGCAGTCGGTGCGCCACAACCGCCGCCTGCGCATGCGCTGCTTCGCCGCCGACAACAGCCTGCCGGTGGTGCCGTCGCTGGTCGAGGTCTACCCGGTCGCGAACTGGTTCGAACGTGAGTGTTTCGACCTGTTCGGCATCATCTTCGAAGGCCACCCCGACCTGCGCCGCATCCTCACCGATTACGGCTTCGTCGGCCATCCGTTCCGCAAGGACTTCCCGCTGATCGGCAACGTCGAAGTCCGCTACGACGCCGAGCGCAAGCGCGTGGTCTACGAACCCGTCTCGATCGAGCCGCGCGTGCTGGTTCCGCGCGTGGTGCGCGAGGACTCGCGCTGGCAGCAGGCCGCCACCGAGCAGCCGAGCAAGGACTGACCGGTCATGAGCACCCAGGAAATCCGCAACTACACCCTCAACTTCGGCCCCCAGCATCCGGCCGCGCACGGCGTGCTGCGCCTGGTGCTGGAGATGGACGGCGAAGTCGTGCAGCGCGCCGACCCGCACATCGGCCTGCTGCACCGCGCCACCGAGAAGCTGGCCGAGTCCAAGCCGTTCAACCAGTCCATTGGTTACATGGACCGGCTCGACTACGTCTCGATGATGTGCAACGAGCACGCCTACGTGCGCGCCATCGAGAAGCTGATGGGCATCGAGGTGCCGCAGCGCGCGGAATACATCCGCACGATGTTCGACGAGATCACCCGCATCCTGAACCACCTGATGTGGGTTGGCTCCAACGGCCTCGACCTGGGCGCGATGGCGGTGTTCCTTTACGCCTTCCGCGAGCGCGAAGAGCTGATGGACTGCTACGAAGCGGTCAGCGGCGCGCGCATGCACGCCACCTATTACCGTCCCGGCGGCGTCGCCCGCGACCTGCCGGACGCCATGCCCAAGTACCGCGAGTCGCCCTGGCGCAAGGGCGCCGAGCTCAAGCGTGTCAACGAGTGGCGCGAAGGTTCGCTGCTCGATTTCCTCGACGCGTTCTGCGATGACTTCCCGCGCCGCGTCGACGAGTACGAGACCCTGCTCACCGACAACCGCATCTGGAAGCAGCGCACCGTCGGCATCGGCGTGGTGCCGGTCGAGAAGGCCCTGGCCTGGGGCATGACCGGGCCCATGCTGCGTGGCTCGGGCCTGGCCTGGGACCTGCGCAAGAAGCAGCCCTACGCCGCCTATGACCAGGTCGATTTCGACATCCCGGTGGGCGTGCAGGGCGACTGCTACGACCGCTACCTGGTCCGCATGGAGGAAATGCGCCAGTCCAACCGCATCATCAAGCAGTGCGTTCAGTGGCTGCGGGCCAACCCGGGTCCGGTGATGGTGCGCAACTTCAAGGTCGCGCCGCCGCGCCGTGCCGAGATGAAGGACGACATGGAAGCGCTGATCCACCACTTCAAGCTCTTCACCGAAGGGTATTCCGTGCCGGCCGGCGAAGCCTACGCCGCGGTGGAAGCCCCCAAGGGCGAATTCGGCGCCTACATCGTCTCCGATGGCGCCAACAAACCGTTCCGCCTGAAGCTGCGCGCGCCGGGTTTCGCCCACCTCTCGTCGATGGACGAGATTGTGCGCGGCCACATGCTGCCCGACGTGGTCGCCATGATCGGCACCTACGACGTCGTGTTCGGCGAGATCGATCGCTAAGGATTGCCTGACCGATGAAAGCCACCGGAAATTTCGCCGCTTGCCAGGACGTCGACCCCATGGTCGCGCTGTCCGACGCCACGCGCGCCCACATCGACCACTGGGTCGCCAAGTTCCCGCCCGACCGCAAGCGTTCGGCGGTGATCCAGGGCCTGATGGCCACCCAGGAACAGAACGGCGGCTGGCTCAGCGACGAGCTGATCGCCGCGACCGCCAAGTACCTGGACATCCCGCCGGTCTGGGCCTACGAGGTCGCCAGCTTCTATTCGATGTTCGACCTGCAGCCGGTCGGCCGCCACAAGGTCGCCATCTGCACCAACATCAGCTGCTGGCTCAACGGCGCCGAGGACATCGTGCGTCATTGCGAAGGCAAGCTCGGCATCCGGCACGGCGAATCCACCCCCGACGGCCGCGTCTTCCTCAAGATCGAGGAAGAGTGCCTGGCCGCCTGCGCCGGCGCCCCGATGATGGTGGTCGACGGCCATTACCACGAGAAGCTCACCCCGGAACGGGTGGACGAGCTGCTCGACGGACTGGAGTGATTCAGGTCATGGCGCACGATTCCCGCTACTCGCAGCCCACCGGCCCGGTCGGCCCGGCTCCCCAGGAGCACAACGTCGTCTACACGACGCTGCACTTCGACAAGCCCTGGTCCTACGAGAACTACATCAAGACCGGCGGTTATTCCGCCTGGCGCAAGATCCTGGCCGAAAAGACGGACCCGGCGCAGGTGATCGAGATGGTCAAGCAGTCCGGCCTGCGCGGCCGCGGCGGCGCAGGCTTCCCGACCGGCCTGAAGTGGAGCTTCATGCCGCGCCAGGCACCGGGCCAGAAGTACATCCTGTGCAACTCGGACGAATCCGAGCCGGGCACCTGCAAGGACCGCGACATCCTGCGCTACAACCCGCATTCGGTGATCGAAGGCATGGCCATCGCCTGCTACGCCACCGGCTGCACGGTCGGCTACAACTACCTGCGCGGTGAATTCCACCACGAGCCTTTCGAACATTTCGAAGAAGCGCTCAAGGAAGCCTACGCCAATGGCTGGCTGGGCAAGGACATCCAGGGCTCGGGCGTGGACGTGGACATCCACGGCGCGCTCGGCGCCGGCGCCTACATCTGCGGCGAAGAGACCGCGATGATGGAGTCGCTGGAAGGCAAGAAGGGCCAGCCGCGCTACAAGCCGCCGTTCCCGGCCAACTTCGGCCTGTTCGGCAAGCCCACCACGATCAACAACACCGAGACCTACGCGTCGGTGCCGGCGATCATGCGCAACGGCGCCGAGTGGTTCCTCAACCTGGGCAAGCCCAACAACGGTGGGCCGAAGGTGTTCTCGGTCTCGGGCCACGTCAACAACCCGGGCAACTTCGAAATCCGCCTGGGCACGCCCTTCAGCGAACTGCTGGAGATGGCGGGCGGCGTGAAGGGTGGCCGCAAGCTCAAGGGCGTGATCCCGGGTGGCAGCTCGATGCCGGTGCTGCCGGCCGAGGTGATGATGGGTTGCACGATGGACTACGACTCGATCCAGAAGGCCGGTTCCGGCCTGGGCTCGGGCGCCGTCATCGTGATGGACGAAACCACCTGCATGGTCCGCGCCTGCCAGCGCATCGCGCGCTTCTACTACGCCGAGTCCTGCGGCCAGTGCACGCCGTGCCGCGAAGGCACCGGCTGGATGTACCGCATGCTCACCCGCATCGCCGAGGCCAGGGCGACGCTGGACGACCTGCACATGCTCAAGGCCGCCGCCGGCCAGATCGAAGGCCACACCATCTGCGCCTTCGGTGAAGCCGCCGCCTGGCCGGTGCAGGGTTTCCTGCGCCACTACTGGCACGAATTCGAATACGCCATCGTGCACAAGCGATTCTACGTCGACGACCTGGCCAAGGGCCAGCTCGCCACCACGGAGCAGGCCGCATGAGCGCCCAGCCGACCAACAACACCGCGCCGGACCTGGTGAACATCGAGATCGACGGCAAGCCGATGCAGGCGCCGAAGGGCTCGATGATCATCCAGGCCGCCGACAAGGCCGGCGTCGCGATCCCGCGCTTTTGCTACCACGAGAAGCTGC
Organism: Arenimonas donghaensis DSM 18148 = HO3-R19; assembly: GCF_000743535.1. GTDB lineage: Bacteria > Pseudomonadota > Gammaproteobacteria > Xanthomonadales > Xanthomonadaceae > Arenimonas > Arenimonas donghaensis. The sequence goes on from NZ_AVCJ01000018.1 coordinate 7,601, forward strand.
CGATCGCGGCCAACTGCCGCATGTGCCTGGTGGACGTCGAGAAGATGCCCAAGCCGGCGCCGGCCTGCGCCACGCCGGTGATGGAAGGCATGAAGGTCACCACCCAGACCAAGCGCGCGCTCGATGCGCAGCGCAACGTCATGGAGTTCCTGCTCATCAACCACCCGCTCGATTGCCCGATCTGCGACCAGGGCGGCGAGTGCGAGCTGCAGGACCTGGCCATGGGCTACGGCCGGTCGGTCTCGCGTTTCGTCGAGCGCAAGCGCGTCGTCCCCGACGAAGACCTGGGCTCGCTGGTCGCCACCGACATGACCCGCTGCATCCAGTGCACCCGCTGCATCCGCTTCACCGCGGACGTGGCCGGCACCTTCGAACTGGGCGGCATGTACCGCGGCGAACGCCTGCAGATCGGCACCTACGACGGCAAGCCGCTGATGACCGAGCTCTCGGGCAACGTCATCGACGTCTGCCCGGTGGGCGCGCTGACCAACAAGGTCTTCCGCTTCCGCGCCCGCGCCTGGGAGCTGATCGCCCGCGAATCGCTGGGTTACCACGACGCCCTGGGTTCCAATCTTTACCTGCACGCGCGCCGCGGCGACGTGCTGCGCACCGTGCCGCGCGACAACGAAGCCGTGAACGAGTGCTGGCTGTCGGACCGCGACCGTTATTCGCATGAAGGCCTGTATGCGGGCGACCGCGTCACCCGTCCGCTGGTGCGCGAAGGCGACGGCTGGCGCGAGGCGTCCTGGGACGAAGCGCTGGCCCAGGCGGCGAAGCTGCTCAAGGAAGCCGGCGAATCGCTCGGCGTGCTGGCGCATCCGGCGACCACCAATGAAGAAGGCGCCCAGCTGGCGACGCTTGCCAAGGGCCTGGCTACGGCGCACATCGACCATCGCCTGAAGGCGCTGGATTTCGCCGACGCCGCCTTCGCCGAACCCTTCCAGCTGCCGGCCGCCGAGCTCGAGCAGGCCGATGTCGTCCTGCTGGTGGGCTGCAACCTGCGCCACGAACTGCCGCTGCTGCACCAGCGCCTGCACAAGGCTGGCCGCGCCGGCGCGAAGGTGTTTTGCATCAACCCGGTGGACTTCGAGTTCACCTTCCCGGTGGCCGGCAAGCGCATCGTCGCCCCGTCCCAGCTGCCGGGCGCGCTGGCCGCGGTCGCCAGGGCCGCTGGTGCCTCGTTGCCGGCCGGCATCGCCGCAGCCGACCATGACGGCGCCAAGGCCATGGCCGAGGCGCTGGCCAAGGGCGGCAAGGCCGTGATCGTGCTCGGCGAGATGGCCGAGAACCACGCCCAGGCCTCGTGGCTGCGCGCCGCGGCGCGTGCGCTGGCCTCCGCTACCGGTGCCAGCCTCAACCGCATCCCGCAGGGCGCCAACGCCATCGGCCTGGCCCGCCACGGCCTGCGCCCGGGGCAGGGCGGCCACGATGCCGGCGCCATGCTCGCGTCGCCGCTGCCTGCCTACCTGCTGTACGGCATCGAGCCGCAGTTCGACTTCGCCCACGGCGCCCAGGCGCTCAAGGCCCTGTCCGGCGCCAAGGTCGTGGCCTTCGCGGCCTATGCCGGCGAAGACCTCAGGAAGCTGGCGCAGGTGATCCTGCCCATCGGCCTGCTGCCCGAGATCGATGGCACGCTGACCAACCTCGATGGCACCGACCAGCACGCGTTCGCCGGCGGCAAGCTGCCGGGCGAAGCCCGCCCGGGCTGGCGTGCGCTGCGCGCCCTGGGCGGCCAGATGGGCCTGCCGGGCTTCGACTACACCGACCTGGCCGGCCTCCGTGCCGGCCTGTCGCCGAAGGCTCCGGCCGCAGGTGACGGCCTGGCGCCGGCGCCCAAGGACGACGCCGGCCTCGAGCGCATCACCAGCACGCCGATCTATCGCGGCGACGCGGTGCTGCGCCGCGCCACCGCGCTCAACGCGCACCCGCTGACGGTGGGCGCCCGCGTGCTGCTGCACCCCGAGGACGCGTTGTCGCGCGGCCTGTCCGACGGCGCCATGGCCAAGCTCGGCGACGGCCACGGCAACGCCGTGCTGCCGGTGCAGGTGAGCAAGCGTGTCGCCAAAGGCGCCGCCTGGATCGAATCCGACTACGAGGCCACGGCGCCGATCGCGCCGGCGGCGCGGCTCGCGGTGGTGGGGGCCTGAGCATGTTCGATCCGATGCGCGAATTTTTCCTCTCCTTCGGCGACCTGGGCCTGGTCCTGTGGACCCTGGTCAAGATCCTGGCGATCACCCTGCCGGTGGTCGTGGGCGTGGCCTTCTACACCCTGGCCGAGCGCAAGGTGATCGGCTGGATGCACGTGCGCCACGGGCCCCAGTTCATCGGCGGCTTCATGGGCATCGGCGTCATCCAGGCCTTCGCCGACGTCTTCAAGATGCTGTTCAAGGAGCTGGTGGTGCCCAGCAACGCCAGCGGCTTCCTGTACCGGCTGGCGCCGCTGCTGGCGCTGGCACCGGCGCTGGCGGCCTGGGCGGTGATCCCCTTCGACGACGGCGTGGTCCTGGCCGACGTCAATGCCGGCCTGCTGGTGCTGCTGGCGCTCACGTCGATGGGCGTCTACGGCATCATCATCGGCGGCTGGGCCTCGAACTCGAAGTACGCGGTGCTCGGCGCGCTGCGTTCGGCGGCGCAGGTGATCAGCTACGAAATCGCCATGGGTTTCGCCCTGGTCGGCGTGCTGGTGGCCGCGGGCACGATGAACCTCAGCGAGATCGTGCTGGCCCAGGCCGGCAACCTCGGCATCGGCGAGTGGTTCTTCATCCCGCTGTTCCCGCTGTTCATCATCTACTTCATTTCCGGCGTGGCCGAGACCAACCGCGCGCCCTTCGACGTCGCCGAGGGCGAGTCGGAAATCGTCGCCGGCTTCCACGTCGAGTACTCGGGTTCGGCCTTCGCGATCTTCTTCCTGGCCGAATACGCCAACATGATGCTGGTGGCCTTCCTGACCGCCGTGCTGTTCATGGGCGGCTGGCTGTCGCCGTTCCCGCCGTCCTGGGGGTTCCTGGGCGAGCCGGGCTGGTGGTGGCTGGGCCTGAAGTTCCTGTTCTTCGCCTTCACCTTCCTTTGGTTCCGCGCCACTTTCCCGCGCTATCGCTACGACCAGATCATGCGCCTGGGCTGGAAGGTATTCATCCCGATCACCATCGCGTGGATCTTCGTGACGGCCATCATGGCCTACAACGAATGGTTCACCCTGGGCGCCTGAGGAAGCCATGACCCGCATCGCGAACTACCTCAAGAGCCTCATGTTGCTGGAGCTGCTGGCCGGCATGAAGCTGACCCTGGGCTACATGTTCAAGCCCAAGTACACGCTCAACTATCCGTTCGAGAAGACGCCGCAGTCGGTGCGCTTCCGCGGCCTGCACGCGCTGCGTCGTTACCCGAACGGCGAAGAGCGCTGCATCGCCTGCAAGCTGTGCGAGGCGGTCTGCCCGGCGCTGGCCATCACCATCGATTCCGAGCGCCGCGAGGACGGCTCGCGCCGGACCACCCGCTACGACATCGACCTGTTCAAGTGCATCTACTGCGGTTTCTGCGAAGAAAGCTGCCCGGTGGACTCGATCGTCGAGACCCACGTTCACGAGTACCACTTCGAGAAGCGCGGCGAGAACATCGTCACCAAGGCGCAGCTGCTGGCCCTGGGCGACCGCCTCGAGGACGAGATCGCCGAGCGTCGGGCCGCCGACGCGGCGTTCCGGTGAGGGCAGGGGACAAAGGACACACATGACTTACGAACTCGCCGCCTTCTACGCCTTCGCCTCGGTCGCCGTGCTTGCGGCCCTGGGCGTCATCCTGGCCCGCAACCCGGTGCACGCGGTGCTGAGCCTGGTGCTGACCTTCTTCTCCGTCGCCTGCCTGTGGCTGCTGCTGCAGGCCGAGTTCCTGGGCGTGGTGCTGGTGCTGGTCTACATCGGTGCGGTGATGGTGCTGTTCCTGTTCGTGGTGATGATGCTCGACATCAACACCGCGCCGCTGCGCGAGGGTTTCGTGCGCTACGTGCCGCTCACCGGCGCCGTCGTGGTGGTGATGGCCGCGGAGATGGTGATGCTGATCGGGCTCAAGCGTTTCGAGGTCGGCCTGTCGGCCACCGATCCGGCCGCCGCCGCCGGCAAGACCAACATCCAGTGGATTGGCGAAACCCTGTTCAGCAAGTACATCCTGCCGTTCGAGACCGCCGCGGTGATCCTCACCGTCGCGCTGGTGGTCGCGGTGATGCTGACCCTGCGCCGGCGCCCGGGCACCAAGCACCAGGATCCGGCCCGCCAGGTCGCCGTGCGCCGCGAGGACCGCGTGCGCCTGGTCAAGGTCAAGGCCGAACCCCGCCAGGAGGGCAATCCGTGATCACCCTTGGCCATTACCTCGCGCTTGGCGCGGTGCTGTTCTGCCTGTCGGTGGCCGGCATCTTCATCAACCGCAAGAACGTCATCGTGCTGCTGATGTGCATCGAGCTGATGCTGCTGGCGGTGAACATCAACTTCGTGGCGTTCTCGCGCTTCCTGGGCCACGTCGACGGCCAGATCTTCGTCTTTTTCATCCTGACCGTGGCGGCTTCCGAGGCCGCCATCGGCCTGGCCATCCTGGTGACGCTGTTCCGCAACCGGCGGACGATCAACGTCGCCGAACTCGATTCGCTGAAGGGTTGATCGCGCGATGATTTCAATGAACATCCTGCTGGTCATCGCCCTCGCGCCCCTGCTGGGCTCCGCCATCGCCGGCCTGTTCGGCAAGCAGGTCGGCCGGGCCGGCGCGCACTGGGTCACCATCCTGGGCGTGGTGGTCAGCTGCGCGCTGTCGCTGCACGTGCTCTGGCAGTTCCTGGCGCTGGGCGCGACGCCGTTCAACGAGAACGTCTATACGTTCTTCCAGGTCGCGGGCTATTCGGCCCACGTCGGCTTCATGGTCGACACGCTCACCGCCATGATGATGGTCGTGGTCACCTTCGTGTCGCTGCTGGTGCACGTCTACACCATCGGCTACATGGAAGAAGACCCCGGTTACCAGCGCTTCTTCAGCTACATCTCGCTGTTCACCTTCTCGATGCTGATGCTGGTGATGAGCAACAACTTCCTGCAGCTGTTCTTCGGCTGGGAAGCGGTGGGCCTGGTGTCCTACCTGCTCATCGGCTTCTGGTACAAGCGCCCGACGGCCATCTTCGCCAACCTCAAGGCCTTCCTGGTCAACCGCGTCGGTGACTTCGGCTTCCTGCTCGGCATCGCCGGCGTGCTGGCCTGGGTCGGCACGCTCGATTACGCCACGGTCTTCGCGCACGCCTACAACAGCGAGCTGCAGGGCACCTTCACGCTGTGGTCGGGCAAGATCGGTTTCGGCGGCTGGAGCCTGGACGTGCTGTCGGGTCCGGTGGACGTCGAGATCATGACCTTCATCTGCATCTGCCTGTTCATCGGCGCCATGGGCAAGTCGGCCCAGGTGCCGCTGCACGTGTGGCTGCCCGACTCGATGGAAGGCCCGACCCCGATCTCGGCCCTGATCCACGCCGCGACCATGGTCACCGCCGGCATCTTCATGGTGGCGCGCATGTCGCCGCTGTTCGAGCAAAGCGAAACCGCGCTGGCCTTCGTGCTGTTCATCGGCGCCACCACGGCCTTCTTCACCGGCCTGATCGGCATCGTGCAGAACGACATCAAGCGCGTGGTGGCCTACTCGACGCTGTCCCAGCTCGGCTACATGACGGTCGCCCTGGGCGTGTCGGCGTATTCGGCCGCCGTCTTCCACCTGATGACCCACGCCTTCTTCAAGGCGCTGCTGTTCCTGGCGGCCGGTTCGGTGATCATCGGCATGCACCACGAGCAGGACATGCGCAAGATGGGCGGCCTGAAGAAGTACATGCCCATCACCTACTGGACCAGCCTGATCGGCACCCTGGCCCTGGTGGGCACGCCCTTCTTCTCGGGTTACTTCTCCAAGGACACGATCATCGTGGCCGCCCAGGAAGCCTCCAGGACCGGCGGCTGGGTCCAGCATTACGCCTACTGGGCCGTGCTGCTGGGCGTGTTCGTCACCGCCTTCTACAGCTTCCGCCTGCTGTACCTGACCTTCCACGGCAAGGAACGCTTCCGTGACGTCGCCCACGAAGCCCACGACGACGACGGGCACCACGACGACCACGGCCACCACGGCCCGGTCGAGCCGCACGAGTCGCCCTGGGTGGTGACGGTGCCGCTGGTGTTGCTGGCGATTCCGTCCATCTTCATCGGCTTCTTCACCGTGGGCCCGATGCTCTTCGGCGACTTCTTCCGCGGCGCCATCGAAGTGATGCCGGCGCACGACACGGTGGCGGCCGCCGGCGAGTCGATCTGGCACGACAGCCATGGCTGGTTCATGGCCGCGGTGGGCTTCGGCACGCACTTCTACAAGAGCGTCGTGTTCTGGCTGGCCTTCGCCGGCTTCGCGTCCGCGACCTACATCTACCTGTTCAACCCGGCCGTGGCCGACCGCCTGGCGAAGCTGTTCTCGCCGGTCGTCCGCCTGCTCGAGAACAAGTACGGCTTCGACGACCTGTGGATCAAGGGTTTCGCCGGTGGTGGCGTCAAGCTGGGCCGCTTCTCCTGGAAGCGCGCCGACGCCGGGCTGATCGACGGCCTGCTGGTCAACGGCACCGCCGCCCTGGTCGACCGCGTGGCCGGCATCCTGCGCCACGTGCAGACCGGTCGCCTCTACAACTACGCCTTCGCCATGATCATTGGCCTCATCGTCCTGCTGGCGGTGCTGGTCAAGATGACCGGCGCCTGAGACTGACAAGGAAGACCCGATGCAATCCTCCTGGCCCCTGCTGAGCGTCCTGGTCTGGCTGCCGATCCTTGGCGGCATCCTGACGCTGGCCTTCGGCGACAGCCGCCAGACCCAGGCCAAGTGGTTCGCGCTGCTGGTCGCGGTCGCGACTCTGGTGCTGAGCCTGTTCCTGTTCGGCGGGCACGACAATGCGTCGGCGGCCATGCGTTTGGTCGAGGACCGCGCCTGGATCCCCAGCTTCGACATCCGCTACCACCTGGGCGTTGATGGCCTGTCGATCGCGCTGATCGCCCTGACCACCCTGACCACCGCCCTGGTGCTGGTGGGTGCCTGGGGCTCGGTCGAGCGTCGCGCGCACCAGTACTTCGCCGCCTTCCTCATCCTCGAGGGCATGATGATCGGCGTCTTCTGCGCGCTCGACGCCATCCTGTTCTACGTGTTCTTCGAGGCCATGCTGATCCCGATGTTCATCATCATCGGCGTCTGGGGCGGCCCCAAGCGTGTCTACGCGTCGCTGAAGTTCTTCCTGTACACCTTCCTCGGCTCGGTGTTCATGCTGGTCGGCCTGATCTACCTGTACGTGGTCTCGGGCGAGCGCCTGGACGGCGGCGCCAGCTTCCAGCTGGCCGACCTGTACCAGCTCAAGCTCACCGCCACCGAGCAGATGTGGCTGTTCTTCGCCTTCCTGGCGGCGTTCGCGGTGAAGGTGCCGATGTTCCCGGTGCACACCTGGTTGCCCGACGCGCACGTCGAGGCGCCCACCGGCGGCTCGGTCATCCTGGCTGCGATCATGCTCAAGATCGGCGGCTACGGTTTCCTGCGCTTCACCCTGCCGATCGTGCCGGACGCCGGGCAGGAGTGGGCCTGGCTGGTGGTCGCGCTGTCGCTGGCGGCGGTGATCTACATCGGCCTGGTGGCGCTGGTGCAGGAGGACATGAAGAAGCTGATCGCGTATTCGTCGATCGCCCACATGGGCTTCGTCACCCTGGGCACCTTCATCGCCTTCGCGCTGGTGCGCGAGCTGGGCAACAGCGACGCCGCCCAGCTGGGCGTGCAGGGCGCCATGGTGCAGATGATCTCGCACGGCTTCATTTCCGGCGCGATGTTCTCCTGCGTCGGCGTGGTCTACGACCGCATGCACAGCCGGATGATCCGCGACTACGGCGGCGTGGTGAACACCATGCCCTGGTTCGCGGCCTTCTTCGTGTTCTTCGCCATGGCCAATGCCGGCCTGCCGGGCACCTCGGGCTTCGTCGGCGAGTTCATGGTCATCCTGGCCGCGTTCCAGTACAACGCCTGGGTCGCCTTCGGCGCCGGCTTCACGCTGGTCTTGGGCGCGGCCTACACCCTGTGGATGGTCAAGCGCGTGGTGTTCGGAGACGTCGCCAACCACCACGTCGCCGAACTGACCGACATCAATGGCCGCGAGGTCCTGGTGCTGGGCGTGTTCGCCCTGGGCACCCTGCTGCTGGGCGTCTACCCCAAGCCGCTGACCGACCTCATGGAAGCACCGATCGCGCAGCTGCTGACCCAGCTCGCCGCCACCAAGCTGTAAGGAAGCCCTGATGGCCCTGCCGATGCCCACCCTTGCCGACCTCCAGCCCCTGGGGCCAGAGATCTTCGTCTGCGCGGCGGCCTTCGCGCTGCTGATGATCGACCTGTTCCTGTCGGACGCGCGCCGTGGCCTCACGCACTTCCTGGCGCTGTTCATCCTGGCGGCGGCGGCGGTGCTGACCGCGCGCGAGCTGGGCGCGGACACCACCTATGGCTTCGCCAACCTGTTCGTGCGCGACAGCATGGGCGACGTGCTCAAGATCGCGATCTACGTGGTGGCAGCGGCGTCCTTCGTCTACGCCAAGCCCTACCTGCAGGACCGCGGGCTGTTCAAGGGCGAGTTCTACGTGCTGGGCCTGTTCTCGGTGCTGGGCATGATGCTGATGGTGTCGGCCGGTTCGATGCTGGTGCTGTACCTGGGCCTGGAACTGCTGGCGCTGAGCTCCTACGGCCTGGTCGCCATGGACCGCGACAATCCGCGCTCCTCCGAAGCGGCCATGAAGTACTTCGTGCTCGGTTCGCTGGCTTCGGGCCTGCTGCTGTACGGCATGTCCATGGTCTACGGCGCCACCGGCAGCCTGCAGCTGGCCGAAATCCACGCCGCCGCCGCGTCCACGGGCGACCGCACCCTGCTGCTGTTCGGCGTGGTCTTCATGCTGGTCGGCATCGCCTTCAAGTTCGGCGCGGCGCCCTTCCACATGTGGCTGCCCGACACCTACACCGGCGCGCCGACCGCGATCACCCTGTTCATTGGTTCGGCGCCGAAGCTGGCGGCTTTCGGCATGGCCTACCGCCTGCTCGAGGACGGCGTCGGCCCGCTCGACGCGCAGTGGCAGGACATGGTGGCCTGGCTGGCGGCGCTGTCGCTGGTGGTGGGCAACCTGGTCGCGCTGGTGCAGACCAACCTCAAGCGCATGCTGGCCTACTCGACCATCTCGCACGTCGGCTTCCTGTTCATGGGCCTGGCCCACGGGGGCCCGCTGGGCCACGGCGCGGCGATGTTCTACGCGATTTCGTATGCGCTGATGTCGGCGGCGGCCTTCGGCGCCATCATCCTGCTTTCGCGCAAGGACCACGAGGCGGAGGAAATCGCCGACTTCCGTGGCCTGTGGTCGCGCAATCCGTTCCAGGCGCTGCTGGTGATGTTCATCATGGCCTCGCTGGCCGGCGTGCCGCCGTTCCTGGGTTTCTGGGCCAAGCTTGAAGTCCTGCTGGCCGCGCTCGACGCCGGCCTGATGTGGCTGGCCGTGGTCGGCGTGGTCTGCGCGGTCATCGGTGCCTTCTACTACCTGCGGGTGATGAAGGCGATGTTCTTCGACGAGCCCGAAGGCGAGGGCCCGAAGCTGCACCCGGACAGCCACCTGCGCGTGCTGTTCGCGGTCAACGCCGTGGCGCTGCTGGCGCTGGGGCTGTTCGCCGAAACCATCCTCAAGTGGGTGGGCCTGGCGTTCCCGGCCTGAAGGCCAGCCAAGCGCCACACTAACGCCGGGCTTGCGTCGCCGAAGCCGTGGCCCCTATAATGCGCGCTCACTGCTGCGGGGTGGAGCAGTCTGGCAGCTCGTCGGGCTCATAACCCGAAGGTCGCAGGTTCAAATCCTGCCCCCGCTACCAGTTTCTGGCGATGGTTTCCGAAAGGGTCTCATCGCTCAGGCTTTTTCCCGGGATTGGCTGCCAAGCCGATCCAGGGAAGCCGGAACCTGGATGTACCGGAAAAGGGCCTCACGGCCCTTTTTTGTTTTCGAAATTTGGTAAATGCACGCGAGGCGCGACACCAAGGCATGACATCGAAGGCGAACGAAATCAGCGAACTGCTCGCCCCCACCGTCGAAGGGTTGGGGCTCGAACTGCTGGGCGTCGAGTTCGCGCAGACCGGCAACAGTGCGCTGCTTCGCCTGTACATCGACGTCACCGAAGCCGACCGCCACGTCGCCATCGAGGATTGCGAGGCGGTCAGCCGCGAAGTGGCCGCCGTGCTCGACCTCGAGGACCCGATCACCTCGAAGTACACCCTGGAAGTCTCCTCGCCGGGCATCGACCGCCCGCTGTTCACGCCCGCCCAGTTCGCCCGCTTCGTCGGCGAGCAGGCCAAGCTGAACCTGCGGCTGCCGGTCGACGGTCGTCGCCGCTTCCAGGCCCGCATCGAGGGTGTCGAGGGCGACACCGTCAAGCTGTCCTTCGACGGCCGCGACATGTCGGTCGCCCACCAGAACATCGAAAAAGCGCGCCTGGTCCCCGACCTGGTCGCCCTGGGCCTGGCGGCCCAGCCCAAACCCACCGGTCCGCGCGGCAAGCGCAAGGCCGACAAGGAATCCGATAACCCCTGAGGCGTCCGACGCCTTTCACGGAGCTGGAAGAAATGAGCAAGGAACTGTTGCTGGTGATGGAAGCGGTGGCCAATGAAAAGGGCGTGCCGCGCGGCGTGATCATCGAGGCCATGGAGGCCGCGCTGGCTTCCGCCGCGAAGAAGCGCTACCACGAGCAGGACGTGACCATGCGCGTTGCGATCAACCCGGTGGACGGCAGCTACGAAACCTTCCGCCGCTGGGAGGTCGTGGCCGACGACGTCGTGATGGAGTCGCCGGACCGCCAGATCCGCCTGATGGATGCCGTCGACGAGAAGGAAGGCGCCGAGGTCGGTGACTTCATCGAGGAGCAGGTCGAGAACGCCGAGTTCGGCCGCATCGCCGCCCAGGCCGCCAAGCAGGTGATCGTGCAGCGCGTCCGCGAAGCCGAGCGCGCGCAGGTCGTGGACGCCTGGACCGACCGCGTCGGCGAGCTGATCAACGGCATCGTCAAGCGCGTCGAGCGCGGCAACGTTTACGTGGACCTGGGCGGCAACGCCGAGGCCCTGATCCCGAAGGACAAGGCCATCCCGCGCGACGTCCTGCGCCCGGGCGACCGCGTGCGCGGCTACCTGCTCGACGTGCGTTCGGAAGCCCGCGGCCCGCAGCTGTTCATCAGCCGCACCGCGCCCGAGTTCATGATCGAGCTGTTCAAGCTCGAGGTGCCGGAAGTCGGCCAGGGCCTGGTCGAGATCAAGGCCGCCGCGCGTGACCCGGGCGACCGCGCCAAGATCGCCGTGCTGGCCCACGATCACCGCACCGATCCCATCGGCGCCTGCATCGGCATGCGTGGTTCGCGCGTGCAGGCCGTGAGCAACGAGCTCAACGGCGAGCGCATCGACATCGTGCTGTGGTCCGACAACCCGGCCCAGTTCGTGATCAACGCCATGGCCCCGGCCGAGGTGCAGTCGATCATCGTCGACGAAGAGCGTCGCTCGATGGACCTGGCGGTGGCCGAAGACAAGCTGGCCCAGGCCATCGGCAAGGGCGGCCAGAACGTGCGCCTGGCCAGCCGCCTGACCGGCTGGCAGCTCAACGTGATGACCCAGGACCAGGTGACCGCGAAGTCCGAGACCGAGCAGGCCACCGCGCGCCAGCTGTTCATGGACAAGCTGGAAGTGGACGAAGAGATCGCCGGCATCCTGGTGACCGAGGGCTTCAGCACGGTCGAGGAAATCGCCTACGTGCCGGCCGGCGAGCTGCTGGCGGTGGAGGGCTTCGACGAGGACATCGTCGAGGAACTGCGCGCCCGCGCCCGCGACGCGCTGCTCACCGAGGCCCTGCAGGTCGAGGAAGAGATCGAGGACCACAAGCCGGCCGAAGACCTGCTTTCGCTCGACGGCATGGACGAGGCGACCGCATACGCCCTGGCCGCGCGCGGCGTCGTCACCCGCGACGACCTGGCCGAGCTGGCCACGGACGAAATCACCGACATCGAGGATATGGACGAGGAACGCGCCGGCAAGCTGATCATGGCCGCCCGCGCGCACTGGTTCGAGTAAGACCGCTGCATCCGGCTATACCCGAGAGTCACCATTGCGCGCCCCGCGCGCAGGAAACGAAGGAATCGTCACCACATGTCTGAAGTCACCGTAGGTTCGCTGGCCAAAGTGCTGGGAATGCCCGTCGAGAAGCTGCTCGAGCAGCTGGCCGGCGCAGGCATGTCCTTCAGCGGGCCGGATCAGGTGGTCAGCAGCACCGAGAAGATGAAGCTGCTTGGCTTCCTGCGCCGCACGCACGGCAAGGACGACAAGCCGGCCGAAGGCGCCGCGCCGCGCAAGATCACCCTGCAGCGGCGAAAGCAGGAAGAGCTGACCGTCAGCGCCGGCAAGTCCAAGTCCACCGTCACCGTCGAGGTCCGCCAGAAGCGTACCTACGTCAAGCGCGACGACATGGACGCGACGCCGGTCACCGACGAGCGCACCGAGGCCCTTCGCAAGCTCGAGGAATCCAAGGCCCGCAACGAGGCCGAGCTGGCCGCGATCGCCGAGTCCGACCGCAAGCGCAAGCTCGAGGCCGAAGCCGAGGAAGCCGACCGCCGCAACGCCGAGGCCGCCCGCGCCGCGGCCAAGGAAGCCGCCGAGGCCGCGCCGGCCGAGGCCG
>NZ_AVCJ01000019.1 GCF_000743535.1 Arenimonas donghaensis DSM 18148 = HO3-R19
TGCCCACGTTCACGTGGGGCTTGGTGCGCTCAAACTTACCCTTGGACATATTCTTCTGCCTCTAAGCTGGAATCTGGATTCTGGATTCGGAATGCGGTTTGGATCAGGACTTCTTGACGACCTGCTCGGCGATGTTCGCCGGCGCTTCGGCGTAGTGGTCGAACTCCATCGTGAAGGTGGCACGACCCTGCGACATCGAGCGCATCGAGGTGGCGTAGCCGAACATCTCGCCCAGCGGCACCATCGCGTTGATGACCTTGCCCGACGGCGTGTCGTCGGTACCCTGGAGGATGCCGCGACGACGGCTCAGGTCGCCCATCACGTCGCCCATGTAGTCCTCGGGGGTCACGACTTCGACCTTCATGACCGGCTCGAGAAGCACGGGGTTGGCCTTCTGGAAGCCTTCCTTGAACGCCATCGAGCCGGCGACCTTGAACGCCATTTCGTTGGAGTCAACGTCATGGAACGAGCCGTCCACGGCCTTGATCTTGACGTCCACCACCGGGAAGCCGGCCATGATGCCGTTCTTCATGGCTTCTTCGATGCCCTTGCCCGACGCGGTGACGTATTCCTTCGGAACCACGCCGCCGACGATGGCGTTCTCGAACGAGAAGCCGGCGCCGCGCTCCTGCGGCTCCATCTCGATGACGATGTGGCCGTACTGGCCGCGACCGCCGGACTGGCGCACGAACTTGCCTTCCTGCTTGACCGCCTTGCGGATGGTTTCGCGGTAGGCGACCTGCGGCTTGCCGACGTTGGCTTCGACGTTGAACTCGCGCTTCATGCGGTCAACGATGATGTCCAGGTGCAGCTCGCCCATGCCGGAGATGATGGTCTGGCCGGACTCTTCGTCGGTACGGACGCGGAAGGACGGATCCTCCTGCGCCAGGCGACCGAGCGCGATGCCCATCTTTTCCTGGTCGGACTTGGTCTTGGGCTCGACGGCCATCGAGATGACCGGCTCCGGGAAGGTCATGCGCTCGAGCACGATCGGGTTGTCCTGGGCGCACAGGGTGTCACCGGTGGTGACGTCCTTGAGGCCCACGGCCGCGGCGATGTCGCCGGCCAGGACTTCCTTGATCTCGTCGCGCTGGTTCGAGTGCATCTGCAGCAGGCGGCCGATGCGCTCCTTCTTGCCCTTGACCGAGTTGAAGACCTGGTCGCCGGCGTTGAGCGTACCGGAGTACACGCGGAAGAAGGTCAGCGAACCCACGAACGGGTCGGTCATGATCTTGAACGCCAGCGCCGAGAACGGCGCCTTGTCGTTCGACTCGCGGGTCAGTTCCTTGGTCTCGTCGTCCACGTCCACGCCGCGCACCGAAGGCACGTCGACCGGGGACGGGAGCAGCGCGATGACGCCGTCGAGCATGGCCTGCACGCCCTTGTTCTTGAAGGCGCTGCCGCAGTACATCGGCACGATTTCGGTGGCCAGCGTGCGCACGCGCAGGCCCTCGAGCACGTCGGCTTCCGACAGCTCGCCGCTCTCGAGGTACTTCTCCATCAGCTCTTCGCTGGCCTCGGCGGCCGACTCGACCATGTAGGCGCGCGATTCCTTGCACACCTCGACCAGGTCGGCCGGGATGTCACGGTATTCGAAGTTCAGGCCCTGGCTGGCGACATCCCAGTGGATGGCCTTCATCTTGACCAGGTCGACCACGCCCTCGAAGCCTTCTTCGGCACCGATCGGCACCTGCATCGGCACCGGGGCGGCGCCCAGGCGCGACTTGAGCTGGTCGCGGACCTTGAAGAAGTTGGCGCCGGTGCGGTCCATCTTGTTGACGAACGCAATGCGCGGCACGCGGTACTTGTTGGCCTGGCGCCACACGGTCTCGGACTGCGGCTGCACGCCACCAACGGCGCACAGCACGAACACCGCGCCGTCGAGCACGCGCAGCGAACGCTCGACTTCGATGGTGAAGTCGACGTGCCCGGGGGTGTCGATGATGTTGAAGCGGTGTTCCGGGAAGGTCTTGTCCATGCCCTGCCAGAACGCGGTGGTCGCGGCGGACTGGATCGTGATGCCACGCTCCTGCTCCTGCTCCATCCAGTCCATCGTGGCGGCGCCATCGTGGACTTCGCCGATCTTATGGCTCTTGCCGGTGTAGAACAGGATGCGCTCGGACGTGGTGGTCTTGCCGGCATCGATGTGGGCCATGATGCCGAAGTTGCGATAACGCTCGATAGGAGTAGTGCGTGCCACGGGAATTCCTCGTTGGGGTAACCGCCCGGCGCGTTGCACCAGGGCGGCGTAGTCGCTGACCGGCAGGGATTACCAGCGGTAGTGCGAGAAGGCCTTGTTGGCCTCGGCCATGCGGTGGGTCTCTTCGCGCTTCTTCACGGCGCCACCGCGGCTTTCGCTGGCTTCGAGCAGTTCGGCGGCCAGCTTGCGCGGCATGGTGTTCTCGCCGCGCTTGCGCGCCGACTCGATCACCCAGCGCATGGCCAGGGCCATGCGGCGCGAGGTGCGGACTTCGACCGGCACCTGGTAGGTCGCGCCGCCGACGCGGCGGGACTTGACCTCGACCGCCGGGGCGACGTTGCCCAGCGCCTTCTCGACCAGGCCGAGGGCGTCGGAGTTCTTTTCGCTGATGACGTCCATGGCGCCGTAGACGATCTTCTCGGCGATCGACTTCTTGCCGGACTTCATGACCATGTTGATGAAGCGCGCGACAACCTCGCTTCCGTGCTTCGGATCCGGGAGGATCGAACGGGTACCGGGAGAACCTTTACGGGACATGATGCTTGCCTACTTATTCTGGTATTCGGGAGGCGAACGCTGCGGGTGACCGCGCGATCAGGACTTCGGGCGCTTGGCGCCGTACTTCGAACGGGCCTGGCGGCGCTTGGCGACACCGGCGGCGTCGAGCGAGCCACGCACGGTGTGGTAGCGCACGCCCGGGAGGTCCTTGACGCGACCGCCGCGGATCAGGACCACGGAGTGCTCCTGCAGGTTGTGGCCTTCGCCACCGATGTACGAGATGACCTCGAAACCGTTGGTGAGGCGCACCTTGGCCACCTTGCGAAGCGCCGAGTTCGGCTTCTTCGGGGTCGTGGTGTACACGCGGGTGCAGACGCCACGACGCTGCGGGCAGTTGGCCAGCGCCGGCGAGGCGCTCTTGTAGGTATTGGGCTGGCGCGGCTTGCGCACCAACTGGTTGATCGTCGCCATTCGTAGGGATCCTGGATGAAAAACAAGGCAGGCCGGAAACCGGCCCACCGAGAAGCGGGAGTTTACTTCGCGTTAAACGTGCCTGTCAACGAGCGACAGGTCGCGTCATTCGGGTTTCCATCATCCTTGAACCGGACACGAGGGGACGTCCTGTCCCCTCTTTCCGGATGTGGGCGAGCCATCGGCGGGCTCGCCAGCGCACTAGGTCAGCCGTCTGAACCGGCTTCTTCGGTGGTCTCATTGGCCGTCGAGACGGCCCGCAAGGTCTCCAGATCGGAATCGGAAAGTTCGGGGGAAGCGTCCTGGCGGCGCTTGTTGTGGTACGCCAGGCCGGTACCCGCCGGGATAAGGCGGCCGACGATAACGTTTTCCTTCAGGCCCCGCAAGCTGTCGCGGGTGCCGCGAACGGCCGCCTCGGTCAGCACGCGGGTGGTTTCCTGGAAGGACGCCGCCGAGATGAACGACTCGGTCGCCAGCGAGGCCTTGGTGATGCCCAGCAGGACCGGGTCGTACTTGGCCGGCAGCTCGTTCTTGGTCGCCGCCTTGGCGTTGTCCTCGACCACGCGGATGCGCTCGGCCTGCTCGCCCGCCATGAAGCGGCTGTCGCCGGCGTCGGTGATTTCGACCTTGCGCAGCATCTGGCGAATGATCGTCTCGATGTGCTTGTCGTTGATCTTCACGCCCTGCAGCCGGTAGACGTCCTGGATTTCCTTGACCAGGTAGGCTGCCAGCGGCTCGACGCCGAGCAGGCGCAGGATGTCCTGCGGGTTCGGCTCGCCGTCCACCACGGTTTCGCCCTTGGCGATGTGCTCGCCCTCGTAGACGATGACCTGGCGGTACTTCGGGATGAGCTCTTCGTGCTCGTTGCCCTCGGCGTCCTTGATGATCAGGCGCTGCTTGCCCTTGGTGTCCTTGCCGAAGCTGATGATGCCGGACACTTCCGCCAGCACGGCCGGATCCTTGGGCTTGCGGGCCTCGAACAGGTCGGCCACGCGCGGCAGGCCGCCGGTGATGTCGCGGGTCTTGGACGCTTCCTGCGGCACCTTGGTCACCACGTCGCCAACGCCGACGGCGGCGCCGTCCTGCAGGTTGACGACCGAGCGCGGCGGCAGCAGGTACTGCGCCGGCAGGTCGGTGCCCGGGATGTTGAGGTCGTTGCCCTTGGCATCGACGATGCGGACGGTCGGACGCAGGTCCTTGCCGGCCGAACCGCGGCGCTTGGGATCGGTGATCTCGCGCGAGGCCAGGCCGGTCAGGTCGTCGGTCTTCTCGATGACGGTGACGCCGTCGACGAAGTCCACGAAGCGGACGAAACCGGCCACTTCCGACACGATCGGGTGGTTATGCGGGTCCCAGTTGGCGACCGTCTTGCCGGCCTTGATCTCGGCGCCGTCCTTGACGTTGATCACCGCGCCGTACGGGAGCTTGTAACGCTCGCGCTCGCGGCCGTGGTTGTCGAGCACCGACAGTTCGCCCGAGCGCGACACCGCCACCAGGTGGCCGTTGGCGTGCTGCACGAACTTGAGGTTGTTGAACTTGACGCTGCCGGTGGTCTTGACCGTGATGTTGTCCACGGCGGCCGCACGCGATGCCGCGCCGCCGATGTGGAAGGTACGCATGGTCAGCTGGGTGCCCGGCTCGCCGATCGACTGGGCCGCGACGACGCCGACGGCCTCGCCGAGGTTGACGATGTGGCCACGGGCCAGGTCGCGACCGTAGCAGTGGGCGCAGATGCCGAAGGTGCTGTCGCAGGTGATCGCGGAGCGCACCTTGATCGACTGCACGCCGGCGGCTTCGAGCTTGTCCACCCAGGCTTCGTCGAGCAGCGTGTTGCGGGTGACGATGGGATCTTCGTCGTCGCCCGGCAGGTACACGTCCTCGGCCACGACACGACCCAGCACGCGGTCGCGCAGCGGCTCGACCACGTCGCCACCTTCGACGATCGGGGTCATGGTGAGGCCGTTGCTGGTGCCGCAATCGGGCTCGGTGACCACGACGTCCTGGGCCACGTCGACCAGGCGACGGGTCAGGTAACCGGAGTTGGCGGTCTTGAGCGCGGTATCGGCCAGGCCCTTGCGGGCGCCGTGGGTCGAGATGAAGTACTGCAGGACGTTGAGGCCCTCGCGGAAGTTCGCGGTGATCGGGGTCTCGATGATCGAGCCGTCCGGTCGGGCCATCAGGCCACGCATACCCGCCAGCTGGCGGATCTGCGCCTGCGAACCACGGGCGCCGGAGTCGGCCATGATGTAGACCGAGTTCATCGACTTCTGGTCGATGGTCTCGCCCTTGGCGTTGAGTACCTTCTCGGTGCCGATCGCGTCCATCATCGCCTTGGCCACGCGCTCGTTCGTGCGCGACCAGATGTCGACGACCTTGTTGTAGCGCTCGCCGGCGGTGACCAGGCCGCTCTGGTACTGCTCCTGGATCTCGAGGACCTCGGACTCGGCCTCGCCCAGGATGCCCTTCTTCTCGTCCGGGATGATCATGTCGTCGATGCCGATCGACACGCCCGCCTTGGTGGCGAAGGAGAAGCCGGTGTACATCAGCTTGTCGGCGAAGATGACCGTGTGCTTGAGGCCCAGCATGCGGTAGCAGGAGTTGATCAGGCGGCTGATGGCCTTCTTGTTCAACTCGGTGTTGGCCAGCGCGTACGGCAGGCCCTCCGGCAGGATCTCGGCCAGCAGGGCGCGGCCGATGGTGGTCTCGACGATGCCCGACTTCATGGCGCGCTCGCCGTTCTCGTCGATCTCCTCGCGCTTGAGGCGCACCTTCACCTTGGCGTGCAGCTCGACCACGCGGTTGTCGTAGGCGCGCTTAACCTCGGCGACGTTGGCGAACACCATGCCCTCGCCCTTCTTGTTCTCCAGGGCGCGGGTCATGTAGTACAGGCCCAGCACGACGTCCTGGGACGGCACGATGATGGGCTCGCCGTTGGCCGGCGACAGGATGTTGTTCGACGACATCATCAGGGCGCGGGCTTCCAGCTGGGCCTCGAGGCTCAGCGGGACGTGCACGGCCATCTGGTCGCCGTCGAAGTCGGCGTTGAACGCGGTGCA
The DNA here is from genome assembly GCF_000743535.1 of Arenimonas donghaensis DSM 18148 = HO3-R19. Classification (GTDB taxonomy): domain Bacteria; phylum Pseudomonadota; class Gammaproteobacteria; order Xanthomonadales; family Xanthomonadaceae; genus Arenimonas; species Arenimonas donghaensis. The sequence goes on from NZ_AVCJ01000019.1 coordinate 6,226, forward strand.
GACCAGCGGGTGCAGCTGGATGGCCTTGCCCTCGATCAGCACCGGCTCGAACGCCTGGATGCCCAGGCGATGCAGGGTCGGGGCGCGGTTGAGCATGACCGGATGTTCGCGGATCACCTCTTCCAGGATGTCCCAGACCTCGGCCGACTCACGCTCGACCAACTTCTTGGCGGCCTTGATGGTGGTGGCCAGGCCACGGCGCTGCAGCTTGGCGAAGATGAAGGGCTTGAACAGCTCGAGCGCCATCTTCTTGGGCAGGCCGCATTCGTGCAGGCGCAGGGTCGGGCCGACCACGATGACCGAACGGCCGGAGTAGTCGACGCGCTTGCCCAGCAGGTTCTGGCGGAAACGGCCCTGCTTGCCCTTGATCATGTCGGCCAGCGACTTGAGCGGGCGCTTGTTGGTGCCGGTGATGGCGCGGCCACGGCGGCCGTTGTCCATCAGGGCATCCACCGACTCCTGCAGCATGCGCTTCTCGTTGCGCACGATGATGTCGGGCGCGTTGAGCTCGAGCAGGCGCTTGAGGCGGTTGTTGCGGTTGATGACGCGGCGGTAGAGGTCGTTGAGGTCGGAGGTCGCGAAGCGGCCACCGTCCAGCGGCACCAGCGGACGCAGGTCCGGCGGCAGCACGGGCAGCACCGTCATCACCATCCACTCGGGGCGGTTGCCCGACTCGAGGAAGGCCTCCATCAGCTTGATGCGCTTGGTGAGGCGCTTGAGCTTGGTCTCGGAGTTGGTGGCGGCGATCTCTTCCTTCAGGCGCAGCAGCTCGGCGTTGAGGTCGATCGTGCGCAGCAGGTGGTACACGGCCTCGGCACCCATGAGGGCGTCGAAGTCGTCACCGTATTCCTGGCGCGCGGTCAGGAACTGCTCCTCGTTGAGCAACTGGCCACGCTCGAGCGTGGTCAAGCCCGGCTCGATGACCACGTAGGCCTCGAAGTACAGGATGCGTTCGATGTCGCGCAGGGTCATGTCCAGCATCAGGCCGATGCGCGAGGGCAGCGACTTGAGGAACCAGATGTGCGCGGTCGGGCTGGCCAGGTCGATGTGGCCCATGCGCTCGCGACGGACCTTGGCCAGGGTGACCTCGGTGCCGCACTTCTCGCAGACCACGCCACGGTGCTTCATGCGCTTGTACTTGCCGCACAGGCACTCGTAGTCCTTGATCGGACCGAAGATGGCGGCGCAGAACAGGCCGTCGCGCTCGGGCTTGAACGTGCGGTAGTTGATGGTCTCCGGCTTCTTCACTTCGCCGAACGACCAGCTGCGGATCAGGTCCGGCGAGGCCAGGCCGATCTTGATGCCGTCAAAGTCCAGCGACTGACGCTGCTGGTTGAACAGATTAAGTAGGTCTTTCATGCTTGATTCTCCTGTTCCCGGCGCCGGATCACTGCTCTTCCAGTTCGATATTGATGGCGAGGGAGCGAATCTCCTTCACCAGCACGTTGAACGACTCCGGCATGCCAGCGGTCATCTCGTGTTCGCCATCGACGATGTTCTTGTACATCTGGTTGCGGCCCTGTACGTCGTCGGACTTCACCGTCAGCATTTCCTGCAGGGTGTAGGCCGCGCCGTAGGCTTCCAGCGCCCAGACTTCCATCTCGCCGAAGCGCTGGCCGCCGAACTGCGCCTTGCCGCCCAGCGGCTGCTGGGTGACCAGGGAGTACGGACCGGTCGAGCGGGCGTGCATCTTGTCGTCCACCAGGTGGTTGAGCTTGAGCATGTGCATGTAGCCCACCGTGACCGGACGGTCGAAGGACTCGCCGGTGCGACCATCGTGCAGGATGGTCTGGCCGGATTCGGGCAGGTCCGCCAGCTTCAGCATCGACTTGATTTCGGCTTCGGTCGCGCCGTCGAACACCGGGGTGGCCATCGGCACGCCGTCGACCAGGTTGCGGGCCATGCCCAGCAACTCGGCGTCGGAGAACTGCGAAAGGTCGACCCGCTCGGCAGCCAGCTTCTTGTCGTGGTTGTAGATCTGGTCGAGGAACTTGCGCAGTTCGGCGACCTTCTCCTGGGCCTCGAGCATGCGCTGGATCTTCTGGCCCAGGCCCTTGGCGGCCCAGCCCAGGTGGACTTCCAGCACCTGGCCGATGTTCATTCGGCTGGGCACGCCCAGCGGATTGAGCACGATGTCGATGGTCTGGCCATCGGCGGTGTACGGCATGTCCTCGACCGGGACGATGTTCGAGATGACGCCCTTGTTGCCGTGGCGGCCGGCCATCTTGTCGCCCGGCTGGATGCGGCGCTTCACGGCCAGGAAGACCTTGACCATCTTGAGCACGCCCGGGGCGAGGTCGTCGCCCTGGGTGATCTTGCCGCGCTTGTCCTGGAACCGCTTCTCGAATTCCTTCTGGTGCGCCTCGACCTGCTTCTGGGCGCGGTCGATCATCTCGGCCGCGTCCTCGTCCTTCATGCGGATCGAGAACCAGTCGTCCTTCTTGAGGCCGTCGAGGTATTCGTCGGTGATGGTCGTGCCCTTCTTCAGGCCGTCCGGACCACCGTTGGCGACCTTGCCGACCAGCTGCGAACGCAGGCGGGCGAAGATGGCGCCTTCGAGGATGCGGAACTGGTCGTCGAAGTCCTTCTTGACGCGCTTGATCTCGGACTCCTCGATCTGGCGCGCGCGCTTGTCCTTCTCGATGCCGTCGCGGGTGAAGACCTGCACGTCGATGACGGTGCCGTCCATGCCCGGGGGCACGCGCAGCGAGCTGTCCTTAACGTCGGAGGCCTTCTCGCCGAAGATGGCGCGCAGGAGCTTTTCTTCCGGGGTCAGCTGGCTCTCGCCCTTGGGCGTGACCTTGCCGACCATGATGTCGCCGGCGCGGACCTCGGCGCCGACGTAGACCACGCCGGACTCGTCCAGGCGGCCCAGGGCCTGCTCGGACACGTTCGGGATGTCGGCGGTGATTTCCTCCGGCCCCAGCTTGGTGTCGCGGGCGACCGCGGTCAGCTCTTCGATGTGGATCGTGGTGTAACGATCTTCCTCGACCACGCGCTCGGAGAGCAGGATCGAGTCCTCGAAGTTGTAGCCGTTCCACGGCATGAACGCGACCAGCATGTTCTGGCCCAGGGCCAGTTCGCCGATGTCGGTGGACGGGCCGTCGGCCAGCACGTCGCCGCGGGCGATGCGGTCACCCACGTTCACCAGCGGACGCTGGTTGATGCAGGTGTTCTGGTTCGATCGGGTGTACTTGACCAGCGTGTAGATGTCGACGCCGGCGTCGCTGTTGCCCTGGATCTCGTCCTCGTTGGCGCGCACCACGATGCGGCCGGCATCGACCTGGTCGATGACGCCGCCGCGGATGGCGTTGACGGTGACGCCCGAGTCACGCGCCACGGCGCGCTCGATGCCGGTGCCGACCAGCGGCTTCTGGGCACGCAGGGTCGGGACGGCCTGGCGCTGCATGTTCGCACCCATCAGGGCGCGGTTGGCGTCGTCGTGCTCGATGAACGGGACCAGCGCGGCCGCGACCGACACGGACTGCATCGGCGAGACGTCCATGTACTGGATCTCGCTCGGCGGCTTGAGCAGGGTCTCGGCCTGGAAGCGGCAGGGCACGAACGGCGCCTGGAAGCCGCCGTCGGGCTTGAGCTCGGCGTTGGCCTGGGCGATCGCGTACTCGTGTTCCTCGATGGCCGACAGGAACTCGACCTGGTCGGTCACCTTGCCGTCCACGACCTTGCGGTACGGGGTCTCGAGGAAACCGTACTTGTTCGAGCGGGCGTACACCGCCAGCGAGTTGATCAGGCCAATGTTCGGGCCTTCCGGGGTTTCGATGGTGCAGACGCGGCCGTAATGGGTCGGGTGCACGTCGCGCACTTCGAAGCCGGCACGCTCGCGGGTCAGGCCGCCCGGGCCAAGGGCCGAGACACGGCGCTTGTGGGTGACCTCGGACAGCGGGTTGTTCTGGTCCATGAACTGCGACAGCTGCGAGGAGCCGAAGAACTCCTTGATCGCGGCCGCCACCGGCTTGGCGTTGATCAGGTCCTGCGGGGTCAGGCCATCGGACTCGGCCAGCGACAGGCGCTCCTTGACGGCGCGCTCGACGCGCACCAGGCCGACGCGGAAGACGTTCTCGGCCATTTCGCCGACCGAACGCACGCGACGGTTGCCCAGGTGGTCGATGTCGTCGACGCCGCCACGGCCGTTGCGGATCTCGCACAGGGTGTGGATGACTTCGAGGATGTCCGAGGTCTTGCCATGCTCGGCGACCAGGGACTTGGCCATCTCGTCGTTGCGCTCGCCGAAGTACTTGGCGTCGTAGAGCACCGAGGCGCCCGTGGTTTCCTTGCGGCCCACGCGGCGGTTGAACTTCATCCGGCCGACGCCCGAGAGGTCGTAGCGCTCGAAGGTGAAGAACAGGTTGTAGAACAGGTTCTGGGCCGCGTCCTTGGTCGGCGGCTCGCCCGGACGCATCATCCGGTAGATCTCGACGAGGGCCTCGAGCTGGGTCTTGGTCGGGTCGATGCGCAGGGTGTTGGAGATGTACGGACCGCGATCGAGGTCGTTCACCCACAGGGTACCGATGGTGTCGATGCCGGCCTTGCGCAGCTTCTCGACGCTGGCTTCGTCGAGCTCTTCGTTGGCCACCGCCAGCACTTCGCCCGACTTGGTGTCGATGACGTCGTGCGACAGGATCCGGCCGTAGAGGTATTCGTCGGGCACGGCCAGGGTGTCGACCTTGGCCTGCTCGAGCTGCTTGACGTGGCGCGCGGTGATGCGCTTGCCGGCTTCGACGATCACCTTGCCGCCGATGACCAGGTCGAAGTTCAGGGTTTCACCGCGCAGACGCTCGGCGACCAGCTCCAGCTCCACGCCGTCCTTCTTGGCGATGTGGAAGGTGTTGATCTCGAAGAACTGCTCGAGGATTTCTTCGTTGTTGTAGCCCAGGGCGCGCAGCAGGATCGTCACGGGCAGCTTGCGGCGACGGTCGATGCGGGTGAACACCGCGTCCTTCGGGTCGAACTCGAAGTCCAGCCAGGAGCCGCGGTACGGGATGATGCGGGCGCTGTAGAGCAGCTTGCCCGAGCTGTGGGTCTTGCCGCGGTCGTGGTCGAAGAACACGCCCGGCGAACGGTGCAGCTGCGAGACGATGACGCGCTCGGTGCCGTTGACGATGAAGGTGCCGTTGTCGGTCATCAGGGGCAGCTCGCCCATGTAGACCTCCTGCTCCTTGACGTACTTGATCGCCTTGGTCGAGGACTCGCGGTCGTAGATGACCAGGCGCACGGTCACGCGCAGCGGGGCGCCGTAGGTCAGGCCGCGGTTGCGGCACTCACGCTCGTCGAACGGGGGTTCGCCGAGCTTGTAGCTGACGTACTCCAGCGCGGCATTGCCGGAGTAACTGGTGATCGGGAACACCGACTTGAGGGCGGCGTGCAGGCCGCGTTCCTCGCGCTTGTCGCCGGTGGCACCTTCCTGGAGGAACTCGCGGTACGAGTCCATCTGGATGGCCAACAGGTACGGAACTTCGAGAACCTGCCGGCGCTTGCCGAAGTCCTTGCGGATACGCTTCTTTTCGGTGAAGGAGTACGTCATGGTGTGCTACCGCCTTGGGTATCAGTGGCCCGCGCGTCCGCGGTGCCTGGGGGAACATCAAACTGCCAGTGGGAAGTCGCTGGTATTGCCGGCACCAGCACGCCCTCTCCCGCTACTTCACACTGGCAACTCGCTTGCGTGGATCGCTCTTTCGGATCAAGCCGTTCCAGGAACGGCCAAAGGCCGGGGGCTTTCGCCCCCAGCCTCAGGTGGTCGCCGATGTCGCGCGGCGACGCAATGAAGCAATTACTTGAGCTCGACCGTGGCGCCGGCCGCCTCGAGGTCCTTCTTGAACTTCTCGGCTTCTTCCTTGGAAGCGCCTTCCTTGACGACGCCGGTGGCCTCGACGAGGTCCTTGGCTTCCTTCAGGCCCAGGCCGGTGATGGCGCGGACGGCCTTGATGACCTCGACCTTCTTCTCGCCGGCGGCCTTGAGCACGACGTTGAACTCGGTCTGCTCTTCGGCGGCGGCGGCCGGGCCGGCAGCAGCGGCGGCGGCGACCGGGGCGGCGGCGGAGACGCCGAACTTCTCTTCGATGGCCTTGACCAGCTCCATCACTTCCATCAGGGACTTGGCCGCGATGGCCTCGACGATCTGCTCGTTGGAAAGGGACATTGTGTTTACCTCTGGAAAATTACTGGATGGTTTGTTGTGTCGACGAAGGGCGTCGCTCAGGCGGTTTCGGCTTCGGCCTCGGCCGGAGCTTCGGCACCGCCTTCCTTGTCGGCCACGGCCTTGACGGCGCGGGCGAACATGGCGGCCGGCTCGGACAGGACGCGGGCCAGCATGGCCAGGGCCTGGTCACGGGTCGGCAGCGAAGCCAGGACGTCGACGTGGGAGGCCGGGTACAGCTCGCCTCCGACGGAAACAACCTTGGCCTGCAGCTTGTCGTTGCCCTTGGCGAACTCCTTGATCAGGCGGCCGGCAGCGCCGGGCTCCTCGGTCGAGAACGCGTACAGCAGCGGGCCCACCAGCGCGTCCTTGACGCACTCGTAGTCCGTGCCTTCGACGGCGCGCGCGGCCAGCGTGTTCTTCACTACCCGAAGGTAGACGCCGGTCTCGCGAGCCATCTTGCGCATCTCGGTCATCTTCTCGACCGTGATGCCCGCGTACTCAGCCGCGATCAGGGAGTGCGCCTTGGCGGCGACGTCTGCCAGCTCGGCGACAACTTCTTGCTTTTGGGACAGATTGAGAGCCATTGCACTCCTCCAATTGGACTCCACCCGCGGCTCCAGCCGCCGGTGGTCTTGGGCGGCGCCGTTCCATCGGCGCCGGGGACGCGGGTGCGTCCCGGTGGTGGCCTTTCCAGATTTCTCCAGGAGGCGGCACCATCTACGCAGGCCCGGCTTCTCGCGAAGCACGGATTAAACGATCCCGCTTGTGGCGACGGCGATTCCTTGCCTTATCGTGCATCCCTGCCCGACGTCGTCACGCGCAGACCGCACCTGCGGTCTTTGATGGCTCCGCCGCGGACGCGTCCACGACGGTGCCTTCAAAACTTTCCGGACGGGTCGCGACCCGCCCGGCTTGAAGCGATTACTTGACGACCGACAGGCTCGCCTGGTCGATGACCACGCCCACGCCCATCGTCGAGCTCAGCGACACCTTCTGCAGGTACTGGCCCTTGGCGGCGGCCGGCTTGGCCTTCACCAGGTCGCCCAGCAGGGCGTGCAGGTTGTCCTTGAGCGCCGAAGCCTCGAAGTTGGCCTTGCCGATCGTGCAGTGGATGATGCCGGCCTTGTCGGTGCGGTAACGCACCTGGCCCGCCTTGGCGTTGCGAACCGCGCCAGCCGCGTCCGGGGACACGGTGCCCACCTTGGGGTTGGGCATCAGGCCGCGCGGGCCGAGCACCTGGCCGAGCTTGCCGACCACGCGCATCGCGTCCGGGGTCGCGATGACCACGTCGTAGTTGATGTCGCCGGCCAGCATCTTGTCGGCCAGGTCGTCCATGCCGACCACGTCGGCACCCGCGGCCAGGGCCTCGTCAGCCTTGGCGCCGGCCGGGCAGAACACCGCCACGCGCACGGACTTGCCGGTACCGGCCGGCAGCACGGTGGAACCGCGCACCTGCTGGTCGGACTTCTTGGCGTCGACGCCAAGGCGCACGGACACGTCCACGGACTCGACGAACTTGGTCTTCGAGTTGGACTGGATGATCTTCAGGGCCTCGTCGATCGCATACGGCTTACCCGCAACGACCTGGGACTGCAGGGCCTTGTAACGCTTGGAAACCTTAGCCATGTCTTAGCCCTCCACCACGAGACCCATCGAACGGGCGCTGCCCGCGATGGTGCGAACGCCGGCGTCAAGCGAGGCAGCCGTGAGATCGGCTTCCTTCGCCTTGACGATGTCTTCGAGCTGCTTGCGCGTGACCTTGCCCACCTTGTCGGTGTTCGGGCGCTTGGAGCCCGAGGTCAGGCCGGCGGCCTTCTTGAGCAGCACGGTGGCCGGGGTGCTCTTGGTGATGAAGGTGAAGGTGCGATCCGAGTACGCGGTGATGATCACCGGGGTCGGAAGGCCGGGCTCGAGCTTGGAGGTGGCGGCATTGAACGCCTTGCAGAACTCCATGATGTTCAGGCCGCGCTGGCCCAGGGCCGGGCCCACGGGCGGCGAGGGATTGGCCTGGCCGGCCTTCACCTGCAATTTGATGTAACCAACTACTTTCTTAGCCATTGTCTTGTCTCCGGGTGCAATCGCCTGTTGTCAGGCTCCCCATCGTGCCGGGTGGGAACGTGCCCCGGCCTCCACGTTTTGAACCAAAACCTTGCTTCAGGCCTTTTCGACCTGGCCGAACTCGAGCTCCACCGGGGTGGACCGCCCGAAGATCGACACCGCCACCCGCAGGCGGCTCTTTTCGTAATTGACTTCCTCGACCACGCCGTTGAAGTCGTTGAACGGGCCTTCGGTGACGCGCACCATCTCGCCCGGCTCGAACAGCACCTTGGGCTTGGGCTTGTCCACGCCGTCCTGGACCCGGCGAAGGATGACGTCCGCCTCGTGGTCCTGGATCGGCAGCGGGCGGTCGGCGGTTCCGCCGATGAAGCCCATGACCTTCGGGGTTTCCTTGATCAGGTGCCAGCTCTCGTCGTCGATGCGCGGGATGCCGGCGTCGTCGGTCGTCTCGATCTGCACCAGCACGTAGCCGGGGAAGAACTTGCGCTCGGACTTGCGCTTCTGGCCGCCACGCATCTCGACCACTTCCTCGGTCGGGACCAGGACCTGGCCGAACTTTTCCTGCATCTCGGCGCGCGCGATGCGCGTGTCGAGCGCGCGCTGCACCTGGTGCTCAAAGCCCGAATAGGCGTGGACGACATACCAACGCTTGGCCACGTAATTAACTCCTTATTGACCCAGCAAGAGCCGGATCAGCCACGAAATCACCATATCGAAGCCCGAAAGAACGAGGGCGACGATGACAACCACCACCAGGACCATGCCGGTGGTGCGGGTGGTCTCCTGCCGCGTCGGCCAGACCACCTTGCGAAGCTCGAACATCGACTCGGAAATGAAATCGCGCGCCTTTTCACCCTTGGCCGTGAAGGCCACGATGGCACCCGCCACGACCACGGCCGCCGCGACCATCAGCCCGCGCAGCAGCCCCGGCCACTGGCCGAAGTAGTAGAAGGCGACCAGGCTGCCGACCAGAACCGCGGCGGCCAGGACGTACTTGGCGACGTCGGCGGGACTTGCCGCCTGCTGGGAATGTTCGACCTTCGTGTTCATTCGACTCTTGCCCGGCCGAAGCCGGTTGGTGGCAATGACCCCCGGGGGGACCGCTGCCTTGCGGGTGGCGCGCCAGGTAGGACTCGAACCTACAACCTGCGGTTTTGGAGACCGCTGCTCTGCCAGTTGAGCTACTGACGCAATGGCATTCTCTTAAACGGGCGATGGCGGACCGCTTCCGGCCCGCCATTCCCGATACCCGACCGGCCAGAGCCGGCCGGGCAATGGGCTTACTTGACGATCTTTGCAACCACGCCGGCGCCGACCGTGCGGCCGC
>NZ_AVCJ01000020.1 GCF_000743535.1 Arenimonas donghaensis DSM 18148 = HO3-R19
GAGTTAAGCCGCGTGCCGGAGGCACGTCGGCTTGAATGAATAGTTAGGCACGGCGGGCTACTCCAACGGGAACGAACGTCTGTGCCAGAGAACGCCAACTGTGGCTGCTGCCAAGACCATAGCAACTGCGACCAGGAGAGCAAGCAACTCGGCGCCCAGAAAGCGATAGACGAGCAGTCCAGCGCCCACTCCGACGCCGATCGATAGTGCGATTCGCCAAGCGCGAACGACGAATATGTCTAGCAACTCAAACAGGTCGGACATAGATCTCCACGCCTAACGCCTTGAGTTAAGCCGCGCCGAAGGCGTCGGCTTGAATGATTAGTTAGGCGGCGCTGCACAAATGTGCGCCCACCTTGCCTTCACTGCCTTCGTTACGTACCAAGTGAGAACCAACTGCGTCGGTGGAACAAGGATCCACCAGTACTCCGCAATGAAACCACTTATCTGGAGAAGTGCGGAGCCATTCACAAAGCCAGCTTCCTCCAGTTGGGGTGCTATGTAGATTCCATACACTTCGATTGGCAGGAGGACAGCGAAAAGAAGAAAAGAGAAAACGCCGTACACAAGAGCGGCCACCACGCCTACGAAGAGCCAGCGCCGCGGTAGAGTGGGGCGCACCCTGCGGGCCACGATCGCTGGCCACCATACTGGTGCGAATGAAATGAGTGCGTAGGCAAGCGCGACAGCTGCCAGGAGAGCGGCGAGCTTTGGCCCAAACATCTCGATTGCACCCATAGCCGCCTAACGCCTGAGTTAAGCCGCGTGCCGGAGGCACGTCGGCTTGAATGAATGGTTAGACCGCGTTCGCAGCCTTCGGCAATACGAAGTAGCCAATGTAAAAGAGCGGAGGTATTGCTGCAGCAATCATTAGGTTGACGCCAGCTAAGAAGGTTACCGCGTAGGTCTTGACCTCGGCTGGCCTGGAGCTTCGCCAGAAATAGATAGCCCCGATAGCCGACGCTACTCCGACAATGCCCATACCCAAGAGGTAGGTGTGGACCTCGTCGACAACACCTTGAGTGAACATAGGCACTCGCGGCCCGAGGTGTGCCGGATCGAGTGGCGAGTAGACCTCTACTGCCAAGGAGAGATGTCCGCCCCCTACCGCTAGGGCAATAAGGCTAGAGATGAATATCCAAATTGTCAGGCCAACTCGAACTTTCACGAGGTCTAACGCCTTGAGTTAAGCCGCGTACCGGAGGCACGTCGGCTTGAATGAATAGTTAGGCGACGCTAGCTCCGAAGTCCCGGGGCTGCAACACCCCAGGGCTACCCAGGGCCGAGAAAGTTTCGCTACCCAGTCTCGCCGCGGGGCGGGACGCTGGCCCGAGCCGAACCGCAACATCGAATGGGGGTCTCAAGACTGTCCGGAGCAGGGCGCTGGGGCCAAGCCGCGTCGGCACCGAAGTCGTTGAGCTAGCGACGGGCCTAACGCCTTGAATTAAGCTGCGCCGGCCGCGACAGTCGGTTTACCCGGATAGACGGTCCGGCGTCAGCTTGAATGAATGGTTAGGCGACGCTAGCTCCGAAGTCCCGGGGCCGCAACTCCCCAAGGCCTGCCAGCAGCGAGAAAGTTTCGTACCCCGGTCTGGCCGCGGGGCGGGGCGCCTACCCCGAGCCGCCGCGTCACATCGAATGTGGGTCTCAAGACTGTCCGGAACAGGGCGGTGGGGCCGGGCCGCGTCGGCGCCGAAGTCGTTGAGCTAGCGACGGGCCTAACGCCTTGAGTTAAGCCGCGCCGAAGGCGTCGGCTTGAATGAATGGTTAGGTGTCACTGCCGCGCACCTCGCTTAGTCAACAATGACCGTGTGCAACTCCCGAATCAAGCGCCTATCGCGAAACACTCCAAGAAAATTGACGCCTCCAGGCCCCCGAGATGGGTTGCACCAAACATGTCTCAATTCATCTCCCGGAATCATGTTGCTCGTCAGTTCCGCCCAATCTTCCCGTTCGTCTATGTGCGGTGCGCCAACCAACTCTGCACTTTTGACCGACTCCTCCTTCGAGAGTGGGACTGAAACCGTACATTTCGGGTAGCCGAAGCGCGTCAATAGCTGTTCGGCATCAACTCCGCCGGATCTATCTATTCGCGAAACGGGCGACGGGTTGACACAGCCAGACAACAGCAGCGCGAATATCACTGCGTTTAGCAGATCGCGTTGATGGCTCATGTGACACCTAACGCCTTGAGTTAAGCCGCGCCGAAGGCGTCGGCTTGAATGATTAGTTAGGCCCGATCCCAGCACCGGGCGGCGATAATCTTACCTGCGCGATTGTAGTGAAACTGGACAACGGTGAAGGGTTCGCCCATGGGCTGCACGGCAGTCCAGCCACCGGCGGAAACTTTGATGCCAATCCAGCCTGCGTCCGGATTCGCAAACAAGTATTGATGCACAGTGATTTCGTGGCCGTCAGTGTCCGCACCCAATTCGTCTAGGTCCGGGGCACCCAACTTGGGAATGACGACGCCTTTAGCAAGGCCGACAAATGGATCCATCGACCGGGGGCAAAGGGTAATCGCTACCGACACACTCGACTTCGCAGCCTTCAGCTGAACAGCAAGTTCATCCAAGGACTTGTCGCTGGCAGGCGATGCCGAAAGTGCAAGCACTGGCGTCAAGATTGCAGTGATGCGCATAGAGGGCCTAACGCCTGAGTTAAGCCGCGCCGAAGGCGTCGGCTTGAATGATTAGTTAGGCGCGCCCGCAACGTACCTTGCGCCGTCTTGGCTGACACTGACCTTGTACTCGATTGGGCTCCAAGTGTCCCGTTCTGCCTTCTCAACGTTTGCCCCAGGGATGTTGGTTCTGACCACAAATGTCCCCTCATCCACCCAGTGCACGAAATCCCATCCCTTGGAGATTGGCAGCGAATATGCGACAGGGGGGTCTCCGAGATCTCCGGTTGTGTATGTGAAGATGAGTTCGACATCGGGGCACGAAGAAATGCTACCCCAACACTCCCCTACCTGCTTCGGGATCGCGAAGACGCGGATCTCGCCCTGACTCGCAAGTTCTTGGAGCAGACCCAGCGAGCGAGACAAGTCGTTGTTTGGAATGGGCGGCGCAACTAATAGGCCCGTGAGCATTGTCGCGATAAGTACGAGCATGATCGCCTAACGCCTTGAGTTAAGCCGCGTGCCGGAGGCACGTCGGCTTGAATGAATAGTTAGGCGACGCTAGCTCCGAAGTCCCGGGGCCGCAACACCCCAGGGCTGCCCAGGGCCGAGAAAGTTTCGCTACCCAGTCTGGCCGCGGGGCGGGTCGCCTGTCCAAGCCGCCGCGCCACTTCGAATGGGGGGTCTCAAGACTGTCCGGAGCAGGGCGCTAGGGCCAAGCCGCGTCGGCGTCGAAGTCGTTGAGCTAGCGACGGGCCTAACGCCTTGAGTTAAGCCGCGCCGAAGGCGTCGGCTTGAATGAATAGTTAGAGCACGGCGATCGGGTACACCAGCGCTCCGCCCCAGAACCCGGTCAACACCATTGCTGCTACCGCAAGCCTGCTGGGTCGCCCCCGCAGGCTGAAGACATGCACAAGCGCCTCCAGCAGCAGCTCTAGGAAGAGCCAGAGAGGCACCAGTGCTAGGCCCATCCAGCTCGACTGATCCGGCGGAAGAAACATAGAAAAAAGTACGCCGACAACGAATGAGATGCACGCCGCCAAGAGGGCCAGGAGGTAGCCAGGCAGCGCCGATTCGTTGGGCGGAGTCTCGGTGTGCTGCATCCGGGCTCTAACGCCAATTAAGCCTCAATAGTGAGGCGATGCACGGATGCTCCCGCTGGGAAGGGCGGGCGTCAATACGGCGCAAGCCCAAGCCAGGCACGTCGTGGGGTCTGCCGAGGTTCGCGGGATAAATCCTGATTGCCGCTTATGCCTTGTTTGCGAGGTGTAAGCGGTTAGTCGAGCCGATCCGGGCAATAAATCTGAGACTTTTTCTCGCCCGGGGTAAGCGGCTCCCGCTGTTCAGGCGGGGCGCTTGGGTCTCAGTCAGGTTGACGATAGTTTCAGCCCGACGATTCCAGCCACCACCAGTACGATGCTGACGATGCGAAGGGTCGAGGCGGGTTCCTTGAACAGCACCATGCCGGCGATCGCGGCGCCGACGGCGCCGATGCCTACCCAGATGCCGTAGGCGGTGCCCAGGGGGATGTCGCGCAGGGCCAGGCTTAGCAGGTATACGCTGCCGGCCATCGAGACGGCGGTCAGCACGCTGGGCACCGGTTTGGTGAACCCTTCCGTGTACTTCAGGCCGACGGCCCAGCCCACTTCGAGCAGGCCGGCCAGGACCAGGAACAGCCAGTTCATCGTTGCTCTCCTCGTTTCAGGGGCGCGCCCGGGTTCGCCTCAGGCCGATCAGGTGCACGATACCGATGACCAGGCAGATCCCGGAGCTCACGGCCCAGAACGTCGGGCTGTTGCCCGGGAAGTAGGGCATAAGGAAAAAGAAACCGATGCCCCGCAGCAGGAAGATGCCGGTGACGATGGCCAGGACGAAACGCAGCAGGGGCAGCCGGCGGATCAGCCCCGCGCCGGAAAGGGCATAGGCCGACCAGATGAACAGCATGCCGGCGATCACCAGGCTGGCGACGGTGGGGTACCAATGCCCGGCCAGGTCCAGTTGCGCCATCTGTTCCCCGGCGCCCAGGAAGCGGTACCAGGGCGCGCCGAAGACGATGCAGCCCAGGTGCACCACGGCGGCCAGGGTAGTGAACAGGGCGCCCGCGAGCAGGAATGGGTCGGGGCGCCGCGGTGTTGCCGCCGGGGAGGCCGCCAGCGTGCTCAAGCGCCCACTTCCACCCGGTCGACCTTGGTGAAACCGCGCGGCAGCAGGTTGCCGCGGCTGGCGCGGGCGCCTTCGTAGGCCTGCAGGTCGCGCCAGCTCAGCACCAGCTTCTGCTTGCCGCTGTAGATGGTCAGCTCGCCGCCCTGGCGGACGCTGGCGATCGCGATCACTTTTTCCTGGCCGGCCTTGAGCTTGGCCGGCGGGATCTGGATCAGCTTGTTGCCCTTGCCCTTGTCCAGTTCCGGCAGTTCGCTCAGCGGGAAGGCCAGCAAGTGGCCGGCGCTGGTGATCGACACCATCCAGTCGGTCGCCGCATCGGCCACCGGTGCCGGGGCCAGCACCTCGCCGTCGCCCGGGTTGAGCAGGGCCTTGCCGGCCTTGTTGCGGCCGGTGAAGTTCTCGAAGCGGGTGACGAAGCCGTAGCCGTAGGACGAGGCCAGCACGAAACGGTTGTCGTTTTCACCGGCGGCCAGGGCCACGAACCCGGCGCCCGCCGGCGGGCTGAAGCGGCCGCTCAGTGGCTCGCCATTGCCGCGTGCGCTGGGCAGCGTATGCGCCACCGTCGAATAGCTGCGACCGGTGGAATCGAGGAAGGCGACCTGCAGGTTGCTGCGCCCGCGCACGGCCTGCAGCAGCCCGTCGCCGTCTCGGTAGCTCAGCGCGGCGGCGTCGACGTCGTGGCCCTTGGCGGCGCGGATCCAGCCCTTCTTCGACAGCACCACCGTCACCGGTTCGCTGGGCACCAGTTCGGTTTCGCTGATCGCCTGGGCGGCCTCGCGTTCGACCAGGGGCGAACGACGCTCGTCGCCGAACTTCTTGGCGTCGGCCAGCAGCTCGTCCTTAACCTGTTTCTTCAGCTTGGCCTTGCTGCCCAGGATGCTCGTGATCTTTTCGCGCTCCTTGGCCAGTTCGTCCTGCTCGCCGCGGATCTTCATTTCCTCCAGGCGGGCGAGCTGCTTGAGCTTGGTGTCGAGGATGTAGTCGGCCTGGTCTTCGCTCAGGTCGAAACGCTTCATCAGCACCGGCTTGGGCTCGTCCTCGGTGCGGATGATGCGGATCACTTCATCGAGGTTGAGGAACGCGACCAGCAGGCCTTCGAGCAGGTGCAGCCGGCGCTCGACCTTGTCCAGGCGGTGCTTCAGGCGCCGCGCCACGGTGTCGGTGCGGAACAGCAGCCACTCGGCCAGGAACTCGCGCAGGTTCTTCACCTGCGGCCGGCCATCGAGGCCGATGATGTTGAAGTTCACCCGGAAGCTCTTCTCGAGGTCCGTGGTGGCGAACAGATGGCCCATCAGGCCTTCGAAATCCACGCGGTTGCTGCGGGGCACCAGCACCAGCCGGACCGGGTTCTCGTGGTCGGATTCGTCGCGCAGGTCCTCGAGCCAGGGCAGCTTCTTGGCGCGCATCTGTTGCGCCACCTGTTCCATGATCTTCGAGGGCGACACCTGGTAGGGCAGGTGGGTGATGACGATGTTGCTGCCTTCGCGCAGCCACTTGGCGCGGGCGCGCACGCTGCCGTGGCCGGTCTCGTAGATCGCGCGCAGGTCGGCGGCCGGGGTGATGATCTCGGCGCCGGTCGGGTAGTCCGGTCCGCGCACGTGCTCGCACAGGTCGCGCACGCTGGCGTCGGGGTCGTCGAGCAGGCGCACGGCGGCGCTGACCACTTCGTTGAGGTTGTGCGGCGGGATGTCGGTGGCCATGCCCACCGCGATGCCGGTGGTGCCGTTGAGCAGCAGGTGCGGCAGGCGCGCCGGCATCCAGCTCGGCTCCTGCAGGGTGCCGTCGAAGTTGGGCACCCAGTCCACGGTGCCCTGGCCGAGCTCGCCCAGCAGCACCTCGGCGATGGGGGTGAGCTTGGATTCGGTGTAACGCATGGCCGCGAACGACTTGGGGTCGTCGGTGGAACCGAAGTTGCCCTGGCCTTCGATCAGCGGATAGCGGTAGGAAAACGGCTGCGCCATCAGCACCAGCGCCTCGTAGCAGGCGCTGTCGCCGTGCGGGTGGAACTTGCCGATGACGTCGCCGACGGTGCGCGCGCTCTTCTTGGGCTTGGCGGTCGCGCCCAGGCCCAGTTCGCTCATCGCATAGATGATGCGCCGCTGCACCGGCTTGAGCCCGTCACCCAGGAAGGGCAGGGCGCGGTCGAGCACCACGTACATCGAATAATCCAGGTAGGCGCGTTCGGCGTACTCGCGCAGCGGGATCTGTTCGAAGCCGTGGAAGGTGGGGCGTGCGGGTTCGGTCATGCTTTGCTCAGGCAGGTGCTGGAACGATGCGGGCATTCTACCGGGCCGCGTGGGCCGGGGCCGGATTCAACAACAACAAGGAAACAAGCCCATGAGTTGGTTGGGAATTCTCCTGGTGGTGCTGGGCGTCGTGCTGGCGATCAAGATCACCGCTTTCGCGCTGCGGCTGGTCTTCATCGGCATCATCCTGGTCGGCCTTTACCTGTTCCTGGGCCCGCTGCTGGGCTTCGGGTAGGCAGCCAGGTCAATCGGCGAGCGCGTCGCCCCATTGCCGGGCCCGGCGCGATGCGGCGTCGCCGGCGGCGGCATGCGCCGGGTCGTCGCCGACCACGCGGTTGCGGCCGGCGCGCTTGGCCCGGTAAAGCGCTGAATCGGCGCGGTGGAACAGGTCGCCGGCGTCATAACCGCGGCCCATGTCGGCCACCGCCACGCCCACGCTCAGGCTCAGCCCGTCCATCGGCGGCTGGGCGTCGGGTGCCCGCCAGACCAGGTCGAAGCGAAGCTGTTCGGCCAGCGCTTCGGCGGCCGGTTGGTCCATGCCTTCGCAGGCCACCAGGAATTCGTCGCCACCGAAGCGGCCCAGCAGGTCCACGCTGCGCAGCTTGCCGCGGGCGATGCCCGTCGCCAGGCGCAGGGCCTCGTCGCCGGCGAGGTGGCCCAGGCGGTCGTTGATCGCCTTGAAGTTGTCCAGGTCGAAGACCAGCAGCGCGACGCTGCGGCCGTGGTTGTCCGCGTGTGACAGCAAGGTGGCCAGTTCCGTCGCGAAAGCCTGCCGGGTCAGCGCCCCGGTCAGCGGATCCACGGAGACCCGCTCGCGCAGCGCCAGGTGCTCGGTCTCGAGGGCGCGTTGCCGGACGCTCATCTGCTGCTTCTCGCTGCGCAGGTGCCGTACATGCCGGCCCAGGCGCAGCAGTCCCCAGGCCAGCAGCAGCATCGGGATGGCGAGCCCCCAGGCCCAGCGGGGCAGACCGGCCGGTTCGTCGGAGCGCGCCCTCGATGGCCGGCCCAGCGGGACCTCGCCCGGTGCCAGCGCCATGAAACGCTCGCGGGCCCGGCGGCGACCGGGGTCGGCGGCGAGCTGGCCGAGTTCGTCCAGGCGGGTCAGCCGGGTCCGGTACGCGAACGCACGCTTGCTGGCCGCCAGGGCCTCATCGCTGCGCCCCAGTGCCGACCAGGCGTTTTCCTGTTCCAGCGACACGTCCTGAAGCAGTCGGTCGAGCTCGAGTGCCTCGCCCACGACCTGGGCGGCGGCCAGGGGGTCCAGCGCGTCCGCCGGCCGGCCCATGGCCAACAGTGCCTGGCCCAGGGCCAGGCGCAGGTCGGCGCCGAGCACGCGTTCGTTGATGGCGTCGGCGCGCAGGATGCCGTCGCGAAGGGTCGCCACGCCCTGCCCGTGTTCGCCGCTGGCCGTCAGCGCGCGACCCAGGGACAGGCTGGCCAGCGCCAGGCCGAGGTCGCCGCCGTTGCGCTCCAGCGCGGCCGAGGCGGCGCGGGCATCAGCCAGGCCGGCGTCGGCCTGGCCCCGTTCGACGTGGATCTGGGAGCGCAGCACCAGGTTCAGGCCCAGGGGAAAATCCGGCGGGTTCCCGCCCATCAGGTCGATGGCCTGGTTGGAGGCCTTCAATGCGGCTTCGTAGTCTTCCAGGTTGTAGAACAGGCGGGCCAGCGAGTAGTAACTCTCCGATTGGTCCATGGCGCGGCCATCGGCCAGGAGTTGTTCGAGCGCGCTGACCTGCATGTCGACGGCCTGGGCGTAGCGGCCCCGGGATTCATGCACGCGGCCCAGGGCCCGCTGCGCGACGGCCACGAGGCGGTCGGCGCCGATGTCTTCCCAGATCGCTATCGCCCGTTCGAACTGCTGTTCGGCCTCGTCCAGCCGGCCTTCCGCCTGCGCCGCCATGCCCAGGCCATACAGCGAGCCAGCCTGCTCGCTACGGTCGCCCAGGCGCAGCGCGTCGGCGAGCGCTTCGTTTTCCAGCGCGATGACCGCGGCGATGTCGCCGCGCCGGTAGGCCTCGTTGCTGAGCGCCGAGAGCGCCTCCACCCGTTCGCGCCGGAACCCAGCCTGCGCAGAGACGTCGGCGACGCGTCGCTGCCAGGCGCTCGTGTCCGGCGCCCGCGCCGCGCTGGCAAAGCGGGCCTGGGCCACGGCCAGGCGCACGCGGCCCCTGTCGCCGCCCGCCGATGCGGCCAGGGTGGACAGCCACGGTGACGCCTCTGCCTGCCAGGCCAGCAGCCGGCCGGTGGCGGCCGGATCGGGCAGCCCCGGCTCCGGTGACGCCGGCTGGGCGAAGGCCGGGCCGGCGAAAGCCAGCAACAGCGCGGCTGCCCGGCAAGCGGGACGCGTCGAGGGGGGCGGGGCAGGGCCATGAACCGGTGGCATTGGCCAAACATTAGCCCGTTAGTGCAAGTGTCTCCAGTCCTGCGGGGCGGCCGTGCCGGCCTTGTTATGCTTCCGGCGTTCCCCCGCCGACTTGCCGATGATCCCCCAGCTCACCATTTCCCGCGCCCGCTTGGCCTTGATCCTCGGCGGACTGGCGATGTTCGGGCCGTTCTCGATCGACACGGTGTTCCCGGCCTTCCTGGTGATGGCCGACGACCTGGGCGTGGGCAAGGTCGCCATGCAGCAGACGATCAGCGTGTACCTGGTCGGCTATGCGGCGATGTCCTTGTTCCACGGGCCCATCTCCGATGCCATCGGCCGCAGGAAGGTGCTGCTGGCCGGCATCGTGATGTTCACCCTGGCCTCGGTCGGCGCGGCGCTGGCCCAGGACATGTCGACGATGCTGGCCTATCGCTTCGTGCAGGGCCTGTCGGCGGGCGTGGGCATGATCGTCGGGCGCGCCGTCATCCGCGACTGCCTGCAGGGCGACGATGCCCAGCGCCTGATGAGCCATATCTCGATGATCTTCGGCATCGCGCCGGCCATCGCCCCGGTCATCGGCGGCTGGATCCTGGGCGTCTCGGACTGGCACGGCATTTTCTGGTTCCTGGCCGCCTTCGGGGTGCTGCTGGGCGTGGCCACGGCCTGGGGGCTGCCCGAGACCCACCCGCCCGAAGACCGCACGCCCCTGCACCCGGTGACGCTGGCGCGCGATTACGGCGCGATGCTGGGCAACCGCAGCTTCCGGTTGCTGGCCCTGGTGAGCGTGTTCAACTTCGGCGCCCTGTTCCTTTACATCGCGTCGGCGCCGGCGTTCGTGATGGACCTGCTGGGCCTGGGCGAGCAGGATTTCGTCTGGTTCTTCGCCCCCACCATCGGCGGCATGATGCTCGGTGCCTGGCTCAACGGACGTGCCGCGGGGCGTATCACCGGCCGGCGCCTGGTCGGATGGGGCTTCGCCTGCTGCGGCATCGCGGCGGCCTACAACATCGGCTACAACGTGCTGGTGTCCTCGCCCAGCCTGCCCTGGGCGATCCTGCCGACGGCGCTGTGCGCGTTCGGCATCGCCCTGGTCTTTCCCATCGTCACCCTGGCCCTGCTGGACATGTTCCCGCGCCAGCGCGGCGGCGCGTCGTCCATGCAGGCCTTCGTCGGCCTGCTTTCAAACGCACTGATCGCGGGCATGCTCTCGCCGATGGTCAGCCACAGCGGCCTGGCGCTGGCGCTGACCGCCTCGGCCTTCACCGCGGTGGCCTTCGGCCTGTGGCGCTGGTACCTGGCGCACAGCGCCCGCTGCCCCGACCCCGATGCCGCCATCGCGAGGCATGAGCCGACCGACAAGATGTGAGCATCTCCTGTGGGAGGGACTTCAGTCCCGAAAGGCATCGGGACTGAAGTCCCTCCCACAAAAGCAAGAAGGCCGGCGGGAGTCCGCCGGCCTTCTTGGCTTTTGCTTCGACGCCGGATCAGGACTTGGCGGCTTCCCACCCGCAGGTCTTGCCCTGGTTCTGTTCCTGCAGCCAGGACTGCAGCGGCTGGAAGTACTCGAGCACCGCCGAGGCGTCCATCTGCTCGCCGCCGGTGAGTTCCTTCAGGGTCTGCTGCCACGGCTGGCTGGAGCCGTGCTGCATCATCGCCCAGTAGCGCTTGCCCGCTTCCGGGTTGTCGGCGAAGTTGCAGGTGTACAGCGGGCCTTCGTGGCCAGACGCATCGCACAGCGACTTGTAGAACTGGAACTGCAGCACGTGCGACAGGAAGTAGCGCGTGTAGGGCGTGTTGCCCGGCACGTGGTACTTGGCGCCCGGGTCGAAGAAGTCCTCGCCGCGCGGCTCGCCGGCCGGGGCCACGCCCTGGTATTTCGCCTTGAGTTCCCACCAGGCGCTGTTGTAGTTGTCCGGCGTGATCGAACCGTCGAACACGCCCCAGCGCCAGCGGTCGATCAGCAGGCCGAAGGGCATGAAGGCGACCTTGGCCAGGGCCATGCGCATCTGGTTGTTGATGACGGCCTCCTCGCTGGCCGCCGGCTGGTCCACCAGGCCGATCGACGCCAGGTACTGCGGCGTCATCGACAGCACGATGGTGTCGCCGATGGCTTCGTGGAAACCGTCGTGGGCGCCGCCCTGGAAGATCGGCGCCTGGTCCTGGTAGGCCAGGTAGTAATAGATGTGGCCGAGCTCGTGGTAGATCGTGGTCAGCTCTTCCTCGGTGGGCTTGATGCACATCTTGATGCGCACGTCGCTGCCGTCGGTGTCCATCGGCCAGGCGCTGGCATGGCAGACCACGTCGCGGTCGCGGGGCTGGACCAGCTGCGACTTCTCATAGAACGAATCCGGCAGCGCCGGCATGCCCAGGCCGGTATAAAAACCCTCGGCCAGTCGGGTCATGCGGGTGGCGATTTCCAGGTCGGCCTGGCGCTCGAGCTCGACCTGCTTGTCGGCGGTCAGGTTGCGCATGCCGCCGGCCTTGGAGACCAGGTCCTGCAGGATGTCTTCGCGCTGCTTGCGCAGTGCGCCGTTGACGTCGAGGTTGCCGACGCCGTCGTAGGGCTGCAGCAGCGGCCAGAGGTTGCCCCA
Source organism: Arenimonas donghaensis DSM 18148 = HO3-R19 (assembly GCF_000743535.1). Taxonomy (GTDB): domain Bacteria; phylum Pseudomonadota; class Gammaproteobacteria; order Xanthomonadales; family Xanthomonadaceae; genus Arenimonas; species Arenimonas donghaensis. The sequence goes on from NZ_AVCJ01000020.1 coordinate 11,986, forward strand.
GTCCTGCTGCCACAGGTTGCCGGTGAGGTGGGCCGGGATCATGCCGTTGATCGAACCCTGCTCGCCGAACTTTTCCTCGAGCTTGGAACGGGTGTAGCACTGCAGCTGCTCGTACAGCGGCTGCACCTGGCCCCAGAGGCGGTCGGCCTCGGCCTGGAAGTCGGCGGCCGGCATGTCGTAGCCGGCGCGCCAGACGTCGCCGGTGTTGTCGAAGCCCATTTCACGGGCGCCTTCGTTGGTCAGTTCGACGAAGCGCTGGTAGTCCTGGCGCATCGGCACGGCGATGTCGTGCCAGCCTTCCCAGGCGGCCCGCATCTCTTCGTAGCTGCTGCCGCCGGTGTCGGCGAGGATCTCGCTGACCTGGCCGATGTCCTTGCAGTCTTCGCCGACGCACCACTTGCCCGAGCCGTAGGTCGCGCCCATGCGGCTGGCGATCTCGGTCAGCTCCTTGAGCTTGCCCGGGTCGCGCGGGGCGGGCATGGACGAACTGGTCTTGAGCAGGTGCAGCGCGCGCGCGGTGTCGGCGCCGAGGCCCTCGGTGTCGTAGGCCTTGGCCTGGGCGATGAATTCGTTGTTCCTGGTCAGCCAGCGCTCGTTGGCGGCCGACTCGACGCGCTGGCTGTCTTCGTTGATGTAGGTCGCACCGAGCCAGGCGGCCGAGGTCAGCTCCGGCGTCATGTCCTCGATGGTGGTGTTGACGCGGGCGACGAAGGCGTCGGCGGACTCCTTCTTGGCCGCGTCGGCCGGCGCGACGGCGGTGTCGGTGGCGCCGCTGTCGGCGGATTCATCGGTGGACTTGCCGCAGCCGGCGAGGGCCAGCAGGCCGGCGGAAATGGCGAGCGCCAGCAGGGCGCGATGGGATTTCACGGGGAAGGCTCCAGGGTACGGTTGGGGTGCACTCGTCAGGCTAGTCCCCCCGCAATGGCCGCGCAAGTCGCCGGGCAGGTGTAGGAGCGCCTTCAGGCGCGAATTCCTTCTTTGCCATGGGCAAAGCCAAAAGATTCGCGCCTGAAGGCGCTCCTACAGCAGGTCCCTGGTCGCCAGGAAGGCCCGGGCGTCCTCGGCATCGTGCTCGAACCAGGCGCGGGTCGAGCCGAGCCGGAAGCTGTAGCCCCAGGCGTCCATGTCCGCCATCAGCCGGTCGCGGCCGACGCCGGGCAGGCGATCGGCCAGCAGGATCTGCAGGTAACAGGTGGCGTCTTCCTCGGGCACCGAATCGGTGGCGTCGGTATGCACGCCGGCGCGCCGCTCGGGCGGCATCACCAGCAGGTGGCCGGCTTCGTGCAGCAGCGAATGCACGGGCGTGTCGGCGCGTGCGAACACGGTGCTTCCGATCAGGCCGGCTTCGCATTCGCCCCAGTAGCTGCCGGGGATCGGCTCGCCGTCGGGGACTTGGGAAAGCGCCAGGCCGAGTTCGGCCAGCAGCCGGCTCGGCGCGTCGAAGCCGATGTCGGCCAGCCGCAGCACGCTGGCCTCGCCCGCACCGGCGTCTCCTGAAAGAGCAACGGCACCAGCGTCCGCCGGTGCCGTCGTGGTCCGTGCCGCGGTCATCGGGTCAGCCGTTGGCAGCGGCCGGTTTGTCCGGCAGGGCCACCGAGATGTCGAGCAATTCGTTGTCGCCGTCCTTGTGCAGGTCCACCTTCACCGCGTCGGCGTCGACGTTGATGTACTTGCGGATCACTTCCAGCAGTTCGCGCTGCAGCACCGGCAGGTAGTCGGGCGCATTGCGCAGGCTGCGTTCCTGCTGGATCAGGATCTGCAGGCGGTTCTTGGCGGTATTGGCGGTGTTCTTGTTGCGTTGGGTGAGGAAATCGAAAAGACCCATGGCTCAGCCTCCGAACATCTTGGAGAAGAAGCCTTTCTTCTCGACCGTGGTGAATCGCATCGGGCGCTCTTCGCCGAGGATGCGGGCGACGGCGTCGGTGTAGGCCTGGCCGGCCGGCGAGGCCTCGTCCAGGATCACCGGCACGCCGGCATTGGAGCTTTGCAGGACTTCGGGCGACTCGGGCACGACGCCGACCACGTCCAGGCCCAGGATTTCCTGCACGTCGGCGATCGAAAGCATGTCGCCGGCTTCGACGCGGCGCGGGCTGTAGCGGGTGAGCAGCAGGTGCTCCTGGACGCGCTCGCCGTTTTCGGCCTTGCGGGTCTTGCTGGCCAGCAGGCCCAGGATGCGGTCGGAGTCGCGCACCGAGCTCACTTCCGGGTTCACCACGACCACCGCGCGATCGGCGAAATACATCGCCAGGAACGCGCCCTTCTCGATGCCGGCCGGGCTGTCACAGACGATGAAGTCGAAACCCTCGTCGGCGAGGTCCTTGAGCACCTTCTCGACGCCTTCCTTGGTCAGCGCGTCCTTGTCGCGGGTCTGCGACGCCGCCAGCACGAACAGGTTTTCGAACCGCTTGTCCTTGATCAGTGCCTGCTTGAGGTTGGCCTCGCCGTTGACCACGTTGACGAAGTCGTAAACCACGCGGCGCTCGCAGCCCATGATCAGGTCGAGGTTGCGCAGGCCGACGTCGAAGTCGATGACGGCGGTCTTCTTGCCCGCCTTGGCCAGGCCGCAAGCCAGGCTGGCGCTGGAGGTGGTCTTGCCGACGCCGCCCTTGCCCGAGGTCACCACGATGATTTCAGCCAATGTTGTTCTCCATGAAGCGTTTGCGCCCTTCGGGGCGTCTGTTGAGGGGGGTCAGCCGAGCTGTTCTATCCGAAGCTTGTCATGCTCGAGCCAGATCTGCACGGGCTTGCCGAGCAGCTCCCTGGGGATTTCCTCGAGCACCTTGTAGTGGCCGGCGACGGCCACGAGTTCGGCATGGAATTCACGGCAGAAGATGCGCGCCGAGGCCATGCCCGCGGCGCCGGCGAGGGCCCGGCCGCGCAGGGCGCCATAAACATGGATCGAGCCGTCGGCGATGACCTCGGCACCGGCGCCGACCGCGGCGCACAGGGTGAGGTCGCGGTCCTGGGCGTAGACCTGCTGGCCCGAACGCACCGGATGCAGGTGCACCAGGCCGGGCTCGCCGCGGACAGCGGGCGGGGCGGCAGCGGCTGGTTCCGCGGCCGGGGCGGCGGGCGCGGCCGGGGCGGGGGC
>NZ_AVCJ01000021.1 GCF_000743535.1 Arenimonas donghaensis DSM 18148 = HO3-R19
CGACCCGCCCTGCCCGACCAGGCCCGGCAGCAGGGCCAGGCCCAGGACCGCGGCGGCGATGCCCGCGGCCCAGGGCCAGCGATGGCCGCGGCGCGGCGCCGGCTCGTCGCGGACCGCCGCGGCGATCCGGTCCGACAGCGCTTCGGGCAGCAAATGCAGCCGTTGCCCCCGAAGACTGGCCGACGCCAGGTACCAGCGTTCGAGCTGCGCCTGCAGCGCCGGTTCGTTGCCGATGCGCCGTTCCAGGAACCTGGCCTGGTCGGCGGGCAGTTCGCCGTCCATCCAGGCGCACAGGTCTTCGAGCAGTTTCTGGTCGGGCGGGGTCATCTGTGGCGGATTCATGGGCGCACTCGCTCGGTGTCCATCAGGGGGCGCAGGCGGGCATCGATGGCTTCGCGGGCGCGGAAGATCCGCGAGCGCACGGTCCCGATGGGGCACTGCATCAGCTGCGCGATTTCTTCGTAGCTCAAGCCATCCACCTCGCGCAGGGTGATGGCCTGTCGCAGCTCCTCGGGCAGGCCGGCCACCGTATCGGTGACGGTTTGCTCGATTTCCTCGCGCAGGAGCTGGAGTTCGGGGGTGTCGTGGTCGTGCAGCCTGCCGGCACCGGCATGGAACTCGGCGTCCTCCGCGGCGATGTCGGCGGTGGGCGGGCGGCGCTTGGCGGCGACGAGGTGGTTCTTGGCGGTGTTCACGGCGATCCGGTAGAGCCAGGTGTAGAACTGGGCGTCGCCACGGAAGCCCGCCATCGCGCGGTAGGCGCGGATGAAGGCATCCTGGACGATGTCCTGGACCTCGGCGTGGTCGGGCACGAAGCGGTACACCACGGCGCCGATGCGATGCTGGTACTTGCGCACCAGAAGGTCGAACGCCGAGTTGTCGCCTGCCTGAACACGTTTTACGAGGGCCAGGTCCTGTTCGTTGTCGCCCATCCGGGCCGCTGCTCCTGCGGCCATCCGGGCCGCCTAGTGGACATCCAACCGCCCGGAAAGTTCCCCCGGCCTGTCGCCGGCGTTGACCCCCCGGGGCCTCGACGGGATGATACGGGCTTGATATCCCTACCCCAACGTATGGAGCCCGCCATGTTCGACGGACTTCGCCTTGCCCATTGGCAAGCCGACCCACGCGCCGACGGCATCCTGGTGCTGACCCTCAACCGCGCCGACCAGAACGTCAATGCGCTCAACCGCGAGGTGCTCGACGAACTCGAGTCGATGGTGGAGCGCATCGCCCTGGAGCCGCCCAAGGGCGTGGTCATCATTTCCGGCAAGCCGGCCGGCTTCATCCCCGGCGCCGACATCAAGGGCTTCGAGCAGATCGCGGCCAAGGGCCAGATCGAATCCTGGATCCGCCACGGCCAGCTGGTCTTCCAGAAGCTGGCCGAACTGCGCTGTCCCACCGTCGCGGCCATCCACGGCCATTGCATGGGCGGCGGCACCGAGATTTCCCTGGCCTGCCGCTACCGCATCGCCAGCCGGGACGAGAAGACCCGCATCGGCCTGCCCGAAATCAAACTGGGCATCTACCCCGGCTGGGGCGGCAGCGTGCGCGCGCCGCGCCTGCTCGGCGCGCCGGCGGCGATGGACCTGATGCTCACCGGTCGCAGCCTGTCCGCGTCGGCCGCCCGGGCCATCGGCCTGGTGGACAAGGTGGTCGAGCCGGCCCTGCTGCTCGACGAGGCCGTCAAGCTCGCCCAGCGCGGCACCACCCGCCCGTTCAAGCAGCGCTTCCTGGCCTGGGCCACCAACACCGGCCTGGCCCGCGCCATCCTGGCCCCGCAGATGCGCAAGCAGGTCGCGCGAAAGGCACGCAAGGAACACTACCCGGCGCCCTACGCCCTGATCGAAACCTGGCGGCGCAGCGGCGGCCTGGGCGTGCACGCGGCCCTGAAGGCCGAGGCGAAATCGGTGGTGAAGCTGGCCGGCACGCCGACCGCACACAACCTGGTGCGCGTGTTCTTCCTGATGGACCGGCTCAAGAGCCTGGGCGGAAAAGACCACGGCATCCAGAAGGTGCATGTGATCGGCGCCGGCGTGATGGGCGGCGACATCGCCGCCTGGTGCGCGCTGCGCGGCTTCGAGGTGACGCTGCAGGACCGCGAGATGAAATACGTGCAGCCGGCGCTGGATCGCGCCGCCAAGCTCTTCGAGCGCAAGGTCAGGGACGACGCCAAGCGCCAGGCCACCGCCGGCCGGCTCAAGGCCGATGTCGAAGGCGCCGGCGTGGCGCAGGCCGACCTGGTGATCGAAGCGATCTTCGAAAACCTGGAAGCCAAGCAGGCCCTGTTCGCCAAGGTCGAGGAAACGCTCAAGCCGGGCGCGCTGCTGGTGACCAACACCTCCTCGATTCCCCTGGAAGCGCTGCGCGAAGGCCGCAAGGATCCGGCGCGCTTCGCGGGCCTGCATTATTTCAACCCGGTGGCGCTGATGCCGCTGGTTGAAATCGTGCAGCACGACGGCATGGCCAAAGAGACCGAACGCCGGCTGGCGGCGTTCTGCCGCGCGATCGACAAACTGCCGGTGCCGGTGGCGGGTACGCCGGGCTTCCTGGTGAACCGCATCCTGGCGCCGTACATGCAGGAAGCGATCATCGCGTTCTCGGAAGGCATCCCGGGCCCGGTGATCGACAAGGCGGCGCTGAAGTTCGGCATGCCGATGGGTCCGATCGAGCTGGTGGACACGGTGGGCCTGGACGTCGCGGCGAGCGTGGGCAAGATCATGGCCGACTTCCACGGTCAGTCGTTGCCCGACGCGTTCAAGGTCGAGGAAGGCAAGCGCGGCAAGAAGGACGGCCAGGGGCTGTACAAGTGGGAAGACGGCAAGCCGGTGAAACCGCCGGTGCCGGCGGACTACACGGCGCCGGACGACCTGGAGGACCGCCTTGTACTGCCGCTGCTCAACGAAGCGGTGAGCTGCCTGCACGACGGCGTGGTGGCGGACGCGGACCTGCTCGACGCCGGCGTGATCTTCGGCACGGGCTTCGCGCCCTTCCGCGGCGGCCCGATCCAGCACATCCGCGCCGTCGGCGCCACGAAGCTCAAGGCCCGCCTGGAAGAACTGGCCGCCAAACACGGCGACCGCTTCACGCCCCGCCCGGGCTGGGACGACCTGCAATCCTGACCCCACACCGGCGCTCCTGCATTTCTTGTAGGAGCGCCTTCAGGCGCGAAGCTCTGGCCTTGCCCTTCGGGCAAGCAGGGCGGGCCGTGGGAAGTTAGTCGGAGGCGCCGCCGCGCACGCTCCCACTCCATCACGAGCCGCAGGTTGCCAGCCCGACGCTTCGCGTCGAATAGCTTCGGCTTCGCCAAACGGCGGCCGCGAGTCATGGATTCCGGGGGACTTCCGGCCGGCTTTCCTGGCGGCCATTGCGTATTTTTGAGGAGGTAGCGTGCAGTCGCCCTGGCCGACCTTCGGAGACAAGGACGTCGACGAAGAGCCTACATGGAGGTACTTGCGGCCGCGGCCAGGGCGACTGCACGCTGCCTCCACCCGCGAAGGGACCACGTCCCCAAGCCCTGCTTGCCGAAGGGCAAGGCCAGGAGCTTCGGGACTGAACTTCGTCCCACAGAAGGACGGAAGGTGGGCTTGGATCAGCCGCCCCAGGCCTTGAAGTTGAGGAATTCGCGGCGCGTGCGGGGGCCGTGGGTCAGGAAACTCGGGTCCGGGTCGTTGCGGTAGTTTTCACGGGCGCGGGCCACGGCGTCTGCCCGCAGGTGCTGGTCCAGCACGTCCCGGGCCACCGGGTAGATCTTCAGGGCATTGAGCCCGAAGATTTTCGCCCGGATCGACGGCGTGATCTCCGGGTAGCCATGTTTTTCGCGCAACTCCGGGCTGATCTGGAACGTTCGGAACGCCTGGATCTGGTCCTGCGGGCTGCCGTACCAGATCGAGTCCGTGCCCCACAGGATATTGTCCTCGCCAAGGTGCACCAGCAGCTTGCCCAGGGCGTGCGCCGCCGAGTCCGGGTCGCGCATCAGGAATCGCCAGGTCGAGCCCAGCTCCGCGTATACGTTGCTGCCCTTGCCCAGGCCCGCCTCGCGCACCGAGGTCACCAGCGCGTCGATGCCGTCGCTGCGCGCCGGGTCGTAGGGGCCCTCGGCTTTGTCGGTCACGAAGCCCGAGTGGTAGATCAGGAAGTTCACGTCCGGGAAGCGTTTGCCCACGCGCCCGATGTCGGCGCAGGTGCTGTATTCGTAGCTGCGCGGACCGAACGGCAGGCCCTTGTGGATCGCGATGTTGCGCACGTCGAGTTTGCGCGCTTTTTCGATCATCGCCAGGCCGGCGTCGTCGACCATCCAGAAGCCGCGTTCGCCGTTCGGCCCCCACTGCGTGTAGGTCTTCCAGGCGCTGATCCCGAACTGCGAGGCCAGCCGGTCCATGTCCTCCACGTCGCCCGCCTGGTTCGGGTTGACCCGGCCATGCAGGAACAGGCGGTGCGTGCCTTGCATCGTTTCTACGATCGCCGCCGTCGCCGCCGCTTCCTCGATCGTCAGCGGTTCGCCCTCGCGCGTGGACGGCACGAAGCTCAGCACCATCAGCGAAGTGTCCGAATCCAGGAAGATGTCGCGCAGGAACGCGTCCGGACCGAAGCACTGCAGCCGGTCCAGGTTGCCGCCCAGCGCCGCGGCCGCGCAGCCCTGCGTCGGGAAACCGCCCAGCGGCCGGGCCCCTTCGGGCAACGTGCGGGTCCAGGCGCCGGTCGGGTTCACGAAGTGGCCCTGGACGTCGAATATGAATTCGCTGCCGGAGACCGCGGCCTCGGCCGCCGCCGGCTCCAGCGCCGCCTCGTTGGCCACCTGGAAAAAGCCGCCGCGCTTGCCGGCCGCCGCGTAGGCCGCGTTCATCGCCAGCAGCGTGCTGGCGGCACCACAGGCCGAAACCAGGAATCCGCGGCGCGAGATCCCCAGCCGCCGGGCGTTGAGTTCGGCCTGGTCGTGGGCCAGGGCGTTGGCGTGGTGGTGCTCCGGCGCCAGCGGCACCGGCGGGAATTCACCGTTGCTGGTGCTGTCGAGCTTGATCGGCAGGCGGCTGCCGTCCGGATCCTGGCGCTGGCTCATGGCGGGCCCCTTCGGTTTGCCGCCCCATGCTAATCCCGCCGCTCCTTAAGGCCGCGTGCAGGCCCGCCCGGCTCAGCCGCAGCCGACCAGGCGCAGGCGCTGGCCGGCCCGGATCACGTAGGGAGCGCGCAGGCCGTTGGCCTTGGCCAGCGCCGCGGCACCGTCGCAGTCGTGGCGGCGGGAAATGCTGCTGAGCGTATCGCCCGACTTCACCTGGTAGCTGCGTGCCGGCTCGCGTGTCGCCGTCGCCACGGACGTGGGCTTGCTGGCTGCCATCAGGTTGGCGGCGATCTGCGCACGCGGACCGTCCACGCAGTGGCGCTGGTACTCGGGCGGCACGGCGACCGGCACGCGCAGTTCGGTGCCGGCCGCGATCGCGGCGTGCGGCTCGTAGCGCGGATTGAGATTGCGCAGCGACCTGAAATAACCCTCGCGCGCGCCGCCCAGGCAGATCGAGAGCTGGTAGATCGACGCCGGCGCCTGCAGCTTCATCACCGTCGCGGCACCGTCCACCGCCGGGAATTGCAGCCCGTATTCCTCCGGATGCAGGAACAGCCAGGCGGCGGCAAGCACGTAGGGCACGTAGTCGCGGGTTTCGGGAGGCAGCCGGCCGTAAACCGCGGGATCCCAGAACGACTTGTCGCCGGCCTCGCGCTTGAGCCGCAGCGCCCGCCCCTCGCCGCCGTTGTAGGCGGCCACGGCGAAGGCCAGGTCGTCGCCCAGCTCGTCGAAGCGCTCGTTGAAGTACAGCACGCTCGCCCGCGCGGCCAGCTGCGGGTCGTAGCGGGTGTCGAAGCCGTCGCGCCAGCCCAGGCCGAAGCGGGCGCCGGTGGCCGGCATGAACTGCATCGGCCCGGCGGCGCCGGCGCGCGAAACCGCATGCACACGGCCGTTGGACTCCTTGGCGAGGATGCCGAACAGCAGCGCTTCGGGCAGGCCCGCCTGCTCGTATTCGGGCCACATCAGGAAACGCATCTGCTGGTAGTTCTCCCAGCTGGTGATCAGCTGCGGACGCATCCAGGTCAGCCACTCGGCCATCGCCGCGCGCACCGGTTCGTTGAGCTCGATCACCTCGCGCAGGTCCCGGCCGTTGAGCATCGCCACCGCCCGGTTGGCCGCGGGCATGGCCGTCAGCACCCCGCCTTCGCCGGCCATGGCGGCGGACTCGGCACTGGATCCGAAACCCTCGCCGTCGCCGGCCAGCTGGCTCACGCCGTGCTGCAGCAGCGCATCGTAGGCAGCGATGAAGCGCTCGACCTCGCAGCCTCGGGTGGCCTCGCAGCGACGCGCGCCCTCCAGGACCGCGGCGGCGGCCTCGCGCATGGCCTCCCGGCCCGCCTCGGCTTCGCCGGCACGCAGCTGCCCGAGTCCCGCCCGGTAGGCCTGGCCGGCCTCGTCGAGCGCCGCGTACAAGACCTCCGCGCGCTTGGGCGTGCGCCGGGCATCGGCATCGGTGGCGGTCATCAGCGACAGCAGCAGGGCGGCCAGGATCAGGGGACGGGGCATCGGGACTCACGGGCGAGGCGGAACAGGCGCGCAGCCTAGCGGTCCGGACTCGGTGCCGGCAAGGCGACGGCTGCGGCTAGAATCGTCGTGACCCCCAGCGGAGCGCCCACCGGAATGAACGACCTCCTGATCGGCAAGGGCGACCAGCCCGTCCACCTGCTCGGCAAATACGGCAATCGCCACGGCCTGGTCGCCGGTGCCACCGGCACCGGCAAGTCGGTGAGCCTGATGGTCATGGCCGAAGGTTTTTCGCGCCTGGGCGTGCCGGTGGTGATGGCCGACGTGAAGGGCGACATCGCCGGGCTGGCGATGCCCGGCACGATGAACGACCGGATCGCCGCCCGGGTGGAACAGATCGGCATCCAGGGTTACGCCAACGAGGCCAGCCCCGTCGTGTTCTGGGACCTCTACGGCAAACTTGGCCACCCGCTGCGGACCACGGTGTCGGAGGTCGGGCCGCCGCTGATGTCGCGCATGCTCGAACTCAACGACGTCCAGTCGGGCGTGATGGACATCGCCTTCAAGATGGCCGACGACCACGGCCTGCTGCTGCTCGACCTCGACGACCTGCGCGCGCTGCTCAACTTCGTCACCGAGAACCGCGCCGATATTTCCAAGCAGTACGGCCTGGTCAGCCCGCAGTCGGTCGGGGCGATCCAGCGCGCGCTGCTGCGCCTGGAGCAGGACGGCGGCAAGCAGTTCTTCGGCGAACCGGCTCTGCAGCTGGCGGACCTGATGCGCCAGGACATGTCCGGGCGCGGCATCGTCAACCTGATCGCCGCCGACCAGCTGATCCTGCGGCCGCGGCTGTATTCGAGCTTCCTGCTGTGGCTTCTCAGCGAACTGTTCGAGACCCTGCCCGAGGTCGGCGACCTGGACGTGCCCAAGCTGGTGTTCTTCTTCGACGAAGCCCACCTGCTGTTCGACGATTGCCCGCCGGCGCTGCGCCAGCGCGTCGAGCAGGTCGTCCGGCTCATCCGGTCCAAGGGCGTGGGCGTCTATTTCTGTTCGCAGAACCCCGACGACATCCCCGACGAGGTGCTGGGCCAGTTGGGCAACCGTGTGCAGCACGCGCTGCGCGCCTTCACCCCGCGCGACCAGAAGGCCGTGCGCGCGGCCGCCGAAACCTTCGTGCAGAACCCGAAGATCGACGTCGCCCAGGCCATCGGCCAGCTCGCCGTGGGCGAGGCCCTGGTGTCGATGCTGATGGCCAAGGGCGTGCCGATGCCGGTCGAGCGCGCCCTGATCTGCCCGCCGCGCTGCCGCATGGGCACGATCACCGACGAAGAGCGCGCGCTGGTGCGTTCACGCAGCCCCGTCGGCGGCAAGTACGACACTCTGGTCAATCGCGAGTCGGCTTTCGAAATGCTGGCCAAGCGCGCCGAACAGGCCGCCGCCACCGAGGCGCCCCCGGCGAAGCCAGGCGGACCCGCCGCCAGGACCGCCGAAGCACCAAAGTCGAAGTTCGAGGAGTTCCTGTGGGGCACCAAACGCCGCCAGGGCGCGGTGGAAGCCGCCGCCAAATCGGCCACGCGCACGGTGGCCAACGGCATCGGCCGCCAGATCCTGCGCGGCCTGCTCGGTGGCTTGCTCGGCGGCAAGAAGCGCTGACCGGACGCTAGCGCCCGCCGCCACCGCCACCGCCGCCACCGCCGCCAGACGACCCGCCGCCGCCCCCGCCGGAACTCGAACCCGGCGGCGAGGCCGAAGACGATATCTGCGAGCTCAGCGCGCTACCCAGCGAACTGCTCATCGCGCCCAGGCTCGCCATCGAGGCGGTCGAACCGCGATACCAGCCCATCGAGCGCGCCGTCTGCTCGGCCTGGGCCGCGCCCACCGCGGCAGTGAAGTGCTTGGTCCAGGCTTCTTCGACGTCCAGGGCCAGCGCATAGGGCAGCAGCGCCTGGTAGCGCGCGGGGTCGGGCAGCGGCGCCTCCGGCCCGCCGGGTTTGGCCAGCCGCGCCAGCTCGTCGCGCTCGGCCACGCCCAGGTACATGCGCAGGCCCTCGATTTCGTCGAGCAACGCGCGGCCCGTTGGCGTCGGCGCCTTCATCAGCCAGCCAAAAAGCATGTGTGCGACCAGGGTCAGCACCAGCAGCCCGATGATCAAAGGCAAGCCGCTGCCGCCCGCCACCAGGAAAGCCAGGGCGCCGTAGCCGAAGGAGAACAGCCAGCCCAGCAGCAGCGGCAGCCCGTTGCGCTTGAAGTAGGTCGGGTGCATGCGCTTGTGCAGCGCCACCATGTGCTTCATCCGGGCGCCGCCGATGACCGAGGCGTTGGTGTTCTTGAGCTCGACCCGTTCGCCTTCGGAAAACAGCTTCTCCATGAGCACGCGCTGGCCCTCGGAGGGCGCCGGCGCCTGGTTTGCCAACCGTTCGAGCACCCAGTCCTTCTTGCCCTCCTGGTGCACCACTACGTGGCCGTGCACGGCCAGGTCGACGATGTCGGCGGCGAAGCAGCGGTCGGTGTAGGCCTGCTTCCACAGGTAGCGCAACTCGCCCGGGGAAAACCCCTCGGGCGATTCATAGCGCGGGAAGATCGAGCCCGGGGCCGGGTCGCGGCCGACCCGGTGCCAGCTGAGCAGGTACCAGGGCAGCAATACCAGCAAGCCCGCCAGCGCCACCAGCACGCCGCCGTTGTCGCGCAGCAGCCAGCCCAAACGCTGGGCCCGCGAGGGTTCGACCACCAGGCCCTTGGGGAAACCGACGACGACGGTCAGGCCTTCGTAGGATCCCAGCGGACCCAAGGCCTCGAACTCCGCGACGCCGGGCCCGGGCACCCGGGCGCGGTAGTCGCCCTGCCTGGAGCCCTGCGGGCCGGTATAGGCATCGAGCCGCAGCGCGTCGGCCGGCACCGGTGCCGGCAGCGTCACCCGGGCACTGGCCTTTTCGATGACGAAGTCCCAACCCAGGCCGGTGACGTTCCAGTACAGCTCGTCGTGCTCGTCGAAGAAGCCGAGCTGGCGACTGGTGCGGTAGCGGATGGAAAAACGGATGTCCGCGGGCACGGGCAGGAAGTCGTCGTTGCCCGTGTTCACCCGCACGCCGTTGGGACGCTTCTCGGTGAACCAGGGTTCGGGCTGGCCGTCGCGCCTGACTTCGAGCACTTCGAAATCCACCACGTAGCGGTTGCCATGGCGGTCCTTGTAGCGGGTCGGGAAATCACGATAGATGCCGCGCCGTATCCGGTTGCCCAGGGCGCGCACGGTGATGTTCTCGGTCACCTCCATGCTGCCGTCGGGCAGCACGGTGATGTCGGCGTGGTAGGCCTGGATGCGCTCCTGCGCCGTCGCCGGCGCGGCGGCGAGGGCCAGCAGCAGGCTGGCAGCGACCGCGAGCAGGCGCTTCACGCGGCCACCCGCGGGGCCGCGCGCGAGCCGTCGTCGGCTTCGAAGAACTCCGACTCGCCAAAGCCGAAGGAACGGGCGACCACCAGGTCCGGGAACCGCTGAACGGCGTCGTTGTTCGCCCGCACGGCGCCGTTGTAGAAGCGCCGGGCGTACTGCAGGTGGTCCTCGACATCCACCAGGTCGCGCTGCAGCTTCAGGAAGTTCTCGCTGGCCTTGAGGTCGGGATAGGCCTCGTTGAGCAGCACCAGCCGGCCCAGGCCGGCCTCGAGTTCGCGCTCGATGCCCGCCAGCCGCGCCGGCGACGAGGTCTGCATCGCCTGGGCGCGCAGCTCGGTGACGTTCTCCAGCACCGCCTTTTCGTGGCCGGCGTAGGCCTTCACGGCCTCGACCAATCGAGGCACCAGGTCGTGGCGGCGCATCAGCTGGACATCAATATCGCTCCAGCCGGCCCGGACCTGGTTGCGCAGGCGCACCAGCCGGTTGAACGTGAACACGGCCCAGAGCACCAACACCAGGCCTACGATCCCCAGGAACAGCGTCATGGATTTCCCCTCGTCCGGACGTCCCGATTATCCACGTCCCGGGCCGGTTCTGCCCGGGCTCGGTTATAGTCGGGCGCTTCGTGCCGCCGCCCGCGGCCAACCCCAGGTTTCCCGGAGAATTCAATGGCCGATCCCATGACCAAGAAGCGCAGCCTGATGGACCGCTTCCTGACCATCGTCGAACGCGGCGGCAATGCCCTGCCCCATCCCGCAACCCTGTTCGCGCTGCTGGCCCTGGGCGTGGTGGTGATGTCCTGGATCGCCTCGATGTCGGGCATGAGCGTGACGCACCCGTCCACCGGCGAGATCGTCACGCCGGTGAACCTGATGAGCATCGAGGGCCTGCACCGCATGCTCACCGGCGCGGTCACCAACTTCACCGGCTTCGCCCCGCTGGGCGTGGTGCTGGTCGCGCTGATCGGCATCGGCGTGGCCGAACACAGCGGCCTGATCGGCGCCTCGCTGCGCATGCTGGTGCTGGCGGCCCCGAAGTTCCTGCTGACCCCGGTCCTGGTGTTCGCCGGCGTGATGTCGAACATGGCCAGCGAAATCGGCTACGTGCTGCTGGTGCCGCTGGGCGCGCTGATCTTCCTCTCGGCCAACCGGCACCCCATCCTGGGCATGGCGGCCGTCTTCGCCGGCGTGTCCGGCGGTTATTCGGCCAACCTGCTGATCGGCACCATCGACCCGCTGCTCTCGGGCCTGTCCCAGGAAGCCGCGCGCATCGTCGACCCGAACTACACGGTCAGCCCGCTGGCGAACTGGTACTTCATGATCGCCTCGACGCCGGTGATCACCCTGCTGGGCTGGTTCGTCACCGAAAAGATCGTCGCGCCGCGCTTTCCCAACGCGCCGACCCAGGTCGTCAGGACCGCCGACGACGTCGAGCCCGATTCCCAGCGCCTGAGCCCCGCCGAACTGCGCGGCATGGCCTACGCCGGCATCGCGGTGACGCTGTTCACCCTGCTGCTGGTCTGGTCCGCCCTGCCCCAGGGCATGATGCCCGGCGCCGGCTTCCTGCGCGACGCCCAGACCGGCGACCTGCTGCGCTCGCCCTTCCTCAGCGGCGTCGTCGTGATCATCTTCCTGTATGGCGTGATCGCCGGCATCGCCTTCGGCGTGGGCGCCGGCACCATCAAGTCCGACAGCGACGTCATCCAGGGCATGGCGGCCAGCATGAGCACGCTGGGCGGCTACCTGGTGCTGGTGTTCTTCGCGGCGCAGTTCGTGGCCTTTTTCAACTGGACGCAGCTGGGCCTGGTGTTCGCGGTCGAAGGCGCCGACTTCCTCAAGGCGCTCGGCCTGCCGACCATCCCGCTGTTCATTTGTTTCATCCTGCTCACCGCCGTGGTGAACCTGTTCATGGGTTCGGCCTCGGCCAAGTGGGCGCTGATGGCGCCGGTGTTCATCCCGATGTTCATGCTGCTGGGCTACTCGCCCGAAATGACCCAGGTGGCCTACCGCGTCGGCGACAGCGTGACCAACATCATCTCGCCGATGATGAGCTACTTCGCCCTGATCATCGCCTTCTTCCAGCGTTACGAACCCAAGGCCGGCATCGGCACCCTGGTGGCGACGATGCTGCCGTACTCGATGGTCTTCCTGGCCGGCTGGAGCGTGATGTTCGGCATCTGGATCTGGCTGGAGCTGCCGATCGGCCCGGATTCGCCGCTGATCTACATCCAGGCGGCGCCGGTCGCGGGCTGAGCCGTGTCGCGCTGGCGGCCGCCGGGCGAAAAATCCACGGCGATCATTACCCGCGCCGGTTTCGACCGCCTGCGCGCCGAGCTCGACGATCTCTGGCGCGTGCGGCGGCCTGAAGTGGTCAAGGCCCTGGCCGCCGCCGCGGCCGAGGGCGACCGCAGCGAAAACGCGGAATACACCTATCGCAAGAAACAGCTGGGCGAGATCGACCGGCGCGTTCGCTACCTGAGCAAGCGCCTGGAAGTACTGAAGGTGGCCGAAGGCAAGCCGTCGGATCCGGCGGCGGTGTTTTTTGGCGCCTGGATCGAACTCGAGGACGCGGCCTCGGGCGAAACCCGGCGCTACCGCATCGTCGGCCCCGACGAGACCGACGCGAAAACCGGCCTGATCAGCGTGGACTCACCCCTGGCGCGCGCGCTGCTTCGAAAGCGCGTCGACGATGAAGTCGAAGTAGTGCTGCCGGCCGGCCCGGCGCGCTACATCATCACCGCAGTCGACTACCTGTAGGAGCGCCTTCAGGCGCGAGGCTTTTTCCCCGGGCTTCGGGACCTTGGTTTCGCGAGGCTGTACGAGGCGACCGGAGG
>NZ_AVCJ01000022.1 GCF_000743535.1 Arenimonas donghaensis DSM 18148 = HO3-R19
GCGCCTGCGACGGGAAGTCGTACAGGCCGTAGGTGCAGTCGATGGCCTGTTCGATCTCGATGGTGCGGTCGCCATCCACGATCAGCGTGTCGGTGGCCACCACCGGGGTGGCGCCCGCGGTGATCGAGAAGTAGATCGCGCCATCGGGCGTGGTATTGACCGCGCCGATCAGGTTCGACGGATCGCCACCATAGGTAACGACCGAACTTGAGTCGAGCTCGATGCCCGGGCAATGCAGGCGGGCGTAGCGCACTTCACCCGGCGAAAACGAGTAGCTGACTTCCGTCGATATGTTCAGGTCACCGGTGTTGGTGAGGGTCCGCGCCGGCGGAATGATCAGTTCCTCGGCGACAAGCACCGGACTAGTGGTCGCCGGGTTGCCCAAGGCGATGCCGGGGCTGACGACCGGAACGAGGGTCGACTCAAGGATGACGCGCTCGACACCGGCCGAGCCCGTGATGTTGTTGCCGCAACGCCAGCCGGGATTGGTGTTGCCGGCGAACGTGTGGACACAGATACGATCGTTGTTGCCCGTGTTGGTGGTGTCACACGAGCCGCGGGTCACCGCCTCACCGCCCGGCGCGAAGCCAAACGAATAGCTCGCGTTGAAATACCACTCGACGCCATTGGAAGACGTCGTGACGTTGCCGGTTCCGGTATCAGTGAACACATCTGCGCGCGGGGCCTGCGCGAGAACGCTGTAATTCGGGTCGCCGACCAGACGGCAGGCATACATGATGTTGGCCTGGTCGCAGTTGGCCAGGATGGTGGCGATCGGCGTGCCGGACTCGGCGAACGTGCCCGAGTAGCAGACGGTCCAGCCGCCGGCGGTGACCGTGGCTTCGGGTACGTTCTGCTGGACGCCCACCGGCGCGTACTGCGCCGAGGCATTGCCGGCCCAGAGCAGGCCGCCGGCCGCCAAGGCCACGGCATGCGAAAGCTTGAACTTCATCATTACAGGATTCCCCAATTTTGACCGCCACCATGCGGTCTGAACCCGGAGCATAGCCGCATGGGATGGGCTTGTCATGGACCTTAAGTCGCATTCACGGGTCCGTGCAGCCGGCGTGAAGGGCGGCCCTCTGCTAAGTTAAGGCCATGTCCGTCGGCATCCTCCTGCTAAGCCATCCCGGGGTCGGCAGCGCCGTGCTGGCGGCGGCACGCGGCCTTCTGGGCAGCCTGCCACTGGCCACCGAAGCGTTCGAATTGCCTTGGGACGCCGAGCCCGATGGCCAGCTGGCCGCGGCCAGTGCCAGCCTGCGCAAGGTCGATGCCGGCGACGGCGTGCTGCTGTTGACCGACCTTTACGGTGCCAGCCCGGCCCGCCTGGCGGAAAAACTGGTGCACCTGGGCACGCCCGCCCACCGGGTCAGCGGCCTGTGCCTGCCGATGCTGCTGCGGGTGCAGAATTACCCGGAACAGGACCTCGAAGAACTCACGCGCACGGCCGCCGCCGGTGCCCGCAACGGAGTGGTGGTGGACGATGCTTGAGCGCGAACTGCAGGTGACCAACAAACTCGGCCTGCACGCCAGGGCGGCGGCCAAGCTGGTGCAACTGCTTTCGGGCTTCCGCTGCCAGGCCACCCTGCTCGGCCGCGGCCGCGAAGTGAACGCCAAGTCCATCATGGGCGTGCTGCTGCTTGCCGCCGCGCCCGGGGCCACCCTGGTGATGCGGGTGGAGGGGGACGACGAAGCCGAAGCCCTGGCCGCGGCCGCCGCGCTGTTCGAGCGCGGTTTCGACGAGGAAGGCTGATGCGACGCCGGCTGCGCGGCGTCACCGCCTCGCGCGGCCTGGCCCTGGGCCGCGCCCGGGTGCTGCATCCCCAGGCCCTGGTGGTTGAGGAGACCCGCATCGGCGCCGATGAGGTCGATGCCGAACTGGCCCGCCTCCACGACGCCCTGGACGCCACCCGCGCCGAACTTCGGGTGCTCCGGGACCGCCTGCACGGGGCGCTGGCGCAGGAGGTGGGCGAGTTCATCGACCTGCACGCCATGATCCTGGACGACCCGGAGCTGCTGCAGGGCCTGGACGACCTGGTGCGCACCGGCCGCTACGGCGCCGATTACGCCCTCAAGCTCCAGCGCGACCGCCTGGCCTCGGTGTTCGAGGACATGGACGACGAGTATTTCCGCAGCCGCCGCGAAGACCTCGACCACGTGGTCGGCCGCATCCACGCCGCCCTGCACCGGCGCGGCGACGATGCCGTCGAAGGCCTGGCCGGCGAAATCCTGGTCTGTGAAGCCGTGGCCCCGGCCGAGCTCGCCAGCTGGCAGGCACGCGGCGTGGTGGCCGTGGCCACGGCCACCGGCAGCCCCCTGTCGCACAGCGCCATCCTGGCCCGCAGCCTGCACCTGCCGCTGCTGGTGAACGTGCCCGAGCTGCTCGCCCATGCCAACGACGGCGACGCCCTGATGCTCGACGCCAGCCAGGGCGAACTGGTGCTCGAGCCCGGTGCCGACGACCTGGCCCACTACCATGCCCGCCAGGCCCAGGTCAGCCGCGAGCGCAGCCAGCTGGCCCGGCTCAAGCGCCAGCCCACGCGCACCACCGACGGCGTCGACATCCGGCTCTACGCCAACGCCGAATCACGCGAAGACGTGGCCGAGGCGCATGCACTGGGCGCCGACGGCGTCGGCCTGTATCGCACCGAGTTCCTGTTCCTGCAGCGCAAGGAGCTGCCCACCGAGGAGGAACAGTTTCTCGCCTACCGCGACCTGGTGCTGGGCATGGCCGGCCGCGTAGCGACCATCCGCACCCTGGACCTGGGCGCCGACAAGGCCGACCGCACGGGCCTGGCCCTGCGCAGCGAGCCCAACCCGGCCCTTGGCCTGCGCGGCGTGCGCCTGTCGCTGGCGCACCCGGACCTGTTCCTGACCCAGCTGCGCGCCATCCTGCGCGCCAGCGCCTACGGCCCGGTGCGCATCCTGGTGCCGATGATCAGCAGCCGCGAGGAAATGCTGAAGGTCTGCGACGTGCTCGACCGCGCCCGCAGCTCGCTGCTCGAGGACGGCCAGCAGGTCGGGCCGGTCGCCGAACTCGGCGCGATGATCGAAGTGCCGGCCGCGGCGCTGGGGCTGGGCGACATCGTCGACCTGGTGGACTTCGTCTCGGTCGGCACCAACGACCTGGTGCAATACCTGCTGGCGACCGACCGCAACCACGAGTCGCTGGCCGAGCTGTATTCGCCCCGGCATCCGTCGGTGCTGCGCCTGCTGGCGGAAATCTTCGCCTTCGGTCGCCGCAACGGCATCCCGGTGGCGGTCTGCGGCGAAATGGCCGGCGAAGCCAGCAATGTCCCGCTGCTGCTGGCCCTGGGCCTGCGCGACTTCAGCCTGCACCCCTCCACCCTGCTGGAAGTACGCAAGGCCGTGCGCGAATCCGACCATGCCAGCCTGCGCCGCCGCGCCAGCACCCTGCTGCGCTGCCACGACCGCGCCGCGATCGAGCGCTGGCTCGCCCGCTGCTGATCGCCCCGCTGTAGGAGCGCCTTCAGGCGCGAATGTTTTGACTTTGCCCGTGGCCAGGAAGAGATTCGCGCCTGAAGGCGCTCCTACAAGGTGTTAGTTCCCGTCATAATGTGCGGGCCTTCCCCGGAGCCCCCCGATGGCCGACGCCGCGCACCACGACAAGACCGCCCGGCAGCTCAGGCTGCTGTCGGACGCGCTCGACTCGGGTCGCCTGGGCCCGGTGCGGCGGCTGGTGAACACGCTGTCGCCGGCCGAGATCGGCAACCTGCTCGAGTCGCTGCCGCCGGCCAAGCGCAACATCGTCTGGGGCCTGGTCGATCCCGAGGACGACGGCGAGGTGCTGGTGCACGTCGGCGACGACGTGCGCGAAAGCCTGCTGGCGGAAATGGACACCGACGAAATCGTCGCCGCGGTCGAAGACCTCGACATCGACGACCTGGCCGAACTGGCCGAGGACCTTCCCGACACGGTCATCGAGGAAGTCCTGAAGTCGATGGACCGCGAAAACCGGGAGCGGCTCGAACAGGTCCTGTCCTACGACGAGGACAGCGCCGGCCGCCTGATGAACCCGGATGTGATCACGGTGCGCACGGACGTCACCGTGGACGTGGTGCTGCGCTACCTGCGCCTGCGCGGCGAGATCCCCGAGCACACCGACCACCTGTTCGTGGTCAGCCGCCGCCACCAGTACCTGGGCCGCGTGTCCGTGGCGTCGCTGCTGACCCACGACGCCAGCACGCCGATCAACGAACTGTTCAACGACGAGCAGCCGGCGATCCCGGTCGATACCTCGGCCAACGACGTCGCCAGCCAGTTTTCCGACCACGACTGGATATCCGCGCCGGTGGTGGACAACAACAACATCCTGCTCGGCCGCATCACCATCGACGACGTCGTCGACATCATCCGCGACCATGCCGCGCACCAGGCGCTCAGCGCCGCCGGCCTGGACGAGGACGAGGACATGTTCAGCCCGGTGCCGCGCGCGGCGCGCCGGCGCGCGGTGTGGCTGGGCATCAACCTGCTGACCGCCTTCCTGGCCTCCTGGGTGATCGGCCGCTTCGAAGGCACCATCGAGCGCCTGGTGGCGCTGGCGGTGCTGATGCCGATCGTCGCCAGCATGGGCGGCGTCGCCGGCACCCAGACGCTGACGCTGATGGTGCGCGGCATGGCCCTGGGCCAGGTCGGCATGGGCAACGTCGGCGCCCTGCTGAACAAGGAAGTCATGGTCGGCTTGCTCAATGGCCTGGCCTGGGCGGTCGTGGTCGGCTGCGTGGCCGCGCTGTGGTTCGGCGACTGGCCGCTGGGCGGGGTGATCGCCGCGGCGATGGTGATCAACCTGGTCACCGCCGCGCTGGCCGGCGTCGGCGTGCCGCTGCTGCTGCGCCGCCTGCGCATCGACCCGGCCCTGGCCGGCGGCGTGGTGCTGACCACGGTGACCGACGTGATGGGCTTCTTCTCGTTCCTGGGTTTGGCGACGCTGGTGCTGCTGTAGCGTCAGCGCGGCGTCGGCTTGCCCTGTTCGGCGAGCGTGAGCGCGACCTTGTCGCGCAGGTAGGCCGGTTCCAGCGCATCGGGCGCAATGGCCTGGCCACGGGCGAACGCACGGGCGGCAAGCACGGCCAGGTGCGCGGCGCGCGGCAGCGCGCCGGCGTCGAAACCGGTGAGTTGGTCGCCAAGGCGGTGCACCAGGGCGCCGGCTTCCGCGCCGAATCCGGTGCCGACGCCGTGCACCGCCGATGCCGGCAGCGCCACCGCCGCGGGGGCGCAGACACGTTCGTCGCCGACCGCCTCGACCAGGCCATCGTCGTCGCGCCGGAAGTTTCCGGCATACACCTCGCCCATGCGCGCATCGATGGCGGCCAGGATGTCGTCGCCCTGTCCCTGCATCGCCAGTACTGCCAGCGTGGACACCGGCAGCACCGGACGGTCCAGCGCCAGTGCCAGGCCCTGGGTGATGGCGATCGCCAGGCGCACGCCGGTGAACGCGCCGGGGCCGCGACCGACCGCGATCGCGTCGAGCTGCGACCGGGCCAGGCCGGCTTCGGCCAGCAGCGCTTCGGCCCAGGGCAGCACCAGCTGGGTGTGCCGGCGCGGCGCCAGTTCGTGGCGCTCGAACAGGCGGCCGTCGGCGTAGACGGCGACCGAGCAGGCTTCGGTGCTGGTTTCGATGGCCAGGAGGTTCATGAGGCCGATTCTGCGGCAAGCGCGGCCATTTCAGGCGTTTCGAAGAAGCGCTGCACGTCGCCGACGTCGCGGGTGCGCGGGAACGGCGGCAGGCTGGCCAGAAAACTGCGGCCATAGGGTTTGCCGAGCAGGCGCGGGTCGCACAGCACCAGCACGCCGCGGTCCTGGTCGCTGCGGATCAAACGCCCGACGCCCTGCTTGAGCGCGATCACCGCCTGCGGCAGCTGCTCGTCGCGGAAGGGATTGCCGCCGCGGCGACGCACGGCTTCCAGGCGCGCCTCGAGCACCGGGTCGTCGGGTGCGGCGAAAGGCAGGCGGTCGATGACCACCACGCTGAGCGCTTCGCCGGCCACGTCCACGCCTTCCCAGAAACTGGCGGCGCCCAGCAGCACGCCGTTGCCGGAGGCACGGAACTGTTCGAGCAGCACGCTGCGCGGCGCGGTGCCCTGCACGAACAGCGGCCAGGGCGCGTCGCGCAGCTCCTCGGCGGCCTCGCGCAGGGCGCGATGCGAGGTGAAGAGCAGGAAGGCGCGCCCCTTCGACGCTTCCAGCACCGGCCAGGCGGCATCGATGACGGCCCCGACGTAATCGGGGCTGCGCGGTTCGGGCATCATCGGCGGCAGGTAACAAAGCGCCTGCTTCGGCCAGTCGAACGGGCTGGGCTGCAGCAGTTCGCGTGGTTCGTCCAGGCCCAAACGCCGGCCCAGGTGGGCGAAGTGGCCGTCCACCGCCATCGTCGCCGAGGTGAAGATCCAGGCCGCCCGGCTTTTTTCACGGTACTCGCGCAACGGCCCGGAAACGTCGAGCGGTGTGCGCTGGAGGGTGAAACCGCGCTGGGTCAGTTCGTACCATTTCACCGAGAAATGGGCGTCGTCGTCGGGGACAGGTGCGTTTTCCTCTGCGCAGTCGTCGGTGTCAGGCGAACCACCGGAGGAAAATGCATCTGTCCCCTGCAGCCACGCGGCGAGCCGGCGGCGCAGTTCGGCGGTGCGGTCGCCGCAGGCGGCGAAACCGGGCGAGGCTTCCGACAGCGGGCCCAATGCCGTTTGCAGGTCACCGAGTGTTTGCTGCAGGTGCTGCAAGGCCTCGGGCGCCCCGGACTGTTCGAGCAGGCGCGCCTGCGGGCCGCGCTGGGGCAGCCGGTCCAAGGCCAGGCGCAGGTCGCGCATGGCCTGCTCGACCGCGCGCGCCGGCCCCATCACCGTGGCCAGCGAGGCGGTGACGTTCTTGCACTCGGCCAGGCAGTCACGCGCCAGGTCGAGCAGCTGCCGTGCGGACAGGCCTTCACCGAAAAACTGCGCCGCCAGCTCCGGCAGCTGGTGCGCTTCGTCGAGCACGAAGGCGGAGGCACCGGGCAGGATTTCACCGAAGCCTTCCTGTTTGATCGCCAGGTCGGCCAGCAGCAGGTGGTGGTTGACCACCACCAGGTCGGCGGCCTGCGCCTGCTGGCGTGCCCTGGCCACGTGGCACTCGTCCCAGAACGGGCATTCGCTGCCCAGGCAGTTGTCGGCGGTGGAGGTGACCTGCGGCCACAGCGGCGAGTCTTCGGGCAGGTCGGCCAGTTCGGCCAGGTCGCCGCGCATCGTGCGGCCAGCCCAGGCAACCACCCGCTGGAAGTGGGCGACCACCTCGCGCGACTGGAATTTTTCACCCTTGGCCTGTTCCAGGCGGTACAGGCACAGGTAGTTGGCGCGGCCCTTGAGCAAGGCGGTCTTCAGGCCGGCGCCCAGCGCCTCGCGAACGCGCGGGAGGTCGCGGTGGTAAAGCTGGTCCTGCAGCGCGCGGGTGCCGGTGGACAGGATCACCCGCTGGCCCGACAGCAGCGCCGGCACCAGGTAGGCGTAGGTCTTGCCGGTGCCGGTGCCGGCCTCGGCCACCAGGGTGGCGCGGTCGTCGATGGCGTTGGCGACCGATTCGGCCAGCTGGTTCTGCGCCGCACGCGGCACGAAACCCTCCAGCCCCGACGCCAGCGGCCCGTCCGGCGCCAGTGCCGCCAGCGTGCGTTCGGCCAGGTCGCCCACTTACATGCGGACCGGCGGCGCCACGATGCAGGACTCGCCCTGGCGGTGGGCCACTTCGGCGGCCTCGTCGGCGCCGCGCATGTCGCGGGCGTGGCCGATCGTTGCCCAGTTGCGACGGCACAACCCACCGAGCTTCGGCCCGACTTCGTAGGATTTGGCGGCCAGCAACTCAGCCTGCTCCCAGCTCCGGCGCAGCAGCGACAGTTCGGCCTGCCATTGCAGCAGCTCCGGGTCTTCCGGGCTGATCTCCAGGGCTTGCGCCAGGGCCTCGAAAGCCGCCTTGGGCTTGCCGGCGTCCTCCAGCTCGCGCGCGCGGGCGCGCAGGTCGTCGACCTGCGGATCGCGCAGCGGCTGGACTTCCAGTTCGAGGCCGTTTTCCCCGGCGGCGCGCACCTGCGCGACCAGTTCGGCCGGCGTGGCCCGGGCAGACGGCGTGGTGTCGGCGGAAGCGCTGGTCGGCGTGGCCTGTCCCGCAGGCGACGAGGCGCAGGCGGCGAGCAGCAGCACCGGGGCCAGCAGGCCGAGGCGGGTAAGGCGGGCGATCACGTCAGTCAATCCTTCTGTCACGGTCGTTGCGGCCTTCGCGCCGCTCACGGCGATCGTCGCCGCCCAGGCGGAACCAGTCCAGCCAGCTGTCGCGCCGGCAGCTCACGTGCTCGGGCGGCAGGTAGCCGGCGACGAACGCGTAGCGGCGGGCACCGTCGCAGTCCTGTTCGGTGGTCGCGAACACGTCGTCGTCCACCCAGCCCCAGTCCAGGCCCTGCATGCCCACGTCCAGCGGCGCGCTGGGCAGGCCGGCGAACAGCGACGACCACACCCGCATGGCACCCGTGGACCCGTAAAGGCCAGTGGGTTCGTTGCGGTCGTTCCCGACCCAGACCACCGCCAGGTGACTACCCGTATAACCGGCGAACCAGCTGTCGCGGCTGTCGTTGCTGGTGCCGGTCTTGCCGGCGGGGCGCAGGTGGCCCAGGCCGTCGGCCACCAGCTGGCGCGCGGTACCGCCGGTCACGGTGTCCTGCAGGGCGAGCGTCACCAGGCGAGCGGCGATGGCGTCGCCTTCCTGGGCGGGTGCGGCCTTGAAGTCGTAGCGGCTCACCGCCTGGCCCTTTTCATCGAGAACGCCGCGCACGGCGCGCAGCGGCTGGATCTCGCCGCCGGAGGCCAGGAACTGGTAGACCTGTGCCATCGCGAAGGGGCTGAGGTCGACCGAACCCAGGATCAGCGAAGGATTGGGCTGCGCGCGCAGGCCGGCCAGCACCTTGAGCAACTCGGCCAGGCGCTCGGGCCCCACGTCCATGCCCACGCGCACCGTCGCCTGGTTGTAGGAATGTTTGAGCGCATCGGCCAGGCTGACCCGGCCGTGGCTGACGCCGTCGGAATTCTCGGGATTCCAGCGCTTGCCGTTGGGCAGCACCAGGTCCACCGGCGTGTCGTCCACCGGCGTCGCCAGCGACCAGCGATCCGGTTGGGCCAGGGCCAGCAGGTAAACCAGCGGCTTGAGCAGCGAGCCGACCGGCCGCTGCGCCTCGAGCGCCCGGTTGAAGCCCGGCTGGTCGGTGTCGCGGTTGCCCACCATCGCCAGCACTTCGCCGCTGTGGGTGTCGGTCAGCACGAGGCCGGCCTGCAGCGCCGGGCCGTCCTTCTTCTGGACCTTGTCGAGGGTGCCGCTGACGGCGCGTTCGGCGCGCAGCTGGGCCGAGGGCGAGAGCGTGGTCACCACCACCAGGCCGGCACCGCGCAGGGCGTCGGCCGGGTAGTCGCGCGCCAGCTGCCGGCGCACCAGGTCCATGAAGGCCGGGTTGCGGTTGGATGCCACGCCGGGCCGCGCGCTCACGCCCAGCGGCGCCGCCATGGCCTTTTCGGCTTCGGCGGCACTGACCAGGCCGACGTCGCGCCAGACCGCCAGCACCAGGTCGCGGCGCTTCTTGGCGGCTTCGGGCTTGCGCCGCGGATCGTAGAGCGACGGACCCTGGATCATGCCCACCAGCAGCGCCATGTCCTGGGTGCGCAGGGTCGAGAGGTCGCGGCCGAACCAGAACTCGGCGCCCGCGGCGATGCCGTGGATCGACTGGCTGCCGTGCTGGCCCAGGTAGACCTCGTTGAAATAGGCCTCGAGGATGCGTTCCTTGTCGTAGCGCGCCTCGATGATGACCGAGTAGCTGGCTTCCTTGATCTTCCGGGTCCAGGCCACTTCCCGGCTGAGGAACAGGTTGCGCACCAGCTGCTGGGTCAGCGTGCTGGCGCCCTGCTCGATCTCGCCCTCGCGGGCGTTCACCCAGGCCGCGCGCAGGATGCCCCAGGGGTCGATGCCATGATGGTGTTTGAAGTTGCGGTCTTCGACCGCCTGCAGGCCGGTGACCAGCAGCGAAGGCACGTCCCGGAGCTGCACCAGCCGGCGCTCTTCCTGGACGTCGCCGTAGATCGTGGCGATGCGCGCCGGGTCCAGGCGGGCGTCGTCGAGGGGCTTGCCGGTCTTGCGGTCGGTGACCGCCGCCACGCGCCCGCCTTCGACCACCACCGTGATCCGTCGCGCCGGCACGGGTCCGTCGAGGTCGGTGAACGCACGGGTGCCGATGTGGAAACGTTTGCCGTCACGCGCCCAGGTGCCGGGCAGGTCGCCGGTGTCCTCGCGATACCCGGCGGCCGAAAGTTCGAGCAGCAGGGTGTCGGCGTCCAGGCGCGTGCCCGGCGCCAGCGCCAGCGGCCGGGCGTAGACGCGGGTCGGCACTTGCCAGACCAGGGCCTCGAACTCGGCGCGGACGCGTTTGTCGAGCACATAGAACAGCGGCACGCCCACGCCCACGGCCAGACCCAGCGCCAGCAGGGCACCGCGGAAGAGCCAGGTGCGCCAGCGGCGGCGGACGGAAGACGGGGCTGGGGATTTGGGGGAGGCGTTTCGGGGCACGGACATGGATAATCCCGGGGTGCGGCGAGTCTAGCAGGCCGCCGCCGCCCTGCCCCCACCCGAGACTGAACGCTTCGCATGGACGCCATCCACCAGCCGGTCACTTGCCGCTGGGTCGACTCGCCGGCCCTGGCGCTGGCGCGTGCGCGCGCGGCGCACCCGGGGCGGGACGTGCTGCTGCTGCGCGAGGGTGTGGACCTGGACGAAGCGGCGAGCCGGCGCCTGTTGGCGGCGTGGCGTGACGGTGACTGGGACGTGCTGTCGCCGCTCGACGGTCGCTGGCCGCTCGGCGACGACGCGGACGCCGCTGCCTGGACCTTTGGCGAACACCTGGCTTTCGCCTGGGACGGCTATTCGGCGGAGTGTTCGCTGTGGCGTGGTGATTCCAGCCGCGGCCTGGACAGCCCGGATTCGCCGGCCCCCGGCCGCCGTGGCCTGCTTGCCTGCCTACAGGTCGGCGCGGCCGCCGCCGTCGATGGCGAGGCCCCTGCCCCGGTGCGCGCGCTGCAGGCGCGCCTCGCCGCCGGCGGCCGCCGGCTGCGGCCAGGGCGGCCGGTGCTGCTGCATGTCCTGCATGCCTGGGGCGGCGGCGCCGAGCGTTTTGTGCGCGACCTGATGCAGGCCGACCGCTCGCGCGAGCACCTGGTGCTGGTGGCGCGCGGCGACCACGACCTTCCGCCCTTTGGCCGGCGCCTGTGCCTGCACGCCGACCTGGACGCGCCGCCTTTGCAAAGCTGGACGCTGGCGGCACCGATTCCCGACTGCGTTCCCGCCTCGGCCGAAGTCGAGGCCGTGATGACGGCACTGCGCGAGCAGTGGAGCATCGGCGCGGTGCTGGTGTCGTCCCTGGTCGGGCATTCGCTCGACGTGCTGCGTACCGGGCTGCCGACCGCGCTGTGTGCACACGACCTGTTCCCGGCCTGGCCGCTGCTGCACGACGCCCGCGACCCGGCGCAAGCGCCCTTCGACCAGGACACGCTGGCGCGGATGCTCGGCCAGTCGGATGCGAAGCCGCTGTTCCCGACCCGCGACGCCGGCCAGTGGTGGGCGCTGCGACAGTCCCTGTTCGATGCCCTGGCGGCCCACGACGTGACGTTGGTGGCGCCCAGCGAATTCGCCCGCGACCGTGCCCGTGCCTTGGCACCGGCCTTCGCCGACCGTCCCTGGCGCGTGATCGAACACGGCCTGGCCCCCTGGCCCGACCCGGCGCCCGCGCCGCAGGCCCTGCGCCGTGGCGACCAGGCGCCGCTACGCGTGCTGGTGCCCGGGCGCGTCAACGGCGCCAAGGGCAGTGAACTGCTCGATCGCCTGGTTGACCAGCTGCCCGACCAGGTCGAACTCGTGCTGCTGGGCACCGGACCGCTGGGCGAGCGCTACCGCGGTCGCCGCGGCGTGCATATCAAGCACGACTACCGCCGCGACGCGCTGCCGCGCTGGGTCGCCGCGCTGGCGCCGGACATCGCCCTGCTGCCGTCCACCGTGCCGGAGACCTGGTCCTACACGCTGTCGGAAATGTGGGCCCTGGGCCTGCCCGTGCTGTGCGCCGGACTAGGCGCGCCAGCGGCACGGGTGCGCGCCAACGGCGCCGGCTGGCTGCTGCCGGCCGATGCCGCGGCCTTCGCCGCCAGGCTCGCGACGCTGGCGGGCGACCGCGCCAGCGTGG
>NZ_AVCJ01000023.1 GCF_000743535.1 Arenimonas donghaensis DSM 18148 = HO3-R19
GGGGTGGCCGGCTCTGGTGCCGGCGTCGGCTGGGCGGCCGCAGCGGCAGCGGCAGCGGCGGCAGCGGCGGCTTCGTCAGCGGCCCGCTGGGCGGCCAGCTGGGCGTCGCGTTCGCGCTGGGCTTCGCGCTCGGCTTCCTGTTCGGCACGCTCGGCGACGCCGGCGCGACCCTTGGCGATGGAGTCCTTGATGCGCGGCAGCGCCGGGGTCTGGGCGTCGGTGCGCTCGATCAGGGCGCGCAGGCGCTCGGCTTCCACGAAGTCCTCGCGGCCGATGGCCTGCTCGGCGGCGATGATCGCGTAGGGCATCAGGTCGATCAGGGCGCTCTCCGCGGACGCGTCGGGCGTTCCGGTCTTCTCGCGCAGGGTCAGGTAGTACTCCATCGCGTTGTCGCCGGCCGGCGCGTAGAGGCGCTGTTCGCGAAGGGCCTGGGAGCCGCGGCTGCGCAGTTCTTCTTCGCTGAGGCTGGCCAGGGCGGCTTCGGCGGCCTGCTGGGCTTCCTGGGCGGCCACTTCCTCGGCGCTGGGGCCGGCGGGCTGGGCCGCGGCGGGCGCCTTGCCCTTGGCGGCATCCGGCTCGGCCTCGTCCTTGGAACAGGCGGCGAGGCTCAGGCCAAGGGCCAGGGCAATACCCCAGCGCAGGGCGCGGGAGGAGGTGAGCGTGGACGCGGTCATTAGGTTTTCCCCTGAAAAGTTAACAAACCATGACGTTCAGCACATAAGAGTTTGGCCGGTTTGTCAAGGCGAAATCGTTATGGGCTGGGATTCGCGTCACGGTTCGGGTTCCGGGGCGTGGCCCCGGCGTCTCATTTGCCGATGCAGAAGCTCGAGAATATCCGCCCCAGCAGGGCGTCCGCGTCCACCTGCCCGGTGATTTCACCCAGCGCCGCCTGGGCGCCGCGCAGTTCCTCGGCAGCCAGTTCGCCGGCGCCCCCTTGCAGCTGCCGGGCCGCCTGGGCCAGCAAGCCGGCGGCCCGGTCCATGGCCTCGAGGTGCCGGGCGCGGGCGCTGAAGGCGCCTTCGCTGCCCTCGCCCAGGCCGGCGGCCTCGCGCAGCCGCTCGCGCAGCGGCGCCAGCCCTTCCCCGGTGCGGGCCGACAGCCACAGGTGCTCGCCATCCGGGCGGGTCTCGGCGTGCACCGGGGCGCCGCTGAGGTCGGCCTTGTTGTGCAGCCACAGCACCGGCACCTGCCCGGGCAGCGCCAGCGGCGCCGGCGCGGCGACCTGGTCGTCGAGCACGGCCAGCACCAGGTCGGCGCGCTCGAGTTCGGCCCGGGCCCGGCGGATGCCTTCGCGCTCGATGCGGTCGGGCGCGTCGCGCAGGCCGGCGGTGTCGACCAGGGTCAGCTCGATGCCGTCGACCTGGATACGCTCGCGCAGCAGGTCGCGGGTGGTGCCGGCGATGTCGGTGACGATGGCGCGCTCTTCGCCGGCCAGGGCATTGAGCAGGGAGGACTTGCCGGCATTGGGCGCGCCGACGATCACCACGTGCAGGCCATCGAGCAGGCGCTTGCCGCGGCCGGCATCGGCACGCAGGCGTTCGAGGTCGCCGGCGACGCCGCGCAGGCGCTGCTGCAATTCCGGGGCGGCCAGGAAGTCGACCTCTTCCTCGGGGAAGTCCAGCGCGGCCTCGATCCATACGCGCAGCGCCACGAGGCCTTCGACGACGGCATCGACCCGGCGCGAGAACTCGCCGTCGAGGGAGCGGCGGGCGGCGCGCAGCGCGGCCTCGCTGCCGGCACTGATGAGGTCGGCCACCGCCTCGGCCTGGGCCAGGTCGAGCCGGCCTTCGAGGAAGGCGCGTTCGGTGAACTCACCCGGCCGGGCATGGCGCGCGCCCAGGTCCAGGCAGCGTCGCAGCAAGCGGGCCAGCAGCAGCGGACTGCCATGGCCCTGCAGTTCCAGGACGTCTTCGCCGGTGTAGGACTGCGGCCCGGGGAAATACAGCATCAGGCCGTCGTCGATCACTTCGCCCTGGTCGTCGCGAAAGCGCAGGTAAGCCGCATGCCGCGGCGCCGGCGGCCGCCCCAGCAGCGTCGCACCGATCGCCCGGCAGCCGGGTCCGCTGAGCCGCACGATGCCGACGCCGGCCGCGCCGGCCGCCGTCGCTATGGCTGCAATCGTGTCGCGCTGGGTCATGGAGTGGGGTGTTGTCGCCCTATCCGTGTCTTCCGGCGTTCATGGCTGGCGGGAACCGGCCCTTATTTGCCCACGGTGGCCGGCGCCGGCTTGGTGCCGTGGCGCTTGGTGATCACCCACTGCTGGGCCAGGCCCAGGATGCCGTTGGTGCACCAGTACAGCACCAGGCCCGACGGGAAGAAGGCCATCATGACGCCGAAGACCAGCGGCATCGCCGTCATCATCTTCTTCTGCATCGGGTCCATGCCCGGGGTCGGCGTCATCTTCTGGGTGAGGTACATCACCACCAGGTTGATCGCCGGCAGGATGAAGTACGGGTCGGGCGAGGTCAGGTTCTGGATCCAGCCCAGCCAGGGCGCCTGGCGCATTTCCACCGACTCGAGCAGCATCCAGTACAAGGCGATGAAGACGGGGATGGTCACCAGGATCGGCAGGCAGCCGCCGATCGGATTGATCTTCTCTTTCTTGTACAGCTCCATCATCGCCATCTGGAACTTCTGCTTGTCGTCGCCGTAGCGTTCCTTGAGCGACTCGATGCGCGGCTGGATCGCACGCATCTTGGCGAAGCTCTGGTACTGCTTGGCCGACAGCGGGTAAAGCACCAGCTTGATGATCAGCACCGTCAGGATGATCGCCCAGCCCCAGTTGCCGGTCAGGTCGTGCAGGGGTTCGAGCACGTAGTCGAACATCGGCTGGGCAAGGAAAGTGAAGATGCCGTAGTCCAGGGTCAGCTTCAGGCCCGGGGCGACGTCCTGCAGCTGTTCCTGCAGCTTCGGGCCGACCCACAGGGTGGCCTCGCGGGTGGTGGTGGTGCCCGGCGCGACCTCGAAGGGCGCGCCGACGCTGCGCACCAGGTAGCGCGGCTGGCCATTGCCCAGGGTCGCCAGCGAGAAGCGCTGCGGCTCGGCTTCGGACGGCACCCAGGCGACCAGGAAGTGGTGTTGCAGGAGCGCGATCCAGCCACCGGTGACGTCGAGGTTGAGCGGGCCGTCGTCGGCGAAATCGTCGTACTTGCGCTTCTCGAATTTCTCGGCCGGGCTATACCAGGCGGCGCCGGTGAAGCTGTAGGCCTCGGGGTTGGTGAGCGCGAAGCCCTTGGACTGCGCCACCGGCGGCACGCGCTGCAGCTGCTGGTAGCCGTAGCCACGCCAGGCGGCCGCGCCGTCGTTGCGGACGTCCTCGCGCTGGGTCACGGCATAACTGCCGCGCTCGAGCACCCAGGTCTTGCGCACGCTCAGCCCGGTCGCCGGATCCGTCCACAGCAACGGAACCTCGAGCCGGTCCTGGCCGTCGGCGAGCTGGAAATCGGTGCGGCCGCCTTCGGGACGGAACACGGCTTCGTGGTTGGGGGCGTTGCCCACGGTGGCGACCAGGCCCGACTGCGCCACCGAAAAGCGCGACGGGTCGCCGTCGAACAGCCGCACCTTGCGGGCGGGCTCGTCCTTGTCCACCGGGTACTGCAGCAGCTCGGCGCCGACCAGGTTGCCGCCGCGCAGGTCCACGCGCAGGTCCAGTACGTCGGTGCGGACGCGCACCAGGCCGGCGCTGGCAGCCGCCTGGCCGGTGGCCGCGGGCACGGCGTCGCCGCTGGCCGGGGTGCTGGGCAGGGCGGTCGTGGCCGGCACGGCGGCCGCGTCGGGGATCGCGCCCGCGTCCGGCACGGCGGCCGTCGGCTCGGGCAGCGCGGCGGCCGGCGCGTTTTCGGCGGGAGTCTGGGCGACCGGCCCCTTGTTCCATTCCAGGAACAAAAGGAAAGCGACGGCAAGCCAGGCGATCAGCAGGAAAGTACGGGTCTGGTTCATGGGCAGGCAGCGGGCGCCGGGCGCAAGGGCCGGGGCCGGCGGGAAGTCTCGGTCAGGAGTCGGTGGCGGGGCGCTCGCGCGCGTCCGGGGAGGCAGGCATTGTGCCGGCAGGGGCGGTGGGCTTCAACGACCGCGCCTTTTCCAGCAGCTGCAGCCACTGCGTCCTCAGCGCCGGATTGTCGAGCGCGGCCGCGCCAGGCTGGGCGATCAGCACGTAATCACCGGGCGGCAGGCGGTGGCGTTCGCGGCGAAAAACGTCGCGGGCGATGCGTTTGATGCGATTGCGGCCGACGGCCCGCTTGTCCACTTTCTTGGACACGGCAACGCCGAGCCGCGGCTCTTTGGCCTCGGCCCGGACGTGGGCGAACAAACGCAACTGTGGGCTGCTTAGCCGGCGACCCGCCTTGAACACCGCCTGGTACTGGGCGGAGACGCGCACGCGTGCGCTGGGGGGGAAATCACTCGGCGGAACGGGCGGCTGGGAATTCACGGCCCGTCAGGCGGCCGCCGGGAAACCGGCGGCGACGCGTCAGACTGCGAGGCGCGAACGACCCTTGGCACGACGACGGGCGAGGATCTTGCGACCATCGGCGGTCTTCATGCGGGCACGGAAACCGTGGTCGCGCTTGCGCTTGAGGTTGCTGGGCTGGTACGTGCGCTTGGTGGCCATGGGGCACCCCGGTTAAAGTTTTGGGCGGAAAAGACCGCGGACTATAGCGGTTTCCGGGACCCGCCGTCAACTGTTGCCTGCGTGGCGGATCAGGCGGTGCGGCGCTAGACTGCACGACCCCGAACACTTATCCACAGCCCCTCCCCGAGGGAGCTGTCGCCCGGAATTTCGCTTGAACATGGATGCTGCCTGGCCCCGCTGCCTGGAACGACTGGAAGCCGAACTGCCGGCCGAAGAGGTACACACCTGGCTTCGGCCCCTGCAGGTGGAAACCAACGCGGACGGCCTGACGCTGTACGCCCCCAATGAATTCGTGGTCGACCAGGTGCGCGAGCACTACCTGGCGCGCATCCGCGAGCTGGTGGCTCATTTCGCCGGTGCGCCGGCCGCCGTCGCCCTGGCCGTGGGCTCGCTCAAGCGGGCGGTCGCCAGCCCCGTGCCGGCCCCCCTGGCCTCGCCGGGTCGCGCCGCGGGCCCGGAGTTCGCCGGCAACGTCGACGCCCACTACACCTTCGAGAACTTCGTCGAGGGCCGCAGCAACCAGCTCGGTCGCGCCGCGGCCCTGCAGGTGGCCCAGAACCCGGGCAAGGCCTACAACCCGCTGCTGCTGTACGGGGGCTCGGGCCTGGGCAAAACCCACCTGATGTACGCCGCCGGCAACTTCATGCGCCGGAACAACCCGGGCATGCGGGTGCTGTACCTGCGCTCGGAGCAGTTCTTCAGCGCGATGATGAAGTCGCTGCAGGACAAGTCGATGGACCAGTTCAAGCGCCAGTTCCAGCAGGTGGACGCGCTGCTGATCGACGACATCCAGTTTTTCGCCGGCAAGAACACCACCCAGGAAGAGTTCTTCCACACCTTCAATGCGCTGTTCGACGGCAAGCAGCAGATCATCCTCACCTGCGACCGTTACCCGCGCGAGGTGGAGAACCTCGAAACCCGGCTCAAGACGCGCCTCACCTGGGGCCTGAGCGTGGCGATCGAACCGCCGGACTTCGAGACCCGCGCCGCCATCCTCACCGCCAAGGCCGCCGAACGTTCGGTGCCCCTGCCCGAGGACGTGGCCTACCTGATCGCCAAGCGCATGCGCTCGAACGTGCGCGACCTCGAGGGGGCACTGAACACCCTGGCGGCCCGCTCGAACTTCATGGCCAGGCCGATCACGGTGGAATTCGCCCAGGAAACCCTGCGCGACCTGCTGCGGGCCCAGCAGCAGGCGGTGTCGATAAGCAACATCCAGAAGACCGTGGCAGACTACTACCAGCTGCGCATGGCGGACCTGTTGTCGAAGCGGCGGACGCGCTCCCTGGCGCGACCGCGGCAGATGGCGATGGCGCTTAGCAAGGAACTGACCGAGCACAGCCTGCCGGAAATCGGCGATGCCTTCGGTGGCCGCGACCACACCACCGTGATGCACGCCTGCAAGGTCATGCGCGAACTGCGCGAGATCGACGGCAAGCTGCGCGAGGATTGGGACAAGCTGCTGCGGAAACTCAGCGAGTAAACGTGGAACTTCCGCCCGTGGAACTCACCCCCGGGCGGACTGTGGATAAGCTGGGGACTCTTCCAGGCCCCGAATTTAATCCACAGGTTTCCACAGGGGTTGCAGGTCGCGACGCACAGGGTTTGATTCAGATTTTTACGTTTAAAAACAAGCGGTTGGATGTGTTATCCGGCGTTTTTGGCGACACTACCACCACCAGTTTTTGATTTATCCACTCATTGGAGCTTGGGGAATCGCATGCGTTTCAGCCTGACGCGAGAAGTTCTGCTCAAACCCCTGCAGCAGGTCGTGAACGTGGTCGAGCGACGGCAGACCCTGCCGGTGCTGGCCAACCTGCTGGTGACGGTCGAGGGTAGCAAGCTGTCGATGACCGGTACCGACCTGGAAGTCGAGATGATCGCCCGGACCGACGTCGATGACGCCCAGTCCGGCGAGACCACGATCCCGGCGCGCAAACTTTTCGAGATCGTCCGGGCCCTGCCCGACGGCAGCAAGGTGACCATCAGCCAGTCGGCCGAGAAGGTCACCGTGCAGGCCGGGCGCAGCCGCTTCACCCTGGCCACCCTGCCCGCCAACGACTTCCCGGCGGTCGAGGACCTGGACCTGGTCGAACGCATCCGGGTGCCGGAAGCGGCGCTGAAGGAACTGATCGAACGCACGGCGTTCGCGATGGCCCAGCAGGACGTGCGTTATTACCTCAACGGCCTGCTGCTGGACCTGCGCGAAGACAGCCTGCGCTGCGTGGCCACCGACGGCCATCGCCTGGCGCTGTGCGAAGCACCGCTGCCGGCCGGTGCCCAGACCCGCAAGCAGATCATCCTGCCCCGCAAGGGCGTGCTGGAGCTGCAGCGCCTGCTGGAAGGCGGTGAGCGCGAGGTCGAGCTGGAAGTGGGCCGCAACCACCTGCGCATGCGCCGGGAGGATGTCACCTTCACCTCCAAGCTGATCGACGGCCGTTTCCCCGACTACGACGCGGTCATCCCGATCGGCGCCGACAAGGAAGTGAAGCTCGACCGCGAGCTGCTGCGGGCTGCCCTGCAGCGTGCCGCCATCCTGTCGAACGAGAAGTACCGCGGCGTGAAGCTGGAGATCAGCCCGGGCCAGGTGCGCATCGTCGCCCACAACCCCGAGCAGGAAGAGGCCCAGGAAGAAATCGAGGCCGAAACCAAGATCGACGGCCTGGGCATCGGCTTCAACGTGACCTACCTGCTGGACGCCCTGAGCGCCCTGCGCGAGGACATGGTCATCCTGAACCTGCGTGATGCCAACTCGTCGGCCCTGGTCCGCGAGGCCAGCCACGATCGCAGTCGCCACGTGGTGATGCCGCTTCGGCTGTGACACACCGGTTGTCCGCTCCTGATCGCCGCCCGGCCCGTGCCGGGCGGTGTCGTTTCCAGCCCCCGGCCAGCGTGCCGGATGGCCCCGTTCCCGGAACCCCCCGATGCGCCTGAGCCGCCTGGATGTGCAGAACCTGCGCTGCCTGGTGGACGTGCGCTTCGAACCGTCCCCGGGCCTGAACCTGGTGACCGGCGGCAATGGCGCCGGCAAGACCAGCCTGGTCGAGGCAGTGCACCTGCTGGGGTATGGCCGCTCCTTCCGCGGCCGGGTCCGGGATGGCCTGGTGCGCAGCGGCCAGCCTGCACTGTCGGTCTATGCCGAGTGGATGGATGGCCAGGGCCGTTCCCGCCGCGCCGGGCTGCGCCATACCGGCAGCGAGTGGGAAGCCCGGCTCGACGGCAGCCAGGCGCCCAGCCTGACCGAACTCTGTGCGGAGCTGGCGGTCGTGAGCTTCGAGCCCGGCAGCCACGAACTCATTGCCGGAGGCGCCGAGCACCGCCGCCGCTTCCTGGATTGGGCCTTGTTCCACGTGGAACCGGGTTTCCTGCCGGTCTGGCGCCGCTACGCCCGGGCCCTGAAGCAGCGCAATGCCCTGCTCAAGCGGGGGCCGGCCGCGAATGCACTGGATCCCTGGGACCAGGAGCTGGTGGACTCGGGCCAGCGCCTGAGCAGCCTGCGCGCGGACTACCTGGCCCGGCTTGAGCCCGTGCTGGCCACCACGGCCGGCGAGTTCCTGCCAGAACTTGGCCAGGCCGGCCTGGGTTTCCTGCCCGGGTGGCGCCAATCGGACTACCCGCTCGCCGACGCCCTGCTGCTGGCCAGGGATCGCGACCTCGCCCTGGGCTACACCAGTGTCGGCCCCCACCGGGCGGACTGGCGGGTCGACTACCCGGCCCTCCCCGGCAAGGAAGCCCTGTCCCGGGGCCAGGAAAAGCTGACGGCCCTGGCCTGCATCCTCGCCCAGGCCCGGGCCTTTGCCGCTGATCGCGGCGAATGGCCCCTGGTCTGCCTGGACGACCTGGCGTCCGAGCTGGACCAGACCCATTTGCGCCACGCCCTGGCGGCCGTGCTCGATTCAGGCGCCCAGGTCATCCTGACGGCGACCGAGGCGCCCGCGGTGCTGACCGGAGACCTGGCGCCCGTTGCCAGGTTCCACGTGGAACGCGGGGTATTGCGCCAAGCCTGACCCATCCCCGCCGGGGAATGGCGGCCAGCGCTGGGGTTGATTGGCGGTGGGAACCACCAGTTTGGCCTGGGCGGGCGCTGGCGGCGCGATCGATCCAACCCGCTCCCTGACAGCGCCTTCCGCCGCAATGCCCATCCGTGCCATGCGAGGCCGCCACGCGCTATACTCGGACACCTTATTTATAGGCGCGCTGTGCCGCCCCGCGTGGGCCGCCGGCGGGCCGCCGTGGACCCCGAGAACACGCCTCCGATGACCGACACCCCGAATCCGCCGTCCCCCGCCAACAGCAACTACGACTCCAGCAAGATCACCGTCCTGCGCGGCCTCGAGGCCGTCCGCAAGCGGCCCGGCATGTACATCGGCGATGTGCACGACGGCACCGGCCTGCACCACATGGTCTTCGAGGTGGTCGACAACGCCATCGACGAAGCCCTGGCCGGCCACTGCGACCAGGTACGGGTGACCCTGCACACGGACGGCTCCTGCTCGGTGTCAGACAACGGTCGCGGCATTCCCGTGGACATCCACAAGGAAGAGGGCGTTTCCGCCGCCGAAGTCATCATGACCGTGCTGCATGCCGGCGGTAAGTTCGATGACAACAGCTACAAGGTTTCCGGCGGCCTGCACGGCGTCGGCGTCTCGGTCGTCAACGCCCTGTCGTCCAGCCTGTGGCTGAACATCTGGCGCGACGGCCAGCACTACCAGCAGGAATACGCACTGGGCGAACCGGTCTACCCGCTCAGGGAAGTGGGTCCCTCCGGCAACAAGAAGGGCACCGAGCTGCGCTTCCTGCCCAGCGCCGAGATCTTCACCGACGTCGAGTTCCACTACGACATCCTGGCCAAGCGGCTGCGCGAACTGAGCTTCCTCAACTCCGGCGTGCGCATCGAACTGATCGACGAGCGTGGCGACGGCAAGCACGACGTTTTCGAATACGAAGGCGGCATCCGCAGCTTCGTGGAGCACCTGGCGGCCCTAAAAACCCCGCTACATCAATCAGTTATCTCTGCTTCGGGCGAAAAGGACGGCATCGTCGTCGACATCGCCGTGCAGTGGACCGATTCCTACCAGGAAACGATGTTCTGCTTCACCAACAACATCCCGCAGAAGGATGGCGGCACCCACCTGATCGGTTTCCGCGCCGCGCTCACCCGCACCCTGAGCAACTACATCGAGCAGAACGGCATCGCCAAGCAGGCCAAGATTTCCCTGTCCGGCGACGACATGCGCGAAGGCATGATCGCGGTGCTGTCGGTGAAGGTGCCCGACCCGAGCTTCAGTTCGCAGACCAAGGAAAAGCTGGTCAGCTCCGAAGTGCGCCCGGCGGTGGAATCGGTGATCGGCCAGAAGCTCGAGGAGTTCCTGCAGGAACGTCCGAACGAAGCCAAGGCCATCGCCGGCAAGATCGTCGACGCCGCGCGTGCCCGCGAAGCGGCGCGAAAAGCCCGCGACCTCACACGGCGCAAGGGCGCGCTCGACATCGCCGGCCTGCCCGGCAAGCTTGCCGACTGCCAGGAAAAAGACCCGGCCCTGTCCGAGCTCTTCATCGTCGAGGGCGACTCCGCCGGCGGCTCGGCCAAGCAGGGCCGCAACCGCAAGAACCAGGCGGTGCTGCCGCTGCGCGGCAAGATCCTCAACGTCGAGCGCGCGCGTTTCGACCGCATGCTCGCGTCGGCCGAGGTCGGCACGCTGATCACCGCGCTGGGCACCGGCATCGGCAAGGACGAGTACAACCCGGACAAGCTGCGCTACCACCGCATCATCATCATGACCGACGCCGAC
Source organism: Arenimonas donghaensis DSM 18148 = HO3-R19 (assembly GCF_000743535.1). GTDB lineage: Bacteria > Pseudomonadota > Gammaproteobacteria > Xanthomonadales > Xanthomonadaceae > Arenimonas > Arenimonas donghaensis. The sequence continues at coordinate 10,420 of NZ_AVCJ01000023.1, forward strand.
GTCGACGGCTCGCATATCCGTACGCTGCTGCTTACGTTCTTCTACCGCCAGATGCCGGAGCTGATCGAGCGCGGCCACATCTACATCGGCCTGCCGCCGCTCTACAAGCTCAAGCAGGGCAAGAACGAGCTCTACCTCAAGGACGACGCCGCGCTCAACGCCTACCTGGCCAACAACGCCGTCGAAGGCGCGGAGCTGCGTCCCGCCAACGGCACGCCGCCGGTGTCGGGCACGGGCCTGGAAAAACTGCTGCTCGAGTTCACCGCCGCGCGTGATTCACTGCCGCGTTTCGCGCATCGCGTGGACACGCCGGTGCTCGAAGCCATGCTCGAAATGCCGCCGCTCTCGGCGGAGAAATTCGCAACGCCTGGCGCGCTCGACGGCTGGTGCACCGAACTCGAACGCCGCCTCAACGCCACCGGCCTGGGTCGTCCGCGTTACACCGTCACCGTCCAGACCGGCAGCGAAGAAGACGGCACGGTTGCCGGCCTGGTCATCAGCAAGCTGCACCATGGCTTGGCGTCGACGCAGACCCTGCCGGCCAGCCAGCTGCTGGGCGGCGAGCTGCGCCAGGTCACCGAAGTCGCGGCCGCGCTCGATGGCCTGCTGCACCCCGGGGCAAGCATCGCCCGCGGCAACCGCGAACAGCCGGTCAGCCGCTTCGCGCAGGTGCAGGAATGGCTGCTCGAGGAAGCCAAGAAGGGCCGCATGATCCAGCGCTTCAAGGGCCTGGGCGAAATGAACCCCGAACAGCTCTGGGAAACCACGGTCAACCCGGAAACCCGACGCCTGCTCAAGGTGCGCATCGAGGACGCCGTCGCCGCCGACCAGATCTTCTCGACCCTGATGGGCGACGTGGTGGAACCGCGCCGCGAGTTCATCGAAGACAACGCCCTGCGTGTCGCCAACCTCGACGTCTGAGGCCGGTCCGCCCGTCGGCGGATCGTCCGACAACCCGGGCAGCGCGAAACCGGCGAGGGTCGCCGGGCCCTGGCTTGGTTTCGGCATCGATGCCGTGCTCGGCATCGTGCTGCTGCTGGTTGCTTCGACGCTGCTGATCACGCCACTGGTGGTCAGTGCCACCCTGTCGCAGCCACCCGGCACGCCGGCCGACGACGTGATGCAGGCGATCCTGCCCGAGCTCACCGTCGCCGCGATCTTCGCCATGCTGGTGGCGGCCGCCGCCACCTGGGCCTTGCGCGGGCGCACGATGCGCGGCGAGTTGCCGCGCATGGCCCTGCGCCCGGCGATGACCTGGGCGGTGCTCGCCGCCGTTGGCATCCAGGCCTTTGCCCAGCTCATCGACGCCTTGCTGCGCAGCATCGATGCGCCCCTGGCGCCGAGCAACGTCGAACCCATCGTCGCCCTGATCCGGCAATGGCCGTTGCTGGCCTGGCTGATGATCGTCGTCGTCGGGCCCTTCGCGGAAGAACTGCTGTTCCGGCACGTGCTGCTGCGTCGCTTCGCCGTGGCGGGTCGGGCGTTCGCCGGCCTGGTTGCCACCTCGGCGCTGTTTGCCCTCGTGCACGAGTTGGGGCAGGGCGCCGAGCGCGGCCTGGCGGGCTGGCTGGCCATCCTGGCCGTTTACCTGGTGATGGGCATGGGTTTTGGCCTGGTGTACGTGCGCACGGGACGTTTCTGGGCGGCCTTCGTCGCCCACGCCGTCTGCAATGCCGTCGCCCTGAGCCTGATGGCATTCTCGACCTGACTGGCCCGGGGTTACACTGGCCCGCCGCGTGGCTGGGGATTGGTCGCCACGCTGGACTCGAACCGGGAACCCTATGAGCAAGCGACACCTTTACCTGCTGGCCCTGGCCATCGTCGTCGCCGCTTCCGCGGCGATCTACTACAAGTGGAAGGTGCTCGAATTCCCCTTGCAGCCCGATGCCCAGGTGCAGGTCTGGACACTGCAGGCGCACGTTGAATACCAGCCTCGCAAGCAGGCCAACACCGTGACCTTGCAGCTGCCGGAGACCACCCCGGGCTTCACGGTCATCGACGAACGCTTCGTCGCGCGCAACTACACCAACCTGGGCGAAACCTCCGACGGCGGTCGCGAAGTGCAGTGGGCGATCCGCCGCGCCGTCGGCGAGCAGGACCTCTACTACCGGGCGACCGTGGTGCGCGCCGACGAAGGCGCCGCCGTGGAACTGGATTTCGACCCGGAGCTGGCGCCACCGCCCGAACTCGAAGAACCCTACGCCTCCGCCGCCAACACCCTGCTCGACCAGGTCCGCGAACGGTCGTCGAACACCGTCACCTATGCCCGTGAACTACTGCGCCGGCTCAACGAGGCCAAGGCCAGCGAGGAAGTCGCGCTGATCTCGGAGCTCTATGGCAACGAAGATGCTGCCCGCAGCAAGTTCGTCGTGCAGCTGCTCGCCATCCGCAACATCCCCGCCCGCGTCGTGCACGGCCTGAAGCTGTCCCCCGCCGGCGACGGCATCGACCCGGGCGTCGAGGCCCGGATGCAGACCTGGCTGCTGGTGCACGACGGCCTGCGCTGGACCATGCTCGACCCCCGCACCACCGCCGAGGGGCGACCGTCGGACCTGTTCCTCTGGAACGCCACCGGCAAACCCCTGCTCACCATCGAAGGCGACCCGCCCTCGACGCTGGCCTTCACCGTGAAGGCCAACCTGGCCGACGCCATGGCCACCGCCGAGCGCCGGCTGGAAGTGCGCGACGCCAACCTGGTGCGCTATTCCCTGCTCAGCCTGCCCCTGCAGGCCCAGGAAACCTACCGGATCCTGCTGATGGTGCCGATCGGCGCCTTCATCATGCTGCTGCTGCGCAACCTGGTCGGCGTGAAGACCTACGGCACCTTCATGCCGGTGCTCATCGCGCTGGCCTTCCGGGAAACCGCGCTGGTCGCCGGCATCTCGCTGTTCGTGGTGGTCGTCGGCTTCGGCCTGCTGGTGCGCTTCTACCTAGAACGCCTGCGCCTGCTGCTGGTGCCACGCCTGACCGCCATCCTGATCCTGGTCGTGCTGCTCATGGCCGCCGTGAGCGTGCTTTCCAACCGCCTGGGCCTGGAAGTCGGCCTCAGCGTCGCGCTGTTCCCGATGGTCATCATGGCGATGACCATCGAGCGCATGTCGGTGGCCTGGGACGAACGCGGGGCCGGCACCGCCATCCGCGAAGGCATCGGCACCCTGGTCGTCGCCGCGCTGGCCTACGTGGTGATGAGCTGGAAGCCGCTCGAGCACCTGGTCTTCGTGTATCCCGAGGTGCTGCTGGTGCTGTTCGCGCTGGCCCTGGTGCTGGGGCGCTACTCCGGCTACCGGCTCAACGAACTGCTGCGCTTCCGGGCGCTGGTGCGCGACCCCGATCCGATCGCGCCGCCCCCGGCCAAGCCCGAACCGGAAACCAGGGCCTGAGCCGTGGCTTTCTTCAATCCCTTCAAGATCGCCAGGCGGCTGCGTGAAATCGGCCTGGTCGGCATCGGCCAGCGCAACGCCCACTACGTGCTGATGCACAACCCACGCAAGTTCTATCCGCGCGTGGACGACAAGCTGTTGACCAAGAAGCTGGCGATCAAGGCCGGCCTGCCCGTGCCCGACCTGTACGCGGTGGTGCGCGAGGAACACGAGATTGGCGAGCTGCACAAGAAGCTCGAAGGCCGCGACAGCTTCGTGGTCAAACCCGCACACGGTTCCGGTGGCGACGGCATATTGGTCATCAGCGGCCGGCGCGGCAACAAGTACCGTCGCGCCAGCGGCAGCCTGATGACCCGCGAGGAGTTCGAGCACCACCTGTCCAACGGCCTCTCGGGCCTGTTTTCCCTGGGCGGCCAGCCCGACCACCTGATCGTCGAATACTGCGTGCAGTTCGACCCGGTGTTCGACAACGTCAGCTTCAAGGGCGTGCCCGACATCCGCATCATCGTTTTCCTGGGCTACCCGGTGATGGCGATGATCCGCCTGCCCACGCGCATGTCCGACGGCAAGGCCAACCTGCACCAGGGCGCCATCGGCGTCGGCATCGACCTGCCCACTGGCCGGACCAAGCGTGGCGTCTGGGGCACCGAGATCATCCGCGAGCATCCCGACACCGAACACAGCATCGTCAACCTCGCCATCCCGCACTGGCGCCAGCTGCTGGAGATGGCCTCGCGGTGCTACGAGCTGTCCGGGCTGGGTTACGTCGGCGTCGACTTCGTGCTCGACCGCGACCTCGGCCCGCTGATCCTCGAGCTCAATGCCCGGCCCGGCCTGGCCATCCAGATGGCCAACGGCAACGGCCTGGAGTCGCGGCTGCGCAAGGTCGAGGCCCTGCGCGAACGCGGCGAACTTTCGCGCGATCCGGCCGAACGGGTGGATTTCACCCTCGCGAACTTTCCCACCACCGGCTGAACGTCATCGGCCGTTTAACAATGTTTTAAGCCCATGCCCCATGGACGCGGGCATGCTTGGGGCCAAAGGGGACTCTATACGGAGGCGAACGGTGAAACCGGACAGCCTGCCGCTTGAGTGATTACTCGGTTCCCCGTTACCCTTACTGGCCCACAGCCGCGGTAGACCGTGGCGGCAAGGAGTTCCCACATGACGTTTGCCAACACCCTCAAGCTCAAGGTCCTGGCCGCTGCGATCATCGCCGCGTCGCTCTCGATCGGTGACGCCCACGCGAAGCGTGGCAAGGAAAAGGCCGAGGAAGCCTATCCGGACGCCACCCGCGAATCGCCTGAAGCCAAGAACACGCCGCGCCTTGCCAAGGACATCCAGAAGATGTTCGACCTCTACAACGAGGGCGAGGACATGGAGGGTGCGATCACGATCGCCGAGAAGCTGCTGGCCAACGACAAGGCCAAGGCCTACGACCGCGGCATCGCCCTGATGATCGCCGGCAACGCCGCCCTGGGCCTGGACGACTACCCGCGCGCGATTCCCTACCTCGAGCGTGCGCTCGAAGAGAACGCGCTGCCCAACAACAACCACTTCGCCACCATGCACACCCTGGCCTCGGTCTACGCCCAGGAAGACATGCCGGAGAAGGCGGTCGCGATGATCGACCGCATGATCGCCGAAACCAAGTCCACCGACCCCGAGGTCTACGCGCTCAAGGCCGGCGTGCACTACAACGCGGGCCAGTTCGAGCAGACCATCGCGGCGGTCAACAAGGCGATCGAGCTCAACGACGGCAACGCCGAGAACAACTGGCAGCAGATGCTGATGTCGTCCTACAACGAACTGGGCCGCGACGGCGACGCCGTGACCCTGGCCGAACAGCTGCAGGCCAAGAACCCGGACGACAAGCGCACGTTGCTCAACCTCGCCTCGCTGTACGCCCAGACCGGCAATTCGGACAAGGCCGCGACCCTGCTCGACAGCGCGCGCCAGAAGGGCATGCTTACCGAACAGCGCGACTACGAGAACCTCTACGCCATCTACCTGAACATGGATGGCAAGGAAGCCGAGGCCGCCAAGGTCATCCAGGAAGGCCTGGACAAGTCGATCCTGCCGGCCGACGCCCGTACCTACACCTTCCTGGCGCAGTCGCTGTACTTCAGCGACCAGGTCGACGGCGCCATCGAGGCCTACAAGAAGGCCGCACCGCTGGACGAGCGCGGCGAAACCGCCCTGGCCCTGTCGCAGATCCTCACCAACGAAGACCGCAACGCCGAAGCCAAGGCGGCGGCGCGACAGGCCCTGGACAAGGGGCTCAAGAAGCCCGGCGAGGCCTGGATGGTCATTGCCCGCTCCGAGTACTACATGGACAATTTCGCGGCGGCCCGCCAGGCTTACGCGGAGGCCGCCAAGGACCCGGCGACCCGTGACCAGGCCCAAAAGGCCCTGGCCCAGATTTCCCGTTGAACGGTTGGTAAACCGATTCCCCGTGGTATAAGCTAACAAGTTCCCGCCAAACACCCGGCGGGCCACGGCATCACGCCGACCGAACGAAGAGCTCGAGCCGCCGAACGCATGACGGACCAGAACTACAAGTACAGCACCCCGCCCCAGCCTTTCAGCTGGGCTCGTATTGGCGGCAATGCCTTCGCCATCGCGCTGCATGCGATCGCGTTCATGCTGTTGATGGCGCCGGTCAACCCGCCCGGGGTCTCCAAGGCCGCGGAAGAAGTGACCGCCGTGTCCTTCATCGAGCCGCCGCCGCCGCCCCCGCCGCCGCCGCCGCCGCCGCCGGAGCCGCCCAAGGTGGTCCAGAAGATCATCCAGCAGCCCAAGCCGACGCCGGTTCCGCCGCCGCCGGAAGAGCCGCCGGTGGTGTTCGACGACCCGAGCCCGATCGATATCGAAGCCCCGCCGCCGGCCCCGCCTGCGCCGCCGGCTCCGCCCGCCGATTACGCCCCGTCCGAGGACATCTCGGGCCGTTCGCTCTACCAGCCGCGTTATCCGGCCAAGGAAGCGCGTGACGGCGTCGGTGGCACCGTCGTCCTGCGCGTCACCATCGACGCCGCCGGCAACGTGCTTGATGTCGCCATCGAGCGCTCCAGCCGCAATCGCAACCTCGACCGCTCGGCCATGGATGCCGCGCGTCGCTGGAAGTTCAACCCGGGTATGCGCAACGGCCAGAAGGTCGGCGGCGCAGTTCTCGTCCCGGTCAAGTTCACGCCACCGCGGTAACGCCAGCAATACCTTCGTAAACGGTCAAACCACTTAAAGAAAGGCACTCCTTATGCTGCAGGAAATCCTCCTCACGGTCGCAACCGCCGCTGGCGGCGCCGCCGACAACGCCTCCGCCCTGTCGAAGATGGGCTTCGGTCACATGATGGCGGAGCTGTTCCGCGATCCGGCCGAGTTCTTCGTCCAGTGGGTCGTCCTCATCATGCTGGTCGTGATGTCGTTTGGCTCGTGGTGGTACACCATCGTCAACGCCATCAAGAACGCGGTCATCTCCAAGCGCGCCGACACCGTCGTGCGTGCGTTCTGGGAGAACCCGAACGCGCAGGACGCGATCCGCTTCATGGAAGAGCAGCCGGCCAACGAGCCGTTCTCCAAGATCGCCCTCGACTGCGCCCAGGCCGCCGCCCACCACCAGCGCCATGAAGGCAGCCGCCTGGTCGACGCCCTGAACCGCTCGGAGTTCATCGACCGCGCCCTGCGCCAGGCCGTCACCCGCGAGAGCGCCAAGCTCGAAAACGGCATGACCTGGCTGGCCACCGTCGGCGCCACCGCGCCGTTCGTGGGTCTGCTCGGTACGGTCTGGGGCATCTACGGCGCCCTGATCCGCATCGGTGCCACCGGCCAGGCGTCCATCGACGCGGTCGCGGGCCCGGTCGGCGAGGCGCTGATCATGACCGCCATCGGTCTGTTCGTCGCGATCCCGGCGGTGCTGGCGTACAACGCCTTCAACCGCGCCAATCGCAACACCTACGCCAAGTTCGACACCTTCGCGCATGACCTGCACGACTTCTTCGCCACGGGCTCGCGCGTCGGCGAAGTCCCGGCCAAGCGCTAAGTCGAACGAATAACCAGGAGTCGCAGGCATGGCCTTTTCTTCCAACTCCGGCGGTGGCGGCCCGATGGCCGACATCAACGTCACGCCCCTGGTGGACGTGATGCTGGTGCTGCTGATCATCTTCATGATCACGGCCCCGCTGATGTCCCACAAAGTGAAGGTGGAGTTGCCCCAGGCCACCCTGGAAGAGAAGCCGGAAATCGACCAGCCGCCGATCACCCTCGCGGTGACGGCGGACGGCCAGGTCTACTGGAACGACGAGGCGGTTACCCGGGATCTTCTTGATGCCCGTCTCGCCGTGCTGGCCCAGCGGACCCCGCAGCCGCAGGTCGACATCCGGTCGGACAACATCACCCGCTATTCCGTCATCCACGAAGTGGTCACCAACGTTCGCCGTGCGGGTATCCGCAAGGTGGGCTTTGTTTCCACCCCCGAGCGCTGAGGGCAACCGATCATGGCTTTTACCTCGAGTTCCGGCGCTGGCCCGATGGCCGACATCAACGTCACGCCCCTGGTGGACGTGATGCTGGTGCTGCTGATCATCTTCATGGTGACGGCCCCGGCGCTGTCCTACCAGATCCAGGTCGACCTGCCGCAGCGTACGTCGAACCCGCCGCCGCCGCCGAAGGATCCGCCTGAGCCGATCCGCCTGCGCATCGAGGCGGGTGGCACGGTGACCTGGAACAACACGCCGATCCCGCTGTCCACGCTCCAGGCGGCCCTTGAGGTCGAGGCCGAGCGCGCCGGTGAAGACGTCACCCGTCAGCCCACCGTCGAGATCCAGACCGACATGGACGCCCAGTACGAAACCCTGGCCAAGGTGCTTTCGCGCACCAAGAACGCCGGGATGGCAAAGATTGCATTCGTGGAACCCGGCGCCTGACCGTCGCCGCGCTTCCCGCACCCTGCAGCAACGCCGCCTTCGGGCGGCGTTTTTTTTGCCTGAATGTTTCCCCACCCGGCGCCCGCCCCGGGATTGCGCAGCCGACCGGCCGAGCGTATCCAGTAAGTCAGTCCACCCGGGGAGAACACCATGGCCTTCGTCGCCAATCGTTCCGATCAGGGCACCATGGCTGACATCAACATCACGCCGCTGGTGGACGTGATGCTGGTACTGCTGGTCATTTTCATGGTCACTGCGCCGCTGCTCGACAACCGCATGGCGCTGACCCTTCCCGGCCACTCCCCGATCACCAGCAAGCCAGTTCCCAGGCTGACCCTGGAGGTCGCACCCGGTGACCTGTTCCGCCTGGCGGGGACTTCCGTGGCACCGTCCCAACTCCAGGGACTGCTGGAACGCCAACTGCGTGAGCAGCCCGGCTTCGTGCTCGAGGTCAGCGTCCACCCGGAGGCCGACTACCAGTCGGCCACCACGGCCCTGGCCGCCGCCGAACGCGCCGGCGTGAGCAACATCAGGTTGGATTGAGCCCGGCTCAGCGGGCGCTGGCGATGATCGCGAGGTAGGCGCGGACGGTCGGCTCTAGGCCCGCGTAGAGGGCCTCGCCGACCAGGGCGTGGCCGATGGAAACCTCCAGTACGCCGGGCACGCCGCGCAGGAAATCCGCCAGGTTGGCCTGGCTCAGGTCGTGGCCCGCATTGACGCCCAGGCCGGCGGCCTGGGCTTCGGTGGCCGTCTCTCGGCACAGCGCAACCGCAGCGGCCGAATCGCCGGCCGCGTGGGCCTGGGCGTAAGGCCCGGTGTAGAGCTCGATACGGTCGGCCCCTAATTCCGCGGCCCGGGCGATGCCTGGCGCCCCGGCATCCATGAACAGCGACACCCGGGTCCCGGTCGCCTTCAGCGCCGCCACCAGGGGCGCCAGGCGCCCGGCGTCCCGGTCCAGGTCGAAACCATGGTCGGACGTGATCTGGCCGTCGCCGTCCGGCACCAGCGTCACCTGCTGCGGCCGCGTCTCCCGCACCAGCGCCAGCAGGCCCGGGTAATCCCCGCGTGCCGGCGCGAACGGATTGCCTTCGATGTTGAACTCGGCCCGGCCCGCGACCAGGGCCGCCAGGTCCCTGACGTCCTGCGGCCGGATGTGGCGCTGGTCCGGGCGCGGATGCACGGTGATGCCGCCGGCGCCGGCCCGCAGGGCGGCCTCGGCCGCGGCCGTGACCCGGGGCTCGTCGCCGCCGCGGGAATTGCGCAGCACGGCAATCTTGTTGACGTTGACACTGAGGGTGGCCATGGCCGCAAGCCTACCCTGAGGCCACCGGCCCGGAAAGCCGGCGAACCCCACCTCAACGCGCTTTCCCGGGCGGTGTTTCGGCCATAATCGCCCCATGCGCCCGCTGCTGCCGCTGCTGATCGTGCTGACCCTGCTCGCCTGTCCGGCGTCGTCGCCGGCTGAAACGGTGCCGGGCACGCCGCTGTCGAACAGCTATGGCTCCGAACAGACACGGGCCAAGCCCGGCCACCTCACGCTGGCCACGACGCCCGATGGCCAACTCTTCGCCGGCAACCACGACGGCGTGCTGCGCTTTAATGGCATCGACTGGCGACTGACCGCCCTGCCAGCGCGTTCGGCAGCGCACTCCATCGCCACCGGCAACGATGGCCTGGTGTACGTCGGTGGTTACGACACGTTCGGCCGGCTCGCCCCCGACGGCGAAGGCGGCCTGGCCTACGAAGAATTGCTCGATGCCGCCGGCCTGGTCGGCGACCAGCGCCACCTGGGCTTCGTGTACCAGGTGATGGTCGCCCCAGGAGGCGTTTACTTCCGAAGCGAGAATCGACTCATCCTGCTCCCTGCCGACGGCGGCAAGGCCAGCAGCTGGCCGCTGCCCGAGGCGACACGAAGTTTCTTCCAGGCAAAAGGCGGACTGCTGGCACGCATCCAGGGCCAGGGCCTGGTCCGGTTTGAGGACGGCGAGTTTGTCCTGGTGCCAGGCGGGGAAGCCCTGGCGGACGTGGCGTTGGCCGGCGTCGTCGAACGTGAAGACGGACTGCTGCTGGTCAGCCACGACGGGCTGATGCTCGCCGACGACAACGGCATCAGAAAGCTCGACGGCGCCGCCAGCGAAATGCTGTCGGGCATGCGCAGCTACGCCGTCCGCGGACTGGCGGATGGATCGGTGGTCGTCGGCACGCTCGAGGGTCAGCTGCTGCGGTTCGACGAGCAGCTGCGGGTCCGCCAGAAACTGGACCTGGGCAACTACGGCGTGCTCGCGCTCGACGTCGACCGCGAAGGTGGCCTCTGGGTCGCCACCGAGAGCGAGCTTCGCCGCCTGAAGCTGCCCTCGCCCTGGTCGCACCTGGGCGCCAGCCAGGGCATCGCCGGCAACCCCAACGATTTCGAATGGCATGACGGTGCGCTCTGGCTTGCCACCAGCCAGGGCGTGCAGCGCCTGCGACCCACCGAAGCCGGTCCGCCGCTGGCCGAACGCCTGCCCTGGACCAACTACGAGGCCTATGCCCTGCTTTCGGCCAAGGGCGACTTGCTGGTGGGCGTGCGAGAAGGCTTGCTGGTGGTCGAACCGGGGTCGCAGGAGCCGCGACGGCTCTACGAACATCCGCACCACGGCGTGTTCGCGCTGATGCCTTCGCGTCACGACGAATCACTGGCCTACGGACTGGCGGGCCCCGACCTGCTGCTGCTGCACCGGCGCCAGGGCAAGTGGCAGGCCGGCCCCCTGGTCTCCCTGGACGGCATCAGCGTCTACGGCGTCGAAGAAGGCGAGCGTGCCGGCGAGCTCTGGTTTGGCGATACCCGCGGACCCTTGCAGCGCTGGAGCATCGACCCGCAAAGCGGTGAAGTCAGTTCGCGCCAGACCTACGACGACAGCCAGGGTTTGCCGGTCAATCCGCAGTTCGGCACCAGTGTCTACCGCTTCGATGACGCGATCCACGCCGCCAGCGGCGACGCCAGTTTCCGGTTCGACGGCCAGCGCTTCGTGGCCGACAAGGCGCCCCCGGCGACGCTGGTCGACAGGCCGCATGAACTGTCGGTCGAACAGACGCCCCTGGGCGACTATGCCTACACCACGCGCGAACTTTGGCATCGCCCCCCGGGCCAGGACGAATGGCGGCCCCTGTATCCCGGCGGCCGCGGCCTGGCGGGGTATTCCTACGTGCGCTACGGCCAGGACGGCGTGCTGCGCATCGCGACCTGGACCGGCCTGCTGCAGTTCAACCCCGAAGAATCCATGCCCGACACCGCGCCGCTGCAGCTGGGCATGGAGTCGGTGCTGGCCCGGAACGAAGCCGGCGAAACCCGGGTCATGCCCACCCGCACCGACAGCACCGAGCCGGTGCGACTGCCGCCGGGCTACAGCCTCACGCTTCGTTTCGCCATGGTCAGCATGGAAAGCGGCGCGGAATTCCGCTACCTGCTCCACGGCGTCACCCCCGAGTGGAGTGAATGGGCCGACCGCGACCTGTTCATCCGTGCCCTGCCCGCTGGCGACTATGCGCTCGAAGTGCAGGCACGCACCGGCACCGGCCGGCAGCCCGCGGGCATGACGTATCGGTTCCGTGTCCTGCCCTACTGGTATGAAACCTGGTGGGTGCAGGCTCTGCTCGGCCTGGCCCTGCTCGGCGCCGGGCTGGCCGTGGCGATGTGGCTGGTGCGCCTGCGCACCGAGCGTTTCATGCAGGCCAACCGTCGACTCGAAGCCCGTATCGCCGAGCGCACCCATGAACTCGAAGACGCCAACCGCAAGCTGGCCGAACTGGCCACTGAGGATGCGCTCACCGGCGTGGCCAACCGCCGGGCGCTGGAAAACGGCCTGCGTCGTGAATGGTTCCGCTGCCTCGACCAGCGCCGGCCGCTGAGCGTGCTGATGATCGACGTGGATCACTTCAAGGCCTACAACGACGCCCATGGCCATCTCGAAGGCGACGTGCAGCTGCGCGGCATCGCCCAGCGGCTGGCGCAGCAGCACGACCCGCAGCGCGAACTGCTGTCACGCTACGGTGGTGAGGAATTCGCGCTGTTGCTGCCGGGCGTGCACGTGCAGGAAGCAAGCCGCCGGGCCGAGGTCATCCGCGCTGCCATCGCCGCGAGCGACGCCGGGATGACGGTCAGCATCGGCGTCGCCGGCATGGTCCCGGACGTGCAATCCGAGCCCGATGGCTTGCTGCGCCGTGCCGATGCGGCCCTCTATGAAGCAAAACGCGCCGGCCGCAACAAGGTCGCGACCGACGCGGGTAGCCCTGCCGGCTGATGCCGGCGCCGGCGGATCAGGCTTTCTTGATCAGGCCGATGATCGCCAGCAGCAGCACCGCACCGATGAAAGCGGTGATGAAGACGCCGATGTCGCCGCCGAAGCTGACGCCCAGCTTGGGCAGCAGCCAGCCGCCGAAGAATGCGCCCAGCACGCCCACGACCATGTTGATGAGGACGCCGAAACCGCGGCCCTTCATCACCAGGCCGGCAAGCCAGCCGGCGAGCGCGCCGATGATCAGGAAAATTAGAAGATTCATGTCAGTACCTCGGTTCAGGAACGGTGGGTGGAGTCTTCGCTACGTGCCGCCTTGCGGGCTTCCGCCTGCTCCCTGAGCATGCGCAGTTCTTCGGCGGTCATGATGTGGCTGGCGTCGCGGGAACTGCTGGAGATGCGTGCATTGAGCCAGCCCAGGAGGAACATCACCAACAGTGCCAGCGAGCCGGCCAGCAGCACCAGCACGCCGAACGTGGGCATCGAACGCATCATGGCCAGGCCCAGGCAGGCCAGCGAACCGAGTAGATAGAGCCAATGCATGGGTCACCTCGCACTTTGCCGGAAGTGTAGCCCAAGCTGGCCGCGAGTCCAGCCGGAGCGTTCAGAGCAGGGGAGAAAGCAGCCGGGTGGCGTTGTCGGCCAGGCGTCGCGGGAAGGGCAGCGGCGGGTCGTCGGCCCTGATTTCGCGACAGTGTGACAAGGTCGATTCGATTTCGGCCTCGAGTTCCGACGCCAGGTCACGGTCGTGCAGCAACAGGCTCAGCTCGAAGTTCAGGCGGAAGCTGCGGTGGTCGAAATTGGCGCTGCCGATCACGCAGGTGTCGTCGTCCACCAGCAGCGCCTTGGTGTGGATCATGCGGGGCTGGTATTCGAAGACCCGGATGCCCGAAGCCAGCAGTTCGTCGTAATAGGATCGCGCGGCGGCGCTGACCAGGATCGAGTCGCTCTTGGCCGGCACGATGATGCGCACGTCCAGCCCGCGCATCGCCGCCGAGGTGAGCGCCATGCGTGCCGCCTCGCCCGGGACGAAGTAGGGGGTCACCATCCAGATGCGGCGGTCGGCCTGGTGGATCGCCTCGACCTTGACCCGGTGGATCGACTCCCACACCGAATCGGGTCCCGAGGGCAGCGCGTGGACGAGCATCTTGCCTTCCCGCGGCTCGGGCCAGAGCCGGTCGTCGCGCAGCGCGGTGCCGGTGCCGTAGTGCCAGTCCTCGAGGAACGCCAGCTGCAGCCAACGCACGATCGAGCCCTCCAGCCGCAGGTGCAGGTCGTGGAAGGCCTTGGGATTGACGGCTTCGTTCTCGTCGTCGGTGACGTTGATGCCGCCGGTGAAGGCGATGCAGCCATCGACGATGACGATCTTGCGGTGGTTGCGCAGGTTCATCCGCGGGCGCCAAAGCCAGCGCAGGCGCACCGGGTGGAACCAGCAGACCTCGGCCCCGGCCTCGCGGAGCGGGGCCAGGAAGGCCGCGCCGAGCTTCACCGAGCCAAAGGCGTCGAGCAGCAGCCGCACCCGCACGCCTTCGCGCGCCTTCGCCACCAACGCGTCGCGCAGGCGGGTACCGGTGTGGCCTTCCTCGAAGATGTAGTACTCCAGGTGCAGGTGGTGCCTGGCCCCGGCGATGGCCTCGTGCAGGGCATCGAACGTGGCCTCGCCGCCGATCAGCAGCTTTACGTCGGTGGCGCTGCTGGGTGCGAAGTGGGTGATCGCCTGGGCCAGCCGCGACACCGTGGCGCAGTCGTCGCTGGTGACCAGGTCGCTGGGAAGGCTTGGTTCAAGGCTGCGCCGCGACATGCTGCGCCGGCGGCGCTGGCGCACGATGCGCTGCGGGCCGAGGAAGTGGTAGATCAGCAGGCCAACCACCGGCAGCGCCGCCAGCGACAGCACCCAGGTGAGGGTGGCGATCGGCTCGCGCTTTTGCATCACGATCCAGCCTGCCAGGACCAGGACGTAGAGCGTCCAGAGCGTGATCAGCAGCGGTTTGAAGTCGGAAATCCAATCGGCAAGCTGCATGGGGATTCCTTCAGGCCTGGACCGATTGTAGCCAGTTCAGCCCGGCGGCTTGCCGAAGATCTGCTCGGCGCGGTTGAACAACACCCAGCTGGTGGCGATGTACTTGTCCCCGCCGGCGGGCCGGTTGCCGCGATGGGTGTGGGTGAAGGCGGCCGGTGCGATCAGCAGGCTGCCGGTGCGCGGCGGCACCTTGCGCTGCTGGTGGAAGAACTCCGTCTCGCCGGCCTGGAAGTCGTCGTTGAGGTAAACCGTCCACAGCAGGTGCCGGTGCAGGGTTTCGCACTGCGGGTCGCGCGGGTAGAGCTCGCAGTGCCAGTACGGATAACCACCTTCGCCGGCGCGGTAGCGCTGCAGGTTGATGCGTCCGGGACGGAAGATCGAACGGATGATCTCGCCCAGGGCGACGTCGGGCAGCGTGGCGAAATCCTCCGCCGACAATCGCCGCACTTCATCGGGGTTGGCGCCGTGCTGGACCATCAGCGGCGCGATCAGGGTGTAGGGATAGCGGCGCAGGTAGCGGGCCAGGCCGTTCATGATCGCCTGCACGAAAACCACCTCGGTCTCGCGCCACTCCTGCTTGCCGGTGATGCTGATGTCGCGGCTGTTCTTGAGGTCGGGGAACAGGCCACCGCCGACCAGGCCGGGCTGGTCCTGGCCGCTGGCTTCGAACTGCTCGATGATCCGCGCGCAGGTCGCCGCGGGCACGGCGTCCGGGTAAACCTCGATGAAGTCGTCCATGTCCGTTCAGGCCCCCGCGTCGTCTTCGAGGTGGTAGCGAACCGCCTGCGCCACTTCGTCGCGTGAACCCAGGAAGACCGGCACGCGCTGGTGCAGGCCGGTCGGCTGGACGTCCATCATGCGTTGCCGGCCGGTGCTGGCGGCGCCGCCGGCCTGTTCGATGATGAAGGCCATCGGGTTGGCCTCGTACATGAGCCGCAGCTTGCCGCCCTTGTCGCGGCACTTGCTGTCGAGCGGGTAACTGAAGATGCCGCCGCGGGTGATGATGCGGTGCACGTCGGCGACCATCGAGGCGACCCAGCGCATGTTGAAGTCCTTGCCGCGCGGACCTTCCTTGCCCTTGAGAAGGTCTCCCACGTAGCGCTGCATCGGTGCCTCCCAGAAGCGCTGGTTGGACATGTTGACCGCGAACTCCTTCGTTTCCGCCGGCACCTGCACGTCGCGCCGGGTCATGATGAAGCTGCCGATCTCGCGGTCGAGCGTGAACACGTGGGTGCCGTGGCCCACGGTCAGCACCAGCATGGTGCTGGGCCCGTAGGTCGTGTAGCCGGCGCAGACCTGGGTGTTGCCCGGCTGCAGGAAGTGTTCGTCGCCCGGGGCGGTGACATCGTCCGGACAGCGCAGCACCGAGAAGATGGTGCCGACCGAGATGTTCACGTCGATGTTGGAGCTGCCGTCGAGCGGATCGAACAGCAGCAGGTAGTTGCCGCGCTGGAAGGCGTCGGGGATCGGCTGGCTGTGGTCCATTTCCTCCGACGCCAGGCCGGCCAGGTGGCCGCCCCAGGCATTGGCCTCGAGCAGGATGTCGTTGCTGAGCACGTCCAGCTTCTTCTGCGCCTCGCCCTGGATGTTGCCCGTGCCGGCATCACCCAGGACACCGCCCAGCGCACCCTTGCCGATGGCGATCGAGATGGTCTTGCAGGCGCGGGCCACCACTTCGATCAGCAGGCGCAGGTCGGCGTTGATGCGGCCGGCATGCTGCTCCTGGATCAGGTAGCGGGTCAGGGAAATATGTTTCATGGGGCTCCAGCGGGGCGGCGACGGACCCGGGCATTGTCCGCGCCCGCGCCGGGCTTGCAAGCGCGGGCCGGCTTGCAGGCACAATCGGGCATGACCGGGACCACCTTCGACGCCTTGCCCCTGCTGCCCCTGGGCACCGCCCTGGGCGTGGGCCTGCTGGTCGGCGCCGTGCGCGAGCGCCGGCATCCGGACCGGACCACGTCGGCCGGACTGCGCACGCACGCCCTGGCGGCGCTGTGCGGCGCGGTGTCGCTGTGGCTGGGCCTGGCGGTGTTCGTGGTGGTGGTGGCGCTGGCGGGCCTGTTCGCGGCGATGAGCTACCGGCTCAGCCACGCCGAAGACCCGGGGCTGACCGGCGAAATCACCCTGGTGCTGACGACCCTGCTCGGTGGCCTCGCCGTGGGCCTGCCGGCGCTGGCCGGCGGCCTGGGCGTGGTGGTGGCCGCGCTTGTCTACCTGAAGGCGCCGCTGCACCGCCTGGCGCGCGAACGCGTGAGCGAAGCCGAGGTCCGCGATGGACTGGTGCTGCTCGCATCCGCCCTGGTGGTGCTGCCGCTGGTCCCGGACCGCAGCATGGGACCGTTCGAGGTCTTCAACCCGGCGATGCTGTGGCGCCTGGTGGTGCTGGTGATGGCGATCAGCGCCCTGGGCCACGTCGCCCTGCGCCTGGTCGGCAACCGCTGGGGGCTGGCGGTGGCGGGATTTTTCGCCGGCTATGTTTCGTCCACCGCGGCGGTGGCGGGATTCGGCCAGCGCGTGCGCGAAACCCCCGGCCTGCGGTCGCCGGCGGTGGGCGCGGCGATGCTGGCCAACCTGGCCTCGCTGAGCCTGTTCGTGCCGATCCTGCTGGCGGTGTCGCCGGCGCTGTTGCCGCAGGTGGCCTGGGAATTGCTCGCCGGTGGCGCCGTGCTGCTGGCCGGCGGCCTGCTCGGCCTGCGCGCGGACGGCCAGGGGGAGCCACCGCCGACCGCGCAGTCGCGCATGTTCCGGTTCCGGCATGCGCTGGTGTTCGCCGTGGTCATCACCGGCGTGCTTTTTGTTTCGGCTGCGCTCAATGCCTGGCTGGGACCGCGCGGCGCGATGGCCGGCGCCACCGTGGCGGCCCTGGCCGAGGTCCACGCGGCGGCGGTCTCGGTGGCGAGGCTGTCGGCCGCCGGCAGTTTCGACACCGAACAGGCGCGCTGGGCGATCGTGCTGCTGCTGGCGGCCAGCTCGCTGGCGAAGTCCGGCGTGGCCTTCGCCAGCGGGGGCCTGGGTTATGGCCTGCGGGTGGCGGCCGGCCTGGTGGCCATGGTGGCTGCGGTGGCGGCGGTGGCGTGGCTGGCCTGAGCTTTCAGATGATGCGCAGGGTGATGGCCTTGAGCACCGCGCGGGTGCGGTCGCGCGTGCCCAGCTTGTCCAGGATCTCGGAAACGTAGTTCTTCACCGTGCCTTCGGACAGGAACACGGCCTTGGCGATTTCACGGTTCGAATAACCGCCGGCAATCAGGCGCAGGATCGACACCTCGCGCTCGTTG
Source organism: Arenimonas donghaensis DSM 18148 = HO3-R19 (assembly GCF_000743535.1). Lineage (GTDB taxonomy): Bacteria > Pseudomonadota > Gammaproteobacteria > Xanthomonadales > Xanthomonadaceae > Arenimonas > Arenimonas donghaensis. Next base: position 28,288 of record NZ_AVCJ01000023.1, read on the forward strand.
AAGGTGTCGGTGGGTTCGGACTGGTCGCGGTACGCATAGCGGGCCCGCACCGGATCGGTGGATACCGGCGCCAGCAGGGTTTCGCCGCGCGCGACCCGGGTGATCGCCTCGAACAGGTCCTCGGGCGAGGCATCCTTGAGCAGGAAACCCTGGGCGCCGGCCTCGGCCGCGGCCAGGGCCAGGCTGTCCTCGTCGAAGGTGGTCAGCAGCACTACCGGGGTGGCGTCGCCGCGCTCCCGCAGCGCACGCACCAGGCCAAAACCGTCCAGGCCCGGCATGCGGATGTCCGACAGGATGACGTCGGCGGGCGTTTCGGCGACCGCCGCGAGCAAGGCCTCGCCGTCCTGCGCCTCGGCTACGAGTTCGAGCTCGGCGAAACCGGCGAGCAGGGCGGTCAGCCCGCTGCGGACCAGGGCCTGGTCGTCGGCCAGCGCAACCTTGATCGGCCTTGCCGTCATGCCGACACCGGCAGCCAGGCTTGCAGGTGCACGCCGCCGGTGTCGGTGCGGCCCAGTTCGAGCCCCCCGCCCACGGCCACCAGGCGTTCGCGCATGCCACGCAGGCCGTTGCCCGGTTCGAGCCTGCCGCGGCCGCGGCCGTCGTCGCGGATGTCCAGGTGCAGGCCGTCGGCTTCGCGCCGCAGCACCACCCACAGGTTGTTGGCTTGCGAATGCCGGGCGCTGTTGGTCAGGCCTTCCTGCACGGCGCGCAGCAGGGCCTCGGCCTGCGCCACCGACCCGACGCGGGCGTCGCCGTCTATCTGCAGGTGCATGCGTGGTCGCGGGAACGGCGTGGCCAGGGATTCGAGTGCCGGGCCCAGGTCCATGCCGTCGGAATGGCGCATCTGCTGCACCACGTCGCGGATGTCGGTCAGCAGTTCGTCGGCCAGGCGCGAGCAAAGCTGGACCTGGGCGTCGCCGGCCAGGCGGGGATCGCGCGCCAGCGCCGCCATGTTCAATTTCAGCGCCGTCAGTTTGTGGCCGGCGACGTCGTGAAGCTCGCGGGACAGTCGCAGGCGCTCGCCGTCGCGCGCGGTTTCGGCCAGCAGCGATCGGGTCGCGAGCAGGTCGGCGTTGGCCACGGCCAGCGCATCGCGCGCGCGCTCGGCGCTCAAGCCGAACCAAGCAGCGCTGGCGGCGAACACTTGGAAACAGCCGACCATCAGCGTCGCGGGCAAGGCCGAACGCGTGCCCCAGAGACCGTCGTAGACCGCGTACAGGCCGATGTTCGCAAGCACGATGACAATGGCGGCGCCGCGCGGCGCCCACGCGTGTGCCACCTGCACCGCGCAAAGGATCAGCAGGATGGGCAGCGAGCTGTTGCGCGCCATCGCCATCAGCGCGAACACCAGCAGGTACTGGGCGACGATCAGGACGCGCAGGCGCGGCGATTCGTGGTCCTGCGACCCAACCACGGCCAGGAACAGCCCGAACCAGGCCAGGTGGAGCGCGCCCAGCAGCCAGTCCGGCGGCGCGCTGGACATCCAGTCGGGCACGCCGGAGCCACCGTAGACCAGCTCCCAGCCGATCGCCGCCCAGGTGATGTAGCCGGCCAGGTTGAGCGGGGTGAGGAGCTGTTTCAGGTGTTCACGCATGGCGCCAGCTTGGGCCGCCAGGGACGGGGGCTCAAGACCCGGGGCGAACAAAGTGACTTCCGGCACCCGGATCCGGTGACCGGCGGCACCTGAGTTGAGGTGGCCCGGCATCGAGACTGGCGGCACGCAAAAGGAGAACCCCATGGACCTCGCCACGCTTCCCGTCATCGTGCATGTCGCCGCCGGCACGCTGGCGCTGGTGACCTTCTGGACCGCCGGTTTGGTGAGGAAGGGCTCGCCCCTGCACCGCCGCGTCGGCCAGGTTTACCTGCTGGCGATGACGGTGATCATCTTCACCGGCATTCCCCTGGTGCTGCAGATGGTCGCGCGCGGACAGTCGATTGGCGCGCTGTTCCTGACCTACCTGCTGGTGCTGGTGGGCAACGCCACCTGGTTCGCCTGGCGCGCCATCCGCGATCGTCGCGACCGCGCGGCCTTCTACGGGCCGATGTACTGGTTCGTGGTGGCGCTGACGGCCGGCTGCGGCCTGGCGATCATCGCGCTGGGCACGCAGGTCGGCGCCTTGCTGCTGCAGGTGTTCGGGAGCGTCGGCGTCCTGGGCGGCATCGGCGCCTGGATGGGCTGGCGGCGTTCGGCCACCGACCCCAAGTGGTGGCTCAAGGAGCACTACGGCGCCATGATCGGCAACGGCGTGGCCACGCACATCGCCTTCTTCTCGATCGGCCTGCGTGGCCTGCTGCCTGGCGTGGACCCGCAGCTGCTGCAGAACCTGGCCTGGTTCACGCCGCTGGCCGGGGCCCTCGTCGCCGGCGCGTGGCTGGGGCGCAAGTATGGCCGGCCAGCGCCGGCCAGGCCTCAGACGTCGCCGTCGTCCAGCCAGCCCTCGCCGGTGCCGCGGTTGAACACCTGATCCCCGTCCTGGACGCTGCCGGCCGGGAAGCTCGGCAAGGCGGCGAGCTTCTCGTAGATCGGGCTGAAGTCCGGGCCCGTCGCTTCCATCAGCTGCTCGTAGCTGTCGATGACGAAGTAGGTCTTCTGGAAGGTGTCGATGCGGTAGCGCGTGCGCATGATGCGTTCGAGGTCGAAGCCGATGCGGTTGGGCGCCTTCGATTCCAGGCAGTGGATCGACTCGCCCTTGGAGCTGACGATGCCGCTGCCGTAGATTCGCAGGCCCTGCTTTTCCCGGATCAGGCCGAATTCCACCGTGTACCAGTACAGCCGCGTCAGGTTCACCAGCGCGTCCTGGCCGATGCCGTGGGCCTTGACCCCGCCGCGGCCGTAGGCGGCCATGTAGTCGGCGAAGACCGGGTTCATCAGCAGCGGCACGTGGCCGAACAGGTCGTGGAACAGGTCGGGCTCGCTCAGGTAGTCGAGCTGGTCGGGTTTGCGGATCCACCAGGTCACCGGGAAACGCCGGTTGGCCAGGTGTTCGAAGAAGGTCAGCTCCGGCAGCAGGCCTTCGACGCCGATCAGCTCCCAGCCAGTGGCCTTGCGCAGCACGGGATTGAGGTCGTCGAACTTCGGGATCTGGTCCGACGCCATGCCCATGGCTTCCTGCTGGGCGAGGAATTCGCTGCTGGCGCGGCCGGGCAGGATCTCGCGCTGGCGCTTGAACAGCGTCGCCCAGACCTCGTGGTCGGACGCGGTGTATTCACCCCAGGGCTGCTCGACCACGGCCGTGGTGTAGACGGGCACGTAGCCCTTGTCGGTGAGCTGGTGTTCGACGCGGCGCGGCGTGTCCATGGCAACCTCCATACGCTTTGCACCAGTCTAGCGCCGGGTGGCCGCAATCGGCTTGCGTAGTTGCACAGCAAGGCCCGGACGGCGCAACATTGTTGCGCCGTTGGCTCCCTGGGCAGAATTAAATGGACCAGATCAAGTTCGATCGCACCGACCTGGCCATCCTGGCCGAATTGCAGGGCGACGGTCGCCTGAGCAATGCCGACCTGGCCGAGCGCGTGAAGCTGTCGCCGTCCGCCTGCCTGCGCCGGGTGCAGCGGCTGGAACAGGCCGGCGTGCTGGCCGGCTACGCCGCCCGCATCGACCCCGAAAGCGTCGGGCTGGGCCTGCAGGCCTTCGTGCGCGTGCAGCTGGCACGCCACGACGCCGAGGCCGTGCAGGTCTTCACCGAGCGCGTGAACCGCTGGGACGAAGTCGTTGCCTGCCACGCCCTGACCGGCGAAATGGACTATCTGCTGCAGGTGGTCGTGCAGGACCTGGCGCATTTCTCGCGCTTCCTGCTCGACCACCTGCTCAATGCCAGCGGCGTCGCCGACATCAATTCCAGCTTCGTGCTGCGCACGGTGAAGCAGGCGCGCGGCCTGCCGCTGGACCACCTGGGCTAGCGCTTACTGCCCGGCGAAGGTGCGACCGAAGAAGTCGCCGTCCTTCCAGCGCGGACGCTCGGCGGCATCACCCACCCGGCGCCCGATGGCGGCGTTGAGCATTGCCAGCCGGGCGGCGCTCGGATAGTGGATGGGCAGCGAGGTGTCGTCGCTGGGCTGGTGGTAGTGGCCGGTCAGGAAGTCCTCGTACAGCGCCAGCGCGTCCACGTCCGGCGAACGCGCCTTGATGCCCGCGTCCAGGTACACGGCCGGGATGCCCTTGCGCACGAAGGCGTACTGGTCCGAACGCACGAACACCACTTCCTCCGGCTTGGGGTCGGGCGTCAGGCCGATGTCCAGCGCATCGGCGGCGGCCTGCACGTCGGCCTCCAGGCTGCTGTGTTCGATGCCGATCGGCACCACGTCGGTGACGTCGGCCAGGAAGACCGGCATGTCCATGTTGATGTTCGCCACCAGTTCGCCTTCGACCGAAGGCTGGTTGGCGAAGTGTTCGGCCCCCAGCAGCCCGCGTTCTTCGGCGGTCAGCGCCACGAACACCAGCGACCGCTTCGGCGCCGGCCCGGCGACCAGTTCGGTGGCGGCCTCGAGCATCACTGCCGTGCCCAGGGCATTGTCGAAGGCACCGTTGTAGATGCCGTCGCCGTCCACTTCGGCGCCGCGGCCCACGTGGTCGAGATGGGCGGTGTAGACGATGTGTTCGGACGCCAGCGACGGGTCGCTGCCGGCCAGCTTGCCCACGACGTTGTGGCTGGTCACCCGTTCCAGGGTGGTCCGGCCCGCCAGGCTGGCCTGGCCGGGCAGGTCGAAGGCTTCCAGGGTGCCGGCCTCGCGGCGCGCGAACACCTCCTCGGCGTCCATCGGCGCACCCTCGAACAGGCGGCGCGCGGCGTGCACGCCCAGGCTTGCGGAGGCGCGGATCTCCGGGAAGGCGTCGATCGGCTGGCCGTCGGCGTCGAGCAGGCGCATGCCGGCCATCTCCCAGTTGCGGGCCATCCGCGCCCAGGGGTATTTGGCTTCGTCCACCGGATTGCCGATCTGGATGACGCCGACCGCGCCGCGCTCGGCCAGGGCCACCATCTTCTGCCGGCCCGACGCGTGGAAGGCACGCTGGGTGTTGGGGAAATCCGCCGGCGCGCCGGAGAAATACACGGCGATCTTGCCGCGCACGTCGACACCGGCGAAGTCGTCGTGGTCGAGCTCCGGGGCGTGCACCGCCTGGCCGACGAACACCAGCGGCGCGGTCACCGCGTGGCTGGTGGCGTTGTAGTTCACGCCGGGCAGGAAGTCGTCCTGGAAGGCAAAGTCGATGCGCCCGTCGTCGCGGCTCAGGCTGAAGCTGGCGCCCTGGCGTTCGCGCCGCGCTTCGAGCAGCGGCACCGCCTGCAGGTAGTCGCCGTCGTCGCCGGCAGGCGCCAGGCCGATGGCGCGATAGCGGTTGGCCACGTAAAGCGCCGCCAGGTCGTAACCGCGGGTGCCGGCGGCGCGGCCCTCGAGCAGGTCGTCGGCCAGGAAGGCGACATCGGCATGGATGCGGCGGGCGCCGTCGTCGACGCGCGTGGCGGCTTCGGCCGGCGCAGCGGGCGCACCAGGGGCCGGTTCGCGGCCACAGGCCACCAGCAGGGTCAGGGCGATCGGTACCAGCAGCTGCTTCATGGGTCACTCCCGGGAACAAGCTCTGGAAGCTACCACCAGCCCGGTTGGCTGGGAATGAAGCCGGCGTCAATCGGCGGCGGTCGTGTCCCAGCCGCTCATCGCGTCGGCCATCACCAGGTCGCGGCCGGCGTGCTTGGCGGCGTACATGGCCCGGTCACCGCGCAGGAGCAGCTGCGAGAACAGCCGGTCTGCCGGGGCCAGCACCGCCACGCCGATCGACAGGGTCACTTTGCGCCGTTCGCCCTGAAGGTCCAGCGGCCGGTCCGAGAAGGCCTGGCGGATACGCTCGGCGGCAGCCACCGCGCTGGCGCCGTCGGTGTCGGGCATCAGCACGATGAATTCCTCGCCACCTAGCCGGCCCATCACGTCCTCGGCGCGCAGGCACTCGCGAATGCGCGCGACCGCCTGCACCAGGGCCAGGTCGCCAGCGGCGTGGCCCAGCTCGTCGTTGATGCGCTTGAAGTGGTCGATGTCCACCACCTGCACCGCCAGCGACACCCCGTGGCGCCGGGCGCCGGCGATGGCGCGCGTGCCCAGTTCCTCGATGGCGCGTCGGTTGTAGACATCGGTGAGGTAGTCCACGCGCGCCGCCCGTGCGAGCTCGCGCTGGCTGCGATCGGTGCACAGCAGCAGGAAGCCGACCGTCGCCACCACCGGCAGCACGCTGCCGACGCCATAGCTCAGCAGCTGCACGTGGTTGAGCTGGAATATGCCGGTGATCAGGCCGGGGTCCCACAGCAGCGCCATGGCCCGGTAGGCCATGATCGCCGTCGCCGCGACGAAGGCGCCGCCGGCGACATGGCGGACCAGGCCGCGTGATTCGGGACCCCGGTAGATGGTCCATGCGCTGTAGCCGAGCATCCCGGCCAGCACGGCCGAGATCGTGATCAGGCGCCAGGTGAGGTCGTCAACGACCAGGCCGAACCAGACCGATGCCGCCAGCGCCAGCGCCAGCGCCGCGCCCAAGCCGAGCACCGGCACCCGCAGCCGGTGGAAGCGCCGCAGCGCCACGGCATACGCGGCGAAGGCGCCGGCCACGAAGGCATTGGCCAGCACGATCGTCACCCAGGCCGGCAGCTGGTCGCGCTGGCTGAGCAACACCAGGCCGGTGGGCTGCAGCAAGGTGGCGGCGACCCACCAGTTCATCGCCGGGCGGAAGGCCGGGGACATGGCGCGGGCCACGACGGCCAGCAGGAGGCCGATCAGTACGGTGAGCAGGGCACCGACCAGCAGGCCGGAGCGGATGTCAAAGGACCATTGCAATGGCGGTGCTGCCCCCTGCGGCGACCGGCGCCAGGCAGGCCAAGGGTTCCATCCCGTTGCCGGGGGCGCAAGTTGCCGTCCTCAGTCCGGGCCGTCCTCACCTGGTCGCCGGGGCCGGAAAGGCAGCACCACGCCCGCCGGGGGCGGCGGCGGCCGCTCCCACAGCACCGGCACGTCGTCGGGACGGGGAGGCTCGAACTGCGTCGATTCCGCCTCGGCCTGGGCCCGCGCCTGTTCTTCCTCGATCTCCCAGCTATAGCGCTTGCGCGGCGGTTCCGGGTCCAGGCGCCGCCAGCGCCAGGCCGCGACGATGCCGGCCAGGGCGCCACCGAGGTGGTATTCCCAGGACACACCCGGCTCGCGCGGCAGGATGGTCAGCACCATGCCGCCGTAGAGGAAGAAGGCGATCAGCGCTGCCGCGATGGCGGCCTTGTCGCGCCTGAACAAGCCCAGGAACAGCAGCAGGAACATCAGGCCGTGGGCGAGGCCGCTGGCGCCGATGTGGAAGGACGGCCGCCCGATCAGCCAGGTGACCAGCCCCGAGCCCAGCCAAAGCACCGGCAGTGCACGCAGGGCCGCCCGCGGATAGACCGTGCCGACCAGGGTGCCCAACACCAGCAGCGCGCTGGCGTTGGCCAGCCAGTGCCCGGCCGAGCCATGCAGCAGCGGTGCGGTGAGGATGCCCACCAGGCCGCTGGCCTCCAGCGGTACCAGGGCGAACCCGCGCAGCCCGCCCAGCAGGGGCGTGGCGAAGAAGATCGCGCCGATGAGCGCCACGAACGCCATCGATGCCAGCAGCGCGCGGCGGAAATGCTGGCGCACGGCATCGGCGTGGTGCTGGCGTTGGGTATCCATCTTCAGCAGGTGGGGGCCGGGCGGCGCGGGCGCAAGCCCCGGTCAATCGCCGGGCAGCACGACCTTGGGCGGCCGCGGCTTGATCCACAGGCTCATCACCATCGAAGTAGCGATGACGGCGGCCACCACGCCCAGCGATATCGCCACGGGGATCTTGTAGATGTCCACCAGCAGCATCTTGGCACCGATGAAGATCAGCACCATCGCCAGGCCATAGGCCAGCAGGTGGAACTTCTCGGCCGCGCCCGCCAGCAGGAAGTACAGCGCGCGCAGGCCCAGCACCGCGAACACGTTCGAGGTCAGCACGATGAACGGGTCGGTCGTGATGGCGAAGATCGCCGGGATCGAGTCGACGGCGAAGATGACGTCGGTGACCGCGATCATCACCAGCACGATGAACAGCGGCGTGTACTTGCGACGCTTGCCCTGGCCCAGCCACAGCGCCTCGCCGTGGTAGCGCCGCACCATCGGGAAACGGCCGGTCAGCCAGCGCAACACCGGGTTCTTGTCCATGTCCGGCTCCTGGCCCGCCGCCCAGAGCATCTTCGCGCCGGTCGCCAGCAGGAACACGCCGAAGACGTAGAGGATCCAGTGGAACTTCGCAATCAGCGCCGCCCCGATGAAGATCAGGATGCCGCGCAGCACGATCGCACCGAGCACGCCGAAGATCAGCACGCGTTGCTGCGACTGCGGCGGCACCGCGAAGTAGGTGAACAGCATCAGGAAAACGAAGATGTTGTCGACCGCCAGCGCCTTCTCGACCAGGTAGCCGGTCAGGAACTCGAGTGCGATGCGTTCGGCGTCCTCGGCGGGCAGCTGTCCCTGCAGGTACCACCAGAGCCCGATGTTGAAGACCATCGCCAGGGCGATCCAGGCCACCGACCAGATCACCGCTTCGCGGGTGCTGACCTTGTGCGGGCCGTTCTGGCGCAGGACCAGCAGGTCGACCGCGAGCGCGGCCAGGACCAGGACCGCGAACACGGTCCACATGAGCGGGGTGCCGATGGTTTCCAAGAAAAATTCTCCGGTGCGTGGCCTGTCGTCCGGACCAGGGCGTCTCGTTCCGGGACGGAACGACGTTCACCGTGGGCGGGCGAAGGTCTCGCTCGCAGGCCTGGGCCTGCCTGCCGGACCGGGGCTTTGGACAAGGTCCGGGCCCGTGATGACGATCTCGACAGCGGGAGCTACTCCCCTTCTGGGCGCAGAGTCTGCCATGCCAGGTTAACTTGATGTCAATCACACCCACGCCGGCCACCTTGGCGCTAATCTGGCGCCTGGGCCGACGGCTCGCAAACAGGCAAACCATGACGCTGGACGTGCTCTCGGTGATGAAGGTCGGCGTGCTGCTCAGCGCCCTGACCGTGCTGCTGCTCGCCCAGGCCGGCCAGGCGTTCCCTTCCGAACGCCGGCGCCACCTGCGCATCTGGACCGTTGGCCTGCTGCTGCAGCCCATTGCCTGGGCCCTGCTGGCGGCCCGTGGCCATGTCCCGGACGCGATCTCCATCGCCCTGGGCAATGGGTTACTGCTGTTGGGTTTCGCCGAAATGGCGCGCGCGGTGCGGGGTTTCCAGGAGCTGCCCGAACGACGCCTGCAGCTATGGGGGATCGTGCTGGCCGCCGTCGCCGGGCTGGTGTGGTTCTCCCAGTACCGCCCTGATTACAGCGCCCGGGTGTTGATCAATTCGGCCGCGGCCGGCGCCCTGCTGGGCGCGATCGCCCTGGCCATGCAGGCGGCCTACCGGCGCGGCGGCTTCACCGCGGCGCGCCTGACCGGGGCGTTCGCCGGCCTGGGGCTCATGGTGGCGGCCTGGCGCTTCATCGAGCACCTGCGCTTCCCGCGGCCCGAAGGCAGTCTGCTCGACGCCGGTCCGAGCGACATCGTGGTTTTCACGTATGCCTGCGTCGGGGTGATGTTCCTGAGCCTGGGTTTCATCCTGATGCACACCGAACGGGCCTACGAATCCTTGCGCAGGCTGGCCACGGTGGATCCCCTGACCGGCGTGCTGGCCCGGAGCGGCCTGGTGGAACAGGGCGAGCGCCTCGTGTCGGAGGCGCGCCGGCATGGCCGACCGCTGGCGGTGCTGCTGATGGACATGGACCAGTTCAAGGCGGTCAACGACAGCCTCGGCCACGCCGCCGGCGACGGGGTGCTCAAGCACCTGGCGTCGCGGGCGCGGCTGGTGCTGCGCGGCGAGGATGTCCTGGGCCGGTTGGGGGGCGACGAATTCGTGGCCCTGCTGCCCAGCACCGATGTCGCCGGTGCCCAGGTCGTGGCCGAGCGCTTGCGTGACGCCGTCAACCAGGCCCACATGCTTTACCGGGGCGAGGAAGTGCCGGTGCCGGTGTCGATCGGCGTCGCCCAGGCCGACGACCAGGAGCCCCTGGAAGCCGTGCTCCAGCGTGCCGACCAGGCGATGTACCAGGCCAAGCGCGCCGGCGGCGACCGGGTGGCGGTGTCCCCGGCCCACTGACGCGGCGCGGACGCGGGCCGGCCCCGGTACAATCGGCCGATGAACACGCCTGCCCTGCCCGTCATTTCGCTCAAGATCGAGCGTCGCTCCAACCATCCGTGGATCTTCCAGAAGATGGTGGTCAAGCCGACCGCCAAGCCCAAGCCGGGCAGCCTGGTCGACATCGTCGACAACACCGGCGTCTGGGTGGGGCGGGGTTTCTACAACGGGCATTCCCGCATCGCCCTGCGCGTGCTCACCGAAGATCCGGACGAAGCGGTCGACGAGGCCTTCTTCGCCCGCAAGATCGCCGATGCCGTGGCCCTGCGTCGCGATTGCCTGCACCTGGATGAAACCACCGACGCCTGGCGCGTGGTGCACTCGGAAGGCGATGGCCTGTCGGGCCTGGTGGTCGACCGCTACGGCGACCTGCTGGTGGTGGAATTTTTCTCCGCGGGCGCGTTCCGGCACCGTGAGTGGGTCTATGCCGCGCTGCGCGAACAATTCCCGGGCTGCCGTTTCTACAGCTTCGCCGAAGAACATGTGCAAAAGCAGGAAAGCTTCGACTTCCGGGCACCGCCCGCGCCCGAACCCAGCGTGATCACCGAGAACGGCCTGAAGTTCCGCGCCAGCCCGGGCAGCGGACACAAGACCGGTTTCTTCGCCGACCAGCGCGACAACCGCGAATTCCTGGCGCGCTTCACCGCCGGCAAGCGGGTGCTCGACATCTGCTGCAACTCCGGCGGCTTCGCGATCTATGCCAAGGCCCGCGGCGGTGCCGAGGAAGTGACCGGCATCGACCTGGACGAGGAAATCCTGCAGATCGCCGGCAAGAACGCCCGTCTCAACGACGCCAAGGTCAAGTTCGTGCAGGCCGACCTGTTCCCCTACCTGCGTGAAGCCCAGCAGCGCGGCGAACAGTGGGACGTGGTGGTGCTGGACCCGGCCAAGCTCACGCGCGACCGCGACCAGGTCATCTCCGCGCTCAAGAAGTACAACGACATGAACAAGCTGGCCATGCAGGTGGTCAGCCCCGGCGGCATCCTGCTCACCTGTTCCTGCACCGGCCTGGTGGCCGAGGATGAATTCCTGGACATGATCCGCCGCGCCGCGTTTTATGCCGGCCGCACCGTGCAGGTGCTCAAGGTGACGGGCGCCGGCGGCGACCATCCGTTCATGGCCCACGTCAAGGAAAGCCGCTACCTCAAGGCGGTGTTCTGCCGCGTGCTCTAGGCCGGACCATGGACGCGCCCCTGCCGGCCGTGCCGCGCGTGCGTCGCGCCGCACTGGTCTTCATCTTCGTCACCGTGCTGGTGGACGTGATGGCGTTCGGCCTGATCATCCCGGTGCTGCCGCACCTGCTGAAGAAGGTCACCGGCGGCGAAATCGCCGACGCCACCCTCTGGCACGGCCTGTTCGCCACCGGCTACATGGTGATGCAGTTCGTCGCCCAGCCGGTGCAGGGTGCGCTGTCGGACCGCTTCGGGCGGCGGCCGGTGATCCTGGTCTCCAACGCCGGCCTGGCCATCGACTTCCTGATCATGGCGGTGGCCGAAACCCTGCCGCTGCTGTTCATCGCGCGCCTGCTGTCGGGCGTGACCTCGGCCAGCTTCAGCACCGCCAACGCCTACATCGCCGACGTCACGCCGCCGGAAAACCGTTCGGCGGCCTTCGGCCGGCTGGGCATGGCTTTCGGCATCGGCTTCACGGTGGCGCCGGTGATGGGCGCCTGGCTCGGCGCGGTGGACCTGCACCTGCCGTTCTGGGTCGCCGCGGGTTTGTGCACGGCGAACTTCTGCTACGGTTTCTTCGTGTTGCCCGAGTCGCTGGCGCCGGATCGCCGCGCCGCGTTCGAATGGCGCCGCGCCAACCCGCTCGCCTCCCTGAAGCTGCTGCGCGCCCATCCGGAGCTGTTCGGCCTGGCCGGCGTCAGCTTCCTGATGGCGCTGGCACACCTGGTGTACCCGACCACCTTCGTGCTCTACGCCGACTACCGCTTTGGCTGGGGGCTGGAGATGGTCGGCTGGACCCTGCTGCTGGTCGGCGTGCTGACCATCATCGTGCAGGGCGGCCTGGTGGGACGCATCGCGCGACGTTACGGCGACCGCCGCACCGTGATGATCGGCGCCACCGCCGGGGCGATCGGTTTCGCGATGTACGCGCTGGCGCCCAACGGCTACTGGTTCTGGGCGGCGATGCCGGTGGCGGCGCTGTGGGCGGTGGCCGGCCCGGCGGCGCAGTCCTTGATGACCGCCCGTGTTTCGCCGCAGGAACAAGGCCGGCTGCAGGGCGCCATTGGCAGCCTGAACTCCATTGCCGGCATCCTGGGGCCGACCCTGTTCACCCAGACCCTGGCTTTCGTGGCCGCCAACGAAATCGGCGGGCCGCTGGCCGGCGCCAGTTTCTGGCTCGCTTCCGTGCTCGTGGGCCTGGGCGGCCTGCTGGCCTGGCGCGCCACCACCACGCGGCACTGACACGGGCCGGGGTTAGGATAGGCGCCTGATCCAAGGAGCCCCCCATGTCCGATCCCGTCACCCAGGACCAGGCCGAAGAGGCCGTCCGCACCCTGCTGCGTTGGGCCGGCGAAGACCCGGCACGCGAAGGCCTGATCGACACCCCGCGTCGCGTCGCCAAGGCCTATGGCGACTGGTTCAGCGGCTACCGCGTGGATCCGCGGGAATACCTGGCCCGCACTTTCGAGGAAGTCGAGGGGTACGACGAGCTGATCGTGCTGCGCGACATCGAGTTCGAATCGCACTGCGAACACCACATGGCACCGATCATCGGCAAGGCGCACATCGGCTACCTGCCGGCCGGCAAGGTGGTCGGCATCAGCAAGCTGGCGCGCGTGGTCGAGGCCTACGCCCGTCGCTTCCAGGTGCAGGAAAAGATGACCGCCCAGATCGCCAACTGCATCCAGGACGTGCTGCAGCCGCGCGGCGTCGGCGTGGTGGTGGAAGGCGCGCATGAATGCATGACCACCCGGGGCATCCACAAGCGCGGCGTCAGCATGATCACCTCCAAGATGCTGGGCGGCTTCCGGGAAGATGCCCGCACCCGGGCCGAGTTCCTGCGTTTCATCGACGTCGGACCGGGCCGCTGACCGGGACTGGCCGCGCAACGCCATCAGCCTATAATCGACGCGATGAGCGACCCCCGCGCCCACCTTGAATCCCTTCGCGAAGCCATCGTCGCCGCGTCGCCGGCGCAAGCCGCGCAGTGGCTGCTGCTGCTCGACAAGCTCGAGAAGGACCTGGGCACGCTGTCGGCCCAGCGCGACCGGCTGCGCCAGGACGTCGAAGACGCCGAACACGCCCGCGATGCCGCCAACCTGGCGCGCATGAAGGTGATGGGCCAGCTCAACACCCTGCAAAAAACCCTGGCCGCCGCCGTGCCCGAAGTGGCCTCGAGCAAGGACGCCCAGAGCGACGCCCAGCGTCGCGTCGAATGGCTGCTCAAGAGCGACGGCACCGACCCGGCCGCGGCCGAAGCCGCCAAGACCGCCGAGATGGAAGCCCCCATGCCCGGCCGTGCCGTGCTGGAAGCGGTGATCGCCGGCGACCGCAAGTTCACCAAGGCCCAGCTCGAGTTCACCATCGCCGAAGCCATGGTGCTCACCGGCTGGCAGATGACCCCGCTCGAGCTCACCCAGAAGGGCGAGCCCTGGCTGGCCGACCTGATCCTGCAGAACCAGTCCGCCGCCGTCTGATCCCCCCGCGTACCCCGCCGGCCATGACTTCCGGCCCGTAGACACGGCCCGCGGCACTACTACACTAGTAGAACGACAGGTGTAGAGGACAAGCCGTGGCCCGGACCTCCAAGGACAGCCCCGAAGACGCTGGCGACGATGTCGCGCTGAGCGAACTGCAGCTCGACGTCATGCGCGTGCTCTGGCGCGGCGAGGCCAGCGTCGCCGAAGTCGCCTCGGCCCTGGCCGACAGCCGCGGCCTGGCCCACACCACCGTCGCGACCGTCCTGACCCGCCTGGGTCGTCGCGGCGTCGTCGCGGCGCGCCGCGAGGCCCGCCAATTGATCTACCGGGCCACGGTCAGCGAATCCCAGGTCCGCCGCAGCATGGTCGGCGACCTGGTCCAGACCCTGTTCAAGGGCGACCCCCGGGCCCTGCTCGCCCACCTCGTTCGCGAAAGCGACGTCGCCTCCGACGACCTCGCCCGGGTGCGGGCGCTGCTGGCCGAAGACCCCGACAAGGGAGGCACCCAGGCATGAGCGCGCCGGACCTGCTGCTTTCCTGGCTGCTGACCCTGGCCCTGCACGCGACGGGGCTGCTGGCCCTGGCCTGGCTGCTTGAACGCCTCGGGGCCCTGCGCCATCCCGGTTGGCGCGAACTGGCCTGGCGCGGCGCGCTGTTCGGCGCCCTGCTGTCTTCGCTGGGAGCGACGGCCAACCAGCGCATGGCGGTCACCGCGACACCGGAGCCGTCGGTGCCAGCCGCCACCGAGGTCGCACCGCGCGACGAGGGCGGGCAACCGGTGCCCGCCAACCCGGCGCGGGCGCTACGCGCCACCCTCCCCGGCGAGTCCGGACTGCCCCAGGCGCTGGCGCGCAGGCAATCGGATACGCAGCGAAACCTCGCGAGCGCAGGAGAACGCGATGCCCTCCCCGCCGACGCCGCGCCGGTGACCTTGTCATTGCCCCTGGCCCTTGCTTCCGCCCTGCTGCTGGCCTGGGCCCTGGGCGGGCTGCCGGTAGCGCTGCGCCTGGCCGGCCAGGCCCGGGCGCTTGTGCGTTGGACCCGGAGCCCTCCGGGTCGGCCCGCCAGCGCTGCGACGGGTCTTGCGCAGATCGTCGAAGGCCTCGGTCGCGCCATGGGCCTGGACCACCTGCCGGGCCTGCGGCTTGTCGACGGGCTTTCGAGCCCGATGTTGCTGCCGGGGCGACGCTTGCTGCTTCCTTCCTGGGTTTGCGACCTCGACCCGGTGCAGCAGCGCGCCCTGCTGGCCCACGAACTGACCCACCTGCAGCGGCACGACCCGGCCTGGCGCCTGGCCCAGCGCCTGGCGGTGCTGCCGCTGTATTTCCACCCGCTGGCCTGGCTGGCGCTGCGCCGGCTCGAAGCCCTGTCCGAGGACGCCTGCGACGAGCGGGCCGCCACCCTGTGCGGTAGCGGCCGCCCCCTGGCCGAATGCCTGGCCGCCTGCCTGGCCCACGGCACCCGACCCACCACCGTCACGCCCACCCTTGCGGTCGCCATGGCCGCCGAACCCGGCCCCGTGGTCCGCCGGGTCCGCAACCTGCTGGAGCCAACGCCCATGAACCGTCCGATACCTCGCACCCTGCGCCGCACCGCCCTGGTGGTCGGCCTCGCCGCCGCCCTGGCCCTGCCCGGCCTGGCCATCACCAGCGTCGCCAACCCGGCCTACGCGGAAGGCTTCCTCAGCGGTCTCTTCCAGGGCACCTCGGTCACCGAAACGGACACGAAGTCCCACTATGTGCACCGCAACGGCAGGACCGGCGAACGCATCGAGATGACCCTGCGCGGTGACGTCGTGTTCACCGAAGCCGAGGATGACATCGCTGCCATATCAGGGCCTGGCGAGTTCGAACTCTCGATCAAGCGCGGCGGCGTCGAACGCAGTCTCCAGGTCTTGCCCGGCAAGGACGGGCTGGAGCGCGAGTACCGCGTGGACGGCAAGAAGCAGGCCTTCGATGCCGATGCCCGCGCCTGGCTGGCGAAGTCGTTGCCCCACCTGCTGCGCGAGACCGCGTTCCAGGCCGAAACGCGCGGCAAACGTTTCCTCGCACGCGGCGGCGCCGGCGCGCTGATGGATGAAATCGACAAGATCCAGGGCGACCACGCCCGCGGCAAATACCTGGCCGTGCTGTTCGGCAACGCCCGCCTGGACGACAGCCAGCTGCAGCGCGCCATGGCCCTGGCGGCCGGCATCGGCTCGGACTACGAACTGCGCCAGGCGCTGTCGGCGGGCCTGGACAACCAGGCGATGACGCCCTCGGGCCAGGTGCGACTGCTGGAGACGGCCACGAAGATCGGCTCCGACTACGAACTCGCGCAACTGCTGGTGCAGCTGGCGAAGGCGCAGCCGCTGCAGGGTCCGGCGCTGCAGGCGTGGCGCACGGCACTGGCCAGCATCGGCAGCGATTACGAACAGCGTCGCGTGCTTTCCGTCCTGCTCGACAAGCAAGACCCCGCGGCCGCCCGGCTTGCCCTGGAAAGCGCCGCGGCTATCGGCAGCGACTACGAGGCGCGCCAGGTGCTGGAAAAATCCGTGGCGATGGCGCGTGCGGACGCCGACGTGCGCGTGGCCTGGTTCCGGATCCTCGATGGCATCGGTTCGGACTACGAACAGCGCCAGGCCTTGCAGGCCCTGATCGACGCGGGTCCGGTGGACGCCGGGCTGGCAGGTGACGTCCTCGACGCGCTTGCAGACATCGGCTCGGGTTACGAGGTATCGCAGGTGCTGCGAGAACTGGCCGCAGTGATGCCGGGCGATGCAGCACTGATCGAACGCTACCGGGCGGTCGCGCGCCGTCTTTCGGACCACGAACGCGGCCAGGCTGAACGCGCGCTGGATCGTTTCAGCATGGCGTTGGTGGACTAGTCACCTTCCTGAACGTTCCCATCGGGGTTTCACCCATTCGCGTCCGGAGGAGCGCATGCTGGCGGAGCATCTCCACAACAAGAACAGGAGTTCTGCCATGAAAACAAGAAACCACGTGCTCATCGCCACCGCCGTTTCCGCTGCGCTGCTTGCCGGCTGCGCGACGACGGGAGGCGGCTACTACGGTTCCAACCCGCCGCCGCAGCAGCAGACCGACCCCAATGACCGGGAAGGCATGAACCGCACCCAGCGCGGCGCCCTGATCGGCGCGGCCATCGGTGCCGTCGCCGGCCTCGTGAGTGGCGACGATGCGACTGAACGTCGCCAGCATGCGCTGATCGGCGCCGGCGTCGGCGGCCTGGCCGGTGGCGCCATCGGCCGCTACCAGGACAACCAGGAGCGAGCACTTCGCGAACGCATGCAGGGCACCGGCGTGGACGTGGTCCGCGACGGCGACCACATCACCCTGGACATGCCCGAGGCGATCACCTTCGCCTTCAACTCGAGCACGCTCAACCAGCGCGCCTACGGCGTGCTCGACCGCGTCGCCGACACGCTGCGCGAATACGACCAGACCATGATCGAGATCGCCGGCCACACCGACAGCATCGGCAGCGATGCCTACAACGACAAGCTGTCCAGGGAGCGCGCCCAGGCCGTGGCGAACTACCTGGTCAGCCGCGGCATCAGCGGCCAGCGCCTGATCATCACCGGCGCCGGCGAACGTTATCCGATCGCCAGCAACGACACCGAAGCCGGCCGCGCCGAGAACCGTCGCGTCGAGATGACCATCGTGCCGATCCGCAACGACTGACGCGTATCGCCCGCACAAAAAAGAAGCCCCGGCAATGCCGGGGCTTTTTTTTGTGGGAAGACTTCAGCCGCCAAGGCTCAAGGCTGGATCTCCACCCAGTCGCCCGCCGTGTTGGCGCGACTTGCCCGCCCGTACATCAGCTCCGCCACGGCCGGTGGCGCGAAATAGCGCCCCGGGTGCTGCGCCTGCGCGAAGTAGTGCACTTCGTGGGTGCCGGGCGGCAGGCTTTCGGCGTACAGCCTGACTTCCGTGGCACCGGTCTGCCGGGTATCGAACCACCAGCTGCCTGGGTCGGCGACTTCGCGGACGTTTGCCCCTGCCACACCGGCCAGTCCGACGTCGCGGGTGGCCCAGCCGCCCGGCACGGTGTCGGTGATCGCCACGAAGTGGCGAAGCGCCGGCACCTGTAGCTGCAGGGTGACGCGGATCCACTCGCCGCGGCGTGCGCTGGTGCCGGAGAGCGCCTGCCAGCGGCCGTCGCGCAGCACCGAATAGCGTCGTTCGATGTTCAGTCCGACGCCACGGGCTTCCACCCTGGCCTGGTCCTGCCGGTAGCTCAGCTGCGCGACATAGTTGAGCGTCGCGCTATCGCCGCCAAGGGGCTTGAGCGCCAACTCGCTGGCTTCCGCCACGCCCTGCCAGCCAGCCCCGGCACCTTGTCCGTCCAGCACCAGGGTCGAGGACGTGGGTCCGTGCTCGAGCGCGACCGTGGCGGCCGTGGCCACGGAGCCGCGCGCGGCATCCACTGCACGCAGAGCCAGCAGACAATGCAGGCTGGCCTGCGTGTCGAGGCTGGAGGTGCCGCCGGCGTAAAGGTACTGAAGCCCCCGCAGGAAGGCCTGGCGCTCAGGCAGGCGGTCCGCGCTGGCATCGAGTGACCACAGCGCGGCGGTCACCGCGCATTGGTCGCGCAGGTCCGAGCCCATGGCCCAGCCAAAGCTCCGTGGGTCGCGGATGGTCCGACGCAGGCCACGCGACTCGCCGGCGGCGTACAGCCGTTGCAGTCCGGCGCGGAAGGATTCGGCGAAGTCCGGTGCGACCGACATGGCCTGGACCAGTTCGCTGCGTGCATGCCAGCTGAGGTGGTTCCAGTCCTGCCAGAGCCGCTGCAACGCCGCTGCCGGCGGATCGCCGTCTTCCGCGGCGAGCGCCGCCACACCTACGGCCAGGGCCTCAAGGCCGGTTCGGTCTTTTGCCTCGGCGACCCTGGTCGCCTGCGCGGCGACGTCGTCGCGCAAGTCGTCGTGGAGCCCGTCCGGCACGGCCTGGCCGAGGCGGCGCAGCCAGCCGAACTGGCGCAGGGTGTGCGCGTCGAGCAGCAGGTCGCCGGTCACGTCCCAGGGCCTGGCGGGCGGGAAGAAATGGAAGTGACCCTGCTCGTCCATGAAACCCGGCGCAGCGCCGAGTGCTTCGTCGATCACCGCCTGCGCATCCGGCCAGTCTGCGCGGTCGGCGGCGTCCTGGAGGGCAAGCGCGGCCCCCAGGGCGCGGCTGAGCGTCTGTTCCCAGCAACGATGCGGATAGTCGCGCAGCTCCCGCAGCCAGCCGGCGCGCCAGGCAGCCGTGCCAGCCGAGACCCGCACCTGCAGATGCGGCGTATGGGCGTCGTCGGGCAGCGCCGGCAAGGGCAGCGATACCGGTGAAACCAACCAGCCCACCTGCGGCACCATGACCTCGGACCAGCGCGATTGCACCGGCACGCGTGAAGACAGCGCATCGTTGCCGCGCTCGGTTTCAGCGCGGGCCAACACGTCGAGCGAGTCGGGCTCGGTGGGCGCCAGGGGAACGGGCCGGCTCAGCGCGGCGAACGGCGACAGCATCGCCGACGCCTCGTCAATTCGGGCAATGCCGGCGCCGTCGACAGCCACCTGCAGCGCCACGCGCTGCGGCGTGTCGCTGGCATTGCGTGCCGATACGCTGGCCTCTGCGCGGTCGCCGTCGAACAAGCGTGCCGGCAGGCCAAAGCGCAGCTCCACCGGCAGCGTGGTCGTGGCCGTCGCCTGCGACAGGTCGAAGCCGTCCGCCTGATCACCACTCCAGGCCAGCACGCGCCAGCGCGTCAGGTTGTCCGGCAGGCTGATCGACAGCTCGCGGCGTTCGCCCGGGGCCAGTTCGATGCCGGGGCTCCAGTACGCCGCGTCCGGGAACTGGCTGCGCACGCGGGGCCCATCGCGACCGGGTGCGGTGGCCGGTGCGCGTTCGAGCACTTCGTAGGCAGGCTCTTCGTTGAAGATGTCGGACCGCTTGAGCCGGCTACCCGTGACTTCGATCGTGTCCAGGCTATCGCTGGCGGCGTCGGCCGGTGCCGGACGAGCAAAAGCGACCGGCTCCTGCCGGAGACTCGACCGGCTGCGGAACGGATTGGCAATGCGCTGCCAAGCCTCCAGGCCGTGCCAGCCGCCTTCGCCCCAGGTCGACAGGCTTCCCAGGAAATCCGGACCACCAGGGTCCAGGGAAGGATGCAGTGCCGCCATCTGCTGGTGCACGGCGTCGTCGACGACCGACAGCACGACCAGGCGGGCCTGGTCCGAACGGTTGTGCAGGGCCAGCCTGAGCGAATCGCTTGGCGCCAGCGAGTCATCGGCGACGGAAAGTGCAAGTCCGTCGGACCCGGCGCGCGGGATGGCGAGGCGCATCGCGGCATCGATCGTTTTCGCGTCCAGGCCCTGCCCGGCAGACGCCAGGGCGGGGCGCAGCATGACGCGCAGGGTGACGCCGGGGGCCAGTTCGGACGAAACCGGCACGTCGATCTCCGTCTCCGTGCCGACCGACTGCGTCCAGTGGCGAATGACGCGGTCGTACTCAAGCACGAACAGGGCGCTCGCCCTGGCGTGCGGCTGGCGCAGTCGGACGCGTGCCGGCGAGTGGCCGTCGCTGGCCTGCACCAGGGAAAGCTCCGCCAGCGCTTCGTCTTCGTCGTCAGGTGCGTACCGGCCGAACCAGCGGCCCAGTCGCGTCGGCGCGGCGCCTTCGGACTCCGCCACGAAAACGTAGTAACCCGGCCTGGGCACGGCGATGTCGCAGGGCGAGGCCGTGCCCGCCACCAGCGTGCAGCGACCGAGCAACTCTGCGTCTTGTTCGTCCCCGTCCTCGAGCCTGACCTCCACCCGGCGACCAGGCTGCGACTTGCCATCGAAACCGACGACGACGGCCTCCAGCACCGGCGTTTCACCCAGGGCGTGCCAGTCACCTTCGCTGCGCAGGCCAACATAGCGATCGAAGGCTGCGATGCGCAGGTTGGCCGTGGGGCTGAAGGCGCCCGACTCACCGCCGACCATCAGGGCCGCGTTCACCCTGATCTGCGCGAAGGCCAGCGGGGTGAGGCTGTCGTCTTCGCCGCCATCGTCGTGTTCCAGGCGCGTGGGCAGCGTCAGTTCCACTTCGGCACGGCCTTTTCCGTCCACGGTGCGCGGGACTTCCAGGTCCTTGAACGGGTCGGCTTCGGACGCTTCGTGCGCCGCGGGCTCGATGAAGGTGAACCCCGCGAAGTCCGGGTAGGCCTCCTCGAACGCCATGGGCACCAGCAGCCCGGACACATGCAGCGGGGCATCCGCCGCGGGGCCGCCGGAGTAGTAGCCACCTTCGATCGCCATCGACACCTGCTCGCCTGGCCGGTGCACGCGCGTCGGCAGCGCCAGTGTTGCCCACATCGCCTGGGTTTCGAACCGGCGGACTTCGAAGCAGGCACCGGTGGGGGACCAGGCGTGGGCGAGCGAGTCCGCTTCGCCGATGCAGTAGCCTCCGTCGCGCAGGTTGGCCGGTAGCGCGACCTCGCCCGCGATGCTGCCCCAGGCGTCCGTCACCGCGGTCCAAGTGCGGACCGGCCTGTCCGAGGGAACCGACAGCGCCAGCTCCGTCTCGGTGCCGGGCGCGATCCTGCGCAAGGTGTTGAGCTGCCGTTCGCGCTGCCACAGCCTGAAATTCACGGTGTCGCCAGGCCGGTAAAGCAAGCGATCGGTCACACCAAACGCAGGCGAGGTGTCTGGCCGCGGCGGTCGGTACCAGTCCGGTGCATCCTCCCCGTCCGAGCGTCGCAGCTTCATTCCCGTCGTGGCGTGCAGCGGCAACACCGTGACCCGACGGCCCTGGGTGGCGCGCAGCAAGTGGAGGACGTCCTGTTGAAGGACATCCTGTCCGGCCACGGGCTCGGGAAGCGAAAGCAGGGCGACGCCGTCGGCATCCGTTTGCGCTGATGCCACGACCTTGAGCTTGCCCTGCGGGCTCAGCGCCAGCACGTCCAGGCGTGCGCCGGGCACGGGCCCGGCATCCGCCCACTCCGTTGCCCACGCGAGCAGGTCCGGGCCGTGGCGGTTCACCAGCAGCTGGAACGCCGGCAGTGCCGTGGCGCGCGCTTCGGCGCCATCGACGACACCGCCCAGCGAGAGCCCGCCGTGGCGCAACACGCCCCATGCGGGATCGGGTGACCGGGCATCGCCGTAGGTCTCCCGCGCCGCGGGAACCACCAGGCGGTCCAGGACGAGGCGGGTCCGGCGGCCGATGGACAGTTCCTTCCAGTGGTCGCGTCCTTCTGGATTCCGGGATTCGACCCGGGTGGCCTCGTTTGAACCGGGCAAGGCAAGGTGGACTGAAGGCTCGATGCGATAGCCCGGTGGATGCGACGCCACGTCGAGCCGCACTTCGGTTTTACCGGTCAGCCGCGAACCATCGTTGGCGTCGAGGCCGGCGGGGAGCTCGAAGGCAAGGGTCGTGCCGGCGAGCGTGCTGGCCAGTCGGATGGCGTGTGCGGGGGCGTCGTTGCGCGAGCGCTGGCCGTAGCAGCGGTAGTCGCAGTCACGTGGTTCCTCGGCCAGGACCAAACCCTTCGGCAGGGCGGCGGCGACCCGTTCTAGGCTGGCGTCCGACGGCGCCCGCGAGAACAGCAGCAACACATCGCTTTGCGCGCTGCATAGCGCACCGTCCGTGGAGTCGGCATGCGGCCCATGGCTGGCGCAGGACGTCGCCAGCAGCCGGAACGGCATGTTGATGGCGACGTCCAGCAGGCTTTCGTCGGCGTCGCCGAGGGCCGGACCCAGCGGTGAGCGCAGGCCCTGGCGCAGGGAAAGGCGCAGGCGACCCGGGCGGGCGGGCCAGGCCGTCGGCATCCAGCGGTAGGTGACACTGTCGGGTGGATCGTACTGGCCCGGCTCAACGCGCTCGAGGGAATAGTCGATCGTTTCGTTTTCGAAGCGGGCGTCCACTACGGCACGGATGTCGGCGGCCGCCAATGGCTGCGAAGAACGAAGCAGGACCGCGGGCAATCCAGCGCGCCAGTCGGTCGTGGTGGCGTCAAGGGACGGTGGCGAAGAAACCAGCGTGACCGTCGTGGGCTCGAACGCCTGGCCCGCTTGTGACCAAAGCCGTTCGCCGATCTGAACCTGGTAGGGCGTGGCCTTGCGCAGCGGCTCGGTGCCCATGCCACCGGTGTCGCAGGCCAGCGTGGTGTCGTCCACCCAATACCAGCCGCATGCGGCTTCGGGTGTGGTCCTGAGTGCATCGCCGTGATTGGGCGTTGCCCAGGTCAGCATCGGCTGGTCGAAGACCAGTTCGAAGTTGCCGCCCACGATCCCGGCGGACGTGAGTTCGGGCGGGGTCTCGGCGACCGCCAGCATCGGCCAGGCCAGGAGCAGGGTGGCAAGACAGGATCGCAACTGCATCGGGGCAGAGTCCGCGTTCAGGGAGGCAAACCGAGCAGAGCACTGCCTCCTTGTTTCGTCAATCCACGGGCGAAAAAACCCCGGCCGGAGCCGGGGTTTCGTCGTGGTCGTCCCTGCCTGCGGTCGGACTCAGGCGGCGTCGCGGGCCTCGGCCTTCGGTGCGCGCCAGGCTGCCAGCAGTTCCTTCTCCATGCCCCGGGCCTTGGCCAGGTGCGCTTCCTTGACGTGGCCGTAGCCGCGGATCTGTTCGGGCACCGAGGCGATCTTCGTGGCCAGTTCGACGTTGTCGTCGTCCAGGCCAGTCAGCAGCTCGTCGATCTGCTTGGCGTAGTCGACGATCAGCTGGCGCTCCATGCGGCGTTCCTCGGTCTTGCCGAAGATGTCGAACGCCGTGCCGCGCAGGCCCTTGAACTTCGCCAGCAGCTTGAAGGCCGTGAACATCCACGGGCCGAATTCCTGCTTCACAAGGTGGCCGTCGGCGTCGCGCTTGGCCAGCAGCGGCGGGGCCAGGTTGAAGTGGATCTTGTAGTCCCCCTCGAACTGCTGCTCGATGCGCTTGCGGAAGTCGCTGGCGGTGTAAAGGCGCGCCACTTCGTACTCGTCCTTGTAGGCCATGAGCTTGAAGTAATAGCGGGCCACGGCCTCGGTGAGCGCCGTGGAACCGGGCGCCTTGCGGGCCTCGGCCTGGCGCACCTTGTCGACCAGGGCGACGTAGCGGCCGGCGTAGGCCTTGTTCTGGTAGTTGGTGAGGAAGCTGACGCGGCGGTCGATGATTTCGTCCAGCGACTGGCTGAGGGTTTCGTCGTCGAGGGCATTCGCGCCTGAAGGCGCTCCTACAGGGGCGGACTCCAGCAGGCCGGCCGCTTCGAGTACGGCTTCGGGGTTGATCGCGGCCAGGCGACCCCAGGCGAAGGCGGTCTTGTTCATTTCGATGGCGGCGCCGTTGAGCTCGACCGCGCGCATGATCGCCTCGAAGCCGACCGGGACCAGGCCACGCTGCCAGGCCACGCCCAGCATGAACAGGTTGCTGCCGATGGCATCACCCAGCAGCGAG
Organism: Arenimonas donghaensis DSM 18148 = HO3-R19; assembly: GCF_000743535.1. Classification (GTDB taxonomy): domain Bacteria; phylum Pseudomonadota; class Gammaproteobacteria; order Xanthomonadales; family Xanthomonadaceae; genus Arenimonas; species Arenimonas donghaensis. Next base: position 52,509 of record NZ_AVCJ01000023.1, read on the forward strand.
GTGGCGATTTCCGTCGCTGGCACCTGCAGCGGCTCGCGGCCGCCCAGGGCGGTGCGGATCGCTTCCACGATGCCCGCGGCCGGGAACTGCATGTCCGGGTTGCGGGTGAACGGGCCGGGCATCGCCTGGTAGTCGTTGATGACGACCTCGGTGCGGTCGGCGCGGATCTTCGACAGCGCCCAGTAGTCGTTGACCACCACCATGTCGCAGCCCAGCACCAGGTCGGCTTCGCCGGCGGCGATGCGCACGGCGTGGATGTCGGCCGGGGCGCGCGCAACGCGCACGTGCGTGGTGACGGCACCGCCCTTCTGGGCCAGGCCGGTCTGGTCGAGCACGCTGGCGCCCTTGTGTTCCAGGTGCGCGGCCATGCCCAGCAGGGCACCGATGGTCACCACGCCGGTGCCGCCGACGCCGGTGATCAGGATGTTCCAGGGCTGGTCCAGGTTGCTGCGGAACTGCGGCTCGGGCAGGTTCGCCAGCAGGTCCTTGTTGCCGGTGCCCTTGCGCTTGCGCAGGCCGCCACCCTTGATGGTGACGAAGCTCGGGCAGAAGCCCTTCACGCAGCTGAAGTCCTTGTTGCAGTTGGACTGGTCGATCTCGCGCTTGCGGCCGTACTCGGTTTCCTTGGGCAGCACCGACACGCAGTTCGACTTCACGCCGCAGTCGCCGCAGCCTTCGCAGACCAGCGAGTTGATGGCGGTGCGCTTGGCCGGGTCGACGATCTTGCCGCGCTTGCGGCGGCGGCGCTTTTCAGCGGCGCAGGTCTGGTCGAAGATCAGCACGGTGGTGCCGGGCACGTCGCGCAGGCGCTTTTGCTGGGCGTCGAGTTCACTGCGGTCGTAGAACTCCACGTCCGCGGGGAAGATCGACTTGTCGCTCCACTTCTCGATGTCGTCCGACAGCACCACGATGGTCTTGACGCCTTCGCTGCGCACCTGGTGCGCGATGTCGGGCACGGTGAGCGTGCCGTCCACCGGCTGGCCGCCGGTCATGGCGACGGCGTCGTTGTAGAGGATCTTGTAGGTGATGTTCACCTTGGCGGCGATCGACTGGCGGATGGCCAGCGAACCGGAATGGAAGTAGGTGCCGTCGCCCAGGTTCTGGAAGACGTGCTTTTCATCGGTGAACGGCGCCTGGCCGCTCCAGGTGACGCCTTCGCCGCCCATGTGGGTGAAGGTGTCGGTCTTGCGGTCCATCCAGGTGACCATGTAATGGCAGCCGATGCCGCCCAGTGCGCGCGAGCCTTCCGGCACCACGGTCGAGCTGTTGTGCGGGCAGCCCGAGCAGTAGTGCGGCACGCGTGGGAAGTTGGCGCGCGGCGCGGCCAGCTCCTTTTCCTTGGCGGCGATCCACTTGAGGCGGTTGTCCATCGCCTCGGACTGGAAGAAGCGCTGCACGCGGCCGGCGATGACCCGGGCGATGCGGGCCGGCGTGAGTTCGTTGGTGCTCGGCAGCACCCAGTCGCCGGCTTCGTCGTACTTGCCGACGATGCTGGGGCGGTGTTCCCAGTTGTACATGTATTCCTTCATCTGCCGCTCGACGAAGCTGCGCTTCTCCTCGACGACGATGATGTCCTCCAGGCCGCGGGCGAACTCGCGGATGCCCTGCGGTTCCAGCGGCCAGGTCATGCCGACCTTGTAGACGCGGATGCCGATGTCCTCGGCCACCTTGCGGTCGATGCCCAGGTATTCGAGCGCCTGCAGCACGTCCAGGTAGCTCTTGCCGGTGGTGACGATGCCCAGGCGCGCCTTGGGCGAATCGATGACCACCTTGTCGATGTGGTTGACCCGGGCGAAGGCCTGCGCGGCGTTCACGGCGTACTGGTGCAGGCGCATTTCCTGGTCCAGCGGCGGATCCGGCCAGCGGATGTTGAGCCCGCCCGGCGGCAGTTCGAAATCACCCGGCAGCAGGATGTCGAGCTGGTGCGGATTGACGTTGACCGAGGCCGAGGACTCCACCGTTTCCGCGATCGTCTTGAAGCCGATCCAGCGGCCGGTGTAGCGGCTCATCGCCCAGCCCAGCAGGCCCATGTCCAGGATGTCCTGTACGCCGGCCGGGTTGAGCACCGGCATCATGGCGCTCTCGAATTCGCCTTCCGAGCCGTGCGGCAGCGTCGACGAGCGGCAGGCATGGTCGTCGGCCGCCAGCGCCAGCACGCCGCCCAGCTTCGAGGTGCCGGCGGCGTTGCCGTGCTTGAACACGTCGCCGCAGCGGTCCACGCCCGGGCCCTTGCCGTACCACATGGAAAACACGCCGTCGTACTTCGCGCCCTGGAACAGGTTGGTCTGCTGGCTGCCCCAGACCATGGTCGCGCCCAGGTCCTCGTTCAGGCCCGGGGTGAACTCGATGCCGCTGGCCTGCAGGTGCTTGCGGGCCCGCCACAGCTCCAGGTCGAAGCCGCCCAGGGGCGAGCCGCGGTAGCCGGAAATGAAGCCGGCGGTGTTGACGCCGGCGGCGCGGTCGCGCATCTGCTGCATCAGCGGCAGGCGCACCAGCGCCTGCACGCCGGACAGGTAGATCCGGCCCTCCTCGCGGGTGTACTTGGACTCGAGGTCGTACTCGCGGTCGAGCGGGATCAGGGTGTGGGGGATGGCGGACATGGCGGCGGCTTTCCGGGGCTGGAGCAAAGACTCGGAATTATAGCAGCCGGACCCCCTGAGGCCGCTTCGGACGGTGCCCGGGCCTAGCTTTCCAGCCGGTCCCGCCCGGCTTGCTTGGCCCGGTACAGGGCTTCGTCGGCCCGCTGCAACAGCGCCTGGGAGGGCTCGTCTTCACGCTGCTCGGCCAGTCCCGCCGAAAAGGTGGCCACCAGCGGTCCGGCGCTGGTTTCAAACGGTGTCCGTGCCACCGCCGCGCGCATGCGCTCGAGGCACACCCGGGCGCCGGCCAGCGGCGTGCCCGGCAGGATGATCATGAACTCCTCGCCGCCGAACCGCCCCAGCGTGCGTTCCGGGGCCTGGCCGACGTGGTCGACGAAGCGGGCCTGCAGTCGCAGGATGGCGGCGAACTGCACCAGCACCTCGTCCCCGACCGCGTGGCCGTGGGTGTCGTTGATCGCCTTGAAATGATCGATGTCGATCAGCGCGACGCTGAAACCCTGGCCGTAACGGCGGCTGCGTTCGCTTTCCTGTTCCAGCCGCTCGGTCAGGTGGCGGCGGTTGTACAGGCCGGTCAGTTCGTCCCGGATGGAGAGCTCGCGCAGCCTGGCGTTCGCCGCTTCCAGTTCCTTGCGTTGGGTCGCGACGCGGCGCCGGATGGAGGCGAAGTAGCCGCCGATGAAGCTCATCCAGATCGTGACGACCACCAGCGCCGAGAAGCGCAGCGCCTCCATCAGCCAGGCGTCCTGCGAGGCCCCGGCGCTGGCCAGTTCCCAGGTGCTGAGCCCGGCGTAGCCGACGGCGGTGCCGATGGTGAGCAGGAGGTAACGCCGGGTGTCGAGCCCGAACAGGCCGAAGAAGAACACCGCCACGAACAGCAGCAACAGGACGCTGCGCGCTTCGCCTTCGAAAAAGTGGATCATGCCCAGCGCCAGCAGCATTGCCGCCACCAGCTGCGGCACCAGCAGGCTGGGGTCGGCGAAACGTTTGCTCCAGCCGCTCGCGATCGCCGCCAGCGCCACCCCGTTGATCGACACCGCCAGGCCGGTGAATACCGCGACCCCGGACCAGCCCATGGTCGAGCTGCCCGCGTGCACCGCGATGCTCATCGGCACCAGAAACATCAGGTAGGACAACAGGCCCAGGCAAACACGGCGCAGGCGCAGGCGGGTTTCCCGATCGAACTGGCGGGCGGGCCGTCCGGACATGCCGCCAGCTTACGTCAGCCTTTAGGCCAGACACCTACTTCCTTCCTGAACAGGCGGCGGGTAGAGTCGAAAAACCCACGGGGGCGGGACCAGCAATGAGTCTGTCGGAATTACGCGTACTGCTGGTCGAGGACCACGGGTTCCAGCGCCGGCTCGGCCTGCGCCTGCTGGGTGACCTGGGCCTGGAGCACCTGCACGAGGCGGCCGACGGTTTCCAGGCCCTGGACCTGCTGCGCGGCTTGCCCGACAGCCCCGACGTGGTGCTGGTGGACCTGGACATGCCCGGCATGGACGGCGTCGAGTTCATCGGCATCGTCGCCCAGGAACGACTGGCCCAATCCATCGCCGTGGTCAGCGCCATGGAGCCGGCCCTGCTGCATACCGTGCAGGTGATGGCCAAGGCGTCCGGCCTGCGTGTGCTGGGCTGCATTGAAAAGCCGCTAACACCGGGCAAACTTACTACCGTCCTGTCGCTTTATGAAAAGTCACCGGGGCCCTCGGCGGCAGTCAACGACATCGAGGTGTCGCTCGACCAGGCCCGCGAAGCGCTCTCGCGCGGCGAGATCACCGCCCACTTCCAGCCCCAGGTCGAGTTCGGCAACGGCAAGGTCTTCGGCGTCGAGGCCCTGGCCCGCTGGCGACTTTCCGATGACGTGCACGTGCCGCCGGCGCTGTTCGTACCGCTCATGGAGGCCGGCGGGCTGATCGATGAACTCACCGGCCTGATGCTGGTGCAGGCCTGCGCCTGGTCCAAGCGCTGGCAGGCGCGTGGCCTCGACCTGAAGGTGTCGGTGAACGTGTCGGCACAAAACCTGACCGGCCCGGAAGTGGCCGATCGCTACGAGGCGGTGCTGCGCGAACACGGCGTCAGCCCGGAGCAGATCGTGCTCGAGATCACCGAAAGTTCGGTCATGTCCGACACCGCGCGCGGCCTGGGCATGCTGGCGCGCTTGCGGCTCAAAGGCTTCGGCCTGAGCGTGGACGACTTCGGCACCGGCTATTCGTCGCTGTCGCAGCTCTCGCAGATCCCCTTCACCGAACTCAAGATCGACCGCGGCTTCGTTTCCGGCGCGCCGACCCAGCCGCGCAAGCGCGCGATGATCGAAACCAGCCTGGACCTGGCACGCAAGCTGGGGCTGTCGGTGGTCGCCGAAGGCGTCGAAACCATCGACGAGTGGCAGCTGCTGGCCGGGCTGGGCTGCGACTTCGCCCAGGGCTACCTGATCTCCGCGCCGGTGCCGGGAGACCAGCTGCCCGACGCCATCCAGCGCTGGCGACAGACCCACCACTAGGCAAGCCATGGCAGCCACCGGACGGCCCCGTTTCGGCATCCGGCTGCAGCTGTTGGGGCTGTTCGGCCTGCTGCTGCTCACCGGCGCCGCGGTCCTGGTCCTGGACGAATACGAGCGGCGGCAGAACCAGCAGGCGCTGCTTGCGCTCAAGGACGAATCCCTGGCCGGCCTGCGCCGCATCAAGGCGGTGTCGGACGCCTACGGCATGGAGTTCGTCGACACGACCTTCCGCGTCCGCAACGGGCTGATCAGCTGGGAAGAAGGCCTGCAGGTGGTGGACCACGCGCGCGCGCGCATCCGCGACCACTGGCAGGCGCTTGAATCGATGCCGCTGACCGGCGAGCAGGCGCAGATATTCGCCCAGGTCCAGCGCTCGAAGCTGCGCGCCGATACCGCCGCCGAAACCCTGCGCCAGACCCTGGCGCAGAAGGACATGGCCGGCCTGGCGCGGTTCGCCGACACCGAGCTCTACCCGGCCATCGACCCCGTGACCACGCGCATGAAGCACCTCAGCGACCTGGAGATGATCCAGGCCGAACAGCTCGTGCGCGCGCAGGACACGCGCTCGCGGCGCACGGCCTGGCTGCGCTTCCTGATGAGCTTCGCGACCCTGCTGGTGGTGGCCGCCGTGGGTCGCAAGCTGCTGCGCAACATCTACAAGGGCGTCGAATCCCTGACCGCGCTGGCCCAGCAGATGCGACGGCACGACTACCAGGGCGTGCCGCGATACACGCCGCAGGGCGAACTCGGCGACGTGATGGACGCTTTCCTGAACATGCGCGACGACGTGCGCAAGTTCGAGGCCGAACTCAACGAACAACTCGCGCGCAATGAACAGGTCCGCACGGCGCTGATCGAACGCGACCTGTTCCAGCGCTCGCTGTTCGCCGCCGCGCGCGTGGGCATCATGTCCATGGACGCGCAGGGCCTGTTCACCAGCTTCAACCCCCAGGCCGAGCGACTGACCGGTCACCGCTCCCAGGACGTGGTCGGCCGCATCGGGCTCGACAGGCTCGTGCATGGCGACGAGCTGCAGAAGCTGGCCTCCGGACTCACCGCCGCGCATGACCACGCCGTGCCAGCGGATGCTCGCCTGTTCCCGCGGCTCATCGACCAGCGCCCCGAACCCCTGGAACTCACCTTCGTCCGCAAGGACGGCGAAACGGTGCCGGTGCTGCTGGCCAGCTCGTCGATCCGCGATGCGACCGGCAAGACGGTGGGTTACCTGGCCGTGGCGACCGACCTCACCCAGATCAAGCAGCTCGAACAGCGCCTGCGCGCCAGCGAGACCCGGGCACTGGAAGCGAGCGAAGCCAAGTCCAACTTCGTCGCCGCGATGAGCCACGAGATACGCACGCCAATGATCGGCGTCACCGGCATGCTCGAAGTGCTTTCCCACAGCAAACTCGACCCGGACCAGCGCCGCACCATCGAAGTCATCCAGCAATCGGCGCGCACGTTGCTGCAGATCATCGGCGACATCCTGGACTTCTCGAAGGTCGAGGCCGGCCGCCTGGAGCTCTCGCCCACCACGCTGTCGCTAACGCGCCTGGTTCAGTCCACCGTCGCCAATTTCAGTGGTTCCGCGTCCAGCAAGGGCCTGGTGCTGCTATGCAGCGTGGATGACCGCATCGGCCCCGCCCACTGCGCCGACGGACTGCGCCTGCGCCAGATACTTTCGAATTTCCTTTCCAATGCCATCAAGTTCACCGACAAGGGCATGGTCGAAACCGCGCTGGAATGGAAAGGCCGCGACGGCGACGGCGACCGCCTGCGTTTCCGGGTCACCGACACCGGCATCGGCGTGACCGAGGAGCAGCAGGCGCGGCTGTTCCAGCCGTTTTCCCAGGCCGAGGGCAGCACCACCCGGCGCTACGGCGGCACCGGTCTGGGTTTGGTGATCGCCCGGCACCTTGCCGCGGCCATGCAAGGTGACATCCACATGGAAAGCACGCCCGGGGCGGGCACCACCCTGTGCCTGGACCTGGTGCTGCCGCGAGGCAACGAGGCCGATATCGAGGCCGAGGCGCCGCCCGACCCCAGCCAGGGTTTCCTGGCCCGGCCCCTGCCGGACGTGGAAACGGCCCGGGCCGAGGGCAGCCTGGTGCTGATCGTGGACGACCACCCGACCAACCGGCTGGTGGTGGCGCGACAGCTGGCCCTGGCCGGTTATGCCAGCGAAAGCGCCGGGGATGGCCGCCAGGGCCTGGACGCCTGGCGCACGGGACGTTACGGCCTGGTGCTGTCGGACGTGCACATGCCGGTGATGGACGGCTACGAATTCGCCCGCGCCCTGCGCGCCGAGGAGGCCGCCAAGGGCCTCAGGCACACGCCGGTGGTCGCCCTGACCGCCGCCGCCCTCAAGGGCGAGGCCGAACGTTGCCTGGCCGCCGGCATGGACGCCTACCTGGCCAAGCCGGTGTCCATTCCCGAACTGGTGGCCACCCTGCAGCGCTGGCTTCCGCATACCCTGCCGCTGGCGGCGGACGTGCACCCCGGGGCGCCGCTGCCGCAGGCGTCCGGGGACCCGCTGCCGCTGGACCCGGCGGTACTGGCGCCGCTGACCGGCGGCGACCCGGAGGAGACCCGGACGATCCTGGAGGACTTCCTGGCCGCCACGGTGCAGGACCTGCAGGGGCTTGATGCCGCCCGGGCGTCCGGCGACCTGGTCGCGCTGGCCCGCCAGGCCCACAAGATCAAGGGTGCCGCCCGCCTGGTCGGCGCCCAGCCCCTGTCCGAGGCTGCCCTGGCCGCAGAGTCGGCCGCCAAGGAGGGCGATTGGGCCCAGGTGCTGCCGGCCTGCGTTGACGTCGCGACGGCGGTGGAACGGCTGCGGCGGCACCTGGGGTCCGGTTGACCCGGGGACGAGGGCCGGGCTCCTTGGCCGGTGAGGTCCCCGCGTTCCGTTACAGGCGCTGTACGGAACGAATTCATGGCTGGGCGAACGGTTCAGACACCTGCCCGGCAAGCCCAGGCTTCAACCCACGGGGACCTCACAAGTGAACAAGATCAAGACCGTTGTCGTCGCAGTCGCGCTTGCGCTGCCGGCGTTCGCCATCGCGCAGTCGCCCAGCAATGATGCCGGCGTCCCGGAACCGGCCGCCAAGCCGGCCAAGCCGGCTTTCTCCGGCATCGAGAAGGCCACTATCTCCGGCAGCTTGAGCTTCGATGGCAGCGAGGCGCTCATGTCGCCGCGCTTCTTCCGACCCGGAACGCCTGGCGATCCCTGTGCCGAGTTCTCGGCCGGCAACTTCCAGTACCGCACCGTGCCGTTCACCACCGACGGCAGCGGCTCGCTGACGGCCAGCCTGGACACCGGCAGCTGCGGCGTCGACGTTTATGTCACCTTCCACGAGGCGAGCTTCAATCCGTCGAGCATCTGCGACAACTTCGTCTGGTCCGAGGGCTCTTCCACGAATATCTGGAGCAATACTTTCCCCGTGCCGGCGAACGCGCCGATGGTGATGGTGCTCAGTGGCGTCCCCGCCGCCCCCGGCGTCAGTTGCGGACCGATCAACTACACGCTCGACGGCACCGCCAGCGTGACGCTGGACAATCCCTTCACCAACGTGCCGGTGTACGTGGCCGAGGAACTGATCATCCCGCCGGCTCGCACGCTGGCCAATGCCTCGGGCAACCTCGATATCGTCACCGACATCGACTACGCGTTCTCCCCAGGTGAAGTCCGCTACGCGCGGTTCCATTGCCCGGGCATCGAGTTCGAGCCGGGAACCACCGTCACCTTCACCGGCGATCCGTCGAACCTGATCGGTGCCGTCAATGGCGTCGGCACCGACGCCCTCTACTTCTCGATAACTGCCGGCGCCACCCCCGTGGTCGCGACCGACCAACTGGTGCTCGATGGCGACCGCACGCTGGCCGACAAGGATCCGGTGGACTGTACCTACGGCCTGTACGACTTCCCGTCCCAGGCCCAGGCCGGAGGTCCGACCGGCCGCGTCGTCGAAACCGGTGGTGCCTACATCCGCTTCGCGCCGAGCTACGGCCTCGTGATCGACACGCAGGGCAATCCGGTGGCCGACGTCGAGTCCAACGACCCGGCCTACAGCGAATTCGAAGTGGCGGCGCCGACTTTCAGCGAATTCCAGGGCAATGTCGGCGGATTCAGCTATGGCACCGTGCAGCAGCTGGGCCTGAGCGCGCAGCCGGTGACGCTGGACGGCGAAGCCATCGAGCTGGTCGACCTGATGGATGCCGACACCGCGCTGGTGTTCACGGGTGACTTCGAGGCCGCTGCGGACGTGTACTTCAGCCCCGGCGTCGATTGCTCGATCAATATCCAGTCTGCCGACAGCTTCGATGACACGGGTGCCGTCTTCACCATCGGCAGCAACCCGGCGATGAACCACTACCTTTGCTACCAGACCGGTGGCGTAGCGATCCGCGCCAGCGAAGTCACGGTCGCCCTGGCCCCGGTTTCGGCCGCGCCGGCCGTCTACGCCGTGGGCTCCCGCGGTCCGCTGGACCTGGGCGAGATCACCCGCAACGGCACCGAGCTGCAGGCCCCGCTGGCCCAGATCCCGGGCGGCTGGCTGAGCCGCCTGGTGCTGACCAACCGCGGCACGCAGGATCGTGAGTACGAGATCACCGTGTTCGGCGAGACCGGCACCACCATCTCGACCAACAACCTGACCGGCACCGTTGACGCCGAGTCGACCCTGGTGATCGACCTGGACACCGTGCTCACCGGCTTCACGGGCGGCCTGCCGCGCGCGACGCTGAACGTGACGGTGGCGGCCCCGAACAACACGATCCAGGGCCTGTACCAGATCGTGAACCCGGATTCGGGCTCGATCTCCAACCACGTGATGGTGCGTCCGGGCAGCAACTAGCCTCCAGCTCCCCTCTCGCTGTTACCGGAAAGGGGCCGGGGGAGTGGTCAAACGGGGCCTTCGGGCCCCGTTTTCTTGACCCCTGGGCAGTGGCGGAAACCGATTCGTGACAGCCATCCCGGGCTGTGACATATTTCACGGGCCGAAATAGCGGGTTCGTGCTAGGTGAGGCCTTTGCGCCGTGCCTCCCAACGATCCCGGGCAGCTGGGGAACCAATCCACTTTGGGGGAATTACGCAATGAAGCTTGAAAAGATAGGACTGTCGGTCCTGATCGCCTTCGCGTTCACCGCGACGGCATCGGCGAACACGGCCAGTGTCGAATCCGAAATGGCTGCCAAGCGCGCCGCGCTGGCGGCGAACGCCGGCGTCCGCACCAAGCAGGCCGAGCGCCCGGGGATTCCCGTGGCCGGCCGCAGCGTCGAGGAGCTCCGCCAGGAAGCCTCCCTGCTCCGGAGCACGCAGAAGGCAGCGCGTGCGCCCGACCGTCTGAAGAACATCGTGCTCTACAGCGGCGACACCACGGGTGCGCCGACCTGGAACCGTCCCAACAGCCTCGTAAGTCTTTCCGGCGTCGGCACCGCGACGCCCTACGTCGTTAACACGGTGACGGTTTCGGCCAACGACAGCTGCGACGTCCTGAGTATCCAGCCCGGCTGGGACGGCTACCTTCATGTCTACGAGAACGGCTTTGATCCCCTGGACCAGCTGACCAACCTCATCGACCTGAACGACGACTTCCCCTTCGTCGGCCAATCGGGTTTCACGGGCCTGGCGCTCAACGCCGGCTCGACCTACTACTTCATCACCAGCGGCTTCAGCAACGGTGACTTCGGCGCCTTCGACACCACCATCGACTGCCCCGTGGCTACGGTCACGGTCACCGGTGGTTCCTTGATCGGTGTCACGCTGGACAATCCGGCCAGCAACGACCCGGTCCTGGTGGCCAACGAGCTGATCATCCCGCCGGGCCGCACCATTCCCAATACCGGTGCGCTCAACATCAACACCCAGATCGACTATTCGTTCTCGCCGGGCGAGGTGCGCTACGCGCGCTTCCACTGCCCGGGCCTGGAATTCGAGCCGGGCGCGACGGTCACCTATTCCGGTGATCCGTCCAATACGATCGGCGCGGTCAACGGCATCGGCACGGACGCGATTTACTTCTCGATCACCGCCGGTGCGACCCCGGTGGTCGCGGACGACTCGCTTACCGTTGATGGCGACCGCACGCTCACCAGCAAGGCCCCGATCGACTGCAGCTACGGCCTGTACGACTTCCCGTCGCAGGCGCAGGCGGGCGGCGCGACCGGCCGCGTGGCCACGACCTCGGGTGCCTACGTGCGCTTCGGGGAAAGCACCGCGCTGCGGGTGGACAACTTCAACGAAGCCATCGCCGACGTGGAATCGCCGGATCCGGCCTACCACTTGTTCGTGACCGCGCCGGGCACGACCGCCTTCGGGGGTGAAACCAGCCAGATCGGCGAGTTCAGCGTCGGCACGGTGAACACCATCAACGGTACGCCGCAGCCGATCACGGTGACCGGCCTGCCGGTGACCACGCCGGAACTGTGGTCCACGGACTCCACGCTGGTCGTCTTCGGTGACTTCGGCACCTCTGGCCTGGCCTACCTGAGCTTCAGTCCGGATTGCTCCACCCTGGCGGCAGCGTTCGACGGCTGGAACGACTCGTTCGCGTCCTTCACCGGCTGGAACTTCGAGATCGAAAACCTGTTCGTGTGCTACTACACGAATTTCGAGCCGATCCGCGCCAGCGTCTTCGACGTCGCGCTGGTCACCGACTCGGCCGATCCGTCGCTCTACGACGTGCCTGCCCTGGGCCCGCTGGCCCTGGGTGAAATCGTCCGCAACGGTACCGAGCTGCAGGCCCCGCTCGCCCAGATCCCGGGCGGCTGGCTGAGCCGTCTGGTGCTGACCAACACCGGCTCGATGGACCGCGTCTACCAGATCGAAGTGTTTGGTGAGACCGGAAACACCATCACCACCGACAACCTCAGCGGCACCGTCGCGGCCAACTCCACCCTGGTGGTGGACCTGGACACGATCCTGACCGGCTTCACCGGCCTGCCGCGCGCCACGCTGAACGTGACGGTGGCGGCCCCGAACAACACGATCCAGGGCCTGTACCAGATCGTGAACCCGGATTCGGGCTCGATCTCCAACCACGTGATGGTGCGCCCGGGCAGCAACTAAGCCCGGCACCACCAGGCAACACGGAAACGGGGCCCTCGCGGGCCCCGTTTTTTTTGCCCCTTTGTAGGAGCGGCTTCAGCCGCGAAGCATTTGACCTTGCCTTGGGCAAGGAAGGACTTCGCGGCTGAAGCCGCTCCTACAGATTTGTTAGTAGCCGTTTCGTCAGTAACCCGCCGCCTGGCCGTCCTTGCGGCTTTCCGAGGCCCCGGCGTACACGCCGGTCCCGGGGTCGCGGGCGATGGCCTGGTAGCCGCCGTAGGGACCATCCGCGAACTCGATAGTGTGACCCTTGCGCATCAGCGCGCGGATGGTTTCGTAGGCGAAGCCGGTCTCGAGATTGAGCACGCCGCCATCGCTCATCTCGACCATCTGGCCGGCCGGGTCGGTGCTGCCGTCGTGCTGGATGCGCGGGGCGTCACCGGCTTCCTGCAGGTTCATGCCGAAGTCGACCAGGTTCATCACGATCTGGGCGTGGCCCTGGGGCTGCATCGCGCCACCCATCAGGCCGAAGCTGACCCAGGGCTTGCCGTCCCGGGTGATGAAAGCCGGAATGATCGTGTGGAAAGGCCGCTTGCCCGGCGCGAACGTGTTCGGGTGGCCGGCCTTGAGCACGAACTGCTCGCCGCGGTCCTGGAAGATGAAGCCCAGGCCGGGCGCCGCCATGCCGCTGCCCATGCCGCGGTAGTTGGACTGGATCAGCGACACCATCATGCCGTCCTGGTCGGCGGTGGTCAGGTAGATCGTATCGCCGTGCTGCAGGATGCCGGCATCGACGGACCGGGCGGCCCGGTCGGGATTGATCAGCTTGCGGCGTTGCGCGGCGTAATCCTCCGAGATCAGCTCGCGCACCAGTTTCGCGGCCTGTTCCCGGTTCCCGTCGCGCGCCGGGAAGAAATCCGGGTCGGCATACCAGCGCGCGCGGTCGGCGAAAGCCAGCTTCTTGGCTTCGACGAACAAGTGCACATGCTCGGCGCTGCCGAATTCGATCTTCGAAAAGTCGTAACCCTCGAGGATTTCGAGGATCTGCAGGGCAGCGATGCCCTGGCCGTTGGGCGGCAGTTCCCAGACGTCGACGCCGCGGTAGTTGGCGCTGGCCGGCTCGACCCACTCGCCCTGGTGGGCGGCGAGGTCTTCGTAGCGAAGGAAGCCGTCGTTCTCCCGGAAGTAGGCGTCGATGGTGCGGGCGATGTCACCCTTGTAAAAGGCATCGCGGCCCTCGCGGCCGATGGTCTCGAGGGTGTTGGCCAGGTTGGGGTTCTTCCACAGCTCGCCGGTGCGTGGCGCCCGGCCGTCGACGGTGAACTGCGCGCTGAAGCCTGGCCATTTCGATAGCACGGGCACGCTGCGGTCCCAGTAGTAGGCGATGGTGTCGTGCACGGGATGGCCTTCGCGGGCGTAGCGTACCGTCGGCGCCAGTACGTCGGCCATCGGCAGCTTGCCGAAGCGGCCGTGCAGCGCAAACCAGCCATCCACCGCGCCCGGCACCGTCACCGGCAGCGGGCCATGCGGCGGGATGTCGGTGTACCCGTTTTCCTGGAACCACTTCAGCGACAGACCCTGCGGCGAACGGCCCGAGCCGTTGTAGCCGTGCAGTTTCTGCGTCCTTGGATCCCAGACCATGGCGAACAGGTCACCGCCGATGCCGTTGCCGGTCGGCTCCATCAGGCCCAGCGCGGCATTGGCCGCAATGGCCGCGTCCACGGCGCTGCCGCCCTGCTTCATGACGTCCAGCGCGACCTGGGTGGCCAGGGGGTGCGAGGTGGCGGCCATCGCATGGGGCGCGTAGACCACCGAGCGGGTGGCGAAGTCGCGGCCGGTGATGCGGTCGGCGGCAGGTGCGCTGCCGGCCGCCGCGGTGGCGGCCAGGGTGAGGGCTATCAACGAAAGTCGCATGGCGCAATTCCCCAGGTTCGGAATGGACAGGGTCGAGATGGGCGAAGATAACGCAGCCCGGCCTTCGCATTCGGTGAATGCCGCGGCAATGCCCCTCCCTCGCAAGGAATCCACCGCCCGATGGCTTTCGACGCCTTCGCCCTGATCCTGACCATGCTGGCCCTGGGCCTGCTGTTCCAGCGCCTGCGCGTGTTTCCCGACAGCGCGCCGGAAGTCCTGAACAAGGTCGTGCTTTACGTCTGCCTGCCCGCGGCGGTGCTGCGTTATGCGCCGCGCCTGGAACTGGGCCCGGAGGTGCTTGCCGTGGCCGCCGTGCCCTGGGCGCTCTTGGCGGCGACCGTGCTGGCGGTCACCGGCATGACCCGCTTGCTGCGCCTGCGCCGCGACCAGCATGCGGTACTGCTGCTGTGCGTGGCACTGGGCAACACCAGTTTCCTGGGCTACCCGCTGGTGCGCGCGCTGCTGGGCGAAGCCGCGCTGCCGTACGCCGTCATCTACGACCAGTTCGGCGCCTTCCTCATCCTGTCCACGTTCGGCCTGTACGTACTGGCGCGCTACGGCGGCGACGCCGAACCGACCGCGCGCGACACCGTGCGACGCGTCGCCACGTTTCCGCCCTTCCTGGCCCTGGTCTTCGGTCTGACGCTGATGCCCGCCGAGCCGCCGGCCTGGATCGCCGGTGCCTTGCAGCGCCTCGCCGACGCACTGCTGCCCCTGGTCGTGCTGGCGATCGGCCTGGGCCTGAAACTGAAGCTGCCGGGTGACGAACTCAAGCCGCTGGCGGCCGGCCTCGCGCTGAAACTGCTGGTGATGCCCGCGCTCGCGCTCGGCCTGGTGGCGTGGTTGCCGATGGATGCCATAGCCGCTGACACCGCGGTGCTCGAATCCGCGATGCCACCGATGATCACCGCCGCGGCGTTAGCGATATCGCACCGATTGGCCCCGTCGCTGGCTTCGGCTTTGGTCGGCTATGGCATCCTGTTCTCACTCGCCACGCTGCCCGCCTGGGCCTGGCTGCTGACGAACTACCTGTAGGAGGGGCTTGAGCCCCGAAGTGCCTCGACTCTCCTGCAGGAACGGCCCTGGCCCCGAAGCTCTGTTTCGACAGGAGTCCAAATGCACAAGTACATCCTGCCAACCCTGCTCATGCTGGCCGCCGCCGCGTCGGCCCACGTCGAGCCCACCCCGGCCGAAACAGCCGAGCACCGCAACGATTACGCGCGTCTCCTGCTGGCGGCCGCCAACGCACCGGGCGACCTGGTGTCGGACGCCTACCTCGTGGAGATGATGGCCGTCGTTGGCCTGGCCCAGGCCGACGACGCTGCGATGGATCCGGCGCTTCACGATGAGCTCGGCGTGGCCCGGGACCGCCTGCAGCAGCGCGTGGCGGCCGGTCTGATGGACGAACCAGCCCTGCTGGCGACGATCGCCCACTGCCAGGGGCGCTACCTGCAGGGACGTGATTGCACCGCGCACTGGGCGCGCGTCGCGGAGTCTGCGCGCGGCAACGGCTACCTGCACCTCCAGCTGATGAACCACGCGGCCGCCCAGGACGATGCAGTGTCCTTCGCGCGGCATGCCCAGATGGCCGCGCAGGCGGGAACGTTCGAGTCGACCCTTCCGGACATCTTCGCGAGCCTGTATGCCCGTTACCTGCAGGTCCCGGACGCGCTGTGGCCGACCGGCCAGGACCTCGGTGGACCCCGCAAGCAAGCCGGCGTGCTGGCCATGGCCAGCGGCACCGCGTTCGGGCTTCCTGCCTACCAGCAAACGTTTCGCCACTGCGAGGCCGCGCAGGACGAGGTCCGGCAATGGTGCGTGGCCGTGGCCCGGCGACTGGCTGGCGACTCCAGCACGCTCATCGATCGAATGGTCGGCTCCGCGATCCTGCGCAAGCTTGGCTCGGAACAGGACAAGGCCTGGGCCGAGTCGCAGCGACGCCAGGACCAGTGGCTGTCCCGGGTCGGGTGGACCCTGGAGGATGAGTTCGACGATGCCCTGTGGGACAAGTATTTCGAGGTCTTCGCCAGGCAAGGCGAGATGGCGGCGATCCACTACGCCAACCAGGCACTTGGCCGCGCCCTCGAGCCGCCGGCCGATTGGCAGCCTTCCGCGTACGGCGCCGAAGTCAAGTGAAACCACCCGATTGCAGCAACCTGGAGAACACGATGCGAACGGCAGCAACCCTTGGACTCCTTGGCGCAATGATGGCGGCGGTACCGGCGTCGGCCAACGAGGGCGCACAGGCCGTGGCCAGCCTGAACGTCCAGCTCGCCGCGGCCGAGGCGCCGGGCGACCTGGTCTCGGATGCGGCCTTGTTCAAGCTGTTCCCCGTGGTGCTCGGGTTCCAGCCGGATCCTGATTCGCTCGACCCGGCGTTGCGTTCCCGTGTGATGGCCGCGCAGATGGCGCTTGGCGAGCGGGTCGCCGGCGGGCTGGCCACCGACCCGACCGTGCTGGCCCTGGAGCTGCGTTGCCCGCCGGCGGCCAAGGCGTCGCAGGCCTGTGAGGCCCGCATGGATCGCCTGTCCGGACTGGCGGGTGACAACGCCTACCACCACGTCGTGCTGATGGGCACGGCTACGGCGCTGGGCGACCACGGCGCCGTGCTCGAACACGCCCGCCGTGCCGCCCGGGCACCGGACTACCACCACGACATAGCTACCGTTTTCTCGTCCCTGTACGCGCGTTATTCACAGGTGCCCGAATCGATGTGGCAGGCGCTGCGCGCGCCCGAAGGCCAGCGGCGCTCTCCGGGCGTCGAAGCCATGGCTTATGCCGCCGCCGTCGCGCTTCCGCACTACAAGTACATCTTCGACGCCTGCCGCGACCCCGCGGGCGAACTGCGCAGGCATTGCCTGGATATCGGCCGAAAGATGACGCACGGCTCCGGCGTGCTGCTCGACATCGAGGTCGGTGCGAAAATCGTTGCGAAGCTCGGTGGCGAGGACGACCAGGCGAAGGCACGACAGAAGCTGCGCGAGGCGCGCTGGCTGGGCCGGGCCGTCGCCACGCCAGAAGACTCGCTCGATGCCGCGCAGTGGGACGAATTTTTCGCCATCTATGCCCGTGAGGGCGAGCTCGCGGCCATGCGCTACGCCGCCACGGCCCAGGGCATCGCGCTCGTGCCGCCCACGGGCTGGACCGGCGAACCGGAAGTCCGGCCCACGTCCTGATCAGTCAGCTGGCACGGTGCGGCTGCGCGCCCATTCGCGCAGCGCGTTGACCTGTTCGGCCATCAGCACGCTCAGCGGGCGGGTGGCGCCGACTTCGGACACCACGCGGGCTTCGTCCACCGGCACGCCGTCGGCGTGGGCGGCGTAGAGCGCGCTGACCACGGCCTGTTCGATCTCGGCGCCTGAAAAACCATCGGCTGCGTTGGCCAGGGCATCGAGCGAAAACCCTTCCCAGTCCACTTCGCGTTTTTCCAGGTGCAGGCGGAAGATCTCCGCGCGGGCGCCGTGGTCGGGCAGATCGACGAAGAAGATTTCGTCGAAGCGGCCCTTGCGAAGAAGCTCCGGCGGCAAGTCGTTCACGGCGTTGGCCGTGGCGACCAGGAAGACCTTGGACTTGCGCTCTGCCATCCAGGTCAGGAAATAACCCAGCACCCGCCGCGACACGCCGCCGTCCTCGCTGCTGGCCGAGGCGGCCAGGCCCTTTTCGAGCTCGTCGATCCACAGCACGCAGGGCGAAAGCTGCTCGGCCGAGGTGAGCGCGTCGCGCAGGTTCTTTTCGGTTTCGCCGTGGTACTTGTTGTACAGGGTGCCGAAATCCAGCCGTACCAGCGGCACGCCGAAACCGCCGGCCACGGCCTTGGCCGCCAGCGATTTTCCGCAGCCCTGCACGCCCAGCAGCAGCATGCCCTTGGGCGGGTCCAGCCCCGGGGGCAGGGCGTCGGCGGTGAAGGCGGCGCGGCGCTGGTTCACCCAGGCCTTCAGGCGTGCCAGCCCGGCCACGTCGGCGAACTGAGCGGTGTCGTATTCGAAATGCAGGTGGCCGGACTTGTTGAGCAGCTCGAACTTGAGCTTCGCCAGCTCGGGCAGGTCGCCGGCCTGGATCGCGCCATCGGCGAAGATCAGGTGCCGTGCCAGGCGCCGGGCCTCGGTCAGCGACAGGCCGCGCAGGTTGCGCACGATCGCCCTGAGCGCCTCGGGGTCGACTTCGACGCGCTTGCCGCCGTGCTCGCGCATGTACAGCGCGGCTTCGTCCTTGACGGTCTTGAGCAGCGCGTTTTCATCCGGGAGGCGCAGCGAGAATCGCACTGCGTGGTGTTCCAGGTCCGGCGGCAGCTCGATCTTCGCGCCCACCAGCACCAGGCTGTGGTCCAGGCTGCCGCGGCGCTCGAGCGTTTCACGCAGCAGGCGCTGGGTGGTGGCGTAGCCCAGGTAGGGGTGGAAATCGAGCAGCAGGCAGACACTGCGCTGGTCCAGGCCGCGGATCGTGCGCAGGGTGGTGGTGGCGTCGGGCGGGGCGATCGGCGGGTCCTCGGTATCGAGGTCCACGCGGCGCATGCCTTCGGTGATCGACCAGCGGTACAGCGGCCGCCACACGTTCATCAGCAGGTGCCGGAACAGGTCCACCACCCGCGCTTCGTCCGGTGTCTCGATCACGATCAAGGCCGTGTTGGCACGCACCAGCGCGGTCAGGTCTTGCAGCTCGCTCATCCGGATTCCTCGTGAAGAGCTACAAGATTAGCCAATTCTCCCGGTCCTGGCCGCAACCCTGTGGGAGGGACTTCAGTCCCGAAGCTCCTGCGGCAAAGCTTCGGGACTGAAGTCCCTCCCACAGGGATCAGAGAAGCTGCCGGGCGATGGCGGTGCCTGCTTCGCGGCCGTCGAAGACGGCGGTGACCACCAGGTCGGCGCCGCGGACGTTGTCGCCGCCGGCGAAGATCTTCGGGTGCGAGGTGGCGCCCGCAGGGCCACGGGTGGCGACGCGCCCGCGGGCATCAAGCTCGATGCCCAGGTCCGACCACCACGGCGCCGGGCTGGCGCGGAACCCGAAGGACTGGATGACCACGTCGGCGGCCACGGAGGCTTCGCTGCCGGGCACCGGCTCGAGCGAACCCGCCCGGCCGCCGCTGGCACGCGTGGCGACCAGCCGAACGCCGCTGACCGCCTGCTCGCCTTCGATGGCCAGCGGCTGGCGATGGAACATGAAATGCACGCCCTCGGCCCGGGCGTGTTTCACCTCGCGCGCCGAGCCGGGCATGTCGGCTTCGCCGCGGCGGTAGGCGCAGGTGACCTGGGCCGCGCCCAGGCGCACCGCCGAGCGCACGCAGTCCATCGCGGTGTCGCCGCCACCGAGCACCAGCACCCGGCGCCCGGCCAGCGCGAACGGGGCATCGTCGGCGTGTTTTTCGCCGCGCTGGCGGCGCGCGTTCGCCACCAGGAAGGGCAGGGCCGACAGCACGCCCGGCAGCTCCCGGCCGGGCAGGCCGGCGTCCACCGGGGTCGTGGCGCCGGTGCCCAGGAACAGCGCGTCGTAGTCGCGCAGCAGTCCGCGCGCCATCGTGTCGCCCACGTCCACGCCCAGATGGAACACCACGCCCATGCCCTCGAGCACGTCGCGACGCACGTCCATCACCGACTTCTCGAGCTTGAAGGCCGGGATGCCGTAGCTGAGCAGGCCGCCGATCTGCTGGTAGCGGTCGAACACGTGCGCCTCGATGCCCGCACGCGCCAGCCGGTCGGCGCAGGCCAGGCCCGCGGGCCCGGCGCCGATGATCGCCACGCGCCGGCCGCTGGCGCGCACGGCGGAAAGATCCGGTCGCCAGCCCTGCCGGAAGGCCTCGTCGACGATGTATTTCTCGATCGAACCGATCGTCACCGCCTCGAAGCCGGTATGCAGGGTGCAGTCGCCCTCGCACAGGCGGTCCTGCGGGCAGACCCGGCCGCAGACTTCCGGCAGCGGGTTGGTCGAATGCGCCAGCTCGGCGGCTTCGAACAGGCGGCCTTCGCGCACCAGCGCCAGCCAGTCCGGGATCGGGTTGTGCACCGGGCACTTCCACTCGCAGTACGGATTGCCGCAGTCCAGGCAGCGTGCGCTCTGCTCGGCGGCGCCCTCGGCTTCGAAGCCGGCGTGGATTTCCTGCCAGCCCAGCACGCGCAGCTTGGCCGGTACCTCGCGCGGCAGGCGCCGGGGTACGTCCAGGAACTGGAAGGGCCGGACCTTCATGCCGCCCGCCGCAGGTCGTCGGCCAGCTGTTCGAGCGACGCCGCCTTGGGTTTGACCAGCCAGAACTTGCCGGCGACGTCGCGGAAATCCTCCAGCAGGCGCGTCGCCCAGACGCTGCCGGTGTGCGCGGCGTGCTCGCGCAGCAGGGTGCGCAGGTGGTGGCGGTGGTGTTCCATGCCTTCGGGCGTGATCCGGTTCACGTCCACCAGCTCGTGGTTGTAGCGGTCGACGAAATCACGGTCGAGGTCGAGCACGTAGGCCAGGCCGCCGGTGAAGCCGGCGCCGAAGTTCAGGCCGGTGCGTCCGAGCACGGCCACGACGCCGCCGGTCATGTACTCGCAGCCGTGGTCGCCGACGCCTTCGACCACCGCCAGCGCCCCGGAGTTGCGCACGGCGAAGCGTTCGCCGGCGCGTCCGGCCGCGAACAATTCGCCACCGGTGGCGCCGTACAGGCAGGTGTTGCCCATGATCGGCGCCTCGCGCGCGACGAAGCCCGCGCCCGGCGCCGGTCGCAGCACGATGCGGCCGCCGGCCATGCCCTTGCCGACGTAGTCGTTGGCGTCACCGCTCAGGTCCAGGTGCAAACCACCGGCGTTCCAGGCGCCGAGGCTCTGGCCCGCGTGGCCACTGAGCGTGAGCAGGATCGGCGTGTCGGCCATGCCCTGGTTGCCGTGCAGGCGTGCAATCTCGCCCGACAGCCGCGCACCGATGCTGCGGTCGCGGTTGCGCACCTTGAAGGCGAACTCGCCGCCGGCGCTGGCCTGCAGCGCGGCCGCGGTCTCCTCGAGCATGCGCGCGGCCAGTTCGCCGGTGTCGCGGGGCGGATTGCGCGCCTGCTGGCAGTGGCGCGCGGCGTCGCCTTCGCCGCGGGCAGCCTGCAGGATGGGCGTGAGGTCGAGCCGGCGCTGTCGCGGCGTGTCGCCCGGCAGGCGTTCGAGCAGATCGGTGCGGCCGATCAGGTCTTCGAGCCTGGCCACGCCCAGGCGCGCCAGCCATTGGCGGACGTCGTCGGCGACGAAGCGGAAGAAGTTCATCGCCATTTCCGGCAGCCCGGTGAAATGGTTGGCGCGCAGGCGCGGGTCCTGGGTGGCGACGCCGGTGGCGCAGTTGTTCAGGTGGCAGATGCGCAGGTAGCGGCAGCCCAGGGCCACCATCGGCGTGGTGCCGAAACCGAAGCTCTCGGCGCCCAGGATGGCGGCCTTCACCACGTCGCGCCCGGTCTTGAGTCCGCCGTCCACCTGCAGCCGCACCCGGCCGCGCAGACCGTTCAGGCGCAGGGTTTGCTGCACCTCGGCCAGGCCCAGCTCCCAGGGCGTGCCGGCATGGTGGATCGACGACAGCGGCGATGCGCCGGTGCCGCCGTCATGGCCCGAGACCGTGATCAGGTCGGCGTAGGCCTTGGCGACGCCGGCGGCAATGGTGCCGATGCCGGCGTGCGAGACCAGCTTCACCGACACCAGCGCCGACGGGTTGACCTCCTTGAGGTCGAAGATCAGCTGCGCCAGGTCCTCGATCGAATAGATGTCGTGGTGCGGCGGCGGCGATATCAGGCCGATGCCCGGCCGGGCATGGCGCAGCGCCGCGATGGTGGCGTTGACCTTGTGGCCCGGCAATTGGCCGCCCTCGCCGGGTTTCGCACCCTGGGCGATCTTGATCTGCAGCACCTCGGCATTGACCAGGTATTCGGGCGTCACGCCGAAGCGGCCGGAAGCGACCTGCTTGATCTTGCTGCGTTTCTCGGTGCCGTGGCGCGCCGGGTCTTCGCCGCCTTCGCCGGAGTTCGAACGCCCGCCGAGGCGATTCATCGCGATCGCCAGCGCCTCGTGCGCCTCGGGGGACAGGGCGCCGAGCGACATGCCGGCCGAATCGAATCGCGACAGGATCGCGGTCGCCGGCTCGACCGCGTCCATCGGCAGCGGCGCCGCCGCCTCGCGCAGCTGCAGCAGGTCGCGCAGCGCGGCCGGCGCGCGGCTGTCGACGTGGTCGGCATAGATTCGGTAATCGGCTTCGTCGCCGCTGCGCACCGCGTGCTGCAGGCTGTTGATCACGTCCGGGTTGAACATGTGGCTTTCGCCGCCGACCACCAGTTTGTGCCGGCCGCCGACCGCCAGCTCCGCCAGCGGCGACCAGGCTTCCTTCGCCAGCGCCCGGGCCTCGGCTTCGAGTTCGGCGAATCCGGCGCCCTGGATCCGGCTGGGCACGCCCGGGAAGCACAGCGCCACGACCTCGTCGGCCAGGCCGACGATCTCGAACAGCTGGGCACCGCGGTAGCTGGCGATGGTGCTGATGCCCATCTTCGAAAGGATCTTCAGCAGGCCCTTCTTGATGCCGCGTCGGTAGCTGCGGCCCAGTTCGGCCGGGGCGTTGCCGATCTTGCCGGCGACCACGCCCGAGCGCCCCAGTGCGGCGATGGTCTGGTAGGCCAGGTAGGGATAGACGGCCGTCGCGCCGACGCCCACCAGGCAGGCGATGGCGTGGGCGCCGCGGGCCGCGCCGGTTTCCACCACCACGTTGGCGCGGCAGCGCAGGCCGGTGGCGACCAGGTGGTGGTGCACCGCGCCGGTGGCCAGCAGGGCCGGCACGACGGCCTGGCCGGGCTCGGGGTAGCGGTCGGTGAGCACCAGCATGGCCGCGCCGCCGCGCACGGCTGCCTCGGCCTCGCTGCGCAGCCGGTGCAGGGCCTGTTCCAGCGGTTCGTCGGCGCCCAGGTTGAGCCGCAGCAGCGCGTGCGCGTCGGCGAAACGCGGCATCGCCAGCAGCTGTCGCAGCTTGCGCTGGCTCAGCACGGGGGAGTTGAGCAATACCTGCACGGCGTTGCCGGGCGTGTCCTCGAACAGGTTGCCCTCCGGCCCCATCTGGGTCGCCAGCGACATCACCACTTCCTCGCGCAGCGGGTCGATGGGCGGGTTGGTGACCTGGGCGAAGGCCTGGCGGAAGTAGTCGTGCACCGGCCGGATGAAATGCGACATCACCGCCAGCGGGGTGTCGTCGCCCATCGAACCGGTGGCTTCCTGCTCGGTTTCCGCCAGCACGCGCAGTTCGGCCTCGCGTTCCTCGCGGGTCAGCTGGAACAGCACCTGGAAACGCTTGAGCGTGGCCGCGTCGAAGGGCTCGGCGGCCAGGGACGGGTCCACCAGGCTGGTCGAGAGGTATTCCACGCCCTGCTTGAGCCAGGCCTTGTAAGGCGCGCGGGCCTTGTTGATGGCGTCGATGTCCTCGCTGCCCAGCAGCCGGCCGCGTCCGAAGTCCACCGCCAGCATCTCGCCCGGCCCCAGGCGGCCACGGGCCACCACCGCGGCATCGTCGACGTCCAGCACGCCGGTTTCCGAGGCCACCACCAGCACCTTGTCGTCGGTGAGCAGCCAGCGCGCCGGCCGCAGGCCATTGCGGTCGAGCGAACAGGCGGCGTAGCGCGCGTCGCACATGACGATGCCGGCCGGCCCGTCCCAGGGGTCGGAAGACAGCCCGTGGTACTGGTAGAACGCCGCCAGGTCCGGGTCCTTGTATTCAAGCGAAGCGGTCGCCGGCGGCACCAGGATGCGCATGGCCTGCAGCAGGTCCATGCCGCCCATCAGCAGCAGCTCGAGCATGTTGTCCAGGCTCTGCGAATCCGAGCCCTGCAGCGACACCAGCGGCTGCAGTTCGTCGAGGTCGAAGTGCGGGGTCCGCCAGTGCGCCGCGCGCGCCAGGGCCCAGCAGCGGTTGCCCGCGATGGTGTTGATTTCGCCGTTGTGCGCCAGCACCCGGAACGGCTGCGCCAGCGCCCAGGCCGGCGCGGTGTTGGTCGAAAAGCGCTGGTGGAAGACCACCGCCGAACTGGCCAACTCGGGCCGGGCCAGGTCCGGGAACAGGGCCGGCAGCGCCGAGGGCAGCACCATCGCCTTGTAGGCCAGCGTCGCCGCCGACAGGCTGGCGACATAAAACCCGGATTCGGCGGCCAGGGCCTGCTCGGCGGCCCGCCGGGCCAGGAACAGCCGCCGCTCGAACGCCGCCGGGTCGCCGTCTCCGGGCGCGTGCACGAACACCTGCGCCAGCCGCGGCATGCCCCGGCGGGCCACCTCACCGCAGGCGTCCAGGTCCACCGGCACGTCGCGCCAGCCCGCCACCGCCAGGCCGCGGCCCTGCAGGGCCTCCGCCAGGGCCTGGCGACAGCGCGCCTGGCCGCCATCGTTGTCGGGCAGGAAGACCAGGCCGCAGGCATCGCCGGCCCGCCAGGCAATGCCTGCCTCGCCGGCCACGGCCGCCAGGAAGGCCTCCGGGCGGCGCAGCAGCAGGCCGCAGCCATCGCCGCTGCGGCCGTCGGCGGCGACCGCGCCGCGATGGGTCAGGCGGTCCAGCGCCCGCAACGCGGCGTCGACGACCGCCCGCTGGGGACGGTCATCGAGCCGCGCCACCAGGCCGAAGCCGCAGCTGTCGTGCTCGAACGCCGGGGAATACAGCCCCGGGGCTGGCGATGTGTTCATGCGCCCCCCGCGGAAACCGATGCTTTCCCCACGCTCACACACTCATCTAGAGTATCTGCTCGGCTGCCTTCCTCGGCCGCGCCGGCCGGGGTAGAGTGGCCCTTCGTCCCGCAGCGGAGTGTGTGATGCGCACGATCCTGGTCGCGAGTTCGAAAGGTGGCGCCGGCAAGTCCACCCTGGCCACCAACCTGGCCGCGTTTTTCGCGCTGGAAGGCAAGCCCACCGCCATCCTCGACGCCGACAGGCAAAAGTCATCCACCCACTGGTGCGAAAAGCGCGCCCACCTCGATTCCGCCGTGCTGCCGCTCGATGGCTGCCGGCGCAACTGGGACAAACACCTGCCCGAGGGCATCGACCGCCTGGTCGTGGACGCCGCCGCCGGGGCCATGGGCGACGACCTCAAGGACTTCCTGGACCGCGCCGACGCCGTGGTGGTGCCGGTGCTGCCCTCGGCGATCGACATCGAGGCCACCGTGCCCTTCCTCGACAGCCTGGTCACCCACCCGCGGGTGAAGAAGGGCAAGCTGCCCGTGGGCCTGGTCGGCAATCGGCTCAAACCCTGGACCAGCGCCTCCCAGCAGGCCATGGCCCAGCTCCAGGCCTGGCCCTACCCGCTGGTGGCCCAGCTGCGCGACACCCAGGCCTACGTCCTGCTCGCCGGCCTGGGCAAGTCGGTGTTCGACTACCACTCCGAGCAGATCCGCAGCCACCAGGATGACTGGACGCCGCTGCTGCGCTGGCTCAAGAAAGCCCTCTGACCGACAAGGAACGTCATGCGCGAACTGATCCTGCTGCGCCACGCCCACGCCGAACCGCCCGCCCCGGGCCAGGACGACCTCGATCGCCCGCTGTCGCTGCAGGGGCAGGCCGAAGCCGACGCCGCCGGGCGCTGGCTCAAGGAACACGGGTACCTGCCCGACCGCGTGCTGGTCTCGCCGGCCCGCCGCACCCGCGAGACCTGCGAGGCGGTCATGGCCGCGCTGGGCTACGTCGAATGCCGGCAAGAACCGCGCATCTACGACGCCACCCCCGGCCGGCTGATCCAGATTGCCGACGAAAACCGCGACCAGGGCCGGCTGCTGATGATCGGGCACAACCCGGGCTTCGAACAGCTGGCCGCGCTGCTGGCCTCGGGCCAGTCCGGCGATTTCCGCGGCATGCCCGCCGGCGGCGTCGCGGTGCTGTCCCTGCCCGACGAGGCCGCGCTCGAGCCCGGCATCGCCACGATCAACGCGTTCTGGTGGCCCTGAGCGGATGAAATCCAGCCTGGCCGGCGCCGTCCTGGCCCTGGCCACCAGCGGCTGGCTGCCATCGCAGGCCTGGGCCATAGGCCCCGGCGACGCCCCGGAAATCGACGATGCCGCCTCGCGCGCCGGCATCGTCGTGGACCTTCGCATCGGCGGCCGGGTCGAGGGCGATTTCAAGACCCTGGAGGGCCGGATCGAACGCCTGGACGACGGCCGCCTGCAGGTGTGGGTCCGCCTCGATGCCCGCAGCCTGGTCCTCAACGGTCCCGCCTGGATGGGCCGTTCGATGCGTTCGTCCAAGTTCCTCGACGTCGAGGCCCACCCATGGATCCAGTTCCGCTCCGAGCCCTTCGACCCGGACCTGGTGCGCGAGGGCGGGGTCATGGCCGGCTCCCTGACCCTGCGCGAACAGGTCCGGCCCGTGCGTTTCCAGGTACAGGCTTCCGGCTGCGAATCACCCGGTTACGACTGCGAAATCCCGGTGTCGGGCGAGGTCAGCCGCCGCGAATTCGGTATGGAGGCCTACCGCGTCTGGCTGCATGACAGGGTAGGCTTCGATTTCCACGTCCGCCTCCGGCAACCCTGAACACCATGTCCCCCCGCCTGGTCCTGCCGCTGCTGCTCGTCCTGTTCGCTTCCGGCTGCAGCACGCTCAGCCGCAACGAACTGATCGCCGCCACCGACATCGTCGTCGCCGGCCACGCCGCGGCGCCCGACTGCACCGACGAGGCCGATCCGGCCTGCCGCGCGGTCGCCTCGCCCCTGCTCGGGCTGGGCCACCAGGCCATGTCCGCCTCGACCCCGGACGACCCGCACCACCACGTCACCCTGCTCGACCGGGGCCAGGACGGGCTGATCGCCCGGGTCCACCTCATCCGCGCCGCGCGCCGCAGCATCGACCTGCAGACCTTCATCTATGACGCCGACGACGCCGGCCTGCTGGTGCTCGAAGAGCTGCTGGCCGCCGCACGCCGCGGCGTGAAGGTGCGCCTGCTGCTCGACCAGCTCTATGGCCTGCCCGACCCGGGCCTGCAGGCGGCGCTGGCCGGCGCCCATCCGAACTTCGAACTGCGCCTGTACAACCCCACCTTCGGTGAGGCCAAGACCCAGCCGCTGCAGTACGCCGCCGGCATCCTGTGCTGTTTCGGCAAGTTCAACCGGCGCATGCACACCAAGCTGCTGCTGGTGGACGAGGTCGCCGGCATCACCGGCGGGCGCAATATCCAGGACCGCTACTTCGACTGGGCCGAGGGTTACAACTACCGCGACCGCGACATCATCGTCTTCGGGCCCATCGCCAAGGCCATGAAGGAGAACTTCGAGGCCTTCTGGAGCTTCGAGCGCAGCCACAGCGCCTACGCCCTGCGCGACGTGGCCGAACGCCTGCTGCGCGAGGGGACGATACCCACGCACCGCCTGCTCGACCCCCGGCGCGAACGTTCACCGCGCGTGCTGGCGATGCAGCAGGCCGCGGCCGACGGCACCGCCGTCTACGACCGCCTGGCCCCGCTCACCCTGCCGGCCGGGCGGGTGGAGTTTTTCGCCGACCTGCCGCAAAAGCACGTCGACGAGCAGCCCGCCTACGAAGACGCCTCGCTGGCCATGCGCGAACTGGTGGACTCGACCCGCGACGAGCTGGTCGTGCAGACGCCCTACCTGGTGCTGTCGCGGCCGGCCCGGGCCCTGTTCCGGGAGATCCACGACCGGCCCGATCCGCCCGACGTGGTCATTTCGACCAATTCGCTGGCCGCCACCGACGCGTTCCCGGTGTACGCGATGAGCCACAAGTACAAGCGCCTGTACCTGCGCGAGCTGGGCTTCCAGATCTTCGAGTACAAGCCCTATCCGGAAGACGCCCCCATCGACGTCGAGGCCACCGGCGCCCTGGGCGAGGAAACCGCGATGCTGCCGATCTTCGGCTCGGGCTCGTCCGGCTCGGCGACCGGGCCGGTGCCGCTCAAGCGGGCGGGGGTGCGGGTTGGCCTGCACGCCAAGTCCATCGTCATCGACGACCGCATCGGGGTGGTGGGAAGCCACAACTTCGACCCCCGTTCGGACAACCTCAACACCGAGTCCATGGTGGTGGTGCACGACGCCCAGTTCGCCGCGGCCCTGCGCGCCAGCATCCAGCGCGACATGATGCCGGCCAATGCCTGGACGATCGCCCGGCAGGAGAAGCCGCCCGTGTTCTCGGGGCTCAACTACAGCCTGGGCAAGATTTCGGAAAAGTTGCCGATTTTCGACATCTGGCCCTTCCCCTACGCCAGCAGCTTCGAACTGCGGGAGGGCTGCAACCCGCTGCCGCCCGGCGACCCGGGCTTCTACGACTGTTACCGGGACGTGGGCGCCTTCCCGGAAGTCGACCTGCCCCTGAAATCGGTCTATACCCGCATCCTGACGGCCTTTGGTGCCGGCCTGGTGCCCATTCTCTAGGTCGATCGCCGTTTGGCCGGTCCTGGGCCGGCCTGCGTTCGATTGACGCTGCACGCGGCCCGGCCTAGGCTGCGCGTTCCAGAAATCGTCCGCCGGAAATCGCCCGCATGCCCCTTTCGATCAGCTTTGAACTCTCCGACCGCGACCTCGCCCACTTCACCAAGGCCATGGAAACGGCGCGCGCCTCCGCCGGCAACAAGTCCGCCGACGAGATCATCAACGCCGCCGCCGGCCTGCTCAAGGGCGCCAACATCGCCGACCTGCCGGACTTCATCGCCCAGCGGCTCGACCGCCTGGACGCCATGATCGCCATGCTGCGCGACGAAGGCTGGCACCTGCCGGAAGAAGACAAGCAGCGCGTGCTCTCGGCCCTGGTCTACTTCGCCGACCCCGCCGACGTCATCCCGGACAGCGTGCCGGTGCTGGGCTATTTCGACGACGCCATCGCCATCGAGATGTGCGTGAAGGACCTCAAGCACGAGCTCGACGCCTACGACGAATTCTGCGAATTCCGCCAGGGCGAGGCCGAGCGCCGCGGCATCGACCCGGCCAAGGCCGGTCGCGCCGACTGGCTCGAAGCCCGTCGCGACGAGCTGGTGGACCGCATGCACCGCCGTCGCAACCGCGAACTGGGCGGTGGCTACGGCGACAGCTCGGGTTATGCCCGTCGCGGCTACACCCAGGCCTACCGCCCGGGCATGCTGCGCGTCCGCTGAAGCCTGCGTGGACGACCCGTTCCGCCAGCGGCCCGGCGTCGAATCACTCAATGCCCTGCTGCCCGGCACCTCGCCGGGCACGCTGGGCATTCGCCTGATCGAGCACGGCCCCGACTTCCTTCGCGGCACCATGCCGGTGGACGAACGCACCCGGCAGCCTTTTGGCCTGCTCCATGGCGGCGCTTCGGTGCTCCTGGCCGAGACCCTGGCCAGCCTGGGCGGCTACCTGTGCCTGGACCCGGCGTCGGGCCAGCAGCTGGCCGGCCTGGAAATCAACGCCAACCACCTCCGGGGCGTCCGGGACGGTGAAGTCACCGGCACCGCACGGCCGATCCACCTGGGCCGCACGACCCAGGTCTGGGAGGTGCGCATCGAGGATTCAGCGGGCCGCCTGGTCTGCATCTCCCGCATGACCGGCGCCGTCATCGGTCGCTGAACCGTATCCTGTGGGAGGGACTTCAGTCCCGAAGCCTTTGGGCGAAGGGCTTCGGGACTGAAGTCCCTCCCACAGGGCCCGGGTTGCGGCACAATGTGGCCAATGTCCGCATCAACTCACGCGGCCCGCTCGTCCCGCGACTGGCGGCGACCGCTGCGCTATCTCTGGCGATTGCCCTTCCTGGTGCTGCACCTGCTGGTGGGGCTGCCGGTCACGCTGCTGCTGATCAATCCACTCAGCGCCCGCATCGAGCTGCGCGGGGAGCGCCTGGACCACCGGGTCATCCGGCTGTGGTCGGGCACGCTGATGCGCATCTTCGGCTTCCGCCTGCGCCGCTATGGCACGCCGCTGCCGGGCGCGGTGATGTTCGTGGCCAACCACGTCAGCTGGATCGACATCGAGCTGATGCACAGCCAGCGCATGATGGGCTTCGTGGCCAAGGCCGAGATCGCGCGCTGGCCGCTGGTGGGCTGGGTCGCCAGCCGTGGCGGCACGATCTACCACCACCGGGGCAACAACGACTCCCTGCACGGCGTCATGCACCAGATGGTGCAGCGGCTCGAGCAGGGCCTGGCGGTGGGCGTGTTCCCGGAAGGACGCACCACCCGGGGCGACGCCATCGGCACCTTCCATGCCCGCATCTTCCAGCCAGCGGTGCTGGCCGGGGTGCCGGCCCAGCCGGTGGCGCTCAAGTACGGCCTGCGCGGCAATGCCCAGACCATCGTCGCCTTCGGCGAACGCGAGAACTTCGTGCAGAACTTCCTGCGCCTGCTCGGCGAGCCGGGCCGGGTGGCGGAAGTGCACTTCCTCGAGCCGGTGCCCGCCACCGACGACGGCCGGCGGCGCATGGCCGGCACCTGTCGCGACCGCATCATCGCGGCCATGGCCGGCTGAAACCGATGACCGGGCCCGTCGACTATCGCCCGCCACGCTGGCTGCGCAACCCGCACCTGCAATCGCTGCTCGGTTCCACCACGCTGCGCCGCGCCGCCGGCCGCCGTGCCCTGCGCCGCCTCGGTGCGGTCACCACCGAGCACCTGGTGGAGGTCGAGGACGGCGTGCGCCTGCAGGGTTTCCACAGCGCCGTGCCCGGCACCACGCCGCGCGGCCTGGTGCTGCTGTTGCACGGCTGGGAAGGCAGCGCCGAATCGAGCTACATGTCCCATACCGCGGCTACGCTGCTCAAGCGCGGTTTCGAGGTCTTCCGGCTCAACTTCCGCGACCACGGCGACACCCACCACCTCAATCCCGACCTGTTCCACTCCTGCCGCCTGGCGGAAGTGGTGCAGGCGGCGGCGGAAGTCTCGCGCCGCTTCCCGGCGCGGCCGATGGCGGCGGCCGGGTATTCACTGGGTGGCAACTTCGCGCTGCGCCTGGCCCTGGCCGCACCCGGCGCCGGCATCGAACTGGTGCACGCCGCGGCGGTCTGCCCGGCCATCGACCCGGCAGCGGTGCTGCGCACGCTCGAGGGCGGGCCCCGTTTCTACCACTGGTACTTCATGAAGAAGTGGCGGCGTTCGCTGCAGCGCAAGCGCGAACTCTTCCCGGAACTGCACGATTTCGGCGACGACGTGCTCGCCATGGACATGCGAGCCCTGACCGGCTGGATGGTGCGCAGGCACACTGAACTGGCCGGCATCGACGACTATTTCGAAGGTTATTCGGTGTCCGGCGGCCGCCTGGCCGCCCTGCAGGTGCCGGTGAGCGTACTGGCCGCGGCCGATGACCCGGTGATCCCGGTGGACGGCTTCCCGGGGCTGGACCTGCCGACGCATTCGCGGCTGGAAATCGCCGAATTCGGCGGCCACTGCGGCTTCCTCGAAGGCCTGCACCTGGGCAGTTACGGCGAACGCTGGGTGGCCGACCGGCTGCAAGCCGCGGTCGAAGGGGCCGGGGCGGCTACAATGGACGTTTCCGCGCCCGCCTGAAGAATCCCATGATCGTCGACATCATCGAAGCCATGCGCCGTGGCGACCTCGCCGCTGCGCTCTCCGCCGCCCGCGACACCCTGGCCGCCGAGCCCGACAACGGCTCCGCGCACCACCTGCTGGGCGTCTGCCTGCAGCAGAAGGGCGACCTCGCCGGGGCTCGCAAGGCCTTCGACAAGGCGCTGGAGCTGGCCCCGGACGTGGCCGCCCACCACTTCAGCCTGGCCACCCTGAAGCTGGCCGAAGGCGACGCCGCCGGCGGCGCCCGCAGCCTGCAGGACGCGCTGGGCCTGGACCCGAACCAGCTGGGCGCCTACGTGCTGCTCGGGCACATGGCCCTGGGCCGGGGCGATACGGCCGAAGCGGCGCGGAACCTGCGCCTGGCCCAGCGCGTGAACGCCGACCACCCGCAGGTGCGGGTCATCGAAGGCTACGTGGCGCAGGCCGAAGGCGATCGCGACAAGGCGCTCAAGTGCTTCACCGCCGCCGCCGAAGGCGACCCCAACCTGGCCGCCGCCCAGCTGGCCCTGGGCCAGGCCTACCTGCAGCGCGGCATGTGGCCCTTCGCCGAACAGGCCCTGGCCAATGCCCTGCGCCTGGACAACTCGCGGGCCCCGTCCACGCTGCGTGCGCTGGTCGAGGCCCGCCGTCGCCAGGGCAAGGCCGAAGAAACCCTGGCTACCCTGGACGAACTGATCGCGGTGGCGCCGGCCGACCCGCTGGCGCGCGTGCTGCGCGCCGAACTGAAGATCGACCTGGGCCGCGAAACCGAAGCCGTCGACGACCTGTGCGCCGTGCTCGACGCCCACCCGACCCAGGCGCCGGTGCTGGGCCAGGCCGTGGCGCTGCTGGTGCGCAGCGGCCGCCCGGACGAGGCCAAGACCCGCGCCGAGGCCGCGCTGGAGAAAGCCCCGGACCAGGACGAACTCTGGAAAGTCCGGCTCAACGTCACCGGCATGCTGGGCGAAGAAGCCAAGCCGGTGCTCGACCGCTGGCAAAAGGCGATGCCGCAGTCGGCGGCCTGCCTGGAAATGCTGTGCGGCTACCACGATGCCCTGAAGCAGCCTGAGCAGGCCGGCCAGTACGCCGACCAGGCGCTGGACATCAATCCGGACCTCTACGCCGCCAACCTCTACAAGCTGCGGGCCGACTTCGACCAGGACCCGGCGCTGACCCTGGCGCGCGCCGACCGGCTGCTGCCGCAGGCCAAGGACGGTCCGGCCCGGCGCACCCTGCTCGGCTGGCGTGGCCTGGCGCTTGATGCCCTGGGCCGTCACGCCGAGGCGGCCGATGCCTGGCGCGAGATGGTCCGCCATCCGGCGCCCGGCCAGGTCCCGCCGCCGCCGGCGGTGCCGGCCGGCGAGGCGCCCGCGGGCAGCATCCCGGGCCGCCTGATCTACTCGCCGCCGGGCGTGCGCGCGGAGTTCCTGCTGCGCCAGGCGAAATCGCAGCTGGGCCCGAAGCTGCGCCTGGACCGCATTGGCGATGAAAACGTCGGCGACGGGTTTGGCCTGCGCCGGTTCGCGCCGGGGCATCCGGAGGCCGGCACCGCCGAGCGTTGGGAAGCGTCGCTGCGTGGCGCCGGCCTGGACCCGGCCGAGGCCTGCGACTGGCTGCCACACGTCGACCCGTACACCCTCACCGCCCTGGGCGAAGCCCGCGTGCTGGTGCTGCTGACCGACCCGCGCGATGCCCTGCTCAACTGGATGCTGCACGGCAGCCTGCAGAACTACCTGTTCCTTCCCGACATCCGCGGTGCCGCGCAGTGGCTGGCCTCGGTGCTCGAGGCGGTGGCCGACGAGGCCGAAACCTCCGGTCGCGTCGACCTGGTGCGCCTGGACACCGATGCCGGCGCCGCCGCCCAGCAGATCGAGAAGGCCCTGGGCCTGGAAGCGCCGCTGCCGGGCCTGTTCGGCACCGGCAGGCGCCTGCCCGCCGGGCACTGGCGCAAATACCGTGAAACCCTGGCCGACGAATTCGCCGCGCTGGCGCCGGTGGTCGCACGCCTGGGTTACCCGGCCGAATAAGCCGCGAACGCGGGCGGCGGGGTTCAGCCGCCCGCAGGCAGCCCGAGCAGCAGCAGCGCGCCCAGGCCGATGCGGTACCAGGCGAAGGGCGTGAAGCGGTGGCTGGAAATGTAGGTCAGCAGCCAGCGCACGGTGGCGAAGCCGGTGATCGTCGCGGCCACGAAGGCCACCGCCAGGCCGGCCCAGTCTTCGGTGCCGGCCTCGCCTTCGAGCACGGTTTCCAGCAGCGCGTAGCCGCTGGCGGCGAACATGGTCGGGATGCCCACCAGGAACACGAACTCCGCCGCCGCCGGCTTGCGGTTCAGGCCCAGCAGCATGGCCATGAAGATCGCCGCCGCCGAGCGCGACGTGCCGGGGAACACGCCGGCCAGCACCTGGGCCAGGCCCACGGCCACCACGATCGCCCAGGTCACCTGGCTGCTGGGCGGACCGCGCTCGGACAGCCGTTCGGCCACCAGCATCCAGACGCCACCGATCACCAGTGCCCAGGCAATGGGCGTCACCGTTTCAGGCAGCTCCCAGCCCAGCAGGCGCACCGGCAAGCCGACGGCGGCCGTCACCGCGAATGCGCCGAGGATCTTGAGCAGGTAGTCGCGCTCGGCCGGCTGCCGCCAGCCGGTGGCCAGCGACCAGATCCGTTCGCGGTAGACCAGGGTGATCGCCAGGATCGCGCCGGCCTGGATGCAGATATTGAACAGGTCCGACCGGGCCCCCAGCCAGTGCTGGGCGATGAGCAGGTGGCCGGTGCTGGAGATCGGCAGGAACTCGGTCAGGCCCTCGATGATGCCAAGCAGCAGGGCGGTCAGCAGGTCGGTCACGAACGGTCCGGGGTCGGTCGGCGAAGCGCTCAAGCATACCCGCCCACCGCCACAGGCTGCCTCCGGACCCCGGTGTAGGAGCGCCTTCAGGCGCGAATATTTTGCCTTTGCCCCTGGCAAAGAAGCGCTTCGCGCCTGAAGGCGCTCCTACAGGAATGCCGGCACCACAACCGTGCAAAAGCTCAAATGAGAGCACCATGATGGTGCGTGGTGTTCGCCGGTCTGATTGCTCGGCACAGCATAATCAACAACTTAGCAGCGCCTACCCCCTTGGCACGCCGCTTGCAACTTCCCTGCCAGACCCCAACCCGCCAGGAAAGCCTCCCATGCCCTACAGCCATATCGAAAAGCTCATCAAGGACCACGACATCGAGTTCGTGGACCTGCGCTTCACCGATCCGCGCGGTGTGCAGCACCACGTGACCTACCCGGTTTCGATCGTCGAGCCGGCGCTGTTCGAGGACGGCAAGATGTTCGACGGCAGCTCGATCTCGGGCTGGAAGGGCATCAACGAGTCCGACATGGTGCTGTTGCCGGATCCGGAGACCGCGCTGGTGGATCCGTTCACCGCCGACCCGACCATCATCCTGGTCTGCGACGTACTCGACCCGGCCACCATGCAGGGCTACTCGCGCTGCCCGCGCGGCGTCGCCAAGCGCGCCGAGGCCTACCTCAAGGCCAGCGGCGTCGCCGACCAGGCTTTCTTCGGCCCCGAGCCCGAGTTCTTCATCTTCGACTCGGTGCGCTACGCCAATGAAATGGGCCACACCTTCTTCGAAATCGATTCCGAGGAAGCGCACTGGAACAGCAAGAAGAAGTACGAAGGCGGCAACACCGGTTACCGCCCGGGCATCAAGGGCGGCTACTTCCCGGTCGCGCCCACCGACACCCTGCACGACATCCGCGCCGAGATGTGCAAGCTGCTCACCGAGGCCGGCATCGAGGTCGAGGTGCATCACCATGAAGTCGCCAACGCCGGCCAGTGCGAGATCGGCACCAAGTTCAATTCGCTGGTGAAGAAGGCCGACGAGCTGCTGACGATGAAGTACATCATCAAGAACGTCGCCCACCGCAACGGCAAGACCGCCACCTTCATGCCCAAGCCGATCGTCGGCGACAACGGCAGCGGCATGCACGTGCACCAGTCGCTGGCCAAGGGCGGTACCAACCTGTTCACCGGCGACGGCTACGGCGGCCTGAGCCAGATGGCGCTGTGGTACATCGGTGGCGTGTTCAAGCACGCGCGGGCCATCAACGCCTTCGCCAATGCCTCCACCAACAGCTACAAGCGGCTGGTGCCGGGCTTCGAAGCGCCGGTGATGCTGGCCTACTCGGCCCGCAACCGCTCGGCCAGCTGCCGCATCCCGTACGTGTCCAACCCGAAGGCGCGCCGCATCGAGATGCGTTTCCCGGACCCGATCCAGTCGGGTTACCTGACCTTCACCGCGCTGATGATGGCCGGCCTGGACGGCATCAAGAACAAGATCGACCCGGGCGAGCCGAGCGACAAGGACCTGTACGACCTGCCGCCGGAAGAAGAGAAGAACATCCCGACCGTCTGCCACAGCCTCGACCAGGCGCTGGAAGCCCTGGACAAGGACCGCGAGTTCCTCAAGGCCGGCGGCGTGATGACCGACGACTTCATCGACGGCTACATCGCGCTGAAGATGCAGGAAGTGACCAAGTTCCGCGCGGCCACGCACCCGCTGGAATACCAGATGTACTACGGCATCTGAGTCCTGGCGCGACAGCAACGGCAAGCAGGCGGCCCGGGATTTCCCCGGGCCGCTTCATTTCCAGGCCACGTCCCATGATGCACATCGAACCCGACGACCTCACCCGGCCCCAGGTGCACGCCCTGCTGGCCGAACACCTCGCGCAGATGCATGCGCAGTCGCCCGCGTGCTCCGTGCACGCCCTGGACATCGAGCGCCTGCGCGCGCCGGGCATCACCGTCTGGACCGCGTGGGACGGCGAGGACCTGCTGGGCTGCGGCGCGCTCAAGGCGCTGGGCCCGCGGCACGGCGAAATCAAATCCATGCGCACCGCGTCGCGGCACCGGGGCAAGGGCATTGGCCGGGCGATGCTGGCGCACCTGCTGGCCGTCGCACGCGAGCGCGGCTATGAACGACTGAGCCTGGAAACCGGCGCCACCGGACATTTCCTGCCGGCATTGCAGCTCTACGCGTCGGCCGGCTTCCAGCGCTGCGGGCCCTTCGGCAGCTACGGCGAAGACCCGCACAGCGTGTTCATGACCCGGGAGCTTTGAAGCAGTCATCCGGCACGCCGGATATCATCAGGGCATCGGTCAGACAGGGAGTCACACGTGGCCCGTTGGTCCAAGTATCTGTTCTTTACCCTGCTCTTCCTGGTCGTCGGTTACCTGCTGGCGGTGCAAGTGCTGCGCTGGATGGCTTACGGAGACGAGGAGCAGGCGGCCGTCGCCCTGATGCGCGACCTGCCGCCGCCACCCGCCGGCGACAGTGGCTTCAAGTACCTGGCCTACGCCGACAAGGACGCGCCGGACGAGGCGCTTGATGCCGCCCTGGCCGCCGACGTCGCGGCCTTCGCGGATTACCACGCGCGCTATGCCGAACGCCTTGCCGGCGGCACCGATGCTGCGCTCGAACCTGCGGCCACCCCGGGTGCCGACAGCCTGCCGAACCTGCCCGCCGTGCCGGCGCCCGACTTTGCCTGCAGCTTCAGCCAGGAAGACTGCCTGGCCAGGCTGCGCGGTCACGAAGCCGCCGCCCGCGCCTGGTTGGACGCGGCCGCGCCGCGCACCCGCCGTGTCGAACAGGCCCTGGCCTCGAGCCATCTGGCCAACCCCTACGCCCTGAATGCCGCGATGCCGTTCCCGGGCTACCAGCAACTGCGTCTTCCGATCAACGAGATCGCAATGCAGGCGCTGGAAGGCAACGTGGCCGGCGCCTTGCCGCGGGCCTGTTAT
Organism: Arenimonas donghaensis DSM 18148 = HO3-R19; assembly: GCF_000743535.1. Classification (GTDB taxonomy): domain Bacteria; phylum Pseudomonadota; class Gammaproteobacteria; order Xanthomonadales; family Xanthomonadaceae; genus Arenimonas; species Arenimonas donghaensis. Next base: position 89,760 of record NZ_AVCJ01000023.1, read on the forward strand.
TTGCTGGCCGATGCGCGCAAGCACCTGCGCAACGACGGACTGCTGATCGACAAGGTGGTGTTCGCGGCCTTGACCCAGGGGGCATCGGACCTGCTGCTGCGCGTGCGCCGTCTCGATCCCGCGCTGCCGCTGCCCGATGACTGCGCCGCAGCCATCGCGCCGGTGGACGTCGATGATTTCCAGGTTTGCAATGCGCTGCGCGGCGAATTCGCGATGATGTCCGAGCTCTCGCGGCAGATGGATGAAGCCAACCACGGCTGGCGCACACCCACGCGCTGGGTGCTCACCAGTCACCGCCTGCAGGACGGATGGATGGCTACCGGGCTGGCGCCTTTTTGCACCGCCGAGGGGCAGGCCGCCATTGCCCGGGGCGATATCCCCAAGGCCCGGGCACGGGACTACGATCGGGCGTCCCTCGATTTCTGGGCTGCGCCGATCAGTCACACCCTGGCGTCCATTAGCTCTCCGGCTTACGGCGGTTACCAGCAGCGCCTGCTCGACCACGCGCAGGCGCTTCGGACCAACCTGGAGGCAATCACCCGGGTCGAGCCTCCGGCCCAGGAGCCGTCTGCCGCCGAATAGACTTGCCCGGGGCCGCTTGCGGCGTCCTCCCTGGCTGTGCATACTGTGCATATTACGACAGCACAGTTAGCACCGTCCATGGAACTTTTCCTGTCGGCCAGCGACCCGCGGCCGATGTACCAGCAGATCGTCGACCAGGTCACCGCCAAGGTGATGGCAGGCGACTGGGCGCCCGGGCAGTCGCTGCCGTCCATCCGTGAACTCGCTGCTGGCAGCCATGTCAGCGTCATCACCGTGCGGCGTGCCTACGAGGAACTCGAACGCGCCGGCGTCATCGCCACCCGGCAGGGCAAGGGCTCGGTGGTGGCCGAACGCGCCGACCTGCCCACGGCCCTGATGCACGACGAGCTGCAGCGCCAGGCCGACGCCCTGCTGGCGATCGCCACCCGCCTGGGCCTGTCCCGCGCCGACCTGCACCGCTTCCTCGACGCGGCCGCCGATGCGGCCGACGGCCACCCCGACACCCCGAAAGGATCCACGCCATGACCCCGGCTTTCTCCCTGTCCGGCATCAGCAAGCGCTACCCGGATTTCACGCTGCAGGACATCCACCTGCAGCTTCCCGAAGGCCAGGTGATGGGCCTGGTCGGTGCCAACGGTGCCGGCAAGACCACCCTGCTGCGTCTGTTGACCGGCCTGGCCGCCGCCGACGCGGGCAGCGTCGAAGTGTTGGGGCACCGCCTGCCCGAAGCCCAGGTCGCCGCCAAGTGCGACATCGGCTTCGCGTCCGAAGACATGCGCCTGTACAAGGGACAGAGCCTGCGCTGGCACATGGACCTGGTCAGCCGCATCTACCCGGGCTGGGACGCGACCTACGCAGAACAACTGCTCAAGCGCTTCGACGTGCGCGCCGACCAGAAGGTCGGCGGCTTCTCCCACGGCCAACGGGTCAAGGCACTGCTGCTGCTGTGCCTGGCGCGCCGGCCGCGCCTGTTGCTGCTCGACGAACCGACCACCGGACTCGACCCGGTGGCCCGCATGGAAGTGCTTGAAGCCCTGGCCGACGTCCTGCGCGATGAACAGCGCAGCGTGCTGTTCTCCTCGCACAACACCCACGACATCGAACAGCTGGCCGATTCGATCACCTTCCTGCACCAGGGCCGCCTGGTCGCTTCCGCCGACAAGGACCGTTTCCTCGAAAGCTGGCGCCGCGTCGTTTGCCAGGGCTCGATGCCCGATGGCCTGGCCGCCTGGCCGGAAGTCGCCAGCGCCCGCGCCAACGGCAGCGTGGTCGAGATCAAGGTGCGTGCCTGGAACGACGACCTGCCCGGTCGCTTGGCGGCGCAGGGCCTGCAGGTACAGCGCAGCGATGCGATGAACCTCGAAGACATCTTCATTACCTCCGTGCGTTCGGGAGCCCCGGCATGAGCCTCAACATCCCCGTCATCCGCCTGCTGGTCGTCAAGGACTGGCAGCTGTTCCAGAAGCAGCTGGCGCTCTACGTGCTGGCCGGCCTGGTGGCGCTGTGTTTCCTTGGCCTGGCCAAACCCTGGGCCTTCTACGTCGGCTCGCTGATGCTGATCATCGTGATGGTCTCGATCGCCTGCTTCTCGATCGCGACCTCGCTGATGAACGAGCGCAAGGAAAAAACCCTCGCCTTCGTGATGAGCCTGCCGGTGTCGCCCCTGGACTTCACGGTGGCCAAGCTGGTCGGCAACCTCGTCACCTTCGCCGCGCCCTTCCTGGTCATCCTGGGCGGCACCGTGGCCGTGGTGCTGTTCACGCCCTTGCCCGACGGGCTCGTGGTGTATTCGCTGCTGATCTTCGCCTACATCCTGTTCGCGTTCTGCGTATCGCTGGCGGTGGCGATGTCGGTGGAATCGGAAGGCTGGGCGACCTTCGCCATGATCGGCTCGATGGTGATGATCAACCCCTTCATCATGGGCATGTCGCAGATTACGGAAATCAACGACCGCGTCAGCGTCGACGCCATCGTGTGGACGCCGGAAGCGCTGGCCGTGCTGGCCACGCTGCTGGGGCTGGGCGCTGCCATCCTCGGCATCACCACCTGGGTGCAAGCCCGCAAACCGGCGTTCTACTGAGTCCATGCACGCCAGCGCCGTGCCGGACCGCCTGCACTACATGGACCATCTGCGCGCGCTGGCGATGCTGGCCGGCGTGTTCTTCCACGCGGCCCTGGCCTACAGCCCCCTGATGCAACCGATCTGGCCGATGGCCGACCGCGACACCTCGATAGCGGTGGACGCTATGGTCTGGGGCTTGCACCTGGTGCGCATGCCGCTGTTCTTCCTGGTGGCGGGATTCTTCGCGGCGTGGATCCTGGCGCGGCGCGGGGGAGGGGCGCTGGCGCGCCAGCGGGTGCGCCGCATCCTGGTGCCTTTCCTGCTCGCCTGGCCCCTGGTCCTGTGGTCGCTGTCGGCCAGCACCGGCTGGGCGGCGGCCAACGTGCAGCACCCATCGCCACTGCTGCAGATGATTCGCGAATGGATGTCGGAGCCCGACCGGCCGCGACTGCCGCCGGGCACGGCCCACCTGTGGTTCCTCTATTACCTGCTTGTTTTTGCGGTGCTGCACTGGGCGCTGCGCACGCTCGATCTGGGGCAGCTGGGCCATCGCTTGCTGCGGCGGCACCCGGCGTGGCTGCTGCTCGGCCTGCCCCTGCTGCTGCTGCCGGCGCTTGCCTCAGTGAGCGCACCGCACCCGGCCCCGGAAGGCCTGGTGCCGCAGTTCTGGGCCATCGTCTACTACGGTACGTTCTTCGCCCTGGGCGCGCTGGTGCACGCGCAGCCCGACTGGATCGAGCGTGCGCGACCGCTGGGCAGGTGGTTGTTGCCCGCCATCGTCCTGGCCTACCTGCTTTTCCTGTGGCGCCTGGCCGTGGATCCGCCGGGTGCCGGGCAGGCCACCGCGCCCTGGCCCACCGCTGCACTGGAGGCCAGCCTCAGCGTCTGGCTTACCGTCGGCTGCCTGCTTGCCGGCAAGCGCCTGCTCAACCGGGCCAATCCGGTCATGCGCTACCTGGCGCAAAGCGCTTACTGGACCTACCTGCTGCACCTGCCGCTGTTGTTCGCGATCCAGTACCTGCTGATGGATCTGGCCTGGCCCTGGCCGCTCAAGTTCGTGGTGGCCAGTGCCGGCACCCTGGCGGTCTGCTTGCTGAGCTACCAGCTGCTGGTGCGGCACACGCCGCTGCATCGCTTCGTCGGCTAGGGGGCAGCACCGGCGACGCCGGCTCCACTATGCTTGCGGCCATGTCGTCCTTCCTGCCGCCATCGCTCGATCACCTGGCCACGCCCCTGGCCTGGCTCGACGACGAGGGCCGGCTGGCCGGCTGCACCCCGGCCTTCGCCAGCTGGCTGGGCGTCAGCGCACGACGCCTGGTCGGACTCGGGCTTTCCGAGCTGGATGCCGAAGGCGAACGCCTGGTCGAACTGCTGCCGCGCCTGCCCGACACCGGCGGGGCCCTGCGCGTGCGCCGTGCCCGCCTGGCCAGCCCGGGCGGCGGCGAACGCTTCGCCGACCTGTGGCTGGTCCGCGGCGAGGAGGGTGGCCGTTGGCTTGAAGTCCATCCGGCCGACGAATTCCCCGGCGAAGATCCGGCCACTGCCTTGCCGGCCGCCCTGTCGGCGGCGTTGAAGGGGCTCGCCCACGAGATCCGCAACCCCCTGGCCGGCATGAAGGGCGCCGCCCAGCTGCTGTCGCGGCGCGTGGACAGCGACGAGTCGCAGGAGCTGGTGCAGCTGATCGGCGCCGAGGTCGACCGCCTCGCCAGCCTGGTCGAGCGCCTGATGAACCCGGCGCCGCCGCGCGCGTTCGAACCGACCAACATCCACGCCGTGCTCGAACGCGTGCGCCAGCTGGCCGAGGTCGAAGCCGGTTGGGCGGTGAAGCTGGTGCGCGACTTCGACCCGTCGCTGCCCGAGTTCGCCGGCGACGCCGACCGCCTGGTGCAGGCGCTGTGGAACCTGGTGCGCAACGCGCTTGAATCCGGCGCCTCCAACGTCTGGCTGCGCACCCGCGCCGAACACCACGTGCTGATCGGCGACACCGGCCACCGCCTAGCACTGCGCGTCGAGATCGCCGACGACGGCCGTGGCGTGCCCGACGACCTGGCCGAACGCATCTTCCTGCCCCTGGTCAGCGGCCGCGCCGAAGGCACCGGCCTGGGCCTGCCATTGGCGCAGCAGGTCGCGCGCGAACACGGCGGCTCGCTGGGCTACCGCTCTCGGGCGGGCCACACCGTGTTCACGCTGCTGCTTCCCGTATCCGACCATCCTGAGGACGCCGAATGAACCAGACCCCCGGGGCCGCACCCCGCTCGACGTTCGTCACCGCCGTGGGCTGGATATTCCTCGCCATCTCGGCGTTCGGGCTACTGATGGGGATCCTGCAGAACATCATGCTGCACACGATGTTCCCGCAGGACGCCTTCGCGCAGATCGCCAGCGATCCCGGGCATCCGCAACTGCCCGGCATCAGCCTGTGGATGATCCAGAACATGAGGCTGGTGGCCGCGCTGGTCCTGGTGACGACCGTGCTGCACGTGGTCGCCTCGATCGGCCTGCTGCGGCGCTGGAACTGGGGGCGGCTGCTGTTCATCGGCCTGATGGCCTTCGGCATCCTTTCCAACCTCGGTGGACTGGTGTTCCAGGGCCAGATGATGATGCAGATGCACGAGTCATTCTCCGACGTGCAGGCGACCCAGGCGGACATGCCGGAACTGGGGTGGTTCATGGTCGCCATCTGGGTGTTTTCACTGGGCATCGCGCTTGCGTTCGCGGCCTTGTATGCCTGGATCATCAAGCGGCTGGTCGCGCCCGAGGTGGTGGCCGAGTTCCGCCGCTGACCCGCGATCGCCCCCGGCCAGGGCCGCCAGGCCACGCAGCTGCCAGGCGGCTATGGCCTGGCGCTCAGCAGGCCCCGGAATCGCAGTAGTTCGGACTGGTGGTGTTTGCGGTGCCGGAATCCTGGATGGGCAGCACGGTGCCGAACAGGGCATTGCCGGTCGCGGTGTTCTCACGGCTGTCGGTTGCAAAGACAAGGCCGCGTTCGTTGTTGTAGACCTTGCTGTCGAGGAACTGGTTCCGGCGCACCGAGCCAGGCACGCCGTCGGCACCGAACTGCACGGCGGTCTGGAGTTCGAACAGGCTCATGCCATTGAAGCGGTTGCCGTTGACGCGACGCAGGCCGGTGTTCAGGCAGCTGCCGGGTGGCTGGCTGTACATCCAGACGCCGAGCGTTCCCGAGGTGTAGCGCTCGCTGACGATGCGGTTGCGCTGCGCATTGAACAGGGCGAGGCCGCCGTAACTGTTGTCGACGTCATTGCCGGCGATGCGATTGCGATGGGTTTCGTCGGAGAGGACGATGCCGAAGTGGGACTGGTTCTGGATCCGATTGCGGCTGATGTTGTGGCCATAGGTTTGCATGCCGCAAAGTTCGATCGCGGTGCCGCCGCCGTCGAAGCTATTGCCCCGCACCAGGCCACCGGTGCTGTCGGGTTGGCCGGCAGCGACGGTGGCGAACTGGATGCCGTGGAAATCCATGCCGAAGAACTCGTTTTCAAGGATCACCGCGTCCTGGCCGTGGTTGTCGGAAATGCCCATGCCCAGGTCATCGAAACGCACGCCCTCCACCGTCAGGCCCCGGCCGTTCCCCGCGCGCACGCCGAGCCAGAAACCGCGGATCACGCCCGGCCCCCGGATGGTCACGTTGTTGTAGCTCGAGACGTCGACGCCGATCAGGTCCCGGCCGCCGGACAAGGTGTGGCCATTGAGTTCGATGACCGTGTCGTCGGCGCCGATGCCGATCGCGGTGTAGCCACCGGCGGCGGAGCAGTCCAGGTTGGCCGTAAGCACGACGGTGCCGCCGACGAAGTCGCCGCAGGCGACCGCGGCCTCCGATTTCGCGACAGGAACCATGGCCAGGGCCAGGACAAGCATCGTGCCATGCGCAAGCGCGGGAAGACGATTCATTTGTGGACGCTCCGGTGCGGGGGACACTCGATCAAACGCGGTCTTCCGATCCGTCGGGACAGGCCGCCGGCTGACGCCGTGCTTTCGGCATCGCCCGGGGGCCTGCTTCGGATCCGGCCGCCGGGGCACCTCGCTTTGCACTATGCTGGTGCAGTTGCAGCCCTGGTACCGACCATGTCCGCCCGAACCGCCCAGCTCTGGGTCGTAGACGACGACCGCACCGTCCGCATCGTGCTGGCCCAGGCCCTGCGCGACGCCGGCTACCGGGTCGGGGCCTTCGAAGGTGCCTCCGAGGCGCTGGCGGCGCTGGCCGACGGCGAACGGCCGGACCTGGTGTTCACCGACGTGCGCATGCCCGGGCTCGATGGCCTGGCTTTCCTGGACCAGTTGAAGGAAGGGCATCCGGACCTGCCGGTGGTGGTGATGTCGGCCTACACCGACGTCGCCAGCACCGCGGGTGCCTTCCGCGGTGGCGCCCACGAATTCCTGTCCAAGCCTTTCGACCTGGACGAAGCGGTGGCGCTGGTGGAGCGTGCGCTGCCGCCCGAAGAGGCCGGCGAACCGGCCATCGAAACGACCAGCGGCGGCGACGAGCTCATCGGCGACACCCCGGCCATGCGCGAACTTTTCCGCGCCATCGGCCGCCTGGCGCAGGCGCCGCTGTCGGTGCTGGTCACCGGCGAAACCGGCACCGGCAAGGAGCTGGTGGCACGCGCCCTGCACCGCGAATCGCCGCGCGCGAAGGGGCCTTTCCTGGCGCTCAATACCGCCGCCATCCCGGCCGAACTGCTGGAGAGCGAACTGTTTGGCCACGAGGCCGGCGCCTTCACCGGCGCCAACAAGCGCCACGTCGGCCGCTTCGAGCAGGCCGATGGCGGCAGCCTGTTCCTGGACGAAATCGGCGACATGCCGGCCAACCTGCAGACCCGCCTGCTGCGCGTGCTGGCCGAAGGCGAGTTCTTCCGCGTCGGCGGCCGCGAACTGATCAAGGTGGACGTGCGCGTCATCGCCGCCACCCACCAGGACCTGGAAGCGAAGGTCCGCGACGGCGGCTTCCGCGCCGACCTGCTGCACCGGCTCGACGTGGTGCGCCTGCGCCTGCCGCCGCTGCGCGAACGCAAGGCCGACGTGCCGGCCCTGGCCGCACGTTTCCTGGCCCAGGCTGGCGACGAACTCGACGCCACGGCCAAACGTTTCGACGCCGCCGCCCTGGAGCGCCTGCAAAAACACGACTGGCCCGGCAACGTGCGCGAACTGGAAAACCTGTGCTGGCGACTGGCCGTGCTGGCCCCGGGCGACACCATCACGCCGCGCGACCTGGCCAAGGCCCTGGCCCGCGATCAATCTCCCGGCGCCCCGGCCTGGCAGCTGGCGCTGGCCAGCGAGGTGCGTGCCCGCCTCGATCGTGGCGACACCGGGCTGCACGCGCCGCTGCGCGAAGCCTTCGACCAGGTGTTGCTGGAAACCGCGCTCGAACACAGCGGTGGCCACCGCCAGAATGCCGCCGAACGGCTGGGCCTGGGCCGTAATACGATCACCCGCAAACTCGGCGCCCGGCCCCGGCGTGGCAAGCGCAAACCCGCGCCTTGACCCGGGGTTAAGCCGGCTGCTGTCACCCTCCCCGTTCGCATGCACGACCAAGGAGTCCCGATGAAGACGACCACGACCCTGCTTGCCGCCGCCCTGTCACTGGCCCTTGCGGGCTGCAGCACCGAATCCGCGCCCGACGTGCCGACGCCGGCACCGAACGCCGCGCCAGAAGCGCTGGCACCGGCCGACGACGCATCGGGCGCCGCCGGTGGCATCGCGCTCGCGGCGCAGGCCCGCGTCACCCTGGACCCGGTGCAGGAAAGCGGCGTGGGCGGCGAACTCACCTTCGACCCAGGCGAGGGCGGCCTGCGCCTGCACGGCCAGGTCACCGGCCTCGCGCCCGGCTCCGCGCACGGCTTCCACCTGCACGAAACCGGTGACTGCAGCGCCCCGGACGCCACCAGCGCCGGCGGCCACTTCAATCCCGACGACATGCAGCACGGCGACCGCCGGACCCCCGGTCCGCACCACGCCGGCGACATGCCCAACCTGGTCGCCGGCGACGACGGCGTCGCCCCGGTGGACGTGATCCTCGAGGGCCTGCAGATCGACGGCGAACCGATGCTCGACGTGGTCGGTCGCGCGGTCATCGTGCACGCCCAGGCCGACGACTACGCCAGCCAGCCCACCGGCAACGCCGGTGCCCGCATCGCCTGCGGCGTGGTCGAACTGAGCCAGCCGGCCCCGGTTTACGACGGCCCGGCCTCGTGACCGACGGCGACTGGCGAATCCGCGCGGCGGACGACGGCGACGTCGCCCGCCTGCGCGACTGGGCCGTGGCCATGGCCTGGGAAACCGAACACAAGGCACTCGACCCGGCCACGGTCGACGCCGGAATCCGCGCCGTGCTGGCCGAGCCGCGTCGCGGCGCCTACCTGGTGGCCGAACACCACGGTGAGCCGGCCGGTACGCTCATGCTCACCTACGAGTGGAGCGACTGGCGCAACGGCGACTGGTGGTGGATCCAGAGTGTCTACGTGGACCCGGCCTTCCGGCGCTGCGGCTGCTACGCCGCGCTGTACCGCCACGTCCTGGCACGCGCCCAGGCCAGTCCGGAGGTTTGCGGCATCCGCCTGTACGTCGAACGCGACAACGCCGTCGCGCAAAAGACCTACGAAACCCTGGGCATGGCCGACGCCGGCTACCGGATGTACGAAGCGCCGACCCGCTGAGCCGGCGCTAGAGCCGTTCGCGCCAGGCCTGGAACATCAGCACGCCCCACAGGTGGGTGTGCCATTTGCGTTCGCCGTCGAGGAAAGCTTTCCAGGTGCGGCGGATCGGCGCCGGGTCGAAATGGCCTTCCTCGCGCAGCCGCGTCTCGCTCAGCTGCGCTTCGGCCCAGTCGCGCAGCGGACCCTGCAGCCAGTCACCCACCGGCGCCCCGAACCCCGTCTTCGGATGCTGGACCAGCGCTTTGGGCAGGTAGCGCAGCAGCAGCTGCCGGGGCAGCCACTTGAGCTCGCCGCGGCGATATTTCATCCGCAGCGGCAGGGTCCAGGCGAAGCTGGCCACGCGCCAGTCCAGCAGCGGCGCGCGGGCCTCCAGCGACGCCGCCATGCTCGCCCGGTCCACCTTGGCCAGGATGTCCTCGGGCAGGTAGCAGGCGATGTCCATCGCCATCAGCGCGTCGCCGGGCGTGCCGACGCCGGGCAGGGCGGCGGGATCGTCGTAGGCGGTCTTGCGCCGGTGCGCGCCGATCACCACCGCTTCGGGCAGGCGCCAGCGTGTCATGCGGTTGCGTGCGTGGCCCTGCAGGTCGCCCGCACGCAGCTCCGCGCGCAGCGCCGCCAGGCCGCCCATGCGCGCGGGTTCGCCGGGTTCGCCGATGCGGTTGGCCAGCATCGAGCGTGGCAGCTTGCGCAGCCAGGCGTCGTTGCGCAGGGTGCGGGCATAGCGCGAATAGCCGAAGAACAGCTCATCGCCGCCATCGCCCGACAGGGCAACGGTGACGTGCTTGCGGGTCAGCGCGCACAGCAGGGCGGTGGGCACCTGCGACGAGTCGGCGAAAGGCTCGTCGAAGATGTCCGGCAGCGACGGCACGAGATCCAGCGCCGCCTGGCCGTCCACGCGCAGTTCGGTGTGGTCGGTGCCCAGGTGCGCCGCGACGCGGGCGGCGTGGGCACTTTCGTCGTGGCGCAGGTTGTCGAAGCCGATGGAAAAACTGCGCACCGGCCGCGCCGACTGCACCTGCATCATCGCCGTCACCAGGGAGGAATCGGTGCCGCCGGACAGGAAGGTGCCCAGCGGGACGTCGGCCTCCATGCGCATCGCGGTCGCCTCGCGCAGCAGCACGTCCAGCGTGTCCAGGGCCTCCTGGTCGCCGCCGGCGAACCCGTGGGCGATGGCTTCGCGCTGGGCGGCGAGGGCGTCGAACCAGCGCTGCGGCGAATGCACCGGGTCCAGGGAACCGGGCCCGGCCTGCAGCGCCGCGGTATCGAGGCTGAGCAGCGAACCGGACGGCAGCTTGTACACGCCGCGCAGGATCGACCACGGCGCCGGGATGTAGTCGAGCCGCAGCAGCAGCGCCAGCGAATCGGGGTCGACGCGCGCCTCCAGCGCCGGATGGGCGCGCAGCGCCGACAGCTCGCTGCCGAACACCAGCGCGCCGTCGCCGCTGAAGCCGTAGTACAGCGGTTTCTTGCCCATGCGGTCGCGCGCCAGCCAGAGCCGGCGCTGCTTGCGGTCCCAGGCGGCCAGGGCCAGCATGCCGTTGGCTTTTTGCAGGCTCTCGGCCACGCCCCATTCGGCGATGGCGGAGAGCAGCACTTCGGTATCGGAGTGGCCGCGGAAGCCATGGCCCAGGGTCGCCAGCTCCGCCCGCAGCGCGCCGTGGTTGTAGATCTCGCCGTTGAAGATAATCGCCCAGCGGCCGTCGCGCGACAGCATCGGCTGGTGGCCTTCGGCGCTCAGGTCCAGGATGGAAAGTCGCCGGTGCGACAGCACCAGGCCAGCGCCGGGATCGGCCCAGGTGCCGGCATCGTCCGGGCCGCGATGGGCGATGGCCTCGCCCTGGCGTGCGCCCAGGGCATGCAGCGACGCGTCGTCGCGCGCCTCCGGGAACCAGCTGCCGGCGATTCCACACATGGTTCAGCGCGCCTGTCCCGGCGGGTCCACCACCGGCTGTTTGTTCTGCAGCATCCACAGCATGATGGTCTTCTGGCGCACGTAGTTGGCGCGCACGTAGGCGTAGACCAGGCCATGCCAGCCGTCCAGGAAGCCGGCACGCAGCACGTAGCCGCGCCAGAAGCGCCAGGCCGGCGACAGCACCAGGCGCGCCAGGCTGGCGCGCTTGCCGCGCTTGAAGTCGTGTTCGGCCATCATCCGGGCGTAGCGCTGGGTTTTTGCCAGCTGCTGTTCCAGCGACCGGTAGGGGAAGTGAAGCAGGTCGCCGGCCAGCGTGCGCACCGGCCCGTCGACGCTCGCGGCCTCGTGGATCTCGCGCGCGCCACGCCAGCCGCCGCGGCGACGGTCGAACAGGCGCAGCACCCGGTCGGGATAGGCGTTGCCGTGCCGCAGGAAGCGGCCGAAATAATTGGTAAGCCGTGCAAAGCGGTAGCCGGCGGCGTGTTCGAAGCCCAGCACCTGTTCGGCCCGGATGCTCGCGCGCAGGACCTCGTCGACGCGCTCGTCGGCGTCCAGGCACAGCACCCAATCGTGCGCGGCCTGCTCGATGGCGAATTGCTTCTGGCTGCGAAAACCCTCGAACGGCCGTTCGAACACCCGCGCACCGGCCTGGCGCGCCATGGCCGCGGTGGCGTCGGTCGAACCCGAGTCCACCACCACGATCTCGTCGCAGAACGCCAGCGACGCGAGGCAGTCGGCCAGGCGCGCTGCTTCGTTGAAGGTGATAATGCAGGCCGATAGGCGAGGCGACATGGCCGGAGGGCTGTTGATGGCGGATTACCTGTTGTTCGCGACCGAGCGCTACGCTCTCCCCATTCTGTGCCCGCTGGCGGAAACGCTGCAAGCACGGGGGCACGGGGTACATACGCTGTTCATCCGCGGTGCCGCGGGCGCGACCCTGCCGGCGCCTGCGCGGCCGGTGGACGTACGTGAAGCCGTGGCCTTGCGGCCGCGCGCGGTCTTGAGCGCCGCCAACGACGTGCCCGGCTTCATCGCCGGTGCCAAGGTGCAGCTCTTCCACGGTTTCAACGTCGAAAAGCGCAGCGACAGCCGCGGCCACTTCCGCGTGCGCGGTCAGTTCGACCTCTACTGCACGCAGGGCCCGGCGACCACCGCGCCGTTCCAGGCGCTGGCCGCGAAGGCCGGGCACTTCGCGGTGGTCGAAACCGGCTGGCCCAAGCTCGATCCGCTGTTCCGCGCCGAGGATGCGCTGGCGACCACGCTGCGCGCGGGCGCGTCGGGCCGGCCGGTGGTCTTGTTCGCCTCCACCTTCACCGAACGTCTGAGCGCGGCGCCGCACCTGTTCGACGCGATCGCCGCCGAGGTGGCGCGCGGCGAACGCTTCTGGCTGCTGACCCTGCATCCCAAGTGCGCGCCGGCGCTGTTCGAACGCTACCGTTCACTGGCGGGCGCCAACGCGGCCTTCGTCGAAACCGAACAGCTGGTCAGCGCCCAGCGCGCGGCCGACGTGCTGCTGGCCGACACCACGTCGGTGGTCTCGGAGTTCGTGGTGCAACGCAAGCCCGTGGTCACTTTCCGCAACCGTGCGCCCAAACCGCACATGCTCGATTTCGACGATCCGGCGCGCTTGGGCGAACAGCTGGCGGCCGCCTTCGCGCCGGACCCGGCGCGCGATGCCGCCATTGCCGCCTATGCCGACAGCATCCACCCCTGGCGCGATGGCCGCTCCAGCGAACGCGTGCTCGCCGCCACCGACGCCCTGTTGGCCGGCGAGTTCGGCAGGCTTCGGCGCAAGCCCCTGGCCGGCGCCTGGCGCAGCCTCAAGCTGCGCCGCGAACTGGGCTACTGGGGCCGCTGAGAGGTTTCATTCCGCCAGGATTTCGCGCGGGTCGCGCCCGGCCGGGCAGTGGTCGAAGGTGACGCGGATGCCGTGGGCCTCGAGCAGCGCGGCGAACTGGCGCTGGCGCATCTGGAAGCGTTCGAAGCCCCGGGCCAGCCGCGCGGCGTCGGTATCGGCCGGTGCGAAGCCGCCCTCGGCCCAGGCGTCGATATCCAGCAACGCCATGCGCACGGCGCCGTCGGCATAACGCGCCAGGGGTTCGGGCGGGGCATCGAGCCACTGCTCGCTCTGCGGCGCCAGCAGGGCGGCCTCGAGCAGCGGCCACAGTGCGGCGACCCCGGCGTGTTCGTACTGCAGCGCCATCATCGCCACCAGGTCATTGAGGGTCAGCAGGCGCGCGTGTTCCACCGGGACTTCGAAGGCCGACTGCGCCAGCAGCGCGGTTTCGGCGCCGGCCATGCCGGTGTCGAGCAGGACTTGTTCGAGCTGTTCGCCCACCGGGGCAACGGCCTGCGGCTCGCCGCGCAGCAGGATCGGCAGCAGCTTGAGCGGACCGCCGGCGAAAGCCGGGTCCGGCGCCAGCGCGGCGGGCAAGCCGTCGCTGCCGGCACCGAAGCCGATCACCTGGCCGCCGCCGGCGCCCGGCGCGCGTGCGGCCAACCGGCCCAGCTCGGCGTGCAGCGGATAACCCGGGCGCAGCAATTCCACCGGATCGAACAGGCCGGCCACCAGCACCAGGTCCAGGTCTTCGGCGCCGGGCGCCAGCCGGGCCAGGTCCTGCGCGACGCGTCCGGCTAGCTCGCCGGCGGCCTGCACGCCGATCGCCACGCGGCCCGGTTCGGCGCCGGGCGTGAGTTCAAGGGCAAGGGCCGCCAGGACGCTCAGGTCGGGTTTGGACATACGGGTGCGTGCGGTGTCGGGGTATGATTCCCATCATACCCATCGAAACGTGGACGGCTGGTCCCCCGACCGCCGCAGGCATGGATTTCCAAGACTACAAATCCTTCTGGAACGACAAGGCCAGCACGCCGCGCGGCGCGCTGGTGGCGGTGGACGGCAGCCACGACGAGCGCACGGTCCGGCTCACCGGCGCCTTCTCGGCGGCCCAGGCGCGGGCCGCGCTCGACCTGCAGGCGGCCGACCGGGTCTTCGAACTCGGCTGCGGCGTTGGCCGCATCGGCCGCGAACTGGCGGGCGAAGTCGCCCACTGGCATGGCCTGGACATCAGCGAAAACATGCTCGGCGTCGCCCGCGAGCGCCTGGCCGGCACCGGCGACTGCGCGTTCAGCCCGCTGCAGGGTCCGCGCCTGGACGCGCTGGGCGACGCGTCGATGGACAAGGGTTATTGCGTCGCCGTGTTCATCCACATGGACAAGGAAGACTTCGTGCTCTACCTGCGCGACGTCGCCCGCGTGCTGCGTCCCGGCGGCCTGTTCTACTTCGACCACTGGAACCTGGCCCACCCGGTCGGCTGGCGTCGCTTCGCGCTCGAGTTCGAGCAGGCCGCGCGGCTGCCGGCGGGGCAGCGCAAGGACGTCGCCCGCAACCAGTTCGTGGTGCCGCAGGAAGTCGAGGCCTACGTGCGCGGCGTCGGCCTGGAGCCGGTGCTGGTGCTCGACGACTCGCCCTGCGTGCAGGTCGTGGCGCGCAAGCCCGACGGCGATGCGCTGGCCGGCGCGCGCGAGGCCGAACGCCTGCGCAACGCCGCGCCGCGCATCAGCTACGGCGAGCAGTGGACGACCTATTTCGATGCCATCGTGGCCGACGAAGCCGAGGCCCGGGGCCCGCGCCGCCTGGTGGCGCTGCTGGCCGCGCGTCCCGCCGACGACCCGGTGGCCCGCATGTTCCGCGCCTGGATCCACGGGGCCTGGCAGTCCCGTCCCGACTGGGGCCCGCTGCCCGCCGACCTCGACCCCGCCGCATGACCCCCCGAACAAGTTCGAGCAAGGAGTGAACCGCATGTCGCCTTCCCGCCGTGTCGCCATCCTGGGCGGTGTCCGCATCCCCTTCGTCCGCAACAACACCGCCTACCACGACGTCGGCAACCTGGGCATGTCGATCAAGGCCCTGGGCGCGCTGGTGGAGAAGTTCGGCCTGCACGGCGAGCAGCTGGGCGAAGTGGCCATGGGCGCGGTGCTCAAGCACAGCAGCGACTGGAACATCGGCCGCGAAGCCGCGCTCAGCTCCGGCCTGTCGCCGGCCACGCCCGGCATCACCCTGCAGCGCGCCTGCGGCACTTCGCTCGACACCGTCATCACGGTGGGCAACAAGATCGCCCTGGGCCAGATCGAAGCCGGCATCGGCGGCGGTTCCGACACCACGTCCGACGTGCCCATCGCGGTGAACAAGCGCCTGCGCCGCCGCCTGCTCGACGCCAACATGGCGCGCAGCTTCGGCGCGCGCCTGAAAGCCTTCAAGGGCTTCAGATTCAAGGAGTTCACCCCGGAGTTCCCGGGCGTCGGCGAGCCGCGCACCGGCAAGTCCATGGGCGAACACTGCGAAATGATGGCCAAGGAATGGGGCATCACCCGCGAGGCCCAGGACCAGCTGGCCTACGAATCGCACACCAAGGCGGCGATGGCCTACGAGCGCGGTTTCTTCAAGGACCTGGTGGTGCCCTTCCGCGGCGTCGAGCGCGACAACATCCTGCGCCCGGACACCACCGTCGAAAAACTCGCCACGCTCAAGCCCGCCTTCGACAAGACCTCGGGCCAGGGCACGCTGACCGCCGGCAACTCCACCCCGCTCACCGACGGCGCCTCGGCGGCCCTGCTGGCCAGCGAAGAGTGGGCCGCCGCGCACAATCTCGAAGTGCAGGCCTACCTGGTGGATGCGCAGGTGGCGGCGGTCGATTTCGTGCACGGCGAAGGCCTGCTGATGGCGCCGTGCTGGGCCGTGGCGCAGCTGCTCCAGCGCAACAAGCTGTCGCTGCAGGACTTTGATTTCTACGAAATCCACGAAGCCTTCGCCGCCCAGGTGCTGTGCACGCTCAAGGCCTGGGAAGACCCGGTGTTCTGCAAGGAAAAACTGGGCCTGGACGCGCCGCTGGGCAGCATCGACCGCGGGAAGCTCAACGTCGTCGGCAGCTCGCTGGCCGTTGGCCATCCGTTCGCCGCGACCGGTGCGCGCATCGTCGCCACCGCCGCCAAGCTGCTCAAGGAAAAGGGCAGCGGCCGCGCGCTGATCTCGGTCTGCACCGCCGGCGGCATGGGCGTCGCCGCCATCGTCGAGCGCTAATCCACTTGTGTGGGAGGGACTTCAGTCCCGAAGCTTTTCGGGACTGAAGTCCCTCCCACAAAAAGCGGTTATGGCGGCAGCAGGGGAATGCCGTGGGCGTTGCGCACTTCGGCAACCGCCGCGTCGGCGATCTGTTCGCGCAGGCTGCGGCCACCCAGCGCCAGCGGCGGCTCTTCGCGGCCAAGGCGAAGGGCGTTGGCGTAGGCGATCTGGGCCCGGCCGGCGTCGCCCTGGGCCGTGAAGACATGGCCCAGGCTTTCCCAGGCATCGGCGCCGGCGCCCTGCGCGAGCGCGCGATGCAGGTAGTCCTCGGCCTTGCCCCATAGATCCTGCGCGCGGCACAGGCTGCCCAGCGCAGTCAGCAGGCCGGGGCTGGACGGGTGCTGGGCCAGCCAGGCTTCCGCGCGCGACAGGCGTTTGCCTTCGCGCCCGGGCGGCAGCCGGCCATAAAGCGCCGCCAGCGATTCATCCCAGTTGGCTTCCAGTGCATCGGCGATTGCGTGCGCGCCGGCGTCTTCCATGCCGAGCGCGGCGGCGCGCTGGGCGAAGGCGCTGGCCACGGGTGCCGCCAGCCGCAGCCGCTGCGGCAGCGCATGCCAGCGTTGCTGGAGTTCATCGGCCTGCGGAGCCTGGTCGAGCGTGGCCGCGCTGATGCGGACTTCCAGCGCCGCCAGCGCATCGGCGTCGGCCACCTGGTCGCGGCGCAGCGCGTTGAGCGAGGCATGGGCGTCCATGGCACGTCCGCTGGCGACCTGCGCTTCGGCGCGTTGCCAGGCGGCGCGCGGCGGCAGCGAGCCGGCGAGGCTGGCCAGGGCTTCCAGGGTTTCTTCGGGCCTGCCCTGGTCCAGCAGCCGCTGCGCCTGTTCAAGCACGGCGGCGGTGGTGTCGTGCGCGAGCAGCGCGGCGTGGTGGCGGGCGGCGGCTTCCGCATCGCCGCGGGCATCGGCGGCCCGGCGTGCCCCCAGGAGCGCCGGCGTGCGCAGCGGGGCTTCGTTGGCGGCCTTGGCCAGCAGCTGTTCGGCGCGCTGCCAGCGGCCCTGGTGCAGGGCTTCCAGGCCACTCACCAGGCGGTTGCGCGCCAGCTGGTGGGCATGCCGGCGCCAGGCCTTGAACGGCAGCCTCAGGACCCACCACAGCGCCCAGAGCCCGAACCAAAGCAGGCCCCAGGCCAGCACGAAGTACGCCAGGGTGGTCGTGTAGGTGAGGCCGCGGAAACGCACGACCACGTCGCCCAGGTCCTGGGAGAACCAGTGCCAGGCCAGTGCGCCCAACACCGCCAGCGCCAGCCACCAGAGCAGGCTGCGGTAGAGGTTCACGGGCTGGCGTCCCGGCCGCGGCGCAGGTCGCGCAGCTGCTGCAGGGCGGCGCCGGCATCGGGCAGGGCCGGCGCCAGCGGCTGGTCGGCCAGCGCCTGCAGGCGTTCGCGGCGTTCGCGCAGCAGCGCGTCGTCGGCGTACAGGCGCTGCAGCCATTGGTCGATGCGCTGCAGGCTGGCGCGGAACGCGGCCTGGTCGCGGCGCTCGAGCGCGGTGCGCGCCAGTGCCAGTTCCAGCGCCAGCGTGGCTTCGCCAGTGGCGCGGTCCGCGGGGGAAATCAGGTCCTGGCTGCTGCTGGGCCGCACCTGCACGATGGCGTCCAGGATGCGCTGCCAGCGCGAGTCGCCAGCACCGGCGGCAGGCGGCGCGCCCGGAGCGCGGCTCGACAGCCGCGGCAGCGTGCTCTCGAGGGCGTCGAGTTCACCGGCGGCCAGGTCGCGCGGGTCGGCCGGCAAGGCGCGCAGCGCGGCGATTTCCTGGGCCAGGGTCTGGCGCAGGCTGATGAACTGCGGGTCGGTCATGGCCGCCAGTGCCTGCTGCGCAAGCACCAGTGAGCGCACGGCACCGTCGATGTCGCCGGATACGGACAGGCGCGCCTGGGCCAGGCCCAGCAACAGCTCGACTTCGTCCAGGCGCAGGGCCTCGGCACCTTCGGCGGCCTGCGAGCTGACTTCGCGCAGGTTGTCTTCCAGGATGGCCGCGCGCTGGCCCAGGCCCAGGACTTCTTCACGCAGCAGGCTGGTGCGGGCCTGGGTATCGCCCAGGCGCTGCTCGAGCGACTGCTGGTTGCGACGCAGCGAAGCGGCGCCCTGTTCGGCTTCGAGCAGGCGGGCGTCGAGCGCCTCGGGGCTCAGGTCGGGGCCGGCATCATCCGGTGTCGCCTGGTGTGCCCACCACCACCAGCCGCCGGCGACGGCCAGTGCAAGCAGGGCCAGGGCCAGCAGCCAGGCAAAGGGACCGGCGCCACGGCGCCGTTGGGTTTCGGGAAGATCGTCGTGCTCGGTGTCCACGGGGGCATCAACTCGGGTATCGGCGCCATGCTACCGGAAGCGCCCGCGGGCAACATCGGCCGCCAGGGCCTCGACCAGGGTCGCCGGCGCGGCGCCCGACGCCAGGACGATGGCCTGGAAGCCCAGCCCGGCCAGGTGGGCGGCGAGCCTGGCGCTGCTGGCCACCGCCGGCCGCACCCGCACCGCTTCGCGGCAGGCCTCGTCCAGTCGCCGCCACAGGCCGTCGAAGGCCTCCTGGCTGCTCACCAGCAGCGCACTTTGTCGCGGCAGCTTGCGCAGCATGCGCAGGCGGCCGGCGCGGGGGTGCAGCGGTTCGCGTCGGTAGACGTTGGCGCGGTGGATCTCGCTGCCGCGCTGGGCCAGGGTTTCGGCGATCAGCCCGCGTCCTCCGGGAGCCGTGACCAGGCCCACCGACGACGGCGGTGGCTGCAGTTCCGGCAGGGCCAGCAGCGCCTCGGAGTCGGTACCGTCATCGGGCACCCGGACCTCGTCGATGCCCGCACGCTGCAGGGCCCGCGCAGTGGCTTCCCCCAGCGCCAGCCAGGGCTGGCCCGGCCGCGCGACCAGTGGCAGCTGCCGGCGCGCGAACTGCACCGCCGCCGGACTGGTGACGATGACCAGCGGACAGGCCAGCGCCGCCTGCAGCGCCGCGCCGGCCGGCAAGGGCCGCAGGGCCAGCGTCGAAATCGAAAGCGTGCGTGCGCCCAGCGTCGTGGCCGCGTGCCGGACCGGCGCATGGCTGCCAGAGGGGCGCAGCGAGATGACGTACCATCCCGCCAGCGTTGGCGCGGACCGTTGGCTGTCCATGCCGCAAGCTTGGCACAGCCCCGGGGGAAACGGCACGGCATGACCGAACTCGACCACATCAACGCGCACTACGACGCCATGCCGCCCGTGCGGGCGATGCAGGTCAGGGCGGTGCGCTACGACGGCCAGTCGCTGGAACTGCACGCGCCGCTCTCGCACAACCTCAACGACAAGGCCTGCGCCTTCGGCGGCAGCCTGGTCAGCCTGATGACCCTGGCCGGCTGGGGCCTGATGACCCTGAAGCTTCGCGAGGCCGGCATCCGCGCCGATGTCTACGTGGCCGACAGCCAGGTCCGCTACCTGGCGCCCCTGTATGCCGACCTCGCCGCCCGGGCGACGCTGGCGCCCGACGTCGACTGGTCGTCGGTGCTGCAGGCCTGGAACGCGCGTGGCCGGACCCGCGCCGGCATCACGGCGTCGGTGTCGGCCCCGGATGGCAGCGTCGTGGCCGATCTGCAGGGCCGCTACGCCGCGCTCCGGCCGACCTGAGACGACGGCGCCGGGGTGTGCATAATGGCGGCATGAAGACCCTGCCCCGCTTCCTGCATGCCGGCCTCGTCCTCGCCCTGGCCCTGCTTCTGGCCGCCTGCGCCACCAGCGGCCAGCGCAGCCCGCGCGAGGAGACGCTCTACAACTACGTCAGCGCCGTGCGCTGGAGCGACTTCGACGTCGCGGCGAAATTCCTGGATCCGCAGCTGCGCGAGGCCCGGCCCCTGACCGACCTCGAACTCGAACGCTACCGCCAGTTCCAGGTCTCGGGCTACGAAGTGAAGTCGGCCAGCGAACCGGCCGAAGGCGAATACCTGCAGGTGGTCGAGATCCGGGTGGTGAACCGCCACACCCAGGTCGAGAAGGTGCTGACCGACCGCCAGCGCTGGCGCTGGGACCCCGAGGCCAGGCGCTGGTGGCTGGCCAGCGGCCTGCCCGACCTCGACGCCGCCCGCTGACCGGTTTGGCCCGCGACGCCGCGGGCCGCATAATGCCGGCCCCCACGCCGAGCAAACGCGCCGTCCATGGATCAGCTGATCGTTTTCTTCCAAGCCAACCTGCTGCTGTCCCTGGCCTTGCTGGGCCTGACGGTGGCCCTGGTGTTCACTGAAGTCTCCCGCCTGTTCCGTGGCTTCAAGGGTGTCAGCCCGTCCCAGCTGACCGCCCTGATCAACCACGAAGACGCGCTGGTGCTCGACATCCGGGGCCAGGCGGACTTCGAGAAGGGCCACATCATCGGCTCGCGCCACCTGCTGCCGAGCCAGGTCGACCCCGAGGGCAAGCTGCTCGCGAAGGCGAAGGAAAAGCCGGTCGTGGTGGTCTGCGCCGCGGGCATGACCGCCACCGGCGTCGCCGCGCGCCTGGTCAAGGCCGGCTTCAAGCGCGTGAGCGTGCTCGACGGCGGCATCGGCGCCTGGCAGCAGGCTGGCCTGCCGCTGGCCAAGGGCAAGGCCTGATCCCCCTTCCCCGGCGGTTTCGCCCGGCCCCGGCCGGCATGCGATAATCCCGGGTCTTTCATCGTCTTCATATTCCGGAGTTCCACCATGGCCGAGCAGAACAACGGCACCGCCGCCGCCGCAACGAACGACCAGCAGGCGCAGTTCACCATCCAGAAGATCTACGTCAAGGACGTGTCCTTCGAAGTCCCGAACGCGCCGCAGGTGTTCAACGAGCCGGGCCAGCCGCAGCTCGAGCTCAACCTCAACCAGAAGGTCGGTCGCGTTTCCGACGGCCTGTTCGAAGTCGTGCTGCACGTCACCCTGACCTGCAAGCTGGCCGAAAAGACCGTCTACCTGGCTGAAGTGCAGCAGGCCGGCCTGTTCTCGCTGGCCAACTTCGACGAGCGCACCCTGGACATGATGCTCGGCACCTACTGCCCGAACGTGCTGTTCCCGTACGTGCGCCAGACCCTGGGCGAACTGGTGTCCAACGGTGGCTTCCCGCCGTTCTACCTGCAGCCGATCAACTTCGAGGCGCTGTACGCCGAAGGCCTGCGTCGCCGCGCCGAGCAGGCGCAGGGCGCCCAGGCCCCCGAGGCCGGCAACGCCTGAAGCCGGGTGCGCCGATGACCTCGGCCAAGCCGTCGTTCGCCGTGCTCGGGAGTGGTTCCTGGGGCACGGCGCTCGCTTCGCTGATCGCCCGCAACGGGCATCCGACCACGATCTGGGGGCGCGACGCCGCCCAGGTCGAGGCGATCGCCCGTACCCACGAGAACCCGCGCTACCTGCCGGGCATCGCCCTGCCCGAAGCACTGCAGGGCAGCGCCGACCTCGCGGCCACCGTAGCCGCGGCCGACTACGTGCTGGTGGTGACGCCCAGCCACGCTTTCACCGAAACCCTGCGCGCGCTGGCGCCGCATCGTCGCGCCAACGCCGGCGTCGCCTGGGCCACCAAGGGCTTCGAGCCCGGTTCCGGGCGCTTCCTGCATGAAGTCGCCGCCGAGGCCCTGGGCCCCGGCGTGCCGGTGGCGGTGGTCACCGGCCCGTCCTTCGCCAAGGAAGTGGCGCAGGGCCTGCCGACGGCGGTCACCGTGCATTCGGACGACGAAAGCTTCGCCCAGGACATCGCCGGCTCGCTGCACGGCGCCGCGTTCCGGGCCTACACCGGCAACGACATGCTGGGCGCCGAACTGGGCGGTGCGATGAAGAACGTGCTGGCCGTGGCCACCGGCGTCGCCGACGGCATGGCCCTGGGGCTCAACGCCCGCGCGGGACTGATCACCCGCGGCCTCAATGAGATGCTGCGGCTCAACGTCGCCATCGGTGGCAAGGCCGAAACCCTGATGGGCCTGGCGGGCCTGGGCGACCTGGTGCTGACCTGCACCGGCGACCTGTCGCGCAACCGCCGCCTGGGCCTGGCCCTGGGGCGTGGCCAGTCCATCGCCGAGGCGGTGGCCGCCATCGGCCAGGTGGTCGAATCGGTGCAGACCGCCGATGAAGTGATGCGCCTGGCCGAACGCCATGGCATCGAGCTGCCCATTTCCGCGCTCGTGCGCGAAGTGCTGCACGGCCATATCACGCCGGTCGAAGGCCTGAAGATGCTGCTCGCGCGCGAGCAGAAGCCGGAATTCCCCGAAGGCCTGTTCTAAGGCCAGGAACCCCGTAGGAGCGGCTTCACAGCCGCGAATCTTCCGGCTTTGCCTTTGGCAAAGAACAACTTCGCGGCTGAAGCCGCTCCTACGGGGCGTTGCTGGCTTAGAAGCTGGCGCGCAGGCCCACCTGGTAGGTTTCGGCGTCATCGTCGAAGGTGACGTCGCCGGTGATGCCCCAGGTCGGGGTCAGCTTGACCAGGCCGCCGACGGTGCCGCTGAAGTTGCCGTCGAAGTCGTCGCCGTCCACGTAGTTGGCCTTCACCAGGCCTTCGAGGCGATCGGTGAGGCCACTGCGCAGGCCGATCGAGGTGCGGTAGCCGTTGCCGTCGATGGCGCCGCCGGGCACCGCGACTTCGGTGTCGAGGTAGGCGGCTTCGGCGAACAGGTCGCTGCGGTCGCTCAGCGGCAGGGCGTAACCGAGGCCCAGTTCGCGGCCATCGAGCTTGACCGGCGAGTTGTCGAGCTCAAGCCGGGTGACGCCAGCCAGGCCGTACACGTTGGACTCGCCGAACTCGAACGAGCCGCGCACCGCGTGGCCTTCGGCATCCCCGTCGGCGTTGACGTAGCTGCCCTGCACCCAGGTGTTGCTCGGGGATTCCTGCGCCTGGACGGCGAACGGCAGGGTGGCGGCGAAAGCGAGGGCGATTGCGAGCTTGGTGCGTTTCATCGGGGGGATTCCTTTCGTTTGGGGGGAGGCCCGGTCCATGCCGGGCAGGCACGAGTATTCAAAACCTGCCCGAACTCCCGGTTAACGACGGCGCGAACCTGAAGGAACCTGCGGCTGAACAGGTTCAGCTATCGCGCCCGGCGATGAATGCGCAAGAAAAAGCCCGGCTTGCGCCGGGCCTCTTCTGTTGCCTGCAGGAGCGGCTGAAGCTCCTACAAGCGGTGCGTCGTCAGAAGCTGGCGCGCAGGCCGACCAGGTAGGTCTCGCCGCCGTCGCCGACTTCGACTTCGCCGACCATGCCCCAGGTCTTGGTGAACTTGTACTGGGCGCCGATGGTGGCGGTGAAGTCACCGTCGAAGTTGTCGCCGTCGACGTAGTTCGCCTTCAGCGTGCCCTCGAAGTTGGGCGAGAACGAACCACGCACGCCCACCGAGGCGCGGTAGCCGTCGAGGTCGCCGAAACCGTCGACGTCGGCGTTGAGGTAGGAGATCTCGGACAGCAGGTCGACGTTCTTGGACAGGCCATGGGCGTAACCCAGGCCGATGTCGAAGGAATCGACGTCGATGTTCGTGTTGTCGATCTCGACGACGTTGTAGCCGCCGAAGCCGTAGAAGCCGGACTGGCCGAACTCGAAGGAGCCGCGGACGCCGAAGCCGTCGGCATCGCCGTCGACGTTGATGTAGTCGCCTTCGATCCAGGTGTAGCTGAGCTTGTCGTCGGCCTGCGCGGACAGCGGCAGCAGGGCCGCCAGGGACAGGGCAATCAGGGAACGCTTCATGGTGTTCTTTCCAATGTTGTGGGGCCCCGCGATGCGGGGTGAGCGGAGTATCCGCATGGCGCCACAACGGTTGATTAACGAAAGCCGTTTTTCGCCCGCACCCTGTCGTCAGTCATGGGTCGCAAATGGGCGCTGTGGGAGGGGCGTCAGTCGCGGAGGCCTTCGGGACTGACGTCGCTCCCGCAGTAGTCAAGCTGCCGCCAGGCTTCGAACACGGCGACGGCAACGGCGTTGGAAAGATTCAGGCTGCGCTGGCCGGCGCGCATCGGCAGCGTGAGTCGGTGATGGTCGGGAATACGCGCCATCACCTCGGCGGGGAGTCCCCGGGTCTCCGGGCCAAACAGCAGCGCGTCGCCGACGTGGTATTGCACGCGATCGAAACGCTGCGTCGCGCGCGCGCTGAACGCGAACACGCGGGTATCGCCCAGCGTCGCCAGGCAATCATCGAGGCTCGCGTGTTTACGCACCTGCGCCCACTCGTGGTAGTCGAGGCCGGCGCGCCGAAGTTTCGCATCGTCGAGATCGAATCCCAGCGGTTCGACCAGGTGCAGGTGGGCGCCGGTGTTCGCGCACAGCCGGATCACGTTGCCGGTGTTGGGCGGGATCTCGGGTTGGTAGAGGATGACGTGCAGCATCGCGGCATTATCGCCGCGGCGGGGCGCCGGGTGGGCGCGACCTCAGGCGTTGCAGTTGAGCCGGCGCGTCAGCAGACCCAGGTCCCCGGGCACGCGTGCCAGGCCCAGCGGGCCGGCATCCCGGTTGGCCGGCTCGCAGGCCAGGCCGGTGGCGACGACGGTTTCCACCACGGCGCCGGGTTTCGGCGGCGGCGTTTGCGTAGCCAGTAGTGCCACGCCCAGCAGGGGCAGGGCGAACAGGGCGCGGTGGAGTTGTTTGCTCAGCGACATGGCGGCATTCCGAAACGGTCTTGCGAAGTCTTGCAGGGACTTCAGCAGGAACCGTGCCAAGCCTCGGAGGCCTTATGAATCAGGGGCTTGGAGTGAGTGTCCGGCGTCCGGACTCAGCCCCGGACACGGCAGGCGGACAGGGGTTCGGACGCCAGCGCCTGCCAGCGGGCCTCTCCGGCCGGGCGTGCGGGCGCCGGGAAGTCGATGCGGGCCTGCAGGGGTTCGCCGGCCTCGTCGCGCAGGTTGCTCAGGCCCTCGAAGCGCAGCAGCCGCCGGCTCTCGCGCGCATAGGCGACGTCGATGTGCGGTGCCAGCAGGCCCCACAGCCCGCCCAGGCGCAGCCGGAAAACCTCGGCGTCCTCGCCGCCGACGCGGTCGCTGCCCCGGCGCCGGACCGTGAATCCGTAGCTGTCGAGCCGCGAGGGCACGGCGAACTGCAGCTTTACCGCATCACCCGCCAGCAAAGGCTGCCATTGCCGGCGGATGAACTCGTCGAAGCCGGCGTCGGCGACGACGCCCGCGCCGGCCTCCAGCTTCGCGCTGCGCTCGGCCTCGGCCGGTGACGGCTGCACCCAGAGCTCCTGCCCGCCGGCTTCCCGGCGCAGGCCCTCGCGGTAGCCCAGGCGGGCGTCTTCGAAGTGGAAGGCGGGCGCCAGCGCCGAGTCCGCGTAGTCGATGCGCTTGCGTGCGAAGGCGGTGCCGTTGGCGCAGCGGTACACCACCAGCCGCTGGCGAAGCTGCTGGTCCTGGTGTCGCAGCAGGTGCTGTTCGGTGTAGAGCAGGTCGCCCGACTCGGGGTCGCGCGCGCTGGCCTCCTGGAAGCCCAGCCCGGCCTGCGCCGGCAGCGATGCGGCCAGCAGGGCCAGCACCAGCGCGGTACGTGCGCTCACCATGGCAGCACCTCGCCATCGCGGCCGACGAATTCACCGGCGCCCAGGTCCTCGCGCCGGTCCAGCATGTCCAGCAGGTCGCGCACCGATTCGGACGCGGTCACCGGCGCGTTGCTGCCGCCCATCTCGGTGCGCACCCAGCCGGGGCTGGCGGCCAGCACGCCGATGCCCATCGGCTTGAGCGCATGGGCCATCTGCACCGTCGCCATGTTCAATGCCGCCTTGCTGATCGCGTAGCTGGGTGTCCCGAAGGATTGCGCCAGTGCGATCGCCCCGAGCCGCGACGACAGGTTGAACACCCGCGGTTTGCGTCCTTTCGCCAGCAGCGGTGCCAGCGCCTGGGCCAGCATCAGCGGCGCGACGGTGTTCACGCGCAGGGTGTGCTCGAGCACGTCGGCGTCGAGCGCACCGAACTTCTCGCCCGCCGGCAGCACGCCGGCGTTGTTGACCAGCAGGTCCACGGCCTCGTGGCTGGCGGCGACTTCGGCCACGAAAGCCTGGCGCGAGCGCGCATCGGCGACGTCCAGCGGCGCGACGTGCAGGTGGCCGGGGTGGGCGCCGGCGAGTTCGGTCAGCGCATCGGCGTGGCCCGGTTGGCGGCAGCCCGCCACCACGCGCTCGCCACGCGCCAGCAGCTGGCGCGTGAACTCCAGGCCCAGGCCGCGATTGGCCCCGGTGACGACGATGGTTCGCGCTGATTTCACGTCCATGGCTCCGACTATGGCCTACGGCCTAGTGTATGGCCCGTCAAGGCAGGCTAGGATTCACGGTCCGCCGGGACGTCCCGACCCGCTTGAACAGGAATCCACGCATGACCCAGACCCGACACCCGCGCCTGCGCGCCCTGGTCCTGGCCCTCGGCTTCGCCGTGGCCGCCGTCTCCGCGCCGCTGCACGCCAGTGGGCAAGCCGCCGCCGAGAGCGCGGTGAAGGCCGACATTCCCTACGAGCAGTTCACCCTGCCCAACGGCCTGCGGGTGGTGGTGCACACCGACCGCAAGGCGCCGGTCGTGGCGGTGAACGTCTGGTACCACGTGGGCGCCAAGAACGAACTGCCGGGCCGCACCGGTTTCGCGCACCTGTTCGAGCACCTGATGTTCCAGTCCAGCGAGAACCACGAAGGCGAGTTCTTCACGCCGTTCGAACTGGTCGGCGCCACGAACCAGAACGGCACCACCAACTCC
The DNA here is from genome assembly GCF_000743535.1 of Arenimonas donghaensis DSM 18148 = HO3-R19. Classification (GTDB taxonomy): domain Bacteria; phylum Pseudomonadota; class Gammaproteobacteria; order Xanthomonadales; family Xanthomonadaceae; genus Arenimonas; species Arenimonas donghaensis. The sequence goes on from NZ_AVCJ01000023.1 coordinate 116,660, forward strand.
GACCGCACCAATTATTTCCAGAACGTGCCGACCACGGCCCTGGACATGGCGCTGTGGATGGAATCGGACCGCATGGGCCATTTCCTCGGTGCTGTCAGCCAGGACGTGCTCGACGAACAGCGCGGCGTGGTCCAGAACGAAAAGCGCCAGGGCGAGAACCAGCCCTACGGCCAGGTCTTCGAGCGCCTGCTCAAGGCCAGCTACCCGGAAGGCCATCCCTACAGCTGGACCGTCATCGGCTCGATGAGCGACCTCAATGCCGCCTCGCTCGAGGACGTGCAGCGCTTCTTCAAGACCTGGTACGGCCCGAACAACGCCGTGCTGGTGCTGGCCGGCGACATCGACCTGGCGACCGCCAAGGAAAAGGTCGCCAAGTACTTCGGCGCCATCCCGGCCGGCCCGACCATGGCCCAGCCGGCGGTCAACCCGGCGCCGCGTACCGAGTCGACCCGCGACGAATTCACCGACCGCGTGCCGCAGGCCCGCGTGTACCGCGCCTGGAACACCGCCGAATACGGCCAGGCCGACGTCGAGCGCCTGCAGCTGCTGTCGCAGGTGCTGGGCGGCTCGCGCGCCTCGCGCCTGGACAAGCGCCTGGTGCACGGCGACAAGATCGCCGACCGCGTGTCCACCGCCGCCTGGGGCAACCAGCTGGGCGGCATGTTCTTCATCCAGGCCGACGTCAAGCAGGGCGTTGACCCGGACGTGGTCGAGCAGGCCATCGAAGAGGAAGTCGCGCGCCTGCTCGCCGAGGGCCCGACCGAGCGCGAGCTCGAACAGGCCCGCACCACCTTCAAGGCCGGCTTCATCCGCGGCATCGAACGCATCGGCGGTTTCGGCGGCAAGGCCGACGCGCTGGCCGAGTGCACCGTCTACATGCAGGACCCGGGCTGCTTCCGTGAAGGCCTGGCCACCATCGAAACCGCCACCGCGGCCGAGGTGCAGGCCGCCGGCCAGCGCTGGCTGGCACAGGGCGACCACACCATCGTGGTGACCCCGGGTGACCGGGTCGCCACCGTCGAGGAAGAAAGCGCCTCGCACCCGGACATGGCGGACGTGCCGCCGGCCGACCCGAAGTACGACGTGCTTGAAACCGACGTCGACCGCAGCCAGGGCCCGCCGGTGACCACCGAGTTCCCGGACCTGGTGTTCCCGCAGCTGCAGCGCACCGAGCTGTCCAACGGCATCAGCGTGATCCTGGCCGAACGCCCGGGCCTGCCGGTGGTGCAGATGAGCCTGCAGCTGCCGGGCGGCTACGTCGCCGACGCCGGCCGCAAGCTCGGCACCGCCAGCTTCACCATGGGCATGCTCGACGAAGGCGCGGGCAAGTACGACGCGCTTGGTTTTGGCAACGAAGCCGAACGCCTGGGCGCCAACCTGGGCTCGAGCGCCGCGCTCGACGGGGCCAGCGCCTACCTCTCCGCGCTGAAGGAGAACCTGGGTGAATCGGTCGCCCTGTTCGCCACCATGCTGCGCACCCCGCGCTTCGACGCGCAGGAAATCGAGCGCGTGCGCCAGGGCTGGATCTCCACGATCAAGCAGGAAAAGGCCCGCCCGAACTCGTCCGCGCTGCGCCTGCTGCCGCCGCTGCTCTACGGCGAAGGCCATCCCTACGCGATCCCGTTCTCCGGCACCGGCGACGAGGCCTCCATTGCCTCGCTGACCCGCGACGACCTGCTGGCCTACCACCGCGATTTCGTGCGCCCCGAGGGCGCCACCCTGATCGTGGTCGGCGACACCACGCTCGACGAGATCGTGCCGGTGCTCGAGAAGCACCTGGGCAGCTGGAAGGGCCAGGGCCAGGCCCCGGCGCTGCCGGAGATCGGCCAGGTGGACCTGCCGGCGCAGCCGCGCGTGTTCCTCGTCGACCAGCCCGGCGCCATCCAGGCCAACATCTTCGTTGGCCAGCTGGCGCCCTCGACCATGGACGAGAAGGCGACCGAGTTCGAGATCGCCAATTCGGTGCTCGGCGGTGAATTCAGCTCGCGGCTGAACATGAACCTGCGCGAGGACAAGCACTGGGCCTACGGCAGCTACAGCTTCGTGCAGGCGGCCATGGGCCAGCGTCCGTGGCTGGCTTTCGCGGCGGTGCAGATCGACAAGACCGCCGAGTCGATGGCCGAGCTGCAGCGCGAGATCAGCCAGTACGCCACCGGCGAAGCCCCGGCCAAGCCGGACGAAGTGGCCAAGATCCAGGCCAGCGAGATCCGCAGCCTGCCCGGCTCGTATGAAACCGCCAACGCCGTGCTCGGCGCCATCGGCGGCATCGTGCGCTACGACCGCCCCGACGACTACGTGGTGCAGCGCCAGGCGAAGATCGAGGCGCTGACCCCCGAGGTCGTCAATGCCGCCGCCAGGACCATCCAGCCGGGTTCGCTGACCTGGGTGGTGGTGGGCGACCTGTCGCAGATCGAGGAAGGCATCCGCGCCCTCGGCCTGGGCCAGGTGCAGGTGATCGACGCCGACGGCAAGCCGGCCGGCGAATAAGCGGCCGGATACATTGCCGGTTCAGCACGGGCGGGGCGACAATCCCGCCCGTGTTGTTTTTGAAGTCCACGTTCCGCCAAGGGAGTAACGCCACATGCGCCATCTACTGATTTCCGCCGTCGTCGTCGCCGCGCTGTCCGGCTGCACCTGGGTGAAGATGGCGCCGGGCGGTGCCGCGGTGAAGGTGGCGGCGGCCGGCCAGGACCTGTCGGCCTGCGAGCGGCGCGGCGAAGTCTCGGTGTCCGTGCGAGACCGCCTGGGACCCTACGAGCGCAACGACATCAAGGTGCGCGACGAACTCGAAACCCTGGCCCGCAACGAAGCCCCCGGCCTGGGTGCCGACACCGTGCAGCCCAAGTCCGGGCCCGACGACGGCGAGCAGCGCTTCCTGGCGTTCCGTTGCCGCGGAGCGGCCGCAGCCAGCAGCCAGCCCCGGCCGGCGGCGGGTGACGCGGCGGCCGAGACTTACCCGATCGAGGACTGAGCCCCGGTCCCGCCTTCACGGCCCCGGCGCCTTAAGTTGAGCGCTCGGGGCGAAACGGGTAACTTTGACGGGTTTCCCTAACGCTGGGCATTCCCGCTTATGCTGTTCAAGCACGTCTCCATCGCCGGCCTGGCGCACATCGATGCCCCGCATCGGCTGAGCTCGGCGGACATCAATACCCAGCTCAAGCCGACCATGGATCGCCTGGGTATCAAGACCGACGTCCTGCAGGACATCGCCGGCATCTTTGCCCGTCGTCTCTGGGACGACGAGGTCCAGGCCTCCGACGCCGCGACCCTGGCCGCCGAGAAAGCGCTGGCCGACGCCGGCATCGACCGCGCCCGGGTCGGGCTGCTGGTCAATACCTCGGTCAGCCGCGACTTCCTGGAGCCGTCCACCGCCTCGATCGTCTCGGGCAACCTGGGCCTGGGCGAGAACTGCCAGAACTTCGACGTCGCCAATGCCTGCCTGGCCTTCATCAACGGCATGGACATCGCCAGCCGCATGATCGAACGCGGCGAGATCGAATACGCCCTGGTCGTCGACGGCGAAACCGCCAACCTGGCCTACAAGAAGACGCTCGAGCGCCTCAGCGGCCCCGACGTCACCGAGGAACAGTTCCGCAACGAACTGGCCACCCTCACCCTGGGCTGCGGTGCCGCCGCGATGGTGCTCTCGCGCAGCGAGCTCACCCCCGATGCCCCGAAGTACAAGGGTGGCGTCACCAAGGCCGCCACGCAGTGGAACACCCTGTGCCGGGGCAACCTCGACCGCATGGTCACCGACACCCGCATGCTGCTCATCGAAGGCCTGAAGCTGGCCACCGCCACCTTCGGCGCCGCCCGCCAGGCCCTGGGCTGGGTGGTCGAGGAACTCGACGAGTTCGTCATTCACCAGGTGTCCCAGGTCCACACCCAGGCCTTCATCAAGGCCTTTGGCATCGACCCGAAGAAGGTGCTGACCATCTTCGCCGAGCACGGCAACATCGGCCCGGCCTCGGTGCCGATCGTGCTGAGCAAGCTCAAGGAAATGGGCCGCCTGAAGAAGGGCGACCGCGTTGCGCTGCTGGGCATCGGTTCGGGCCTGAACTGCTCGATGGCCGAGGTCGAGTGGTAAGCCGCTCTTAGCAGAGTGAGCGAAACAGGCCCACTTCATGTGGGCCTTTTTCTTGGTTGGGCCCGGCGCTATTTCATTCCAGTCCGGCTGCGGCTAGCTTGGCGGGACCTCCCCTGGCCCTGGCCCGAACATGCGCAAACAGCTGCTGGCTTCTTCCATCCAACTCGCGGTTGCCTGTGGGTTGGCCAGCGGCAGTGCCCTCGCGCAGACGGACGTCGAACCGGCAACGGCAACTGCGTCCCGGCTGGCCCAGGCGGCGGATGCCCTGCCGGTGGTCGTGATCGACCGGGCGCAGATCGATGCCTCCGGCCATGTGCTGCTGGCGGACGTGCTGCGCGACCTGCCGCAGGCCTCGTTCGGCAACTTCCGGCCGCAGTCGGGTTCGAGCGCCCAGGGCATCGCCAACATCGACCTGCGTGGGCTCGGCGCCGGCCGCACGCTGGTGCTGGTGGACGGACGCAGGGTATCCCCCAGCCCGTCCTCGGCGGCCTTCGGCGCCGACCTGAACACCATTCCCTTGGCGATGGTCGAACGTATCGAGGTGTATGCCAGCGGGGCTTCGGCGATCCACGGCCCGGATGCCGTGGGTGGCGTCGTGAACCTGGTGACCCGCCGTGATTTCAATGGGGCACAAATCCGAGTGGGCCATGCCGCCAGCGAAGTCCGGGGGGGCGATCTGGACGACATGTCCGTGGTGTTCGGCTCGAGCACCGAACGCACGCGTCTGGTGGTTGGCGCCGCAAAGGCGCAGCGCGGCATGGTGTTCACCCGTGACCAGATCGGCGGCGACGTGCGCGGCGTCGGTTTCTATGGCAACAACTACTACGACTGGAATACCCAGCGGTTCGTGACGGTGCCCGGATTCGACTGCAACCAGGGCGCGTTCTACGAACTGGCGACCGGCGTCTGTTCGTTCGACTTCAACCAGGTCGCGGCACAGGAGGCGAAGATCGGCTCTACCTCGGTCTTCCTGCGCGGCGAGCACCAGATCAACGAGCGCTGGCAGGTCCACGCGACCGCCAGCGTGTCGCGCGCTGCATCCTTCGGGCGCTACGCACCGACCCCGGGCGCCGTGGTCGTGGATGACGGTACGCCCAACGACATCAACAACGGCGTTGCCTGCGGCGAAGGTGGCTGCGTGCCCGGCACCACCGACGGTCTGCCAACCTACTACTACCATCGCTTCGCCGCCGCCGGAAACCGCGATGACAACTCGGAGACCATCCGCAGCGAATTCCTGGTGGGATTCCAGGGGCCCCTGACCGACCGGCTGGACCTGGACGTTGGCCTGCGTCGCACGAACGAGAAGCTGATCAGCCTGGGGCGCAACTACATCGTTTCCGACCTGGCCAACCAGTTGGCCAACGACGGACGCTACGACCTGGCCGATCCTTTCGGTGCCCCGCCGGAGGTCCTGTCCTCGCTGAAAGCGACGACCAGTCGCGAAGCCAGCATGCAGCAGGACACGGTTTACGCGTCGGTCCATGCGTCGCTGTTCGGGATGGGTGGCGGTACGTCAGAGGCGATATTCGGCGCAGAGGGGACCAAGGTCCGCTACCGGGACAACTACGACAGCCTGTCCGAAGCCGGTCGCATTCTTGGCACCGCCGGTAACTCCGCGGGTGGCGATCGTGACGTCAACTCGGTGTTCGCTCAATGGCGCCTGCCATTCACGTCCAGGCTGGACCTGACGCTGGCGGTCCGCCATGACGATTTCGACCGGCTCGACAGCCAGACCTCGCCCCAGGCCAACCTGCGCTGGCAACCCTTGGACCTGCTTACGCTGCGGGCGCAGTGGGGGCAGGGTTACCGGACGCCGGGCCTGGACATCACGACCCAGCTACCCAGCCCGTCCAATCAGACGGTCAATGATCCGCTCACCTGCAGTGCGCTCGCGCAGCCGCCCTCCTGCCTGGTGCAGGTGCCGGTCGTGACCATCGGCAACCCCCTTCTGGCGTCGGAGAGCTCCGAACACTATGGACTTGGCGTCTTGGTTCGGCCGCTGGACATGCTGCGCATCTCGCTGGATTACAGCAATGTCCGCGTAGCGGATCGGATCACCCAATATCAGGCCCAGGACGTCGTCAACGCCGACATCAATCCCAGCATTTTTGGTCCGCTGCCCAATGGCCTTGGCGTGGTCCGCACTGCCAGTGGGAGCATCGGCGAGGTCGTCATCGGCTATGGCAACGGCGGCGCGTCGGAAGTCGACGCCTTGGACCTGGTCATTGGCGCGGATTTGAGCCTGGGGCGCTACGGCGAGTTGGGCACCGAACTGGCGGTCTCGCACCTGCTGCGCTGGGAGAGCTTCAGCCCAGGCGGCAACGGCTTCCGCCTGGAGGGTCGTTTTGGCTACCCGGACACTCGCGCGCGACTGGCGACGACCTGGACCCTGGGCGACCTGAGCTTCGCCTGGCGAGCGCATGGCATCGAGGGCCAATCCAGCGGCGGCGCCAACAGTACCGTCGGCAGCTACGTCACCCACGACCTGCAACTGGCGTGGAAGGCGCCGTGGAACGCAAGCATCGTCGCCGGCGTCACGAACATCGGTGATCGCTACCCGTCCCTGCGTGCGGCCGGCGACCGCTCCTTCAATTTCAATCTCTACGACGCCTACGGGCGCACACCCTATCTGCGCTACACGCAAGCCTTCTGACGGCTCGATCATCTGCATCACGGGTGTAGCAAGGCCCGCTCTCGAGCGGGCCTTCCGGTATCCAGCCTCAGGCCGCCTGCTTGCGCGCGGCCTGGGGTGCCGCGGCCAGCTCGCCGAACAGGTTCTTCGGGTCGGCCAGGGCGGGGATGAGGCTGGCTTCGCGGCCCAGGCCCATTTCCTTGGCGCAATCGCGCACCAGGCGCAGCGCCGAATAATCCTCCAGCGCGAAACCGACCGAGTCGAACAGGGTGACCTCGGCGATGTTGCGGCGGCCGGCGGCCTGCATGGTCAGCACGCGCCACAGTTCGGTGACCGGGGAGTTGGCGGGCATCTGCTGCACCTCGCCTTCGATGCGCGACTGCGGCTCGAACTCGACGAACACCGAGGCGTTGGCGACCACCTCCGTGGCCAGTTCGGTCTTGCCCGGGCAGTCGCCGCCGACGGCGTTGAGGTGCATGCCCGGCTCGATCATTTCCGGCGTCAGGATGTCGGCATTGGCCTTGTCCGCGGTGACGGTGGTGACGATGTCGGCGCCGCGCACGGCCTGGGCGACGCCGGTGCTGCGCACCACGCGCAGTTCCGGCGCGGCCGCGGCCAGGTTGCGCACCAGCTTGTCGGTGGCGGCCGGGTCGACGTCGTACACACGCACTTCCTGGATGCCCAGCAGGTGGTGGAAGGCCAGCGCCTGGAACTCGCTCTGGGCGCCGTTGCCGATCAGCGCCATGGTCCTGGAATCCTTGCGCGCCAGCAGCTTGGCCGCCATCACCGAGGTGGCGGCGGTGCGCAGCGCGGTGGTCAGGGTCAGTTCGCTGATCAGGGTCGGCATGCCGGTATCGACGTCGGCGAGCACGCCGAAGGCCACCACGGTGGACAGGCCCAGCTTGGTGTTGCCCGGGTGGCCGTTGACGTACTTGAAGCTGTATTCCTTGGTATCGGCGACCGGCATCAGTTCGATCACGCCGCCCGGGGAGTGGGCCGCCGAACGCGGGCTCTTGTCGAAGTCCTCCCAGCGCCGGAAGTCGGCCTCCAGGTAGTCCACCAGGCGGCCGAGCAGGGTCGGCAGGCCGTGGGTCGCGACGATCTGGGTCAGGTCCTGGGTGGTGAGCTGGGTCATGGTCATGGGCGGTCTCCTGGAAGGCGTGAAATCGATGGCGACCATTGTCCGCAGTCCGCCGGTAGCGCGAAACGGCAAAAGTGCTATGGTTTCGTCAGAAACATGGCAAATAGACAGCCACGAATGACGGAATGACACCATGGATGATCTCGACCGCCGCCTGATCGCCAAACTGCGCCACGACGCCCGCGCCCCGGTCGCCGACCTGGCCAAGGCCCTAGGCGTGGCCCGCGGCACGATCACCAACCGCATGGCGCGGCTCGAACGCGACGGCGTGATCACCGGCTACACCGTGCGGCTGCGGCCCGACTCCGCACCCGACGAGATCTGCGCCTGGACCTCGCTGGCGGTCGAAGGCAACCAGCACCGCGTCATCCGCGCGCTGCTGGGCGAGCCCGGCGTCGCCGCCCTGCACGACACCAACGGCCGCTGGGACCTGCTCGCCGAACTGCGCGTGGGCAGCCTGGCCGAGCTGTCCACGGTGCTCGAGCGCATCCGTGGCATCGAAGGCATCAGCGCCAGCGAAACCAGCGTGCACCTGCAGACGCTGCGCGGGTAAGGTGGAGCACGTGAGCGACGCCCCTTCCGACAAGCACTGGAAACTCGACCTTCGTTACGGCCGACGGGTCACCGCCTTCCGTCATTTCACGGTGATTGCCGATGGCATGGCGGGCGAGCTCGGGGATGGATTCACGTGCCGGCCGGGGCCGGCGGTGATGACGATGAAAGCCTGGGCCCCGGACGCCGACGAGTCCTGCGCGATGATCCGGGCCATCGGGCGGCAGATTGGCTTCACGGCCAGCGGCCCGGTCGAGATCTACGAAACGGAAGCCGAAAAGCCGCCCGGCGAGAATCCCTACGGCTACGACATCGGCTTCGTGCCCTACGACGCGGATTGACGGACAGCGCCATGGTTCCCCTCTCGATCCTCGACCTCGCCCCCGTCACCGTCGGCAGCACGCCGGCGCAGACCTTCGCCAACGCGCGCGACCTGGCGCGGGCCGGCGAGCGGGCCGGTTACCGTCGCTACTGGCTGGCCGAGCACCACAACATGCCCGGCATCGCCAGCGCGGCGACGGCGGTGTTGATCGGGCACGTGGCCGGCGGAACCTCGACGATCCGCGTCGGCGCCGGCGGCATCATGCTGCCCAACCATGCGCCACTCCAGGCGGCGGAAGCCTTCGGCACGCTCGGCACCTTGTTCCCGGGGCGAATCGACCTTGGGCTGGGTCGCGCCCCCGGAACCGACCAGGCGGCGGCGAAGGCCTTGCGGCGCTACTACGCCAGCGCCGACGAGTTCCCGGGCGATGTCGTCGAACTGCTGCGCTACTTCGATCCCGTGCAGCCGGGCCAGGCCGTGCAGGCGGTGCCGGGTGCGGGCGTCGACGTCGAAGCCTGGATCCTCGGCTCGAGCCTGTTCGGCGCCCGGCTCGCGGCGGCGCTCGGCCTGCCCTATGCCTTCGCGTCGCACTTCGCGCCCGACGCACTCGACCAGGCGCTGGCGGTGTACCACCGCGAGTTCAAACCGTCGGCGCGCCTGTCCAAACCCCATGTCATGCTGGCCCTGAACGTGGTCGCGGCCGACACCGACGAAGACGCCGCCCGCCTGTTCACCACCCAGCAGCAGGCCTTCGTCAACCTGCGCCGCGGCCGGCCCGGCCTGGTGCCGCCGCCGCTGGAGAGCGGCGACGCCATCGAAGGCTATTGTTCGCCGGCGGAACTGCACATGATCGACCGCACCCTCGCCTGCCGCGCCATCGGCGCGCCGGCTACCGTACGCGCCGCGATGCAGGCCTTCGTCGAACGCCACCGGCCCGACGAATTGATCCTCACGGCCAATGTCTTCGACCACGCCGCCCGCGTGCGTTCCTTCGAACTGACCATGGAAGCCTGGACCGCATGAGCACGCCAAAGTTGTTCCAGCCATTGGCGGTCGGGGGCCTGGCGCTCGCCAATCGCATCGTGATCGCGCCGATGTGCCAGTACTCGGCGGTGGACGGGCGCATGACCGACTGGCACCTGATCCACCTGGGCCAGCTGGCGCTGTCCGGCGCCGCATTGCTCACCATCGAAGCCACGGCGGTGTTGCCGGAAGGGCGGATTTCCTACGCCGATGTCGGCCTCTGGGACGACGCCACCGAAGCGGCGATGGGCGAGGTCCTCGCCGGCGTGCGCCGCTGGTCGAAGATGCCGGTCGCCATCCAGCTGGCGCATGCGGGCCGCAAGGCCTCGACCGACCTGCCCTGGCACGGGGGTGTCCAGATCGCGCCAGGCCACGCCAGGGGATGGCAGACGGTTGCGCCGTCACCGGTGCCCTTCAGGGACGGCGACATGCACCCCACCGCGCTCGATCGCGCCGGCATGGACGCCGTGCGCGAAGCCTTCGCCGACGCCTCGCGGCGCGCCGCACGCCTGGGCATCGACGCCGTGCAGATCCACGCCGCCCACGGCTACCTGCTGCACCAGTACCTGTCGCCGCTGTCCAACCAGCGCGACGACGACTATGGCGGTTCGCGCGAGAACCGCATGCGTTTTCCGCTCGAGGTCTTCGAGGCGGTGCGCGCTGCGTTTCCCGAAGGACGCCCGGTCAGCGTGCGGGTGTCGGGCACCGACTGGGTGCCCGGCGGCTGGGACGCCGACGACACCGTCGCGTTCGCGAAGGCGCTCGAAGCCCGGGGCTGTTCGGTGATCCACGTCTCCAGCGGCGGGCTGCATCCGGCGCAGGACATTCCCGTGGGACCGGGCTACCAGGTGCCGCTGGCGCGCGCGGTGAAACGCGCCGTCGGCATCCCCGTGGTCGCCGTGGGCCTGATCACCGACTTCGACCAGGCCGAAGCCATCCTCGCCAGCGGCGACGCCGACCTGGTCGCGCTCGCCCGCGGCATGCTCTACGACCCACGCTGGCCCTGGCATGCGGCCGCGCACCTGGGCGCCACCGTGCTTGCGCCCCCGCAGTACCTGCGATCGCAGCCGCGGGCGTTCAAGGACCTGCTGGTGAAGGGCGGCGGCACCGCGTCGTCCTGAGCGGACGTTCGCGGGGCGATGACGTTCCCGCAAGAAGACTCAATCGGCCGTGACGGCGCCTTCAGCGTTCGCGGGCCGCGCCCGGTCCACCCGGTAGTCGATCGGCTTGTAGCGGAAGTTGTTTGATTGCCCGGCCGAGCAGGCGGTCATGGCCACCACCAGCGGCATCAGCGCGCGCAGGCGGATGTGGTCGCCGGGTTTGCTCAGCGGCGGTTTCACCGCCACCGCGCCGGTGTCCGGGTCGAAGGCCACGTGCATGAAGACGTTGAAGGCGATCGGTATCCGGTCGACCCCGATGCCATACGGCGCGAGGGCCGCGGCCAGGTTGCCTTCGCAGCCCGGCCGGCCGTCGGTTTCCCCGTAGATGATGCGGAAGGTGTCCTTCGAACACGGCGTCAGGGTGAAATCATGGCGGCCGCAGGTGTCCTCGATGATCTCGAACATCGGCCGGCTGCGGTTCGAATACAGCGGGTCGCCGCGCGTGAGCCAGAGCCTGGCGGCGTAGTCGATCGAGCGACCGGAGGAGAGGTATTCGTCCAGGTCATCGGCGTTGAAGGCCACCAGGTCGCTGACTTGCTGGCCTTCGGGGTCGACGATCACCAGCTCGTCGCCGGTGGCCAGGACCTCGGCACGGGCCGAGCAGGGCGGAATGCGTTCGAACGGCTTCATCGCAGGGGTCTCAACGGCCTTTGCTTGCGTGGAAAGGGCAGCGCCAGTCGGCTTCGACGGCCCGGCCACTGTACTGCCTGGTTTCCGGCGCCGTGCCGAAGTCGGCCAGGTTGGGGTTGATCGACCCTTGCAGGGCCAGGTCGCGCGCGCGGGTGGCGGCCTGCATCTTGGCGTAGCGGCCGTCCTCGCGCAGCCGGTCGAACTGCCGGTGCGAATTGAACACCAGGACCGGGAACGGCGTTCGCCGGGCGCGTCGCGAGGCCCCGGCATGCAGGCCGATCACGAAAAACGGATGCCCGCCGAGGCTGAGGCTGAACTTCGGGCTGTCCGGGTCCTGCGAAACGTCCCTGGCCCAGCGCGCGCCGCGGCGCACGTCCAGCAGGTGCAGGCGCTGCAGCTGCGACCAGAGCAGGGCTTCGAACCGGTGCTCGTCGGTGTCGCGCGGGCCCTCGAAGACGGCGGCCAGCGAATGCACCGTGGTGTCGTCGGGCGCGTCCTGGTCGCGCTGCCGGGCGAAGCGCACGATGCGGTCCAGCAGTGGCCCGTCGTTGGCGCGCGCACCCAGCAGGCCGAAGACGTGCACCTCGAGTGCGTCGCGGGCCAGGGCGGCCTTGGCGCCGACGCAGGGAAAGTCGGCGGCTTCGACATGGGCACGCAAGCGCGCCGCCAGGGCGTCGTCGGTCCCGACCGTTCCGGCGGGCTGGTGTTCGTCTCGTGGCTGGGAGCGCCCGGGCTGCGTGGACATGGTGGCGGCCTCGTGATTCGTGTTGGTCAACACCCTAACGAGGCAGCCATGTCCAACGACTAAACCTGCAAAACGCGCCAGCGGGCCGGCAAAGTGCATGGGCCGGGCCCGCGGCCCCCGGCCCTCGCGTAGAATCCGCCCTCATGACCGCATCCACTCCCAGCGCCGAACAGGCGCGCCTGCTGGCCAAGGGGCCGTTCCCGGACTACCCCTTCACGCCCAAGTCCTTCGTGCATCCCAATGGCCTGACCCAGAGCTACCTGGATGAAGGCCAGGGCGAGGTCGTGCTGATGCTGCACGGCAATCCCTCGTGGTCCTACTACTGGCGCAAGCTGGTGCTGGGCCTGCGCGACCGCTACCGCTGCATCGTGCCCGACCACATGGGCATGGGGCTGTCGGACAAACCCGGCGACGCGGCCTACAGCTACACCTTGCGCAGCCGCATCCAGGACCTGGACCGGCTGCTGGAGAACGCCGGCGTCACCGGCGACGTCACCCTGGCCGTGCACGACTGGGGCGGCATGATCGGCTTCGGCTGGGCGCTCAAGCACAGCGAACGCATCAAGCGCCTGGTCATCCTCAACACCGCCTCGTTCCCGCTGCCGCCGGCCAAGCCGCTGCCCTGGCAGCTCAACCTGGGCCGCAACTGGCGCCTGGGCGAATGGCTGATCCGCGGTGCCAACGCCTTCGCCGGCGGCGCCGCCAGCCAGGGCGTCGAAAAGCCGCTGCCACCGGACGTCAAGCGCGCCCTGCTGGCGCCTTACGACAGCTGGCAGTCGCGCATTTCGACCGTGCGCTTCGTGCAGGACATCCCGCTGCGTCCCGGCGACCGCGCCTGGGACCTGGTGGAGGACGCCGGCAAGCGCCTGCCCGGTTATGCGGACCGACCGGCCTTCATTGGCTGGGGCCTGCGCGACTTCGTCTTCGACCAGCATTTCCTCAAGGGTTTCACCCAGGCCCTGCCCAAGGCCGAAGTCCATGCTTTCGAGGATGCGGGCCACTACGTGCTCGAAGACAAGGCCGACGAGCTGGTGCCCGCCATCCGCCAGTTCCTCGACCGCAGCTGAAGTGGCGGCAGCCGACGGCCCCTGCAATATCGCTGCGGCCCTTCCGCAGCTCGCGGCCCAGGCACCGGACCGGGTGGCCATGCATTGCCCGGGTTCCCGGGATGGTCGGGGCCTGGCCCGCTACGACGTCACGCTGTCCTACGGCGACCTCGACCGCCGGTCCGACGCGATCGCCGCCGGCCTGGCCCGCAACGGGATCGTGCGCGGCAGCCGCGTCGTGGTGATGGTGCGGCCGTCGCCCGAATTTTTCCTGCTGATGTTCGCCCTGTTCAAGGCCGGCGCGGTGCCCGTGCTGGTCGACCCCGGCATCGACAAGCGCGCGCTGCGCCAATGCCTGGGCGAAGCGGATCCGCAGGCCTTCATCGGCATCCCGCTTGCGGTGCTGGCGCGCCGGCTGCTGCGCTGGGCGCCGCGTGCACGCACGGTGGTGACGGTCGGCAGGCGCTGGTTCTGGGGCGGTCCGACGCTGGCCGCCATCGAATCGGCCGGGGCCGGGGCCGGCCCGCAGCTGGCCAACACCGCGCCCGACGACATGGCGGCAATCCTGTTCACCTCCGGCTCCACCGGCGTGCCCAAGGGCGTGGTCTATCGCCACCGGCATTTCGTCGCCCAGGTGGCGCTGCTGCGCGACGCCTTCGGCATCCAGGCCGGGGGTGTCGACCTGCCCACCTTCCCGCCGTTCGCGCTGTTCGACCCGGCCCTGGGCCTGGTCTCGGTGATCCCGGACATGGATCCGACCCGACCGGCCAAGGCCGATCCGCGCAAGCTGCACCATGCCATCGAAAAATTCGGCGTCGACCAGTTGTTCGGTTCCCCCGCCCTGATGCGCGTGCTGGCCGGGCACGGGCAGCCCCTGCCGACGCTGCGTCGCGTCACGTCGGCCGGTGCCCCGGTGCCGGCTGGCGTCGTGGCGAAGATGCGCGAGCTGCTGCCCGGGAACGCGAGCTTCTGGACGCCCTACGGCGCCACCGAATGCCTGCCGGTGGCTGTGATCGAAGGTCGCGAACTGGAGGCGACCCGCCTGGCGACCGAACAGGGCGCCGGCACCTGCGTCGGCCGGCCGGTCGCGCCCAACCAGGTGCGCATCATCGCCATCACCGACGACGCTCTCCCGGACTGGTCCGGCGTGCAGGAGCTCGGGCCCGAGGCCATCGGCGAGATCACCGTCGCCGGCCCCACGGCCACCGACGAATATTTCCGGCGCCCGGAGGCCACCGCCCTGGCCAAGATCCGTGAACGCCTGCCCGACGGCAGCGAGCGCATCGTGCACCGCATGGGTGACCTGGGCCGGTTCGACGCCCAAGGCCGGCTCTGGTTCTGCGGGCGAAAATCGCACCGGGTACGCACGCCGGAAGGCAACCTCTACACCGAGCAGGTCGAACCGGTTTTCAACACCCACCCCGAGGTCGCGCGCACCGCCCTGGTCGGCGTCGGTGAACCCGGCAGGCAGGAGGCGGTGCTGTGCGTGGAAATGGCCCCGCACCTGCCCCGGTCCGACCACGAACGGGTGCTGGCCGAACTTCGCCATCTCGCCAACGGCTTCGTGCACACCGCTCGCGTGCGCCATTTTCTTGTCCACGATGGTTTCCCGGTCGACATCCGGCACAACGCCAAGATTGGCCGCGAGGCGCTGGCGACCTGGGCCGCGAAGGCATTGAAGTGGCGGCGATGAAGGTGCTGGTCACCGGCGGCGCCGGCTTCCTGGGCCAGGCCCTGTGCGCGGCCCTGCAGGCCGAAGGCCACGACGTCGCCAGCTTCCAGCGCAGCCATTCGCCTGCCCTTGAAGCCATGGGCGTGCGCCAGACGCGTGGCGACCTGGCCGATCCGCAGGCCGTGCA
Source organism: Arenimonas donghaensis DSM 18148 = HO3-R19 (assembly GCF_000743535.1). Taxonomy (GTDB): domain Bacteria; phylum Pseudomonadota; class Gammaproteobacteria; order Xanthomonadales; family Xanthomonadaceae; genus Arenimonas; species Arenimonas donghaensis. The sequence continues at coordinate 131,860 of NZ_AVCJ01000023.1, forward strand.
TGCGGCCCTGGCCGGCCACGACGCCGTCTTCCACAACGCGGCCAAGGCCGGCGCCTGGGGCAGCGAGGAAAGCTACTTCGCCGCCAACGTCACCGGTACCCGCAACGTGCTGGCGGCGATGCGGGCGCACGGCATCACCCGGCTGGTCTATACCTCCACGCCCAGCGTCACGCACAGCGGCCGCAGCCCGGTCGAAGGCGGCAACGAGGCCAACACGCCGTACGGCCACCACTTCAAGGCGCCGTACCCGGCGACCAAGCTGGTCGCCGAAAAAGAAGTGCTGGCCGCCAACGATGCAAACCTGGCCACCGTCGCCCTGCGCCCGCGCCTGATCTGGGGTCCGGGCGACACCCAGCTGCTGCCGCGCCTGGTCGAACGCGCCCGCGCCGGACGCCTGCGTTTCATCGGCGGCGGCCACAACCGCATGGACACCACCTACATCGACAATGCCGCCCAGGCGCACCTGGATGCCTTCAAGGCACTGTCGCCGGGCGCCGCCTGCGCCGGCAAGGCCTACTTCATCTCCAATGGCGAGCCGCGTGAAGTGCGGCGCATCGTCAACGACCTGCTGGCCGCCGCCGGCCAGCCGCCGGTGGACAAGAGCGTTCCCTATGGCGTGGCCTACGCCGCCGGCGCCGTGCTGGAGGGCGCATGGCGCGCGCTGCGCCTGCAGGGCGAACCGCCGATGACCCGGTTCCTCGCCGAACAGCTGTCGACGCCGCATTGGTACGACATTTCGGCGGCCGCCCGCGACTTCGGTTTCCTGCCCCGGGTTTCGATGGAAGAAGGCCTGCGGCGCCTGGCCCGGTGGTGGGCGACGCGGGATTAAGACGGGGGTCAGCTTGTTGGCGTGGAGTCAGGAAGGGGGGGCTAGCTTCGTCCTGCCCGATCAATCCCGGGTCCACAAGAAAAGGAGAGCACACATGCTCCATTACGCGCTGATCTTTCTCGTCGTCGCCATCATCGCCGCGGTGCTGGGCTTTGGTGGTATCGCAGGTAGTGCCGCCTGGATCGCCCAGATCCTGTTCGTGGTCTTCCTGATCCTGGCCGTCATTTCCTTCCTCAAGAAGAAGACGTGACCCGGGGGGCTGGCGCCGCGTCCGGGCGCCAGCCCGCTAGAATGGCGGCATGACGGATCCTGCCGCTTCCCCCTTTGACGCCCTCAAGCCCCTGGCCGGCCGCGCGCTGGAACAGGCCTTGAACCGGGTCGTCGCCCTGGACCCCGACACCGCCGAAGCCCTTCGTGGCCTCGGCGGTCGTCGTATCGGCCTGGCGCTGGAAGCGCCGCCCATCGCCCTGGAGTTGGCCGTCGCCGACGGCCGCCTGGTGGTGGGACCGCCCAAAGACGAGCCCGACCTCGGCGTGCGCGCCACGATCTCCGGCGTGCTTTCCCAGCTCCCTTTCCTCCGGCCTCCCGGCGCCACGCCGGTGGGCAAGGTGCGCATCAACGGCGACGCCGAACTGGCGCGCACGCTGCAGCGGCTCGCCCAGCGTTTTGATCCCGACTGGGACGAACCCTTCACCCGGGCGCTTGGCCCGGTGCTGGGCCCGCAGGCCGCGCGGGTGCTTCGCGATGCCCTGGCCGGCGGCATGAAGTTCGCACAGGGTTTCTCCCGCGACGCCGTCGACTACCTGGTCGAAGAACGTCGCGACCTGGTCGGCAAGGCCGAACTGGCCGCCTTCCACGACGACGTGGACGAACTTCGCGACCAGGTCGAACGCCTCGCCGCGCGCCTGGCCCGGCTCCAGCCCGGAGGCGGCGCATGAGTCCCTTGCGCAGCGCCCGCGGCAGTTGGCGCGCACTGGGCATCGTGCGCGTGCTGCTGCGCCATCGGCTGGATGCCCTGCTCGAAGGCACGGCGGTGGGCGGCTGGCTCTGGTTGCTCAAGCCGATCACCCGTCGCGCCAGCGCCACCGACCTGCCGCGCGGCCAGCGCCTGCGCCTGGCCCTGCAGGAACTGGGTCCGATCTTCGTCAAGTTCGGCCAGGTGCTGTCCACGCGCCGCGACCTGCTGCCGCCGGACATGGCCGAAGAGCTGTCGCTGCTGCAGGACCGCGTCGCCCCCTTCCCGGGCGAGGTCGCGCGTGCGCGCGTCGAGGCCGGACTGGGCCGGCCGATCGAAACCCTGTTCACCGATTTCGAAAACACCCCGCTGGCCTCGGCGTCCATCGCCCAGGTGCATGCGGCGCGCCTGCACGATGGCCGCGAAGTGGTGGTCAAGGTGCTGCGGCCGGGCATCCGCCAGCGCATACGCGACGACATTGCCCTGCTGCGCACCCTGGCCGCCCTGGCCGACCGCCACCATCCTTCGGCCGAGAAGATCCGCGCCCAGGAAGTGGTGAGCGAGATCGAATCCACGCTGTACGCCGAGCTCGACCTGCAGCGTGAAGGCGCCAACGGCAGCCTCATGCGGCGCACCTGGGCCGGCAGCGACGAGCTTTACGTGCCGGAAGTGTTCTGGACCCACAGCAGCGAAAGCGTGCTGACCATGGAGCGCGTGCGCGGCATCCCGTCCGACGACGTCGAGGCGCTCGACGCCGCCGGCATCGACCGCAAGGCGCTGGCGGCGCGCGGCGTGCGGGTGTTCTACACGCAGGTGTTCCGCGACAACTTCTTCCACGCCGACGCCCATGCCGGCAACATCTGGGTCGATCTCGACCCGGCGCGCAAGGACAACCCGCGCTTCATCGCCATCGACTTCGGCATCGTCGGCCAGCTCACCCGCCGCGACCAGTACTACCTGGCCGAGAACTTCATGGCGATTTTCCAGCGCGACTACCGCCGCATCGCCGAACTGCACGTCGAAGCCGGCTGGATGCCGGCGACCGTGCGCATCGACGAACTCGAGGCCGCCACCCGCGCCGTCTGCGAGCCGTATTTCACCCGGCCGCTGAGCGAGATTTCGCTGGGCGAAGTGCTGGTGAAGCTGTTCAAGACCGCCCAGCGTTACGAACTGACGCTGCAGCCGCAGCTGATCCTGCTGCAAAAGACCCTGCTCAACATCGAAGGCGTCGGCCGGCTGCTCGACCCCAAGCTCGACATCTGGGCCGAAGCCCGGCCGGTGCTGGAAAAGATCCTGCGCGAGCGCTACAGCCCGGCGACCCTGGGCAACGAGTTCCGCAAGCGCCTGCCCGAGCTGATCACGCATGCGCCGGACATGCCGCGCCTGGTGCACGAGTTCCTGTCCCAGCAGGTGCGCGGCGAACACTCGCTCCGAATGCGCAGCGAGGACCTGGCCGAACTGGCGCGCATCTCCCGCGCCGGCCAGCGCCAGACCGTCTACGCGATCCTGGGCACCGGCCTGATGATCGTCGCCGCGGTCCTTTATGCGCTGGAAGCCGGCGGCCCGCAGTTCATGGGCATCCCCGCGGCCGCCGCCATCGCCGGCCTCGGCGCCTTCGGCGCGTTCCTCGCCGCCTGGCCCCGGCGGTGAGCGCCGAAGCAACTGTGGGAGGGACTTCAGTCCCGAAGCTTTTCGGGACTGAAGTCCCTCCCACAGCGGGTGGAATCGATCTGCCGGTCCTGTACCAGGACGAACAGCTGGCCGTGGTCAACAAGCCCGCCGGCCTGATGGTGCACGACAGCAAGCTGGCGCGCGGCGAGTCGGACTTCGCGGCGGACCGGCTGCGCGATCAGTTCGGGAAACCCATCTTCCTGGTGCACCGGCTCGACCGCGCCACCAGCGGCTGCCTGCTGCTGGCCTTCGACCGCGACACCGCCTCGGCGCTGGGCCGGAGCCTGATGGCCGAACATTTCCGCAAGGACTACCTGGCCGTCTGCCGCGGTTGGCCAGCGCCGGACCAGGGCGTGATCGAACACGCGCTCGACGGGGGCCCGGGCAAACCCGTCAAGAAGCCGGCCGTCACCGGGTTCCGGACCCTGGCCACGGCCGAGGTGGACTGGCCCAGCCAGCAACACCCGAGCTCGCGATATGCCCTGCTGTGCTGCAGTCCGCACACCGGTCGGTTCCGGCAGATCCGGCGCCACCTCAAGCACCTGCACCACCACCTGGTCGGCGACACCAGCCACGGCGACGGCCGCCACAACCTGGCGTTCCGCATGCGCGGCGTGCACCGCATGCTGCTGCATGCCTGGCGACTGTCGTTCCCGCATCCTGGCCTGGGCCGCGAGCTGACCGTCGTGGCACCGCCGGACCCGGAATTCCTGCGGGCGCTTGCCCTGTTGGGGATCGACCCGCCGTGACGGCTGGCCCATGCCGGCTTCACGCGAGGCTGGCAGGCTAGGCTGGACCCTGCCCCTTTCCCGACGCGAGCCCCCGATGCATTCCAAAGCCCTGGCCTGCCTGTGTCTGATCGCCACCGCCTTCGCCCTGCCGGTGCAGGCCCAGACCGCCGACGACAGCGACGAGCGGGTCATCATGTCCTCCGCGGCCTTCCTGTCAGGTCACCCCGACCTGCGCTACCGGCTGTCGGGCCTGGACAAGTTCAGGAAGGGTGACTTCGACGGCGCCCTGACCCACTTCCGGCGCGCCGCCCGCTACGGTGACAAGCCGTCGCAGGGCATGCTCGGCGAAATCTACTGGGAAGGCACCGGCGTGGCCCAGGACAAGGCCATGGGCTACGTCTGGATGGACCTCGCCGCCGAGCGCGGCTACCCGCTGATGCTGGCCAAACGGGAGCGCTACTGGGCGGAACTGGATGCCGACGGTCGGGCCCGTGCCCTGGAACTGGGCCAGCAGGTCTACGCCGAATACGGCGACGAGGTGGCCAAGGCCCGCCTGGATCGCGAGCTGCGTTTCGCCAAGCGCAACACCACCGGCAGCCGCGTCGGCAGCGTCGGCGCCTTGACCATCATCATTCCGACGCCGTCGGGCGAAGAGGTCATCGACGGCAGCAAGTTCTACGACGAGAAGTTCTGGGACGTCGACCAGTACCTGCAGTGGCAGGACGCGGACTGGGTGAACAACGCCGAGGGCACCGTGGACGTCGGCGACGTGATGAGCCTCGACCAGCCCCTGCCCCCCGACGGGGACGATGGCGAGTAGGCGATAATGCCGGCCAGCCCCACCGCCGGACCCCACCTTGGCAAAGCTCTATTTCTACTACTCGGCGATGAACGCCGGGAAGACCACCACCCTGCTGCAAAGCGCGCACAACTACCACGAGCGCGGCATGCGCACGCTCATCCTCACGCCGAAGCTGGACAACCGCTTCGGCGAAGGCCTGGTGGCCTCGCGCATCGGCCTCAAGGCGCGGGCCACGGTGTTCGGGGCGGATGACGACCTGCTGGCGATGGCCCGCGACGACATCGCCGCCCGCGGCGACCTGCACTGCGTGCTGGTGGACGAAGCCCAGTTCCTGTCCAGGCGCCAGGTCTGGCAGCTGACCGAGATCGTCGATCGCCTGAACGTGCCGGCGCTGGCCTACGGGCTGCGCACCGACTTCCGGGGGGAACTGTTCGAAGGCAGCCAGTACCTGCTGGCCTGGGCCGACAACCTGGTCGAGATCAAGACCATCTGCCACACCGGCCGCAAGGCCATCATGGTCGTGCGCGTGGACGAGCACGGGCGCGCGATCACCGACGGCCCGCAGGTGGAAATCGGTGGCAACGAGCGCTACGTGTCGGTGAGCCGCGGCGAGTTCAAGAAGGTCATGGCGGGCGAGGGTCATATCGACCTGCAGCAGCCGCGTTTGCCGCTCGACACGCCCGACTGATCAGCGTCCGCAGCTGGGGGCGTAGCCAGCCAGGTCCTGTCGTTGCCGCAGGCGCTCGGGCGTGGCCGCGGCCTGGGCCTGCAAGGTCTCGCTGACCTGTGTGCGGCCCTGGCCCAGGCGCCCGGCCCGGCAGTCGATTTCGGCCAGCAGCAATGCCTGCGGCCAGGCCGCATGGCGGGCAATGTCCGGGTCCGCGCGACCCTGGGTGCGCAGGCTGTCGAGCTGGGCCTGGGCGTCGGCCACGCGGCCCTGCTGCAGGGCCAGCCGCGCCATGGCGACGCCGACGTGTGCCCGCGCCACGGTGTCGGACGCATCCAGGCGTTCGGCGGCGACGGCGAGCAGTTGCCGGGCCTGGTCGGAGTTGCCATTGGCCTGCTCCAGTTCGGCCAGCAGGATGCGCGCACGCGCCGCCAACGCGCGGTCGCGGCTGCGCGAAAGTTGCAGGCATTCCTCGGCCAGGCTGCGGGCATTGGCGTCCAGGCCCCGCGCCTGGCGGACCCGGGCCAGGTCGCACAGCACCGAAACATGGTGCACCAGCAGGTTGCCGCGGCGGCGCAGCTGCAGGCTGCGCTGCAAGGCCTCGTCGGCTTCGTCCTGGCGATCGAGTTGCCAGGCGACGCGGCCCAGCTGGTGCCAGGAAGCCGCCACCGCGGGGTGGTCGGGGCCGAAGCGCGAAAGCAGGCGTTCGTGCGCGGAGCGAAGCAGCTGGTTGGCCTCGGCCAGCTTGCCGAGCTCCAGCAGCAGGTTGCCCAGCGGTTGCTGCACGCCGGTCGTGAGCGGGTGGTTCAGGCCGAACCGGTCGAGGGTGATCTGCAGCGCCTGGCGGTACGACGATTCCCCTTCGACGCTGTCGCCCAGGGCGTGCTGGTAGCGGCCCAGTTCGCGCCAGACTTCGACGCCCAGGGCATTGCGGTCGCCGCCGGCCTCGCGCAGCAGGGCCAAGGCTTCGCGCAGGCCGCGCACGGCTTCCTCGTAGCGGCCCTCGTCGGCCAGCAGGCCGGCCAGGTCGGCGCGGCTCTCGGCCTGCAGCGCCTTGCTCTGGTCGCCCTGGTTGCGCAGGGCGAGTGCGCGTCCGAACAGGTCGCGGGCGACCTCGCGGCCGCCGAGTTCGCGGTGGCAGCGGCCCAGCTGGGACAGGAATTCCGCCGCGGCCCGGGGGGCCGCCGCGGCCTGTTGCTGCGCCACGGGCAGCCAGGGCACCAGGGCCCGCACGCAGACCTCGGCCTGGTCCAGGCTGCGCAGGCTGCGGCCACGCAGCGCCGCCGATTCAACGCCCAGGCGCGCCGGCGCGGCGCCCGACAGCGTGCCCAGGATGTCGGCCTGGCGGTCGAGCAGTTCCAGGGCCTGGCGGTCGTCGCCCAGGCCCTGGCGCAGGCGCGCCACCAGGCCCAGCAATTCGGCGCGGGCCTGCGGTTGGTTGCGCAGTTCGGTGTCGGCGCGGCGCACGCCCGCGTCGAGAAGGGTGCGGGCGTCCAGGCCGCCGTCGCCGGCCTGTTCGGTGTCCTCGAACAGGGCGATGACGAAATCCTGCATCGCCTGGGCGCGGGCGGCCTCCTGCAGCGCGATGCGGGTCTGCCAGGTCAGGAAGACCACCGCGCCCAGCAACACGATGCCGACCAGGCTGCCCACCACCAGCGGGACCGAGTTGCGCCTGGCGAACTTGGACGCGCGGTAGCCCAGGCTGTGCGGCCGCGCCTGCACCGGCTCACCCTCCAGGTGCCGGCGCAGGTCCTGGGCCAGGGCTTCGACCGAGACGTAGCGGTCCTCGGGTTCCTTCGCCAGCGCCCGGCACAGGATGTTGTCGAGGTCGCCGGACAGTTCGCGCGCCAGCCGCCGCGGATTCGGCTCGTCGCGTTCGCGCGCCAGGCGGTAGGCCGCCTGCGAGGGACGCACCGGGTCGGCCAGCAGGATCGCTTCCTCCCAGGCCGCGTCCGAGTCGCGCGCCGGGTCGTAGGGCTTGCGGCCGACCAGCAGCTCGTAAAGCACCACGCCCAGCGCATAGACGTCGGTCATGGTGGTGATGACGCCGTTGCGCAGCTGTTCGGGCGCGGCGTAATACAGGGTGAAGGCGCGGGTACCGGTACCGGTGATCTCCGGGCTTCCGTCCTGCGGCTCGTCGAGCAGCTTGGCGATGCCGAAATCGAGCAGGCAGACCTCGCCGGCCGGGGTCACCAGGATGTTCGAGGGCTTGAGGTCGCGGTGCACCACCAGGTTGGCGTGGGCATGACTGACCGCGGCGCAGACCTGCAGGAACAGTTCCAGCCGCTGTCGCAGCGGCAGGCCCAGCTGCTGGGCGTATTGGGTGATGGGCTGGCCCTGCACGTAGTCCAGCGCCAGGTAGGGCTGGCCGTCGCTGCTGATGCCGGCGTCGAGCAGCCGGGCGATGTGGGCGTGGCCCAGCCGCGCCAGGATTTGCCGTTCACGGGTGAAGCGCTGGCGCAGGCCGGCGTCGCCCAGGCCCGGCCGCAGCAGCTTCACCGCCACCCGGCGCTGGTAGAGGCCATCGGCCCGGGTCGCCAGCCAGACCTGGCCCATGCCGCCTTCGCCCAGCGGGCGCTCGAGCTGGTAGGGGCCGATCGATTGCCCGGGCTGCGGCGAGAACAGCGACGCATCGACGACCGATTCGGAAAGGAAATCCGGTCGGTCTTCTTCCAGGGCGATCAGCTTGCGCAGCTCGGCGGCCAGGGGCGCGTCGATGGCCTCGACTTCATCCAGGCGGCGGGCGCGCGCAGGCGGTTCGAGCTCGATCAGCTCGTCGAGCAGCACCGACAGCGTCGACCAGCGTTCGGTGTCCACCGCGGCGGGATCCGTATCAGCCCTGCAGGGCCGCCAGCAGGAACATGCGGGCCTTCTGCCAGTCGCGGCGTACGCTGCGCTCGGAGCGCTTGAGCAGGCCGGCGATTTCGGTCTCCGACAGGCCGGCGAAATAGCGCATCTCGACCACCTGGGCCAGGCGCGGGTCGAGGTCGTTGAGTTTGTTGAGCGCCACGTCCAGGCCGAGCATTTCCTCGTCCAGGCGCATGCCGCCGCCGGCGTCCTCGGGCAGGTCGGTGACGCGGTGCAGGTCGCCGCCGCGTTTGACCGCCATGCGCTGGCGGGCGTAGTCCACCACCACCGAGCGCATGGCGCTGGCGGCGTAGGCGAAGAAGTGGGCGCGGTCCTCGAACTCGGCCTCGGCGCGGCCGGCCAGCTTCAGGTAGGCCTCGTGCACCAGGGCCGTGGTGTCGAGCGTGTGGCCGTGCTGCTGGCCGCCGAGCTGGCGCCGGGCCATGCCATGCAACTCGCGGTACAGGGTCGCGAGCACGCGATCGAGCGCCGATTTGTCCCCGGCACGGGCAGCGCTCAACCACTGGGTGATTTCGGCGGTGTCGTTCATCATTCCCCGGAAACCCGTCTGCGCGGGCTGGGACCACTATAAAGGAACCAGCGGCCTATCGCTGGCAGCCCGGACACCAGGCGGTGGCCCGGTTGGACATGCGGCCGTCGCGCAGGATCCGCCCGCAGCGGCGGCAGGGCTGGCCCTCCCGGCCATAAACGAACAGCTCCTGCTCGAAATACCCCGGGGCGCCGTCGGCATTGAGGAAATCGCGCAGGGTGGTGCCGCCGCGGGTGATCGCGTGGGCCAGGATGGTCTTCACCGCGCCGGCCAGCCGGCGATAGCGTTCCCGGCTTATCGCGCCGGCGGCCCGGCCCGGGGCGATGCCCGCCCGGAACAGGCTTTCGGCGGCATAGATGTTGCCAACGCCGACCACGACCGCCTGGTCCATCAGGAAGGCCTTCACCGGCGCCTTGCGGCCACGGCTGAGCGCGAACAGGTAGTCGCCGTCGAAGGCGTCCGACAGGGGTTCGGGACCGAGGTGGGCCAACAGCGCATGGGTCTGGCCGGCGGGCTGCCACAGCAGGCAGCCGAAGCGGCGCGGGTCGGTGAAACGCAGCACCCGTCCCGAGTCCAGGGCCAGGTCGACGTGGTCATGCGAAGCCACCGGGGTGCGCGCGGGCAGCACCCGCAGCATGCCCGACATGCCCAGGTGCAGCAGGGCGCTGCCCGGCGCGGTGTCCACCAGCAGGTATTTGGCGCGCCGGCGCACCCCCAGGACCCGCTGGCCGGGCAGTTCGCGCGCCACCTCGGGCGGGATCGGCCAGCGCAGGTCCGGCCGGCGCAGCACCACGGCGGTGATGCGCCGACCTTCCAGGTGGGGGGCCAGGCCGCGCCGGGTGGTTTCGACTTCGGGGAGTTCGGGCATGGGCGAAGTTTGGCAGAGCCGCCGACTGAACAGGCCGATTGCGGCGCCGGGGCGCGGCGGCATAGCCTTGCCCGATGCGCGCCTCCTCCTGCCTGCTCTACACCTGCCTGGTCCTCGCGGCCTGGGGCGCGTCCCTGCCGGCCCAGGCAACCCATGCCGGGGGTCCGGTCGAAACCCTGCGTGCGACCCTGGCCGGCCTGGCCGATCCCCAGCGCCAGGCCGCCAGCGACAACCTCGACGCCGCTGCCGCCGCCAAGGACGAAGCCGCCCGCCTGCGCAAGGAGCTGGCCACGCTGGAAGCCGAGATCGCCGCGGCGCCCGAGCGCGCCCGTCGATTCGAAAAGGACCTGCAGGCCTCGCCGCGCCAGGCGCTGGCGGCCTGGCGCGACCGGGTCCCGGCCTCGGCCGATGTCGAGGTGCTCGAGCAGATGCTGGAAAAGGAGCGCCGCGAAGCCCAGGCGCTCGGTGACCGCATCGCCCGGCTCACGGCCGACCTGGGTGCGTCGTTGGCGGCCGATCCTGCCTCCGATGCCAGCCTCGACGAACTGCGGCGGCGACGCGAGGAGCTGCTGCTGCCGCTCGTGCCGGTCGAGGGCGAGCCCGCGGCGCTGACCGAATCACGACGCCTGCGCCAGGAAGCCGAACGCCAGCGGGTGGAAGCACAGCTGGCGCTCCGCGAAGCCCGGGACGTTTCGGCGGCCTCGCGCCAGCGCGCCCAGGAGCTGGAGCTGCGGGTCCTGCGCCTTCGCCTGGCCCAGCACGAACCGCGCCAGATCTGGCTGCAGCAACGCATCCGCGACCAGTCACGTGCCAGCCTGCAGGCCCTGGTCGCCGAGGTGGACGCGCGCGCCGCGACGATCGCGCCCGGCGACCCGGTCCTGGCCGAAGCGGCCGCCACCAACCTGGCGCTGGCCGGCGACCTGCTGGCGGCCAACGAAAAGCTGGCCGACTACCGCAGTCGCCAGGCCGAGGCCGAACAATCCCTGGCCGCCGTTCGCGCCGCGCTTCGCGACAGCCGCGTGCGCCTGGAACTGGGCGGCAACAGCGAACAGGTGGGTACCTGGCTCTGGGCCGTCATGCGCAAGCTGGAGTTTCCCGACGTCCTCGAGGAACGCCTGGCCGATACCCGCGAGTCGCTGGCCAGCGCCCGCTTGGCCCTGATCGCGCTCGACGAACGCCAGCGCGAGCTGTCCGACGTCGCCGCCCGGGCCCGTGAACTGCGCGACGCCGCCGCCCACCAGTCCGATGAAGGCGACGACCAGGCCTCCCCGGACGGCGAGGACGCCCTGCAGGCCTGGCTGGAGGCCCGCCAGGACCTGCTTGCCCGGCTAGAACCCATGCTTTGGCGGCAAGTCGCGACGCTGGAACAGAACGAACGGGCCCTGCAGGCGCGCCTGCAGGTCGCCGGCGAATTGCGCCAGCTGCTCGACCGCCACCTGCTATGGATCCGCAGCCACGCGCCGGTCGACGCCGACTGGATCAGGCGCTGGCCGGCGGCCGCGATGGACCTGGTGAAACCATCGCGTTTCGCCACCACGGCCAAGTTGCTGGTGCAGTCCGCGGCCGAGCGACCGCTGCCGCTGTCCCTGGCCGTGCTGGTGCTGCTGGGCCTGGGCGTGCTGCGTCGTCGTTCCCGGGTGAGCATCGTCGCCCTGGGCCAGGGCCTGCGCGACGTCCGCCAGGACCGGTTCGTCCGCACGCTGGCCTGCCTGGCCTGGACCCTGGTGGCGGCGCTGCCGCTGGCGGCCACGCTGTGGCTGGGCGGCGAACTGCTGCAGGACGTGGGTACGCGCGGCAAATACAGCGATTCGTTCGGCCAGGCCCTGCAGGCGCTGGCGCTGCCGGCGCTCACCCTGTCGTTCCTGCGCTGGCTGGTCCGCGACCGCGGCCTGGCGCACGCGCATTTCCGCTGGACCCGCCAGCGCCGCGAGGCGCTGCAGGCCTGGCTGCCTTCGCTGCAGGCGGTGCTGCTGCCGATGTATTTCGTGGTGGCGCTGGGCTTCATCCGCGACCAGGACCTGGCCATCGATGTGTCCGCACGCATCGGCGTGGTGATCGCCGGGGTGTTTGCCGCCGTGGCCCTGGCCTGGCTGCTGGGGCCGGACCGCCTGCGCCACGTGCGCGGTGCCAACCTGGAGCCGTCGAAGCTGCGCCGCGCGCTGCGCGTGCTGCTGCCGGCGGGACTGCTGGCCATCGCGGTGCTGGCGCTGCAGGGCTACGTGTACTCGGCGGCGATCGTGCTGGACGCGCAGTTCGCCAGCGTCGGCGTATTCATCGCGGTCGGCGTCCTGCACGGCCTGCTGGCGCGCTGGTTCGCACTGGGTGAACGCCGGCTGGCCCTGCGCCGACTTGAGCAAAAGCGCGAGGCCGAACTCCAGGCCCGCGCCGAGGGCAACGTCCCGGACGAGGGTGGCGGTGAAGCCATCCCGGTCGACCTGGACGAGGACCTGGCGCTGGACAAGGTCAACGAGCAGACCCGCCGCCTGATGCGCGCGGTGAAGCTGGTGCTGTTGGCCGCCGGCCTGGCCTGGGTGTGGGCGGAGGTGCTGCCGGCCTTCGCCCGGCTCGACGAAGTGGTGCTCTGGTCGGTATCGCAGTCGGCCGCGGACGGCGTCGCGACGGTCGAGTCGATCACCCTGATGGCGGTGCTGCTGGGCCTGCTGACGTTGTCGCTGACCTTCGTGGCGGCGCGCAACCTGCCGGGCCTGCTGGAGATCGGCCTGCTTTCCAAGGTCAACATGGACTCGGCCTCGCGCTACGCCGTGACCAGCGTCTCGCGCTACGCCATCGTCATGGTCGGCGTCATCGTCGGCCTGGGCCTGCTGGGGCTGCGCTGGAGCCAGCTGCAGTGGCTGGCCGCGGCGCTGACGGTCGGCCTGGGCTTTGGCCTGCAGGAGATCTTCGCCAACTTCGTTTCCGGCCTGATCCTGCTGTTCGAGCGGCCGTTCCGCGTTGGCGACGTGATCACGGTGAACAACCTCGACGGCACCGTCACCCGCATCCGCACCCGCGCCACCACCATCCTTGATTTCGACAACAAGGAAATCGTGGTTCCCAACAAGAGCTTCATCACCGGCCAGCTGGTGAACTGGACGCTCAGCGACGAAACCACCCGCATCGTGGTCAAGGTAGGAGTCGATTACGGCACCGACCCGGCGCTGGTGCATCGCCTGTTGCTGCAGGCGGCGTCGGAAAGCACACGCGTGCTCGAGACGCCGCCGCCGCGCAGCTGGCTGCTCGAATTCGGGGCGAACTCGCTGGACTTCGAACTGCGCGTCTTCGTCGGCAGCATGCTCGACCGGCTGGCGACCCGCAACGAAATCAACGTGCGCCTTTGCGAACTTTTCGCCGAGAACGGCGTCGGTTTCGCCTTCCCGCAGCTGGACGTACACGTGCGCGACCTGCCCGAACCGAAGGCTCCGAAAACGCCGACCTGAACACGGGTTCATGCGCGAAGCCCTTGTGGCGCGCCCGCCCCACCTCCATACAGGGAGGAAGGGTGACGCCGCCGCTGCCGGCAGGCATCATCGACCCCGATACCGGGCCCAAGGCCCACCCCCCTGGAGTTACCGATGTTCCCCGAGTTCCTGGACTGGCTGGCCCGTGGCATCACGCAGGCCAGCGTTTGGCAGATGGTCGCGTATTTCCTGGTGGTGACCCAGCTCACCATCATGACCACCACGCTGTACCTGCATCGCAGCGCGGCGCACCGCGGCGTGGACTTCCACCCGGTGCTGACGCATTTCTTCCGCTTCTGGGCCTGGCTCACCACGGCCATGGTCACCAAGGAGTGGACCGCGGTGCACCGCAAGCACCACGCCAAGTGCGAAACCGCCGAGGACCCGCACAGCCCCCGTTTCCAGGGCATCCACCAGGTGCTCTGGCGCGGCGTCGAGCTCTACCAGGAAGCGCGCCTGGACAAGGACATGCTGGAGAAGTACGGCAAGGGTTCGCCGGACGACTGGATCGAACGCAAGCTCTACACCCGCATGCCGTCGCTGGGCCCGAGCCTGATGCTGTTCATCAACCTGGCGCTGTTCGGCCTCCCGGGCATCGCCATCTGGGCGCTGCAGATGGCCTGGATCCCGTTCTGGGCGGCCGGCGTCATCAACGGCCTGGGCCACTGGTGGGGCTACCGCAACTTCGACACCGCCGACACGGCCACCAACCTGACGCCGTGGGCGTTCTGGGTGGGCGGCGAAGAGCTGCACAACAACCACCACGCCTTCCCCAGCTCCGCCAAGTTCGCGCTGCGCAAGTACGAGTTCGATATTGGCTGGGCCGTCATCCGCGGCCTGCAGGCCGTCGGCCTGGCCAAAGTGCTGCGCGTCGCGCCGGAGCTGGACGTGCGTCCGAACATCCAGGTGCCCGACACCGAAACCATGCGCGCGATGATGGCGCACCGCTGGCAGGTCGCCACCGACTACTACAAGCTGGTGCTCAAGCCGCACCTGCAGTCCGAAGCCGCCGACCTGCCGGGCCGCCTGCGCCGCGCCTTCCGCAGCGAGGGCAAGTGGCTCAGCGAAGACAAGCGCATGCGTTTCAACGCCTGGATTGCCGAGCGCCCGAACACCGCCCGCCTGATGCAGTTCCGGGCCAGCCTGCTGGCCATCTACGAGATCAAGAGCGCCGCCGCCGAAGCCAAGATGGAGGCCCTGCGCGCCTGGTGTGCCGAGGCCGAAGCTTCCGGCGTCCGCCAGCTCGAGGAGTTCTCGCAGCGCCTGAAGGGCTACTCGATGGTGCCGGCGCGCGCCTGATCCCATCGTTTACCCGCATCACCGGCAGGGCCCGCTTCGGCGGGCCCTGCTTTTTTGCGGACGGGGATTGGCTTATCGTGCCTGCACGCAGCCGCGTGAGGATGCAAACCATGGCCCGGGTGGTGGTCGCCCCCGCACTGTCGCGCCGCCTGCCCGGGCAAGGGGACGACCGGGAGCTGGCGCTGGACCTGCCCGGCGATACCGTCGCCGACGTGCTCGGGGCGCTGTTCGCCCGGCACCCGCCGCTTCGTGGTTATGTGCTGGACGAGCAGGGCGCACCCCGCCGGCACATCGCCCTGTTCATCGATGGCGACGCGCTGCAACCCAAGAACGAACTATCGCGCCCGGTTTCCCCGGGCGCGGAAATCTACGTGATGCAGGCCCTGTCGGGAGGCTGAGATGTCGGACACGCTGCTGGTTTCGACCCGCAAGGGTTTGTTCGTGCTCGAACGTGGCGACGGCGGTTGGGCGATCGACCACGTCGCCTTCCTGGGCGACAAGGTCGCGCTGGCGCTGGCCGATGCCCGCGACGGCACCTGGTACGCCGCGCTCGACCTGGGCCACTTCGGCGCCAAGCTGCAGCGTTCGACCGACCGTGGCCGAAGCTGGACGGAAGTGGCGGTGCCAGCCTACGGGCCCGGTGACACCGTGGCCACCGGCGATGGCAAACCACCAAAACCGGCGACGCTGGAGCTGATCTGGTCACTGGAAACCGGCGGCGCCGACCAGCCGGGCCGGCTCTGGGCCGGCACGCTGCCGGGTGGCCTGTTCCGCTCCGACGATCGCGGCGAAAGCTGGCAGCTGGTGCGCGCGCTCTGGGATCGTCCCGAGCGCGACGGCTGGTTCGGCGGTGGCTACGACGTGCCCGGTATCCACTCGGTTTGCGTCGATCCGCGCGATTCACGCTGCCTGAGGGTGGCGGTGTCCTGCGGCGGCGTCTGGCGCAGCGACGACGACGGCGACAGCTGGCGCGTCACCTGCGAGGGCATGTTCGCCGACTACATGCCGCCGGACCGGCGCTTCGACCCGGCCATCCAGGACCCGCACCGCATGGTGCAGTGCGCCGGCGCGCCGGACACGCTGTGGGTTCAGCACCACAACGGCGTCTTCCGCAGCGATGACGGCGGCGGGTCCTGGCGTGACGTGCCGCAGGTGCGCCCGTCGGTGTTCGGCTTCGCCGTCGGCGTGCATCCGCGCGAGCCCGGCACGGCCTGGTTCGTGCCGGCCATCAAGGACGAGCGGCGGGTGCCGGTGGACGGGCGCCTGGTGGTGGCCCGGACCCGGGATGGCGGCAACAGCTTCGAGGTCCTGGACCAGGGGCTTCCCGCCCATCCGGCCTACGACCTGGTCTATCGCCACGGGCTGGCGGTGGACGGCAGCGGCGAACGCCTGGCCATCGGCTCGACCACCGGCGGGCTGTGGACCAGTGACGACCAGGGCGACCACTGGCGGGCACTGCCGGCGCGGATGCCGCCGGTGCACGCCGTTACTTTCGCCTGAACGCGGCCGGGAGGCAGGCGGCGGCCAGTCCTGCGACAATGCCGCCCCTCCGGCGGTTTGCCGTGCTTTTTCCTGCCTTTTGCCATGACTGATTCGCCCACCCCACCGCCCTCCAGCGGCGACGCCCTGGTCGCGCGGCTGCGCGCCGCCGCCGAACTGCTCGATGCCGTCGCGGCTGACCGCGCGCAATTCGAGGCGCTGCCGATTGAAGAGCAAAAGCGCCTGAAAGCGGCGGTGAACCGCTTCCACAATCCCGACCCGATCGACCATCGCAAGCGCCGCCGCGAGGCCAGGCGCGCGGTCGTCAAGGAGCGCAACGCGCACGACGACGCCGTGCTCAACGCCACCGGCATCCGCGAACTGCGCAGCAAGCCGGTGTTCCAGACGCCCAACTACTTCCCGCCGTCCAAGCAGCCGGTGGACAACATCACCGACGACCCCGCGCGCGAAACGATCGAGCCGCAGCACTGCTACGTGTGCAAGGAAAAGTACACGCGCATCCATCACTTCTACGACCAGATGTGCCCGGCCTGCGCCGAGTTCAACTTCCACAAGCGCACCGAAACCGCGGACCTCAGCGGCCGCGTCGCGCTGCTCACCGGCGGCCGGGTCAAGATCGGCTACCAGGCCGGCCTGAAGCTGCTGCGCGCCGGCGCCTCGCTCATCGTCACCACGCGTTTCCCGCGTGACTCGGCCGCGCGTTATGCCGCCGAGCCGGATTTCGGTGACTGGGGCCACCGGCTCGAGGTGTTCGGCCTGGACCTGCGCCACACGCCCAGCGTCGAGGCCTTCTGCCAGACCTTGCTGGCCACCCGCGAGCGCCTGGACTTCATCATCAACAACGCCTGCCAGACCGTGCGCCGCCCGCCGGCCTTCTACGCACACATGATCGCCGGCGAAACCGCCGCCAGCGCCGACATGCCCGAACACGTGCGCGGCCTGCTGGGCAGCTACGAAGGCCTGCGCGGCTACGACCTGGTGCCCGACGCCAAGGTGCTGGCGCACGGCGTGCATGCCCCGGGCATCACCCGCGCCGCCGAGCTGTCCCAGGTGCCGCTGTTGGCCGAGGAGCTGCTGGGCCAGCAGCATCTGTTCCCGGAAGGCCGCCTGGACCAGGACCTGCAGCAGGTGGACCTGCGTGGCCGCAATTCCTGGCGCCTGCAGCTGCACGAAGTGCCGTCGGTGGAGCTGCTGGAAGTGCAGCTGGTGAACGCCATCGCGCCCTTCCTGATCAACGCGCGCCTGAAGCCGCTGATGCTGCGCACGCCCGAACGCGACAAGCACGTGGTGAACGTCTCGGCGATGGAGGGGCAGTTCTACCGCAACTTCAAGACCACCCGGCACCCGCACACCAACATGGCCAAGGCCGCGCTGAACATGATGACGCGCACCTCCGCCGCCGATTACCACGGCGACGGCATCCACATGAATGCGGTGGATACCGGCTGGATCACCGACGAAGACCCGGTCGAGATCGCGGCGCGCAAGACCAGGGAAGAGCGCTTCCACCCGCCGCTGGACATCGTCGATGGCGCCGCCCGCATCGTCGACCCGATCATCGACGGCTTCAACACCGGTACCCACGTCTGGGGCCAGTTCCTGAAGGACTACCGCCCTACCGACTGGTGACACGCTTCCCTGTAGGAGCGCCTTCAGGCGCGAATCTTTGCTTGGCCTTCGGCCAAGAGCAACTTCGCGCCTGAAGGCGCTCCTACAGAGGGGGGTTGGCTGCCCTTGTGCGCAGGCGGGTAATCTTGGCGGTGTCCCCGCGCCGCGAACCCGCAGGAGCCTTCATGTCCGACCGTCTCGTTCCCGCCCCGCCGGCTTTCGAAGCCGCCGCCAACCTGCGTCGCGAAGACTACGAGCGTGGTTACGCCGAGTCCGTTCACGACCCCGAGACCTACTGGCGCCGCCACGGCCAGCGCCTGGCCTGGATGAAACCCTTCACCCGGGCCAAGGACACCAGCTACGAGCTCGGGGACTTCCACATCCGCTGGTTCGCCGACGGCGAACTCAACGTCGCCGCCAACTGCCTGGACCGGCACCTGGCCGAGCGGGGCGACAAGACCGCCATCATCTGGGAGCCCGACGACCCCAAGGCGGCGCCGCGCCGCATCAGCTACCGCGAGCTGCACGCCAGCGTCTGCCAGCTGGCCAATGCCCTGCAAGCCCTGGGCGTGGTCAAGGGCGACCGCATCACCCTCTACCTGCCGATGATTCCGGAAGCCGCCGTGGCCATGCTGGCCTGCGCCCGCATCGGTGCGATCCATTCGGTGGTCTTCGGTGGCTTCTCGCCCGACTCGATCGCCAACCGCATCGCGGATTGTTCCAGCAAGCTGGTGATCACCGCCGATGAAGGCCTGCGCGGCGGCAAGGCCATCCCGCTCAAGGCCAACGTCGACGAGGCCCTGGGCAAACCCGGCACCAACAGCGTCGAAACCGTCCTGGTCGTGCGCCACACCGGCGGCGGCGTGCCGATGCAGATGCCGCGCGACCGCTGGTACGACGCGGTCGTGGACGCCCAGCCGGCCACCCACGACGCCCAGCCGATGAACGCCGAAGACCCGCTGTTCATCCTCTACACCTCGGGCAGCACCGGCAAACCCAAGGGCGTGCTGCACACCAGCGGCGGCTACCTGGTCTGGGCCAGCTACACCCATGAATGCGTGTTCGACCTCAAGCAGGACGACGTCTTCTGGTGCACCGCCGACGTTGGCTGGGTCACCGGCCACAGCTACGTGGTTTATGGCCCGCTGGCCAACGGCGCCACCACGGTGATGTTCGAAGGCGTGCCGACCTATCCCGACCCGGGCCGGTTCTGGGAGGTCTGCGACCGCCACCAGGTGACGATCTTCTACACCGCGCCCACCGCCATCCGCGCGCTGATGCGCGAGGGCGACGGTCCGGTGAAAAAACACGCGCGCCGGTCCCTGCGCCTGCTCGGCACGGTCGGTGAGCCGATCAATCCCGAAGCCTGGGAGTGGTACCACCGCGTCGTCGGCGACGGACGCTGCCCCATCGTCGACACCTGGTGGCAAACCGAGACCGGCGGCATCCTGATTTCCCCGCTGCCCGGCGCCATCCCGGCCAAGCCCGGCTCCGCGACCCTGCCGTTCTTCGGCGTGCAGCCGGTCCTGGTCGACGCCGAAGGCAAACGTCTCGAAGGCGCCGCCGAAGGCAACCTGGTGCTGGCTGATTCCTGGCCCGGCCAGATGCGCACCGTCTACGGCGACCACCCGCGATTCATCGACACCTATTTCAAGACCTATCCGGGCTACTACTTCACCGGCGACGGCTGCCGCCGCGATGACGACGGTTATTACTGGATCACCGGCCGCGTCGACGACGTGATCAACGTATCCGGTCATCGCATGGGCACCGCGGAAGTCGAGAGCGCGCTGGTCGGCCACCCGGCGGTGGCGGAGGCGGCGGTGGTCGGCGCGCCGCACGACATCAAGGGCCAGGGCATCTATGCCTATGTCACGCTCAAGGCTGGCATCGAGCCCAGCGAGGAACTGCGCAAGGAACTGGTGGCGCACGTGCGAAAGGACATCGGCCCGATCGCCGCGCCCGACTGGCTGCAGTGGGCGCCCGGGCTGCCCAAGACCCGCAGCGGCAAGATCATGCGCCGCATCCTGCGCAAGATCGCCGAGGCCGGGCCCGACGGCGTCGACCGCGGTGCGCTGGGCGATACCTCGACACTGGCCGACCCGGCCGTGGTCGAGTCGCTGGTGAACGAGCGCCAGGTCCGCTGATGCCGGCCATGGCCCAGTTTCGTCGGCTCTTGAAGGTCCTGGGCCAGCTGCTGCTGGCGATGGCGGCGATCATCGGCACGGCGCTCGTGTTCCGGGCGCTGCTGTTTCCCGCCCTGCTCTGGACCTTCGATCCGGACCCGGTGCTGGCGACGCAGCTCAAGCGGTTGGGCACGCTTGCCAGCGCGGTGCTGGGCTATTGGATCTACGTCCGCTACTTCCGGAAGCGCCCGGTCACCGAACTGCGCCCGGCGCTGGCCGGGGTCGCGTTGGGCGGCCTGGCCGGGGCGGCGCTGATCGGGCTCGCACTGGTGCCGCTGTTCGCTTTCGGCATTTATGTCGTCACCGCGCACCAGGGATGGCAGTGGGGCCTGCTGGAAGTCGCCGGCTTCCTGCTGGTGGCCGCGATGCTCGAAGAACTGGTCTATCGGGGCGTCCTGTTCCAGACCCTGGAAACCGCCTGGGGAACGGTCCCGGCGCTCTGGCTGCAGGCCGTGGTCTTCGGCCTGGTCCACCTGGAGAACGTCTTCGCGGTCAATGGCAGCGCCTGGGACATGGTGGCCACGGTTTTTTCGGTCACCTTGCTGGGCGCGCTGTGGGCCCTGGTGTTCGTGCACTTTCGCAATCTGTGGATATGCGGCCTGAACCATTTCGCCTGGAACTTCACCATCCTGTGCAGCGGCGTGCCGCTGTCGGGTATCGATGAATGGCGGGCGTCCGCACCGGTGCTGACCGAGTACCGCGGCGCCGACTGGCTGACCGGCGGTGTGTTCGGACCGGAGAATTCGCTGGTGACGCTGGTGGTGGTGGCCGTCGCCGTGGGTCTGCTCATGCATTTCGCAGTAAAGCGGGGCAAATTGCGCCGTCCGGGACCGTAGTCAGGGCAGGGTCACCCCCGTCCTTGGGCGGGCTGGCAGGATGATCGCGAGCCTTACGGAGTTCCCGCCATGTCCGATCTTCCCCTCACTGGCGAGGTGTCCAACAGCAAACTCGCCGCGGCCTTCGAAAGTGAAGCCACCGCCCGCGCCGCCGTCATCGTGCTGGTCGACCAGACCAGCCTGGAAACCACGCAGCTCAAGGTCGTCAAACCCGGGGAACGACATCCGGGCATCGCCCTCGAGCCGGAAGGTGGCGGCATCTTCCGCACCCTCCTTGTCGCCCATCTTTGGCTGGGACTTGCCGGCCTTGCCGTGGGCGGCATCGCGTTCGCCGTGATGCTGTCGCTGGGCGTGCAACTCGTGGTCGCTTCGCCCTGGCCTTCGGCTTTCGTGCTGGTGTTCTTCGGCGGCATGCTCGGCCTCATGCTCGGCGGCCTGGTTGCGCTCAGGCCCGACCACGACCCTTACGTCCTGGCCACCCGCGATGCGATGACCAAGGGCCAGACCACGCTGGTGGTGCACGCGCTGTCGTCCGAACAGGCCGACCAGGCCGCGGCGCTGCTTGCCGAAATGGGCGGCGAGGTCACGCGCACGCTTTGAACGCCCACCCGGCCAGGGCCCGAACCCACAGGATCCGAAAACCGCCCGGATCCGCGCGTGGCCTCAGGGTGCGCATCCCTGCATGGTCCCGGAACCGCCGAGCGGGCGCGCCGTGTCCAAGGCGCTCCACCACCCCGGAACCCTCGGCGCATACAGCCCGTCGATGCCCACCTGCATGGTCCCGCTGCCAAACGCCCGTGAATACGTACCGACCGGGCGTCGCGCGGGAGGGCCGTTCCGCGTGCATAGCGGGCAGAAACCCTGGAGCTGTTCGAGCACCAGGGAGCGAGTGGCGCCACCGAACCCCGGACCTTCCGCGATCAGGAAACGCGGGACGCCCTGCGCGTCATAGATGAAGGCCAGGTGCATCTCGTAATCCGGCCACAGCTGCACGCTGTAACCCGTGCCTGCACGGTTGGCATCGAACCAGTGCGAACTGGCGTCCAGTGGTGCGCCGCCCAGGTTAGGACAGCCCCGGCCCAGGGAACGCAGCGGCTCCGAGCCCGTTTCACCATCGAGCGTCCAGGTATACGTGAACGCATCCGGCCCGGTGGGTGTGATCGTGGCTTGACCCACCTGGGCAAGCTGTTGCGCATTGCCATTCCAGGCAGTGCGGTAGATCGGCGCCGTCCACAGGCCGTCTGGACCCGGCGCCGGCGCCTGCAGATAGAGCCAGGTTGGGCTGCCGTCCTGGAAGTAGGTGTACCAGAGCCCGACCTGCTGATCGGCGGCGGGGTACAGCACCAGTCCGTGGCCACCACGGTCAGGATTGAAATAGCTGCCCGAGCGCACGACCGGCGCCGCCGCCGTCATGGTGGCGGTAATGTCAACGGAAGCCGCGGCGTTGCCCTTGTTTTGGACCACCGCATACCAGCGCCCCGGCGCGGGAGCGTAGACCACGACGTCCTCGTCGCCCCCCACCCGACGCGAAGAGGCTACGGCTGCGGTGAGCGGCGGCGCATCCTCGATCCGCGGAGACGAGCCGATGCCGGCGGGAACCAGGTACAGGTCGACCTCCGCCATGCTGCGTGTCTGGACGGCCAGGCTCGACGCGCCCTGCGGCACATCCACCAGAATCCGACGATGGGTGGCGCCGGGCGGCAATCGGAACGACGTGGGTCGTGTGTTGGACAGTGCGAGGGGCGTATCGGGCCCGGGTGACGGCGAGCGCGTCAGTCGCACCGGGACCAACTCACCAGGATCCTCGCTGTCGCGCCGCACACGCAGGTATCCGACACGACGTTCACCGGGAAGGAACCCGGCCGCGTTCCAGGCCATGCGGAGCGCGAAGTGTTCGCCTTCGCGCAGTTGACCGGGGCCAGTCGCGACCAAACTGCCGTCGCTCGGCGTGTCCACGCGCACCGCGGAAACCTCGGCGCGCGCTGGTAGCGGTGCGGCGCCCCGGTTGTGCAGCATCACCCAATACGACAGCGCGGCATCGCCAGGCTGGGTGATGTCGAGTTCGCAGCTTTCACCCGAAGGGACCATGGCGGCAGTGCACACCAACTCGCTTTCGTCGGCGACACCATCCCGGTCGCTGTCCAGGCCCATGTACAGGTCCACGTCGCCGGCCCCCTGAGTCGTCGCGTCCACCAACACGCGCCAACGGCGCGGCTGGTTGTCCTGCGGCCTTGCCAAGGTAAACACCGACGAGCCGGTGCCCGCCGGATCGTCCCAGGGCGAGAGCGGGTTCGCGTCTCCCGCCAGCACCACCTCGTAGGGAACCGGCCGCTGGATCGACGTCGCTTCGAAGCGTGCGCCGGGCATGGCCTGCAGGCCATCGAGCAGGATGTCCTGGTGGCCGGCGGCGCTTGCCACATCCAGGGTGACGGACTCCTCGGGCAAGGGACGGATGACGAACTCGATCTCGGCTTCCGCACAACGCCGGCTGTACATCGCCTGCTCGCACAGGCCATAAAGATGGCGATAGATGCCCACCCGGCCAGGAACAGGCCGGAACGCCAGTTGATCGTCCGCGATGGTGCCGAAAACGTTGGGGATGAAGTGCAGGTCGCCGACATCTGGCTCGGTGAACGGCATCTGCGGCGAGAGGGTTCGCTCATCCACGTATACGTCGTTCGTCAGCACACTGAACGTAACCGGTCGATTCTGCGCAATCACGATGCGATCCGGACGGGCATGAAGTGCCGGATGGGTCCGGTCGTCGTCCCAGATCACCGTCATGGCGTAATTGCCACCATTGGGCGCGATGATCGCCGGGCCGGAGACGACGTAGAACAGGATCATCATAAATTCGTCGGGCTCCTCCAGCGTATCCCCATTGACTGGAATGTGGATCGTCCCGCCCGTGGCGCCCGCCGGAAGGGTGAAGTTGGGGATCGTGATCGCGTCGTAGTCGGCCGGGGGGATCGCCACGAAAGACATGTAGTCCGGCGGGTCGTTGGTATGGACTCCGACCACCACCGGTGCGCTGAGAGGCTTGTCGAACTCGAACCGTACCGGCACCAGCTGTTGCCCACTGTTGCCTTCCACCACCTGGCCGACGAGGCCATAGAGGACGGGATAGCGTTCCGGTTCTTCTTCGCTCTGGATGTGCACCCACGCCAGGTGGCTGTTGCCCCAGCCTCCGGTGACGTTGTCCACGCGCAGAATAAAGGTGCGTGTTGGTCCCGGCTCCCGGTTGCCGATGATGGTCACCGGGACCGACGTCTCGGTCTGGCCTTCCGGGATCAGCACACCCTGCAGCGATACCGGCTCGTAATGGACGCCGGGAACCGCCTCGCTTGCCGACGTGGAAATCGATTCCACATCGAACCGCACGCCACCGGGTCCGGCGGGCCAGCTCAGGCGAACGGGAATGTGGTGGACGACCGGACCTTCGTCACCCTCGGGCAGGAAGTTGTATTCGTTGATGCGCAGGTCCCGGTAAGGCACAGCCGTCACCGGCACCGGTGCCGAAAGCGCACCTGCGCCCGCAGTATTGAAGGCTTGGACCTGTACCTGGTACGTGATGCCCTGGGGCAACCCTTCCAGATGGATTTCGAACGGCGCATTGCCGGCAGGTGCGGTCACCGGCGGCACGAAGTAGCCGGCCGGCGTGGTGATGACGCGGTAGCCCAGGATCGGTAACCCGCCGTCGGCGCTTGGCCGCGATACCGTCAGCGTTGCCCAGGACGAGCCCTCTTCGGTTTCGACGCCGGTGATCACGGGGGCCAGGGGAGGCGTGCCGTTGCCGGTCGGCTGTTGCGGGCGGGCGAGGTGCAGTTGAACGCCTGCGATGGTGGCTTCCGCCACATCGTCGAAGCCGTCGCCATCGAAGTCACCAACCGTCAGCGTGCGGCTGTCTGGCGAAGTAGGTGGATAGCTGTTTTGCGACGCGGCCATCTGCTCGGGAATCTGGAGCCGGCCGTCGCGCTGCTGGTAGGACAGCAGCCAGACCCGGCCGCTGACCACGGACACGTTGTCCGCGATCGTGACCAGGTCATCCTGGCCGTCGCCGTCTGCGTCAAGTCGCTGCAGCGAGCGCACCGAGCCGGCCATGGGCAGCGACCGGGGCTGGTCCATTACGCCACCTGGCAGCTGCAGGTACTGTTTCAGGCGGACCTGGGCCAGATTCGGTGGCCCACCGGTGACCAGATCGGTACGGCCGTCGCCATTGAAGTCACCGGCAGCGATGCCAACGGATTGGTCGCGTACCCGCACGGGCGCCGAGAACGCGCTGCCCCCGTAGCCGTAGCGCAGGACCAGGTACATCGGATCGCCCTGGTAGGGGCCGCTCTCAAGCGTGGCGATGTCGACAAAGGGGTCTGCATTGAAATGGCCCGCCACGATGCCGTTGAAGTTTGCCCGGCCGGCATCGATCACGCCCCGCTGTACCAGCCTTCCCTCGCCATCGCCGAAGTAGAGGTGCAGGGCCGAACCGATCAGATGACTGGAGCCCGGATATCCGGCCAGTTGTTGGGCCTGGATCAGGTCCAGGTGGCCGTCCCGGTCGATGTCGACAACCAGCGGCGCCGACACACCCACATGCGGGTTGGCTGCCGGCTGGCGCACCATCCAATGACCGTTGGGCTGCGAAAGCAGCATCCGCCAGCCGCCCTCGCCGGCGAACACCAGGTCATCGCGACCGTCCTCGTTGAAGTCGCCCGCCGCCATGAGCGGAAGCGGCCCCAACGGCCACGGCTGGAATCCCGGGACGACCAGCGGCGTCGCGGTGAAGGTGCCCACGGTGGATTGCAGTTGCAGAACCACTCGCTGGTCGTGGTCCAGCATGGCAAGATCCCGGCGGCCATCGCCATCGAAGTCGCCCGCTACGATGACGTCCGTTCCTTCGTGGGCGAGATGTGCCCCCGGAATAAACCGTACCTGGGCAGTTGCCAGGGGAGATATCGCCAGGGCGGCGAGGAGGCAGAGGAGAGGGGGTCGGCTCATTGCGCGCGATTGTGCCATCGCGACCGGGACTTCACGTTCAGATTGCGGCAGATGAGACTTTTTCTTTTCGATGGACCCAAGGCCGCCTTGGGTAGACTGCCGGCCTGGCCGACTGCCTGAACAGCCCAGGCGACCCGGCGGGGCAATCACCGAGGCTCAATGACACCTCTCCTGCTATCGACGCTCGACCTCGTAGGCACCTTCGCGTTCGCGATCAGCGGCGCGACCCTGGGCGTGCGCAAGCGCCTGGACCTGTTCGGCGTGCTCACGCTGGCCTTCGCCGCCGCCACGGCCGGCGGCATCTTCCGCGATCTGGTCATCGGTGCGCACCCGCCAGCGGCTTTCGGCGACTGGCGTTACCTGGCCACGGCCATGGCGGCCGGCGTCGTCACCTTTTTCGGCTATGAGCAGGTCGAACGGGTCCGCAACCCCGTGCAGATGTTCGACGCGGTCGGCCTGGCGCTGTTCGCCGTGGCCGGCACCAGCAAAGCCCTGGCCTTTGGCATCCACCCCGTGGGCGCGGTGCTGCTGGGCATGATCTCGGGTATCGGCGGCGGCATGGCGCGTGACCTGCTGGTGACTGAAATTCCCGCCGTGCTGCAAAGGCGCGAGCTCTACGCCGTGGCCGCCCTGCTGGGCGCCGTACTGCTTGCAATCGGCAGCTGGTTGGAGCTGCCGCCGGCGCCGACCGCCCTGGTCGCCGCCTTCGCCTGTTTCGTGCTGCGCTACCTCGCGATCCGGCGAGGCTGGATGCTGCCGGTCGCCAACTGGCGCGACCCCAGTCTCTGACTCCAGCGGGATTTCGCACGGCGCCGCCGGCGATTCATGCACACCTGCAGCGGCCAGTTCGCTAGGATTCAGGCGAGGAGTCTTGATGACAACATCGCAACAACTGACGCCGCCTGGCCAGACGGGGCGGTTCTGGCTGCTGCAGCCGCTGCTGGTGGTGCTCTGGCTGGGCAGCTTCCTGCTGGCCGCGGCGCTCGAGCACGCACCGCATGCCAGCCTGTGGTTTCCACCGGCGGCGGTCACCTTCGCCAGCCTCTTTTGCCTGGGCTGGCGCGCCGCGCCCGCCATCTTCGTCGCCTGCGCCGTGGCCACCTACCTCACTGAAACCGCGGGCGCGAACGGCGGCGCGGTGCGGCTGGACGTCGTGGCCTCGTCGAGCCTGGTCTTCGCCCTGATCCACACCGGCGCCTACGCCCTGCCGGCGATGACCCTGCGGCGCCTGGCCCGATTCGAACAGGCTGAATTCACGCTTCGCGCCGTCACCGAATTCCTGCTGCTTGGCGCGGTGGGCGCCGCGCTGGCCGCCAGCTTCGGCGTGCTGGGACTGCAGCAAACCGAACTGCTCGATGCCCCGGACCTGTTCGAGGTGGCCGCCGCCTGGTGGATCGGCGACTACGCGGCGCTGGTGACCCTGGCGCCTGCGCTTGCCCTCATGCTGCGTTGGGCCGTCGGCAGCAGCGAGGTGCGGCGCTTCCCGCCTTTCGAGTGGGGCCCCTGGCGATTCCGGCGGTCGGCGGTAGGGAAGCTCGCGGTGCTGCTGGCCGTCACCCTGGCGGTCCTGGCTGGCTACCATGAACTGTCCAACAGCCGCGCCTTGCTGGTGATGCTGGTGCTCCCCGTCGTGCTGCAGCTTTGGATCGTGCACACCGAAAACCTGGCGACCACGCAGCTGGGCGTGCTGGGCTTCAGCCTGCTCACGGTGGGCGCGGCGGCCGCGGTGCAGGTGGGCGACGACGCGCTGATCCTGCAGTTCGCCGCGGTCAGCCTGGCGGCCAATACCTACCTGAGCCTCGCGGCGCCCGCGCTGTACGCGGCCAATGAACGACTGCGCGACCAGGTCAGCCACGATGGCCTGACCGGCGCGCTGAGCCGGACCTGTTTCGAAGACCGTGCCGCCATCGGGCTGGCGAAAGGCCAGCGCCGCAACCAGCCCTGCTCGATCATCATGCTGGACATGGACCGGCTCAAGGAGCTCAACGACACCCACGGGCACGCTGCGGGCGATATCGCGCTGCGCGATCTGGTCAAGCACTGCAAGGCCCGCCTGCGGGCCAGCGACTGCATGGGACGCCTGAGCGGCGACGAGTTCGCGATCTTTCTTCCCGGCACCGACGAGGACCAGACGCGCGCCATCGTGCACGACCTGCGCGAGCAGCTTGCCGCGACGCCGCTGGAACCGCTGGGGCTGACGATCTCGGCAAGCTTCGGCATGGCGACCACGCCGGACTCGTCGTCGAGCTTGTCGCAGCTGCTGCACGCGGCGGACCAGGCCATGTACGTCGAGAAGCGGGCCCACCGTCGCAGCGTCTGATTGGCGCAGGCTGGCGCGTCGCTGTCACACTGCCGCCGTGCAGAAGCGACCTCCCAACATCGATGGCCTGGCCGCCAGTACCCTGCAGTTGCCGCCGGGCGCCTGGAACTCGGTGCTCGACTGCCTCTGTGACCGATTTCCATCCGTTTCCCGTGCCCAGTGGCTGGCGCGGATGGCCCGCGGGCGCGTCGTCGACGGCGGCGGCGAAGCATTGACGCCGGACTCGCCGTTCCGGGTCGGGTTGGAGGTGCACTACTACCGCGAGGTCGCGGACGAGGTGGCGATTCCTTTCGAAGAAAACATCCTGCACCTTGACGATGACCTGCTGGTGGCCGACAAGCCCCACTTCCTGCCGGTCACGCCGGCCGGGGGGCACGTCCATGAAACCCTGCTGGGACGCCTGGTCCGCCGAACCGGCAACACCGAGCTGGCGCCGCTGCACCGGATAGACCGGGACACGGCCGGCGTGGTGCTGTTTTCAACCCACCCGCGAAGCCGCGGGCGATACCAGGCGCTTTTTCGCCAACGCGGCATGCACAAAACCTACGAGGCGATCGCGCCGGCCCTGCCGGGCCTGGCGTTCCCGCGGGTGAGGTCGAGCCGCCTGGTCGCCGGCGAACCATTCTTCCGCATGCGCGAGACCGATGGGGCGGCGAACAGCGAAACCCGGATCCAGGTTATGGAAAGGGCCGGGGACTTGTGGCGCTATCGCCTGGAGCCGATCACCGGCCGCAAACACCAGCTGCGCGTGCATATGGCTGCGCTGGGGGCGCCGATCGTCAACGACGACCTGTATCCCGTCGTTTGTCGCCGCGAGCCAGGCGATTACCGCGCGCCAATGCAGCTGCTGGCGCGACAGCTGGCGTTCGTCGACCCGCTCAGCGGCGCCGGGAGGGTGTTCACCAGCGCGCTCGAACTGCGCACCCGCGCCACCGGCGATTAGTCCCGGAAAACCCACGGCACGACCTTGCGTGCCGCACGCCGGCCCCTGCCGGCGGGTGCAGGTCAGGCCACTGCCAGCTTCTTGCGCATGCGCTTGATGTCGCGACGGTACTGGCCGGCCAGCTTGGTCTTCTGGGCGTCGGTGAGCAGCTTGCCCGAGACCTGGAAGAACTTCTTTTCCTCTTCGCGCAGGTGGTGGTGCACCTGGTGGGAGAGGGCGCGGGCGGTGTTCATCCAGCCGCGGTCGGACGGTTTGCCTTCCTGCAGCTTTTCGACCAGTTCGTCGATCTCGTGGTGTTCATGCAGGGCGTGGCGGGAGGCGTCCAGGCCGCCGTCGTGCATCAGCATCGGGACGTAGAGGTAGCGTTCCTCGGCGGCGGCGTGGGCGGCCAGTTCGATGCGCAGTTCGGTGAAGAGCCGCTGCCGGTCGTCGCCGCGGGCACTGGTGCGCAGCAGGCGGCGGCACAGCGACCGCTGGGTTTCGTGGCTTTCACGCAGGGCGTCGTAGATGGTCTCGGACATCGCCAGGCTCCCGGGGGACTGGAGGGCAGTCTAGCGCTGGTCGCCCTGTCGGGACTGAAGTCCCTCCCACAGAGGCAGGCTGCTGTGGGAGGGACTTCAGTCCCGACGCTTCTCCCCGCTCGGGTCGTGGACACTCCGGCCGCGCCGGGTAAAATCAGCGCATGCGCCTGACCGTTTCCGCCGAACGCAGCCTGCCCTGCACCCCCGACGTCGCCTTCGAACTGGCGACCAATCCGGACAAGTTCCCGGTGTTTTTCACTGGCTTTGGCCCGGTGCGCGGCATCAGCGGCATCCGCCTGCATTCCGACCTGGACGTGGGCAGCCAGCGCCGCGTGCACCTGGTGGACGGAACCGTGCTCACTGAACGGGTCATCGCCTACGATCCGCCGGTGAGCCACGGCTACACGCTCACCGGCTTCCGCCCGCCCATGGCCTGGCTGGTCCGGCAGGGCGAGGCGATGTGGTATTTCAGCGGCCATGAATTCGGCTCGCGGGTGCGCTGGGACTACGAGTTCACCCTCGCCAAGCGCTGGCTGGCGCCGGTGGCGGTCATCGTCCTGCACCTGTTCATGCGCCGGGCCATGCACCGCTGCCTGAAGAACATGGCCCGCGCCCTCGAAGCCCCGGTGGCGGCCGCGCCCTGATGGGCGAATGGCTGCTCCTGGCGCTGGCGCCGGTCTTCCTGGGGTTCGTCATCTGGGAGGCCTGGTACTGGCGGCAGCGGCAGCCGGCCATGTACAGCTGGCGCGATACATTCTCCAACGCGGCGCTGGCCCTGATGCACCAGGGCGCCGATGCGCTGGCCTGGCTGGCACTGATCGGGGTGTTCTGGTGGCTGCACCAGTTCCGGCTATTCGAGATCCCGACGACGTGGTGGACGATCGCGCTGCTCTTTGTCGCACAGGACTTTTGCTACTACTGGTTCCATCGCGCCGCGCACCGCATCCGCTGGTGTTGGGCGTCGCACGTCACCCACCATTCGTCCGAACGACTGAACCTGTCCACGGCCTTCCGGCAATCGATCACCTACCCGATCTCCGGCATGTGGCTGTTCTGGCTGCCGCTGGCCTGGCTGGGCTTTTCGCCGACGCACATCGTGCTGGTGGTGGCGATCAACCTGGCCTTCCAGTTTTTCGTGCACACCCAGGCGGTGGGCCGGCTGGGCTGGCTAGAGCATGTTTTCAACACGCCGTCGCATCACCGCGTGCACCACGCCAGCAACGGTCGCTACATCGACCGCAACTACGCCGGCGTGCTGATCGTCTGGGACAAGCTCTTCGGCACTTTCGAGGCAGAAGACGCCTCCGAGCCCTGTCGCTACGGCCTGGTCAAGCCGGTGCGCAGCCACAACCCGCTGGTGCTCACTTTCCACGAATGGGGCGACATGCTGCGCGACACCTGGCGTGCGCGCGGACCGAAGGCCCGCCTGGGCCAGCTGTTCGGTCCACCGGAACGGGCGCTTTCGCAGGCCGACCACCCTCGCCAGCCGTGAACCGGCCCTCGCGGCGCAGCCACGTCCAGAGGCCGCGTCCACGCCCAGGCCGGTCTGCCACCCGACGGAACTGAACCGCGGCGGCCAGGGGCGGTCGCGTGGCGGCGGCTCGGGCTGGCACACTGGGGTCCTACTCCGGAGCAGGGGCGCCCGAATGGATGCCAGGAAACGTCGGCGACTCAAATGGGTGCTGCTGACCGTCGCCGCCACGATCGCGACGCTCGCGGTGGTCGCCAATTTCGACGTGCCGGACAAGCAGCTCGAACGCAAGATCGAACACCTCCATGGCGTTGGCAGCAGCCAGTTCCGTCGCGAGGTGGGTTCGCTGCTGGGGCCCTCGGTGGTCGGCGGCAACCACGTGGTCGCCTACAACAACGGCGTGGAGATCTTCCCGGCGATGCTCGACGCCATCCGTTCCGCCGAGCACTCGATCAACTTCGAAACCTATATCTACTGGTCGGGCGATGTCGGCGGCGAGTTCGCCGAGGCCTTCGCCGAACGGGCGCGGGCGGGCGTCAAGGTCAACGTCATCATCGATTGGGTCGGCGGCCTGAAGATGGACGAGCAACTGCTGGCGACGATGCAGGAGGCCGGCGTCCGGGTCGAGCTGTACCGGCCGCTGGAGTGGTACACGCTGAGCCGCATCAACAACCGCACCCATCGCAAGCTGCTGGTCGTGGACGGCGAGCACGGTTTCACCGGCGGGGTCGGCATCGCCGACATCTGGGCGGGCGACGCCCAGGATCCCGAGCACTGGCGCGACATGCATTTCGGGGTGCGCGGTCCGGTGGTGTCGCAGATGCAGGCGGCCTTCAACGACAACTGGATCAAGACCACCGGCGAGGTGCTGCACGGCGAGCTCTACTTCCCGCCGCAACCGGAAGCCGGCGGGATGGATGCGCAGCTCTTCGTCAGTTCGCCCGTGGGCGGCGGCGCGACCATGCACCTGATGTACCTGATGGCGATCGCCGCGGCCGAACAATCCATCGACATCCACGCGTCCTATTTCGTGCCGGACGAACTGGCGGTCCAGGCCATGCAGGCCGCGATCGAGCGCGGCGTGAAGGTGCGCGTGCTGGTGCCTGGCGAACACATCGATTCGGAAGTCGTGCGCATCGCGTCCAAGAAGCTCTGGGGTCCCTTGCTCGAGGCCGGCGCCGAGGTCTACGAATACAACTCGACGATGAT
The DNA here is from genome assembly GCF_000743535.1 of Arenimonas donghaensis DSM 18148 = HO3-R19. Taxonomy (GTDB): domain Bacteria; phylum Pseudomonadota; class Gammaproteobacteria; order Xanthomonadales; family Xanthomonadaceae; genus Arenimonas; species Arenimonas donghaensis. Next base: position 164,123 of record NZ_AVCJ01000023.1, read on the forward strand.
GCACGTGAAGATGATCATCGTGGACAACTTCATGGTGTCGGTGGGTTCGACCAACTTCGACGAGCGCAGCTTCCAGCTCAACGACGAAGCCAGCCTGAATGTTTATGACCGCGAATTCGCGCTGGCGATGACCGAGGTGTTCGAGCGCGACATGCGCCAGACCGAAACCTACGACTATCAAAAGTGGGAGCAGCGTCCCTGGACCGAAAAGTTCATGGAGACGGTGGTGATTCCCCTGCGTTCGCAGCTGTGATCGCGCGGCCGGGCCTGCTGCTGCCAGCGCTGGTGGCGCTGGCGGGTGCCGGCCCGGCCGCCGGCCAGGAGCCGGCGCCTGCATCGCAGTCCCCGGCCGTGCAGCTCGAGCCCCTGGTGGTCACCGCGACCCGCCAGCTCCTGCCGAGGCTGCAGGTGCCCGCCGCGATCAGCGTGCTCGACGCGGACGACTTGCGCGGTGGCCGTCCCGCGCTTTCCCTCGCCGAATCGCTGCCGCGCATTCCCGGCCTGGTCGTGCGGGAGCGGCAGAACCAGGCCCAGGACCTGCAGCTCTCGATCCGCGGTTTCGGGGCGCGGGCCAGCTTCGGTGTGCGTGGTGTCCGGCTCTACGCCGACGGCATCCCGGCGACGATGCCCGACGGCCAGGGCCAGGTCTCGCACTTCCTGCTGCCGGCGGCCGAACGCATCGAGGTGCTGCGCGGCCCGTTTTCGGTGCTGTACGGCAATTCCAGCGGCGGCGTCGTCTCCGTCTTCAGCCGACCGCCGCCGGCCAGCCCCGAAGCCGGCGCCGAGGGCCTGCTTGGCTCCGACGGCCTGTGGCGCGCCTCGGCGTCCTGGCGCGGACCGGTGGCGACGCACACCGGGATGCGCCTGGACCTGCAGCGTGCGTCCGCCGACGGGTACCGAGAGCATTCGGCCTGGCGCCGCGACGGCGCCCAGCTGCAACTGCAGGGCGAAACCGCACTCGGTGGCGACTGGACGCTGCTCGCCAACCACCTGGAGCTGGCCGCCGACGATCCCCAGGGCCTGACCGCGGCGCAGCTGGCGGGCAATCGACGCGCCGCCAGCCAGGGCGCCCGGCTCTTCGACACCCGCAAGACCGTCTCGCAACAGCAGCTTGGCGCGCGCCTCGCGCAGGCCGTGGGGGATGCCCACGGGCTGGCCCTGGTCGCCTACACGGGTCGCCGGCAGACCTTCCAGGTGCTGTCTATCCCGGTATTCGTGCAGGCCAGCCCGGGCTCCGGTGGCGGCGTGATCGACCTCGACCGCGACTACGCCGGGCTCGACGCGCGCTGGCGTTGGCAGGCCTCGGCCACGCTGTCGCTGGTGGCTGGCGCCAGCCACGAGCGCGCGCAGGAGCTTCGACGGGGCTACGAGAACTTCCTCGGCGACCAGCTTGGCGTGGTCGGCGCCCTGCGCCGCGACGAAGACAACGGCGTGCGAGGCAACGATCTCTACCTGCAGGTCGACTGGCAGCCCACCGAACGGTGGCGGGTGAATGGCGGCCTGCGCCACAGCGACGTGCGCTTTGAATCACGCGACCGCTACGTGCGGGCCGGCAATCCCGACGACAGCGGCGCGCGCAGCTACTCCCGCGTCTCGCCGGTGCTGGGCGTGCTGTACCGGCTCGGCGAGGGCGCCAGCCTGTACGCGAACGCCGGCCGCGGCTTCGAAACGCCGACGTTCTCCGAGCTGGCCTATCGCAGCGACGGCGCCAGCGGCTTGAACACCCTGCAGCCCGCGCTGAGCCGGCACGTGGAGCTGGGGCTGCGCTGGCAGGGCCCGCGCTGGCGGGGAGACGTGGCGCTGTTCCAGGCCAGCACCCGCGACGAGCTGGTGGTCGCCGCCAGCCAGGGCGGGCGCACCGTGTTCGACAATGCCGGGCTGACCCGTCGCCGCGGCCTGGAGGTCTCGACCGCGGTGACGCTGGCGCCGGCGTGGTCGCTGGCCGCCAGCGCCACCTGGCTCGATGCCCGCTACCGCCGCGACGTACCCAGCTGCGCGGCGCCGCCCTGTGCAGATGGCCCGCGCATCGAAGCCGGGAAACGGCTACCCGGCATCGCGGCCCGTTTCGCCTGGGCCGAACTGCGCTGGCAGGCCAACGGGCGCACCGACCTGTGGCTCGAGGCCCGCGCCACCAGCCGCTTCTACGCCGACGACGCCAACACCGCCGCCGCGCCCGGTCACGCCCTGCTCGGACTGGGCGCCGAACACCGGCTGGATGCCGCCGGCCGCTGGACCGCCTGGGCCCGCCTCGACAACCTGCTTGATCGCCAGGTGATCGGCTCGGTCATCGTCAACGACGGCAACGGCCGCTACTTCGAGCCGGCCCCCGGCCGGATCTTCATGCTAGGCCTGCGCCTGGACACCCCCCTGTAGGAGCGCCTTCAGGCGCGAATCTTTTGCCTTTGCCTTTGCCTTCGGCAAAGAAGAAATTCGCGCCTGAAGGCGCTCCTACAGGTAACCAGGCAAAAGAAAACCCGCCGGTGGGCGGGTTCTCTTTGGAAAGCTTCGCGGCTCAAGCCGCTCCTACCGGTAAGCCGTGGCTTACTTGATCTTGCCTTCCTTATACATCACGTGCTTGCGAACGACGGGATCGTACTTCTTGATCTCCATCTTGTTCGGGGTGGTCTTCTTGTTCTTGTCGGTCGTGTAGAAATGACCGGTGCCAGCAGAAGACGTCAGACGGATCTTGTCGCGCTTGGATGCCATGGTTCAGTCCTCCTCAGATCTTTTCGCCGCGGGCGCGCATTTCGGCCAGGACGGAATCGATGCCGTTCTTGTCGATGGTGCGCAGGGCGTGCATGGAAACACGCAGCTTCACCCAACGGTTCTCCGAGGCGACCCAGAAGCGGCGCTCGTGCAGGTTGGGAAGGAAACGGCGGCGGGTACGGTTGTTGGCGTGCGAGACGTTGTTGCCGCTCTGCACACCCTTGCCGGTAACTTGGCAAACTCGGCTCATTGTGTGACTCCTGGGTCGGACTGGCCGCCCATAGCCCGGGCGGCGGCGGCCCCGCGCGGCGGGCCGGAGGGCCTGCAGGCGCATGCGATGCGGGATACAGCGAACGCTCCGCCAGGGGCCGGGATCGCACTACCGGGGCCAGGGCCTGAGGGCAATTGCGGAGCGAGCCGCGCATTATGCCCGTCCGGCAGGCCCGGGGCAATAGTTATCCACAGGGGCTCACGGGCCGGCCCGGTCCCGGTGCCAGCCCCGGTGCCGGATGTCGAGGTACAGGCTGTAGGCGGCGGTGAAGGTGGGGAAGAGGTTCTGCAGCACCCCCACGGAGTCCTGCTTGGCCGAGAACAGGAAGTAGCTCAGGGTCATCAGGGCCCCGACCAGGCTCATGTACCAGAAGACGCGCGGGATCACCGGCTTGCCGGCACGCCGGGAGGCGAAGAACTGCACCACCCAGCGGCCGCCGAACATCAGTGCGCCGGTGTAGCCGACCAGCTTCCAGGGCGTCACGTGCAGGCCGGTCCAGTCCAGCCACATGATTTCCAGGTTCATCGGGGTCCCTCTTCTTCCCGGACGGCGGTGCGCCGGTTGCGGGCGATCAGCCAGGCCACGCCCATCAGGTCGCGGATGCCGACCAGGGCGCGGCCCAGGTTGGTGTACTTCGAGGTCCCGGCCCCGCGCGGCCGGTGGTTGACAGGCACGCTCACCGTGCGCCAGCCGGCGCGCTGCATCAGGGCCGGCAGGTAGCGGTGCATGTGGTCGAAATACGGCAGGTCCAGGAAGGCCGCCCGCTCGAACAGCTTGGTGCCGCAGCCGGTGTCGGGCGTGGCGTCGCGCAACAGGCGCGAACGGATGCCGTTGGCCCACTTCGAAGCCCACTTCTTGCTGCCGCTGTCCTGGCGATTGACCCGCCAGCCGGCGTAGAGCTTGACCTCGGGCGGGCCGGCGTCGCGCGCGGCCAGCAGCCTGGGCAGGTCGGCCGGGTCGTTCTGGCCGTCGCCGTCGAGGGTGGCGACCCAGGGTGCGCGCGCCGCCTTGACCCCGTTGCGGATGGCAGTGCTCTGGCCGGCCTGGCGTTCGTGGGCCAGCACGCGAAGTTCGGGCGTCGTGGCCATCGCACCCCGGAGCCGGGCCAGGGTGCCGTCGCGGCTGCCGTCATCGACGAAGACCACCTCGAAGGCAAGCCGGCCGCGCAGGGCCGCGACCGTTTCGGCCAGCAGGTCCAGCACGTTGCCTTCCTCGTTGAAGGCGGGGATGACGACGGAAAGCAGCGGCGGACTCACGGGCACGGGAACCTTGACGGCAAGGGATGGCGAATGTTCGCAACCACGCCGTTAAGAAATTCTCGGTCCGCCCGGGCTCAGCTGCGCAGGCGCTCCAGGATGCCTTCCAGGCTGTCCAGGCCGTGGTAGCTGATGACCAGCTTGCCGCGGCCGCCGCGGCCATGCTGGACGGCGACCTTGGCGCCCAGCTTTTCCGACAGCTCCCTTTCCAGGGCGGCGATGTCGGCGTCGGACTTCTTTTCCGGGCCCTTGGCGGCCTTCTTGCCGGGAATCTGGCCCTTGGCCATGGCCTGGGCGCGGCGTTCGACTTCGCGCACGCTCCAGCCCTCGGCGACCGCTTCCCGGGCCAGGGCCAGGGCGGCCTGCGGGGCAAGGGTGAGCAGGGCACGGGCGTGGCCCATCTCCAGCTGGCGTTCCTCGAGCAGCTTGCGGATGCCCTCGGGCAGTTCCAGCAGGCGCAGCAGGTTCGACACCGAGGCGCGCGAGCGGCCCACGGCTTCGGCGGCCTGCTGGTGGGTCAGGGAGAATTCGTCGATCAGGCGGCTAAGCGCCAGGGCTTCCTCGAGCGGGTTGAGGTCTTCGCGCTGGATGTTCTCGATCAGCGCCATGGCGATCGAGGCGCGGTCGTCGACTTCGCGCAGCACCACCGGCACGTCGCTCAGGCCGGCCTGGTTGGCGGCGCGCCAGCGGCGCTCGCCGGCGATGATTTCGTACCGGACCTTGCCGTCCTTGTCGCTGCCGATGGCGCGTACGACGATGGGCTGGATCAGGCCCTGGGCCTTGATCGACTCGGCCAGTTCGGTGAGCTTGTCCGGGTCCATGCCACTGCGTGGCTGGTACTTGCCCGGCTGCAGCTGGTCGATCGGAAGGCTGTGCAGCCCCTCGCCGCCGGACGCGTCCTCGCCCGCGGGCGCCGCGCCCTTGTTGCCGGTGCCCAGCAGGGCGTCGAGGCCGCGGCCGAGGCCGCGCTTCTTGCTGCTCATGCCATCTCCTTGTGGATCTTCTTCTCGCGCCGCACGATCTCGCCCGCCAGGCCCAGGTAGGCGATGCCGCCGCGCGAGGACCGGTCGTAGCCGACGATGGACTGGCCGTGGCTGGGCGCCTCGGCCAGGCGCACGTTGCGCGGGATGATCGAGCGGAAGACCTTGTCGCCGAAGTGCCGGGTGAGTTCACCGGACACGGCGTTGGCCAGGTTGTTGCGCACGTCGAACATGGTGCGCACGATGCCCTCGATCTCGAGCTGCGGGTTGAGCTTGCCCTTGAGGGCGTTGATGGTGTCCATCAGCGAGCTCAGGCCCTCGAGCGCGAAGTACTCGCACTGCATCGGCACGATCACGCCGTCGGCCGCGGCCAGGGCGTTGAGCGTGAGCAGGGACAGCGAGGGCGGGCAATCGATGATCAGGTAGTCGTACTGGTCGCGCAGCGGCGCCAGCGCGGTCTTGAGGCGCTGCTCGCGGGCGGGTTCGTCCATCAGCCGGATTTCGGCGGCCGTGAGGTCGATGTTGCCCGGCAGCAGGTCGAAACCTTCCGGCGCCTTCACCACCGCCGAAGCGGCCGGGCATTCACCCAGCAGCATTTCGCAGACGGAGTTCTCCAGCTCGCGCTTGTCCACGCCCGAGGCCATGGTGGCGTTGCCCTGCGGGTCCATGTCGACCAGCAGCACGCGGCGCGGCACCTGCGCCAGCGCGGCGGCCAGGTTCACGGCAGTGGTGGTCTTGCCGACCCCGCCCTTCTGGTTGGCGATGGCGATGATGCGACCCATGCGGTCTCCTTGCGCGGCCTGAACGGGGGATTATGCCGGCTTGGCCGGGTCACGGGTGATCGTGACCAGGTGCCGGTCGCCGTCCAGGCCCGGAACGGCCAGCGTTTCAAGCGCCTGGACCCGCCAGCCGGGCGGCATGGCGGCGATTTCGGCGTCCGGGCGCTGGCCCTTCATGGCCAGCAGCCGGCCTTCCGGGGCCAGCAGGTGGCCACCGACCGCGAGGATGCCGGCCAGGGTGTCCATGGCCCGGGCGGTGACCTGGTCGAAGGCGCCCGGCTCGTCCACGGCCTCGGCGCGTGATTCCAGCACCCGCACGTTGTCCAGGCCCAGCTTGCGCACGGCCTCGCGCAGGAAGCGGGTCTTCTTGGCGATGCTTTCGACCAGGGTGACCTGCAGGCCCGGCACCGCCAGGGCCAGGGGAATGCCCGGCAGGCCCGGGCCGGTGCCCAGGTCGGCCAGGGTGCCCGGGCGCACCTGGCGCCACATCGACAGCGAATCGAGCAGGTGCTTGGCCACCATTTCGCGCGGGTCGCGCACGGCGGTGAGGTTGTAGGTGCGGTTCCAGCGGTCGAGCAGGACCAGGTAGTCCAGCAACTGGCCGGCCAATGGCCGGGGCGGCAGGCCGAGGGCGACCAGCCCGGCTTCGAGTTCGGGCAGCAGGTGGGAAAGCGGGTTCATGCGGCCATTATCGGGCCAAACCCGGGGTCGGCCAAAAACCACGGGAAATTCGCGCCTGCTCCGGGTTTCTGGGCTTACCAGGCGCAGATGGCGTCGCAGAAGCGGGACACGGCGCCGGCGTCGGCAGAAAGGAACAGCACCGGGTCGATCACTTCGAGTTCCATCAGCACCAGTTCGCCGTCCACGGCCACGGCGTCGATCCGGGCATAGACGGTGTCGTCGGCGAAGCCTTCCAGCAGCCGGGCCGCCTGGTCGATCAGGGCCTTGTCGGGCAGGCAGGCGACGTGGGTGCCGCCGTGGTCGGTCTGGACGCGGAAGTCGCCGGGCCGGGGCGTCTTGCGCACGGCATGCGAATACAGGCCGCCGAGGAAAACCATGGAGACTTCGCCCTGCGCTTCGATCTGCGGGAGGTAGCGCTGGACGAGCAGGTCCTGGCACTGCAGCTGCCCGGCGAACCGTGCCCGCGCCTCGGACCGTGCCAGGGGCGCCACGCGCCAGGTGCCGTGCGCCGACAGCGAGACCGCCGGCTTGACCACCAGGTCCGCCGAACCCAGCTGCCCGGCCAGGTCGTCCAGGTCCACCGTGCTTCCCCGTGCCGCCAGCCGGGTGGCGGGAATACGCGCGAGGCCGGCGGCTTCAAGCGCCAGCAGGTAACGCTTGTGCAGGGTCCCCCGCAGCCGGGCCTGGCCATTGGCGATGCGCGCACCGCGCCCGGCCAGCTGGTCGAGCCAGTCCAGGAACGCGTCCGCATGCAGGTGGTAGTCCCAGCAGGACCGGACCACCACGAGGTCGCCGGGCCGCACGCGGGCATTGTCCTCGTCGCTGCGCCAGCGCAGTACTTGCCAGGGCACGCCCCGGCGGGACAGCTGCGCGGACACCAGGCGGTCGTCGGCCGTCAGGTCCGGGAAGTCGAACGAAGTCGCGAAATGGATCACGCCGGCCTGCCTCTCTCCCTGGGTCCGGGCTCACGCCGGGCAACGCCCGGTCCGGCGATCTGATGCCGGCGGAGGCAGGAGGGTTGCATCCTCGCGTTCCTGGGCGGCGGCCATCTCCCGGAAGAAGGGCAGTATCCCGGGAAGCGGCGTCAAGCCCGAGGCCGGCGAGAAGTGGCCGCCGCCGGGAAGCAGCAGGCGCCGGGCGCCGGCGCTTGCGAAGGCGGTGGCAACGTCGGCGGGCGTCGGGAGCAGGTACGGGTCGGCATCGGAGACCACGACCAGCGACCGCCTGGCACGGGACAGCGCCGCGGGCAGTGCCTGCGCTTCGACCCTGAACCGGCGAATTGCTTCCAGCCGGCTGGGCCCGATCGGGGGTGCGACCAGCACGGCTCCGGCGATGGGGTTCGGCGCGGCGAGCAGCCAGCGCAGCACGGCCAAGGCCCCCAGGCTGTGGCCGACCAGCACCAGTGGGCCCTTGCCGCCGCCGATGGCGTCCTGCAGCGCGCCCTGCCAGGCGCGGGGGTCCGGGTCGTGGCTGTCGGGTAATGCCGGCACGGCAACCGCGAAACCGAGGATGTCGCGCAAATGCTGCGCGAGCGCGGGGTACCAGCCATCTGCCGGCGACCCCTGCCAGCAATGCGCGATCACCACGCGCAGCCGTCCGCCGCCGCGTTCAATCGCTGTCATGTCGCTCCACCACCAGCACGCGCGCCTCGCCCACGGGCTCGGCCCGGTGGCGATCGCCGCTCCTCAGGACCACGGCATCGCCCGCGTGCAGCCGTTCCACGCGTTCGTCGCCCTCGGGGCCGGAATGCATGTCCACCTGCCCATCGAGCACGACGAAGACCTCGTCGCCGTGGTTCACGTGCCAGCGGTAGGGCTGGTCGGTCCAGTGCAGGCGCACCTGGTGTTCACCCATGGCCATCAATGTTTCGCTGCCCCAGGCCCGCTCCGCCCGGAACACACCGCGTCGGTGGATCTTCATTCGCCAACTCCTGGCCAAGCCGTGGCCGCGGCGGCACTTTTGCGCATTGCTGCGCCGGTTCCAACCCGGCAAACTGCCGGAAACCGCTGGCAGAACTGCGTATGAAGGCGCTGGACGAGATCGACCGCAAGCTCATCGCGCTGTTGCAGGACGATGCGCGCATGCCGGTTTCCACGCTCGCCAAGCGTGTCGAACTTTCCCGTTCCGCGGTTCAGGAGCGACTGGCGCGGCTGGAAGCAGGCGGCGTGATCAGCCAGTACACCGTGCGGCTCGGCAAGACCGATTCCAGCGTCCAGGCCTGGCTGATGATCAACCACGCCGAAGGCTTCACCTGCGATGACGTGATCGACCTGCTGCGCTCGCTGCCGGCGATACGCCTGTGCCATAGCCTGGCGGGCGACGTCGATTTGCTGGCCCTGGTCGAATCCCCGTCGCCAGCCGGGCTGGCCGATGTCAGGGAACGCATCCTTTTGCACCGGTCGGTGGCCAGCGTGACCACCGCGGTTGTGCTGCGCACCCTGTTCGACCGAAGCTGACGCCCGCCGGGCGCCAAGCGCCTGCTCAGGCCATCCGGCAGCGGATGACCCGCACGCCCTTCGGGCCCAGCGCCTGGTTCAGCGCCGTCTTGAGCGGTTCGGCGCCCTGCGGTGCGTCGAGCAGGGGCAGGGCCTCGTGGATCACCAGGGCATCGACGTCATCGAGGGCCTCGCCGGCCAGCGCCGGGTCGAGGATCTGGTAGTAGAGCTCGGCCTCGTCGCCGCGTGCTCCCACGACCAGCAAGTGGTGTCCGATCAGGCAGACCGGCTGGCCCAGGTGGTCCAGTCCCGGCAGGGTCCAGCGCCAGCCCGGCCCCAGGGCCCGGACGAAGCGACCGAAACGATGCACCGTGACCACGCTGTTGTCGGGGACCCGGCGAAACCCGGTCAGCCAGGCCAGGGGCGCGAGGGGCAGTGGCAGGGGCAGCAAGGGCGACATGAAAGTCATGGGTGCCAGTAGCTTAGCTTGGTTTGTTGAACAATAGTCTTACTAACGCCGGGGGCAGCGCAAGCCGGCCATCCGGGCGCCGGGGCGCTGGCGGGTCCCGGCGCCCTGGGGTAGAACCACGCCATGACCACCGTCCTCGTCACCGGCGCCACGGGTTTCCTGGGCCAGCATCTGCTGCGCGAACTCCAGGCCACCGGCACCGCGGTGCGCGGGCTGTCCCGTGCGCCGGCCGGCGATGCGGCGGTATCGGCCGCGGGCGCGGTGCCGGTGCGCGGCCATCTGGGCGACGCCGCGTCCCTGCGCGCGGCGGTGGAAGGCGTCGAGGCGGTTTTCCATGCCGCCTCGGACACCAACAACTGGGGACCGGGCGACGCGGCCCAGACCGACACCAACGTCGGGGGTACGCGGCGCCTGCTCGAGGCGGCGCGCGATGCCGGGGTGCGCACCTTCGTCTACACCTCCAGCGTGTCCGCGTATTCGCATCGGGCGCCGGGACCGCTGCGCGAGCAGACACCGCAACGCGGCGGGGATTCGTGGATCAACTACGAGCGCAACAAACACGCCGCCGAACGCCTGGTGCGTGAATCGGGCCTTCCCTTCCTGATCCTGCAGCCTTCGCACATCCTGGGTCCGGGCGATCGCAACAACTGGTCGAACCTGATCCGGATGGCCGACGCCGGCCAGTTGCCGGGCGCGCCGCCGGGTTCCGGCGCGTTCGCCGATGTCCGCGAAGTGGCCAGGGCGCACGTCCGCGCCTGGCAGCGCGAGGCACGCGACGAAACCTGGCTGCTCGGGGGTGAATACGCCAGTTTCCTGGCCCTGGTCGCGGAAATCGGCCGCCAGCTTGGCAAGCCGGTGCCGACGCGTGCGATGCCGGCGCCCTTGCTCCGGGCCTATGCGCGACTCCTGGATTTACTCTCGCGCATCACCCGCAAGCCGCCGAAGCTGACGCCGGCGGCGGTCTGCTTCACCTGCCACCACCTGGCCGTGGACAGCAGCAAGGCCGAGCGTGAACTGGATTATCGGAGCACGCCGCTGCCCCTGCTGCTGGCCGACACCATCGCCTGGCTGCGCGCCGAAGGCCTGCTGGCGCCTCAGGCCGTCGCCAGCCCGTAGCGCTCGAGGATCTGGTCGATCGAGGCGGGCCTCGAGAACAGGTAACCCTGGCCCAGGCTCAGGCCCAGCAGGCGCAGCTGGTATCGCTGCTCTTCGGTTTCGATGCCCTCGGCGATGACCTCCAGCCCGAGTGAATCGGCCAGCAGTCGGATGGCGCGGACGATGGCGGTGCTGCCGCCGCTTTCGCCGCTGCGCAGTTCGTGCACGAAGCTGCGGTCGATCTTCAGGCCGTGCAGCGGGAAGCGGTGCAGGTAGCTCAGCGACGAATAGCCGGTGCCGAAATCGTCGAGCAGCGTCATCACGCCGACCTCGCGCAGGCGACCCAGGCAGGCCTGCACCTGTTCGGGTTGCTCCATCAGCGCGCCCTCGGTGACCTCCAGGCGCAGGTTGGCGGGGCGTACGTCATGGCGGGACATCAACTCCAGCAGGCGCTGGTCGAAATCGGACGCCCGCAGGTGGCGCGGCGAAACATTGAGCGTGACGTAGGCGCGGCCCACCGACAGCCGGCGGATGTCCTGACAGACGTGTTCGTAGATCTGCCAGTCCATGTGCTCGAGGCTGCCGGTTTCCTCGGCCGTGCCCAGGAACTCGCCGGGCATGCACAGCCCGCGCTCGGGATGGTGCCAGCGCATCAGCGCCTCGAATCCGACCAGCTGGCCATCGGCCAGGCTGAGGATGGGCTGGTAGTGCGGCACGAACTCATGGCGCTGCAGCGCGCGCCGCAGGTCGCCTTCGAGCTCGAGCAGCTTCAGCGCCGCCTCGTGCAGCTGCTCGTCGAAGATCGCGTAGCGCTGCCGGCCGGTGGCCTTGGCGCGGTACATCGCCACGTCGGCGTCGCGTAGCAGTTCTTCCGGGCTGCGATAGCGCGGGTCGACCATGGCGATGCCGATGCTGGCCGAGGTGTAGAGCTCCTTGCCGGCGATGCGCATGGGTTCGGCCAGGGACCGGATGACGCGGTCGGCCACGGCGACGGCGTCGTCGGCCGAGCTGATGTAGTCGAGCACGATGGCGAACTCGTCGCCACCCAGGCGCGCCACCATGTCCGGGTCGCGCACGCAGCGGCCGATGCGTCGCGCGGCTTCCTTCAACAGCTCGTCGCCGACCAGGTGGCCGACCGAGTCGTTGACCACCTTGAATCGGTCGAGGTCCAGGAAGAGCACCGCGAAAAGCTGGTCCGGGTCGTGCCGGTAGCGCGACAGCGCCATGCCCATGCGCCCCAGCAGGTGGCTGCGGTTGGGCAAGCCGGTCAGGGTGTCGTGCATGGCCTCGTGCTTGAGCTTGTGCTCCATGCGCTCGCGCACCGAGATCTGGTCGAGCAGCTCGCGGTTGGTGTCGGCCAGTTCGCTGGTGCGCGAGGCGACGCGCTGTTCGAGCTCGGCGTAGGCCTCGCGCAGGGATTCGTGGGCCTGGCGGCGCTCGAGCGCCTGGGCGATGTGGAAGGACACGAAGCTGAGCAGTTCCTGGTCACGCTTGGTGTACAGGTAATCGGGGGTGTAGCTCTGGACCGCGATGACGCCGGCCACGGCGCCTTCGATCTGCAGCGGCACGCCCAGCCAGCAGACCGACGGCGTGCCGAAGGATTGAACCTTGCCCTGGGCGACCAGGCTGTGGATGCCGTCGCGGTCGGTGAGCAGTGGTTCGCCGCTGGCCAGGACGTACTCGGTGAGGCCGCGGGCGAGCTTGCGGCGCGGACGTGCCTGGTCGCGTTCGTCCACCGAATAGGGGAAGTCCAGCTCCTGGCCGTCTGGCGTGAGCAGGGCGATGAAAAAATTCCGTGCGTCCAGCAGCGCGCTGACGATGCCGTGCACTTCGGCGTAGAAGACTTCGATGCTTTCGCTGCGGCCGGCCTGTTCGGCGATGCGGAACAGCGCCGCCTGCAGGCGCTCGCTGCGCTCCCGCTCGGCGACTTGCTCACGCAATTCGCTGGTGCGTTCGTCCACGCGGCGTTCCAGTTCTTCCTGGGCGTCGCGGCGGGCCAGGGCGGTCAGGATGTGCTGGGCGACGTAGCCCAGCAGGGCGCGATCGTCTTCGCTGTAGCGCGAATCGGGGTCGTAGCTCTGCACCACCACCGCGCCACGCACCACGCCTTCGTCGACCATCGGCACGCCCAGCCAGTCCTCGCTGTCCGGGCCCAGGGTCTCGTCGCGGCCGACGCCCAGCTGCGTGCGCACGTCGGCGGAGGGGCCCAGCACCGGCTTGCCGTGGCGGATCAGGGCCAGCGTGAGGCTGTTTCCCATTTCTTCCGCCGGGATTTCCTCGTCCGGGTCCGGCTGGATCGGATCGTGGCTGTCGGCGAAGTAGATGAAGCGCATCGTGTCCGTTTCGGGCGCGTAGCGGACGATGTAGAAGTTCTCCGCGTACATCAGCCGGCCGACGATTTCGTGCAGGCCGCGCATCACCGTGGCGGTGTCCTCGCCCGAGCTGGCGATGTCGGAGATCGCGAACAGGGCACGCTGCAGCCGCTCGGCCCGGCCGAGCCGCTCGACGTCCACCCGCAGTCGCTGGACCTCCGCGGCCAGCTCGGCAGGGTCGTCTGCGCGCAGCCGCAGGGCCTCGGCGCGCGGTGGCGTGGTGGTCGCGGCGCTGGACGAATGCGGACTGCGTGGCTTCAAACGGACAACCCTTTCCCGGTGGGTCCGACCGACTATATCAGTCCGCTGCGAGACTGCCGCCCAGCACTTGCACGGTTGCGCCGACCGCTTCCAGGCGTCCGTCGGCAAGCATCGCGCAGCGATCGGCAAGCGATCGCGCCGCCGGCCAGTCATGGGTGATGAACAGCACGGCCAGGCCGCGCTCGCGCTTTAGTCGTGACAGCAACGCCAGCACCCCGGCGCGGTGCTGGGCGTCGAGTGCGGACACCGCTTCGTCGCAGACCAGCAGTTCGGGGTCGGTGGCCAGGGCGCGTGCGATAGCCACGCGCTGGCGCTGCCCGCCCGAAAGCTGGTGGGGATAACGGTCGGCCAGTGCGGCATCCAGGCCGACGTCCTGCAGCAACGACGCCACCTTCGCGGGCCGGCCCCCGGCTGGGTCCAGGCCGTGGATGCGCAGCGGTTCGGCCACCAGGTCGCGCACCCGCATGCGCGGGTCCAGCGAGGCATACGGATCCTGGAAGACCACGCCGATGCGCCGGCGAAGTGCCCGCAGCCGCACCCGGCCCGCGGCCAGCAGGTCCTCGCCGTCGAAGTGGATGCGGCCGCCGACGCCGTTGCGCAGCAATCGCAGCAAGGCGCGGCCGAGGCTGGACTTGCCGCTGCCGCTTTCCCCGACCAGGGCCAGGCATTCGCCGCGGTGCAGGTCCAGGCTGATGCCGGCCACCGCCGGGGCCGGCTGGCCGGGATAGCGCACCTGCACGGCGTCGAAGCGGACCAGGCGTGGGCCCGGTGCTTGCGGAACCAGCGCCGGCAAACGGTCGGCGGCCAGCAGCTGGCGGGTGTAGTCATGGCCGGGTGCGCTGAAGATGTCGGCGCTGGTGCCCTGCTCCACCACGTCGCCCCGGCGCAGGATCGCCAGCAGGCCGGCATGGCGCGCCACCAGGGGCAGGTCGTGGCTGACCAGCAGCACCGACACGCCCAGTTGTTCGCGCAGGGTGTCGAACAGGGCGAGGGCCTCGGCGGCGAGCCGTGGGTCCAGTGCCGACGTGGGTTCATCGGCCAACAGCACGCGCGGATTGCCGGCCAGGGCCAGGGCCAGCAAGACGCGCTGGCGCTGGCCGCCGGACAAGCGGTGCGGATGGCGGTCGAGCAGGCGGGGTGGGTCGGGCAGCTGCAGGCGGTCGAACAGGGACAGGGCTTCGCGTCGGGCGCCGACGCGGTCCAGGCCACGGAGCTGGCGCAGGGATTCTTCCAGCTGGGCGCCGACGGTGCGCAGCGGATGCAGGGCCGACTGGGGATCCTGCGGCACCCAGGCCAGCACCCGGCCGCGCAGGGCATGGTGCGAGGGGCTGCCCAGTGCGATGCGGCGGCCGTCCAGCGCCAGCTCGCCCCGGGCCCGCAATCCCGGCGGAAGCAGGCCCAGCAGCGCCGCGATGGTCAGGCTCTTGCCGCTGCCGCTTTCGCCGACCAGGCCCAGGCACTCGCCGGCCGGCAGCGCCAGGTCCACCGGGCCCAGCAGCCGGCGGTCGCCGGCGTGCACCTGCAGGCCATGCAGGGCCAGCGCGCTCAAGCTCCCTCCCCGCGCACGTCGAGCCAGTCGCGCAGGCCGTCGCCGAGGAACTGGAAGGCCGCCAGCGTGGCGACCAGGAAACCGGCCGGGAACAGCAGCGACCAGGGCGCGACGTCCAATTCCTGGGTGCCTTCGCCCAGCAGGCCGCCCCAGCTCGCGGCGGGTTCGTCCACGCCCAGGCCCAGGAAGCCCAGGAAACTCTCCACCAGGATCGCCTGCGGCAGGATCAGGCCCAGGTAGACCAGCCCCAGGGGCAGCAGGTTGGGCAGCAGGTGCCAGCGCAGCACCTGGTCGAAGCGGGCGCCGGCCGCACGCGCCGCCAGCACGAACGGCATCTCCCGCAGGCGCGCGGCCTCGGCGCGGGCGACGCGGGCGAGGTCGATCCACACGTAGCCGCCGATCGCCAGCAACAGCAGCCACAGCGACCGCCCGAACAGGGCCAGCAGCAGGATGACGATCAGCAGGAACGGCAGCGCCGACAGGACGTCGAGGCCGCGCACCATGCCCCGCTCGACGCGGCCGCCGGCATAACCGGCCACGGCACCGTAGGCCAGGCCGATGATCAGCGCGACCGCCGTGGCCAGCGCGCCGATGGTCAGCGAGAGCCGGCCGCCCGCCAGCGTGCGCGCCAGGATGTCGCGGCCGATCGCGTCGGTCCCGAACCAGTGGCCACTGGCGAACGACGGTGGCGACGACAGGGCGTTCCAGTCCGGGCGATGCGGGTCGGGCAGGCCCAGCAGCCACGGACCCGCCCAGCACGCCAGCACCAGGGCGGCCAACGCCCACAGGCAAATGCGGGCGGAGCGTGGCAGGGGACGGGCGCCGGTCATGGGGGAATCTTAGCGGCCGCGCAGCCGGCGTATCATGGGCCGGTCAAATTCCACGGATGCACTGCATGGCTTTTCCCTACACCCGACCGCGCCGGCTGCGCCGCGACGAGTTCTCGCGCCGGCTGGTGCGCGAAAACCGCTTGGGCGTCGACGACCTGATCCTGCCGGTGTTCGTGCACGAAGCCAGTGGCCGCGCCCCCGTGGCTTCGATGCCGGGCGTCGAACGTCTGTCCGTGGACGAGCTGCTGCGCACGGCTGCCGACGCCGTGGCGCTGGGGATCCCGGCCCTGGTGCTGTTCCCGGTGACGGCGCCGGAAGCCAAGTCGCTCGACGCCGCCGCAGCCTGGGCCGAAGACGGCCTCGCCCAGCGCGCCATCCGGGCGCTCAAGCGTGAGTTCCCGCAGCTGGGCGTGATCACCGACGTCGCGCTCGACCCCTACACCACGCACGGCCAGGACGGCCTGGTGGACGCCGACGGCTACGTCAGCAACGACGATACCGTCGAAGCCCTGGTGAACCAGGCCCTGTCGCACGCCGACGCCGGCGCCGACGTGGTGGCGCCCAGCGACATGATGGACGGGCGCATCGGCGCGATCCGCGAAGCCCTGGAAGAGTCCGGCCACGTCAACACCCGCATCCTGGCCTATTCGGCCAAGTACGCCTCGGCGTTCTACGGACCGTTCCGCGATGCCGTCGGCAGTGCCGGCGCACTGGGCAAGGGCAACAAGTCCACGTACCAGATGGACCCGGGCAACTCCGACGAAGCCCTGCGCGAAGTCGGCCTGGACCTGGACGAAGGCGCCGACATGGTGATGGTCAAGCCGGGACTGCCTTACCTGGACATCGTGCGCCGGGTGAAGGACCACTTCGGCGTGCCGACCTTCGCCTACCAGGTGAGCGGTGAGTACGCGATGCTCAAGGCCGCGGCCATGAACGGCTGGCTGGACGAACGCGCCTGTGCGCTCGAGGCGCTGCTGGGCTTCAAGCGGGCCGGTGCCGACGGCGTGCTGACCTATTTCGCGCTCGATGCGGCGCGCTGGCTCAAGGAGGACTGACATGACTGCCCGCTACGCCGTATTCGGACATCCGGTGGTGCATTCGCTGTCGCCGCGCATCCACGCCGCCTTCGGCACCCAGCTCGGCATCGCCATGCAGTACGCGGCGATCGATGCCGCGCCGGGGGATTTCGCCAATGCGTTGGGTGCCTTCGCCGCCAGCGGCGGCCTGGGTGCCAACGTCACGCTGCCGCACAAGGAGCGCGCGCTGGCCCTGTGCACCGAAGCCAGCGACCGGGCACGCCGCGCCGGCGCCGCCAACACCCTGAGCCGGCTCAATGGCCAATGGCACGGCGACAACACCGATGGCGCCGGGCTCGTGCACGACCTCACCGAACGTCGCCGTCTCGACCTGCGCGGCCGCCGCGTACTGATGCTGGGCGCCGGGGGCGCGGCCCGCGGCGTTTCGCCGGCCCTGCTCGATGCCGGCATCGGCGAGCTGTGGGTGGTCAACCGCACCGCCGAACGCGCCGATGCCCTGGCCGATGCCCTGGGCGAGCCGGGCCGCGTGCATACGCGCTACTGGGCCGACTTGGGCAACCTGGGCGCCTTCGACATGATCGTCAACGCGACATCGGCGGGCCGCAGCGGCGGCATCGAGCTGCCGTTTTCGCTGGCGGGCAACCGCTCGCTGGCCGTCGACCTGAGCTATGGCGAAGCCGCCGTGTCCTTCATGGCCTGGGCGAGTGCAGCCGGCTGCGAACACCGCTTCGACGGCATCGGCATGCTGGTCGAACAGGCCGCCGAGAGCTTCGCCCTCTGGCACGGCAAGCGCCCGGACACCGACCCGGTGTTCGCCTCGCTCAGCGCGCGGGCCGATTCGCTGCAGACCGCGGACTGAGCCGCGCGCCGGGGCTCAGGGCGCCAGGTAGGCGTCCTTGAGTTTCACGTAGTGTTTGGCGCTGTAGTAGAGCTGCTCGATTTCCTTGTCCGACAGCTTCCGGACCGGCTTGGCCGGATTGCCCAGCCACAGCTCGCCGCTGCGCACGGTCTTGCCCGGCGGCACCACGGCGCCGGCACCGACGAAGCCATGGTCTTCGACCACCGCGCCGTCGAGCACCGTCGCGCCCATGCCGATCAGCACCGCGTTGCCGATGGTGCAGGCATGCACGATGGCGCCGTGGCCGATGGTGACGTCGTCGCCGATGAGCGTCGGGAACCCCCCGGGCCGCGTGAACGGGCCTTCGTGGGTGACATGGATGATGGTGCCGTCCTGCACGTTGGTGCGTGCGCCGATGCGGATGTGGTTGACGTCGCCGCGCACCACGCAGCCGGGCCAGACCGAACTGTCTTCGCCAAGGTGAACGTCGCCGATGACGGTGGCCGCCGGGTCCACGTAGGCCCGGGCGCCGAGGGTGGGCGTGATGCCCTTGAAAGGTCGCAGGTTCATGCCGCGATTCTAACCCCTGGCTCCCGTGGCCAGGGCCGGGGGCATCACGCCTGGCCGGTCAACCTGGCGACGACCCGCCGCACCCGCGGTGCCAGCAGGGTCACCGCCACAAAGGCGACCGGCCAGGTGGTGGCGCAGCTCCTGGCCCATTGCGTCGCGAAGCCGGGGTGGATGCCCTGGTTGGTCGCCAGCACGAAGGCGGACACGATGGCGACCATGGCGGCCGAAAGCAGGCCGCCGAATAGGATGGGGGCAAAACGAGGGGGTATGTGCATGACGTTCTCCAGGATTGTTTGTGTCGGTTGGGGGTGAACAGGACTTCGTTGCTTATGCGCCGTCGCACAGCGGCCGGATGGCCCACGCCGTCGCGTAGAGCCCCAGGCCGAAAACCGCGTGCGAGACCAGGCTTTGCAGCCGGCTCGCCCAGGGGCGGGGGGAACGGCTGCCGGCGAAACCGGCGCCCATGGCGGGCTGCATCAGGAACAGGGGCGCGGCAACGGTTGCGATGCCGACCAGCAGGGCGGGAGCCAGCGAGGGGCGGCAGAACCAGCCCGGGCCCAGGAGCACGGGGAGCAGGATCGCGAATGCGATGCCGATCAGGTAATGGGCCACCCACCCGAGCACGCTTTCGCCGCGCATGGGCGCCGACCTGGCGATGGCTGCGTGGCGGAAACGCCCGCCGGCCATGTGGGCCAGCCACCGCCCCACCAGCCGGTAGTCAGGAAGCGGGACGGCGAAAACCCGCCGGCGAACGACGGTCCACGCATCGAGCGCAAGCGTCGCTCCGAGTCCGACCAGGATCGTGCTGGTCCAGGGTTCCATTGTCGTCTCCAGGCACTTGCCCTTGCAGGCGATGGACAGCACAGTGCCACTTCAAGTCGACTTGAGGTCAAGGGGTTTTCGCATGGATATCGCCGAGGTAGCGAAACGCTCTGGCCTGCCAGCGTCAACGCTGCGCTATTACGATGAGAAAGGCCTGATCCGCTCGGTCGGCCGCAGTGGGCTGCGTCGTGTCTTCGATGCCGGGGTCATGGAGCGCCTGGCCCTGATCGCGCTGGCACGCGCCTCCGGTTTCACGCTCGACGAGATCACCCGGATGTTCGGGCCCGACGGGCGACCCAGGATCGACCGCGACATGCTGGCCGCCAAGGCCGGCCAGCTCGACGCCACCATCCGCAAGCTCAGCGCCATGCGCGACGGGCTTCGCCATGCGGCGGTCTGCCCGGCACCCAGCCACCTGGAGTGCCCGACCTTCCGGCGCCTCCTGGCGCAGGCCGGCGGGGCCCAGGGCGCGAAAAAAGTGAAAAAGCCCGTCCGCAAGCGGTAGAGGGCGCCCCTGCCCGGCGAGGACAGGCCTTACACTGGGGCCATGGACACGCCAGAGCAGCCCGCCCAGGATCTGCGCCCCCTGCTGGCCCACCTGCGGGCCGCGCAGCAGCGCAATCCTCCGACCTATCGCCAGCGCATGGACGATCTCAAGCGCCTGGGCGAAGCCGTGCGCCGGTACCGCGACGACATCGCCCGGACCGTATCGGCCGACTTCGGGCGGCGCTCCCGCCACGAAACCCTGGCCGCCGACGTGATGGTCACGCTGGATGAAATCAGCCACCTGCGCCACAACCTGCGGCGCTGGATGCGTCCCGAGCGGCGTGGCGTCAACCTGGCCTTCCTGCCGGCGCGGGCCGAGATCCGCCGCCAGCCGCTGGGCGTGGTCGGCATCGTTTCGCCCTGGAACTACCCGGTGCAGCTGGCCCTGATTCCGCTGGCCGACGCCATCGCCGCCGGCAACCACGTCATGCTCAAGCCGTCCGAGCACACCCCGCGTACCTCGCAGCTGCTGGCCAGGCTGCTGGCCGAAGTGTTCCCGTCCGAACGCGTCACCGTGGTGCAGGGCGACGCCAAGGTGGGCGCGGCCTTCAGCGAACTGGCGTTCGACCACCTGCTGTTCACCGGATCGACCACGGTCGGGCGCGCGGTGATGTCGGCGGCGGCGCCGAACCTGGTGCCGGTGACGCTGGAACTGGGCGGCAAGTCGCCGGCCCTGGTGGCGCCCGGCTATCCCATCGAACAGGCCGCCGACCGCATCGCCGCCGGCAAGTGCTTCAACGCCGGCCAGACCTGCGTGGCGCCCGACTACGTGCTGGTGCCGCGCGAACAGCGCGACGCGTTCGTGCGGGCCTACATGGCCTCGGTGCGCCGTCGTTACCCGCAGCTGGTGGCCAACCCCGACTACACCGCCATTGTGAATCCGCGTCAGGCCGACCGCCTGCGGAGCTGGCTCGACGATGCCCGCGAACGCGGCGTCAGCGTGGTGCAGCACCGGCCCGATGGCGACCCGCCCCCGCCGGGCGTGGAAGTCATCCCGCCGACGGTGCTGCTCGACCCGCCGGACGAGTCCCGGGTGATGCAGGAGGAGATCTTCGGCCCGCTGCTGCCGGTCAAGTCCTACGACAGCCACGACAAGGCGATCGACTACATCCTGGGCCGGGACCGGCCGCTGGCTTTTTATCCCTTCGACAACCAGCGCGCCCGCCTTCGCCATACGCTCGACCGCGTGGTCGCGGGCAGCGTCTGCGTCAACGACACCCTGGTGCAGTTCGGCCAGCACTCGCTGCCGATCGGTGGCGTCGGGCCCAGCGGCATGGGCCAGTACCACGGCGAGGCCGGCTTCATGACCTTCACCAAGCCAATGCCCGTGATGTACCAGTCGCGGCTCAACGGCATGAAGATCTTCGACCCGCCCTTCGGCAAGCTGGCCGACGTCGTCGTCAAGTTCCTGACCCGCTAGTTCGTCTGCCCCTGTGGGAGGGACTTCAGTCCCGAAGCCTTCGGGACTGAAGTCCCTCCCACAGGGGCAAAGGCCTTGAATTCAAGACTCGCAGCCGCCATAGGTGTGCCATGACCCCAGACCACAACCCCCTGCTCGCCGACGCCGAACTGCCGGCGTTCTCCGCCATCGCGCCCGAACACGTGATTCCCGCCGTCGACCAGGTGCTGGCCGGTTTCCGCGCCGAGGTCGAGCGCCTCGCCGCCGATGCGCAGGCCCGCGATTTCGAAAGCCTGATGGCGCCGCTCGAGCGCTGGGAAGAAACCCTGGGCCGCACCTTCTCCCCGGCCTCCCACCTGCACGGGGTGAAGGACTCGCCGGCGCTGCGCGAGGCCTACTCGGCCGCGCTGGAGAAGCTGACCGAACATTCCACCGAACTCGGCCAGCATCGTGGGCTATACGCCGCGGTCAAGGCGCTGCGTGAAGCGCCGGGCTTCGACCAGCTCGACCGCGCCCGCAAGACCCTGGTCGAGGACAGCCTGCGTGGCTTCAAGCTCAGCGGCGTGGCCCTGGAAGAGCCGGCGCGTTCGCGCTTCAAGGCGATCCAGAACGAACTGAGCAAGCTCGAAACCGCGTTCGAGGAAGCGGTGCTCGACGCCACCGACGCCTGGACCCGGCCCGTGACCGAAGCCGAGCTGGCTGGCCTGCCCGCCTCGGCGCGCGACCTGCTGCGCGCGATGGCGAAAGAGAAGGACGCCGACGGCTGGCTGGCCACGCTCAAGGGCCCGGTGGTGCAGGCCATCCTGACCTTCGCCGACAGCCGTGCGCTGCGCGAGGAGATCTACACCGCCACCAGCACCCGGGCGTCCGACCAGGGCCCGCACGCGGGCCAATACGACAACAGCGAACGCATCGGCCAGATCCTGGCCCTGCGCCACGAGGCCGCGCAGTTGCTTGGCTTCGACTCGGCCGCGCACGAATCCCTGGACGACAAGATGGCCGGCACGCCCGACCGGGTGCTGGGCTTCCTGCGCGAGCTGGCCGCCAAGGCGCGCCCGGTGGCGCAGCGCGAGCTTGAGGAACTGCGTGTCTTCGCCGCCGATGCCCTGGGCATCGCCGACCTGCAGCCCTGGGACGTGGCCTATGCCTCGGAGAAGCTGCGCGAGTCGCGCTTCGCCTTCAGCGAGGAAGACCTCAAGCCCTACTTCCCGCTGCCGGCGGTGATGCGCGGCCTGTTCACCGTCGCCGAACGCGTGTTCGGCGTGCGCCTGGTCGAACGCGAGGGCGTGGACACCTGGCACAAGGACGTCCACTTCTTCGACGTGGTCGATGGTGACGGCACCGTGCGTGCCGGCGTGTACCTCGACCACTACGCCCGTGCCGGCAAGCGCGGCGGCGCCTGGATGGACGTATGCCGCGCCCGCTTGAACGACGGGAAGTCCGCGCACAAGCCGGTGGCCTACCTCACCTGCAACTTTTCCCCGCCCAACGACGACACCCCGGCCCTGCTGACCCACGACGACGTAGTCACCTTGTTCCATGAATTCGGCCATGGCCTGCACCACCTGCTGACCGAAGTGGACTGGCCCAGCGTTGGTGGCATCAGCGGCGTCGAGTGGGATGCGGTGGAACTGCCCAGCCAGTTCATGGAGAACTTCGCCTGGCAGCGCGAGGCCCTGGACCTGTTCGCCAAGCATTACCAGACCGGCGAGCGCCTGCCCGACGCGCTGTACCAGAAGATGCTGCAGGCGCGGCATTTCCACGCCGGCCTGTTCCTGGTGCGGCAGCTCGAGTTCGCGCTGTACGACTTCCGCATGCACCTCGAATACGTCCCCGCCCGAGGCCCGCGCACGCTGGAACTGCTCGAAGAAGTGCGCGAGGAGGTCGCGGTGATTCGCCCGCCGGCGTTCAACCGGTTCCCGCACGCCTTCACCCACATCTTCGCGGGCGGCTATTCGGCCGGCTACTACAGCTACCTGTGGGCGGAGGTGCTCAGCGCCGACGCCTTCTCGGCCTTCGAACAGGCCGGCGTGTTCGACGCCGACACCGGCGCCCGCTACCGCCGCGAAATCCTCGCCGTCGGCGGTTCGCGCCCGGCGCTGGAGAGTTTCGTTGCCTTCCGCGGTCGCGAACCCGATCCCGACGCCCTGCTGCGCAGCTACGGGCTCGCCGCCTAGGCGGGCCTCAGGCCCCGCCGCGCCAGATCATGTAGACGTCGGCGCGCTGGTAGTGGCTGCCGGGTTTGGTGCCTGGCTGGTGTTCGAAGCCCACTGATTCGTAAAGCCGCAACGCCGGCTGCAGCCGGCGCTGGGACTCGAGGAACAGTTCGCTGCCGCCCAGGCGCTGGAACTCGGCGATGGCCGCTTCCATCAGCTTGCGGCCGATGCCCAGGCCCTGGTGGCCACCGGTGACGGCCATCTTGGTCAGCTCGTACACGCCCGGCGCGTCGACCATCAACGCACAGGTACCCACGACCTCGTCGCCGACCCGGGCGAACAGGATGCTGCCGCCGGGCTCGATGATGTGTTTCTCGGGCTCGGACATCACGGCGTGGTCGATCGGTTCGATCTGGAAATAGCGCGCCAGCCACTCGGCGTTGAGCCGGTAGAAGTGTTCGCGCAGTTCCGCGGTGAACGGCACGATGCGCACCGAATCGGCTTTGCGCAGCTGCACCCGGCGCGCCACGTCGGCCGGCAGCGGCTGTTCGTCCAGGCTGGCCTCGTACTGCGTCAGCGCGCCCAGCAGGTCGACGCCGGTGTCCATGATCCGTCGCTCGACGCTGGCGCGCATGGCCTGCCAGAGCGGCCGGGCCGCCTTGAGTTCGTCCTGGCAGCGCGGGCTCAGGGCCAGCACCCGCTGGCGGCGGTCGCCGGCGCTGGGTTCGCGCTGCAGCCAGCCGCCCTTGATCAGCTTGGTCGCCATCTGGCTGATGGCCGAGTGGGTCAGGCCGATCTCGCGGGCGATTTCGCCGACGCTCAGCGGCCCGCGCTGCTCCAGCAGTCGCAGCACCGGGAACCAGCGCGCCTGCAGGCCGATGCCGTGCTCGCGGTAGACCTGGTCGACCAGGTCGTAGCTGCGCTCGCTGAGCACCTTCAGGCGGCTGGCCAGGGCAAGCGTGCCCTGCACGGACAGGAAGCTCATGGCGATTCCGGCAGTATTTACGTAAGGGCTAACCTAATTCCGGCCGAGCCTGTCCGCAAGTGCCGGGAGCGCCTGTTTCGCGTCCCCGGCTTGCGGCACGCCGCCGGCATGGGCGAGGCTCGGGACATGCCCCCGTCCTGCCCCCGGTCGGCCTGCCCGTGAACGCCGGCCGCCGCCTGTCCCTGATCGTCGCGACCACCCTGTTCATCGAGACCATGGACTCGACGGCGATCGCCACCTCCTTGCCGGTCATCGCCGACGACCTGGGCACCGAGCCCATCGCATTGAAGCTGGCGCTGACCGCCTACCTGCTGGCCCTGGCGGTGTTCATCCCGGTCAGCGGATGGGTGGCCGACCGCTTCGGCGCCAAACGCACCTTCATGCTGGCGATCGGCGTTTTCCTGGTCGGCTCCCTGGCCTGCGCGGCCAGCGCCAGCCTGGAACAACTCGTAGCCGCGCGATTCCTGCAAGGCATGGGCGGCGCGCTGATGGTGCCGGTGGGGCGGCTGGTGCTGCTGCGCTCGATACCCAAGCACGAACTGGTGCAGGCCCTGAGCTGGCTGACGATCCCGGCCCTGGTCGCGCCGATCCTGGGGCCGCCGATCGGCGGCTTCATCGCCACCTACAGCGACTGGCGCTGGATCTTCCTGATCAACATCCCGATGGGCCTGGTCGGCATGGTGCTGGCCTGGCGTTACGTGCCGGACCTGCGCGAACCGGTGAAGCCGCTGGACTGGACCGGCTTCGCGCTGTCGGGGCTGGGCCTGGCGCTGGCCCTGTTCGGGTTTTCGACGCTGGGCCGGCATCTGGTATCGACGCCGGTGGCGATTGGCACGCTCGTCATCGGCCTGGGCGCGATGGCGGCCTACGTCTGGCACGCGCGTCGGCATCCGCATCCCCTGATCGACCTGGGCCTGCTGGCGCTGCCGACGTTCCGCGCGGGCGTGGTCGGCGGCATGTTGTTCCGCATCGGCATCGGCGCCACGCCCTTCCTCCTGCCGCTGATGCTGCAGCTGGGATTCGGACTGACGCCCCTGGCGTCGGGCCTGATCACGTTCGTGTCTGCCGTCGGCGCGATCTTCATGAAGACCATGGCGGCCGCGGTGCTGCGGCGCTTCGGCTTCCGGCGCGTGCTGTGGATCAACGCGCTGCTGGCCTCGGCGATGCTGGCCGGCTTCGGCCTGTTCCGCGCCGACACCGCGCACTGGGTGATCATGGCGGTGCTGCTGGTCTCGGGCTGCTTCCGTTCGCTGCAGTTCACCAGCCTCAACGCGATCAGCTACGCCGAGGTGGATCCCGCACGCATGGGCCAGGCCAGCAGCCTGTCCGGCATGATGCAGCAGTTCTCGCTGGCGCTGGGCGTGGCCATCGGCGGGTATGCGCTGTTGGTGGCGTCCAGCCTGACCGGCCTCGACCAGGCCGACCCGGTGAACTTTGGCTGGGCGTTCCTCACCGTGGGCGTCATCTCGGCGCTGTCGGCCTGGATGATGTTCCGCCTGCCGCACGACGCCGGTGCCGAAATGGCCGGCCGTGCCAAGGTCGGCAAGGAAGTCGCGGAACAGAAGGCCGAGCAGCGCTCGGCGACCTGAGCCGTTGTTGTAGGAGCGCCTTCAGGCGCGAATTTTCTGACTTTGCCTTTGGCAAAGAAATGATTCGCGCCTGAAGGCGCTCCTACAGGGGCAGGGCTCAGGCAAAGAATTCACGAAAGCCTTCGATGACACGCTCCAGGCCGGCATCGTCCACGTCCAGGTGCGTCACCAGACGGATACGGGCGCCGCGCCCGGCGGAAATCCGTATGCCGCGTGCTTCCAGCGCCTTCGCCAACCCGGCCTGGCGACCGTCGGGCACGGTGACGAACAAGATGTTGGTGAACGCGCCGTCCACCGCCAAGCCAAGCGATCGCAGCGCGTCGGCCAGCGTCGCCGCGCGGCGGTGGTCCTCGGCCAGGCGCGCCACGTGGTGGTCGAGCGCGTGGTGCGCCATCGCCGCCATCATGCCGGCCTGCCGCCAGCCACCGCCCAGCACCTTGCGCCAGCGCCGGGCCTTGTCGACCAGGCCACGCGAACCCGCCAGCACCGAGCCGACCGGCGCGCCCAGTCCCTTGGACAGGCACACCGACACCGAATCGAAATGCCCGGCGATCTGTGACGCCGGCACCCCGCAGGCTACCGCGGCGTTGTACAGACGGGCGCCATCGAGGTGGAAGGCCAGCCCACGTTCGCGGGCGAAGGCGCCGGCCTGCGCCAGGTAATCCAGCGGAAGCGGCCTGCCGTGCCAGGTGTTCTCCAGCGCCAGCAGCCGCGTGCGCGCGAAATGCGGATCGCCCAGCGGCTTGACCGCGGCCTCGAGCAAATCCAGCGGCAAGCTGCCGTCTTCGGCCTGCACGATCGGCTGCGGCTGGATCGAACCCAGCACGGCGGCGCCACCGCCTTCGTATTTGTAGGTGTGCGCGTCCATGCCGACCAGGTATTCGTCGCCGCGCTCGCAGTGCGCCATCAGCGCCAGCAGGTTCGACTGGGTGCCACTGGGTACGTACAGCGCCGCCTGGAAGCCCAGCTCCCCGGCGACGCGATCCTGCAGGGCATTGACGCTGGGGTCGTCGCCCATGACGTCGTCGCCCACCGCCGCGGACAGTCCCGCCTGGCGCATCGCCGGGGTGGGCTGGGTCACGGTGTCGCTGCGCAGGTCCACCCACTTCATGTCGAGGAATCTCCGGCTCAGGTCATGCGCCGCAAGGTGTCGTCGCGGCGGAAGAAGTGATGGTACAGCGCGGCGGCGACATGAAGACCAACCACCCAGTAGAAGGCCGTGCCCACCAGCTCATGCACGTCTTCGAAGTCGTGGGCGAGCGACGCGTCCGGCGCCAGCAAGGCCGGCAGGGCGATCTGGGTGAAGGGCAGGAGGATGTCCTTGCCATCGGTCCAGGCCGTCAGCAGGCCGAGCACTGGCTGCGCCACCAGCATGGCGTAAAGGAGCAGGTGCATCGCCTTGGCCGGAAACGCCTGCCAGGCCGGCAGCGGCGGCGAGACCGCCGGCGCCGGTCGCGAGAAAGCCAGCAGCAGCCGCGGCAGCATCAAGGCAAGGATCGACAAGCCGACCCAGAAGTGCGCCTGCACCATGGCCAGGCGCGCGGCACTGCCGCGTTCGAAGTTCTCGCGTCCCTCTATGAACACGTAGGCGAGCACCATCAGTACGAAGATGCTCCAGTGCAGGGCGCGTCGGGACGGGGCATAACGTGGACGGTGGCTGGGCATGACCGGACTCCGGGGTGTCGGGTCCCCCAAGACTGCACCGATCGTCGGCGCAGGCCTTGACCCGGGTCAAGCCTTCGCCGCGAGGCGCGCGAACGGTTAGCATTCGCGCCATGGACAAGACCACGCTCGCCAGCTGGAACGTCAACTCGCTCAACGTGCGCCTGCCGCACCTGGAAGAGTGGCTCAAGCTTCGCCAGCCCGACATCGTCGGCCTGCAGGAAACCAAGCTCGAGGATCCACGCTTCCCGGATTCGGTGCTGGCCGGGCTGGGCTATCGCAGCGTCTTCAGCGGCCAGAAGACCTACAACGGCGTCGCGATCCTGTCGCGCCAGCCGATCGATGAAGCCAGCTGCGTGATGGGCATCCCGGGTTTCGCGGACGAACAGAAGCGGGTGATCGCCGCGACGGTGGGCGACCTGCGCATCGTCAACCTGTACGTGGTGAACGGCCAGGACGTCGGAACCGAAAAGTACGACTACAAGCTGCGCTGGCTCGACGCGGTGCACGCCTGGCTGGCCGAAGAGATCAAGGCGCACCCGAAGCTGGTGGTGATGGGCGACTTCAACATCGCGCCCGACGAACGCGACGTGCACGACCCGGCGGTCTGGAACGACGACCACATCCTCACGTCCAGCGCCGAACGCGCGGCGCTGAAGCGATTGACCGACCTGGGCCTGCACGACAGCTTCCGGCTGCACAACGACGAAGCCGGTGTCTTCAGCTGGTGGGATTACCGCGCCGCCGGCTTCCGTCGGAACCTGGGCCTGCGCATCGACCTGTGCCTGGTTTCCGACGCGCTGCGCGAAGCCTGCACCGGCGCCGAAATCGACCGCGAACCGCGCACCTGGGAGCGCCCCAGCGACCACGCCCCGGCCATGGTCACCCTGGGCCGCTAGGCGCGCCTTCTGTGGGAGGGACTTCAGTCCCGAAAGGCTTCGGGACTGAAGTCCCTCCCACAGGGATCTACTTCAGGCAGCGGTCCAGGAATGCTTCGGCCACGCGATAGCGATGCAAGGCGTCCGCGCCCTGCAGGCCGTGTTTCGCGCCCGGGTAGGTCATCAGTTCGAAGGGCGTGCCGCGCTTTTGCAGTTCCGACATCAGCTTGGTCGAGTTGCTGAAAAGCACGTTGTCGTCGGCCATGCCGTGCACCAGCAGCAACTTCGAGCGCAGCCCGTCGAGGTGGGTGAACACCGAGGCCTCGCGATAGCCGTCCGGGTTGGCTTCCGGGTGGTCCATGTAGCGCTCGGTGTAGTGGGTGTCGTACAGCCCCCAGTCGGTGACCGGTGCGCCGGCGACGCCGCAGGCGTAGTGGTCGGAAGCCTTGGCCAGCAGCATCAGCGTCATGTAGCCGCCGTTGGACCAGCCATGCACGCCGATACGTGCCGGATCCACCCAGGCCTGTTCGCGCAGAAAGGCGACGCCGGCCAGCTGGTCTTCGACTTCCACTGTGCCCTGCCGGCCGTAAAGCGCGCCGCCGAAGCGAGCGCCGCGCCGCGGGGTGCCGCGGTTGTCCAGCGAGAACACCACGTAGCCGTTCTGCGCGAGGTACTGGTTGAAGAAGTGGTCCGCGCGGCCGGGCCAGGCGCGGGTGACGGTTTGAATCGCAGGGCCGCCGTAGACGTAGACCACCACCGGGTATTTTTTCGCCGGGTCGAAACCGTCCGGCTTGATCAGGCTGTAGTGCAGGGGCGTGCCGTCCGCGGCCGCCAGGGTGCCGAACTCCACCGGCCGGTGGGCGGCGCGGTAGGGGGCATAAGGATGTGCGGGGTCGGAAAGATCGTTGTCCACCAGGGTCGCCAGTTTTTCGCCGTCCGCCCGGTAAAGCTCGGTTTGGGGCGGCGTGGTGGTGTTGGACCAGGTATCGACGAACACGGCCGCGTTGGCGCTGAACGTGGCCTCGTGCATGCCCGGCGCCTGGCTCAGCTTGCGCCAGTCGCCGCCGTCGAGCGGCACGGCATACACGTGCTTCTCCAGCGCTGACTCCAGGGTGCCGGCGACGTAGGCCAGGCCGGCATCGGCATCGACGCCAAGCAGGGCGTCCACGGTCCACTCACCCTTGGTCAGCGGGCGGAGCAGCTCGCCATCGGCGGCGTGCAGCTGCAGATGTTCGAAGCCCTTGCGCTCGGAGATCCACAGGAAGGTGTCGTCGGGCAGGAAGCGAAGACCGTGGTGCAGCGGCACCCAGGTGTCGCTGGTCTCGGTGACCAACACGCGCTGCCTGCCGGTGGCGAGCGTGGCTTCGATCAGCTCGAGCTTGCGCTGGTCGCGTGACTGCCGCTGAAAGGTGAGCACGCCCGGCGAGCGCCATTGCACCCGCGGCAGGTAGATGTCGGTTTCCGGTCCCAGGTCGATCCCGCTGACGCGCAGCGCTGACGGCCGATCGACGCCGGGCTTGCCCGGGCGCAGCGAGGCCAGGTCGGCCACGTGCAGGCTGATCAGCACGTTCGGATCGCCGGCGGCCGGATAGAACTGTTCCACGACCTCGGTGCGGTCGGCGTACATCTCGTGGCGCTTTTGCACCGGCACCCGCGACTCGTCGATGCGGGTGAAGGCCACCGCCGAATCGTCCGGCGCGAACCAATAGCCGGTGTGCCGGTCCATTTCCTCGTCGGCGACGAATTCGGCGACGCCATTGCCGATGGTGTCGCTGCCGTCGTCGGTGAGCTGCAGCTCCCGGCCGCTGGCCAGGTCCACCAGCCACAGGTTGCGGTCGCGCACGAAGCCGACATAGCGACCGCCCGGCGAAACCTTCGGGTCGGTGGCGAAGCCGGTGCCCGAGGTGAGCTTGCGCACGGGGTCGGCAACGTCGTCGCCGAGATCATAAAGGTAGAGCTCGCCGCCCAGCGGGAACAGCAGCGATGCCGAGTCGGGTGCCCACTGGTAGTCGACGATGCCGCTGAAGGCGGCGATGCGCTGGCGTTCGCGCCGGGCCTTTTCTTCGTCCGAAAGAATCTCGTCGCCCGGTAGCACGACCTTCGAATCGACCAGCAGGCGGGTCTCGCCGCTGCCGACGTCGTATTCCCAGAGGTCGAGCTGGAAGCGGTCCTCGTCCTTGCCGCGCAGGAAGGTGACGCGCTGGCCATCGGGCGAGATCGCCGGCTTCATCAGGCTCGGCCCGGACAGCGGCTTGTCGCCGGTGATGGCCTCGAGTGAGAGCTTGTCGGCGTTGGCGGCGGGGGCGAGGGTCATGGCGGCGAGAAGCAGCAGGGTTTTCATGGCGGAGGTCAGGGCGTGGGGCCGAACAGGTGCTTGCGCGCCTGTTCGGACATTTCGGTGGGTCGTTGGTAGTTTTCTTCGATGGCATAGGCGCGTACGAAGGCGGGGCGGGCGGCGAGTGTTTCGTGCCAGCGCCTTACCTCGGGGAAGTCGGCCAGGTCGACGTGGTGCCAGGCGTGGGCATGGGCCCAGGGGTGGCAGGCCAGGTCGGCGATCGACAGCGCATCGCCGGCGATGAACGCCTGGCCGGCCAGGTGGCGGTCGAGCACGCCGTAGAGCCGGTTCGTTTCGCGCTGGTAGCGATCGATCGCGTACGGGATCTTCTCCGTCGCATAGCGGCTGAAATGATGGTTCTGGCCGAGCATCGGCCCGAAGCCACCCATTTGCCAGTTCAGCCACTCAAGCACCGTCTTGCGTTCGCGCGCCGCGGAGGGCAGCAGTTGGCCGGTTTTTTCCGCAAGGTAAACCAGGATCGCGCCCGACTCGAACACGCTCAATGGCTCGCCGCCGTCGGCCGGCGCACGGTCGACGATAGCCGGCATGCGGTTGTTGGGCGAAATGGCGAGGAAGTCCGGCTTGAACTGGTCGCCGGCGCCGATGTTCACCGGCACGATCCGGTAGTCCAGCCCGGTTTCCTCGAGCAACAGGGTGATCTTGTGGCCGTTGGGCGTCGGCCAGTAGTGCAGGTCGATCATTCAGGCCTCCTCAGGCGAGGTAGCCGCCATCCACCGGCAGGGCGACGCCGGTCAGGTAGGAAGCAGCGGGGGACGCGAGGAACAGCACCGCCGGGGCGATTTCCCCCGGCTGGGCGACGCGCGCCAGCGGGATCAGCCGCAGCATGGCGTCCATGATCCTGGGGTTGGAGGTCAGCGCGGAGGCGAACTTCGTGTCGGTAAGTCCCGGCAGCACCGCGTTCACGCGCACGCCCGAGGGCGCCAGTTCCTTGGCGAAGCCCTCGGTCATGTTGACGATGCCGGCCTTGGTCATCGAATACACCAGCTGGCCCGGCGCCGCGCGTTTGGCGTTGACCGACGCGACGTTGACGATGGCGCCGCCGTGGTCCTTCATGCGGCGCGCGGCCTGGACCGTGGTCCAGAAGTAGCCGCGCAGGTTCACCTCGACGGTTTTTTCATAGGCATCGAGCGTCATGTCCACCGCCGGGCCGAAGTAGGGATTGGCGGCCGCGTTGTTGACCAGGATGTCCACGCGCTTGCCGGCGCCGTCGAGGGTTTCGAACAGCGCCTCGATCGCCGCCGTGTCGCCGACGTGCACCGCATGCGCCTCGGCCGAGCCGCCGGCCTCCCGGATGGCGCCGGCCACGGCTTCACAGCCGTCGAGCTTGCGGCTGGTGCAGATCACGTGGGCGCCGTGCGCCGCCAACAGGTGCGCGATGGCCTCGCCGATGCCACGCGAGGCGCCACTTACCAGGGCAGTGCGCCCGCTCAGGTCGAACAGGGGGTCGGTCAAGTAGGCTCCGGGACGAGAGGTTAACGGCGGGATTGATATGCTCGGGAATCTAGCACAGCCCCCCTCCGGGGCCGGGCACACGGGAGCCACACGATGCGGCAGCGGCGGGTCTTGATAACAGGTGCGGGCAGCGGGCTCGGGCAGGCACTTGCCCATCGCTACGCCCGCGCGGGCGACAGGGTCGCCTGCGTCGACATCGACGCCGCCCGCGCCGAGCTCACGCGTGCCTCGCTGGCTGGCGAAGGCCACCTGGCGATGTCCGCCAACGTCGGCAGCGATGACGCGATGGAACAGGTGCACGAGCGCATCGCCAGCGAATGGGGCGGCCTGGACGTGCTGGTCAACAACGCCGGCATCGCCACCGGCGGCGCCATGGTCGACACCACCATGGCCGAATGGCAGAACGTGCTGGACGTGAACGTGCTCAGCGTGGTGCGCGGTTGCCGCCTGTTCCTGCCCGGCATGATCGCCGCCGGCAGCGGCCAGGTCATCAACACCGCCAGCTTCGCCGGCCTGGCCGGCGCGCCCAGCATCATGAGCTACGGGGTCTCGAAGGCCGCCGTGGTGGCGCTCAGCGAACAGCTGCGCGCCGAACTCCAGGACAAGGGCATCCGGGTCAGCGTGCTGTGCCCGGCTTTCTTCCGCACCAACCTGCTCGAAAGCTGGCAGGGCGACCCCCGGCTGAAATCCTTCGCCAGCAAGATGATGGACATCTCGCCCGACACCCTCGATGGCGTTGCCGATCGCAGTTTCGCGGCGGTCGAGCGCGGTGAGTTCCTGGTACTGCCGACGGCGCGCGAGCCGATGCGCTGGCGCCTCAAGCGCTGGCTCCCCGAAACCTATTTCAAGCAGCTCCTGAAGCTGGCCAAGGCCAAGGCCCGCGCCAATGCAATGGACAATGGGACCTGACATGGACTGGATGATCTACGGCGCCAACGGCTATACCGGCAAGATGGTGGTGGAAGAAGCCGTGCGGCGCGGCCTGCGCCCGGTGCTGGCCGGCCGCAACGCGGCGGCACTGGAGCCGCTGGCGCAGCAGCACGGGCTGCCCGTGCGCGCCTTCACCCTGGACAACCCGACGGCGCTGCGCACCGGACTCAATGGCATCGGCCTGGTGCTGCACTGCGCCGGCCCGTTTTCGGCCACCAGCGCGCCGATGCTCGATGCGTGCCTGGACGTGGGTGCTCACTACCTGGACATCACCGGCGAAATCGACGTCTTCGCCCATTGCCACTCGCGCGATGCGCAGGCCCGGCAGAAAGGCATCGTGGTCATGCCGGGCGCTGGTTTCGACGTCGTGCCCACCGACTGCCTGGCGGCCATGCTCAAGCGCGACCTGCCCTCGGCCACCTCGTTGGTGCTGGCCTTCGAAGCCGGCGG
This sequence comes from Arenimonas donghaensis DSM 18148 = HO3-R19, assembly GCF_000743535.1. Taxonomy (GTDB): domain Bacteria; phylum Pseudomonadota; class Gammaproteobacteria; order Xanthomonadales; family Xanthomonadaceae; genus Arenimonas; species Arenimonas donghaensis. The sequence continues at coordinate 197,477 of NZ_AVCJ01000023.1, forward strand.
TGGTCCCAGCCCGGGCACCGCCAAGACCAGCGTCGAAGGCCTGGGCAAAGGCGGGCGCGCCCGCATCGGCGGCGAACTCAGGCGCGTCCCCCTGGCCTGGAAAACCCGGACCTTCGAACGCGACGGCGAAAAACGCTTCGCGATGACCATTCCCTGGGGTGATGTCTACACCGCCTACCTCTCGACCGGCATCCCGGACGTCGAGGTCTACATGGGCGTGCCACCTTCGACCGCCATCAAGCTGCGCCGCCTGCGCCTGCTCGGGCCGCTGCTGGGCCTGGGGCCGGTGCAGTCGCTGCTCAAGCGGCAGGTGGAAAAGAAGGTCCGGGGACCTTCCGACGCCACCCGCGGCAAGACCGACTGCGTCGTCTGGGGCGAAGTCCGCGACGGCCAGGGCGCCGAGCTGGCGCGCCAGCTGCGCACGCCCAACGGCTACGAGCTCACCGTCACCGCGTCCCTGGGCATCGTCCAGCGGCTGTTGGTGGAGCCGGCACCGGCGCCGGGCTTCCATACGCCGTCCCAGCTGATGGGGGCCGACTACGTCCTGTCGCTGCCCGGCGTCAGCCTGGCCTGAAGGCGCTTGGCGGCCGGCGGCACAGGGGCTAACCTTGCCCGGCCCGTCCCGGGCCCCTTGGAGAATCCTCATGCGCACGCCACTTCTCGTACTCGGCGCCATCCTTCTTGTCGTCGGTGGCCTGATCACCGCAGGCGTGTTCCGGTACGACAGCAAGGAAACGGCTGAGCTTGGTCCGATCGAACTGAGCGTCACCAAGGAAAAATCCCCGCCGATCAACCTGGGCTGGATCCTGCTCGGTGCCGGCGCGGTAGCCGTCGTGATCGGCGTCGCCAGCAAGAAATAACCGAAGGAAACCCATGTCCAACGTCGTTCCCACCGGCGCGCCGAAGCTCGGCCCGCTGTCCACGCTGATCTTTGCTTCACGCTGGCTGCAGCTGCCGCTGTACCTGGGCCTGATCCTGGCGCAGTGCGTCTACGTGTTCCTGTTCATGAAGGAACTCTCGCACCTGATCCTGGACGCCAACATCCTCACCGAGATGGGGATCATGCTGTTGGTGCTGGGCCTGATCGACGTGGTCATGATCTCCAACCTGCTGGTGATGGTGATCGTCGGCGGCTACGAGACCTTTGTTTCCCGCCTGAACCTGCAGGGCCACCCGGACCAGCCCGAGTGGCTGAGCCACGTCAATGCCTCGGTGCTGAAGGTGAAACTGGCGATGGCCATCATCGGCATCAGCTCGATCCACCTGCTCAAGACCTTCATCGAGGCCGGCGCGCTGGGCGGCGTGCCGCTGTGCAGCAGCCAGGAAGGCATCGAGGCGGTCCGCCTCATGGCCGAGATCGGTTCCAAGGACAAGGGCTGCACCTCGGTGACGGCCGTGGGCGTGATGTGGCAGACGATCATCCACATGGCCTTCATCATCTCGGCCATCGGCATCGCCTGGACCGACAAGCTGATGTCGCAGTCCACCGCGGCGAGCAAGAAGCACTGACCGGGGCACCCCTGTGGGAGGGACTTCAGTCCCGATGGTTCTTGCCCAGGAGCATCGGGACTGAAGTCCCTCCCACAGGGGATCGATTGGCGCCGGTACAATGGCGCCATGGATGTTTCCCACCTGCTTGACGACCTCAATCCCGCCCAGCGCGAGGCGGTTTCGGCCCCGCCCGGCCACCTGCTGGTGCTCGCCGGCGCCGGTTCCGGCAAGACCCGGGTACTGACCCACCGCATCGGTTGGCTGAACGAAGTCGTTGGCGTGCCGGCGCACGGCGTGTTGGCGGTCACCTTCACCAACAAGGCCGCCGCCGAAATGCGCGGTCGCGTCGAAGCCCTGCTGCGCCACGGCAGCCGCGGCATGTGGATCGGCACCTTCCACGGCCTGGCCCATCGCCTGCTGCGCCTGCACTGGCAGGAAGCGAGCCTGCCCGAATCCTTCCAGGTGCTCGACCAGGACGACCAGGTACGCCTGCTCAAGCGCATCGGCGCCGACCTCGACCTCGACGACGGCCGCTTTCCGCCGCGTCAGATGGCCTGGTGGATCAACGCACAGAAGGACGAAGGCCGGCGCCCGAAACACATCCAGCCGGCTGGCGGCGACTTCTACGGCCAGACCATGCAGCGCGTGTACGAGGCCTACGAAGAGCGCTGCCAGCGCGCCGGCCTGGTCGACTTCGCCGAACTGCTGCTGCGCGCGCACGAACTGTGGCTGCAGCACCCGCCGCTGCTGCACCACTACCAGCAGCGCTTCCGGCACCTGCTGGTGGACGAGTTCCAGGACACCAACTCGATCCAGTACGCCTTCGTGCGCGTGCTGGCCGGCGACACCGGCGAAGTATTCGTGGTCGGCGACGACGACCAGGCCATCTACGGCTGGCGCGGCGCCAAGGTCGAGAACGTGCAGCGTTTCCTGCGCGACTACCCCGGGGCGCGCACGATCAAGCTCGAGCAGAACTACCGCTCGACCGGCAACATCCTGGCCGCCGCCAATGCCGTGATCGCCCACAATCCCGAGCGCGTCGGCAAGCAACTCTGGACCGCCGACAGCGAAGGCGACGCGATCGACCTGTTCGCCGCCTACAACGAAGTGGACGAGGCGCGTTTCGTCGTCGAACGCATCCAGGCCTGGATCCGCGACGGCGGCAGCGCCGGCGACAACGCCGTGCTCTACCGGTCCAACGCCCAGTCCCGGGCGATGGAAGAACAGCTCGTGCAGGCCGGCCTGCCCTATCGCGTCTACGGCGGCCAACGCTTCTTCGAGCGCATGGAAATCAAGGACGCACTGGCCTACCTGCGCCTGGTCGCCAACCGCGCCGACGACGCCGCCTTCGAGCGCGCGGTCAACACGCCGCCGCGCGGCATCGGTGGCAAAACCCTGGACGAAGTGCGCCGGCATGCGCGTGAAAACGCACTGCCGCTGTTCGCCGCCGCACAGGCCCTGTCGGCGGACGGCAGTGGCCTGGCCGGGCGCGCCCGCAATGCGCTGCGTGGTTTCGCGGACCTCATGGATGGCCTGGAAGCGGACATCCACGATGCCCCGCTGCACGAGCAGTTCGACCACGTCATCACCACCTCGGGCCTGCGGGTGCACTACGAAGGCGAGTCGCGCGGCCAGCTCGATTCGCGCGTGGACAACCTCGACGAGCTGGTTTCCGTGGCCAGCCGCTTCGAGCGCCCGGACGACGAGGAACTGGCCGGCATGTCCGATCTCGTCGCCTTCCTCGGCTACGCCGCGCTCGAAGCCGGCGAAGGCCAGGCCGAGGCCGGCGAGGACGGCGTGCAGCTGATGACGCTGCACAGCGCCAAGGGCCTGGAGTTCCCGCAGGTGTTCCTGGTGGGCATGGAAGAGGGCCTGTTCCCCAGCGGCCGTTCGCTGGAGGAAACCGGGCGCCTGGAAGAAGAGCGTCGCCTGGCCTACGTCGGGCTCACGCGCGCCCGCCAGAAGCTGTCGCTCTGTTATGCCGAATCGCGCCGCCTGCACGGCATGGAGATGCTGGGCACGCCCTCGCGTTTCCTGCGCGAGATTCCCCAGGCCTTGCTGCGTGAAGTCCGGCCGAAGGTGCAGGTCAGTCGTCCGACCGGCTTCGGCCCGCCGCGCGCCGAGGCACTGCAGACGTCGGCCGGCCCGGCCCTGCGCCTGGGCCAGCGCGTCGTGCACCCCAGCTTCGGCGTCGGCGTGGTCATGGACGCCGAAGGCAGCGGATCCCACGCCCGCGTCCAGGTGAACTTCGAAACCGGCGGCGCCAAGTGGCTGGTCCTGGGCTACGCCAACCTCCAGCCCGCCTGACGCCAACCTCCTGTGGGAGGGACTTCAGTCCCGAAAAGCTTCGGGACTGAAGTCCCTCCCACAAAAACGGCATACTTCGCGACGACGCAAACGCAGCCACCCGGGGATCGGAATGAAAAGACGTGAACTCCTGCGCGGTGCCGGCCTGGCCGCCGTCGCCACCGGCCTGGCCGCCTGTGGCGCGAAGCCGGAAGGCGCCGCCGATGCGGGTGCCACCGCCTCCACCGAGCGCCTGCAGTGGAAGATGGTCACGTCCTGGCCCACCAATTTCCCCGGCCTGGGCACCGGCGCGGCCAAGCTCGCCGCGATGATCACCGCCGCCAGCGGCGGTCGCCTCACGATCAAGGTGTATGGCGCCGGTGAGCTGGTGCCGGCCTTCGAAGTCTTCGACGCCGTTGGCCGCGGGACCGCCGAGATGGGGCATTCGGCCAGCTACTACTGGAAGGGCAAGGCCGCGGCCGCGCCGTTCTTCTGCGCGGTGCCGTTCGGGCTCAACGCCCAGGAAATGAACGGCTGGCTTTACGAAGGCGGCGGCCTGGAAATCTGGCGCGAGCTGTACGCACACTTCGGCCTGGTGCCGTTCCCGGCCGGCAATACCGGCGTGCAGATGGCCGGTTGGTTCCGCAAACCGATCGATTCGCTGGCCGACCTGCAGGGCCTGAAGATGCGTATCCCGGGCCTGGGCGGCGAAGTGATGGCCCGTGTCGGCGCGACGCCGGTGAACCTGCCCGGTGCCGAGATCTTCAGCTCGCTGCAAACCGGCGCGATCGACGCCGCGGAGTGGGTCGGCCCCTACAACGATCTCGCCTTCGGCCTGCACCGCGCCGCCAAGTACTGCTATTACCCGGGTTGGCAGGAGCCCGGCCCGACGCTCGAGTGCATGATCAACAAGGCTGCCTGGGAAACCCTGCCGCAGGACCTCAGGGACATCGTCGACGTCTGCTGCCGCGCCGTGAACGACGCGATGCTGGCCGAATACACCGCCCGCAACCAGCAGGCCCTGGACCGCCTGGTGCGAGAGCACGAGGTGCAGCTGCGCCAGCTGCCCGACGACGTGCTGCTGGCCCTGCGCCGCGCTTCGGACAAGGTGCTCGAGGAAGCCGCCGCCGCCGACCCGCTGGCCCGGCGCGCGCTCGACTCCATGCGCGCCTTCCAGGCCCAGGCCAAGGCCTGGCACGCCGTCTCGGAAGAGGCCTACTACGCCACCCGCGGCTGACCGGGCGCCCGGGCGGTGTCCGGGCAAACGGCGGCTGAACGGACATGACCTGTGGGACGGCCGCCGGCCGCCCCGTCTTGCGTAATTTCACCCCACCAGAAAGATCAAGGTGGATGTGTCATGCGTAAGTGGTTGCGTGCGGCGGCCTGGCTGGTCGTTTCGCTGTTGGTGCTGGTCGCCGGCGTTTTTGCGGTGGCCTGGGCAAAGACCGAGGCCGACCTGGCCCGTACCTATGCGGTCGACGACCCCCCCCTGCGCCTGCGCGGGGATGCGGCCGAGCGGGCGCGCGGCGAGCACCTGTACACCGTTGCCGGCTGCGTCGAATGCCATGGCCAGGGCGGACGCGGCATGGTCTTCATCGACGGCGGCCCGGTGGCCTACGTGGTGGCACCCAACCTGACCCCGGCGGCACTGGCCGGCCGCTACGATGCCGACGCCATCGCCGCCGCCATCCGCCACGGCGTCGGCCCCGACGGTCGCGCACTGCGCGTGATGCCCTCGACCGATTTCATGAACCTCTCCGACGAGGACACCGCTGCGCTGGTCGCCTACCTGCAGGCGCTGCCGCCGCTGCAGAACAACCCGGGCACGACCGAAATCCGGCCCCTGGGGCGCCTGCTGACCCTGATGGGCAAGTTCCACCTGACGCCGGCGGCCGACATCGACCATTCGCCGCGCACGCGCAGCGCGCCGCCCGAGGGGCCGACGGCCGAATACGGCGCCTACCTGGCCCAGGTCTGCACCGGCTGCCACGGCATGGCCTGGACCGGCCAGCGCGTGCCCGGCACGCCCCCGGAATTGCCGCCGGCGCCCAACCTCACGGCCCACGCGACCGGCCTGCAGGACTGGTCGGAGGCCGATTTCGTCCGCGTGCTGCGCGAGGGCAAGCGCCCCGACGGCGGCGACGTGCATCCGTTCATGCCCTGGCGCAGCTACGGCCGCATGAGCGACGTGGAAGTACAGGCCCTGTGGCGGCACCTGCAGGGGCTGCCGGCGACCGCCGGCCAGGTCCGTCAGCCGCCGGCCTGAGCCCGGCGGTAGATGTCCGGCTGGTAGCGTTCCATCAGGCTCTCGGGCCGGGCGGGCGCGGTGAAGCCAAAACCCGCGTACAGCGAGTGCGCGTCGCGGGTGGCCAGCATGATCCGCCGCAGGCCGGTGGTTTCGGGATGGGCCATCGCCGCCGCCACCAGCGCCTTGGAAATGCCGCGGCCCCGATATGCCTGCAGCACGAACACGTCGGCCAGGTAGCCGAAGGTCGCGCGGTCGCCGGCGATGCGGGCGAAGCCGACCTGGCGACCGTCCACCCAGGCGCTGAAACACAGGGAATGGCCTACCGCCCGGGCGACCACGTCGCGCGGGATGCCCAGGCACCAGTAGGCCTGGGTGCTGAGGAAGTCGTGCACGACGTCCAGGTCGACGTCGGCGGGATCGTCACTGATGCGGACTGCGTCCATGGGGCTCACTTGTAGAGGAAATCGGGCAGGCCGGTGGCCAGCCAGGGGAAGGCCGCGACCGCCGCCAGCATCAGCAGCTGCAGGCCGATGAAGGGCACTGCGCCCCGGTAGATGTCGCTGGTGCGCAGTTCCGGGGGCGCGACGCCGCGCAGGTAGAACAAGGCGAATCCGAACGGCGGCGTCAGGAAGCTGGTTTGCAGGTTGATGGCCATCATCACGCCCAGCCACACCGGGTCGACGCCCAACGCCAGCAGCACCGGGCCGACGATCGGCACCACCACGAAAACGATTTCGATGAAATCAAGCACGAAGCCCAGCAGGAACATCAGCAGCATCACCGCCACGATGGCACCCCAGGTGCCGCCCGGCAGCGTGGTGAGCGCCGAATGCACCAGGTCGTCGCCGCCGTAACCGCGAAACACCAGTGAAAACAGCGCCGCGCCGACCAGGATGGCGAACACCATCGCCGTCACCTTCACCGTTTGCGTCGCCACCTCGGCCAGGCGCTTGCGATCGAGCTGGCCGTACAGCGCCGCGAACACGGTGGCGCCGACGGCGCCGACCGCGGCGGCCTCGGTCGGTGTCGCGAAGCCGCCGAGGATGGCACCCAACACCAGGCCGATCAGCGCCAGCGGTGGCACGATGGCCTTGAGCAGCTGCCCCAGGGACCGCGCCTTGACGTCGCGCAGCGCCGGCGCCCGTTCCGGCTGGCGCCAGGCCACCCACAGCGCGTAGCCCAGGTACAGCGCGACCAGCAGCAGCCCCGGCACCAGGGCGCCGGCGAACAGGTCGCCCACCGACACCGTGTCCGGCGCGAACACGCCCTGCTGCAGCTGCGCCTGCTGGTAGGCGTTGCCCAGCTGGTCGCCCAGCAGCACCAGCACGATCGACGGCGGGATGACCTGGCCGAGCGTGCCCGAGGCGCAGATCGCGCCGCTGGCCAGTCGCGGGCAATAGCCATTGCGCAGCATGGTCGGCAGCGAAATCAGCCCCATCGCCACCACCGTCGCGCCAACGATGCCGGTGGAGGCCGCCAGCACCGCGCCCACCAGCAGCACCGCCACCACCAGGCCGCCGCGTTTGCGGCCGAACAGGCCGGCCACCGCCTCGAGCAGGGATTCGGCAATGCGCGATCGTTCCAGCATCACGCCCATGAACACGAACAGCGGCACGGCGACCAGGGTTTCGTTGGTCATCACGCCGAACACGCGATTGGGGAAGGCTTCCAGGAAACTGGCGTCGAACAGTCCCAGCGCCATGCCGGCGCCGGCCGAAAGCAGGGCGACGCCGCCCAGCACGAAGGCGACCGGATAGCCGGTGGCAAGACCGGCGAACAGGCCCAGCAGCAACAGCAGCAACATCCATGCCTGCGGTTCGAACATGCCTAGCCTTCCCCGGGCGTGCGTGCACGGGCCAGCGCCCGCAGGATCCCGGCCACGCCCTGCAGCATCAGCAGCAGGGCTGACACGGGCAACAGCGCCTTCACCAGGTACCAGCCGGGCAGGCCGCCCGGGTCGCGCGAACCTTCCCGCGCCGACCAGCTGGCGGCGACGTAGTCCCAGCTCATCGCCAGCATGAACAGGCAAAACGGCAACAGCAGCAGCAGGCCGGCAACCACTTCGACCCAGGCCTGCGCCCGTGGCGACCAGCGCTGCGAAAAAACGTCGACGCGCACGTGTGCGCCGTGGCGCAGGGCATAGGCCAGGCCGAGCAGGAAAATCGCCGCATGCAGCCACAGCACGGCTTCCTGTGCCGCCACCGAGCCCAGGCCCAGGCCGTAGCGGGCGACGACCAGGCCGAACACCAGGCCCACCAGCGCAATCGCCATCAGCGCCGCGAGCCGGCCGGCGAGTTCACTGATCGCGTCGGCCCAGCGCAGGGCCGGGGCGGTCAATCCCACTCGTAGATCGTCCAGTACACCGGCGCGACGGTTTCCGGGCCGTCGTTGCGGTTGAACCGACCATTGCCGTCGGTGTCCATCAGGTAATAGGGCACGCCGCGTTCGGGTGTCACCTTCACCATGTAAAGCACGCCGTTCTGGCGGTATTCCTCGACCCGGTCGCCGTTGGCTTCGGTGCGGATGGTGACCGCCGGCGGCACGTCGCCTTCGGGCGAGGCGTGCACCTTGTCGGGAATGGGGGCTTCTTCGCGCGCGGCCGGTTCGCTCGCCGCGGGCGCCGCGGATTCGGCGGGCGGGGTGGCGTCCTGGGCGGCCAGGGCAAGCAGCAGGGGGATCAGGACATTCATGGCGGGCTCCTGCACGCGGGACGATCAGCATGGCAAAAGCACCCGGGCCGCTCAAGCGCGACCGCCGGGACGCGTAGAATCGACCGCCTGCCGAACCGGACCCCCGCCATGTCCCGCCTCGTCCTCATCGACGGCTCGTCCTACCTCTACCGGGCCTTCCATGCCCTGCCGCCGCTGACCGCGCCCGATGGCACGCCGACCGGCGCGCTGTTCGGCATCGTCAACATGCTGCGCGCCACGCTGAAGGAGAACCCCGACTTCGCCGCCTTCGTGGTCGACGCCTCCGGCCCCACCTTCCGCGACGAGATGTACCCCGACTACAAGGCCAACCGGCCGCCGATGCCGGACGACCTGCGTGCGCAGGTCGAGCCGATGATGCAAATCGTCGAAGCCCTGGGTTTCCCCATCCTCCGGGTGCCGGGGGTCGAGGCCGACGACGTCATCGGCACCCTGGCCGTGCAGGCGCACGCCGAGGGCATCCCGGTCACCATTTCCACCAGCGACAAGGACTTCGCCCAGCTGGTGCGGCCCGGCGTCACGCTCACCAACACCATGACCGGCTCGGTCACCGACGAGGCGCGGGTGCAGGAGAAGTTCGGGGTGCGGCCGGACCAGATCATCGACCTGCTGGCGCTGATGGGCGACACCGTCGACAACGTGCCCGGCATTGAAAAATGCGGCCCCAAGACCGCCGCCAAGTGGCTGGGCCTGTACGACAGCCTGGACGGCGTCATCGCCCACGCCGCCGACATCGGCGGCAAGATCGGCGACAACCTGCGCGCGGCGCTTGGCCGCCTGCCGCTCAACCGCGATCTGGTGACCATCAAGACCGACGTCGCGCTCGACCTGGGGCCGCGCGAACTCAAGCTGCGCGGCCGCGATATCGATGCCCTGCGCGAGCTCTACACCCGCTACGGCTTCGGGGCCGCCCTGCGCGAACTCGAGGGCGGCAAGGCCGACCCGGCGACGCGTCCGGCCCAGGCCACGCTGGCCGCCGCGTCGCGCGCCAGCGCCGACGGCGAGGCCGCGCCCGACCCGGCCCTGGCCGAAAAGGGCGAATACGAATGCATCACCGACGCCAGGGCGCTCGAGGCCTGGGTCGCGCGCCTGGCCAAGGCCGACCTGGTCGCCTTCGACACCGAAACCGACTCGCTCGACCCCATGCGCGCCAACCTGGTCGGCCTGAGCTTCGCGGTCGAGTCCGGCAAAGCCTGCTACATCCCCGTCGGCCACGACTACCCCGGGGTGCCGGCCCAGCTTCCGCGCGAACAGGTGCTCGACGCGCTGCGGCCGGTGCTGGAAGACGCCGGCATCGCCAAGCTGGGCCAGCACGGCAAGTACGACCTGCACGTGCTGCGCCGCCACGGCGTCGACGTGCACGGCTACGCGCAGGACACGATGCTCGAAAGCTTCGTCTGCAACGCCGGCGGCCTGCGCCACGACATGGACACGCTGGCGCGCAAGTACCTGGGCTACGAAACCATCAAGTACGAACAGGTCGCCGGCAAGGGCGCCAAGCAGATCCTGTTCTCCGCGGTCGCGCTGGACGATGCCACCGGTTACGCCGCCGAAGACGCCGACGTCACCCTGCGCCTGCACGGCGTGCTGTCGGAGCAGCTGGCCGCCGAGCCCGGCCTGCAGCGGGTCTACCGCGACATCGAAATGCCCCTGGTGCCCGTGCTCACCCGCATGGAAGCTACCGGCGTGCTGGTGGACGCAGAGGAATTGCGCCGGCAGAGCGCCGACCTGTCCCAGCGCATGATGGCCGCGCAAAAACGCGCCCACGAAATCGCCGGCCGCGCCTTCAACCTCGACTCGCCCAAGCAGCTCGGTGCGCTGCTGTTCGACGAACTCAAGCTGCCGGTGGTGGTGAAGACCCCGGGCGGCGCGCCGTCCACCAACGAAGAAGCGCTCGAAGCCATCGCCGACCAGCACGAGCTGCCCCGGCTGGTGCTCGAGTACCGCGGCCTGGCCAAGCTGCGCAATACCTACACCGACAAGCTGCCGGCGATGATCAATCCCGACACCGGCCGGGTGCATACCAGCTACCACCAGGCCGGTGCCGCCACCGGCCGGCTCAGTTCCAACGACCCGAACCTGCAGAACATCCCCATCCGCACGGCCGACGGACGCCGCATCCGCACGGCGTTCATCGCCCCCAGGGGCCGCAGGATCGTCGCCTGCGACTACTCGCAGATCGAACTGCGCATCATGGCCCACCTCTCCGGCGACCAGGGCTTGCTGCGCGCCTTCGAATCCGGCCAGGACGTGCACAAGGCCACCGCCGCGGAAGTGTTCGAGGTCGCGCTCGAGGAGGTCAGCGGCGACCAGCGCCGCGCCGCCAAGGCGATCAACTTCGGCCTGATGTACGGCATGAGTGCCTGGGGCCTGGCGCGCCAGCTGGGCATCGGCCGCGGCGAGGCCCAGGACTACATCGCGCTGTACTTCAGTCGTTATCCGGGCGTGCGCGACTACATGGAGCGCGTACGCCAGCAGGCGCGCGACCAGGGCTACGTCGAAACCGTGTTCGGTCGGCGCCTGCAGCTCAATGAAATCCACTCACGCAACCAGGCCCAACGGGCCGGCGCCGAGCGGGCGGCGATCAACGCGCCGATGCAGGGCACCGCCGCCGACATCATCAAGCGGGCGATGGTGACCGTGGACCAGTGGCTGGACGGCCACCGCGACCAGGCCGCGATGCTGATGCAGGTGCACGACGAACTGGTGTTCGAGGTCGAGGCCGGCTTCGTCGACACCCTGGTGGCCGAGGTGCGCAAACGCATGGCGGCGGCGGCCGACCTGAAGGTGGCCCTGGTGGTGGACGTCGGGGTGGGCGAAAACTGGGACGAAGCGCACTGATTCTTACGCAAAAATACGTTGGAATATCAACCGCTTGGAGGCAAGTGAACGCGTCCTGAACCGAACTTGGTTTTAACGCTTCTGTTCACGAACTTCTCATGCACAGGGGGGTCTACTAGGCGCGTCGGATGCAAGGTCCGGCGCAGGATCACTCCCTCCCCTGAGTGGATCCAACAGGAACAAGGGTTCTCCCCAACCCGCGTTCCAACCCCTGACCCCGCGGGCTTCCCCTGGCCCGCGGGGTTTTTATTTGCCCAGGCCCTGCAGCCAGTCGCGGGGCCGCAGGTAGTCGGCCAGGCCCGCCTCCGGGCTGCCCGGCTCCGGGGTGTAGGCGTATTCGAAGCGCACCCGCGGCGGCAGGCTCATCAGGATCGATTCGGTGCGACCGCCGCTTTGCAGGCCGAACAGGGTGCCCCGGTCCCAGACCAGGTTGAACTCGACGTAGCGCCCGCGCCGGTACAGCTGGAACTCCCGCTCGCGCTCGCCGTAGGGCGTGTCCTTCCGGCGCTGCACGATCGGCAGGTAGGCGTCCAGGAAACCGTCGCCCACCGCGCGGGTGTAGGCAAAACACGTCTCGAAGCCATCCGCATGCAGGTCGTCGTAGAACAGCCCGCCCACCCCGCGGGTCTCGTCGCGATGCCTGAGGAAGAAATAGCGATCGCACCAGGCCTTGTGTTCGGCGTAGCGCTGGTCCCCGTAGGGCGCGCACAGGTTGCTGGCCACCTGGTGCCAATGCCGCACGTCCTCGTCGATCGGGTAGAAGGGCGTGAGGTCGAAGCCGCCGCCGAACCACCAGATCGGGTCGCGGCCTTCGGGGCGCGCCTCGAAAAAGCGCACGTTCGCGTGCGAGGTCGGCACGTAGGGGTTGTTCGGGTGGATCACCAGCGAAACGCCGGCCGCCCGCCAGGGCGCGCCCGCCAGCTCCGGCCGGTGCGCGCTGGCCGAGGCCGGCAGCGAAGGGCCCGACACGTCGGAGAAGTTCACCCCGGCCTGCTCGAACACCGTCCCCTGCTTGAGCACCCGGGTGCGGCCGCCGCCCGCCATGGAGGGGCCCTGGCTGCCTTCGGCACGCTCGCGGGTCCATTCGTCCTGCTCGAAGCGCTGGCCATCCACCCCGGCCAGGCCGTCGCAGATGCGGTCCTGGAGCGCGCGGAGGTAGGCGTGCACGGCATTGAAGTCGGTCATGGCGGCGGCGTGTTCGGGAGTGCGGCCATGATAGCCGGCCGCGCCGACCGCTATAATCGTCGCCAGCAATGAATTCCCCCACGCCCCCGCGCCTGCGCGTCACGGCCGACACCGGACCCGACGCCCTGGTCGCCTTCATCTTTGGCAATGCCGCCGTGCCCAGCGCGGTGCACTGCGGCCTGCTCGCCGGCCCGCCGGTCGAAGCCTGGTGCGGCAATGGCCACTACCAGGTGCGCATCACCGAGCAGGTCGAATCCGGCGGCGACATCGAAGCGGCCACGGCCGAGGCCTACCGGCAACTGCTGGCCGAGGTCCGCCCGTCCACGCATCCCTACCTGATCCGCATCTGGAACTACTTCGCCGCCATCAACGAAGGCGAGGGCGACCAGGAGCGTTACCGGCGCTTCTGCGTCGGCCGCGCCGGCGCGGTGGACGAGATGTTCAACCAGACGCCCCCGGCGGCCACGGCCATCGGCAGCGACGGCGCGCCGGGTCGGCTGCAGGTGGTGGCGCTGTGTTCGAAGTCGCCCGGCATCGCGCTGGAAAACCCGCGCCAGACCCCGGCCTGGCGCTATCCGCGCGAACACGGGCCGGTCTCGCCGGGCTTCTCGCGCGGCGCCGTGCTCGACGGCGACACCGTGACCCCGCGGCTGCTGGCCTCGGGCACGGCCAGCATCGTCGGCCACGTGTCGCAGCACGTCGGCGACTTTGCCGCCCAGCTGCGCGAAAGCCTGGACAACCTCGCCACCCTGCTCGACCAGGGCCACCAGGCCACCGGCCGCCAGTTCCCGCTGTCGCGCTGCGAGGCGCTGCGTGTCTACCTGCGGCACCCGGCCGACCTGGCTGCCGCCCAGGCCATCCTCGCCACGGCGGGGCTGCCCGGCGAGTGCATCACCTACCTGCGCGGCGACATCTGCCGCCGCGACCTGGACGTCGAACTCGAAGGCGTCTTCGTCGCCGCCTGAGCCTCTTACTTCAGGTTTTCGTCGAACAGCTCGTAGATGCGGCGGTACTGGTCGTACCAGCTTTCCGGGTGCTGGTAGGAGTGCCGTTCAAGCGGGTAGCTGGCCATTTCCCAGTTGTGCTTCTTGAGCTCGATCAGGCGCTGCGCCAGCCGCACCGAGTCCTGGTAGAACACGTTGTCGTCGATCATGCCGTGGCTGATCAGCAGGTGGCCGCGGAAATTCTCCACGTACTCGATCGGCGAACTGCGCTTGAAGGCTTCCGGGTCCAGCTCGGGCGTGTTGAGGATGTTCGAGGTGTATTCGTGGTTGTAGCTGGTCCAGTCGGTGACCGGCCGCAGCGCGGCGCCGGCCTTGAACACCTCGGGGGCGCGGAACAGGCCCATGAAGGCCATGAAGCCGCCGTAGCTGCCGCCGTAGATGCCGACGTTCTCCGGGTCGCCCTGGTACTCGGCGACCATGTACTTGACGCCGTCCAGGTAGTCCTCGAGCTCCGGGTGGCCCATGCGGCGGTAGATCGCCGTGCGCCAGTCGCGGCCGTAGCCTTCCGAGGCGCGGTAATCCATGTCCAGCACGATGAAGCCGTCCTCGACCAGCAGCTGGTGGAACATCTGCTCGCGGAAATACACCGGCCAGCGCTCATGCACGTTCTGCAGGTAGCCGGCGCCGTGCACGAACATCACCACCGGATACTTGCGGCCCGGTTCCAGCGTTTCGGGCCGGTAGAGCTTGGCCCAGACGGTGCCGGCGCCGTGGCTGGACGGCACCTGCACAAATTCCGGAGCCAGCCAGTCGCGCGCGGCGAAGTCGGCGCTGCGGGTGTCGGTGAGCTTGCGCGCTTCGCCGCCGGACACCGGCTGCACGGCCAGCTGCGGCGGCACGTGGCTGTCCGACCAGCGCAGCAGCAGCTGCGAGCCATCCGGCGACAGCGTGAAGTCCTCGACGCCGTCGAGCGAGGTCACCTCGCGCACGTCGCCGCCGGTGCTGGGCACCGCGCAGACCTCGTAGTCACCCGGCCATTCGCGGTTGCAGACGAAATAGGCGGTGACGCCGTCGGGCGACCACTGCGGCGACGACACCTCCCAGCGGCCACTGGTCAGGCGGCTGGCAGTTTGGCCAGGCACGACCGTGTACAGGTGTGAAAAGCCGGATTCTTCGCTCAGGTACCACAACGTGCGGCCGCCGGGCAGCCAGCCGAAGTCGTTGAAGCCCCAGTTGATCCAGGCCGGATCGGTCAGGCGGTGCGCGGGCCGCAGTTTGGCGTTGGCCAGGTCGACGGTGGCGATCCAGCGGTCCTTGTTGTCCACCGCGCGCGCCATCACGGCCACGTTGGCACCGTCGTCGCTCCAGAGCAGGCCGTCGATGCGGACCGGGCGATCGCCCTTGAGCGGATCGACGCCGGCGGTCTTGCGCAGCTCGGCCAGGGGATCGCGGCCGATCCCGGGCAGGGCGGACAGCGCCAGTTCGCGGTGGCTGCCCTCGTCCAGATCCACCAGCACCAGCTGCTGGCCCTGCGGCGGGTTGCGGCCGACGCGCACGCGCACGTCCTCGGCTTCCTCGTAGCCCGACTCGGTGACGTACTTGGGCATCTTGCCGGCGCGGCCGCCGTCGTGGTCCTTGGCCTGGGTGACCACCAGCAGCCAGCGGCCGTCGGGCGACATCGCGCTGTTGACGATTTCGATCTTCCCGCCCAGGTAGACCGGCGCCGCGGCGCGGCTGGGATCGGCTTCACGCAGCGCTTCGGCGTTCTCGCGCTGGGCCTCGCGGAAGGCCTTTTCGCGCGCCAGCTGGGCGCTCAGGCGCAGCTGGTGCTCACGCAGCGCGTCCTTCTCCGGCGTGGCGTCGGGGTCCTTCTCGGCGCGCGGAAGCGCGGCCGGCTGCACCAACCGGGTGTCGGACGCCCAGCGGAACCAGTCGTTGCCCACGCGCCAGATAACGCTGCGGCCGTCGGCGCCGAAACGCGGGTCGGCCTCGCTGTCGGTCGTGCGGGTCAGCTGCAGCAGCGGCCCGCCCAGCACGCGCAGGAACACGTCGCCGTTGCGCACGAACACGGCCTGCCGGCGGCTGACGTCATACACGGGACGGGGCGCGTCGAGCTCGGCCAGCGCGTCACCCGCGACCTTGGCGGGCTCGCCGCCGGCCACCGGAACGGTCCAGGTGTCGCGCACCGGACTGCCGTCGCGCTTGAGCGTGTAAAGCGCGCGCTGGCCGTCCAGGGACCACCAGGCCGATTCCACGGGCGGGCCGATCCAGTCCGGGTGGGCCATCGCCTGGTCGAGCGTCAGCGGCTCCTGCGCCAGGGCCGGGAAAGCGCCTGCGACAAGCAGGGCAAGGGCGGGAAGACGAAGTCGCATGGAGGCTCCGGGAGTCGAAACTGGCCGGCAAGCCTAGCAAAGCCGGCGCGGCCGCCGCGTGTGCGGCTTTTCCCACCCGGCGTTTGCGGCGACAATCGAGCAACCCCGCGCGGCGATGCCATGCAAGCCTACGTCTACAAATCCCTGCGCAAGCCGGACACCTATCTCTACCTGGGCAAACGGGACGATTTCGACGCCCTGCCGCCCGCGGTGCGCGCGCCCCTGGGCGAGCTGGTCTTCGTGCTGGAGCTGGCGCTCACCGAGAACCGCCGCCTGGCCCGGGCCGACCCGGCGGTGGTGCGCGCCAACCTGCAGGCGCACGGTTTCCACCTGCAGTTCCCACCCACGGTCCTGGACCCCATGGTCGATGGCTGACGCGACCCGAGCCTGGCCGGCCTGGGCCTGGCTGGCGCTGGGCGCCGGTCTGTCGACCGCCCTGCTGGCCGGCCAGTCCTGGGCCGCTGCCCTGGCCCTGCTGGCGCAGCCGGCGTTTGCCCTGGGCCTGTCGCGCCTGCGCGGGCTGCGCCCGGCGATGCCGGCGCCGGTGCTTCGCCGCGATGCCGGGGCGCTGCTCGTGATGTGGGGCCTGGGCCTGGCGGGCCTGTGGCTGGCCGTGGCCTGGCCGCTGCAGGCGCTGCTGGAAACCGGCACCCTGGCGGCCGCGCTCGGGCTGGGCACGCTGGGAGGGCTGGCCTTGCTGGCGCTCTGGCGGGCCTGGCCGGCTTTCGGCCTGGCCGGGCGCAGCGGTGCGCCGCTCCCGACCCTGGCCACCCAGGTCGGGACCGGCGGACTCAATGACGCCGGCCGCGGCTTCGTGGTGGCCTTGTCGGTACTGGCGGTACTGGCGGCGATCCTGGCCCTGGCCTGGCCCAATCTCCTGCCGGCGGCCGCGCGGCTCCCGGCGGTGGCAGGCTTCGTGGTGCTTTCGCTGGCCGCGCATGCCCTGGTGCAAAGCCTCGGCAAACCACCGGAGGCGTCGGCTGCCCGCCTGCCGGCCGGTATCCCGATCGTCGGCGATGACGATGACCCCAGCCCGGCACCGGTGGAAGACGTCCAGGACCCCGACCAGCGCCTGCTGGCGGCCACCCGTGCCGGCCGTATCGAAACCGCGCTCGCTGCGCTCGCCGACGGCGCCGACCCCGAAACCCTGCCCGGGCCCGGCGATCGCGACCAGCGCAGCCTGCCGATGCTGGCCGCGCTGCTGGGCGACCTGCGCCTGCTGCGCGAGCTGATCGCCCGCGGCGCCGACCTCAATGCCGAACACGCCGGCCTGACGCCGCTGCTGGCGGCCACCCGCGACAGCTGGCATGGCCGCCCGGAAGCGGTGATGACGCTGCTGGCCAACGGCGCCGACCCGCGTCACGCCGACGCCGAGGGCAACACGGCGCTGCACCATGCCGCCCGCAGCACCGATCCGGCCGTGGCGGCGTTGCTGCTCGATGCCGGCGCCACGCTCGAAGCGCTCAATGCCGAGGGCTTCAGTCCACTGGGCGTCGCCTGCGCGAGCGGCAACTGGCGCCTGGCGAAGTTCCTGATCGAGCGCGGCGCCAAGCCGGAGCCCCAGGACGGCCAGCCGGCCTTGCTGGCCGCCGCCGGTGGCGACGACGACCCGGCCGGCGTGCAGCTGCTGCTTCGCCACAAGGCCCGCGTGGATGCGCGCGGCCACGGCCAGCGCAGCGCCCTGCACGTGGCCTGCGCCGCCGGCAATGCCGAGGTCGCCGGCTGCCTGCTCGACGCCGGCGCCGACCGCAATGCCCGCGACGAGACCGGTGCGACGCCCTTGCTCGAGGCCGCCCGGCAGGGACAGGCCACCGTGCTGGCCCGGTTGGCCTCGGCCCGCCCGGACGTGTCGGCCGTCGATGGCCACGGTCGCAACGCCCTGGTGCTGGCGGCCGAGTCGGAAGCCGGCCCGGAGTTCCTTCGCCACCTGATCGCCATGGGCGTCGACCCCGAGCAACGCGACCAGGACGGCCGCCGTGCCGTGGAGCACGCGCTCGGTGCCGGCCGCTGGCCGCTGGTGGCGGTGCTCGACCCGGGCTACCCGCTGCCGGCCAGCGTCATCGAAGGCCTGGCCGAGGGAAGTTTCGAGAAGAGCCCGCGCGAGCTGCTGCGCGAGGCCCTGGTGTCGGGCCGCCAGGAGTCGGCCGAAGCGATGATCCGCCTTGGCGCCGGCCCCGACGCCACCGGCCTGGGCTCGCTGTTGCTCGAGTTCGCCGGCGAGGCCGACCTGGCAACCTTCGACTGGCTGCTGCGCCACGGCGCCGATGCCGACACCTGCGTGGACGGCCAGGACAGCGTCTTCATGCACCTGCTCGACCGTGGCGGACTGGCCGGTGTGGCCCTGCAACGGCTGCTCGACCGGGGCCAATCCGTGGGCGGCTGTGGCGGCCTGTCGCGCTGGCTGCAGGCCTGCCTGGCCGGCGAGTACGTCAGCCGCGGCCACGAAAACCTGGCGCTGTCCTTGCTCGAGCGCGGCGCCGACGCGTTCGGCGGTGCCCCGGGCGACCCGCCCCTGGGCCTGGCCATCCGCCTGGGCTGGCTGCGACTGGCGCAGGCCTTGCTGGCCATCGGCGCCGACCCGAATGCGCGCGACGGCCACGGCCACACGCCCCTGCACGCCGCCGCCGCGCTTGGCCGCGAAGCCGCCCTGCAGCTGCTGGTCCGGCATGGCGCCTCGCCGGCGCTGTGCGCCCCCGACGGCCAGACGCCGCTGGGCCTGGCCCTGGCCGCCGACCGGCGCGAACTTTCGCATTGGCTGGAATGGCGCCAGTGGCAATTGCCGGGGCGCACCCTGCAGCCCGCCGACCTGCCGGCTGCGGCCATGGCGGGCGATGCCGAAGCCGTGTCGCGGCTGCTCGAGCTGGGCCTGGCGGTGGACGCCGTCGACGCCCAGGGCTGCACGGCGCTGTTGCGCGCGGCCGGCGGCGGCCACGAGGCGGTGGTCGAACACCTGCTCGCCCACGGCGCCGACGCACGCATCGCTGCGCGCACCGGCGCCACGCCGCTGTCCGCGGCGATCAGCATGCGCCACATCGGCGTCGTTGACCGCCTGCTGCGCGCCGGTGCCGAGCCCGACCTGCCACTGCCTGGTGAAGTGACCCCGCTGATGCTGGCCGCGGCGCTTGGCCAGCCTGAACTGATTTCGCGCCTGCTTGCCCACGGCGCCGACCCCGAGGCGCGCGATGCGCAGGGCCTGTCGCCCCTGCACTGCGCCACCTTGCATGCGTTTTCATCGCGCGACCGGCAGCGGGTGCTGGCACTGATCGACGTGCTGTTGCTGGCCGACGTCGAGCCCGACGCCGCCAATGCCGCCGGCCAGACGCCACTGCTGCTGCTGCTCGGCGCGCGCGCCGAGCCGGGCACCGCCTGCGACGAGGACGTCCTGCTGGCTGGGCTCGATCGCCTGCTTGCCGAAGGCGTGGCGCTCGACACCGCCGACCAGCGCGGGCTGACGCCGCTGCACCTGGCGGCCGTGCACGGCCTGGCCCGCGTCGTGCAGCGCCTGCTGCGCGAAGGCGCCGACCGCCAGGCCCGCGATTCCCTCGGTCGCACGCCGCATGATCTGGCGGTGCTGCGTGGTTTCGTCGACGTCGCGGCCGAATTCGAACCTGGCCGCGCCGGCCCGCCGTCGCTGGCACGCTTCCTGCGCGACCCCGATTAAACCCTCACCGCGCGGCGCGCTGGCTAGCGGCCGGCGTCGCCGTCGTCACGCTCGTCCTCGGCGGCCTCGTCCGGACTGAGGTCGGCCTCGAACAGCGTTTCCAGGTCGGCCAGGGCTTCCTGCGAAGACGCCACGAGCGCGGCTTCGTCGTCGTAGACCAGGTGCTGGCGGCGCAGCAGCTGTTCGTCGTGCTGGCGGAAGCGTTCGGTGTTGCGCTCGGCCTCGTCGGCGGGCACGCCCAGGGCCAGCATCACCTTGCGCCCCATCACCAGGCTGGAGTGGAAGGTTTCACGGGTCACTTCGGCGTCCAGGTCCATCAGCCGGAAGGCGTGCTGTCGGTTGCGTGCGCGGGCGAAGACCTTCAGGTGCGGGTACATGCGCTTGACCAGGCGCGCCGTGCGCACGTTGGCGTCGGGATCGTCGGTGGTGAGCACGAACACCTCGGCGCGCTCGGCGTGGGCGGCGCGCAGCAGGTCGGGGCGGGCCGGATCGCCGTAGTAGATCTTGGTGCCGAAGCGGCGCGACACGTCGACCTGCTCGGCGCTGTTCTCCAGCGCGGTGAACGGGATCTTCTGCGCCCTGAGCATGCGGCCGACGATCTGCCCGACCCGGCCGAAGCCGGCGATGATCACCCGCGGGTGTTCATGGTCGATGTCGTCGGGCTCGCGTTCCTTTTCTGCCGACGGGTGTTCGCGCAGCCAGCGCGACACCGCCAGCAGGATCAGCGGCGTCGCCGCCATCGACAGGCCAATCACCACGAACAGCTGGTCGCGCAGCACCGGCTCGATCAGCCCGGCCTTGAGCCCCTCGGCGAACACCACGAAGCCGAATTCACCGCCCATCGCCAGCACGGCACCCAACTGCATCGACTGGCGCAGGTCCAGTCCGCCGGTGAAGCGGCCCACGGCCAGCAGGACCGCGAGCTTCAGCGCCAGCAGCCCCAGCACGCCGGCCGCGATCAGCGCAGGCTGCTCGCCGATCACGTCCAGGTCGATGGACATGCCGATGGCGATGAAGAACAGGCCCAGGAACAGGCCCTTGAAGGGTTCGATGTGTGATTCAAGCTCGTGCCGGAACTCCGACTCGGCCAGCAACACGCCGGCCAGGAAGGCGCCCAGGCCCATCGACAGCCCGGCCTGGTCCATGATCCAGGCGTTGCCGACCACCACCAGCAGCGCGCTGGCGGTGAATACCTCAACGGAGTTCGCCCGCGCCACGACCCGCAGCAGGTGGCGAAGCAGGAAGCGTCCGCCCACCACGACGGCGAGGATGGCACCGACCGCGATCACCACGCTGTCCAGCGGCGGCGCCGAGCGCTCCAGCGCCTTGGCGGCGCCCAGCAGCGGGATCGCCGCCAGCAGCGGGATGGCGATCAGGTCCTGGAAGAGCAGGATGGCGAAGGCGACGCGCCCATGTTCGGTCGTCAGTTCCTTGCGTTCGGCCAGCAGCTGCAGGCCGACCGCCGTGGACGACAGCGCCAGGCCCATGCCGATGACCAGTGGCGCCTTCCAGCCGTCGACGCCCAGCGCGGCGATCGCGGCGATGGCGGCGGCCGAAACGAAGACCTGCAGGCCGCCGGTGCCGAACACCTTGCGCCGCATCACCCACAGCCGCGCCGGGCTCAGCTCCAGGCCGATGACGAAGAGCAGCATCACCACGCCGATCTCGGAAGCCGCCAGGACGTCGTCCGGGTCGGGGACCAGCGACAGCCCGTCC
>NZ_AVCJ01000024.1 GCF_000743535.1 Arenimonas donghaensis DSM 18148 = HO3-R19
CGGTGCTGGTCGCGTTGGCGGTGTTGACCACCTGGCCCGCCTGGGCTTCCGCGGCGGTGACCACGTGCGTACCGGAGAGCACGCAGGTGCCGCCGACGGCGACGCTGGCGCAGGTCGTGCTGCCGGGAGTCAGCTGCGGATCGCTGACGACCACGCTGGTCAGCGCCACGTCGCCCGTATTGGTCAGCGTGACGGTGTAGCTCAGCGTGTCGCCTTCGGTGATGTTGCCGCTGGCATCCGCGTCGGTGGTCAGCGTCGCGCCGGACTTGGCGAGCGTCAGCGCCGGCACCTGGACCACGGGCGTGGTGACGGTGTTGGAATTGGTCGGACCCAGCACCTCGGTGCTGGTCGCGTTCGCCGTATTGACCACTTCGCCGGCCTGCGCTTCCGCGGCGGTCACCACATGCGTGCCCGTGAGCACGCAGGTACCGCCCACGACAACGCTGGCGCAGCTCGTGCTGCCCGGGGTCAACTGCGGATCGCTCACCACGACCGAGGTCAGGGCGACGTCGCCCGTATTGGTCAGCGTGACCGTGTAGCTGAGAGTGTCGCCTTCGGTGATGTTGCCCGAGCCGTCGGCATCCGTGGTCAGGGTGGCGGCGGACTTGGCCAGGGTGAGCGCCGGCACCTGCACGACAGGCGTGGTGACGGTGTTGGAGTTGGTCGGACCCGGTACTTCAGTGCTGGTCGCGTTGGCCGTGTTGACCACCTCGCCCGCCTGGGCTTCCGCGGCGGTCACCACGTGGGTTCCGGAGAGCACGCAGGTGGCACCCACGGCGACGCTGGCGCAGTTGGCGCTGGCCGGGGTCAGCTGCGGATCGCTCACCACGACCGAGGTCAGGGCGATATCGCCGGTATTGGTCAGCGTCACCGTGTAGCTCAGGGTGTCGCCCTCGGTGATGTTTCCCGAGCCGTCGGCATCGGTGGTCAGCGTCGCCGCCGACTTGGCCAGGGTGAGCGCCGGCACCTGGACCACGGGCGTGGTCACGGTATTGGAGTTCGTCGGGCCCGGCACTTCGGTGCTGGTGACGCTGGCCGTGTTGACGACCTGGCCGGCCTGGGCTTCCGCCGCCGTGACGACGTGGGTACCCGTCAGCACACAGGTGCCGCCCGCCGGAACCGTCGCGCAGGTGATGCTGCCAGGCGTCAGCTGGCCGTCGCTGACCACGACGGCGGACAGGGCAACGTTGCCGGTGTTGGTCGCCGTGACCGTGTATTCGAGCGTGTCGCCAGCGTTGATCAGACCGTCGCCGTTGACGTCGTTGGACAGGACCGCGGCGCTCTTCGCCAGGCCCAGGGACTGGACCTGGGGAACCACGGTGTTCGCGGTCGCCGAACAGACCGGATCCAGGCCGGCGCGACAGACCTGGTTCGCGGTGGCGGTGGCGGTGTTGTCCACGCTGCCGGCATCGATATCGGCCTGGCCGAGCGTATGGGTGCCGGTGCAGACCAGGCTCTGGGAGGCCGGCAGGGTGGCGGGCAGCGCGGTCGCGGAACCGCCGATCTGGCAGCTGAGCGAAGCAAGCAGGGGATCGTTCATCGACACGCCCGTGGCCGGGCCGGTGCCGGTGTTCTGGACGGTGATGGTGTAGACGATCTGGTCGCCGACGTTGGCTACGCCCGCGGGGGCGACCACGTCGGCATCCAGGACCCCGGACTTGGACACCACGAGCGTCGGCGTCAGCAGGGCGTCGGTGTCGGTAGCGGTGTCGTTGCCAGGGTTCGGGTCGGTAATGCCCGATGGCGCGGTGACGGTGGCGGTGTTGATGGCGTCCTGGGCCGAGACGGATCCCAGGCACAGGAACAAGGTAAGCGCCGAAGCGGCCAGGCGCAGGCATGCCGCCGCGCCGGGACGACGTCCCGAATCGATTTCCACAGTCACCTTGCCCCCTTGAAAAACAACCGGCGCCTTTGGAAGTAATTAGGAACTGGGCGCCAAATCTCACTAAAGCAAAATGCGTGCCAGCTACCAGCCGGCCCGCCTCTACAGGGATCAATGTCCCCGCATTGTCTTTTCAAGCCTCCTATATGCCCCACCCGAAAGGCAAGGATCACCCTCCCGGGTTCAAGGAAGCCCAGATATTTCAATGACCTGCACGAATTCCCCCGAGCCCGTCAGTGGCCCGAGAGGACAGAATGCGCCGCATTACGTCAGTTGAGCCGGCCCCGGCAGGGGCGTGACCGGCATCACGCTTTCAACCGGAGGCCCCGGAATCCTGTCGCACGGGCCCAAGGAGGGCCTCGACTTGCTCGCGTCCCGGCAGGGCCCAGTTCACCGGCGCTTTGCCGCCGACCTGCAGCCAGCGGTTGGCCTTGCTGAAGTGACCGCAGCCCAGGAAGCCCCGGTGCGCCGACAGCGGCGAGGGGTGCGGCGCCCGAAGCACGCAGTGCCGTCCTTGCAGCAGCTTGCCCTTGGCCTGGGCATAGGCGCCCCACAGCATGAAGACCAGGCCTTCCTTTTCCCGGTCCAGGGCCTGGACGATGGCATCGGTGAAACCCTCCCAGCCCTTGCCCTGGTGCGAGCCGGCCCTGCCCTCTTCGACCGTCAGCACGGCATTGAGCAGCAGCACGCCCTGGCGGGCCCAGGGCAACAGGCAGCCGTGGCCCGGCGGGGCATGGCCCAGGTCGGCCTGGATTTCCTTGTAGATGTTGCCCAGCGATGGTGGGACGGGCACGCCCGGAAGTACCGAGAAACAAAGGCCATGGGCCTGGCCGGGGCCGTGGTACGGATCCTGGCCCAGGATGACCACCTTGACCTCGTCGAAGGGCGTGGCGTCGAGGGCCGCGAAAATGCGTGGCCCGGGCGGAAAGATGTGTTTGCCGGCGGCCTTCTCCCGGCGAAGGAAGGCCGAAAGTTCCTGCATCTCCGGCCGCAGCAGGTAATCGCCGACCCGGGCCTTCCAGCCCGGTTCGAGCCGGACGCGCTCGTCGCCCACCCTAGGTCCCGAGCTTGGCCCGCAGCAGCCGGCCGACCCGCAGCTGGAACAGCAGCTTGGTCACCAGCAGGCGCTCTTCGATGGGTTTTTGCACCAGGTCGTTGGCGCCCGCGCGCAGCAGGTCGCTCTGGTTGGCCGGATTGGCGTCACCGGTCATCACCAGCACCGGCAGCAGGCCTTTGACGTAGCCGAAGTCGTTGCGGATCGAGCGCAGGAGATCGTTGCCGGTCAGTTCGCCCTTCAGGTAGACGTCGGTCAGCACCACGTCCGGGCCCGGCACCTTGCCCTGGGCCTTGGCGGTTTCCAGGTGGGCGATGGCGTCCTCGACACCGGTGGCGTGGATGACGGTCAGGCCGTGTTTTTCCAGCATGCGCCGGGTGGCCATGGCGACGACGCGGCTGTCCTCGACGTACAGGACTTCGCCGCCGGCTTCGGATTCGGGCGCCACGTAGCCTTTGATGAAGGCGGCCAGGGCGTTGAAGCCCAGCGACTTGTCGAAATAGTCGGTGACGTCGTCGCTGATCGAGCGGCTTTCGAGCCGTTCCTGCACGTCGCCCGAGACCACGATGATGGGGATGTAGGCCTGCGGGGTGTGCTCGCGCAGGTAGCGGGCCAGCTCCAGGCCGTCCATGTCCGGCAGGCGCAGGGCCGTGGTGACCAGGTTGACCGCGCCGGCCTGGAGGGCGGCCTTGGCCTCCTCGCCGGTTTCGCAGCCGACGAACTCCAGGTCCGGGAGCTGCTGGCGCAGGACACCCTCGATCATCTTGCGCACGACCTTGGAGCCGTCCACGACCATGATGCGGGGGCTGGTGGTGTCGAAGCTTCGGAAACTCGGGCTGTTCATTTCACACGTCCGTAGGACGGGTCCGACGTAGATGATGCCCGGTTGCGAGCCACGCGCCCAGCCACCCCATCGCCGCGGCCCCCAGCAGCAGGGCCCCGGTGCCTGTCCAGCCCGGGCCGGAAAGGGCGAATTGGCTGCCGTAGCTGGCCACCAGGGCGGTCAGGCGGCCCTGCAGCAGGATCGCGGCGACGGCCAGCAGCACCAGCGCCAGCATGCCCGCGGCCAGGCCATACCAGGCGCCCAGGTACAGGAAGGGCCGGCGGACGAAGCCGTCGGTGGCCCCCAGGTGCTGGAGCACGGCGATCTCTTCGCTACGTGCGCCGATGTCCAGGCGCACGGTATTGCCCACCACCAGCAGCACCCCCAGGCCCAGCAGGACCGCGACCACCTGCACCACGCGCTCGCCGAAGGCGAGCCAGGCGGTCAGGCGCTGGCGCCAGAGGGCGTCGTGCTGCACGACCTCGGCCTCGGGCAGCGCGCGCAGGACATCGGCCAGGGCACTGCCGTCGTCGTCACCGGCCGGCGAGACCACCAGCACGTAGGGCAGCGGATTACCTTCGAGCACCTCGAGGGCGCCGGCGAGGTCGCTCATTTCCCGGAATTCGGCCAGGCCGTCTTCGGGCGTGCGCACGGCGACGGCGACGACGTCCGGACGGGCGCGCAGTTCTTCCGACAGCGTTTCCACCCGATCACCCGGGACATCCGCGGCGAGGAAGACGCCGATGTCGCGCGATTCACTGACCGAGCCGGAGAAGCGCTCCAGGTTGCCCAGCGCCAGCGCCAGGCCCAGCGGCAGGGCAATGGCCACGGCCATGACGCCCACCGTCAGGCTGGTGGCGACCGGACGCTGCAGCAGCCGGCCCAGGCTCGACACCAGGGAATGCAGGTGCTGTTCGCGCCAGGCGCGCAGGCGCCCCCGCACGCCGCCCGGCTTCACCCGCTCGGCGGCGGCAGGCCGGCCGCGGCCCTCGGACTTGGCACTCATGCCGCCAGGTCCTCGGGCGAGATGTCGTCCACCAGCTTGCCGTGGTCGAGCACCAGCACGCGCTGGCGCATGCGCTTGACCAGGGCCAGGTCGTGGCTGGCGATGATGACGGTGGTGCCCGAGGCCGGCAGCGCGGCGAAGAGCTGCATGATTTCCGCCGCCAGCTGGGGGTCGAGGTTGCCGGTGGGTTCGTCGGCGACCAGCAGCTGCGGCTGCGCGACGACGGCGCGGGCAATGCCGACGCGCTGCTGTTCACCGGTGGAGAGCTGCATCGGCAGGGCGCGCTCGCGTGCGCCCAGGCCGACCTTGTCGAGCACGGTGCGAACGCGCTTGCCGACCTCGGCGCGCGGTACGCCGGCGATCAGCAGCGGCAGGGCGACGTTGTCGAACACGCTGCGATCGGTCAGCAGCCGGTGGTCCTGGAACACCACGCCGACCTGGCGACGGTGCAGCGGCACCTTGCGGCCGCGGACCTTGGCCAGGTTGCGTTCGTTCACCAGCACGGTGCCGCGGCTGGGCCGCTCGGACAGGTGGATCAGCCGAAGCAGCGTCGACTTGCCGGCCCCCGAATGCCCGGTGACGAAGAGCAGCTCGCCCTCCTCCACCGCGAAGCTGACGTCGCTAAGGGCCGGCGCGCTGCCGGCATAAGTCTTGGTGACGTTGTCGAAGCGCAGCAGGGCCATGCGGGCGGGACGGGTCAGTGTTTCGCGGGCGGGTTGCGCTTGACCAGGGAGCTCAGGCCGGCCTTGATGCGGCCCAGCAGCGACGGCTTGGCGTCGGCGGTGGGCTTGGCCTCCGGCTTCTTGCGGGCGGCGTCCTTGCGCGGTGCGTCCTTGCGCGGCGACTCGCTGCGCGGCGTGCCCGCGTCGGCAGCCTCGCCCACCGGACGACCGCGACGACGGCGACGACGCTTGCGCGCCGGTGCGTTCGGGTCTTCCTGCATCGGCGACGAAGGCGCGGGGCGGCGCGCCGGCCGCTCGACACCGGCGTCGGCGGCGGCATCCGGCGCCTTGCTGGCGGCGGGCGCGTCATCGCCGGTGGCGGAGCGAGGTTCGCGGCGCGGACCCGAAGAACGCGGGCCCCGTTCGCGGCTGGCACCGCCCGAACGACCGCCTTCGCGGCCGCCACGGCTGCCCGACCGGCTGCCGCCGCGGCGCTCGTCCTCGGCGGCCTTGGCCTCGCGGACTTCGCGGTAGATGGCGCTGACGCTTTCGGTTTCGCCGGCTTCCTCGCCATCGCTCGCCCGCGGCGTGCGCGGCATCGGCACCAGCAGCTCGGCCGTCACCGGCTCCACCGGCAGCTTCTGCTCGATGTAGGCCTCGATGTCCGGCAGCGACATGGCGTAGCGCTCGCAGGCGAAGCTGATGGCGTCGCCCTCGGCGCCCAGGCGCGCGGTGCGGCCGATGCGGTGCACGTAGTCCTCGGCGTCGAACGGCAGGTCGTAGTTGTAGACATGGCTGACGCCATCGATGTGCAGGCCGCGGGCCGCCACGTCGGTGGCGACCAGCAGGTCCAGCTGGCCCTTCTGGAAGCGGCCCAGCAGGGTCTCGCGCTTCTTCTGCGGCACGTCGCCCGACAGCACGCCGACGCGGAAGCCGGCGCGTTCGAGCGCCTTGGCCACGCGCTCGACCCAGACCTTGGTGTTGACGAAGACCATGGTGCGCTGGCCTTCGCTGCGGGTCAGCAGGCCGATCAGCAGGGGGATCTTTTCCTCGTCGGCCGGCAGGTAGACCCGCTGGCGCACCCGGGCGGCGGTGATCGTCTCGGTTTCGACGACCAGCTTCTCGGGCTCGTTCATGTGTTCGTAGGCCAGCTCCAGCACGCGGTGGCTGAGCGTGGCGCTGAACAGCAGGGTCTGGCGCTCGGTGCGGATCGGCATGCGCCGCAGCAGGAAGCGGATGTCCTTGATGAAGCCCAGGTCGAACATGCGGTCGGCTTCGTCCAGGACGCAGACTTCGCAGGCGTGCAGGGACACGACCTTGTGCTGCTTGACGTAGTCGATGAGCCGGCCGGGGGTGGCGATGATGACGTCCACGCCCTGCTGCAGGAGGTCGCGCTGCTTGTCGTAGTCGACGCCGCCGTAGACCAGGGCGAAACGCAGGCCCAGGTCGGAGCCGAACTTCACCGCGTCCTTGTGGATCTGGATGGCCAGTTCGCGGGTCGGCGCCAGGATGAGGGCGCGCGGGTCCTCGGGCTTGCGCTCGGCCAGGGCCGGGCGGGTGAGCAGCCGGTTCATCAGCGCCACCAGGAAGGCCAGGGTCTTGCCGGTGCCGGTCTGGGCCTGGCCGGCGACGTCGCCGCCACGCAGGGCGATCGGCAGGGTCAGGGCCTGGATGGGGGTACAGCGGCTGAAGCCGGCGGATTCGAGGCCGGCCTGGAGGTCGGGGTGCAGCTCGAAGCTGGAAAAAGCGATATCAGTCAGTGGTTTGTCGGACATGTAGGTCTCTGGTTGCGCGTCTCTGCGCTTGCGCGGCCTGGCCGGGGGGTCGCAAACTGCCCTGAACCCGGGGCCGCCGATGGCGGTTGATTTAACGTTCGAAGCGCCCCAGTTTACCCCAACGGCAGGCCCGACCGGGCCGCCACCCCCAAGTAAATCAGGAGTTTGACGCATGAGCGACCAGGTGCTTCATGTGGGCGACACCGACTTCGAGGCCCAGGTGCTCCAGTCCGATACCCCGGTGCTGGTGGATTTCTGGGCCGAGTGGTGTGGCCCCTGCAAGATGATCGGCCCGATGGTGGACGAATTGGCCGACACGTATGCCGGCAAGGTGAAAGTGGTCAAGCTCAACATCGACCACAACCCGCAGGTTCCCCGCCAATACGCCGTTCGCGGCATCCCGACCCTGATGCTGTTCAAGGACGGCAAGGTGCACGCCACCCAGGTCGGCGCGGTGGGCAAGGCCCAGCTCGCGCAGTTCGTAGACAAGGCGCTTTGAGGCGTCCCGCCCCGGTCCGCCGGGGCCCCGCGGGGGCAGGGGCGCTTGTCGCGCCGCCCCCGGCGGTGTTAGCTTGACGGTCATTCGGGCGCCTTGGGCGCCGATGTCCTGCAAGACCCCCTTCCTCCACACGCTCGCGTTCGCGAGGTGAATTCCGTGTCCGAAAACGAAACCGACTCCGGCGCCAGCGCCGAGAAGCGTCCGCGCAAACCGCGCGCCGCCGCCCCCAAGAACGACGCCCCGGCTGCCGATTCCCCGGCACCCGCGCCTGCGCCTGCACCGGCTCCCGCGCCGGTTTCGGCGCCGGCCCCCGAGCGCGCCCCGGCCGAAGCCAGCTCCTCCGGTGATGCCGGTGGTGGTGGTGGCGGCGGCGGTGGCAACCCGGGCCAGGGTGGCCAGGGTGGCAACGACGACGGCGGCCAGGGCGGCCAGAACAACCAGGGCGGCGACCGCAATCGCGAAGGCCGGCGGAACCGGCGCGACCGATTCCGCGACAAGCGCGACCGCTTCAAGGGTCGCGACCGCGACGGCGGCGGCGGCGGCGAAGACGAGGGCAACAGCGGCAATGGCGGCGGCAACGGCGGCAGCCAGAACGAACGCCCGCTGCCGCAGCTGCCGCCGGACTTCCCGGTCTACAGCCTCAACGACCTCAAGCGCATGCCGGCCTACAAGCTGCTCGAGATCGCCGACAAGCTGGGCCTGCACGAAGGCGTGGCGCGCATGCGCAAGCAGGACGTCACCTTCGCCCTGCTCAAGGTGCTCACCCGGCATCCGCAGGGCGTGGCCGGCGACGGCGTGCTGGAGATCCTGCCGGACGGCTACGGCTTCCTGCGCTCTGACGACGCCAGCTACCTGGCCGGCCCGGACGATGTCTACATCTCGCCCAGCCAGATCCGCCGCTTCAACCTGCGCACCGGCGACGAGATCTCCGGCCGCATCCGCAGCCCGAAGGACGGCGAGCGCTACGTCGCGCTCAACATCGTCGACACCATCAACGGCGAGCCGCCCGAGGCCTCCAAGGGCAAGGTGCTGTTCGAGAACCTGACGCCGCTGTTCCCGCGCGAGCGCTTCCGCCTCGAGCGCGGCAACGGCTCGTCCGAAGACATCACCGGTCGCGTCATGGATCTGATGTCGCCGATCGGCAAGGGCCAGCGCGCCCTGATCGTCTCGCCGCCCAAGGCCGGCAAGACGGTGCTGATGCAGAACGTCGCCCAGGCGATCATCCACAACCATCCGGACGTGCACCTGATCGTGCTGCTGATCGACGAGCGACCCGAGGAGGTCACCGAGATGCAGCGCACGGTGCGCGGCGAGGTCATTTCCTCGACCTTCGACGAGCCGGCCGCGCGCCACGTGCAGGTCGCCGAGATGGTGATCGAGCGCGCCAAGCGCCTGGTCGAGCACAAGCGCGACGTGGTGATCATGCTCGACTCGATCACCCGCCTCGCCCGCGCCTACAACACGGTGGTGCCCAGCTCCGGCAAGGTGCTCACCGGCGGCGTCGACGCCAACGCCCTGCACCGCCCGAAGCGCTTCTTCGGCGCGGCCCGCAACGTCGAGGAAGGCGGTTCGCTGACCATCATCGCCACGACGCTGGTGGAAACCGGCTCAAAGATGGACGAGGTGATCTACGAAGAGTTCAAGGGCACCGGCAACTCGGAAGTGCACCTTGACCGCCGCATCGCCGAGAAGCGCGTCTACCCGGCCATCAACATCAACCGCTCGGGCACCCGCCGCGAAGAGCTGCTGATCGACGCCGAGATGCTGCAGAAGATCTGGATCCTCCGAAAGCTGCTGCACCCGATGGACGAGCTGGCCGCGATGGAGTTCCTGCTCGAGAAGATGAAGAACACCAAGTCCAACGACGAGTTCTTCAGCTCGATGAAGCGCTAAGGAAAAGCCGGCCCCAGGGCCGGCTTTTTCGTGGTGGCGGACGCCGCGGGTATCAGCCCCCGGCTTCGTCCAGTGGCGTCAACAGCTCCAGCCGCCGGCTACCCTCCCCGTTGGCCGCCAGGTTCCTCGGCGGCGCATCCGCTTGCCGGATCCACGCCGGCGGCTCGAACCGGAACGGGTGGATCTGCTGCCAGCCCGGCGCTTTCGCGGATCGCGAGACGGTAAAGACCATCGGAATCCGCACGATGCCTTCGCCGGCGAGATGGTCGAAGCGCCACTGGCTGGCCGCCTGTTCCGCGGCGCGACGGAACTGCTTGCCGAAATACTTGAACTTCTGCTTCGGGACGTTGCCGGTCAGGTGCACCGATTCGGCGGCCACGCGCCTGACGTCGCCTTCGGCGTCGAGTTCGGCCACCAGCATGATGTTCGCGCCGGTGCCCGAATGCACGGCCTCGGCCGGGAAAGCGGGGATGCGCAGCGCCCTGCCTTCGCCGGGCGGCTGGCCGGTACCGGGCGGATCGAGGAATACGGCGCGACGGATGGCGAAGTGGGCCGTCCTGGCCTCGTCGTCGCGAACGGCCACCAGGCCCAGGGCCATCCTGGCAACGGCATTGACCGGCTTGCCGTCTTCCAGCACCGGCTTGAACCGCCAGGCGCGGATCTGGCGTTCGTAGCCTTGCACCACGTCCTCGCCCATCCACGCGGCGTCCTCGAGGCTGACATCCACCACCTCGCCCGCGGGACCGATCGTCAGTTGGCCGCCCACGTCCGCCGAAAAATAGACCGGCTCGGCGGCAACGGCGCCCGCGGCCAGCAGGAGCGCGGGCATCAGCATCTTGAACATCGGTATCTCCACGTGAAGGCTGCCCCGACTAAACCATCCCCGGCCGGTCGCTTCAATGAGAATTTTCTTACCGGCTCCCGACGGCGGCGCCCGACGGCGCATAATTGCGATATGCATGGTCCTGCTGGTTTCCTGAGCCTGTTACTGGTTTTCCTGGTCGCCGCGGTCATCGCGGTGCCGGTGTTCCGTCGCC
>NZ_AVCJ01000025.1 GCF_000743535.1 Arenimonas donghaensis DSM 18148 = HO3-R19
TCATTCAAGCCGACGTCGCTCCGCGACGCGGCTTAACTCAGGTGTTAGGCCGTTCATCGGACTCGAAGGTATGCGTAAAGCAGCTCGAATCATCGCGATCTTCACCCTTCTCTATGTGGCATCGGTTGCGGTGATATGGATAGGCCTTCCCGAGTTGGTTGTCTGGAATCGAGGCAATTGCATTGGGGCAACGTCATTCACTTGCTCCACTTCAGCTTGGGTGCTTTCCTACTGGTGGCTGGCGTTGCTTCCAATCCTGGTCGTGCTAACGATCCTGCTCGATCTGGCCATAGGCAATCGGCGTGCGACCTAACCATTCATTCAAGCCGACGCCTTCGGCGCGGCTTAACTCAAGGCGTTAGGCCCTATGCGTCGGTACCAGCTCGACAGAGATGCCACGAGCGGGGAGCGGATCCTTGGCGCTGCTTTGGTCTCGCTGCTCGCACTGGCTCTCGGAGTCGCGTCCTACTACATCTGGAGATCGGCATTTAGGTCGGGAGAGGCGGATCTACTCCTTGTGACCCTTTCAGTTGTTGCAGCGGTTGGTTGCTGCTTGCTCCTCAGGAGCCTATACAAGCACTTGGCAAAGTCGCCGACCCGACCGAGCCCAAAGGCACTAATGATCGCCGCCCACACCTTGCTGTTAATGGGAGTTGGATCTTTGGCGTTCGCAATCTTTCACGGTTCCAAGGCCCCTCACGTCTACTCTGCAGCGGTCGTTTCAATCGCGATGGGTCTGAGGCATATTCATGCTCAACGGCGCCGGTGAGGGCCTAACCAATCATTCAAGCCGACGCCTTCGGCGCGGCTTAACTCAAGGCGTTAGGCCGATGAGCGCTCTAGAAGCTGCCTATCTTCTACTTGTCTGCATGCTTCTACTGCTGCCCATAAAGTTCGTCTTGGGTGGCCATCTGGCGCTGAGCCTCCGCCACGACTGGCCGCAGGATTTTCGAGCAGTCGGATCGCCGTCTTGGAAGGAGGTTCTTTGGCCCTCGGCCTTGCCTGGCGAGTTCTACGGTTC
Organism: Arenimonas donghaensis DSM 18148 = HO3-R19; assembly: GCF_000743535.1. Taxonomy (GTDB): domain Bacteria; phylum Pseudomonadota; class Gammaproteobacteria; order Xanthomonadales; family Xanthomonadaceae; genus Arenimonas; species Arenimonas donghaensis. The sequence continues at coordinate 1,022 of NZ_AVCJ01000025.1, forward strand.
CATATTGTTCGGGCGCTTTCGGCAACTTCCATCCTTCAGTTCGCGCCTTTCCCGCTTCTATATCGCATGCGCAATCGTAGCTTGGGCACATGCGATAGTCGTTTCGCTTCTTGTTCTTCTGCTCCTCTGGCACTTCTTCCTTGGGCCCGCGCTCTCGGACATTGCGTCGCAGGCCTAACTAATCATTCAAGCCGACGCCTTCGGCGCGGCTTAACTCAAGGCGTTAGGCCGAGAATGCAGCGCGATTTCGACAAACTTCTCGCTCACTACGCAACCGTCACCGACGGTTCCAGTGTGCTGTTCGTCGAGTCCTTCCAAGAACTGTGTCACAAGCACGGAGTCACTCCCGATGTCTTGTCTCACGCTTTCGCCCGGGAGGTAGCCGAGCGCCTCGTGTCGGACCGAATAGACTTCGAAACCGGTGACTTCGCAATCAACGATCTCTTCTGGGCAAGCGACTGCTCGTTGACTGGCTTCGCATTGGATGTATTTCACGCTTTTGAGGATGGCGAGATTATGTCCCCTCACTACCCACCCGGTACTATTCCCTGGAAGGACTACACTCTTCCTGCACTCCGTGAGGCTTTGGCACGGGACGAGGAGTCCCGGGGGCCTAACTAATCATTCAAGCCGACGCCTTCGGCGCGGCTTAACTCAAGGTGTTAGGCGGCAGATGGAGGGCTCGTGAACCTGACAGTCATACTGCTCGTAGCGCTGGTACTGCTAAACGTCGCGGCCTCGGTACTGGTCCTTAGGTCCGACGCTCTCTCTGGTGCACAGCGCGCAATGCAACTCGGGTTGGTCTGGCTTATTCCTGTCCTTGGCGCAGTCTTCTGTGCAGCAGTCGTCCGTTCCCAAGCTGCGGAGGTGGCGGCAAACGGCACAATCGATCCGCTTTACTTGCCCGGGGACGGCGGCGGCCCGGATGGCCCAGGTGTCGGCATCGGCATATGCGGTTGCAGCGGTGCGGATGGCGGGGGTGGTGACTAATGCTGCCGCCTAACCAATCATTCAAGCCGACGCCTTCGGCGCGGCTTAACTCAAGGCGTTAGGCCCGTCGCTAGCTCAACGACTTCGGTGCCGACGCGGCCTGGCCCGCTACCCTGCTTCGGGCAGTCTTGAGACCCCCATTCGGTGTGACGCGGCGGCTTGGGCAGGCGTCCCGCCCCGCGGCCAGACTGGGTAGCGAAACTTTCTCGGCCCTGGGTAGCCCTGGGGTGTTGCAGCCCCGGGACTTCGGAGCTAGCGTCGCCTAACTATTCATTCAAGCCGACGTGGCTCCGCGACGCGGCTTAACTCAAGGCGTTAGGGGTCACAATGCGATTTGCGCTGGCTCTGGCGGTTACCTTCCTGGCTGGATGCGCGCATTGGCTCGGCCCCGCCGATGGCACCATTTATGTTGTGGGCACCACCCCTGGCAACGACTCCTGCCGACTTGCTCTCTCCCCTGCGCACATTCCTACGCAAACCAATGGTCGCTTGGTTTCAGGCGCGTTTCGGGAGGCCTTTACGGTCCAGCCGTCCAAGAGTGGGCACCGAGCCCAATTGAGCTGCCAGGGATCAATTGTCGCCTCGCGGGAATTCAAGTACGGTCGCGACGTGCGCATTGGCGGGGACCTGCCCATTACGGCTAGTGACCCCTAACTATTCATTCAAGCCGACGTGCCTCCGGCACGCGGCTTAACTCAAGGCGTTAGGCCCGTCGCTAGCTCAACGACTTCGGTGCCGACGCGGCTTGGCCCCGGCGCCCTGCTCCGGACAGTCTTGAGACCCCCATTCGACCTGGCGCGGCGGCTTGGGTAGGCGTCCCGCCCCGCGGCCAGACTGGGTAGCGAAACTTTCTCGGCCCTGGGCAGGCCTAGGGTGTTGCAGCCCCGGGACTTCGGAGCTAGCGTCGCCTAACTATTCATTCAAGCCGACGTGCCTCCGGCACGCGGCTTAACTCAAGGCGTTAGGTGCCTCGATGAAGCGCGTCGCCACTCTGGCTCTAATGATCTCGCTGCCGGCCTACGCCGGAGCTATTGACCTCCCATGCCCAGAGAACATTCAGACCTCTCAGTCGATCGAATCCAACCATCCAGGCTGGCGCGCAGCTAGCTCCAATATTCGCGCCAAGAACGGGATCTCGACCCACCTCGGACGGCCGGTCGGCTTCAGTAGCGGCCCCGCCCGAGAGGGCGCCCTCC
>NZ_AVCJ01000026.1 GCF_000743535.1 Arenimonas donghaensis DSM 18148 = HO3-R19
CCGACCAACTGGCGGGTTTGCTGGACGAGGCGCGCGCGGCCATGCGCGCCGGCGACCTGGTCGACCCGCCCGGCGCCAGCGCCTGGGACCTGCTGCGCCGCGCCGCCGCGTTGGCGCCGGACAGCCCGGGCGTGCGCCGCGGCTTCGACGAATACAGCCGTCGCGCCCGCGCCTGTTTCGAAGACGAACTCGCCGGCAACCGCCTCGGCGCCGCCCAGGCGTGCCTGGATGCGCTGTCGGTGCGTGAACGCGGTGGCGATGACCTGGCCACCGAGCGACGCCGGCTGGCCGATCGCTGGCTGGCTTTCGGCGAAGAGCGCCTGGGCGCCAGCGAGTTCGCCCTGGCCCGCCGCGCGCTGTCGGCGGCCCGCGAAGTGGATCCGTCGAACCCGCGGCTGGACGCGTTCGCCGAACGGCTTCGCCGCGCCGGCGGCTGAATTCAGGGCGCCGGCAGCTCGTCGAGCAGGCGCCGCAGCGGCGCGCCCACCACCTCGGGGGAAAAGTGCCGGCGGGTGTTTTCCAGTCCGCCTTCCGACAGCCGGGTCCACAGCGCGGCATCGTCGTGCAGGCGCAGGACCGCCTCGGCGAAACCGTCGGCGTCGTCGGCGACCAGCACGTCCTGGCCATCGACCAGATGCATGCCTTCGACCGCGCAGGTCGTGGCCACCACCGGAATGCCGTGCGCCAGCGCCTGGTTCACCTTGCCCTTGACGCCGGCGCCATAGCGCAGCGGCGCCACCGACACCCGGACGCCGTGCAGCAGCGGCGACAGGTCGGGCACGTAGCCGTGGAAGTGGATCCCGGGCCGCTCGCCCAGCGCCTGCACGTCCGGTGCGGCGTCGCCGCCGACCAGGTGCAGTTCCAGGCCCGGGTGGCGGGCATGGATGCGCGGCATGATTTCGTCGGCGAGCCAGCGCGCGGCGTCGACGTTGGGCGGATGCCGGAAGCCGCCGACGAACAGCAGGCCTTCGCGCTGGGCAAAGCCGGGCCCGGGTTCGGCGATGTCGTGGATGTTGGACACCACGTCCACGCGCGCGCCCGGCGCCTGGCTGGCCAGCAGGACCCGTTCGGCCTCGCTGACCACCCAGGTCAGGTCGGCCTGTGCCACCAGCGCCAGTTCGGCCTTGCGGGTGCGCGCGGCGGTGCGCAGGCCGGCGGCGTCCCCGGCCAGTTCGGCCTCGCGCTGCTCGCGCAGGAAGTGCAGGTCGACCGTGTCGAAGACCACGCGCGCGCGCGGCGCCTGCGCGCGCAGCAGCGGCAGCACCGGTCCGAGCACGTAGTGGCGACTGCCGATGACCAGGTCGAAGCGCTCGCCGTGCTGGGCCAGCCAGCGCGGCACGTCGGCCAGCCAGGGATGCCACCAGGCTTCCACGCCCAGTTGCTGGAGTGCCTGGGTGTAGCGGCCGTCGTGGGCGCGGTTCTCCGGGAAGAACACCACCGAACAGCCCTGGTCGCGCAGCAGCGTGAGCAGCGCGGTCATGCGCAGCGAGCCCGAGTCGCGGTCCGGGGTGGGCGTGCACGCGTCGAGCACCAGCACCCGGCGCCGACGACCGCGTTCGCTGGCGAGCTCGGCGCCGTCCGACGGCGGCCGGTGCTCGCGTTCGAGCACGTCGCGCCAGCGTTCCTGGAACTTCGCCTGGTTGGCGACCTGGTAGGCCTTGATGCCGCTGCCGGTGTCGGTGCCCGAGGTGGCGCCTTCGTGGTGCACCACCACCGACGCCGGCTGGTAGCGCACCTTCAGGCCCTGCTGGCGCACGCGCATGGCGAGGTCGGTGTCTTCGTAATATGCCGGCGCGTAATGGGCGTCGAAGCCGCCGAGCGATTCGAACAGCTCGCGCCGGATCGCGATCGAGGCACCCGAGCAGTAATCGACTTCGCGGACGAAGTTGAAGCGCGGGTGCGCCGGGTCCTCGAAGCGGCCGTAGTTCCAGCACGAGCCGTCGGCGAAGATGATGCCGCCGGCTTCCTGCAGGCGGCCGTCGGGATAGACCAGCTGGCTGCCGGCCAGGCCGGTATCGGGGTAGCGCGAAAACGTGGCCAGCAGCGCGTCCAGCCAGCCGGGCTGCACCGTCGTGTCGTTGTTGAGGAAGACCAGGAATTCGCCCCGCGCCTTGGCGGCGCCGGCGTTGCAGGCGCCGATGAAGCCCAGGTTCTCGCGGTTGCGGTGGAAGACCAGGCCCGGCACCGAGGGCAGCAGCTCCGGGGTGGCGTCGGACGAACCATCGTCGACGACGATGACCTCGAAGGCGCAGGCGTCACCGGCGTCGGCCAGCGCCCGCAGGCAGGCCAGGGTCATGTGCAGCTGGTTGTAGACCGGCACGATGATGCTCGCGCGCGGCGACCGCGGCCGCGGCAGGCGCAGTGCGGCGCCGCTGGCCGAAGGCGAACGCGGCGGCACCAGCCGGGTCTCGCCGCTGGGCGCGGCGCGGCGCTGGCGCCAGCGCTTCCAGGTACCCGCCCAACCGCGCACGCGCAGGCTGACCAGGCCGCGGCCGGCCAGCGAGCGCAGCTGGCGCAGCCGGAAGGCCAGGCCCTGGACGCCTGAGCGCAGCGCATCCAGCGCATGTTGTGGCCGACGCGCCAGCCGCCATCCCAGCGAGGACTCGATGCGGGCCAGCGCCTGCTGCGAGGCATCGCGCTGGGCCAGCGCCACGTCGCGCTGGCGCGCCAGGTCGGTGCAGTCGCGCTGGTAATAGCCGTAGGCGTCGGCGAGCTTCTGGTCGAGGCTGGCGATGCGGGCCTGCAGTTGGCTGGCCTGTTCCAGCAGCGCCTGCCGCGCCTGGTCGGACCCCGCCAGCTGTTTGCGGGCGCGGCCGAGGTCCGCCTGCAGGGCGTAGGCCCAGTCGGCGCGACGCGCGAGTTCGCCGCGCGAGCGGTCCAGCTCGGTGGCCAGGTCCGTCAGCTGCGCCCGTGCCGTCGCCAGCTGTTCGGCCAGGTCCAGCCGGGCCGTGGCCAGCGGATCGGCGGGCGGCAGGTGCAGCGAGGGCGAGACGGTGGCCAGCGCCTGCCGCCAGGCCTCGGCCATGGCGTCCAGGCCGGGCTGCGATGCCGGGACCCGCGCACGCGCGGCGGCCACGCTGGCGCGGTCGC
>NZ_AVCJ01000027.1 GCF_000743535.1 Arenimonas donghaensis DSM 18148 = HO3-R19
CGCCACCCGCCTGCGCCGGCGGCAGCGCCGGTGCGCTCAGCGGCGCCGGGGCCTGCGGGTCCTGGGGGTCCTGCGCGGGCGGCAGCGGATTGCCGGTCGTCGGCGTGGCGAGCGCGTTGCCGACGTCAGCGGAACCGCCGGCCTCGCCGACCAGGCGGGCGCTGCCTTCGACACTGCCGCGGGCCTGGCCGGCGAGCTGGCCGCCGGCATCACCCAGCGCGTCGCCTGCACGCTCGCGCTCGGTGCGCAGCCGCTCGCGTTCGGCACGCAGCTGGGCGCGACGCTCGGCGAGGGTGCTGCGCAGGGTGTTGGTGCCGCGTCCCAGGGTGTCGCGCGCGCCCAGCCGGTCGGGGCCGGCGAGACTGCCGTTGACGGTGCCATTGACCGAGCCGGTCACGCCCCCGACCAGGGACTGTGCGGAAACGGTGGCGGTGGCGAACACGGCCGAGAACACGGCGAGGGTAAGCAGCTTGCGTTCCATGGCGATCTCCTTCGATGTGCCGCGGACGTTCCGCGGCTTCAAAGGGGTCTACGACCGGGGGCGCCGGATCCTTCCCGCCGGCTTTGGTCGCCGTACAAAAGTTCAGGCGCGGTTTAGTCGCGGAGGTCTTCGTCCGCCAGCACGCCCCAGCCGAAGCGTGGGTCGCGTCCTTTCCTTCCGGCGTCGTGCACGCGGGACGCCAGGGCCTGTTCGACCCGGGCCAGGGTTTGCGGCCCCGGCTCCCCGGCCAGCCGGGCGACGTGCCGCGCAACCCGGGGCGCGGCAAACGAACTGCCGCGCCAGGTGCGCGGCGTCGCGCCGTTGCTCGTGTACAAACCCAGTGCCGCCACGTCCACCTGCGGGCCGCGCGGGGATTCGGGCAGCGGGCGTCCGCGCGCGTCCACCGCGGCCACGCCGATGACACCGGGGTAGGCCGCGGGATAACGCTCGGGAGCGGCGGGACCGTCGTTGCCGACCGCCGCCACCAGCACGTGACCGCGCGCCTGCATGCGGACCACCAGCGCTTCGAGCAGCAGGTTCGGTGGGCCGGCCAGGCTCAGGTTGACCACGGTCACGCCTTCGCCGGCCAGCCAGCCGAATGCTTCCGCGAGGCGGCTGACCGCGCCGCCCGTCGGTTGCCCGCAGTAGATGTCGGCGGCATGCACCTGCACCCCGGGGCCGGACATCAGCACCGCGGCCACCGCGGTGCCGTGCGGATCGGGTGGGGCCTGCAGGCAGCCGGCGCGGCGCAGCTGGCCGGGCCGGATCGCCGGATCGGCGACATCGACGCCGCCGTCCACCAGGCCCAGGCGCACCGGGGCGCCCGTCGGCGGCACCGGCACGGCGTCCGGCGGAACCGGGATCGCCGTCGGATCGCCGGCGCCGAGGTAGACATGGTTGTAGTCGTAGTGGCCGGCTGGGTCGGACTTGCGCAGCTGCCGCAGGGCCCTGCGCAGGGACGTGCGCGGCGGGACCTGCAGCACCACCAGGTCCAGGTCGAGCGGGTGGATGCGCTGGCGCGTGCGCACGCTGAAGCCGGCGGCGCGGGCTGCCGCCAGGGCCTCGTCGGTGGGCGCGATGGCGACCAGTTCGTCGCGAAGCACCAGTGCACCCCGCGGGTCGCGGGCCAGCTCGCGCGGATGCGCGCGCAGCAGCGCGCGCACGCGCGCCGTGGTGCTGGCGATGCGTTCATCGGCCTCGCGCAGGGCCGGCCGGGCCAGGTCGTCCACCGGCACCGGCAGCCGCGGCAGCGGCCCGAGCCCGAGCGCCCAGGCCGGCGCCGCCAGCAGGGCCGGGACCAGGACAAGACAGCATCGCAGGACGTTTCGGGACCGGGTCATGGTTAGCAGTACGTATGAGTGCGGCGTTTCCATCCCGCCGCTTCCGACATCGGGTGCTAGCATCCCGCGGACGTGCGGTGGGATGGAATCGGTGCCCCCGAGCGTATACCCCCATGCATGAACCCAACGCCCCGCCGACGCTGCAGGAAGGATTGCCCGCGCTGCTGCCGCGGCTCCGACGCTTCGCGCGCACGCTTGCCCGCGACCCGGCCGATGCCGACGACCTGGTGCAGCTGGCGCTCGAGCGCGCCTGGGCGCGTGCCGGCCAGTGGCAGCCGGAGCGGGGCCTGGAAGGCTGGGTGTTCGGCATCCTGCGTAATGCCTTCCTCGACGACCAGCGGGCGCGACAGCGCGGCCGGCAGGTGTTCGCCCCCGAAGAGCAGGGCGAACAGGTCGGCGAAAACCCGGACGACGCGCGCGACGCGCAGATGTCGGTGCAATCGGCGATGGCGCGGCTGCCCGAGGAACAGCGCAGCGCGATTGCCCTGGTGCTGGTCGAGGGCCTGTCCTACCGCGAGGCCGCGCAGGCCCTGGACATCCCCGAAGGCACGCTCACCAGTCGCCTGGCCCGCGGCCGCGTGGCGCTGCAGGCCCTGCTGGCCGAAGGAGGTTACCCATGACACCGGATGATCCGCTGCTGATGGCCTACGCCGACGGGCAGCTGCAGGGCGAGCAGGCGGCGCGCGTCCAGGCCGCCATCGACGCCGACCCGGCCCTGGCCGAGGTCGTCGCCCGCCACCGCGCCCTGGCGACCCGGCTGCAACAGGCCTATGCGCCGGTGTTGTACGAACCGGTGCCCGATCGCCTCCAGGCGCTGGCCACCGCGGCGCCGGTTGCCTCGCTGGCGCAGGCCCGTGGGGCCAGGGCCGCGCGGGCGGTGCGGCGTGGTCCCGGTGGCTGGCTGGCGCTGGCGGCGATGCTGGTGGTCGGGCTGGGCGTCGGCTTGCTGCTGGGTCGGCCCGGAGCCGGGCCGGTCGGCACGGGCGAAGACGGTGCGCTGCTTGCGCAGGGCGGACTGGCCGAGGCCCTGCAGACCCGGCTGGCGTCGGAACCGGCGGCGGGCGTCGTCATCGGCCTGAGCTTCCGCGACGACCAGGGACAATGGTGCCGCAGTTTCCACATCGACGACGCGTCCGCGCTTGCCGGCCTGGCCTGCCGCGGCGCCGACGGTCGCTGGCGCCTGCCGGTGCTGGCGACGGCGGCGCCGCAGGACGGCGAACTGGCCCGCGCCTCGGCGGCGATCCCGCCGGC
>NZ_AVCJ01000028.1 GCF_000743535.1 Arenimonas donghaensis DSM 18148 = HO3-R19
CGCTGCGGATTTCGGAGCACCGTGACCGGCCGTTTCGGTTGATCGTGACCGCTCATTTCGCTAACGCGTGACCGCTCATTTCGGTAGCAACGTGACCGATTCTCCGCCTGTTCCGAAACAGGTGGTCACGGCTTACCGAAATCGCCGGTCACGACTTAGCGAAAGCCTTCCCCTTCGTTGCGCATGACCTGATGCGCCGCCATCCTCGACCGATTTCGGGAGAGGAAGATGGCGGCGCCGCGAGTAGCCATGCGAAACATCAAAGAATGTCTGCGCCTCAAGTTTGAGGCCGGCTTGTCCCACGAGAAGATTGCCCGTGCCTTGCAGCTGTCCAAGGGCGTGGTTAGCAAGTACATCGCGGCGGCGCGGGTGGCCGGGCTGGACTGGCCGGCGCTGGTGGCCATGGACGAGGCCGCGCTGGCGGCCGCCTTGTTTGCACCGACGTCGACGAACAAGCCGCGCGGTGAGCGAGTGCTGCCCGATGTGCTGAGCATCCACCGCGAGTTGCGACGCAAGGGCGTGACCTTGCAGCTGCTGTGGGAGGAATATCTCGCCGCGCATGCGGGCCAGCCGACCTACCGCTACACCCAGTTCGTCGAGCACTACCGGCGCTACGCCCAGACGCTCAAACGTTCGATGCGTCAGCTGCACCGTGCGGGCGAGAAGCTATTCATCGACTATGCCGGGCCGACGCTGCCGGTGGTCGACCCGGCCACCGGCGAAGTGCGCCGGGCGCACATCTTCGTCGCCGCCCTGGGCGCCTCGAATTACACCTATGCCTGCGCGACGCCAGGCGAAACCCAGGTGGACTGGCTGACCTCGCTGGGCCAGGCTCTGACCTACTTTGGCGGCGTGCCGGAAATGGTTGTGCCGGACAATCCGCGCGCCCTGGTCGCCCAGCCGGATCGCTACGAGCCGGGCCTGAACCGGGCCACGCTGGAGTGCGCGCGTCATTACCAGACGGTGATCCTGCCGGCACGGCCACGCAAGCCTCAGGACAAGGCCAAGGCCGAGGTGGCGGTGCAGGTGGTCGAGCGCTGGATCATGGCGCGGCTGCGCCATCGGCAGTTCTTCAGCCTGCATGCGCTTAACCAGGCCATCGCCGAGCTGCTGGAGGATCTGAATCGGCGCCCGTTCAAGCGGCTCGATGGCTGCCGGCGCGACTGGTTCGAGCGTCTGGATCGCCCGGCCTTGCGAGCGCTGCCGGTGCATCCCTACGAGGTCGCCACCTTCAAGCGCTGCAAGGTCAGCATCGACTACCACATCGAGGTCAATGGCAGCTTCTACAGCGTGCCCTCCGCCCTGGCCCGGCAGAACGTGGACGTGCGACTGACGGCACACACCCTGGAAGTGCTGCATGGCAACCGGCGGGTGGCCAGCCACCTGCTGCTGGGGCGACGCGGCGCTTACAGTACCCAGCGCGAACACATGCCCGCAGCGCACCAGGCGCATCGTGAGTGGACGCCGCAACGCCTGCTCGACTGGGGCGAGCGGATCGGCCCCTACACGCGCCAACTGATCGATCACCAACTGACCCACAAGCCGCACCCGGAGATGGGCTACCGCGCCTGCCTCGGCCTGCTCTCGCTGGCCCGGCGCTATGGCAATGCACGCCTGGAAGCCGCTGCCGAACGTGCCGTACACCTGCGCGCCTTCACCGGGCGCAGCGTGCGCAACCTGCTCCAGCAAGGCCTGGATCAACAGCCGCTGCCCCAGCGTGCCGCCGAAACGACCTTACCCGGCGACCACGAGAACGTCCGTGGCGCCGACTACTACCAACCCCCGCAACAGGAGCTGTTCGATGATGCCGCAACACACCCTGAATCAACTGCACCAGCTACGCCTGGACGGCATGGCCCGCGCCCTGGAAGAGCAATGGACGCTGCCGGCCAGCCACAGCCTGAGCTTCGATGAACGCCTCGGCCTACTGCTCGACCGCGAACTGGCCTGGCGTGACAACCAGCGCCTGGTACGGCTGCGCAAGAAGGCCAAGCTCAAGTACGCCAACGCCTGCCTGGAAGATCTCGACCGCCGCTCCGGACGCGCCCTGGACGAGCGTCTGATCGCCACCCTGGCCAGTGGCGACTGGATCCGCCAGCAGCACAACCTGCTGCTGACCGGCCCGACCGGTGCCGGCAAAACCTGGCTGGCCTGCGCCCTGGGCAACCAGGCCTGCCGCCAGGGCTATAGCACCCTGTACCTGCGCACCCCGCGCCTGCTGGAACAACTGCGCATCGCTCATGGCGACGGCAGCTTCGGCCGTACCCTGCAACAGCTGGCAAAGGTCGACGTCCTGGTGCTGGACGACTGGGCGCTAGCCCCGCTGGAGGAAGGAGCCCGGCATGACCTGCTGGAGGTGATCGACGACCGCGCTGGCAGCCGCTCCACCATCCTGACGAGCCAACTGCCCATCGAGCACTGGCACGGCTGGATCAACGACCCGACCCTGGCCGATGCCATCCTCGACCGCCTGGTGCACAACGCCTACCGACTGACGATGAAAGGCGAGTCGCTGCGCCGAAAAAAAGCCGAGGAACAAGCCGCATCGTGACCGATGCGATTACAATCCAGAACCCGCGCAACCGGGGTGGAAGCACCGGTCACGTATTAGCGAAACGCTCGGTCACGTTCACCGAAATCCGCAGAT
>NZ_AVCJ01000029.1 GCF_000743535.1 Arenimonas donghaensis DSM 18148 = HO3-R19
TCTGGCGGTTACCTTCCTGGCTGGATGCGCGCATTGGCTCGGCCCCGCCCATGGCACCATTTATGTTGTGGGCACCACCCCTGGCAATGACTCCTGCCGACTTGCTCTCTCCCCTGCGCACCTTCGTACGCAGACCGATGGTCGCTTGGTTTCAGGCGCGTTTCGGGAGGCCTTTACGGTCCAGCCGTCCAAGAGTGGGCACCGAGCCCAATTGAGCTGCCAGGGATCAATTGTCGCCTCGCGGGAATTCAAGTACGGTCGCGACGTGCGCATTGGCGGGGACCTGCCCATTACGGCTAGTGACCCCTAACTATTCATTCAAGCCGACGTGCCTCCGGCACGCGGCTTAACTCAAGGCGTTAGGCCGCTATGGAAAGTCTTCCTCCGCTTTCAGCCTTCTCCGCTTCCCTTGTTGGTCTTGTCGCCTGCGCGGCGATCTATTTCGGGGCACGGAGCAGTGGCTGGATTGGGAGATCAGCGATTGCGGCCGGTATCGCAGTGGTCTTGTGCATATCCGTCCTGCCTTACTATCTGCTCATGGCGTTCGACAACCTTGGCAACGAGACGTATGAGCTTGGTTTCGTCGTCTACCTAGCTATCAGCACCGTCTCCGCGCTCTCAGCACTCGCTTTCTTGTTGTTGCTCGTGTGGTCTCGCCGTCGTGGCGCGGCCTAACTAATCATTCAAGCCGACGCCTTCGGCGCGGCTTAACTCAAGGCGTTAGGCCTCATGCGGAACACCCTCGCATTCGCGGCAGCTGTCGTTGCGGCCTCGGCACTTGCCGGTGAACTCCCGCCCTCCGAGCTGACCATTGGTGGGGTTGCTTCTGGCGCCACTGAGACAAGCGTCACTAGCCAACTTGGCGAGCCACCCGAGCGCATTGATACCGGCGAGGGCACCGAGTTCCACTATCCAGGCCTCGTGGTCACGGTGGGCTGGCTGGAACAAAGAGGACCCGGGGTCCAAAGGCGCGTCCAAGGCCTTCTCGGCACAGGACCACGAGCTTGCACTCCGCGAGGCCTCTGTCCCGGAATGGCCACGTCAGAAGTTGGCCGCCTGTACGGCCCTGTCGCACCGGTTCAGCGGGAGTCCGGGGTTTTCCTTGAGTACCAGCCAGAGGGCCTTGCGTGCTGGCTGCAAGTTTCGGCCCCAGGCGCTATCGTGGAGTCGGTGGCCGTGGCATGCCAGCCATAAGGCCTAACTAATCATTCAAGCCGACGCCTTCGGCGCGGCTTAACTCAAGGTGTTAGGCCAGATGAGAAGACGCTCCGCTGCACTACTTTTGCTCTTGGCTGCAGCCACGTCGTGCGCTAAGGGGGAGCGTGACCTGGCTATCGGTGAAGATGGCGCACTCCGGGCCATTCCCACATCATTCGGTAAAGTCAATTTGCACATTGAAGGGCTCGAAACCAGCTCGCCGGTCATCGCTTTCAAGGCTGGCAATAGAATTAACTTATTGCCGCCCTGCGCCACTAAGATCGTTGGGTCTCATTCGACAGACCACATTTCTGCATCCGGATCTTGGGATCACGACGCGCGAAGCTTCCCTCATTTTGTTCGTGTGAATCTATATGAGGATTATGGCGGCGAGCGCTTCAACTACGCCGCTAGAATCGAGATCATTTTCGACCTACGAACCACCGAGCTATTCGACATAAAGAGGTTCGTAAAACTGCCCGACTCTCAATGGGAGCGCATGGAAGAGTTGAGCTTTCCACCCGGCTGCGACCCACTGACGAGGCGGCCTAACCAATCATTCAAGCCGAACCCGCTTCGCGGGTCGGCTTAACTCAAGGTGTTAGGCCGCTGGAGCTGCAGCATGTCGAAATCGAAGGTCGTGATTGTCCTGCTCGCGGTCTTGCTGCTCGCATCGAACCTTTGGTGGGCATTCCGAATGCTTGACGCTGGCGTCACTCACACGTACATGGGCGTTTCGCTGGAGGACAATCAAGTAGCACTGGCCCAAGTTATTGCCGTGGCAAATGAAGCCTCTCGTGTTGAGGCTACTCGGGAATCAATTGTGGCCGCAGCAAGTCAGGTCGAAACCGATATTGACCCGTTTGAGAAGGACGGCTATCTCTGGGTAGGACGGATCGGCCTCAGGTTCAGCGACAACGGCAGGTTGCAGGATGTGGTTCGGGCGTGGAGCCCACCATAGCCAGCGGCCTAACTAATCATTCAAGCCGACGCCTTCGGCGCGGCTTAACTCAGGTGTTAGGCCTCATGGACCCTGCCTTCTTGATCTCGAAGTATGAAAG
>NZ_AVCJ01000030.1 GCF_000743535.1 Arenimonas donghaensis DSM 18148 = HO3-R19
GGCGGCGCGGCTGGCCGCATCTACACCACCGGCTACAAGCCGTTCATCAGCTCGGTGCCGAGCTTCGAGCTCATCGGCACGCCGGGCCAGGCCATTGCCGACGTGGAGGCGCCGACCGGTGCCTACACCCAGTTCCTGGGCGGCGCGGTTCCCGGCTACTTCGGTAACCTGGACTTCTCGCTGGTCGCGGCCCCGCCGCTGAACGCCGACGGTTCGGTCATCACCTTCGCCGACCTGTTCGATGCGGCCACCACCATCGAGGTCGCGGGTGATTTCTCGGCAGCTGCGCCTCCGGGCTGGAACGGCTACGGTCCGGCCGATTCGTTCACCGATACCGAGATGGTCTTCAACATCGGTGGGAACGAGAACATCGGCGACATGGGCATCGTACCCAACACCGTCGACCCGCTGCAGGAAAGCGACTACAACGCCACCCTGTTCGCCGTCGCCAACGCCGGCTTCGTCATCAATGACGTGGGCCCGGTCTTCGTCGGCGAAGTGATCCGCAACGGCACCCAGCTGCAGGCCCCGCTGGCCCAGGTCCCGGGTGGCTGGATCAGCCGCGTGGTCCTGACCAACACCGGTACGGCGGCTCGTGAATACGAGATCTCCGTGTTCGGTGAGACTGGCACCACGATCTCCACCAACGCTGCCAACATGACCGGTACCGTTCCGGCCAACGGCACCAAGGTGATCGAGGTTCCGGACTTCCTGACCGGCTTCACCGGCGGCCTGCCGCGCGCCACCGTCAACGTGACCGTTGCCGCCCCGAACAACCAGATCCAGGGCCTGTACCAGATCGTCAACCCGGCTTCGGGCTCGATCAGCAACCACGTGATGGTGCGTCCGGGCACCAACTGATCCCCCGGGACCAGTCGCAATACCAGGAGGGCCCGCTTCGGCGGGCCCTTCGCTTTTCTGGCCGGAAACGGTTCCGTGACCGCGTTCACGAAATGGAAACTTCAATTGACGGCTTGTTAAGGGCGTATTAGCATCCGTCGAGGCTCGCCCCCGGTTCACCGGCAGGGTAGTCCCGTTTTTCCCTTCCGGTACAAGCAATTGTACGCGGGTGGCCTGGCGCCCAAGCCCGCCGAGCCGCTTCATTCACTTAATAATGAGCTCAGGAGTCAAACCGAATGACCTTTAACAAGAAGCTGCTTGCTGGCGCCATCGCCGGCCTGCTGGTCTCCGCGA
>NZ_AVCJ01000031.1 GCF_000743535.1 Arenimonas donghaensis DSM 18148 = HO3-R19
GGCGACGGAACACCGGCACCGCGATGACCGCGGCGACCAGGAAAACCAGCAACAGGCTCAGGAAACCACCGGGACCATGCATAGGCCAATTATGCACTCCGGGCAAGGCACTAACGATGTCATCGGCCATGTACCAAATGCGCTTAGCCGGATAGCGGCTGACCCGGCCCGGGATAGACTCGAGGTCGGAATCCCCAGGGAGAGTGTCGTGAGGACTGTTGTCGCGGTGACATTGCTGTTGATGGCTGGCGTGGTCCAGGCCGCGCAGCTGCAGCATTTTTCGGCATGGGCGCAGGGGCGGATCACCATCGGGTCCGACGGCCAGGTTGTTGATGTGCGTTTTGACAATGCCGAGTGGATGGACGACCGGGTGCGCGAGGGGTACGAGCAGAAGATTCGCGCCTGGCGGTTCGAGCCCATCATCGAGGGCGGCCAGCCGATAGCGGTAACGGCGAACATGCACCTGCGACTGGCGGCGGAGCGCGAGAATGGCGCGAGCAACGCCCGATTCATGATCGAGGAAGTGACCTTCCCGGATCCCGCAGCACAGACCCTGGAGCAGGCCCAGCTCGCGCAGGCAGACTTCAGCGTCAGGCCCCGCTTTCCGGGCCGCGCCGCCCGCAACGGCGTGGGTGCCATGGCATTCGTGGTTGCGCGCATGGGCCAGGCCGGTATTCCAGAGGCCGTGGGAATCGAGCGCATCGTATTGCGCGGCAGTCACCCCGGGGCTCACCAGGCCTATTACGCCAGGCTCTTCAGCGACGCGACGGTAAAGGCCGCCCAGTCATGGCGGTTCGGACACGCGAAGCCCGGTGAACTGGTGCGAGTACCGGTGAAGTTCATCCCGCCCCAGGCAACGCCGAGGCTGGGTTGGGAGCAGGTGTTCCCGGTAACTCAAGAGCTTCCTGAGTGGCTCGTCCTGGCCAGGGCCGCCAGCACGCCTGTGGCGGATCTGGCAGAAAACGGCAGCCGGGCCACCGCCCACCTGAAAATGCTCACGCCCGTGGACGGCTGAGTCTCCCGATTCCCGGTACCACGAAAAAGCCGGCCTTGCGGCCGGCTTCTTCTTTGCATGCCTCGGGACTGAAGTCCCTCCCACAGGAAGCCGCCAGGACGTCGTCCGGGTCGGGGACCAGCGACAGCCCGTCC
>NZ_AVCJ01000032.1 GCF_000743535.1 Arenimonas donghaensis DSM 18148 = HO3-R19
GCGCCTGCGACGGGAAGTCGTACAGGCCGTAGGTGCAGTCGATGGCCTGCTCGAGGTTGATGATGCGGTCACCGTCCACGATCAGCGTGTCGGTGGCCACCACCGGGGTGGCGCCCGCGGTGATCGAGAAGTAGATCGCACCGCTCGGGGTGGTGTTGACCGCGCCGATCAGGTTGGACGGGTCGCCGCCGTAGGTGACGCTCGAACCGGGGGCGAACTGGACGCCCGGGCACTCCAGGCGGGCGTAGCGCACTTCACCCGGCGAGAAGGCGTAGCTCACTTCCGTCGAAATATTGAGCGCGCCGGTATTGGTGATCGTGCGCGACGGCGGGATGATCAGTTCTTCGGCGACCAGGGCCGGGGTATTGGTCGCCGGGCTGCCCAGGGCGATGCCGGCCACGGCGAAATTCGACTGCAGGATGACGCGCTCGTCACCGACCCACGCGCCGGTGTTGCTGCCGCAGCGCCAACCGCCTTGGGTGTTTCCGCCGGACGTATGCACGCACATCCGGTCGTCGTTGCCCATGTTGGTGGTATCACAAGAGCTGCGGGTCACCGCCTCACCGCCCGGCGCGAAGCCAAACGAATAGCTCGCGTTGAAATACCACTCGACGCCATTGGAAGACGTCGTGACATTGCCGGTTCCGGTATCAGTGAACACGTCCGCACGCGGAGCCTGCGCGAGGACGCTGTAATTCGGGTCGCCGACCGGACGGCAGGCATACATGATGTTGGTCTGGTCGCAGTTGGCCAGGATGGTGGCGACCGGCGTGCCGGACTCGGCGAAGGTGCTCGAGTAGCAGACGGTCCAACCGCCGGCGGTGACCGTGGCTTCGGGTACGTTCTGCTGGACACCGACCGGCGCGTACTGCGCCGAGGCATTGCCGGCCCACAGCAGGCCACCGGCGGCCAGCAGCGCAGCGTGGATGAGGTGCGATTTGCAAGTCATGTGTTTGAATTCCCCATAAAAAACCGCCAGTGGCGGCAGGCGGCCACTATAGACTTTTGGCCGGACGGCGTCATTGCCAAATTTTGACTTTCCGTGCCCGGACCCCCCGGACCCCCGGACCGGGCCGATGGCCAGCCCAGGCAAAAAAACGGGGCCCGCGAGGGCCCCGTTTCTTTTCATCGGGTGGTACC
>NZ_AVCJ01000033.1 GCF_000743535.1 Arenimonas donghaensis DSM 18148 = HO3-R19
GTGCGGAAGTAGAACTGCGGACGGTAGCCCTTGAAGAACGGGGTGTGGCGGCCGCCCTCGTCCTTCGACAGGACGTACACCTCGGCCTCGAACTCGGTGTGCGGCGAGATCGAACCCGGCTTGCACAGCACCTGGCCGCGCTCGACTTCGTCACGCTTGGTGCCGCGCAGCAGCAGGCCGGCGTTGTCGCCCGCCTGGCCCTGGTCGAGCAGCTTGCGGAACATCTCGACGCCGGTGACCGTGGTCTTGACCGTCGGACGGATGCCCACGATCTCGATTTCCTCGCCCACCTTGATCACGCCGCGCTCGATGCGGCCCGTCACCACCGTGCCACGACCCGAAATCGAGAACACGTCCTCGACCGGCATCAGGAACGGCTTGTCCACGTCGCGCTGCGGCTCCGGGATGTAGCTGTCCAGGGCCTCGACCAGCTGCAGGATCGCCGGCACGCCAATCTCGGACTGGTCGCCTTCCAGCGCCTTGAGCGCCGAACCCTTGATGATCGGGGTGTCGTCGCCCGGGAAGTTGTACTTGCTCAGCAGCTCGCGGATTTCCATCTCCACCAGCTCCAGCAGCTCGGCGTCGTCCACCATGTCCGCCTTGTTCATGAACACGACGATGTAGGGGACGCCCACCTGGCGGGCCAGCAGGATGTGCTCGCGGGTCTGCGGCATCGGGCCGTCAGCGGCCGAACACACCAGGATCGCGCCGTCCATCTGCGCCGCACCCGTGATCATGTTCTTCACGTAGTCGGCGTGACCCGGGCAATCCACGTGCGCGTAGTGACGGGTCGGGGACTCGTATTCCACGTGCGCGGTCGAGATCGTGATGCCACGCGCCTTCTCTTCCGGCGCCGCGTCGATCGCGTCGTAGGCCTTGAACTCGCCGCCGAAGCGTTCGGCGCCCACCTTCGTCAGCGCCGCCGTCAGCGTCGTCTTGCCGTGGTCAACGTGACCGATGGTGCCCACGTTCACGTGGGGCTTGGTGCGCTCAAACTT
>NZ_AVCJ01000034.1 GCF_000743535.1 Arenimonas donghaensis DSM 18148 = HO3-R19
AGAGCCGGCCACCCCGGCGCCGACCCGGCCCGCGACCCCGCCGCCGAGCCAGCCGGCCACGCCGCCGCCGGCGCCGGTCCAGCCTGCCCAGCCGGCCCTGGCCAGCAGCAGCAATCCGGTCGCCGTGCGCGCGCCGCAGCCCTCCTACCCGCGTGCGGCCTACCGTAGCGGCGTGTCGGGTGAAGTGACGGTGGAGATTTCCATCGCCGCCAGCGGCGAGGTCACCAACGTCAACGTCACCCGCTCGCAGCCGCGTGGCACCTTCGACCGCGAAGTGGTGAACACCGTGCGCGAATGGCGCTTCGAGCCGATGGATGGCCCGGCGACGCTCACCCGCACCTTCACCTTCCGACCCTGACCCGGCGGCAGGCACGAAAAAGGCCCGGCATCGCCGGGCCTTTTTCTTTGCGCATGTTCCGGCGGTCAGGCTGACACGGCGAGACTTTCGCGGTGGTAGATGCGTACCGCCAGCCAGGCAACGATCACGCCGAGCAGCAGGGTGCAGC
Source organism: Arenimonas donghaensis DSM 18148 = HO3-R19 (assembly GCF_000743535.1). GTDB lineage: Bacteria > Pseudomonadota > Gammaproteobacteria > Xanthomonadales > Xanthomonadaceae > Arenimonas > Arenimonas donghaensis. The sequence goes on from NZ_AVCJ01000034.1 coordinate 507, forward strand.
CGAAGCTGAGCGCGAAGTCCAGCAGCGCCACCGATTCGCCGCGGGCCAGTTCCATGATCAGCAGGTTCTGGGACAACAGCGGCGTCGCCGACATCCACAGCTCGCCCTTCATCGGCGACACCATCAGCAGCACCGACGGGATCATCGGCAGCAACATCAGCAACGACAGGTAGGTCTGCGCCTCGCGATAGCTCTTGGCATAGGCCGCGACCACCGTCTGCAGCGCCGCGAACACCATGGCCAGCGGAACCATCAACAGGCCGGCGCGCAGGATCAGCGATGCGCCGAAATCCACCTTCATGCCCAGCCGGTCCAGGGGGATGTACTGGAAGGCCACCGCGAAAGCGACCAGGCTGAGCATCATGCTCACCATCGCGAACCCGAAGGTCGCCCCCAGCTTTCCCAGCACGATCTGGGCGCGCGAGGCCGGGCTCGCCAGCAGCGGCTCGAGCGACTGCCGCTCGCGTTCGCCGGCGGTGGTGTCGATGGCCAGGTACATGCCGCCCAGGAAGGCACCGAGGATGAGCAGGTAGGGCAGGAAGCTCATCAGCTGGCCCGCGCGCTGCTGCACGCTGGCCAGGTCACGCTGGGCGACCACCACCGGCGAGAGGATCGCGGTATGGATACCCCGGGCGCTGACCCGCAGCGCCGACTGCTGCCGGGAATAGGCTTCGAGCAGGCCGGTCAGGCGCGACACCGGGGCGCGCGCATCCTGGTCGGAGCTGTCGTGCAGCACGAGCAGCTGCGCGGTCTCACCGGCCAGCCAGCGCGTCGGGTAATCCGCCGGGATCACCAGCACCGCCTGCGATTCACGGTCGCGGATGACCGCTTCCGAATCGGCCGGTGCCGGCTGCACCTGCACGTCCTGCCGACGCAGCCAGTCGACCAGGTTGGGAGCGTGTTCGGCGCCCACGACCGGGATCTCCAGCGGCTTTTCGGCGCTTGAGAGCTGCTTGTTGATCATGAAGCTCATCATCATCACGAAAAAGACCGGACCCAGCAGCGGGCCCATCACCAGCGCGTTGAAGACCGTCTTGCGGTCGCGCAGGTTCTCGGTGACTTCCTTCAGGAAAACAGTGATCGCGGCGCTCATGCCATCAGTCCTTCTTCGGTGCCGATCGCCTTGACGAAGGCGTCCTCGAGATTGGATTCGCCAGTCTGGGCCCGCAGTTCATCGGCGGTGCCCTCCGCGACCACGCGGCCATGCGCGATGATCACGATGCGGTCACACAAGGCGGCGACCTCCTGCATGATGTGGCTGGAGAACAGCACGCAGCGGCCCTCGTCGCGCAGCTGGTGCAGGAAGCGACGCATGGCGCGCGTCGCCATCACGTCCAGGCCATTGGTCGGCTCGTCGAGGATGACGTTGCGCGGGTCGTGGACCAGCGCGCGGGCGATCGCGGTCTTCACCCGCTGGCCCTGCGAGAAGCCTTCCGTGCGGCGGTCGATGATGTCGGCCATGTCCAGGGCCTGCACCAGGGTTTGCGTGCGGCTGGCGATGGTGGCGTCGTCGATGCCGTGCAGGCGGCCGAAGTAGCGGATGTTCTCGCGGCTGGTGAGGCGCTTGTACAGGCCGCGCGAATCGGGCAGCACGCCCAGCTTGCGGCGCACCGCTTCGGGGTCCTTGGCGGCATCCACGCCGTCCACCAGCACTTGGCCACGGTCGGGCCGGAGCAGGGTGTAGAGCATGCGCAGGCTGGTGGTCTTGCCGGCGCCGTTGGGGCCGAGCAGGCCGGTGATCTGGCCGTCGTTGGCGCGGAAGCCGACGCCATCCACGGCGGTCACCTTGCCGAATGATTTGTGCAGGTCGCGGACCTCGATCATGGCGCGGCTCCGTTGTAGTCCAGGAAGAAGGGCGAGGCGCCGAGTACCTCCAGGCAGTCGGCCTCGAGCCCCTCGGGGTCGAGCGCATCGACGAACTCGGCCGCCAGCCGCGGCGTGCAGCCGCGGGCCAGCAGGATGTGGCCCTGGCCCTTGCCGACGAGGTGGCGCGAGCGCGGCAGCGAGGCGGCCACCTGGTCTGCGTAGCGCGGTGGGGTCACCGGGTCGAGTTCGCCCGACAGCAGCAAGGTGGGGACATCGCTGCGCAGCGGCTCGTTGAATCCTTCCGACACCGGACCCCTGGGCCAGACGCTGCACTGGTTGAGCGTGACGCCGACGATGGCGTTGCCGAGGATCAGGTCGGCATCCTGTTCACGCGTAGCCAGGCGCGCTGCGTCTTCGGCACAGATCACCGACAGTTGCATGCCGTGGTTGATCTGGCCGGCCAGCGAGTCGTACACCAGCGCCGCCTGCGCCAGCAGCGATTCCGGCCGGCCCTTGGCGGCCTGGTCGAGCAGCAGCGGCAACAGTGCGGCGGTCTCCGGCGAATAGGCGAACAGTCGGGCGATGATCGCCACCGCCGGCTCGTCCAGCTTGAGTTCGCGCTTCTCGAACGTGCGCGGGTCCGCAACCTGCACGGTCAGCGGCTGCGAACGCGCCTGGTCGCGCAGCGCGTAGAGCGTGCGGTACGGATCGCCGAAGGCTTCGCTGCAAGCGGGTTCGTCGGCACAGCGGCCCAGGATGGCCTTGAGCGAATCCTCGAGGTTGATGCTGTGTTCGCTGCCCAGGGCGAGCTCCGGCGGCACGACGCCGTCGAGCAGCAGGCTGCGCACGCCATCGGGATATTGCCGCGCGTATTCCTGTGCCACCCGCGTGCCGTAGGAGCCACCGTAGACATTGAGCCTGGGCGCGCCCAGGGCCTGGCGCAGCGCTTCGAGATCGGTCACGGCGACCGAGGTCGTGTACTGCGCAACGTCGGCATCGAAACCGGCCAGGCAGTCGCGCGCCATCGTCACCAGCTGTTCGTCGGAGGCGGCCCCTTCGGCCATCTCGTCCGGGAAATCGCAGGCCAGGCGATGGCCTTCGCCGGTGCCGCGCTGGTCGACGAAAATGACGTGGCGCTTTTCCCTCAGGCGCGAGAAACCGCCTGCGATGGACGGATAACTCTCGGTCGCGGACTGGCCCGGACCGCCGGCGATGAAAAGCACCGGGTCGGCTTCCGGTTCGGACGACCGCGCCGGCGCCAGCCCCACCTTCAGCCGAAGCTTGCGGCCATCGGGTTTGCCGGGATCTTCGGGAACCTCAAGGGTGGCGCACTCCAGGCGGGTGGTGGCGCCCGTGCCGGGCTGCGACAGGTCGCAGGGCGTGAATTCGAGTTGGCCCAGGTCGCGGGCAGGCGCCAGGGGCGATGCCAGCAGTGTTCCCAGGACCAGGGGCATAAACAGCGCTTTCATGGACTCTCCCATCCGGGCCGGATCGGCCCACAGGATGACAGACGTCCCGGGACGCCGAAACGTGACGAAAAATCGCCGATTACTTCGAACTGACGTATTTCTCGCGACGGATGTGCGGCACCGGCAGGCCGGCGGCCTTGAGCGCCTCGAAGCTGGCGTCGACCATGTTCGGGTTGCCGCACAGGTAGGCGATGTCGCCCTCGGCCGAAGGCGCGAAATCGGGCAGGGCGTCCTGCACGTAGCCGCGGCGGTCGTCGGGACCGGGTTCGGCCGGCAGCTCGCGGCTGAAGCAGGGCACGAAACGGAAGTTCGGGTGGCGGGCGGCGAAGGCGCGGAAGTCGTCGCCGTAAAGCAGCTCCGCCGGCGTGCGACAGCCGAACAGCAGCACCACTTCGACGCCCCGCTCCTTCATCAGGGCTTCGAGCCGCGGCAGCATCGCCCGGTAGGGCGTGACGCCGGTGCCGGTGCCGACCAGCAGGTAGCGCCGGTTGCTGTCGCCGGGCATCAGGCAGAAACGGCCGTAGGGTCCCGAGGCCTGGATCTGCTGGCCTTCGTCGAGGGCTTCGAACAGCGCCGTGGCGGCGCCGCCGGCGACGTAGCTGACGGCGATCTCGACCGCTTCGCCCGGCCCCAAGGCATGGTCGTGCATGGTCGCCAGCGAATAACTGCGTTTGGTCGGCGTACCGTCCGCGTAGTTGAAATGCACCTGGATGAACTGCCCCGGGATGAAGTCCAGCGGCTGCCCGTCGTCGCGGGCGAATTCGAGATGGCGCACGCTGGGGGCAAGCATGCGGCTGCCGACCACGCGAAGCGGGAAGTGAACGATGGCCAATACGGACTCCGGTAATGGGAAACACCGTACCGCCGTCGGCGCGGGGCCGGGGCGGCAAGGCGCCTATAATACGGCCCCATTGCCTGCCGGCGCAGCGCCGCAGGCCCAGGAGCCCTATGCAAACCACCCCCGCGCTGGAGATCCGCGATCTCCGCAAGACCTACGACAATGGCGTTGAAGCGCTCAAGGGCGTTTCGCTGCGGGTCGAAGAAGGCGATTTCTACGCCCTGCTCGGCCCCAACGGCGCCGGCAAGTCCACCCTGATCGGCGTCGTCAGTTCACTGGTCAACAAAACTGAAGGCGAAGTCCGGGTGTTCGGCGTCGACCTTCACGCCGAGCGTTCACGCGCCATGCGCCTGATCGGCCTGGTGCCCCAGGAGATCAACTTCAACATGTTCGAGCAGCCGCTCGACATCCTGGTCAACTACGCCGGCTTCTACGGCATCCCGCGCGCCGAGGCGCTGGTGCGCGCCGAGCAGGAGCTCAAGAACGCCCAGCTCTGGGACAAGGCGCGCAAGATGTCGCGCACGCTGTCGGGCGGCATGAAGCGCCGGCTGATGATCGCTCGCGCGATGATGACCCGGCCCAGGCTGCTGATCCTCGACGAACCCACCGCCGGCGTCGACATCGAGATCCGCCGCGGCATGTGGAAGACGCTCAAGGAGGTCAACGCCGCCGGCACCACGGTCATCCTCACCACGCACTACCTGGAGGAAGCCGAGAGCCTGTGCCGGAACCTGGCGATCATCGACCACGGCCGCATCATCGAAGAGGGCCCGATGAAGACGCTGCTGGCCAAGCTCGACGTCGAAGGTTTCATCATCGACGTCGAAGGCAAGCTGCCCGCCGGCCTGCCGCACATCGAAGGCGCCACGCTGCTGGCCGAGGACGACCACACCATCGACCTGGAAATGCCCCGCGAGATGGACCTCAACCGCGTGTTCGCCGCGCTCGACGGCGCCGGGATCCGGGTGCGTTCGATGCGCACCAAGTCCAACCGCCTCGAGGAGCTGTTCGTCCGGCTCACCGGCAAGCAGGAGGTGCAGCCGTGAGCCGCGTCCACCCCAACCTCACCGCCATCCGCACCATCGCGCGCCGCGAGGTGTCGCGCATCCTGCGCATCTGGGGCCAGACGATCGTGCCGCCGGCGATCACCATGACCCTGTACTTCCTGATCTTCGGCAGCCTGATCGGTTCGCGCATCGGCACCATGGACGGCATCAGCTACATGGATTTCATCGTGCCGGGCCTGGTGATGATGGCGATCATCCAGAACGCCTACGGCAACCTCAGCTCGAGCTTCTTCGGGGCCAAGTTCGGTCGCCACGTCGAGGAGTTGCTGGTCAGCCCGATGCCGAACTGGGTCATCCTGGGCGGCTACGTCGCCGGCGGCGTGCTGCGCGGCCTGATGGTCGGCGCGATCGTGCTGGGCATCGCGATGCTGTTCACCACCGTGCGCATCCCGCATCCGCTGGTCACGCTGTCGACCGTGGTGCTGGGCGCGGTGATCTTCTCGCTGGCGGGCTTCGTCAACGCGGTGTACGCGAAGAAGTTCGACGACATCGCCATCGTGCCCACCTTCATCCTGACCCCGCTCACCTACCTGGGCGGCGTGTTCTATTCGGTGAAGCTGCTGCCGGCCTGGGCCGAGACCGCCACCCACCTCAACCCGATCTTCTACATGGTCAACGCCTTCCGCTACGGGCTGCTGGGCCAGTCGGATGTATCGATGGGCGTGGCTTTCGGGCTGATGCTCGTCTTCGTGCTCGGGCTGGGCGCGCTGGCGCTGTGGTTGCTCAAGCGCGGCGTCGGGCTGCGCAGCTGACCAGCGGCGTCACGGATTCCCGGCGGGCGGCAGCCTGAAGAAAGCCTCGGCCGTCGCGGCGGTCGCGGCCGCGACGGTGGCCACCGGCTCACCGCGGTCGCGCGCCAGCTCTTCGACGATATGCGCCAGGTACATCGGCTCGTTGCGCCGGTGGCTGGGCATGGGCCGCACGGTGCGCGGCAGCAGGTAGGGCGCGTCGGTTTCGATCATCAGCCGGTTCGCCGGGATGTCCTTGACGAACTCGCGCAGGTGCCGGCCGCGACGTTCGTCGCACAGCCAGCCGGTGATGCCGATATGCCAGTCCTGGTCGAGGTAGTCGAAACATTCTTCGCGCGTGCCGGTGAAGCAGTGCACCACCAGCGGTCCGAGCCGGCCCTCGAAGTCCTTCAGGATGGCCATGAAGTCGCCGTGCGCATCGCGCTGGTGCAGGAACACCGGCAGGCCGGTTTCCGCGGCCAGCTCCAGCTGGCGTTCGAAGGCCGTGCGCTGCGCCGGACGCGGCGAGAAGTCCCGGTGGTAGTCCAGTCCGCATTCGCCGGCGGCCACTACTTCGGGTTCGGCCTGCAGGGCGCGCAGCTCGGCGATGGCCTCGGCGGTGCATTCGACCGCGTGGTGCGGATGCACGCCGGCGGTCGCCCAGAGCAGGCCGGGGTGGGCCCGCGCCAATTCCAGCGCACGTACCGAGCCGGCGCGGCTGGCACCGGTGACCACCATGCGCGAAACCCCGGCCTCGCGGGCGCGCGCCAGCACGGCGTCGAGGTCGTGGTCGAAACTTTCGTGGCCCAGGTTGGCGCCGATGTCGATCAGGTCCATGCCGGTTCCCGCGTCAAAGGCCGCCGATTCTAGCGGGACGCGACCGGCCCTGCCCGGCGCGCCGGTACACTGCGCGCCGTGGACCCCGCCGACTTTCCCATCCGTGAACTGCTGCCAGGCCTGTTGAGCAGCCTTCAGGCACATCCGCGCCTGGTGCTCGAAGCGCCGCCCGGCGCGGGCAAGACCACCCAGGTGCCGCTGGCGCTGCTGGACGCGCCCTGGCGCGGCGACGGCCGGATCCTGATGCTCGAGCCCCGCCGCGTGGCGGCGCGCGCGGCGGCCGGCTTCATGGCCCGGCAGTGCGGCGAGGCGCCGGGCGAAACCGTCGGCTACCGCATCCGCTTCGAGTCGAAGGTTTCGACGCGCACGCGCGTCGAAGTGGTCACCGAAGGCATCCTCACCCGCCTGGTCCAGGACGACCCCACGCTCGAGGGCGTGGCGGCGATCGTTTTCGACGAATTCCACGAGCGCCACCTGGCCGGCGACCTCGGCCTGGCGCTGGCGCTGGACGTGCAATCGCAGCTTCGCCCGGACCTGCGCATCGTCGTGATGTCGGCCACGCTCGACGGCGCCGGCCTGGCGAGTTTCCTGGACGCGCCGCGGCTGACCAGCGCCGGGCGCAGCTTCCCGGTCAACGTCGCCCACTTCCCGGCGCGGCGCGATGAGGCCTGGAACGTCCAGCTGCGCCGCTGCGTCGCCGAGGCCATGGAAAAACATCCGGGTGACCTGCTCGTGTTCCTGCCCGGGCGCCGGGAAATCGACCTGGCGCAAGCCGCGTTGACCGCCTTGCCCGGTGATATCGCGGTGCTGCCGCTGCACGGCGACCTGTCGGTGGACCAGCAGTCCGCCGCGCTGGCTTCCGATCCCGCCGGACGCCGCCGCATCGTGCTGGCGACCAACGTCGCCGAGAGTTCGGTGACGCTGCCCGGGGTTCGCGTGGTGATCGACCTGGGCCAGGCGCGCGAGCCGCGCTACGACCCCAACTCGGGATTCTCCCGGCTCGAGACCGTGGCCATTTCCCAGGCATCGGCCGACCAGCGCGCCGGACGCGCCGGTCGTGTCGCCGAGGGCTGGGCCTACCGGCTATGGCCGCAGTCGCAGCGGCTCGAACCCATGCGCACGCCGGAGATCGCCCAGGTCGAACTGGCCGGCCTGGCGCTGGAACTTGCCGTCTGGGGCAGCGACGCCCTGCGCTTCCCGGACGCGCCACCCGTCGGCGCACTCGCGGCCGCGCGCGAATTGCTCCGGCGCCTGGGCGCGCTCGACGACAGCCACCGCATCACGCCCTTCGGTCGCAAACTGCTGGCCCTGGGCACCCACCCGCGCCTGGCGGCGATGCTGCTCGCGGCGCCGACGCCGGACGCCGCCGCCCTGGCCTGCGACCTTGCTGCCCTGGTCGAGGCCCGCGACCCCCTGCGCGAACGCAGCGATGCCCTGGCGACGCGCTGGCAGGCGCTGGCGGCCTTCCGTGCCGGCCGGCCACCGGGCGCCGCCCATCGCGGCGCCCTGGCGGCCATCGATGCGGCCGCGCGCCAATGGCGCCGCCGCCTGCGCTGCGACGCCTCGCCGCCGGCGCAAGTGCCGCCGCATCGCCTGGGCGACCTGCTGGCGCACGCCTTTCCCGACCGCATCGCCCGCCAGCATCCGGGCGACCCCCGTCGCTACCAGCTCGCCAACGGACGCATGGCGCGGCTGTTCGACGACAGCGCGGTGTTCGGCGAACCCTGGCTGGTGGTCACCGAACTGCGCTTCGAGGCGCGGGATTCACTGCTGATGCGCGCGGCGCCGGTGGACGAGGCAGGACTGGCGCGCGACTTCCCCGACCGGTTCTTCGAAGGCGACGTGGTGCGCTGGGACGCCCAGTCCCGGGCCCTGGTGAGCCGCCGCGAACGCCGCTTCGATGCCATCACGCTCGGCTCGCGACCCGCCGGGCGGCCCGATCCCGCCGTCGCCGCGCAGGCGCTCACCGACGCGGTCGGCGAGCTCGGCCTGGACGCCTTGCCCTGGACCGATGCGCTGCGGCAGTGGCGTGAACGCGTTCGCTGCCTGCGCGAATGGATGCCCGAACTGGGCCTGCCCGACTTGTCCGACGCCGCCTTGCTGGAAAGCCGGGCGCAGTGGCTGCTGCCGGCCTTCGCCGGCAAGACCCGGCTCGACGCCCTGGACGAACAGGCGCTGGGCGAGGCGCTCAAGTCCGGGCTGGACTGGTCGCTGCGCCAGCGCATAGACAGCCTGGCGCCGCGACGGATAACGGTGCCTTCGGGGCAGGAACGGCCGGTCAGCTACGCCCTGGGCAGTCCGCCGGTGCTGGCGGTGAAGCTGCAGGAACTGTTCGGCCTGGCCGACACCCCGCGGGTCGCCGACGGCCGGGTGCCGGTGCTGCTGCACCTGCTGTCGCCGGGCGGCAAGCCGCTGCAGGTCACGCAGGACCTGCGCAGCTTCTGGCAGGCCACCTATCCGGAAGTGCGCAAGGAAATGAAGGGGCGATACCCGCGCCATCCGTGGCCCGACGACCCCTGGACCGCCACCGCCACCCACCGCGCCAAACCCCGGGGAACCTAGCCGTCCGCAGGTCTCGCTGCGTTACGTTCATGCTTTTGGAGTTAGGCTGTATGGGCAATCCCGTCGCTACACCCCGAATCCCGGAGACAAGACATGAGCAAGAAGAACAAAATTGTTTCGACCGCCATGGCCAAGCTGGGTGATGCCGGCGCCATCGCGAAGCACAAACTCGGCGATGCCGGTGCGCTTGCGAAGAAATCGTGGAACAAGGCCGACCTGGCCAAGAAGGCCGGCGCCATCGCCAGCGTTGGCGCCGGTGCCGCCGCCGTCAAGCGCGGTTCGAGCGCGGCCATCAAGGCCGTTCGCAAGCATCCGGTCGGCGCCGCCGCCACCGCCGCAGCGCTGGCTGCCGTCGGCGCCGCGGTTTACGCCGTCAACAAGCGCAAGAAGGCCGCCGCCGCAGGTGGCGCCGCCAAGAAGTCGACGCAGGTGACCGCCAAGAAGGCCACGGCCAAGAAGTCCACGGCCAAGAAGGCTACTGCGAAGAAAGCCACTGCGAAGAAGGCGCCCGCCAGGAAGGCGGCTGCGAAGAAGTCCACGGCCAGGAAGGCACCGGCCAAGAAGACCGGCGCGCGCAAGAAGGCCACGAAGTAAAGATTTTCTGTGGGAGGGACTGAAGTCCCTCCCACGTTCTCCTGCCTAGAGGTCCGCGGGTGGGGCGCGGCCCGCGCGGATCGACAGCGGCCAGCTGACCTCGCGCACTGAACCCGGATCGCCCCAGGCCTCGGCAAAACGCAGCTCGAGCTCGGTGACCGCATCGCGGCCGGTTTCCGCCAGATAGCGCTGGCTCGCCGACCAACTGCGCAGGTAGGCCAGGTACTGGGCCTGGGTCCAGGGCTGGCGCATCCGAAAGCGGGGGATGTCGCCCACGGCCTCGAAAGGGAAGGGCAAGTGCCGGTAGCCGTCTTCGACATGGCGGCGCTCGGGCGGCCAGTACGCGCCGAGGCGGTCGTCGTAGAGCACGTCGAACACCGTGTCCACGTCCGGGTCCACGCGCGAGCGGCCGTAGCACCACAGCGCGCAAAGCCCCCCGGGTTTGAGCACCCGCAGGGCTTCGAGGCAGAAGCGTTCCTGGTCGAACCAGTGGTAACACTGCGCGGCCGTCACCAGGTCGGCCGTGTGCGTTTGCAGCGAGCAGCGTTCGGCGCTCTCCACGTGCCAGGTCACGCGCGGGTGTTCGGGCGCCGCGGCGACCTGGGCGGCGCTGGCATCGGAGGCATGCACCTGGTCGAACCATTGCGCCAGCGCCAGGCTGGCCTGGCCGTTGCCGCAGCCCACGTCGCAGGCCAGCCCGTGCTGCCGGGACTGGTCGGCCAGCCACTGGAAAAGTTCGCGCGGATACGTCGGACGTGCCGAGGCGTAGTCGGTCGCATGGCCGGAAAAATGATCCTTGAATTCCATGCCTCGTCCCCTGCCTGGTGCCTGGCTTAAAGCGGTTCCTCGCGCCACTGCCCCGGGCGCAGGCCCTCGAGACGGTGCGGGCCCACCGCGATGCGCAGCAGGCGCAGGGTGGGCAGGCCAATGGCGGCGGTCATGCGCCGCACCTGGCGGTTGCGGCCTTCGGTGATGGTGAGCTCGATCCAGCTGTCGGCCACCGTCTTGCGCTGGCGCACCGGCGGTTCGCGCTTCCAGAGCCAGTCCGGGGCACCGACCAGCTTCTGGGCCTTGGCCGGCCGGGTGGTGCCGTCCTTGAGCTCGACGCCCTGGCGGATGGCCGCGAGCTGTTCCTCGGTGGCATCACCCTCGACCTGGGCCAGGTAGGTCTTGGGCCAGTGGAACTTGGGCGAGCTGATGCGGGCGATCAGCGGGCCGTCGTCCGACAGCAGCAGCAGGCCTTCGGAGTCCTGGTCGAGTCGTCCGGCGGCGTAAACCCCCTCGGGCAGGTCGAAGCCCGCCAGCGTGGGCCGCGGCGGCACCGTCTTGTCCGTGAACTGGCTCAGTACACCGTAGGGCTTATTGAAGGCGATCAGCATCCGCCCATTCTACGCCGCATGGGAAAATGCTGCCGGGGCCAGGACCGGCCCCGCACAGGGAACCCCCATGACCCGCGAACACCCACTGCGCCGGCTCGCCGGATTCGCCCGCCCCCACCGCGCAAGCGCCGTGGCCGCCACGGTCTACTCGGTGCTCAACAAGTTCTTCGACGTGCTTCCCGAGCTGCTGATCGGCGTGGCGGTGGACGTCGTGGTGAACCAGCAGGACTCCTTCCTGGCCGGCCTGGGCGTGCCCGACCCGCTGCACCAGCTCTACCTGCTGGTGGCGCTGTCGATCCTGGTCTGGGGCCTCGAGTCGCTGTTCGAATACCTGCTGGCGGTGAGGTGGCGTGGACTGGCGCAGGAGCTGCAGCACGCCCTGCGCCAGGCGGCCTACGGCCACCTCCAGCGGCTGCCGCCGGCGGTGATCGAACGCGAACGCAGCGGCCGGCTGATGGCGCTGATGAACGAAGACGTCAACCAGATCGAACGCTTCCTCAACACCGGCGCCAACGACCTGATCCAGGTCGTGGTCTCCTCGCTGCTGGTCGGCGCGGTGTTCTTCGCGCTCACCGCCAGCCTGGCGGCGCTGGCGATGCTGCCGATCCCGCTGATCCTGATCGGCGCGTTCTGGTTCCAGAAGCGGCTGGCCCCGCGCTACGCGGCGGCCCGGGAAGCCGCCGCCACGGTGTCGGCGCGGCTGAACAACAACCTGGCCGGCATGGCCACCATCCAGGCCTATACGGCCGAGGACTTCGAGGCCGAACACCTGCGCCAGGCCTCCGACGGTTTCCGGGCCCGCAATGCCGACGCCATCCGTTTCTCGGCGGCGATCACGCCGGTGATCCGCATGGCGATCCTGGCGGGTTTCGTGGCGACCCTGCTTTACGGCGGCATGCTCACCCTGCGCGGCGACCTTGGCGTCGGCAGCTATTCGGCCCTGGTCTACCTGACCCAGCGCCTGCTCTGGCCGCTGACGCGGCTGGCCGACATGGTCGACCTCTACCAACGCGCCATGGCCTCGGTGAACCGGGTGATGGACCTGCTCGACACGCCCGTGCCCGTGCGCGGCACCGACCCGGTGCCGGCCAACGCCCGCGGCGAACTGGTTTTCGAGGGCGTCGGCTTCGACTACGGTGGCCGGGTCGCGGTGCGCGACATCAACCTGCACGTTCCCGCCGGTTCCACCGTGGCCCTGGTCGGGGGCACCGGCGCCGGCAAGTCCACGCTGCTCAAACTGCTGCTGCGATTCCTGGACCCCAAGCAGGGGCGGCTGCTGCTGGACCAGGCCGACGTGGCCGCCATCGCGCCGGCGGCGCTGCGCCGGACGGTGGGCTACGTCGCCCAGGAGCCTTTCCTGACCGACGGCACGGTCGCCGACAACATCGCCTACGGCGAGCGCCAGCCCGACCGCGAACGCGTCGAAGCCGCAGCCCGCGCCGCCGAGGCGCACGCCTTCATCGCCGCGATGCCGCGCGGGTATGACAGCGAAGTGGGTGAGCGCGGCGGCAATCTCAGCGGCGGCCAGCGCCAGCGCATCGCACTCGCGCGCGCCTTGTACCGCGACCCGAAGGTGCTGGTACTCGACGAAGCGACGTCGGCGGTGGACAACGAAACCGAAGCCGCCATCCAGCGCTCGCTGGCGCGTGCCGCCCAAGGCCGCACCACCCTGGTGGTGGCGCACCGGCTGAGCACCGTGCGCCATGCCGACGTGATCCACGTGATGGACGCCGGCCGCATCGTCGAGTCCGGCAGCCACGACGAGCTGCTGGCCCGCAACGGGGCCTACGCCGCGCTGTGGCGGCTGCAGACCGGCGAGGTCATCGAACTGTAGGAGCGCCTTCAGGCGCGAAGCCCTGCTTTGCCAAAGGCAAAGTCAACGGATTCGCGGCTAAAGCCGCTCCTACAGCGGGTCGGCGGTTACTCCGCGGCGGGCTTCACGAAGCGCAGCGTCATGCGGTCGCTCTCGCCGATCGCGGCGTACTTGGCGCGGTCGGCTTCATCGTGGTTGTTGCCCGGCGGCAGCGTCCAGACGCCATTGGGGTGGTCCTTGGTGTCGGCCGGGTTGGCGTTGATCTCGCTCTTTTCCTCGAGCACGAAGCCGGCGGCTTCGGCCAGGCCGATCACGTAGTCCTCGGGCAGGTAGCCGGAGGTCTTCACCTCGGCCAGGGACTTGCCGGCGGCGGCGCGGTGTTCGACCACGCCCAAGACGCCACCTGGTGCCAGCACGTCGTAAAAGGACTGGAACATCGCCGCCTCGTTGCCGGCCATCACCCAGTTGTGCACGTTGCGGAAGGTGAGCACGACGTCGGCCGAACCCGGCTCGCCGATGACCGGCGCCTTCGGGTCGACCTCCACCAGCGTCGCCTCGCCGTAGACGTCCGCGCGCGCCGCCAGCTTCTCGCGCAGCTTGGTGTTGGCATTGGTGTAGTACTCCTGCGCACGCTCGTTGCCGGACTGCGCGGGGTCGTTGATCACACCGATGTAGCTGCCCTTTTCGCCCGGCAGTGCGGCCAGGATTTCGGTGTACCAGCCACCGCCCGGGGAGATCTCGACGATGGTCTGGCTGGGGCCGACCCCGAAGAAGGCCAGGGTTTCCCGCGGGTGGCGCCAGTCGTCGCGGGCGACGTTGGCCGGATCGCGCCAGTCGCCGGCCAGCACGGCGTCCATCGGATCGGTCTGGGCGTCGCGGTCGGTGTGGGCGCCCATCTCGGCGGTTTCGGCGGGCTCAGCTTCCGGTGCCGGAGCAGGGGCCGGTTCGGAGCCGCAGGCGGACAAAAGCAGGCCGGCAGACAGGGCGAGGGCAAGCGACGACATCAACGGACGCATGGTGGACTCCGGAGTGATAGACGAGCCGCGAGGCTAGCACGGCCCGCCGTTAACGACCCGTCGTGGCGGGCCCAGTCACCCTCCCGTGTGGTCTAGAGCTCGCATCCCTGGATTTCACCAAGTGGCTGAACCTGATCGAAGCTGGTCCAACTGCCTTCCACATTGCCCACGAATCCAATGTCGGAGAAAACCGATCCCAACGTTCCCGAGCTGAAATCGAACTCGGTGACGCCGGCCGATCTCACCTGCAGAAGGGGGGCCAGTTTGGGTTGCGCCAGGCACAATGGGCACGGACCGGCAGTTTGCCGCACCCCGGAATCGATCGTCGCGAGATAGGGTGTCAGGGTCTCCGCACTTGCGAAGCGCGGAAATCCCTTGGCGTCGTAGATGAAGGACGCGACATACACGTAGCCATTCTCCCAAGTCTGGACCGAATAGCCGGAGCCTGACCGTTCAGGGTCGAACCAGTTTCCGCTGGAATCGAGAATCCCGCCCGAACTCTCCAGGCAGCCCCGGCCGAGGGACTGCATGGGCTCCGAGCCGGTGTCGCCTTCCAGATTGAAGGTCCAGGTGAAGGCGTCCCGCCCCGTCGGCGTCAGGATGACGTTGCCTACCTCGTGCAAGGTGCTCGTGCCCTGGCTCCAATGAGAACGGTAGAGAGGAGCGCTCCAAATGCCATCGGCCCCGGGGGCTGGCCCTTGCGCGTAGTACCAGGTCGGCGAGAAGTCGCGGAAATAGGTATACCAAAGCGCGGACCACTGGTCGCCCGCCGGATAGACGAATACACCGTGACCGCTACGGGAAGGATTGAAGTAACTTCCGGACCTGACCTCGGGCGCAGCCGCCGTGACGGTGGCCATGAGGGTCAGGTCGGCGGCCATCGCGCCCTGGTTGTTCGCGACCACGTACCATCGACCCGGCTCAAGAGTTGGGCCGACGATGAGCGCCCCCTGCTGGTCACCGTTCCTGGTGGTGAAGCGGTGTGAAGCGAGAACGGGGTCCGGACTGATGGCGATATTGGCGTCCGGCCAGGGCGTGGCCGGTGCTGGCACACGCACGAGCCGCACTTCCATTTCACCCGCGCTTTGACCCGTCACCAGCAGGGACTGGGCACCGACAGGAACATCGACGAAGAGCTTTCGAAGTTCCTGTCCGGCATCCAGGCGAAAGGTCTCCGCCGTGCCGTTGGATAGCGCGTAACTGGGCCGGTTGACGGTCAGGGGGAACGACGGCTCGCCAATGGGCATCTCGTCGCGCCAAAGCTGGGCGCGCACTTGAACGGGGTAAGACGGGTTCGACAGCAATTCTTCGGGAATCGGAGGAGAGATCAGCGCCTCCGGGTCCGAGAGAGGCCGGTCGCCAATCAGCCCCGCCCCGCTGGCAAACCAGCGGACCTGGATCGACTCCGGTTCAGAATCAAGCCGGGATGCGTCGACGATGCCCTGGACGGTATCGCCCCGGTACTCCAGATGGAGAGCCCGGGTGCTCAGCATGGTGCGTTCACGATGTTTGACCAGCCTCAACGTATAACTTCCGTGAGACCCCGCCTGCCCTCGAACCCCGAATGCGGACATGGGGTTGGCATTGCTCATGGAGAGGCATCCGCCGGCAGGTATCGAATAGTCGTTCGTGTATTCACCACCGTGCGCATACACGCTGAAAAAGACGAGCGGCCCTCCTTGGGAGCAGATGAAGCCAGTAAGGGCCGCGGGAACGTGCAGGCCGATGGTGTCAACGTCGGTTTCGCCGGAGAGGGTTCCGCTCGCATGGAAGGGCACGTCAACCAGATTCGGCGGATCAAACACCGCATCGGAGAAGTCACCGCCGGCCTGGTCGAGCTCCGCGATCGAGACGTCGTCCACGAGAACATTGCAGTTGTCGTCCAGTCCGTTCACACGTTCGATCGCGAGTGGGTTCACGTCTGCACGGGAGTCATCGCAGTCGTCGCGCCGGATGAAGCCATCTCCGTCTTCGTCCCGACAGGGCCGGAAAGCCAGTTCAAACCGCCCATTGGCGTGTACGCCCGGACCCGCGCCCCATGGGAATATCTGGTTAAGGCAGCTGGGATCGCTCCGGGTGGCTGCTGCAAGCCCGGCCAACATCGCGTCGTTCCTCGCTTCCGATGTATTCGCGACGAGCAGACCCTGGCGGGACTCTTGCACACCCTGGCGGACCCAGTCCCGAACTTCAGTAGGCTTCATGTAGCTCGAGAGCGAAACCATGAAACTTCCGATGTGGTGAAAATGAGCCCACACGTATCCACAATCCCATTGCGGAATCGGATTGGCCAGGCAGCGCGACCAACTGAACGTCGGCAAGGCCACCAATGATTCCCATTGGTCTATCGCCTGCTGGTAATAGTGGCTCCAGTGCCAGTCGCTCGTCACCGTGTAGCGCGACTGCTTCCGAAGAAACCACGAATCGATGAACGTCGTCCAGGCATGGAGTTCGTCGTAGCCGTAGTCCCAGTGGTCGATCGGATCAAAGTTGTGGGCGAGCTCGTGACTCCAGACGTAGGGGAGAATGTCTACGTCCAGCTCCGGATCTTCGAGAACGCTGTTGGAATACTCGCTGGAGTCCCCTGCAATCCGACCCATCCCGATGAAGTTCGGGTCGTTCGGGAGGATCGCGAACACCTGCTTTCCAGCCGGGTCACGCGACTGCACCGGTTCCCAGCCCATCAGGTCGCGATAGGCGAGATAGAGGATGTCGAGGCGATCCACCAAGGCGCGCAGGTGGCGATCAGTGACTAGGTGCTCACGCGGGTTCTCCACCGGCAGAAGCACGGTGACGTAGAAGCCATCAAACCGCTTCGCGCGGTAGCTCTGTACGGGCTTGGTGAACGTCGTGTAGTCGACCAACGCACCCCAACAGGGTGAGCATGGCGCGTCCCTGTGGACGATCGACAACGCCTTCGCGACCTTCCGGTGGTCGATGGCATCGTTGAGCAAGGCGGGAGGTTGCGCATCGGGATCGACCGGGGTGTATGCGTCTGTGGGTGCTGTCCACAGGACCAGCCCGGTCAGAGCGAGGCCAATCATAAGAATGCGACGGATCAAGCGTGTTCCCCCAGGAGATTTCAACGTTCGGCGCTCGCGAGCCCGCCACAAGCCGATAGGTGTTTCCTATCAGGATGATACGAAACATTGATTTCCACCCAGGAGTCAAGGGGCCTACAGTCCCCCCATCGCCCCCCGCTAGAAACCCAAGGAGAGATCGCCATGTCCAACGAAGCAAAATGCCCCTTCACCGGAAGCGGCAGCCGCAGCCAGGCCATCACTGGTGCGTGGACGAACGCGGACTGGTGGCCCAACCAGCTCAACCTCGGCATCCTCCACGGCCATTCGCCCCGGGCCAACCCGATGGGCGAGGACTATGACTACCGCGAAGAGTTCAAGAAGCTCGACCTCGACGCCGTCATCAAGGACCTGCACGCCCTGATGACCGATTCGCAGGACTGGTGGCCGGCCGACTATGGCCACTACGGTCCCTTCTTCATCCGCATGGCCTGGCACGCAGCCGGCACCTACCGCACCTTCGACGGGCGCGGCGGCGGCGGCACCGGCGACCAGCGCTTCGCGCCGCTCAACAGCTGGCCCGACAACGGCAACCTCGACAAGGCGCGCCGCCTGCTCTGGCCGATCAAGCAAAAGTACGGCAAGCAGCTGTCCTGGGCCGACCTGTTCATCCTGACCGGCAACGTCGCGCTCGAATCCATGGGCTTCAAGACCTTTGGCTTCGGTGGCGGCCGCAGCGACATCTGGGAGCCGATGGCCGACGTGTTCTGGGGCCCGGAACAGGAATGGCTGTCCACCAGCGACAAGGAAAACAGCCGCTACTCCGGCGAACGCGACCTGGCCAATCCGCTGGCCGCGGTGCAGATGGGCCTGATCTACGTGAACCCGGAAGGCCCGGACGGCAATCCCGACCCCCTGCTGTCGGCGCGTGACATCCGCGACACCTTCGCGCGCATGGCCATGAACGATTACGAGACCGTCGCCCTGACCGCCGGCGGCCACACCTTCGGCAAGGCCCACGGTGCCGGCGACGCCGGCCTGGTGCAGGTCGAGCCCGAGGGTGCGGACATCGAAAGCCAGGGTTTGGGCTGGGCCAGCAGCTACGAGTCGGGCATGGCCGGCCACACCATCACCAGCGGTCTGGAGGGCGCCTGGACGCCGACGCCGACCAAGTGGGACATGAGCTACTTCGACGTGCTGTTCAAATACGACTGGGAGCTGACCAAGAGCCCCGCGGGCGCGCAGCAGTGGCAGGCGAAGAACCTCAAGGACGAAGACATGGCGCCGGCCGCCCACGACCCGGGCCGCAAGGAAAAGCTGATGATGTCCACGGCCGACATGGCCATGCGCATGGACCCGGCCTACGAGAAGATCTCGCGCCACTTCAAGGACAACCCGGACGAGTTCGCCGACGCCTTCGCGCGCGCCTGGTTCAAGCTGACCCATCGCGACATGGGCCCGCGCAACCGCTACCTGGGCAAGTACGTGCCCGGGGAAGTGCTGATCTGGCAGGACCCGGTGCCCGACGTCGACCATGCGCTGGTGGACGACAAGGACGTGGCCGCACTGAAGAAAAAGGTGCTCGATTCCGGCGTTGCGACCGAGCAGCTGGTCTACACCGCCTGGTCCTCGGCCTCGACCTTCCGCGGCAGCGACAAGCGTGGTGGTGCCAACGGCGCCCGCATCCGTCTGGCGCCGCAGAAGGACTGGGAAGTGAACCAGCCCGGGCAGCTGGCCAAGGTGCTGTCCACGCTCGAGGACATCCGAAAGGACTTCAACGGCTCCGCCAGCGGCGGCAAGAAGATCTCGATGGCCGACCTGATCGTGCTGGCCGGCAACGCCGCCATCGAAGCGGCGGCGAAGAAGGGCGGGTTCGACATCACCGTGCCTTTCCACCCGGGCCGCACCGACGCCACGGACGAGATGACCGACGCCGACTCCTTCGAGCCCCTCGAGCCCAAGGTGGACGGCTTCCGCAACTACGTGGCCAAGGGTTTCGAAGGCTCCGAAGCCGAGATGCTGGTCGACCGCGCCGCCTTGCTGCGGCTCAGCGCCCCGGAGATGACGGTGCTGGTGGGCGGCCTGCGTGCCCTGGGCGCCAACTACAAGGGCAGCAAGCACGGCGTCTTCACCAAGACCCCGGGCACGCTCAACAACGAGGTCTTCCGCAACCTGCTCGACATGGGCACGAAGTGGAAACGCTCGGAATCGAATCGCGACATCCTCGAGGGCCGCGACCGCAAGACCGGCGAGATCAAGTGGACCGGCACGGTGTCGGACCTGGTCTTTGGCTCGAACGCGCAGCTGCGCGCGCTGGCCGAGGTTTACGCCGCCAGCGACGCCGACCGGAAGTTCGTCGACGACTTCGTCGCGGCCTGGACCAAGGTGATGGAGGCCGACCGCTTCGACCTGCACGGCTAAGCGGCCAGGGGTGGACGCCCGCTAGTCGGCGTCCACCCAGCGGGCCCGCCCGGCGTCCTTCGCGCGGTAAAGCCGTTGGTCGGCAAGCGTCATCAAGGCGGCCAGGTCACCGCCGGTGGCCGGCTCTACCGAAGCAAGACCCGCACTCAGGCTCAGGTAGCCCAGCGGGGAGGAAGCGTGGGGCTCCTGCAGGGAGTGCACGGCCTCCAGCAGGCGGGCAATCAGCGTCCGGGCGCCCTCGGCGTTGGTATTGGGCATCAGCAGGGCAAACTCCTCGCCGCCCAGCCTCGCCACGGTATCGCCAGCGCGCGTACACAGCTTTCGAAAGGTGTCGGCGAGCAGCCGCAGGGCACGATCACCGCCGTCATGCCCGTAGTAGTCGTTGAAGGCCTTGAACCAGTCCACGTCCAGGATCGCCACCGACAGGGGCAGGCGCAAGCGACGGCAGCGGCGCCATTCGCGCGAAGCATGGGCATCGAACGTGCGCCGATTCGCCAGGCCGGTCAGCGCGTCGGTGCCGGCCAGTTCACGCAGGCGATCTGCCTGTTGTTTGAACTTGATGTGCACGGCGACGCGGCGCGCAAGCGTAACGGGGTGCACGGGCTTGCTGACGAAATCGACGCCGCCGGCGTCCCAGCACGCCAGCTCATCGTCTTCGGAAGATCCGCTCGTGATGAAGATCACGGGAATGTCGGCCGTGCCCGGGTCCTGGGCCAGGCGACGGCAGGCTTCCAGTCCGCTCATGCCCGGCAGCACCACGTCCATCAGGATCAGGTCCGGATGCTGGCTGGCCGCGATTTTCAGTGCGGCTTCGGCCCGGGTGGCCAGGCGAAGGTCGTAGGACTCGCCCAACAGTCCGGCAAGCAAGCGCAGGTTGCCGGGATCGTCATCCACCACGAGCAGCACCGGGCGGCCATTCGACGGCGGGGGCGGAGCCGTGGGGATCATTGACCGTCGCTCCCCAGGGTGGTCAGCAACACCTCGCATCGCTGCAGGGCGCCCTCGAAGTCAAAATCCCGGGTCCGGGTCAGCAGCTCTGTCGCCAGTGCCGGGGCCACGCCCGGCCAGCGGGCGATCAGGTCCTCGGCTTCCACCACGGCCCGAAAATTGCACTCCACCAGCAGGCCATGCAGCACCTGCAGCTTGGCTTGCACTTCCCCGGCCTGGATCCCTCCCGATGCCGGGGGTGTCTGCGGTGGCTGTCCGGGGGAATGGGCCAGGTGGTCGCGAACGTCCTGCAAAGCCTGGGAAAGGCCGGCTTGCAGCGCCTGTTCCCCGGCAGGGTCCAGGCCATCCGCGGTGCGCAGGCGCTCCTCGGCCCGGGCTGCAAGATCAGCGAGCCCATCGCAGCCCGCCGTCGCGGCATTGCCCTTGAGGGTATGCGCCGCCCGACGCCGGTCTTCGGTGGACGATGAGGCGTTGAGCAGTTCCGCCACCAGCACGGGTGCGTTTTCCAGAAAACTTCGCAGTGCTCCCTGGAAGGCCGACGGATGCTGCTGGAAGCGGCGTTTCGCCGCGGCCAGTCCGGTAGGCTTTTGGCGATCCGCATGCTCCGGAGCGATGGCGCCGCCCCCCTGGCCGAGGCAACGAAGGATCTGACTTCGCAGTTCGGCGACGTTGATGGGTTTTCCCACATGTCCGCTCATGCCGGCGGCGAGGCAGGCCGCCCGGTCCGAGTCGGTCACGTGCGCCGTCAGCGCCAGGATGGCCAGGCTGGCGAACCGCGGGTCCTGGCGAACCCGGCGCGACAGGGCATAACCATCCAGGCCGGGCATCTGGATGTCGGTCAGCAGCAACACCGGCCAGTCCGGCGCCTCGTCCAGGCGATCAAGCGCTTCCTGGCCGCTGGTGCACAGGCGCACCTCGGCGCCTTCGGCTTCCAGCACGTCACGTGCGACGTCCCGGTTCATCGGGTTGTCATCGACCACCAGGACGCGGACCCCCGCCAGCGCAGAGCTTGCAACCGTGGCCTGGTCCTGCGGGCGCTCGCCGGATTCACCGCTTTGCAGGGAGGAAAGACCGGTGGCCAGTGAAGACAACAACGCCGGCTTGGAGAGATAGCGAACCCGCTGCAGTCCCTTCGTACTGACCTCGAGCAACAACCGGTGGCGCGAACCCGAAGCGGCGAAGAGAACGCCATGGTGGATGTTCCCGTTGAGCTCCAGCGCCAGGTTCACCAGCTCGTCCAGGGGCTGCTCGTCGTATTCCGACCAGGCGAGCAGCAACACATCCACCGGCTGTCCAGCCAGCAGGCGACGCGCCTGGGCGCGGTCACAGGTCGCCTGCACCTGGCAGCCCAGCTGGCGACACAGGCCTTGCAGGATGTCGCGCGCCACCTCATTGGGTTCGACGACCAGTACGCTTTGCGATGACCGCGGCGCCGAGCCGTCCGCCTGCTCGCCAGGCAACTGCGGCAAGGCGAGGGAGAAAAAGAACGTGCTGCCGTGCCCCGGCACGCTGCGCAGGTTCATCCGGCCGCCCATCATCGACACCAGGCGATCGCAGATCGACAGTCCCAGCCCCGTGCCGCCGTATCGCCGGGCGGTGCTGGCCTCGGCCTGGGCGAAGCTGGAGAAGATGTGCGCCTGCAGGTTCTCGGGAATGCCGATGCCGGTGTCCTTGACCGAGAACTCCATTGTCCAACAGTCCGCTTCCGCACTCACCGGCTTGATGGACAGGATGATGTGGCCCGCGTCGGTGAACTTGATCGCATTGCCAAGCAGGTTCGTCAGCACCTGCTTGATGCGCAACGCATCGCCCACGAACCGATCGGGAAGCCGGGCATCGACGTCGAAGGCGATTTCGACGCCGGGCTTGGCGCCAAGGCCTTCGCAGATGATGGAAAGTTCGGACAGCAGCATCTGCAGGGAGAACGGCTGGTTCTCGGTCGACATCATGCCGGCCTCGATCTTCGAGAAGTCGAGCACGTCATTGAGGATCGCGAGCAGCGAATGCGCCGCACCTTCCGACTTGCGCACGAACTCCTGCTGCCGTGAGTCGAGGGACGTCGTCGCCAGCAGCTGCATCATGCCCAGGATGGCGTTCATCGGGGTCCGGATTTCGTGACTGACGTTGGCCAGGAACTCCGACTTGGCGCGGGTGGCGCTTTCGGAACGCTCGACGGCGCGGCGCAGTGCCTCGGCTTGTTCGCGCTGGGCCCGCATGTCCACGGCGACGCCCAGATAGCCCAGCACGGTGCCGTCGTCGTCCTGAAGCTGGGAGATGCCCAACAGGACGGGGATGCGCGTACCGGAGACATGCAGGTAGGTCCAGTCCCGACTGGTGCTGGTGTCCTGGTCGACCCCGTGGACGAATACTTCGAACCCCGGCGGGAAAGGCCGCCCCAGGGCCCTGGAGATCTCCTGCGCGCGCTGCTCGACCTCGGCCGGGTCATGGAAGACGGCCGGCGTGGACTTGCCGACGAGATCGGCGGCGCGACGTCCCAGCAGCGATTCCGCGGCCGGGTTGAACAGGGTGATCACGCCCTCCTGATCGGTGGCGATCAGGGCGACTCCCGCACCTTCGACGATCTTTTCCTGAAGGATGAGGGTATGGCGAAGCTGCCGGGTGCGCTCGGCCGCCTGGCGCTCGAGCGACTCATTGAGGTCCCTGAGCCGGGATTCGGCGGTGAGGCGTTCCTGCTCGGCCAGCATGCGGCGCATCTCCGCTTCGACGCGGTGGCTGAACAGTCGGGCCACCTCGAAGGCACGGTCGAAGTCGGCCGGCATGATCCGGCGCCCATGGAACACGGAGAGATGACCGAAGACCCGGTCCTGGGTGTCGAACAGGGGAAGCGAAATGCAGCTGGCTGCCGTGAGGCCGGGCAAAGGCGTCGGCAGGCCCCCGGCCGCATCCACCCGCACCCGGGAGCCACGTTGCCGGTCGCCGGTCGGCACCGCCATTCCCAGCGTGGGCTCGGCCTGGCTGTTGATGGCAGCCTCGAGTTCGTAGCGCCACCGGGAAACGTCAAGCCCCTCGCGATAAGCCGCCAGCACGATGGCCTGGTCGGGACTGTCCGGCGCGATGCGATCAATGGTGACCAGGTCGGCGCGAAGCAGGCGTCCGAGCGCATTGGCCGCCGCGTCCATGAAGTCCTCGCCCAGCTGCGCCGAAGTGAGCACGGAGATCTCACTGAGCGTTGCCTCCATCGCGCGCTGGCGGGAAACGTCGCGCAAGGTGATCGACAGGCTCGATGTCTTGCCATCGGCCCCGCGGACGGCGGAAACGATCGCGACGCTATGGCTGTCGTCGCGGCCATTGCCGCGAAGGCTGAGTTCCGTGGTCGCACGCGGCATCCCCTTGGCGACCGATTCCAGTGCACGGCGCAGGGCGACTTCTCCCTCCACGATGGCCAGCGCATCGATGGCCGAGCGGTCCTCCGCCACATCCAGGCGATCGCCCAGCAAGGCGGCGGCCGCCTTGTTTGCGTTGATCAGGCGCATGTCCAGGTCCAGGTCCAGGATGGCGTCCTGGGACTGGTTGAACAGGGCGGCCGTCCTTGCCCGGTCCGCCTGCAGGTGCTGCCGCATGCGCGCCGTGCTCAGGTAATACCGCGCCGACAGGGCCGTCAGTATGCCGATGGCCAGCAGCAGCCCGGCTGGCAAGCCCGGGCTGACCAGGCCCAGGCTCTCGGAAAAAGCCCGCGAAGCCGTGAACTCCAGGTCCCATTGGCGACCGAAAAGCGACAGCCGACGCCGCGCGCTGGGCGCATCCTCGTTGGTTTCCCGCTCCGAGCGATAGAACGGCAGGGTCACGTCGTCCGAGTCCGGGTCGCGGATCGAAAGCGTGAAATCGTCAAGCGTCGCACCGATGTGGCGCAGGACGTCATCCACGACCAGGGGCGCATAGGACCAGCCCACCAGGGCCGTGCGCCGCTGTTCCGGCGTGGATTGGGGTTGCGACGGATCGTAAACCGGCAGTAGCAGCAGGAAGCCGCGGGCCGGTTTGCCCGTGGCCTGTACCAGGGTAATGGGCTCGGTCAGGGTTGCCTTGCCCGACAGCATGGCCCGATCCGCGGCCAGCCGCCGATTGGCCTCCGAACCGATATCCAGGCCTATGGCTTCGTAGTTGGCGCCACTGGGCTCGATGTATTGGATGATGTAGTGGTCGCCGGCGTGGGCATTGAGTTCACGCAGCGAGAATCCGGGAAATCCGTCGTCCCTGGCTTCGTCCAGGAAGGATGCAAGGCCACCGCGGGATACGCGACGGATATAACCAAAGCCAAGCGCCCCGGGGAACTCCGTCGGCAGGTCCCGTGTGTTCATGTAGGTGATGAAACGCGCGCGGGACGGCGCGTCCACGCCAGCGGCCACGATCGCGCCCCGGGCGCCCCGGGCGCCAAACTCATAGCTGGAAACGCGCAGTCGGACGTCTTCGGCGGCGGAAGTAGCCACGCGATCGAACTCTTCCTGGGCGCGTTGCTGGTTGTATTCGCCGACGTAGTAGTAGGTGCCTGCCGACAACCCGGCGCTGAGCAAGACAACGGCCAGCGACACCTTGTTTTCCCGAAGGACTGCAGACATCCCGGCCCTACCTCCAGCTACCCGTGCTTCAGGAGAGACGATTTCTCAGCGTGCAACTGGCAAGTTGCAATCGTGCCCCTTTCGGCGATACATACAAGCGGGATTCCGTATGAGCCATATAAGCATGGATTCGGTGACGTCGCCAGATAGACCCGGCAGGCTTTTGATTGTCGATGACTCCCCGGACAGCGCCAAGATACTGGCGCAGGCCGTGGACGGTCTGGGCGAGGTGTTCGTGTGCACCAGCGCCACGCGTGCCCTGGAATTGGCCCGCAGTCACTGTCCCGACGTCGTCATCCTGGACATCGAGATGCCGGGGATGTCGGGCTTCGAACTGGCGCGCGCCTTGCGCGAAGAACCCGCGACGGCGACATGCTCGCTGATCTTCGTCACCGGCCACGACCCCCACCACTTCGAGCCTGCCTCGTTCCGGGAAGGCGCGGTCGATTTTCTTGCCAAGCCCATCAATCTCACTACCTGTCGCCTGCGGGTGGGCAACCATCTCCTGCTCAAGCGGCGATCGGACGCGCTCTTGCTCGCACGCGCCGAGATGGACCAGCTGATGCGCGGGCTGCCTGCCCGCGTGGTCTGCATGGATCTCAATGGCGAGGTCAGGTACGTCAATGGGTCCGAATCGCCCTCCTTTTCCATGCTCAACACGATAGAGCCGGGACGGCGGCTGGACGCCTGCCTCGACGGGGCCTTCATGGCCCAGGTCGAACCGCTGGTCGCGCGGGCCCGGGGCGGGTACTCGGCCGAAGGGGAACTCCAGGTGCACGCGCCCGGGCAGCCGGACCGTGTGGTTCGCCTGTCGGCCGTGCCGGCGGGCCGGGGTCTTCCGGAAGGCTTCGTCCTGCTGTTGTTCACCGACATCAGTCGGCTAAAGCAAGCCGAGCGCGCGCTGTTCGAAGAAAAGGAACTGCTCCGGGTCACGCTGTCGTCGATCGGCGATGCGGTCATCGCGGTCGACACCATCGGGCGCGTGACCTTCATGAATCCGATCGCGGAGCAGATGACGGGCTGGACCGTGGCACAAGCCCGGGACCAGCCCATCGAAATCGTCATGCCGCTGACCGAGGGCGAGTCTGGCCGGCAACTGCAGAACCCGGTTTATCTGGCCCTGTCGGAGCGCCGGACGGTGGCGATGGCTCTCAATTGCCGGCTCAATGCCCTTGGCGGCATTACCTACCACGTCGAAGACTCGGCGGCCCCCATCCGGGATGCCCGGGGCGAAATCCGCGGCGCGATCATCGTATTCCACGATGTCAGCGAGGCGCGGGCCATGGCCATCAAGATGTCCCACCTGGCCAATCATGATCCGTTGACGGACCTTCCCAACCGGGTCCTGTTGCAGGACCGCATCAACCTGGCCATCCGCCGCGCCGCGCAGATGAATT
The DNA here is from genome assembly GCF_000743535.1 of Arenimonas donghaensis DSM 18148 = HO3-R19. Lineage (GTDB taxonomy): Bacteria > Pseudomonadota > Gammaproteobacteria > Xanthomonadales > Xanthomonadaceae > Arenimonas > Arenimonas donghaensis. Next base: position 26,973 of record NZ_AVCJ01000034.1, read on the forward strand.
CACGGGTCGGGTTGATCCTGTTCGACATCGACAATTTCAAGCTCACCAACAACACCGCCGGCCATGCGATCGGCGACCGGGTGATCCAGTTGCTGGCCTCGCGCTTGCAGCGTCTCCTGCCCGGTGGCGCCACCCTGGCGCGACTTGGTGGCGACGAGTTCGTGGTGCTTTTGCCGGAGACGGAGTCGCCGGAGAGTATTGCCGAGCTTTCGATGCTGCTGTCGGCCGAGGCGCGCCAACCGTTCGTCTTCGACGAACACCAGGTGGAAGTCACGCTCAGTGGCGGGATCAGCATCTTCCCGGACGACTGCCCGGACCAGGAAGGGCTGCTGCGCAATGCGGACGTGGCGATGTACCGCGCGAAAGAGGATGGCCGCAACCAGACCTGTTTCTACTCCGCGGAGTACGAGCAGCGCCTGGTCGAACGCACCCGCGCCGAGCGCGAGCTGAGGGACGCACTGCAGGAGAGTCGGCTGGAGGTTCATTACCAGGCGATGTACGACGCGTCCCAACGGCACGTCGTCGGCGCCGAGGCCCTGGTGCGACTGCGCAGCCGCGACGGCCAGCTCGTGCCGCCCCTGACCTTCATTCCCCTGGCCGAAGAAACCGGCCTGATCGTGCCGATCGGCGAGTACGTGCTGCGCAAGGCCTGCCTGGCTGCCGGCAAGTGGTGCAAGCAGTGGCCGAATTTCCGCATCAGCGTCAACATTTCGGCCGTGCAGTTTGCCGAGCCCTCGCTGCTCAAGACCGTGCAAGCCGCCCTGGACGAGGGCGGGTTGTCCCCGCAACAGCTCGAGCTGGAGATCACCGAGAACACGCTGATGGCCAACGTCGGCGCAGCGCGCGAGCTGATGCAGCGCTTTCGTGCCCTCGGCATCCGCCTGTCGATTGACGATTTCGGAACCGGCTACTCGAGCCTGACCTACCTCAGGAGCTTCCCTGCCCAGACGCTCAAGCTCGACCAGGCGTTCGTGAGGGGCCATCTTGATGACCAGGGCGACCTGGCCATCGTGCGCACCATCATCTCGCTGGGCCAGGCCCTGGGCATGGAACTGGTGGCGGAGGGCGTGGAAACCAACGATCAAGCGAGCAACCTGGCCGGGATGGGATGCCAGACCTTGCAGGGGTATCTCTTCTCGCGACCGGTCCCCGAAGGCGAATTTCCGGGCTAGGGGTTCCCGGGGCAGGCACCCAAGGGTGCCTGCCCTCCAAAACGTTACAGGGAAGCCAGAGCCGCGTTGAAGGTGGCGCTGGGGCGCATGGCGGCGCTGGCCTTGACCTGGTCGGGGCGGTAGTAGCCACCGATGTCGACCGGCTGGCCCTGTACGGCGGTCAGTTCCTCGAGGATCTTCGCTTCGTTCTCGACCAGGGCCTTGGCCAGCGGCGCGAACTTCGCCTTGAGCGTCGCGTCCTCGTCCTGGTCGGCCAGGGCCTGGGCCCAGTACTGCGCCAGGTAGAAGTGGGTGCCGCGGTTGTCGAGCTGGCCGACCTTGCGGGCCGGCGAGCGGTTCTCGTCGAGGATGCGGGCATTGGCCTCGTCCAGCGTCCTGGCCAGCACCGGCGCCGCCGAGTTCAGGAAACGCTCGCTGACATGGTCGAGCGAGGCCGCCAGGGCCAGGAACTCACCCAGGGAATCCCAGCGCAGGTAGTTTTCCGCGGTGAACTGCTGCACGTGCTTGGGCGCCGAACCGCCGGCACCGGTTTCGAACAGGCCGCCGCCGGCCATCAGCGGCACGATCGACAGCATCTTGGCGCTGGTGCCCAGTTCCATGATCGGGAACAGGTCGGTCAGGTAGTCGCGCAGCACGTTGCCGGTCACCGAGATGGTGTCCTTGCCGGCGCGGATACGCTCGAGCGAGAACTTCATGGCATCGACGGGCGCCAGGATGCGGATGTCCAGGCCGTTGGTGTCGTAGTGCTTCAGGTAGGTCTCGACCTTGGCGATGATCTGGGCGTCGTGGGCACGGTCCGCGTCCAGCCAGAACACCGCCGGGGTGTCGCTCAGGCGGGCGCGATCGACCGCCAGCTTCACCCAGTCCTGCACCGGTGCGTCCTTGGTCTGGCACATGCGCCAGATGTCGCCGGCCATCACCGGGTGTTCGAACAGGCTGCGGCCGGCTTCGTCGGTGACCCGCACGATGCCGTCGGCCGGCATCTGGAAGGTCTTGTCGTGCGAGCCGTACTCCTCGGCCTTCTGCGCCATCAGGCCGACGTTGGGCACGCTGCCCATGGTGGCCGGGTCGAAGGCGCCGTGGGCCTTGCAGTCGTCGATCACCGCCTGGTAGATGCCGGCGTAGCAGCGGTCGGGGATGACGGCCTTGGTGTCCTGCAGTTCGCCGGCGGCATTCCACATGCGGCCGGAGTCGCGGATCATCGCCGGCATCGAGGCATCGACGATGATGTCGCTGGGCACGTGCAGGTTGGTGATGCCCTTGTCGGAGTTGACCATCGCCAGGCCCGGGCGCGCGGCGTACAGCGCCTGCAGCTCGGCGGTGATGGCGGTCCGGGTGGCCTCGGGCAGCTTGTCCAGGCGGGCGTCGAGGTCGCCGATGCCGTTGTTGCGGTCGAAACCGACGGCGGCCAGCGCCTCGGCGTGGCGATCCAGGACGTCCTTGTAGAACTCGCCGACCGCGACGCCGAACATGATCGGGTCGGAGACCTTCATCATGGTCGCCTTCAGGTGCAGCGAAAACAGCACGCCCTTGGCCTTGGCGTCGGCGATCTGGGCGGCGATGAAGTCCGCCAGGCGCTTGCGGTTCATCACCGCGGCGTCGACGATTTCACCGGCCTGCACCTTCACCGCGTCCTTCAGGACGGTGGTGACGCCGTCGGCACGCAGCAGCTCGATCTTCAGGCTGCCGGCGTCGTCGACGGTCGCCGACTGTTCGCTGCCGTAGAAATCGCCGCCGTCCATGTGCGAGACGTGCGACTTCGAATCCGCGCTCCACTTGCCCATGCGGTGCGGGTGCTTGCGGGTGTAGGCCTTCACCGACTTGGGCGCGCGGCGGTCGGAATTGCCCTCGCGCAGCACCGGGTTCACGGCGCTGCCCTTGGTACGGTCGTAGCGGGCCTTGGTGTCCTTGTCGGCGTCGGTCCTGGGCTCGTCCGGGTAGTCGGGCAGGTCGTAACCCTGGGACTGCAGCTCGGCGATGGCCGCCTTGAGCTGGGGCACCGAGGCGCTGATGTTGGGCAGCTTGATGATGTTGGCTTCCGGCTGGGTGGCCAGTTCGCCCAGTTCGGCCAGGTGGTCGCCGATGCGCTGGTCGTCGCGCAGCCGGTCCGGGAACTGCGCCAGGATGCGACCCGACAGCGAGATGTCGCGCGTCTCCACGGCGATGCCGGCGGCGCCGGCGAAGGCCTGCACGACCGGCAGCAGCGACTGGGTCGCCAGGAACGGGGCTTCGTCGGTCAGCGTGTAGATGATCTTGGGCGTATCGGACATGGCGGAAAGGTCTCGTTTATTCAGCCTTGCATTGTCGCGTTTACGCGGGTCCGGGGAAAGCGCGCAGGCCCTACGGGGGTGTACGCTGCTGCCAGGCCCTCCGGAGGATCGTCATGGCTGCTTCCTGGCTGCTCGTTTTTTCCCTGGCCGCGTCCGCCGTACCGCCGGTCGCCGAGCCTGCCGTGACGCCGGCGTCAGCACCGGCCTGCAGCGCCACCGAACACCGGCAGTTCGATTTCTGGGCAGGCGACTGGGTCGTGACGCGCCCCGACACCGGCGCCGAACTGGGCCGCAACACCATCAGCCACGCCGCCGGTGCATGCCTGTTGCGCGAACACTGGCGCGGCGGCTCTGGTTTCGAAGGGCACAGCCTCAACGCCTACGACCGCCGGCGCGGTGCCTGGATGCAGGTCTGGGTCGGCGCCGACGGCGTGGTGCTGCGGCTCGAAGGCGGCCTGCGCGACGGCGCCATGGTGCTCGAAGGCGAACTGCCCCAGGCCAGTGGTGGCGTGCAGCGCCAGCGCATCACCTGGACGCCCGCGGCGGACGGGAGCGTTACCCAGCACTGGCAGGTGTCGGACGACGACGGCGGCAGCTGGAGGACCAGCTTCCTGGGCGTGTACCGCCGTGCCGGCGCGGCGGGGGAAGCCGATCAGGCCAGGGGCGAACCGGGTTCCGGCGAGGGCGCGCCGAAGCCGTAGGCCGGCGGCAGGTCGTCCACTTCCGGCAGCGGCGCCGTCTCCACCGCCACCTGGTCCACGCCCGGCAGCGACACCGGTTGCATCGCCCAGTCCTCGGGCGTCAGCGGCTTGAGGCCATGCCGGATGCGACCCTTGTCGCACTGGGCGCTGTGGCGGCCAAATTCCCAGCTCGGTTCGACCTCCCGGCACACCGAAGGGCGGTTGGGATAGATGCCGCAGTGGCCATCCACGCCGATGCTGCCGCGCAGGCCGACGCAGCGCGGATGGCTGCCTTCGGTGCCGCGCATGGCCAGTTCGTGCCGGCGCAGGGGCATCACCAGTTCGGCGGCGGGGCCGTCGGGGTTGTGTGGCTGGGCTTCCGACCAGTGGAACGACACGCGGAAGGTGGCGCAGCAGGCGCCGCAGCGCAGGCAGGGATGGCTCATGGGCCGGTCTCGGGCGGCGTGGCCGCGGCAGGGTTATTCGATGCGGAAACTGCGGGTTTCGACGACCCGTTCGTTGATCGCCACTTCCACCCGGTAGGCCCCGGCCGGCCAGGGCTCGGGCTGGGTGATGGAAAAAGTGGTGACCGTCGGTGCGTCGGGCACCAGGGCCTGGCCGGCCTTGGCCACCGGCGTGCCGTCCTCGAGCAGCCAGCGGGCCGACAGCGTGAGGCCGGGGCTGCTGCCGACGCCGACGACCGCGGCGTGGATGGTGTCCACGGTGGTGAAGACATCCTGCGGGCGCGGCACCCGGCCTTCTTCGTCGAGTTCGGTGCCCAGCTCCACGGCGACCACGCGGAAGTCGCCGCCGGGCATCGGCGGCTCTTCGGGCGTGGCGGCCTGCGCGGCGACCTCGGCCGTGGCCTGGGCCGGCGATGCGCCGTCTTCGGCGGGCGCGGGCGCTTCGTCGCCACAGGCGACGAGCAGCAGGGAAAGCGACAGGGCGAGAAGCGTCAGGGTCGGGCGCATGGTCGGTGTCGGTCGTGGGCGGGCGTTACTGGCGATTGGTGCGCGGGTTGCCCGGCAGGGGCAGGCCCGGGGTGGCCCGGAACGGGTTGATGTCCAGGCCGCCGCGGCGGGTGTAACGAGCGTACACCGCCAGCCGGGTTGGCGCGCAGTGCTGCATCAGGTCCATGAAGATGCGCTCGACGCAGCTTTCGTGGAAATCGCTGTGCTGGCGGTAGGACACCAAATAGCGCAGCAGGCCATCGCGGGCGATGCGCGGGCCGGCATAGCGGATCTGCACGCTGGCCCAGTCGGGCTGGCCGGTGACCGGGCAATTGGACTTGAGCAGGTGCGAAACCAGGATTTCGTCGGCGCGAGTCTCTTCGTCGCAGGCCAGGAAATCCGGGCGGGGCGGACCGTAATGGCTGATGTCGATCGGCAGGTCGTCGATCAGGTCGCCCTCGAGGTTTTCGATCAGGGCGACGTTGTTCGAACCTGCTGGCGTCAGCACCACGCTGACGGTGGCACCCGAGGCCGCCGACAGGTCGGCCACCAGCTGCGCGCGCAGGCTGTCGGTGTCGCTGAAGCGCGCCATGGCATAGCTGCCCAGGTAAAGCTTGAGGCTCTTGGATTCGATGATGTTCGGCGACGCCGCCGGCACCCGCAGCTCGGCCAGGGCGACGCGCGGCTTGCCGCGACCGTCGAGCCAGCTCAGTTCGTAGGCATTCCAGAAATCGACGCCACCGAAAGGCAGGTCGTTGCCCAGGCCCAGGGTCGCCCGCGACTGGGCGCGGGCGATCGGGAACAGCAGCGAAGGATCGTAGTCACCGCCATAGGCGACGGCTTTGCCCAGGGGGCTCAGTTCGGGGGACGTCATGGGGCCATTGTCTCACGGGGGCGGGCTTTACAAGGGCAATACGCGACACGGCACGACCGGCGGCCGTGCGGGACGGCTTGCCGGTCGGTGCGGCCTGGGTTCCTTCAGAACGCCGCGTCGAAGGCGACTTCGCCCTGGACGCCCACCTGGTAGGCAGATACGCGGCGTTCGAAGAAGTTCGTCAGTTCCTGGACGTCCTGCAGGTCCATGAAGGGGAAGGGGTTGCGGGACCCGAAATGCCGGGGCAGGCCCAGCTGGGCCAGGCGTTGGTCGGCGCAATATTCCAGGTACTGGCGCATGTCCCGCGGCGACAGCCCGGCGACGCCGCCCGACAGGACGTCCTCGGAGAAGGCGCATTCACAGTCCACGGCTTCGCACAGCATGGTCACGACCTGCTTCTTGAAGTCCTCGTCGAACAGATCGGGTTCTTCTTCACGCGCCGTTCGGATGACCTCGAACGCGAAGGCCATGTGCCCGCTTTCATCCCTGAACACCCAGTTGGTGCCGCCGGCCAGGCCGTGCAGCAGCCCGCGCGAACGCAGGTAATAGACGTAGGCGAAGGCACCGAAGAAAAACAGGCCTTCGATGCAGGCCGCGAAACACACCAGGTTGAGCAGGAACTGCCGGCGCTGGGCCGGGTTCTCCAGCCGCCGCAGGTCCTGCACGCTGTCCATCCAGCGGAAGCAGAATTCGGCCTTCTTCCGGATCGAGGGGATGTTCTCGACCGCCGCGAAGGCGCGCGCGCGCGCGGCCGGATCGGGCAGGTAGGTGTCGAGCAGGGTCAGGTAGAACTGCACGTGCAGGGCTTCTTCGTACAGCTGGCGCGACAGGAACATGCGCGCCTCGGGGGCGTTGATGTGCTGGTAGAGGTTGAGCACCAGGTTGTTGGCGACGATCGAGTCGCCGGTGGCGAAAAACGCCACCAGGCGCTCGATCAGGTGCCGCTCGGCCGGCCCGACCTTGTTCTTGAGGTCGTTGGTGTCGAGCGAGAAGTCGACTTCCTCCACCGTCCAGGTATTGCGGATGGCGTCGCGGTACATCTCGTAGAACCGTGGGTAACGCATCGGCCGCAGCGTCAGGTCGTAGCCCGGGTCCAGCAGTTTGCTCGTTTGCATTATTGGCAGGCCTCGCAGGATTCGGGGTTCTCCAGGGAACAGGCCACGGCATCGGTGGAATCCACCGTGGCCTTGGCGATGCGCGTGGCGGGCCGGGAGCGCAGGTAGTAGGTGGTCTTGATGCCCCGCTTCCAGGCGTGCATGTACATGGACGAAAGCGCGCCGATGTTCGGGCTTTCCATGAACAGGTTCAGCGACTGGCTCTGGTCGATGAAGGCGCCGCGGTCGGCGGCCATGTCGATCAGCGAACGCATCGGGACTTCCCAGACGGTGCGGTAAACCGCGCGCAGTTCTTCGGGGATCTGGGTGATGCCCTGCACCGAGCCTTCCGCCATCTTGATGCGGTCACGCAGCTCGGGCGTCCACAGCCCCAGCTGCTTGAGTTCGCGCACCAGGTGTTTGTTCACCTGCAGGAAGTCACCCGACAGCGTCTCGCGCTTGAACAGGTTGCTCACCTGCGGCTCGATGCATTCGTAACAGCCGGCGATCGAGGCAATGGTCGCCGTGGGGGCGATGGCGACCAGCAACGAGTTGCGCAAGCCGTGTTCGCGGATACGTTCGCGCAGGGCGTCCCAGCGCTCGGGCTGCGATGGCTGGACGCCCCAGGCATCGAACTGCAGCTCGCCGGTGGCCGCGCGGGTGTCCGCGAAGTTGGGATGCCGGCCACGCTCCTGCGCCAGCTCGCAGCTGGCTTCGAGCGCGTGGAAATAGATGGCCTCGGCGATGCGCGCCGACAGCGTCCGTGCCGGGGCCGAGTCGAAGGGCAGGCGCAACCGGAAGAACACATCCTGCAGGCCCATGCAGCCCAGGCCCACGGGCCGCCAGCGAAGGTTGCCCCGGCGGGCGGATTCGATCGGGTAGAAATTAAGGTCGATGACCCGGTCGAGCTGGCGCACCGCCAGGCGCACGGTGTCGGCCAGCTTGTCGAAATCAAAGCCGTGCTCGCCCAGGTGCTGGCCCAGGTTGATCGAGCCCAGGTTGCATACCGCCGTTTCCTCGGCGCTGGTGACTTCCAGGATCTCGGTGCACAGGTTCGACAGGTGGATGACGTTGCCGGTTTTCGCCGTCTGGTTGCTGGCGCGGTTGCACTTGTCCTTGAAGGTCATCCAGCCATTGCCGGTCTGGGCAAGGGTGCGCATCATCTTTGCGTACAGCTCGCGAGCTCGCAGCGTGCGCACGGCCAGGCCGTTCTGCTCGGCCTGCACGTAGGCGGCCTCGAAGGCTTCGCCGAACAGGTCGACCAGGGCGGGAACGGCCTTGGGATCAAACAGCGACCAGGCCTCGTCGGCCTCGACCCGGCGCATGAACAGGTCGGGGATCCAGTTCGCGAGGTTGAGGTTATGCGTGCGCCGGGCGTCGTCGCCGGTGTTGTCGCGCAGTTCCAGGAATTCCTCGATGTCGGCGTGCCAGGGCTCGAGATAGACGCAGGCCGCGCCCTTCCGCTTGCCACCCTGGTTCACCGCCGCCACGGACGAATCGAGCGTCTTGAGCCAGGGCACGATGCCGTTGGAATGTCCGTTCGTGGAGCGGATCAGCGAGCCGCGCGACCGCACCCGCGAGTAGCTGACGCCGATGCCACCGCTGAACTTGGACAGCTGGGCGATGTCGCCGTACTTCTGGTAGATCGACTCAAGCGAGTCGCGCGGGGAATCGAGCAGGAAGCAGCTCGAGAGCTGTTCGTGCGTGGTGCCGGCGTTGAAAAGCGTCGGCGAGCTGGGCAGGTAGTCCAGCGATGCCATGCGCTGGTACAGCGCCAGCGCCTCGGGCACGTCCTGGCTGAGTGCGCAGGCGATGCGCAGGAAAAACTGCTGCGGGGTTTCGATGACCGTGCGCGCGGTGGGATGGCGCAGCAGGTAGCGGTCGTAGAGCGTGCGCAGGCCGAAATAGTCGAAGCGACGGTCGTTCGAGGCATCGAGCGCATCGTTGAGCTTGCGGGCATTGGCCTGCACGAAGTCGAGCAGGCGGGCATTGACCAGGCCCAGCTCGTGTCCGCGCGCCACCGACTGCGAAAAGGCGTGGATTTCCTGGCCGGTGACTTCCTTGGCGATGCACTCGGCCAGCAGGCGCGCGGCCAGGCGGCCGTACTCGGGCTCCTCGGCGGTGAGCAGCGCGGCGGTGCGGATGGAAAGCTCGTCCAGTTCGCGCGTGGTCGCGCCGTCGTACAGGCCGGAAATGGTGCGCGTGGCGACCCGCATCGGGTCGACGGCGTAGAGGTCGTCGCACTGGCGCATCACGGCGCGCACGATCTTGTTGAGGTCGACCGGTTCGCGGCGGCCGTTGCGCTTGGTGACGGTCATGCCCAGCGTCGCCGCGGGCGGGGTGAGGGCGAACTGCGGCGCGTCGGCGTCGACGGGCGCGTCCAGGACTTCGTGGTTCATGGGCTTCTCCGGTGCATGGCGCACGGCCGCCGCCCTTCCCTCGGAAGACGACGCGGGCGTTCAAGGCACCGGGAGAATGGAATACGGGTGTCGCAGGGACCGAGACGCGCCGCCACGACACCGGCGCCGTCTCCCCCCGGAGACCTCTGGGCCGGTCACCGCGCGTCGTGCTTCGCGCGGCTGTCGGCAGGTCTTCGGACTCGTGGACGCGAGGCGGGCGCCTCTCCTACTGGCCGTCGCTTCCCGGGACCCCAGGTCCCAGTGCTCTATGACGGCGGTCGTTTCCACATACCGCTGCGGGGCAGTGCCGGATTCGAACCGGCTTCCCTATTAACCCAAGCACTTGTGGCACCCGGGACCGACAGCCACAAGATAGTGGGGTCGGCGGAAACCGTCAATCCATCTCGTGCAGGTAGTCCAGGGTCAGCTGCAACAGGGCCCGGGTGCCCACCTTCAGCGCGCTCTCGTCCAGGAAGAACTCCGGCGAGTGGTTCGAGGGGGCCTTGAGCGGGTCCTGGTCGGGCGGGGTGGCACCGACGAAGAAGAAGAAGCCGGGCACCTCGTTGGCGTAGAAGCTGAAGTCCTCGGCGCCCATGGTCAGGTCCATTTCGATCACGTCGTCGGCACCCACGACCTTCTCCAGGCTCGGCACCATGCGCGTGGTCAGCGCCGGATGGTTCACCGTCACCGGGTTGCCCTTGGTGTCGGGCACCTGGGCAACGGCGGTGGCGCCGTGGGCATGGGCAACCGACTCGGAGACGTTGATCAGGTCCGCGAACACCTGCTGGCGCATGTCTTCGTCGAAGGTGCGGATGGTGCCCACCAGCTCCACTTCGTCGGGGATGATGTTGTAGCGGATGCCGCCCTTGATCGCGCCGAAGCTGACCACGACCGGCTGCTTGGAGATGTTCTGGCGCCGGCTGACGATGGTCTGCGCGGTGCCGATGACGTCGGCCGCGGCCACGATCGGATCCACGCCGCCCCAGGGCCGCGAGCCATGCGTCTGCCGGCCCTTGATGACGATGTTGAAGCGGTCGGAGGCCGCCATCAGCGGACCACTGCGATAGCCGACGGTGCCGGCCTTGAGCGTGCTGAATACGTGCAGGCCAAACACGGCCTCGGGCTTGAAGCGATCGAAGATGCCCTGCTTGAGCATTTCCTCGGCGCCACCTTCCTCGCCGTCCGGCGGACCCTCTTCGGCCGGCTGGAAGATGAAGAGCACTTCGCCGGCCAGCTCGTCCTTCACCGAGGCCAGCGCCTCGGCCACGCCCATCAGGATGCCGGTGTGGGCGTCATGGCCGCAGGCGTGCATCACGCCGGTGGTTTCGCCGCGGAAGGTCGTGGTGACCTTGGACGCGAAGGGCAGGCCGGTGCGTTCGGTCACCGGCAGCGCATCCATGTCGGCGCGCAGGGCGATGCGCGGGCCGGGCTTGCCGCCGCGCAGCACGGCGGTGACGCCGGTGGTGGCGATGCCGGTGCGCACGTCCTCGAAACCCAGTGCCGTCAGGTGGTCGGCGACGAGTTTGGCGGTGCGTGTTTCGCGGTTGCCCAACTCCGGATGCTGGTGGATGTCGCGGCGCCAGGCCTGCACTTTCGCGTCCACCGAGGCAGCCAGCGCCTCGACCTCGGGCGCCTGGGCGAAAGCGGGGCCGCAGAGGGCGGCGGCGAGGGCGGAAACAAGCAAAAGCTGGCGCATGGCGGGTCCCCTGGATGTTTCGCCGGATGCTAGCACGCAGCCAGTGCGCCCCCTGTAGGAGCGCCTTCAGGCGCGAAGCTTTTGGCTTTGCCTGCGGCAACGAACGAATTCGCGCCTGAAGGCGCTCCTACTGGTTGGCGCGGCGTGTGGTCAGCGCGAAGGCCATCAGGCTCGCCGCGACCAGCCAGGCCAGGTAGCGGAAATCGGCGGACGGAGCGAGCAGCAACAGCGGCAGCGCGATCAGCAGGCCGGAAGTGGCGACGATGGCGGCCAGTCCGTCGCCGGCGTCGCGGCGTCGAAGCACGCACATCGCCAGCACGCCGGCCGCCAGCACGAGGTAGATCCACCCGGCGAACAGCGGGGTGTCCACCAGCGCGTCGAGCCGCGGCTGCAAGCTGCGATGCAGGAAGCCCGACGGCGGCGCCAGCGCCGGGTTGTCGCGCAGCGGCACGATCGCCGGCTGCAGCACCTGGAAGTCGGGCTGCGCCGCCTGCCGCAGGCCCAGCAGGTAGGCCGAGACTTCGGCGCGATGGCCGAAGTAGGCGCGTGGATGTCCGACAGGCAGCGACAGCCAGGCGTCGCGCAGCTGCGCGTACTGCGCCGGCGTGTAGTCGTAGTAGAAATTGAGGCGCAGCTGCCCGGATTCGAAGCTGGGGACGTTGACGTAGGGCACGAAGTCGCGGCGCAGGTCGTTCACGGTCAGCCCGGGCTCGACCCAGTCGGGCGGGAACAGCACGCGGTCTTCGGCGATCGACACCGCGGCGATGTCCCACATCGCCACCACCGGCCAGACCGGCGTGTCGCGCGCGCCCGGCGCCAGGTTGGCCAGCAGGGCCGCCAGGTGGACGCCGCCGGCCAGCACTAGGCTGGCCAGCGCCACGCGCAGCGGCCGGCCGGGCCATTCGCGCCAGGCGATCCAGGCCAGCAGCGGCAAGGCGGCCGGCAAGGCGTTGTGGCGGAAGGCACAGCCACCGGCCAGCAGCGCCAGCGCGGCCAGGCGCCAGCGCCGTCGTGGCATGCGCAGTTCGGCTGCCAGGCAGGCCACCGCGCCGGCGAACAGGGCCAGCATCCAGACGTCCTTCCAAAGATGCGGCAGCAGGGCCAGCAGCGCGGGCCAGGCGCCCACGGCCCACACCGTGAGCACGCGGCGCCAGGCACCGCCGCCCCGGGCCTGCGCGAAGCCCGCCATCGCCGCCCACCAGGCCAGGTTTTGCAGCAGCAACATGCCGCCGGGATCGGGCAGCACCAGGCGCGCGAGCTGCCACACCCGCACCATCACCGGCGGATGCCCGGGATCGAGTTCACCCGTGCGCGCCTGCCACCACTGCCAGGCCGAATCCCAGCTCAGGTAACCCGGCCAGAACGCCGCCAGCACCAGCGCCAGGCCCAGCGATGCCGCCAGCCAGGGCGCGGCCCGCTTCATGGCCGGTGTTCGCGCGCCAGGTATTCGGCGCTGCGCATCTCGACCAGGCGCGAGGCGGTGCGCTCGAAGTCCTGCTGCAGCTTGTCGCCGGTGTAGAGCCACATCGGTTCGGCGGCGGCGCTGAGCAGCAGGTTGACGTTGCGGTCGTAGAGCTCGTCCACCAGGTGCACGAAGCGACGTGCGGCGTTGTCGCGGGGCGTATCCATCACCGGCACGTTCGACAGCAGCACGGTGTGGAAGTCGCGTGCCACCTCGATGTAGTCGGCCGCGGCGCGCGCGCCTTCGCACAGCGCCGGGAAATCGAACCAGGCGATGCCTTCGGCCAGCGCCCGCACCGGGATGGACCGCCCGTTGACGTGCAGCGGCCCCTGTTCGCGTGGGGCGTCGGCGGCCAGGCGTTCGTAGTGCGCCGACAGCGCGGCGTCGGCCGCCTCGCCCAGGGGCGTGAGATAGGTTTCCGCCCGGGTGAGCTGGCGCAGCCGGTAGTCCTGGTCGCTGGCGAGGTGATGCACGACGTTGTGTTTTTCCAGCAGCGCGATCGCCGGCAGGAAGCGCGCACGCTGCAGGCCGTCCTTGTAGAGGTTCTTCGGCTCGGTGTTGGACGTGGTGACCAGCACCACGCCGCGTTCGAACAGACGGTCGAGCAGCCGGCCCAGGATCATCGCGTCGGCGATGTCCGAGACGATGAATTCGTCGAGCACCAGCAGGCGCATTTCATCGGCCAGGCCGTCGGCGACCACGGCCACGGTGTCGGCGGTGTCCTCGGGCAGGGCCTGGATGCGGCCGTGCATTTCCACCATGAAACGATGGAAATGCCAGCGCCGGCGCGGCAGGTCGCCGAGCTGGTCGAACAGCAGGTCGTTGAGGAAGGTCTTGCCGCGGCCGACGCCGCCCCACAGGTACAGGCCCTGCACCGGTGCCGCCCCGCGGCCGAACCAGCGTTTCCACGCGGGCGTGGATTCACGCGCCCGCAATTGGCCATGGATGCGGTCGAGCTGCGCCAGCGCCGGCCGCTGCGCGGGGTCGTCCTGCCAGCGGCCGCTGGCCACGCCGTCGGCGTAGGCGGCCGACGGCGGGCGCACCGTGGACGATTCAGCCATGGCGCGGCGGCGGCAGGTTCTTGCGCACGCCGTTCTTGACCGCGCCGCGCAGGTCCATCAGCCGGCGATGGAAGAAGTGGCTGGTGTCGGGCATCTTCACCAGGGTCGGCGACTCATCCAGACCGTCGATCCATTCGTAGACCTTCTGCGGGTCCACCACTTCGTCGGCGTCGGGCATGATCACAAGCCACGGACAAGCCGGCGGCTGCACGCCCGAGAAGTCGCGGAAGCCCACCGGCGGCGCCAGCGAGATCATCTGCTTCACCGGAAGCTGGCGCGCGCCCTGCAGGGCCACCCAGCTGCCGAACGAGAAGCCGGCCAGCCAAAGCGCGTCGTCCGGACGCGACTTGCGCACCCAGTCGGCGACGGCCAGCAGGTCCAGGATTTCACCGCGGCCTTCGTCCCACTCGCCTTCGGACTTGCCGACGCCGCGGAAATTGAAGCGCACCGCCGCCAGGCCCAGCTCGCTGATCGCCCGGGCGGTCATCGTGACCACCTTGTTGTGCAGGGTGCCGCCCTCGGGCGGATTGGGATGGCAGATGATGGCCACGCCGGCCCGTTCCTGCCCTTCTTCGGGCAGGTCCACCATCAGCTCAAGCTGGCCGGCGGGGCCGGGAACCAGCAGCGGGCCGGATTCGGTCGGGAAGTCGGGCAAGGCGTCCATGCGCGGATGATAGCCCCTAGCGCGCCAGGTCCAAGCCCAGCAGCAGCGGGTCGTGGTCGGACGCCCGCCAGGGGTCGCTGCCGCCCCGCCCGCCGCGGTCCTTCCGGTAATCGAAGGCCTCGGACTCGTCGGCATTGGCGTGCCACTCGGCGGCACCGCGCAGGCGCGAGGCCAGGCCGGCGTCCAGCAGGGCATGGTCGAGCCGGCCGGACTGGCCCTGGAAGACGAAGGAATAGGGCCGTTCGAGCTTGGTCTGGGCGAAGGCGTCCTGCCAGCCCTGCGAGCGCAGCAGGCGCATCGGGTCTTCCTGGGCATAGGCGTTGAAGTCGCCGATGAGCAGGTGGCCGGCCGGGTCGGTGCCCGTGGGGTCGTTGCGGAGCCAGCTGTGCAGCAGCTGGGCCGATTTCACCCGGGTGGCGTTGAAACAGGCCTGCCCGTCCCGGCGGTCGACGTCGCCGTCGAGCGCCTCCTCGCAGCCACCCTTGGACTTGAAGTGGTTGGCCACGACCACGAAGACCGGACCGGTGCCGGCCCGGAAGGCCTGGGCCAGCGGCACCCGGCTGCGGTCGCCGAAGGGACCTTCGGACAACATCAGCGGCTTGCCGACCGGCTGCATGCGCTCGGCGCGGTAGATCATCCCGACCCGGATCGGGTTGTCGCCCGGGCCGTGGCCGGCGTCGACGAAGCGCCAGTCGCGATGCGGGCCGGCGGCGTTGAGCGCGTCCACGAACTGCGCCAGCGACGACTCGGGCCCGAAGCCGTCGTTTTCCAGTTCCATCAGCGCCACCAGGTCGGGGGCCATGGCGCGCACCGTCGCCACCAGCTTGGCCTGCTGGCGCTCGTAGTCGGCGCGGGTGGCGGCGCCGCGCGCGGTCGGGAAACCGCCGCCCCGGCCGTCGCCGTTGAACAGGTTGAGCAGGTTGAAGCCGGCGATGCGACGGTCGCCGCCGACCTCGGGGGCTTCCGGGCGCGGCGCCTGTTCGATGTTGGCGAGCGGTTCGACCAGCTGCAGCCGGTGGCTGCCAAAACGCTGGTCCAGGATGCCGGTGACGTCGTGCAGCACGCTGCCCACGCGCAGCGGCTGGCCTGGCCCCAGGCCGTCGCCGGGCAGGAACCACAGGCGGTCGGGGTCGCGGGCGCTGCGGCCATCGTCGATGCGCAGCATCAGGCGCGCGTTCTCGGCGGCAATGGCCTGGGCGGCGGGACCCGGCGGCGCCATTTCGGTGGGCGTGAACAGCCGGCCGTCGAAGCTGATCCGCAGTTCGCCGTAGCGCGCCAGGTCTTCGTTGCCGGTGACGGTGAGCGGACCGCGCAGGGTCAGCAGCATGCCCTCGTAGCGCTCCCAGTCGCTGGCACTGGCCGGGGCGGCCGACACCACCAGGGGTTCGACCGCGGCCTGGCCCAGGACCTCGAGCGCCGACGCCTCGATCGCCGTAAGAGTGGTGCCGTCGTCGCCGGTCTCGACGACGGTGCCGGTGATGCGCAGGTGGTCGCCGGCCCGGAGCCTTGGCCGGGCGTCGCGCGCGCGCGGCAGGAACAGGCCTTCGGACGTCGCCGGGTCCGCGTCGGGCGCCAGCGACTGCACGAACACGCCGCCCAGGCCGCCCATCGGCGCCACCACCACCGCTTCGACCGTCACCTCGCGGCCTTCGAGCGGACTGCGTTCGCCGCTGCCCTGGATGCGCGAGACCGTCATCGGGCCGGTCTCGGGGCTGGGCACCTTGCCCAGGGTATCCGGGCCGGGTGGGGTGCAGGCGGCCAGCAGCAGCGGGGCGACCAGGAAGCGGCGAAGGGTCATGCGGGGACTCCGGAAACGAAAACGCCGCCCGGGGGCGGCGTCTTGGCGCAAGGGCGGTGGCCGCCAGCTTACTGCAGGTTGTCGAGCATCCAATCGACGGCGGCGATGACCTGCTCGTCCGTGAGGTTGGGGTTGCCGCCCTTGGCCGGCATGATGCCCGCCGAGCCCTGGAAACCCTCGATGGCGTGCTTGTGGACGGTGTCCATGCCCTGGGCGATGCGCGCGGTCCATTCGGCCCGTACCAGCTTCGGCGCGCCGCCGGCACCCGAGGTGTGGCAGGCGCCGCACAGGTTGTCGTAGATGACCTTGCCGTCGAGCGTGCCGTCGTAGGCCACCTGGCCGGCCGACGCCGCGGCCGCGGCCGCTGCCGCAGCGGCCTGCGCCGCCGCGCCCGTGGAACCGGCGTAGACGCCACCCGCGGGCTGCAGGCGCTGGACCATCGCGGCCTGGGCCACCGGGTTGGGTTCGGGCTGGAGCTGGCTGTTGAAGTACAGGCCGAGCAGGATCAGCACGCCCGTGACCGCCACCAGGAAAACAATGACCATCGAGAAGTGCTTGAGGAAAACCAGATCGTGATTGCGCACGGGGTGTCCTGACAAAGGGCCGGGGCCCTGTGGATAAGAAGGCCGCGATTATATCGGCCCCGTCCCCGGCAAGGAAGGCGGCCGTGCGTTTACGGCGCGGCCGCCCGGCTCGGTTAGCATGGCCGGGAGCCGGGAGTATCGGCCAACAGGGGGATTCACCAGGCATGACCGGACGCGCGCTGGCGCTGTTGCAGGATGCAGGTCCGGGCCGCAATGGCCGCTGGGCCCTGCTGGCGCTGTGCGTGCTGGCGGCCTGGCTGGGCCTGGAGCAGCTTTCGGCGCAGGTGTGGTTCCTGCCCGCCGGGCTGCGCCTGGCGATGCTGTGGCTCACCCCGACCCGCCGCTGGGGCTGGCTGGGCGCCGCCGAAATACTGGCCCAGGCCACCAAGTCGGCGGTGCTGGGCTATCCCCTGGTCACCTTCACCTTCCTGGCGGTCTGCGTGGCGCCCTGGCTGATCTACGCGGCCGTGGTGTACCTGCTGCGCGGCCCCCGGCCGGCGCCGCCGCCGGATTCACCCACCCGCATGCTGCTGCTGTTGCTGGCGGGCCTGCTGGGCGCGGCCGGTGTTTCGCCGCTGCTGTGGATGTTCCTGGTTACGTACCCGATGTCCACGGCCGATTCGCTGGCGAGCATGTTCGCCTTCATGTACGGCGACCTGATCGGGCAGATCGTGCTGGCGCCGCTGTTGGTCGCGGCCGTGCATGGCAGCTTCCGGCGGCCGCAGCGCGCCAGCCTGCTGCGCGACCTGGGACTGGTGCTGATTGGCGCACTGGGTGTTTTCCTGGTGCTGCAGGCTTACGAAGACCTGGCGATGTACGTGCTGTTGCTGGCCTTCGCGCCGCTGTTCTTCCTGAGCTTCCGGCACGGCTGGGAAGGCGGGGCGCTGGCGACGGCCTTGCTGGCCGCGGTGATGCAGGCCCTGGTGCAAACCGGCCTGTTGACGGTCAACGTCACCATGCTCCAGCTCGTGCTGGCGGTCGTGGGCGGCGGCGCGCTGGTGCTGGGCGCGGCCAGCACGGCGCTGCGGCGCAGCCACGAGGTGCTGGCCGAGCGTCACCAGGAACTGGCCGCCAAGACCACAGAACTGGAAATGCTGGCGGCGGAGCTGGGCCAGGTCGGCCAGCGCCTGGCGCGCTTGGAAGAGCAGGGCCAGCGCGAGCTCGCCAGTGAGCTCGAATACGAACTGGGCCACGCCATCCATGCGTTGGGGACCCGCATCAGCCTGGCTTTCCGCGACGTGCGCGACGAACAGGGCACCCGCCTGCTCGAGTCCCTGCGCGAACAGGTACGCGAGATCCAGGACAGCCTGCGCCGCGCGCTGCGGCAGCTGCGGCCGCCCCAGCTCGACACCCACGGCCTGCAGCAGGCCCTGGAGTCGGGCCCGCTGCACGAGATGCTCGACGACAGCGGCGTGGTCTTCGAGCCGACGTTCGACGGCCCGGTGGACGGCCTGGACGAAGACGCCCGCACCACCGTCTACCGCATCTGCCAGGCCGCCGTGCGCGAAGCCGTGCGCCTGGAGATGGTGCGGCGCTTCGCCTTGCACCTGGAAGTGAAGCCACGGGACGACGGCACCCGGGTGG
Source organism: Arenimonas donghaensis DSM 18148 = HO3-R19 (assembly GCF_000743535.1). Lineage (GTDB taxonomy): Bacteria > Pseudomonadota > Gammaproteobacteria > Xanthomonadales > Xanthomonadaceae > Arenimonas > Arenimonas donghaensis. Next base: position 45,261 of record NZ_AVCJ01000034.1, read on the forward strand.
TGGCGCTGGCCCTGGACCTGGAGTTCTCACCCTACGTGCAGCACGTGCCCCCGCTGCAGCTGGTGCCGGCGATCAAGGACCGCGCGCTGGCGATGCAGGGCCAGTACCTGCTCGAGCCGCTCGTGCACGGCCACCGCCACTCAGTGCGCTTCGTCGCGGCCTGAGCCCATCTTGCGCAGGGTCGCCTGCGCGTAGTCGGGCAGGATGCGCTGGCCGTCCCAGCTGTAGACCAGGTGCCGGGCCTGGACGCAGGGATCGACCAGGTCGGGATAGAACACACCCACGCATTCCCCGCCGGCGTGCCGCACGCTGGGGTACACCACGCCGTTCGAGCCCGCTGCGCGCAGTTGGCGCGCCAGGGCCTGGGGCGGGCCGTAATCGTCCGGGTCGAGCATCTGTGGCCAGCCGCGGCGCAGGTCGTGCAGGTGGCCGCGGATCGCCGTGCGATAGCAGCGCATCTCGATGCGCATCGCCGGTTCGGCGGTGGCGGCCATGAAGCGCGCCCGGTGGTGCATGGTTTCGGCGACCGCGGTTTCCAGGGCGCGGGCCGCGTAGAACACGCCATGGCTCCCGTCGCTGAAGCGGCTGCCGGCGGGATTGAGGTGGGTGAAGGCGGCCATGACCGGTTGCGTGCCGGGCCCGCTGACGCGGCGTTCGCGCGGCACCAGCTGCAGTTCGCCCAGCTCCTCGCGCAGGCGCGGGTTGGTCAGCGACTCCAGCGCGAACAGGGCCTCGAGGTCCTCGGGACGGGCGATGCGGTCGAACACGCCCTGCGGCGGGAAACGGCTGGGCACCAGCCGCCAGGCCTGGGTCCAGCTGACCCGGGTGACGCGCGGCAGGCTCATTGCCAGCCGCGCTGGGCGTCGAGATAGCTGCGCACGACGAACAGGTCGGCGACGTTGCCCGACAACATGCGCTCAAGCGCCGAGCCGCCGCCGAACGGCAGTGCGGCATTGGGCTTGCGAAGCCAGGCATCGGCACGGGTCGGGTCGGGGAACAGCACCTGCAGCGCCTTGAAGATGCCCAGCACGTAGCTGATGCGCTCGAGGACGTCGCGCCCGGGGCTGCCGTCCTGCTGCTTTTTCCACTTGTACCAGGTCGATTCCGGCGGATCGCCCAGCAGGCGCCGGGCTTCGGCGTTTTTCAGGTCCCAGGCCCGGGCGATGGCGAAATAGGCGCGAAGGGCCGGCCCGCCCAGGTCGGGAAGGGGCCGGCTGGCGGGAATCGGGGCGGCACGCGGTGACATGACACTCTCCTCGTGGAGTCAGAGGAGATACTACTCCCTGTGGAGAGTAAATCCAGTGGCCGGAGAGGCCTTGCGAACCGCGGGTCCCGACCCGTTCAGGTTCTGCAAGTGGATGAATCACCGACAAAAACAGGCGAATTCCGGCGATCCCATAACAAAAAACGAATATTTGCTTCAGTTTCGATTTCGGCGCCGGCCGCCAGTCTCTGCCCCACGCTCGACGGACGTGCTGGTGGATCCCCCGATCCCAACCGCGAGCGAGGCCCCCCGGCCGTCCAACCACATGTTGTTAAGGAGAAACGCCATGAACGCTCTCAAGACTTCCCTGCTCGCTTCCGCCATTGCCCTGGGTTTCGGCGTCACCGCCGCCCACGCCGACCACCACACCGGCGAAGACATGGCCGACAAGGTCAAGCACCAGAACGACATGAAGCCGGCGCGCACCGCCGCCCAGGCCACCGCCGACGCCGCCACCACGGCGTCCGTGAAGACCCGCCTGCTGGCCGACGAGCGCACCAAGGGCTTCGACATCAACGTCGACACCCACAACGGCGTGGTCACCCTGACCGGCGGCGCCGACTCGATGGCCGACAAGATGGCCGCCACCGAAGTGGTGGGCCAGGTCGATGACGTGCTGCGCGTCGAGAACAAGCTGATCGTGGCCGGCGAAGACACCGAGGCCCGCGAGGACGCCAACACCGCCACGGCCTCCGGCCAGGTGCGCGAGGCCGCCGACGAGGCCGGCGACGAGATCGATGACGCCTGGATCACCTCCAAGGTGAAGACCCAGCTGCTCGCCGACGACCAGGTCCACGGCACCGACATCAACGTCGACACCGAGGACAACGTGGTCACCCTGACCGGTACCGCCCCGACCCTGGCGGCCCGCACCAAGGCGGTCGAGATCGCCCAGGGCACCAAGGGCGTGCGCAGCGTCGTGGCCACCAACCTCATCGTCGGCCCGGACGAGGCCATGGACGAAGACGATGTCGAGGACATGAACGACTAAGCGAGAACGCCTATCCATGTCAGAGTGGATGGTAGCGGCCGGGCTGGACGCCCGGCCGCTTTCGTTGGTGACCCTGGAGAAGCCTCGCCATGAACCCCAAATCTGAAAATCGCAGCGTCTTCGCCGTCGAGAACCTGGCCCAGCTCGAAGATGCGCTCACCGCCGCCCGCGACGCCGGCATCGCCGACGAGGACATCGCCCTGGTCGCGCGCCACGACATCGAGCTCGAACTCGACCCCGAAGCCAGCGAGCCCGACGAACACGGCCGCGTGCGCGGCCTGCTGGCCGGCCTGAGCGCCGTCACCGTGCCGACCCTGGGCGTCAGCCTGGCCGGCGCCGGCATGCTCAACCTGCTGGGCAGCAACCTGGCCGGCTGGACCCGGCCCGTGGCCGGCGACCACGCCGACGACGACGTCCGCAAGCGCTACGAGGCCCTGGTCGAAACCGGCGTGCTGCTGGTCGTGGTGCACGCGGAGTCCGCCGAGCGCCACGCCGCCGCCCACGCGGCCATGGTGACCGCCGGCGCACGCCCGCTCGACGACGGCCAGGCCTGAACTGGACTCCCCGCCCCGCCCCCTGAATGATGGGGGGCGAGACCCGGGAGATGGCCCATGTTCCGCTTCGCGCTAGCCTGCCTGCTTGCCCTGCCCGCCTTTGCGGCGGAGCCCCCCGCGACCCTGCGCATCGACCTCCAGCACGGCGGCGACGCGCAAACCGAACACTTCGCGCTCGAACGGGTGGTGGTGGAACCGCTGCCCTGGCCCGGCAACCCGGCGCGACCGATCGACACCAGCAATCGCGGCATGAACCTGCTGCGCGTACTCGACCCCGACACCGGCGAGGTCCTGTACTCCCGCGGCTACAGCACGATCTTCGGCGAATGGCAGTCCACCGCCGAGGCCGGAAACATCCAGCGCAGTTTCCAGGAATCGCTGCGCATCCCGATGCCCGGCAAACCGGTCACCGTGCAGGTGATGAAGCGCGACGCCGGCAACGCGTTCGTGCCCGCCTGGCAGGTCCGCATCGACCCGGCGGGGCTGGACGTCGAGCGTGCCGTCGCCAAAGCCCCGGCCACGCCGATCGCCATCCGCGACAACGGCGACCCGGCCGACAAGGTCGACCTGCTGATCCTGGGCGACGGCTACGCCGCCGACGAACTGGGCAAGTTCGAGTCCGACGCCCGCCGCCTGGCCGACCACCTCTTCAGCGTCTCGCCGTTCAAGGAGCGCGAAGCCGACTTCAATGTCTGGGCGCTCACCGTGCCGCTGCCGGAAAGCGGCGTTTCGCGGCCATCCACCGGCGTGCACAAGGCCAGCGCCACCGGCCTGCGCTACGACATCTTCGGTTCCGAACGTTACGCGCTGAGCGTCGACAACCGTGCCTGGCGCGAACTGGCCCAGCACGCGCCCTACGACGTGGTCGAGATCATCTTCAACAGCGAAACCTACGGCGGCGGCGGCATCTTCGGCCAGTTCAGCACCGCGGCGGCCGGCAACGACTGGGCCGATTACCTGTTCGTGCACGAATTTGGCCACCACTTCGCCGGCCTGGCCGACGAGTACTACACCTCCTCCGTGGCCTACCAGAGCGGCGGCGAACGGCCGGAACCCTGGGAGCCCAATGCCACCGCCGACCCACGGGCGGACAAGTGGAAGCACCTTGTCAGCCCGGCCTCGCCGCTGCCCACGCCCTGGCCGAAGACGCAGTTCGAAGCCTTCCAGCGCGAGAACCAGGCCCGCCGCGCCCAGCTGCGCGCCGACCAGCGCCCCGAGTCGGAAATGAGCCAGCTCTTCCATGACGAGCAGGCCTTCATCACCGACCTGTTCGACGGCCACCCGCACGCCAACGCCGTAGGCGCCTTCGAAGGCGCCAACTACCAGGCCACGGGCTATTACCGCCCGCAGCTCAACTGCCTGATGTTCACCCGCACCGACCACTTCTGCGACGTCTGCAGCGATGCCGTCGAAGCCATCATCGACCTCTACTCGCGCCGCGACCCGGAAAAACCTCTGTAGGAGCGGCTTCAGCCGCGAAGGACCCCCATGCCATCCCGAGACCGCAACACCCCCACGCCTGCCGAAGACGCCCAGCACCTGGCCGTGCTGATCGACGCCGACAACGCGCAGCCCTCGGTCATCGAAGGCCTGCTGGCCGAAGTCGCGAAGTTCGGCGTCGCCAGCGTCAAGCGCATCTACGGCGACTTCACCTCGCAGCGCCTGCAGGGCTGGAAGCAGGCGTTGCTCAAACACTCCATCCACCCGGTGCAGCAGTTCGCCTACACCACCGGCAAGAACGCCACCGACAGTTCATTGATCATCGACGCGATGGACCTGATGTACACCGGGCGCTTCGACGGCTTCTGCCTGGTGTCGAGCGACAGCGACTTCACCCGCCTGGCCCAGCGGCTGCGCGAAGCGGGCCTCACCGTGTACGGCTTCGGGGAGCGCAAGACGCCAGATCCCTTCGTGCAAGCCTGCGACAAGTTCACCTATGTCGAAGTGCTGCGCCAGGACGCCGGCGAGGCGGAGAAACCGGAGCCGGCCAAGTCGAACGCTCGTGGGGCGAAAAAGGCCACCAAGGCCACGGCCTCCTCCGCGACCGCTGCGGAGAAGCCCAAGCAGCCGCAGCAGGCGCCGCGCAAACTGCTCAACCAGGCGATCGAGGAAGCCAGCGACGAAGAAGGCTGGGCCCAGCTGGGCGCGGTGGGCAGCTACCTCAACAAGCTGCGGTCGGATTTCGATCCGCGCCTGTTCGGCCACCGGAAACTGAGCGACCTGTTCAAGGCGTATCCCAAGTGGTTCGAGTTCAAGGAGCTCGCCAGCCCGGCGGGGGGCAAGGACCTGTACGTCCGCGCGAAGTAAGCGCACGGCCCTGTGGGAGGGACTTCAGTCCCGAAAGGCATCGGGACTGAAGTCCCTCCCACAGGGCCAATCGTCAGCCCTTCGGGGACTCGGCGGGGCGCCAGAGGTCGACGGCAAAGTCCGTTTCATAGGGCGGCACGTTGCATTCAATGACGTCCTCGGGCGCGATTTTCAGCGCCAGGCCGACGATGTCCGCGCGCACCGGCATGCGGTGGCGCTGTCGGTCCACCAGCACCGCCGCGTGCACGTGCGCCGGCTTCTGGGTGGAAAGCCACTCGAACACGCGCATCAACGAGTAGCCCTGGTAGAGCACGTCGTCGACGACGATGACGCGGCGGTTCATCAGGTCGGCGCCCTGCGGGGCCTCCAGCGACGTGTCCGGATGCAGCAGCTCGAGGTTGTCGGCGTAGCGCTTCACCTTCAGGTCGATGCGTTCGACCTCGGCCCAGGGCGCATGCACGCGGATACGGGCCAGCAGCTTGTCCGCCAGCGGCGCGCCGCGGCGCAGCACGCCCAGCAGCACCGTTGGCGTGGCGTCGAGCAGGGCGGCGGCCTGGCGGGCCATGTCGTCCACCACGATTTCCAGGTCCACTTCGGAATACAGGCGGAAGCGATCGGCTTGCATGCGGGTCTCCGGCGTCGGGGCCGGCCTAGCCTAGCCGGTTTGCGCGCGGTTTCCACGTGCGAAGCCGCGCCGCACCCAAGCCGGGTCCAGGCCCATGCGACGGCAGGTGGGCGGCCCCCTGTGGGAGGGACTTCAGTCCCGAAGGCAGCCCGGGACTGAAATCCCTCCCACAGGGGCGCCAGCCACGGTACTGTCACGCACGCAGGGGAGTATCCGACGGTACTTCGGGGAGATCATTCAGATGGACACCAGAAAGATCGGGCTGCTGCCCGCGCTGTTGCTGTGCCCTGCCTTCGCCCAGGCGGGGGTCTGGATCAACGAAATCCACTACGACAATGACGGCACGGACACCGGTGAACGCATCGAAGTGGCCGGTGACGCGGGGACGTCGCTGGCCGGATGGTCGCTGCACTTCTACAACGGCTCGGACCGGCGCGTGTACATGACGCGCAGCTTGTCGGGCACCCTGGGCGATACCTGCGGCGGCTACGGCTTCGTGTCGGTGGCCGCGGCGGGCATGCAGAACGGGGCACCCGACGGCGTGGCCCTGGTCGATGCCTCCGGGGCGGCGGTGCAGTTCCTCAGCTACGAAGGCCAGTTCAAGGCGGCCAACGGGCCGGCGCTGAACCAGACCTCGGTGGACATCGGCGTCTCGGAAGCCGCGTCGACGCCTGCCGGCTACTCGCTGCAGCTCAAGGGCAGCGGCAACGCCTATGCCGACTTCAGCTGGCACGCGCCCGCCTCGAGCAGCTTCGGTACCTGCAATGCCGGCCAGTCCTTCCCGCCGCCGGACGTCGCGCCCACGGTCACGGCCACCACGCCGGCGGACGGCAGCGCGGCCGTGCCCCTGGACACCCAGGTCACCGTGAGCTTCTCGGAACCGGTGAGCCTGCAGGCCGGCGCCATCGTGCTGGGCTGCGACACCAGCGGCAACGTGCCGGTGGTGGTGAGCGGCGGCCCGACGGTGTTCACCGCCGACCCACAGTCGAACCTGGCGGGACTGGAAGACTGCCTGGTGGACGTGCTGGCCAACAAGGTCAGCGACCTCGACGGCGCGCCCACGCCGATGGCGGCGAACCACAGCTTCGTCTTCACCACGGCTTCGGTGCCGGGCAACGATTACTACCAGGGCGTCAACCAGGCCAGCGCCAGCGCCCTGCGCGCCAGCCTGCACGCGATCATCGACGACCACCAGCGTTTCCCGTACAGCGCCACGGCCACCGACACCTGGGACGTGCTGGAGTTCGCCGACGAAGACCCGCTCAACCCGGGCCGCATCCTGGACGTCTACCGCAACGCCAGCTACCAGAAGTACGGTGCCGGCAACACGGAATACAACCGCGAACACACCTGGCCCAAGAGCTACGGCTTCACCAACGACGGCAGCACCAACTACCCGTACACCGACACCCACATGCTGTTCCTGTCCGATTCGGGCTACAACAGTTCGCGCGGCAACAAGCCCTACGCCAACTGCCTGTCGGGCTGCACCGAGCGCACCACCCTCGCGCACAACGGCAAGGGCGGCGGCAGCGGCGTGTTCCCGGGCAATTCGAACTGGTACTCGACGACGTACTGGCAGACCTGGGGCGACCGCAAGGGCGACGTCGCCCGCGCGCTGCTGTACATGGACGTTCGCTACGAGGGCGGCACGCATGGCGTCACCGGCGCCGCCGAGCCCGACCTCATCCTCACCGACGACCCGGGCCTGATCCAGGCGTCCGGCAGCAACCTCAGCGTCGCCTACATGGGACGCCTGGCCGACCTGCTGCAGTGGCACGCCGAGGACCCGGTGGACGACAAGGAACGCCTGCGCAACGAGGCGGTGTATTCCTACCAGGGCAACCGCAACCCGTTCATCGACCATCCGGAATGGGCGGCGTGCGTGTTCCAGAACCAGTGCAACTGATGTGACGCGGGGACAGGTCCGCCTTGCGGACCTGTTCCCTTCCGTTTCTTCAGGCGCGGAGCGTGAAAGCGGCTTCCGCCACCACGCTGCCATTGACCTGCAGTTCGATGCGGTGCACGCCGGGGTAGTAGCGTCGCGTGGTGATGGGTCGCAGGGAGTGGGACTTCTCCAGCCGCCGCGTTTCGCCCGGGGCAAGCGTCAGCGACCAACCCTTGAACACCTTGGGCGAGCTCCCGCCGTTCGCCTTGACGTGGTGGACCACGTAGTCGACGGCCAGGGCCTGCGGGCTCCGCGCCGACGACACCAGGGTCGCCACCAGCGTCAGTGCGTCGCCCACGGCCACCCGTCCGGGCGACGCCGCCAGCCGGGCTTCGCCGCGGAACCTGCTGCCCAGGCCCCAGGCCTTCAACACCCGCCGGTCGCCACGCTTGACCAGGGTGCGGCTGGCATGGCGCAGCAGGGCCTTGCGCCCGGCGTCGGCGCCGGGAAGGTGCTGTTCGAGCCAGTCGGCGACGACGCCCGGGTGGTCCTTGGCGATGTCGTTGAGGTGGTTGGCGACGCTGCGGCGCACGTAGGGGCTGGGGTCGTCCTGCAAGGAACGCAGCAGCGGCAGCGTCGGCGACGGGTCTTCGATCAAGGATCTGATCTGCAGGCCCCAGGGCAGGCGCGGGCGACTGCCTTCGCTCACCCAGCGGCGTACGTGCGGGCTGGGGTCGTGCTGCCAGCGGACGAAGTGCGCCAGCGTCAGCGCGAAGTGATGGACCAGGAAGGGCCGCACCGCGAATTCGCTGGTGAAGCGCTGGGTGAGTTCGCGCAGGGCGCGCAGTGCGCGTTGGGGTTCGGCCTGGCCGCGGCGGGCGATGAACTCGCCCAGCGGCCAGCCGATCCAGCCGGCCAGGCCGGCGTCGGTGGTCTTGAAGTCGAGCTCGTCGCTGCGGGCGGGCGGTGCGAGTGCGGCTTCGATAATGCCGGCGGCGCGATCGAAGTCGTCGGGCAGGCTGGCTTCCAGCGCGTCGGCGATTTGCATCGCGCGGGCCTTCATTTCGAGGGCGTCGAGGCCGGCCAAGGCCCGGGCTTCGAAACCGCGGCGGTCGAAGTCGTGCCAATGGCGATGCAGGTGGTTGCCGCAGGCGCGCACGAGGGCGGCATTGATGAGGTTCTTGAACGGCTCGGGCATGGGTGTCGTAAACCTGTAGGAGCGGCTTCAGCCGCGAAGTTCTTCTTTGCCATAGGCAAAGTCAAAAGATTCGCGGCTGAAGCCGCTCCTACAGGGTAGGTGTCGCCAGGTGGGCGAGCAGTTGCATCAGGCTGCGCACGTCGGTGTGGTTGTGGGCCAGCACGCGGCGCAGGTGGGTGGCCGGGCCGCCTAGCAGGTAGTCGCGCCAGGCGCGCGGGGCTTCGCTGCCGGGCAGGTCGTCTTCGCGAAGCACCTTCAGCAGCTGCCGTTCGACGGTGGCGAGGCGGCAGTTTTCCCAGTGGCCGCGGTAGCGGCGGCGGACGGGGTGCAGCAGGTCGAGATGGGCCAGCGGGGTAATCGGGCAGGGCAGGCGCGCCAGGCGGTAGCGGGTCTTGAGCAGCGGCGCGTCGTAGCTGCGGCCGTTGTAGCTCACCAGCACCGTGTCCGGGCGAAGCCAGCGCGCGAAGGTTTCAAGCATGGCCCGCTCGGCGGCCAGGGTGGTGGTCATCAGCTGGCGGATGCGCAGCTGGCCGTCGACGCGATCGGCGGCGCCGATCATGAAGGCGCGGGTGCCGGTGCCGCCGGCCAGGCCGGTGGTTTCGGTGTCGAAGCACAGCAGCTGTGCGGGTTCGACGGTATCGAAGTCCTTGGCGAAGCTGGCGTCGATAGCCTCGGGCATCGGCGGGGCTTCGTGCCGGGACTCGATGTAGCGCAAGCCGGGTGCGATCTCATCGCCCGGCAGGTGGCGGTCGGGTGGGCGCAAGGGCGTCACAGGCCGACTGGAAGCACGGCTGCGCAGGCCCAGCAGGCGGCGGATGTTCTCGGGCACTTCGGGTCGGACGGCACCTGGCGGGGTCTGATCGCGCTCCCGCCCTGCGGGCAGGCCGGCCAGGGCTGGCGTTCTTCCCGCTTCCCGCTGCAACTGCCGCAGCCGCTGCGACAACACCGCGCTCATGCCGCGCTTTCCAGCAGGCCCAGCACCCGCAGCGCCAGCGCCCGCGGCGTATTGCCGGTCTTGCCTTCGTCGGCGGCCAACACCGGGCCGACGCAGGCCGGGCAACCAGCGGCGCAATCGCAGGCCGCCACCAGTTCGCGGGCACGCGCCACCAATTCCGCCTGGCGTCGCCACAGCGGTTCGCTCAGGCCGATGCCGCCGGGGTAGTTGTCGTAGAGGTAAACCGTGGGCGTGAAGCGCTCGGCGGCGTCGGGGCTGCCCGGCTGGCCGTCGGCCCCGCGCAGCTGGCCGCGGCCGCGGCCGTCGGTGTGGGCGAACCAGGCCCCGTCGCCGCTGCCCACGGCCTGGCGCAGGTCGCGGCCTTCGGCCATCACCGCGACGGTGGCGACCACGTGCAGCGCGTAGGCCGCGCCCAGGAAACCATCGAGCGCGTCCTGCCGCGAAGAAAACGCCAGCGCCAGTGCGTCCTGCGGCAGCTGCCACCACAGCGCGGTGGTGTGGATTTCCTGGTCGGGCAGGTTGACCGGGCCGTAGCCGATGTTTTCGTGGGTGTAGTAGCGGATCTTCTTGTAGCCCGGGACCCGCCGCACCACGTGTACCTCGCCGTGCTGGGCGCTGCCGTCGCCGGCGCGCACGCCGTCGAAGCGTTCGAGCACCTTGAGCTTGGTGTAGTCGATGGCGTCGGTGTAGTAATCGACGTGGGTGCGGGTGACGTAGGCCTTGCGGCCTTCCCAGTCCAGGCGTTCGACCTGGAACGGCACCGACTGGATCATGTGGATCGCGCCTTCGTACAGCGTAAGCGCGGCGGCGGAATAATCGACCTCGGCGATGATCTTCTGGCGGCCGTCGGTGCGGTCGACAACCACGAAATTGCCGTCGGCCACCGAACGCAGCGACACCGCATTGGCCGGGTAGCTGTCGGCAATCCAGTCCCAGCGTTCGCCCTCGGCGTGCAGCACGCCGGTTTCGGCCAGCACGTCCAGCCAGGGCGAGGGATCCATCGGCCCGTAGGTTTCGCCGCGCAGGAAGGGCAGCTCGAAGGCGGCGCAGCGCAGGTGGTCGAGCAGGATCAGCGGCTGGTCGGGCGCGATGCGGGCGTGCTCGGGATTGGCTTGCTCGAAGAAGCCGGGGTGGCGCACCAGGTACTGGTCGAGCGGGTCGGACGAGGCCACCAGTACGCCCAGCGAAGGCTGTTGCCGGCGGCCGGCGCGACCCACGCGCTGCCAGGTGGCCGCCACCGAACCGGGATAGCCGTTGAGCACCACGACGTCGAGCGCACCGATGTCCACGCCCAGCTCCAGCGCCGAGGTGCTGACGATGCCGTCGACGGTGCCGGCGCGCATGGCGCGTTCGGCCTCGCGGCGTTCGTTGGGCAGATAACCCCCGCGGTAGGCGCGGATGCGCGGCGGCTTGCGCGGGTCGTGGTCGAAGACATCCTTGAGGTACTTGGTGAGCACCTCGACCATCGTGCGCGACTGCGCGAACACCAGGGTCTTGAGCCCCGCGCGGATCGCCAGCCGGGCGATGCGGTTCGATTGCGAACGCGCCGACGCGCGCAGGCCCAGGTCGGGATTGACCACCGGCGGGTTCCACAGCAGCAGGTGTTTTTCGCCGACCGGCGCGCCGGATTCGGTGATGGCCTCGACCGGCGCCTCCACCAGCGCCTGCGCATGCTGCTGCGGGTTGCCGATGGTGGCCGAGCACAGGATGAACTGCGGATTGGCGCCGTAGAACGCGCAGACCCGCTTGAGTCGCCGCACGACGTTGGCCAGGTGCGAACCGAACACCCCGCGATAGGTGTGCACTTCGTCGATGACCACGTAACGCAGGTTCTCGAAGAACTGCGCCCACTTGGTGTGGTGGGGCAGGATCGCCTGGTGCAGCATGTCCGGGTTGGACACCACCAGGTCGGCGTGCAGGCGGATGGCCTGGCGGGCATCGCCGGGCGTGTCGCCGTCGAAGGTGTGGCAGCGCAGACCGAGGTCGCCGGCGCGATTGAGTTCCAGCAGGTCGGCCACCTGGTCCTGCGACAGTGCCTTGGTCGGGAACAGGAACAGCGCCTTGGCTTGTTCCTGCATCGCCGCCGACACCACCGGCAGCGTGTAACAAAGGCTCTTGCCCGAGGCGGTGGGCGTGACCACCACGAAGTGCTTGCCGGCCTGCGCCGTATCCCAGGCTTGGGCCTGGTGGCTGTAGAGCTGGCCGATGCCGCGCGCCTGCAGGGCCTGCGCCAGCGCCGGCGGCAGGCTGGCGGGCAGGGGCGCGTAGGCCCCCTCGCGGGCGGGCTGGACGAAATGCCCGGTCACCCGGTCGCGGTACTTCGCCTGCAGGCGGCTGGCCAGCTGGCGGGGGTCCTGCACGCGCGGTGCCAGCGGGGCATCGGCCGGGCCGGCGGGCAGGGCCGCGGAGGGCAGGGCCAGGTCGCGGGCGTCGCGGCGGGCCAGGGCATTGGAAGGCATGGCGGTCTGTCCAGGGCAGGGGTCCTGCATTAGCGGCCAGGGCCGTCTCACTGGGTGAGACTTGCCAGGGGCGCGGGCTTGACCCACGTCAACGCCGCCCGGTGCGGCGGGCGTAGGCTGGCCTGGCCACCACCGTTTTTCCGAGGAGCCTGGCCATGATCCGCGACCTGTTCGTTTTCCTGCAGGGCACCCGCGCCGACACCGCCGCCCTGGACGCCGCCATCGCCCTGGCCCAGGCGCATGACGCCCACGTCGCCGCGCTGGCGGTGGCGCACGCGCCGGTGCCCTTCGCCAGCGAGTGGGGGGTCACCGCCGTGGGCCTGGACCAGGCCGGCTTCGACGCCCTGCGCAAGGTGGCGGAAGAGGCCGCCGGCCGTGCCCGCGAGCGACTGGAAGCCGCCGGCGTGGCGCACGAAGTCCGGGTCGTCGACTCGCCGCTGGCCTGGCCCGAGGAAGTGGCCGCCCTGCACGCCCGGCATGCCGACCTGTGCGTATTCGGCGGGGCGTCGTCCGAGGGACCCGGCCAGCGCTTCGGCACCAGCTTCGACGCGCTGCTGATGCACTCGGGGCGGCCGGTGCTGCTGGTGCCCGAAGACACCCGGCTGATGGTGCCGCCGCGCCGGGTGGTGATCGCCTGGCAGCCGCGTCGCGAGGCCAGCCGCGCCGTACACGACGCCCTGCCCTGGTTGCCGCGCGACGCCCGCGTCGACGTGCTGGTGGTCAATCCGCAGTCGACCGCGCTGGGCCACGGCGAGGCGCCGGGCTCCGACATCGCCCGGCACCTGGCGCGCCACGGTTGCCAGGCCCAGGTGGTGGAAGTCGAGCGGGCGGGACAAAGCACCGGCCAGGCGATCCTGGCGCATGCTGGTTCCTGCGTCGCCGACCTGGTGGTGATGGGCGGCTTCAGCCATTCGCGCTGGCGCGAACAGGTCTTCGGTGGCGTCACCCGCACGGTGCTTGAAGGCACGCGCACGCCGGTGTTGTTCTCGCACTGACGCCCGGTTTCAGCCGATCGCGATGCGGTTCCTGCCGCTGGCCTTGGCGGCGTAGAGCTGGCGGTCCGCCGCACGCACCAGGGTGGCGGCGTCGATGTCGGGGTCGTAGCTCTTGGCCAGGCCGGCGCTGACCGTCACCACGCCCAGCGGGCTCGCGCCGTGTTCGATGGCCAGCGCGGCGATGTCCTCCAGGATGCGCCGCAGGATGCGTTCGGCGTGCGGCACCGCGATCGAGGTGAACACCACCGCGAACTCCTCGCCGCCGTAGCGATAGCAGCGCACGTCGCGACGGATCTGGCCGGCCAGCACGTCGGCCACCCTGCGCAGCGCCTGGTCGCCGGCTTCATGGCCCAGGGTGTCGTTGAACGGCTTGAAGTAATCGACGTCCACCATGCCCAGGGCCAGGCCCGCCATCGGCTCGGGGTTGGCCAGCAGCTGCGCCAGGTCGTCGTCGAAGGCGCGGCGGTTGGGCAGGGCGGTGAGGCTGTCGGTGCGGGTCAGCTGTTCCAGGCGCTGGTTGGCCTCGGCCAGTTCGCGGGTGCGGACCTCGACGGTACCCTCGAGTTCGCCCTGGCGGTGTTCGACCTGCCGGGCCAGCTCGCGGAAGCTGCGCGACAGGCTGCCGATCTCGTTTTCCTCGGCCAGCGGCAGCTCGGCCACGGCGGCTTCGGTCTGCTCGCCGCGGGTGATGCGGTCGGCGGCGTCACGCAGCTGCTGGACCGGCTGGCTGACCCGGCGGCTGAGCACGGTGCCCACCACCACCAGCAGGATCAGCTGGAGCCCCAGGCCCAGCGCCAGCATGATCGCCGCGCCGCGGTGCGCGGCGCCGGCGACCTGTCGGCCCGGGTAGACCGTCGCCAGGCGCCAGTCCGGCCCTTCGACGCGGGTGAACACCACGTAGGCGCCGCTTTGCTCGTCCTGCATCACATGGGCGGCGTGGCCCTCGTCGGTGTGTTGCATGGCCAGGCGATGGATGCGCGCCGGAAACGGATCGTCGAGGGCATCCACGTGCAGGATGCCGCGCGATTGGTCGGTTTCGGACATCACGCCCGGTCCCGCGATCAGGTGGCCGTCGGGACTCAACAACAGGGTCTGCGCGCCGACCAGCCGGTTGCGGCCCAGGCGCGCGAGGATGTCGTCGAGCAGGATGTCGTGGCTGGGGTTGACCAGGTGCCGGCCATCGTCGCCGTCGACGGGCAACTGCACGGTGACCGTCCATTGCCCGGCGGTCTTGTCGAAGTACAGGCCCGACCACACGGCGTTGCGTTCGGGATTGTTCTCCTGGCGGGTGCCGGCGATGACGGCGCCTTCGGAAACATCCAGGTCCGCGGCGGCCTGCAGGCCCCAGGGCACGCCCGGCCAGTGGATCACCAGGCCATTGTCCGGCAACGAGGCATGCAGGTTGGCGAATGGCCCGCGCCAGGCCGGGCCGAGCTCGGACACCAGGTCGGTGATGATGACGGCGCGGCGGCGGAACTCTTCGTCGGGCGGCGTCGCGCGGCGCCCGAGGAAACCGGTGGTGTGGATCACGTAGCGCCCGTCGTCGGTGCGCGCGCCGCGGAAGTACTCAGGCTTGAGCCTGAGCGCGCCGCCGTCGCCGGGGGCGTACAGGCTGTCGAAACGCGCGCCGTAGTCGATCGCCTGGTCGCGGTAGCGGCGCAGGAACTCGGCGCGGAAATATTCCAGATGCGCTTCGGCGTCCCGGAAGGCCTGTTCTTCCTGTAGGCCCTGCAGTTCGGCATGCTGGCGCAGCTGGTCCAGGGCACGGTCGCGCGAAAGCTCGAACGCGTAGCCGTAGCCCAGGGCGGTGGCGCCCACCACCGCCAGGGTCGACCACAGCGCTACGCGCCCGAGGACCTGGTGGGCCAGCAGGCGCATCGGTTCAGCCGCAGCGCACGGTCAGCACGCGGTTGTCTGCGTCCACGTCCAGGTTCACCCGGTCCTCGCGGTAATCCATGGTGACCATCATTCCCGGGCGGATCACCCGTACCCGGTCCGAACCCGTGTCTGCCTTGACCTTGGCGACCAGGGCCTCGTCGGCGATCTGGCCGACGGCCCATTTGCCTGGCTTGTCTTCGCATGTCATGTCGGCCTCCTCGGTGACCTCCTGGTTGGCCGCGGGGTCTTCCATCGGCGGCGGCGGCGGCGCCGCCGCGAAGCCGTCGGCGCTGTCGGCGCTGTCGTTGGCCGGCGTCGGCTCCTGGGACGGGGTCGCGCAGGCGGACAGCGCGAACAGGGCGGCCAGGGCCATCGACAGGGGTCGGAACAGGCGCATCGGGTCTCTCCGCTTGGGCAAGGCCCCGAGCGTAGCGCAGGGCGTGCCGGCACGGTATCCGGCGCCCCGCGCGGGCATGAATGAACTCACCAGCGCAACGATACGTGCCAGCTGTACGGGTTTGTTCCAAATCTGTGGACCCCCATGCTTGGGCCATCCCACCGGAGACCCCCTCATGAAGTCCATCCTGCATGCCCCGACCCGCCTCGCCGGCCTGACCTTGCGCAACCGAATCGTCATGGCCCCGATGACCCGCTCCCGCGCCCTGGGCAATGTGCCGGGCGAACTGGTCGCGACCTACTATCGCCAGCGCGCCAGCGCCGGCCTGGTGATCACCGAAGGCACCTCGCCGTCGCCCAATGGCCTGGGTTACTCCCGCATTCCCGGCCTGTTCAACGCCGAACAGGCCCGTGGCTGGGCCGCGGTGGCCCAGGCGGTGCACGAAGAAGGCGGCCGGATCTCGATCCAGCTGATGCACAGCGGCCGCATCGGCCATCCCGCGAATCTTCCCCCGGGCGCCGAACTGCTGGGCCCGTCCGGTATCGCCGCCGCCGGCCAGATCTGGACCGACAGCCAGGGCATGCAGGACCACCCGGTGCCGCGCGCCATGACGGCCGCCGACATCCAGGCCACCCGCGACGAGTACGTGCGTTCGGCAATCCTGGCCCGCGAGTCCGGCCTCGATTTCGTCGAGATCCATGCCGCCAACGGCTACCTGGCCGCCCAGTTCCTGAACCCGCGTTCCAACCAGCGCGACGACCGCTACGGCGGCAGCGCCGAAAACCGTCGCCGCTTCCTGCTCGAACTGGTCGACGCGGTGGCCGGGGCCATCGGCCCGGCGCACGTCGGCGTGCGGGTGTCGCCCTTCAATGCCTTTAACGACCTGGCCGCCAACTACGACGGCGAGCGCGAGGAATACCTGGCCCTGGTCGACGCGCTGGCCGAGCGCGGCATCGCTTACCTGAGCCTGATCGCCGCGCCCGGGGCCGTGCCCGACGACGTGGTGGACGAGACCCGTCGCCGCTTCGCCGGCAGCCTTATCCTGGCCGGTGACTACGACGCCGTCCGCGCCGAAACCGACCTGGCCGCCGGCCGGGCCGACCTGATCGCGTTCGGTCGTCCCTTCATCGCCAACCCGGACCTGCCCGCCCGCCTGGCGGCCAAGGCGCCGCTGGCCGAGATGCAGGCGGACAAGCTCTACACCCCGGGCCCGGAAGGCTACGCCGACTACCCGGCGCTGTCGGAAACGGCTGCCGCCTGATCCCCACCAGGACTTCCGGCGGTGCCCGCGTTCATGCATGGCGTGCAAAAATCGCGCCCCTCATGAAGACCTTCCTACGACGGCTGCCCTGGCTGCTGCTCGCCAGCCTTGTGCTGGCGGGCTGCGGCGGTGCGCCCACGCGCCCCGACCTGGCGCGCCTGTACGAACAGGACACCCGCAACCCGGCCCAGCCGCCGGTCATCCTCATCCACGGGCTGATGGGGTCGACCCTGGTCGAACGCGACACCGGCAAGGAGTACTGGCCGGGCGGGCTGGGCACCCTGGCCTTCAGCGACTACCGCGAGCTCGCGCGCGTGCGCGACGTCGAACAGCGCGGCGGGGGCCTGGTGCCGGGCGACCTGTTCTATGGCGTCGCGCGGACCGACTACTACGAAGCGCTGATCCGGACCCTGGAAGACGTCGGCCGTTTCCGTCGGGCCGAGCCCGGCGAGCCGGTGGAAGGCAGCGACGACCGCCGCCGCTACTACGTGCTGCTGTACGACTGGCGCCGCGAGAACATCCACGCCGTGCGGCAGCTGCACGAACTGATCGAACAGGTCCGGCGCGACTACGGCGACCCCGACCTGCCGGTGGACGTGCTGGCGCACAGCAACGGCGGCCTGATCGCCAGCTATTACCTGCGCTACGGCCCCCAGGACATCCTCGACCGCAATGAGTTCACGCCCTGGGACGAGGGCGCGCACCGCATCCGCCGCATGGTGCTGCTGGGCACGCCCAACCTGGGTTCGGTGATCAGCCTCGAACGATTGCAGAAGGGCGTCAAGATCGCCCTGCGCACGGTGCCGGTGGAAGTGCTGGCGACCTTCGCCACGCCCTTCGAAACCCTGCCGCATCCCGACCTCAAGCTCATCCTCGACCGCGAAGGCAAGCCCGTCGACCTGGACATCTACGACATCGCCACCTGGCGCGAGAACCGCTGGGGCATCTTCGCGCCCGAGGTCGAAGCCCGGGTGGTCGCCTCCGCCTACGGGCCGGAAACCGGCGCGCTGCAGTTCGCCGCGCTGCAGGCCACCTTTGCGCGCCACCTCGAACGCGCCCGCAAGCTGCAGCTGGCCCTGGGCGAACCCGTGCCGAGCCACGGCGTCGAAGTAGCCGTGTTCGGCGGCGACTGCACGCTAACCCCCGCCCGCGCGGTGCTCGAAGAGAAGGACGGCGTCCGTAGCCTGGTGGTCCGGCCTGAAGACATCCGCGACGGGATCGAGGGCGTGGACTACGGCCGCCTGCTGCTGCAGCCGGGCGACGGCCTGGTGACGCGCGACTCGCAGCTGGGCCGCGGCCGCGTCCCCGGCCAGGGTGCCGCCTACGACAGCTACCCCTTCGCGCAGAGCTTCTTCCTGTGCGAACGGCACGACCAGTTGTCGGTCAATCCCTACTTCCAGAACAACCTGCTGCACTTCCTGCTGGCGCGTTGATGCCCGGCCGGCCCCGGCCGGGCATAGAATGGCGCCATGAAGGACCTTCGCGCCCTGCTGATCGACTGCCGCATCGAGCTGCGCAAGCTCGCCCGCGATTTCCAGAAGAGCGAACTGTGCGAACGCCTGGACCTGGCGATCCAGCAGGCGTCCAACGCCACCCTGCCGCCGCCACCGGGCGAAACCGCCATCGAGGCTACCCATGCGCCGCCGTCGGAGAAGGCGCAGACGGTGAGCCAGGTGGCGCTGGCCTGGCAGACCGCCGCCCGCGACCTGAAATTCTCGGACCCGGCCATCCATGCCCGCCTGGGTGAAAAGGTGATGCGCCTGCTGGGCGCCAAGACCCTGGCCGACCCGGCCAACGAAATCCTCCAGCTCGAAGGCATGGTCAAGGCGGCCGAAGCACGGATCGCCGAACTGGAAAAGGCCATCAAGTCCCAGGAGGTCGAGCGCGACGCCCTGCTGGGTGCGCTCGCCCAGGCCGCGCCCAAGCTCAAGGATGGCGGCGACCGGCTGGCCGTGGGCCTGGCCCGGGTGGCCTGGCTCAAGACCGAGGCCGGCAAGGCCGACAACGGCGCCGCGCCCGCCAGGCGTGCCCCGGAACCCCAGGACACCGTACCAACGCCGGACCTGCTGCAGGCCGCCGCCGCCGGCGCCGCCACCCTCAGTAAAGAGCAGCGCGAGTGGTGCGTGGGCGAGGCCATGGTCGTCACCGGCTTCCAGTTCACTCCGGTCGAACTGATCGAAAAAGGCGACGCCGCGATGGCCAGGCTCATCCTCGAGGCGCGCAAGGGCGGCTGACGAGCCGCGTCCGGCGGGCGTCCCGGGGAAATACGAATCCCGGCACATCGAAATGCGAATTGCGCGCTAGGTTCGTGGTCAGCCCGGTTACTGTCATTTTGTTAAGCACTTGTAAACATCACCGTTCCGGCCTTGCGGCCTTGAGCAGTGGAGTAAGACAAGATGCAATCCCGTACGCTTTCCGCGTCCATCCAGCGCGCACTGCTGGCCATGGCGGCGGTTTCGGCCGGCGCCCTGGCCACCAGCAGCGCCTTCGCGCAGGAGTCCGACGAGGACGCCGCCACCCTCGACACCATCGAAGTCACCGGTTCGCGCCTCAAGCGCGCCGACATCGAGGGCGCCGTGCCGGTCGTCGTGATCGATCGCGCCACCATCGACGCTTCCGGTGACGTCTCCGTCGCCGACGTCCTGCGCGACAGCACCTTCGCGTCGTTCGGCAACTTCAAGCCGCAGTCCGGTTCGTCGGCCCAGTCGCTGGCGACCATCGACCTGCGCGGCGTCGGCTCCGGCCGCACCCTGGTTCTGATCGACGGCCGTCGCGCCCCGACCAACCCGATGTCGGCGTCGGCCGGCTCGGACCTCAACGCCATCCCGCTGGCCGCCGTCGAGCGCATCGAGATCCTGTCCGACGGCGCTTCGGCCGTGTACGGTTCTGACGCGATCGGTGGCGTGGTCAACGTCATCCTGCGCAAGGACTTCAACGGCGCCGAGATCCGCTACGGCGTCGGTTCGACCGAAGTCACCGGCGGTGACCTGCAGGACATGTCGGTGGTGTTCGGCTCGTCGAACGACCGTACCCGCGTCATCGGCGGCGCGTCGAACTCCAAGCGCGGCATGGTCTTCACCCGCGACCAGATCGGCGGCCAGGAACCCGGCGTGTCGACCTACGGCAACAACTACTACAACTGGAACACGCTGGCGATCGAGGCGGTGCCGGGCTTCGACTGCACCCAGGGCGCGTTCTATGTCCTGGGCAATGGCCTGTGTTCGTTCAACTTCCGTGAAGTGGCCGCCAACGACGCCAAGGTCGACAACACCTCGGTGTTCGTCCGTGCCGACCACCAGATCAACGACAACTGGTCGGTCTACGGCGCCGCCTCGATGTCCAAGGTCGAAACCTTCGGTCGCTACGCCCCGGTCCCGGGCGTGGTGGTGGTCGAAGACGGCACCATGAACGACATCAACAACGGCGTCGCCTGCGGTGCCGGTGGCTGTGCCCCGGGCACCACCGACGGCCTGGCGACCTACTACTTCCACCGCTTCGCTGCCGCCGGCAACCGCGACAACTGGACCGACACCACCAATGCCGACTACCTGATCGGCTTCCAGGGCCGCCTCACCGACACCATCGGCATCGATTTCGGCCTGCGCCGCACCGACTACAAGTACGTCGAACTGGGCCGTGGCTACATCGTCGCTTCCCTGGCCGAGGCTGCCGCCAACAACGGCGACTACGACCTGAGCGACCCGTACGGCGCCGACCCGGACGTGCTTTCGGGCATGCAGGCGACCATCAGCCGTGATTCGCGCTGGACCACCGACGAGATCTTCGCCCTGCTCAGCTTCGACCTGTTCGAAATGGGCGGCGGTACCTCCAACGGCGTGTTCGGTGTCGAGTACCGCGAAGACACCCTGGTCGACCAGTACGACTCGCTGTCCGAGGCCGGCCTGGTGCTGGGTTCGTCGGGCAACTCGTCGGCGGGTTCGCGTGACGCCAAGGCTGCCTACTTCGAATGGCTGCTGCCGTTCTCGAGCACCTTCGACATCACGCTGGCCGGTCGCTTCGACTCCTACAGCGACTACGGCAACGACTTCTCGCCGAAGGTCGCGGTGCGCTGGCAGCCGCTGGACAACCTGACCCTGCGTGGCTCCTACGGTCAGGGCTTCCGCGCCCCGGGCCTGGACATCCTGACCCAGAAGACCACCTTCTCGGCGGAACCGGTGAACGATGCGCAGTCGTGCATCGCCCTCGGCCAGCCGAGCACCTGCCAGTTGCAGGTCGACACGTACTTCCAGGCCAACGCGGAGCTCGAGTCCGAGCAGTCCACCCAGTTCAGCATCGGCGCCGTGTGGGATCCGCTGGCGTGGCTGGACTTCTCGCTCGACTACTACAACATCGAAGTCGAGAACACGATCAACCAGATCACCCCGCAGGCGATCATCAACTCCGACCTGGATCCGGCCACCTACGGTCCGATCCCGCCGGGCATGAGCATCACCCGCCGGGCCAACGGTTCAATCGACCAGATCGTCGCCGGCTACGCCAACCAGGGCACGCTGGAAACGGACGGCTTCGACTTCCGGGCCAACACCCGCTTCGACCTGGGCAGCTACGGCGAACTGCGCAACCAGCTCGCGGTGTCGTACATCAACAGCTACGACATCGACGACGGTCTGGGCAACATCACCGAGTTCCTGGACATCAATGGCTACCCGGACCGCCGCGCGTCGCTCTACAACACCTGGACGATCGCCGACTTCACCGTTGGCGTGAACACCAACTACATCGGCAAGCACGGCCCGGTGGGCGGTTACGCCACCCACGACGTCCAGCTGAGCTGGAAGGCGCCGTGGAACGCCACGATCGCGGTTGGCGCCACCAACGTGGGTGACCGTTACCCGGAGCTGGTCGCGTTCGACGGCCGTCCGTGGAACTTCTACCTGTACGACGCCTACGGTCGCACGACGTACCTGCGCTACACGCAGACGTTCTAAGGTCCCCGGTCCGCGGCGTCCCCCCGAAGGCGCCGCGGCACGGACGACAAGGCCCGCGACGAAAGTCGCGGGCCTTTTTTTGTCATGGGGAGGCGCGTCGGTGTCGGTGACGCCAGTGGTGCGTCTCAGCCTTCGGTGTTGGCGGCGCTGCGCCGCACCTGCGAAGTGGTGGTGCCGAAGTTGGCCTTGAACGAGCGGCAGAAGGCGCTCTTGCTTTCGAAGCCGATGACTTCCGAGATGTCGCCGATCGGCATGCGGGTGTCGCGGACCAACACCCAGGACCGGCCGACACGCAGGCGGTTGGCGTGCTCGAGCGGGGTTTCGCCAAACACGTCCCGGTAAAGGCGGATCAGGTGCGTCGGCGAGTAGTTCGCCACTTCCGCCAGGCCGGCGAGGTCAAGGCGGGTCGACCGCCCGAAGGTGATCAGGTGGCGCACGCGCATCAGGCGCAGCAGCACCTGTTCGCGCCGCTGTCGGGTGCGCCCGCTGCAGGCTTCGAGATAAACGCGCACCGGCGCCTGGCTTTCATGCACCGCAGCCACCAGCGCGCCCAAGGCGGCTTCGTGCCGGGCCTTGCCATGGCGCGACAGCCGCGCCACCCGCACCATCAGCCGGCGAAGTTCGCGGCTCGGGCGCACCTGCCAGGGCATCAGCAGGCGATCGCCGCCGCCGGCCTGATCGCGCAGCCGATACGACCACAAGTGCGCGGGGCCGGCGATGCCGATCGCGCCGACATGGCCGGGCGCGGACAGCCGGAGCGGCCCGTCCTGCCAGGTGAGCAGGCGCCCCTTGCCGACGTCGCCATGGAACGTGGAGGACTGCACGCCGAGGTTGCCCTGCAGCACCCACCAGGCCGAAGCCCAGCCGGCCGGGATGTCGACCTGGGCGCCGCGCGCAGCGGCGACGACGACGTGGAAACGCTCGGTCCACGGGGCGATGGCCCCGGCGAAACCCAGGCGATGGAACTCAGCGGTTGAGAACAGTGCACCCGGGCACATCAGAAGGAATCCACAGGGATATTCACGAAGTTTGCACGCGGCTTTCACGCCGGCATGGGTCGAAGGTCATGTCCGCGCGGACGTCCGCGCGGCCAGTACGGAACGGTTCAGAAAACCCTATAAAACAAGGCTTTTCGTGGCTATCGCAATCGCAATTCCTGCACACGGCAAAGCCACCGCGAGGAGCGAACATGTCGCCGTCAGCGACGCCATACTCTCTCTCCAACGGCACGGCGACCCTGGAACCTCTACAGAGTGGGTTCGGGACGAAACAGGTTCGTCTTCGCGGACACGGCCCGAACGGATTCGGGCCGTTTTTATTGGTGCATGCCCCGCTGGTGCCGGGTGCGCGCAGGAGTGGCAGACTGTCGCCATGCGCAAAACAAACGTCCTGATCCACGTCGTGCCGCTGGCCCTGTTGCTGGCTGCGCTGCCGCCGCTCGCTGCCGCCCGGACGATGTCCGACCCTGTCGACGGGAGCCCGGCGGATGCCGTGGATTCCCTGCTTGCCGACGCGGACGTGCCCGTCCTGGAAACGCTGGTGGTCAGTGGCGTCCAGCCGGGTCCCGGCCTGTGGAAGGTGTCGCGCGACGGCAGGGTGATGTGGGTGCTGGGCACGCTGGCGCCCTTGCCCAAGCGCATGCAGTGGAGCTCGGACGAAGTAAGGCAACGCATCGCCGGCTCCGGCGTCGTGCTGCTGTCGCCGACGGCGAACATCACGGTCAAGGGAGGGGTATTCGGAGGTCTGGTCCTGCTGCCCTCGGCGTTGCGCGCCCGCAACAACCCCGACAGGCAGCAGCTGCAGGACGTATTGCCCGCGCCGGACTACGCACGCTGGCAAACCCTGAAGGCCCGTTACATCGGGCGCGATCGTGGCGTCGAAAAGCGTCGGCCGATTGCCGCCGCGATGACGCTGCGCGACGAAGCCTTCGATCATCACGACCTTACCTGGCGCGACGTGGTCGGCCGGGAAGTGACGCGGGCCGCCAGGCGCAGCAAGGTGCCGGTCCGGCAGCCGAGCGTCTCGCTGCAAATAGACAAGGCGCGGGCCGCGCTCAAGGAGTTCGGCCGCAGCGAGCTGGAGGACCTCGAATGTTTCCGCCTCACGCTCGACCAGGTGGAGCGGGACCTGGACACCCTGGCGACGCGCGCGAACGCCTGGGCGATGGGCGAGGTGGCGATGCTGCGCGACCTGCCCTACACCGACAACAGCCAGGCCTGCAGGGATGCCGTGCTGCAAACCGGTTTGGCGCAGAGCCGTGGTCTTTCCGACCTGGGGACCCGGGTGGAAGCCACCTGGCTGGCTGCGGCCCGGGCGGCGCTTGAGGAACATCCGGAAAGCTTCGCCGTGCTGCCGATGTCGCGCATCGTTGGCGAGCGCAGTTACCTGCAGGTGCTCGAGCGCGAGGGCTACACCGTCGAAGCTCCGGGGGAATGAGTCAAAACAACGCGACCCGCGCCCGGGAGGATTCCCGGCGCCCTTCGTAATGACGACGACGTGCCCCGGGCGCCCGGTCCCAGGGGAGGCACTGGCCCGCACCGGCGCAGGCGCGGCCCGGTCAGGCCGGGGCGAGCCCATGCCTGGATTCACCGGAGGCTGGCAGGTTCGAAGGATGCGGCGGCCGGCTCGTGACGAACGCCAGCACGTCGTTGAGCATCCGGGTGTCGCGCAGGATCCGGCGATGCCCCAGGCCCGACGTCGTCAGCAGCTGCGACCGCGGCAGGATGCCGAGCAGCGCCTGCGCCTCGGCATAGGGAATTTCCTGGTCGCCCATGTCGTGGACGAGCAGTACCGGCGCGTCCACCTCGCCTGCATAACGAGCGGCATCGAAAAAACTTTCGTCGCGCCCGGCGGCCTGGACCACCTCCCGCCTGAATGCCTTGCCGGCGGCTTCCGACAGGGCGGATTGGCGGATGAAGCGATCGAACACGCCGGACACGCTGGCGGGGCCGGCGATCAACACGAGTCGTCCGGCACCCAGTCCCTGGGATTGCGCGGCCAAGGCGCTGCCGGCGCCCATGGAGTGGCCGATGACGACGGCGGGGCGACCCAGGATCTCGCGCGCGCGAAGGAGGGAATCCATGAAGGCCGTCGGATGCGACTGCCCGGGGCTGTCCGGATCGTGCCCGGGGGCGCGGATGGCGACGACCTGGTAGCCCCTTTCCAGCAGGGGCGAAACAAACGGCGACAGCGAGCCGGGACCGGCGGACCAGCCATGGAGCAGGAACACGGCGGGGCCGCTCCCGTAGACCCAGGCGTGGGCGCCATTGCCGAGCGCAACAACGCTCGCGGCGCCCCCCACCGCAGCGCTGCCGTGAGAGGGGCGGGCGGTCAGGAACAGCTTGCTGGCAAGGCGACCCATGAAGCCAGGCAGGACGGGGCTCAGCAGGCGGTTGAGGACGCGATAAGTCTCGGGAATTCGCATGGTCGGTTCCGGGAGGCGGTGGCGGCGCGAGGGAGCACCCGGCCTGGACAGGGGTTGGAACCGATTATATGATAGGCATCATATAAAACAACGCTGGCCGAGGCACATCGGCTGCCCGCCGGTACAGGCCATTTATCTGCCGTTCTGCTTTCCTGCCAGGGACGGCCTCCCGTCGGCCGGTGGGCCGGCGAGGGGCTTATTATGATGGGGCCAATAGAAATGGTCGGACGGAGCAAAGCCAATGCGATATTCGCCTGAGCACAAGCAGAAGACCTACGACAGGATCGTCGAGCACGCCGCCCGGAGCTTTCGCAAGAAGGGCGTCGACAACGTCTCCATTTCCGGCCTGATGGCCGATGCAGGCCTCACGCACGGCGGCTTCTACGCCCACTTCAAGTCAAAGGAAGACGTCCTGCTGGTGGCCCTTGAGCGTGCGCTGTCGCAAACGTTCTCCCGTCTGGGTGACGCCGCGAACACGCCCGGCGGCGTGCCGGACCGCATCAGCGCACTGCTTGGCGAGTACCTTTCGGTGCTGCACCGGGACACCCCGGATCGAGGCTGCGCACTGGCCGCGCTGGCCGCCGAGGCGGTTCGCGCGGAACCGAGGTGCCGTGGCGTATTCGCCGACGCCATCGAAAACGGCGTGGACCTTCTGCGCAAGACGATGGGTGGCGACGACCAGGAAAACAGGAGCGAAGCCCTGGCCCTGGTGTCACTGATGGTCGGGGCCATGCTGCTGTCCCGGGCGACGGCTGACAGCCCGCTTTCGACCGAGATACTGGCAGCGGCGCGCAAGCAAGGCGAGCGACTCGCTGTCGCGGACTAGCGTCGAGCCCAGGGTGCGCAGGGTGATTTTTCAGCGGCCCGCTTTCGGCACGCAACAACAGAAATGGCGCGCCTGGAGGGATTCGAACCCCCGACCAATGGCTTCGGAAGCCACTACTCTATCCGGCTGAGCTACAGGCGCCCGGGGGCGGATTATGCCACGCCGGGAACCGGAACCGCAGCCCGTGCGGGCTTGTGGCCGGTTCCGGGGCTCAGAAGATCGACCAGCCGGTGATCTCGGTGAACCGCGCCAGCGCGGCGGCGCCGGCCAGCGAATTGCCGCGCTCGTCCAGGCCCGGCGACCAGACCGCCAGGGCCAGCACCCCCGGGACCACGGCGGCGATGCCGCCGCCGACGCCGCTCTTGGCCGGCAGGCCGACCTGGAAAGCAAAGTCGCCCGCGGCGTCATAGGTGCCGCAGGTCAGCATCAGGGAATTGATGCGCCGGGCGCGTATGGGGCTGATCACCTGCGTGCCCGTGCGCCGGCAGCGGCCGGCATTGGCCTGGTGCAGGAAGGCCTGCGCCAGGTCCTCGCAGCTCATGGCGATGGCGCACTGCTTGAAATAGAAGTCCAGCACCGCTTCGATCGGCTGCTGGATGTTGCCGAAGCTGCGGATGAAGTTGGTGAGCGCGGCGTTGCGGTAACCGGCCGCGGCCTCGGACGCGGCGACGTCGGCGTCGACCGCGATGGCCGGGTTGTCCGCGCGCTGGCGCACGAAGTCCAGCAGGGCCTGCAGTCCGTCGGGCCGCTCGGACAGCACCACGTCGGCCACCACCAGGGCGCCGGCATTGATGAAGGGGTTGCGCGGGATACCGCGCTCGTTTTCCAGCTGCACCAGAGAGTTGTAGGGACTGCCCGAGGGCTCCCGGCCCACCCGCTCCCACAGGTCACCGCCCAAGGCGTCGAGCGCCATGCTCAGCGAAAACACCTTGGAGATGCTCTGGATGGAAAACGCCGTGTCGGCATCGCCAATCGAAAACTGGCGGCCGTCCAGCGTGGCGATCGCCATGCCGAAGCGGTCGATGGGCACTTCGGCCAGGCGCGGGATGTACGAGGCCACCGTGCCCTGCCGGACGAGCGGCCGCACGTCCTCGGCCACCCGGGCCAGGACCGCGTCGAAATCCATTTCAGCGATGGTGTCGGCAGTCACTGCGCTCACCGTTCGGGCCGGGAGAGGGGTCGTCGAGTATGCCACGGGGCCTGGATCCGGCCCTGAGAACCGCCGGTCCCAACAGGAATGTGGACCGAGCCACAATTCAGGGGCTGCAGATATGTGACGCTGCCGTTACCGTATGGCAGATGCCACTTCCCGCCCAACCGACCCGGCCGGCGCTGACGTGAACGCCGACCACGCGTTCCTGGCCAGCCTGCTGCAGCATCCCTCGCGACGCGCCCTGCTGGCGCTGGACGCGCAGGGGCGGGTGATCGTGGGCAACGACCGGGCCCGTGGCCTGGTCGGCGGCCAGGTCGAGGCCGACCTGCGCAGGGCCCTGGCCGACGGCATGGCCCAGTTGGCCGAACACCCGGACCGCGAGATCCTGCACCACCATGAAGCCGCGGACTGCAAGCTCGACTGCTTGCTGCGGGCGGTCACCGGCCCCGACGGCGGCATCCTGGGCTACACCGTCAGCATCTACAGCCACGATGAAGCCCCCGACCTGGCTGAGTCGCCCGACCGCGCCCGCTGGCGCTACGCCCTGGAAAACGCCCAGGATGGCCTGTGGGACTGGGACGCCGAGCGCGACCAGGTTTATCGCTCCGGTCGTTGTTTCACCATGCTGGGTTACTCGCGCGACGCGTTCGCCGGCAGTTTCGATGCCTGGCAGGGGCTGATCCACCCCGACGACCGCCCGCGCATGAAGGTCGCGCTGCACGCCCACCTCACCGGCGAGCGCGAGAACTACATCGTCGACTACCGCGTGCGTGACGCCAACGGCCGCTGGCGCTGGGTGCTCGACCGCGGCCGCGCCATCACCTGGGACAGCGTCGGCAAGCCACAGCGCGTGGTCGGCACCCACACCGACATCCACGACTACAAGCAGATCGAGGCGCAGCTGCGCGAGCGCGAGCTGATCCTCAACCAGGCCCAACACGTGGCCCACCTGGGCAACTGGAGTTGGGATCCGGAAAACGACCGCCTGTGGTGGTCCGACGAGCTCTATTGGATCGTCGGCCTGTCCAACACCCAGTCGCCGCCGAAGTTCCGCAACCAGCGCCATCTGTTCACGCCCGAATCCTACGCGCGCCTGCATGCGGCGTCGGTCGCCCTGCTCAAGCACGCCACGCCCTATGCCCTGGAAGTGGTGATGCTGCGACCCAACGGCGAGCGTCGCATCGTGCAGGCGCGGGCCGAGGCCATCCTCAGCGACGACGGGCGCGTACAAAGCCTGGTCGGCGTACTGCACGACATCACCGAACAGCGCGCCGCCGAGGAAAACTCGCGTTGGCGCAACGACCTGCTCGACCGCATCGCCGCGATGGGCCGCATCGGCGGCTTCGAACTTTTCGTCGACACCGGTGAACTGCACTGGACGGACGAAAACTACCGCATCCACGGCATCGAACCGGGTACGCCGCTGCGTTTCGAAGACACCTTGCCTAGCTACACGCCCGAGTCGGCGCAGAAGCTGCAGTCGGCCTTCCGCCGGATGATCCAGGAGCACGTGCCGGAACATTCGGACGAACTTTGTTTCGTCACGCCCGACGAGCGCCGGATCTGGCTTCGTGTCACCGGAAGCCTGGAGGTGCGTGACGGCAAGCCCTAC
Source organism: Arenimonas donghaensis DSM 18148 = HO3-R19 (assembly GCF_000743535.1). Taxonomy (GTDB): domain Bacteria; phylum Pseudomonadota; class Gammaproteobacteria; order Xanthomonadales; family Xanthomonadaceae; genus Arenimonas; species Arenimonas donghaensis. Next base: position 73,997 of record NZ_AVCJ01000034.1, read on the forward strand.
CGCATCACCGGCCTCACCCAGGACATCACCGAAGAGCACGAGGCCGGCGAACGCATCGAGCAGCTGGCCCACTACGACACGCTGACCGGCCTGCCCAACCGCTTCCTGTTCCGCGAACGGGCATTGGAGTCGATCGAACTCGCGCACCGCACCGAGAAGCCGCTGGCGCTGCTGTTCCTGGACCTGGACCGGTTCAAGTACATCAACGACACCCAGGGCCACGAAGCCGGCGACCTGCTGCTGCAGGAAATATCCGGGCGCCTGCGCCAGTGCGTGCGCGCCTCGGACCTGGTGGGCCGCCTGGGTGGCGACGAGTTCCTGGTGTTGTTGCGCGAAATTGCCCGGCCCGAGGACGCCGCCGTGGTGGCGCGCAAGATCATCGACGCCGTGGGTGCCCCCATGGAACTGGCCTCCGGCGAGGCCCAGGTGGGCTGCAGCATCGGCATCGCGATCCTGGGCGAGAACAGCGCCGACCTTGAGGCCCTGCTGCGCGCCGCCGACACCGCCATGTACGCGGCCAAGGATGCCGGCCGCAACACCTTCCAGTTCTACAACGCCAGTTTCTACGAGCGCGTGCAGCGCCGGGTCACGCTGGAACAGGAACTGCGCCAGGCCCTGGCCCGCGATGAACTGCACCTGGCGTTCCAGCCGACGATTTCGATGAAGGACAACGCGGTGGCCTGCATCGAAGCGCTGCTGCGCTGGACTACGACGGCGGGCGAGGCGCGGTTCCCGGCCGAATTCATTCCGGTCGCCGAAGACTGCGGGGAAATCCTGCCGATCGGTCGCTGGGTGCTGGGCGAAGCCTGCCGCCAGGCCCGGCAATGGCACGAGGCGGGGCTGGTGTTCGGACGGATCGCGGTCAACGTGTCAGCGTTGCAGCTGCGCGACCCGGAGTTCGCCAACCACGTGATCGAGGCCTGCGAACGCGAACAATGGCCGACCGACCGGCTGGTGCTCGAACTCACCGAATCGGCGCTGATGCGCGAAAGCGAAGTCCTGCGGAACACCTTCGCGGTGTTCAAGGCTCATGGCATCACCTTGTCCATCGACGATTTCGGCACCGGGTTTTCCAACCTTGGCTACCTGCACCGCTTCCCGCTGCGCAACCTCAAGATCGACCGCAGCTTCATCAGCCGCATGGACACCGCGCCGAACATGCTTGAACTCACCCACGCGGTGGTCAGCCTGGGCCATGCCCTGGGCCTGAGCGTGGTCGCCGAAGGCGTGGAAACCGAGAACGTGCTCCAGCTCCTGCGCCAGCAGGGCTGCGACGAGGCGCAGGGTTACCTGTTCACCCGGCCGCTGGCCGGGGAGGACATGGCCACCTGGCTGGCGGCGCAGGGCTAGGCCGGCGCCGCCAGCGGGCCGGGCCTCAGTTGGGCCGGCTGTAAACCGCCGCGTGGATGCACGAGAAAAGGCTGATCACGAACCAGCCGAACGGCAGCAGGGACAGCGTGACCAGCCAGGTGATGGCGAACGCCAGGCAGGCGAGCACGAACCAGGTCAGCGCCCAGAGGATGCGGCCCTGGACCAGCTGGCCCAGGCCCGGGACGAAGAAGCTGCAGATGGCGGCAATGACGTTTCCGGTGGAACCCTGGCCTGCGCTCATGCGTGGTGACTCCATCGTGGTGGGGGACAGCCATGAGCATGGGGACGGCGACGGGTGCCTTCAAGTGCGCTGCCCGCCGGTGGGGCGCTCTGCTAGGCTTCGCGGCATGTCCCGACCCCCTGAACCGTCGCCCCCGCGGGCGTCGGCACCGGCCCCGGCGCCGGCCTGGCGCATGCGCCTGACCCACTACTGGCAGCTGATCCGCGGTGATCGGCCGGTGGGCATCCTGCTGCTGCTCTGGCCGACCTGGTGGGCCCTGTGGATGGCGGCCGAAGGCCTGCCGCCCTGGCACCTGCTGCTGATTTTCACCGCCGGCGTCTGGCTGACGCGGTCGGCCGGCTGCGTCATCAACGACTACGCCGACCGTTGGCTGGACCCGCAGGTCGAGCGCACCCGCCAGCGGCCCATGGCCACCGGGGCGGTCAGTCCGCGCGAGGCCCTGTGGTTATTCGTGCTGATGATGCTGGTGGCTTTCGGCCTGGTGCTGCTGACCAATCCGCTGACGATCCTGCTGAGCATCGTCGGCGCGGTGCTGGCTTCGACCTACCCGTTCCTCAAGCGCCACACCTACCTGCCGCAGGTGTACCTGGGCGTCGCCTTTGGCTGGGGCATCCCGATGGCCTTCGCGGCCGTGCAGGGCACGGTACCGCCGGTGGCCTGGCTGCTGTTCCTGGGCAACCTGCTCTGGACCACGGGTTACGACACCTGGTACGCCATGGTCGACCGCGAGGACGACATCAAGGCCGGTTCCAAATCCACTGCCATTCTCTTCGGCGACGCCGACCTGGTGGCCCAGGGCCTGCTGTACGCGGGCTTCGCCTGGGCCATGTGGCTGGTCGGCAGCCGGGCCGGACTGGGCATCTTCTACTACGTCGCGCTGGCGGTTGCCCTGGTCCTGGTGCTGCGCCAGTTCTGGATCGCCCGGGACCGTCGCCGCGATCACTGCTTCGAAGCCTTCGTCTCCAACCAGTGGGTGGGCATGGCGGTCTTCCTGGGCATCGCGGGCCACTACGCCCTGGGCACCTGAGGCCGGACGTCCTTTGTCCACGGCATCGGACATGACCTGAAGCCCATGCGCCTGTCCCCGGAGAGGCGCACCGTGGCGGCTCCAAGGAGGATCCGCCATGAAAACTTTGTTTGCCGCCCTGTTGCTGGGCCTTTCCCCTGTCGTGTCGGCCAACGAGGCCGCGGCGCCGAGCCGGGAACATTTCGCACCGCCGGGCATGGAAGCGGCGTACCACGACTGGCACTACTCGCCGGTGGTGAAGGTGGGTGAGCTGGTGATCGTTTCCGGCATCCCGGCCGGACACGGCGACACCTATGAAGAGAAGGTACGCAACATGTTCAAGGCGCTGGAAGCGCACCTTGAAGCCGCCGGCGCCAGCCTTGGCGACGTGGTCGAGCTGACCAGCTTCCACGCCTCCGCGTCCGACAGCGCCGCCTTCAACGCGGAGTTCGCGCGATTCGCACCCATCCACAAGGAGTTCTTCCCGGACCATTACCCCGCCTGGAGCGCCGTGGGCACCACGGCCCTGCTCCAGCACGGGGCGCCGGTGGAGCTGCGCGCCCTGGCGGTCATCGGCTCCGGCCAGGCGCCGCGTGCGGACATCCCGGCGCCGAAGCCGCGCACGCCCTAGGCCCGCGCCGCGACCCACAGGTCCACCCGCGCCACCCCGGCCCGGCGCAGCAGCCGGGCGGCCTCGGACAAGGTGGCGCCGGTGGTCATGACGTCGTCGAACAGGGCCACGTGCGCGGGCAGGGCAGGGCCCGGGGCGAGCGCGAAAGCCCTGCGCACGTTTTTCCTGCGCGCGCGGGCGTCGAGCTCGGACTGGGCGGCGGTGGCACGCCGGCGCACCAGCCGGTCGGCGAGCAGGGGCAGCCCCAGGCTGCGCGCCAGTGGCCTGGCCATCTCCAGGGCCTGGTCGTAGCCGCGCTGGCGCAGGCGGCTGCGATGCAGCGGAACCGGCACGAGCGCATCGGGGCGCGGTGCCCCGGACAGGCCCTCGGCAAGGAGCTGGGCGAGCAGGCGGCCGGCGGCCAGGTCGCCATGGAATTTCAGCCGCGGCAACAGGCGATCGAGCGGTGGCTCGTAGCGGAACACGGCCCGGGTGCCGGCCTGGGGCGCGCTGGCGCCCAGGCAGCGGCCGCAGCGCGGCGCCGCCCGGGGCAGCGGCAGCCCGCAGCGAGTGCAGGCGCTGCGGTTCCAGGGCAGGTCCTGGTGGCAGGCGGTGCACAGGTCCCGGCCCGGGCTCCGGCCCGCGTCCGGCTCGCAGGGACTGGCGCAGACCAGGCAGCGCAGCGGCAGCAGCGCCGGCCCGAGCCGTGAGAAAAAGTCGGCTAGCGCCGTAGCCATGGCGCGTGATGTGGTGCATGCCAAGCCGGCCCGGGGCCGGCGACGCTCCGATGCGCCGGGATCTCCCCGTCCGGGGGCGGGCCGTCAACCTGCGGAGACGGGTTCTGGTTGACAGGGTAGGGCATGGCCAACAGACTGCCGCTCTTGTTTTTCCCGCACCATCAGGGAATGCCCATGCCTGCCGTCATCCGACACGATTGGTCGCGCGAGGACGTCCTCGCCCTCTTCGACCTGCCCTTCCCTGAACTGCTATTCCGCGCCGCCAGCGTGCACCGCGAGCGGTTCGACCCGGCCGAAGTGCAGGTGTCGACCCTGCTGTCGGTCAAGACCGGCGGCTGCCCGGAAGACTGCGCCTACTGCCCGCAGGCCGCCCGGTACCACACCGGGGTCGAGGCGACGAAGCTGATGGACACCGAATCGGTGCTCGAGCGCGCCCGCGCCGCCAAGGCCGCCGGCGCCTCGCGCTTTTGCATGGGCGCCGCCTGGCGCAGCCCCAAGGACCGCGACATCCCCAAGGTCGCCGAGATGATCCGCGAGGTGAAGGCCCTGGGCCTGGAAACCTGCGCCACCCTGGGCATGCTCAAGGGCGACCAGGCCCAGGCCCTGCGCGCCGCCGGCCTGGACTACTACAACCACAACCTCGACACCGCGCCCGAGTTCTATGGCGACATCATCAAGACCCGGGAGTACCAGGACCGCCTGGATACGCTCGAACACGTGCGCGACGCCGGCATGAAGACCTGCTGCGGCGGCATCGTCGGCATGGGCGAGTCCCGCGACCAGCGCGCCGGTCTGCTGCAGGCCCTGGCCAACCTGCCGGCGCATCCGGATTCGGTGCCGATCAACCGGCTGGTGCAGGTCGAGGGCACGCCCCTGGCCGGAACCGCCCTGCTCGATCCGTTCGAGTTCGTGCGCACCATCGCCGCGGCCCGGATTATGATGCCGGCCTCGATGGTGCGGCTGTCGGCGGGCCGCGCCGAGATGAGCGAGGAGTTGCAGGCGATGTGTTTCCTGGCGGGCGCAAACTCCATTTTCTACGGCGAGAAGCTGCTGACCACCGGCAACCCCGACGTGGCCGCCGACCAGGCCCTGTTCGAACGCCTGGGCCTGCGGCCGATGCCGGTGGTGCACGAAAGCAAGACCGTGCACGCCGACATCGTCGAACCCACCGCCGGCTGCGCCGCCTGAGATGCCGCGCACCCGGTTCGCCGACCGCCTTGCCGCCGCCCGCGCCGACCGCGCGGCCCGCGACGCACTCCGGACGCGCCGTGAAATCGAAGGCCGCGAAGGCGCCCGCGTCCTGGTCGATGGCCGCCAGCTGACCAGCTTCTGCGGCAACGACTACCTGGGCCTGGGCCAGCACCTGGACGTGGTGGCGGCGATGCAGGAAGCCGCGGCCTGGCACGGCGTCGGCAGCACGGGTTCGCCCCTGGTCACCGGTCACCACGTCGAGCACGCGCTGTTCGAGCGCGAGATGGCCGCCTGGCTGGGCTACGAACGGGCGCTGTTCTTCTCCAGCGGCTACCAGGCCAACCTGGCGGTGATGCAATCGCTGCTCGAGGCCGGCGACACCTGCGTGCAGGACAAGCTCAACCACGCCTGCCTCATCGACGGTGCCCGCCTGGCCGGCTGCGAACTCAAGCGCTACCCGCACGCCGACGTCGAAGCGGCCATGCGCCAGCTGATGACGCGCCGCGACGGTGCCGCCATGCTGGCCACCGACGGCGTCTTCAGCATGGACGGCGACGCCGCGCCGTTGGCCGACCTGGCCCTGGTGGCGCGTGCGCAGGACGCCCTGCTCTACGTCGACGACGCCCACGGCATCGGCGTGCTGGGCCCGGAAGGCCGCGGCAGCCTGGCGGTCGCCGGCCTGGGCGCGCGCGAAGTGCCGCTGCTGCTCGTTCCGCTTGGCAAGGCCTTCGGCGGCCAGGGCGCGGTGCTGCTGGGCAGCGCGGCGATCATCGGCCACATCGCCGAAACCGCGCGCCCCTACCTGTTCTCCACCGCGCCGGCGCCGGCCATGGCCGCCGCCATGCGCGCCAGTCTCAAGCTCATCCGCACCGAATCCTGGCGGCGCGCCAAGCTCGCTTCGGTGGTGATGCGCTTTCGTCGCGGCGCCTCCGCGCGCGGCCTGCCGCTGCAGGAATCGTTCACGCCGATCCAGCCCATCGTGCTGGGTGAAAACGCCAAGGCACTGGCCGCCGCGCGCACGCTGGAAGAAGGCGGCTACCTGGTCACGGCCATCCGGCCGCCGACGGTGCCCGAAGGCCAGGCGCGCCTGCGCATCACGCTGTCGGTGGACCACAGCGAAGCCGATGTCGACGGCCTGCTGGTCGCGCTGGCCGACGCGGTGAAACCCGCCGCCGACCCGATCCCGGCATGAGCCTGTTCCATGCCGTCCACGGCCAGGGCCAGCCCCTGGTGCTGCTGCATGGCTGGGCCATGCACGCGGGCATATTCGCCCCGCTGGTACAGGCGCTGGCCGACGATTTCGAACTGCACCTGGTCGACTTGCCCGGGCACGGCCGCAGCGCCGGGGCCGGCGTGCCGTTGCGCCTGGACGCCGCGGTCGACGCGGTCATCGCCCGGGTGCCGGCGCGCGCGCTGTGGCTGGGCTGGTCGCTCGGGGGCCTGGTCGCGCTACGCGCGGCCGCGAACCACCCGGAGGCCCTGCGCGGCCTGGTGATGCTGGCCGCCAGCCCGCGCTTCGTGCGCGGCGACGACTGGCCGGTGGGCATGGACCCGGCGGTGTTCCGCGGGTTCGGCAGCGAACTGGGCCGCGACTACCGCGGCACGCTCGACCGGTTCCTGATGCTCGAAGCCCAGGGCTCGGACCACGTCCGCGACGAACTGCGCCTGCTGCGCAACGAAGTCTTCGCCCATGGCGAGCCCGGTGCCGACATTTTGCGCGAAGGCCTCGGCCTGCTCGAAACCAGCGACCTGCGGGCGGCGCTGCCGACCCTGGCCATGCCCAGCCTCTGGCTGGCCGGGCGCCGGGATCGCCTGGTGTCGCCGGCCGCCATGCAAACGGCGGCCGCGCTGGCGCCGGGCGCCCGCTTCCACCAGGTCGAACACGGCGGCCACGCGCCCTTCCTCACCCACGCCGACGACGTCGCCGGCGCGATCCGCGGCTTTGCCGCCGAGTGCCCGCCGTGAGCGAGCTGTTCGACCGCCGCCATCTGCGCCGGGCGTTCGGCCGGGCCGCGCCGAACTACGCCGCGGTCGCGGCGCTGCAGCGCGAAGTCGAAGCCCGCCTGCTCGAACAGCTCGATTACCTCGACGACCGGCAGCCGGCCCGCATCATCGACCTGGGTTGCGGCCCCGGCCGCGCCGCGGGCGCCATGAAGAAGCGTTGGACCGGCGCCGAGGTCATCGCGATCGACGCCGCGCTGCCGATGCTGCGCGAAGTCCCGCGCCACACCCGTTTCTGGCGCCCGGTGCGGCGGATCTGCGCCGACGTCGCGGCCCTGCCGCTGGCCGACCAGAGCGCCGACGTGCTTTTCTCCAGCCTGTGCCTGCAATGGGTCGAAGACCTGCCGGCGGTGCTGGCGGAGTTCCGGCGCGTGCTTCGCCCCGACGGCCTGCTGCTGTTCTCGACCTTCGGCCCCGGCACGCTGGTCGAGTTGCGCGAAGCCTACGAAAGCGTCGGCGAAGTGCCGCCGCTGTCGCCGTTCGCGGCCATCCAGCAGGTCGGCGACGCCCTGCTGGCCTCGGGCTTCAAGGATCCGGTGATCGATCGCGATCGCTACACGCTGACCTATCCCGACCTGCGCGCACTGATGCGCGAACTGCGTGCCATCGGTGCCGGCGACGCGCGCCACGACCGCCCGCGCGGCCTCGGCGGACGGCGGCGACTGCAGCAGGTCACCGCGGCCTACGAAACATTGCGCCACGACGGCGTGCTGCCCAGCAGCTGGGAAGTGATCACCGCCCAGGCCTGGGGTCCGGCGCCGGGTGCGCCGCGGCGGTTGGCCGGCGCCGATCTCGCCAGCTTCCCGGCCGACCGCATCCCGCGCCGCCGCCGCTGATTCGCCGACGGCGCTAGACTGCCCCGGACCCCCGGCTTCGATGGAGATCCGACATGCCTGCTTTCCGACTGCCCGCGCTCGCCGCGGCGATTGCCCTGACCCTGGCCGCCTGTGCCGGCCCGGTGCGTGACGTCCGCCCCGTGGCGCAGGAAGACCCGCTGCTGGGCCAGGACTGGCGTCTGGTCAAGGCGCCCGACGGTCGCAGCCTGCCCACCCAGGGCGCGGGCTCGGCGATGCTGCGCTTCTCGCCCTCGCGTTTCTCGATGACCGGCCCGTGCAACGACCATGGCGGCGCCTGGTCGCGCCAGGGCGATCAACTGGTGCTCGGCGGCGAAGCCGGTGCCATCGTCAGCACCAAGCGCGGCTGCCCGGGCGAACTGATGGCGCGCGAGTCGGCGCTGCTGACGGCGCTGCAGCAGCCGCTGACGCTTGATTTCGACCGTACCCGCCTGGCCCTGGTGGCCGCCGACGGTGCCCGCTGGACCTTTGACAGCCAGGACGTGCCCACCAGTGCCGGTCGCGAGCGCATCGTGCTGGTCTCCGGCCAGCGCAAACCGTGCACCGGCGTCGCGCCGATGCAGTGCCTGCAGGTCCGCACGGAGCCGGGCGCACCCTGGCAGCACTTCTACGGCGACATCGAAGGCTTCAGCTGGCAGGAAGGCGTGGACTACGTGCTGCGCATCCGCGAGTACACCGTCGCCACTCCGCCGGCCGATGGCAGTTCCCGCCGGTGGGTGCTCGAGGAAATCCTCGATCGCAGCAAGCCCTGATGCCCCGGCTCGCTCAGGCCGAGACCTGGGCGACCCAGTCCTCGAGGTTGTAGTAGTTGCTCACGCGCGCGATCAGTCCGTCGCGCACGTCGAAGAAGGCGCCGCCTGGCAGCACGTATCGCTGGCCGCTGGCGGGCGGCAGGCCTTCGTCGGTGGCCAGGTACTGGCCGTGCACGACGTATTCGGCGGCAGCCCGGTCGCCGGATTCATTGGCCATGACGACGATGTCGCGAAGCTGTTCGCGGTAGCTGCGTGACATCCTTGCCAGGAATTGCACGAAGGCGGCCTTGCCGCTTTCGCGGGCGCCCTGGTTCACGTCGTGGGCGACGTCGTCGGTCAGCAGGTCGAGCATGGCGGCGTCGTCGCCGCGGTTGAAGGCGGCGTAGTAGGCCAGCACCAGTTCGATGGCGCGGTCGGATTGGCGGGTGCCGTCGACGATCATGGCGTTTCTCGCTTTACCAGGGCAGGGCGTCGAGATCGACGTTGCCGCCCGAGAGGATAAGCCCGACGCGCTTGCCGGCGAAGTGCCCCGGGTGGCGGCGCACGGCCGCCAGCACGGTGGCCGACGAGGGTTCGATGACCTGTCGCAGCCGCATCCAGGCTTCCCGCATCGCCGCGACGACCTCCGCGTCCGACACCAGCAGCACGGTCACCGCGTGTTCGCGCAGCAGCGCCAGGTTGGGCGCCCCCAGGGTGGCGCGCAGGCCGTCGCAGAGCGTGTCCGGCACCATATCCGTGACGTGCCGGCCCTGGCGCAGTGATTCGAAGGCATCCGCGGCACCCTCGGGTTCGGCGGCGAACACCGCCAGGCCGGGCTGACGGCCGGCGGCGGCGATCGCACTGCCACCGGCCAGGCCGCCGCCGCCAAGCGGCACGACCAGCGCGTCCAGGTGACCGGCCTCGGCCAGCAGTTCCAGGGCCGCCGTACCCTGGCCGGCGATCACGTGCGGGTCGGCATACGGATGCACCAGCGTGGCGCCGGTTTCGGCCTGAAGGCGCGCGGTCGTCGACTCGCGTGCGGCCAGGGTGGGCGCGCAGCGATGCACGGTCGCGCCCTGGGCCTGGATGTTGGCCAGCTTGGATGCCACCGCGCCTTCGGGCACGACCACGTGGGCAGGGATGCCACGCACGCCCGCGGCCATCGCCAGCGCGGCGCCGTGGTTGCCCGACGAGTGCGTGATTACCCCGCGCGCGGCAACGGCGTCGTCCAGGGCCATCACCGCATTGCAGGCGCCACGGAACTTGAACGCACCCACGTGCTGCAGGTGTTCGGCCTTGAACAGCAGCGTCGCGCCGGCCCAGCGATCGAGTTCGGCGCAATGCAGCACCGGCGTGCGCACGGCATGCGGCGCGATGCGTGCGGCGGCCGCTAGCAGGTCGTCGAAGACAGGGGTGTCGTTTGGCATGGGCAGGGCTTCAGGAAGCGCGTGCTAGCCTAGCAAAAGTCTGCAGTTTCCCCGGATGTTCCATTTTTATGATCCAGTCCCGAGGCGATGGCCACGTCCATCTCGCCGACTACCGCGCACCGGCCTGGCGCGTTTCCTTGGCCGAACTTGAGTTCGAGCTCGATCCTGCCGCCACCGTCGTGGCGGCGCGCCTGCACCTGTCGCCGGACGCCGACCAGCCGGGCCAGCCCCTGGAACTGGACGGGGAAGGCCTGGAGCTGCTGTCGATCAGCGTCGATGGCCAATCGCTGCCGGCCGGACGCTTCGTTTACGACGGCCACCGCCTGACCGTGCACGGCCTGTCCGGCGACTGCGAGCTGGCCACGCGCGTGCGCATCCATCCGGAAAACAACACCCGGCTCGAAGGTCTCTACCGCAGCGGATCGCTGCTGCTCACCCAGTGCGAAGCCCAGGGCTTCCGCCGCATCACCTTCATGGCCGACCGCCCGGACGTGATGCCGCGCTGGCGGATCGTCCTGCGTGCGAACCGCGAGGCCTTCCCGGTGCTGCTGGCGAACGGCAACCCGCTGGCCAGCCAGGACCTGGGCGACGGCCGTCACGAAGCCACCTGGGAGAACCCGCATCCCACGCCGGCCTACCTGTTCGCCATCGCCGCCGGTCCGCTCGAACGCGTCAGCCGCCAGCTCCGGACCGCCGAGGGCCGCGACGTCGAGATCAACGTCTGGGCCGAGCCGTCCGACGTCCCGCGCTGCCAGTACGCCCTGGGCGCGGTCGAACGCGCGCTGCGCTGGGACGAAAAACGCTTCGGGCGCTGCTACGACCTGGACGTGTTCAATGTGGTCGCTGCCCAGGACTTCACCATGGGTGCGATGGAAAACAAGGGCCTGAACATCTTCAACGCCCGCTACATCCTGGCCGACGAGGCCACCGCCACCGATGCCGACTTCCTCGCCATCGAATCGGTGGTGGCGCACGAATACCTGCACAACTGGTCGGGCAACCGGGTCACCCTTCGCGACTGGTTCCAGCTCTCGCTCAAGGAAGGGCTCACTGTGTTCCGCGACACCGAGTTCAGTGCCGACCTGCACTCGCGTGCGCTCAAGCGCATCGAAGTCGTGCGGCTGCTGCGCGCCCGCCAGTTCGCCGAAGACGCCGGCGCGCTCGCGCACCCGGTGCGACCGGCGCGCTACAAGGAAATCAGCAACTTCTACACGCTGACCATCTACGAAAAGGGCGCCGAGATCATCCGCGTGCTGCACACCCTGGTGGGTGAAGAAACCTTCCGCGCCGGCATGGACCGCTATTTCGCCGAAAACGACGGCAAGGCGGCGACCCTGGAAGACTTCATCGACGCCCACGCCCAGGCCAGCGGCCGCGACCTGTCTGGTTTCGCCCGCTGGTACGCGCAGGCCGGCACGCCCACGGTGTCCATCGCCGCGGACTTCGACGAGGCCAGCGGCGACTACACGCTCACCATCGACCAGGCGACCCCGCCGACGCCTGGCCAGCCGGACAAGCAGCCGCTGGTCATCCCGTTGCGCTACGTGCTGTACGACGCCCAGGGCGCGGTCATCAGCGCCGCGCCGGAAGCCGACGCCCCGGTGCGCGACGGCCTGGTCGAGCTCAGCCAGGCACGCCACGTGCTGCGCTGGCGCGGCCTGCGCGGCAAGCCGCTGCCCGCCTTCAACCAGGGTTTCGCCGCCCCGGTGAAACTGCAGTTCGACTACGGCGTCGACGAACTGGCCCGCCTGGCCCGGCTCGAGCGCGATGCCTTCAACCGTTGGGACCTCATCCAGCAGTTGGCCAGCGAAGCATTGCTGGGGGATGCCGATGCGGAAGCGGCAACGGGCGCGCTTTCCGATGCCCTGGCAGACCTGCTGGCGGACGCCGGCGCCGACCCGGCCTTCGTCGCCGAGTGCCTGGCGCTTCCCGATTTCGACACCCTGGCCGAACAGGTCGCGGAAGTGGACGTGCAGGGCCTGGTCGGCCGGCGCGAAGAGCTGCTCGACCGCCTGGCCGAAGACCAGGTCGAACGCCTGCAGTCCCGTTACGAATCACTGGCCGCGGCAGCGCGCGAAGGCCTCTCGGGCCAGGCGATGTCCGCCCGCGCGCTGCGCAATGCCTGCCTGTCCTGGCTGACCCGGCTCGATCCCGAGGCCCGGCTGGCCCGGGCCCAGTTCGACGCCGGCGGCACGATGACCGAACGCATCGTGGCCTTGCGCTGCCTGCTGCATTTCCGTGCGCCTGGCGCCGAATCGGCCCTGGCCGCGTTCCGGGAAGCGCATGCGACCGATCCGCTGGTCACCGATAAGTGGATCGGCCTGGTGGCCACCCGCCCGCACCCGGAGGCCCTGGACGACGTGCGGGGGCTCATGGCCTCGACCTGGTGGAAGCCGGCCAACCCCAACCGCGTTCGTGCCCTGGTCGGCAGCCTGGCCCGGTCCAATCCGCTGGCCTTCCATCGCCGCGACGGCGGCGGCTACCAACTGGTCGCCAGCCAGGTCGCCGCGCTCGATCCGGTGAACCCCCAGGTCGCCGCCCGCCTGCTCGGGGCCTTCGAAAGCTGGCGTCGCTGGGCTTCGCCCCAGCGCGACCAGGCGCGCGAGGCCCTGGTTTCCCTGCAGGGGCGGCTGCAGTCGCCCGACGGTCGCGACCTGCTCGAGCGCCTCCTGGACTGACACCGGTTCGAACGAGCCGGTTCTTCACACCGCGCTGCCGTCCGGGCGAATTAAGGGGGTATTCACCCCCTGGCGCCAAGACTGCCCCGCATGACTCGGGGATATGCCATGAAACGCCTGTTCGCACTGCTCGTCCCGCTTCTCGCGCTAACCGGCTGCGCGACCTACGGGGATGGCTACTATCGCGACCGCACGGTCTATCGCGACGGGGGCTATTACTACCCCGCCTACGATGGCGAAGGCGACTACTACTACGGCGCCGACCGGGGCTACGACTACGATTACCACTACAGCAGCGGCATCGGTTACGGCTACGGCTACACGCCGTTCTGGGGCCTGGACCGCTACCGCTGCCGCAGCTATTACGGCTGCGTGCCGACCTGGGGCGGTTATTACCCGTATCACTATTCCCCGGGCTGGAGCTTTTCCATCGGCAACACCTGGGGCTGGGGCAATCTCGGCTGGTACGGTGGTTACAACTACTACCACCGCCCGCGCTATCGCGACCGCAACCCGCGTCCGGACTACCCGTACTACGGCAACGAAGGCAACTACGACCGCTGGCCGCAGCCGATGCCCAAGCCGCGCCCGGACCGCTACCGTCCCGTGCAGGACCGTGCACCGCCGGCGTCGCGCCCCGGTTACCCCGGCACCACGGCGCCGCGGCCGATCGTGCGTGGAGAACCGGCCCGCGACCCGTCGCTGCGGCCGGTGACCAAGCCGGCACCGGCCGTCGGTGGCCAGGCGCGGCCGAAACCGGACCCCGCGGACCGCTTCGACCGGAGTCCGCGTCCCTACACCAAGCCGGCCGAGGCCGGGCAAGGCGAGCCGCTGCCGCGGCCGCGCTATCGCCAGCCAGTGCGCGGCGAACCGATCAGCGCCCCGTATCCGCGCGCCAGCGCGCCGGTGCAGCCGGCGCCGGCCCGGGCAGGCGGTCCGCGCATGCGGTATCCGGAGCCGGTGCGGTCACAGCCGCGGCAGTCGGTCAGCCCGTCGGCCCCGGACCTGCGCCAGGCCCAGGGCGAACGCCGCATGCAGCCGCCCCGGCCAGCGCCCCAGGCCCGTCCGGCGCCCATGCCCCGGGCCGAGCCCATGGCCAAGCCGGCTCCGCGGCAGGCAGCGCCTGCGCCGCGCCCGCAAGTGAGAACCCGGTCACAAAACAGAACATCAGATGAGGAACAGTAGGGTCTTGGGGCCATTCGGGATTGCGTCACCCCGGACGGCGGAGCATCCTACGGACGCCGACTGACACTTTGCGTCACGTTGTGACGCAGGGGTGGTTGAACCCTCTGTTCGGCGTCCGGCATCAGGTCCCCTGGATTCCCCCTGTTCCAAGACCCGCCGGGCGCCGACTTTAACCCCGCAGCGCCGTGGACTTTCCGGATCGCTGCAGAAAGCCAAAAAAAAGGGCCTGGCGTTCCCCCCCGGGAACGCCAGGCCCTGGCATCCCTACCGCGCGCCTGACCAGCCCCTGTTCAGTCTGGTCGACGCCCCCCGGCGTTGGCCGCGGTAGGTGCCTTGGGGTTTAAGCAGGAAGCGTGCCAAGCAGATGCCAAGGTGCGCGGCCGATCCCCAGGGCGGATAATCGCGGCCCACCACCGGACTCCGACCATGCTCAGCTATGAAGTGATCGTCATCGGCGGCGGCCACGCCGGCACCGAAGCGGCCCTCGCGGCCGCACGGGCGGGTGCGCGCACGCTGCTGCTGACCCACAGCATCGAGACGGTCGGCCAGATGAGCTGCAACCCGGCCATCGGCGGCATCGGCAAGGGCCACCTGGTGCGCGAGATCGACGCCCTGGGCGGCGTCATGGCCCGCGCCGCCGACCTGGCCGGCATCCAGTGGCGCACGCTCAATGCCAGCAAGGGGCCGGCGGTGCGCGCGACCCGCGCCCAGGCCGACCGCGCGCTGTACAAGGCGGCGATCCGTCGTTTCGTCGAAAACCAGCCCGGGCTGACGCTGTTCCAGGCGGCGGTCGACGACCTGGTCATCGAAGCCGGGCAAGTGCGCGGCGTGGTCACCCAGTCCGGCCTGCGTTTCACCGCACCGGCGGTGGTGCTGACCGCCGGCACCTTCCTGGCCGGCCGCATCCATGTCGGCCTGCAGCAGCACCCGGGCGGACGCGCCGGCGAGGCGCCGGCGACGACGCTGGCGCAGCGCCTGCGCGAGGGACCGTTCGTGGTGGATCGGCTCAAGACCGGCACGCCGCCGCGCATCGATGGCCGCAGCCTCGACTACGCGGTGATGGCCGAACAGCCTGGCGACGATCCGCGTCCGGTGTTTTCCTTCCTGGGCAGCGTCGACGACCACCCGCGCCAGGTGTCGTGTTTCATCACCCACACCAACGAACGCACCCACGACCTGATCCGCGGCGGCCTGGACCAGTCGCCGATGTACGCCGGCGCCATCGAAGGCGTCGGCCCGCGCTACTGCCCGAGCATCGAGGACAAGGTGGTGCGCTTCGCCGACAAGGCCTCGCACCAGGTTTTCGTCGAGCCCGAAGGCCTGGACACCCACGAGGTTTATCCCAACGGCATTTCCACCTCGCTGCCCTTCGAGGTGCAGCTGGCCATGGTGCGTTCGATGCGTGGCTTCGAGAACGCCGTCATCACGCGTCCGGGTTATGCCATCGAATACGACTATTTCGACCCGCGTGGCCTGAAGGCATCGCTGGAGACCAAGGCCGTGGCCGGGCTGTTCTTCGCCGGCCAGATCAACGGCACCACCGGCTACGAGGAAGCGGCGGCCCAGGGCCTGCTGGCCGGCGTCAATGCCGCGCGCCTGGTGCAGCAGCGCGAGGCCTGGTCGCCAGGCCGCGACCAGGCCTACCTGGGCGTGCTGGTGGACGACCTGGTGACCCACGGCACCACTGAGCCCTACCGCATGTTCACCAGCCGCGCCGAATACCGGCTGCAGCTGCGCGAGGACAATGCCGACGCCCGCCTGACGCCGGTTGGTCGCGAACTGGGCCTGGTCGATGAAGCGCGCTGGGCGGCCCATGCCCGCAAGGCCGAGGCCGTGGCCGCCGAGCGTGCGCGCCTGCAGGCGATCTGGGCCACGCCGGGCGGCGCGCTCGCGCGCGAGCTCGAGGCCGGCACCGGCGTCGCGCTCAGCCGCGAATGCACCGCGCTGGACCTGATGAAGCGGCCCGAGCTCGACTATGCCGCCCTGATGCAGATGGCCTCGCTGGGTCCCGGCGTCGAAGACCCGGCCGTGGCCGAGCAGGTCGAGATCGGCGTCAAGTACGCCGGCTACGTCGACCGCCAGCGCGACGAAATCGAACGCCAGCGCCGCCACGAAGACACCCGCATCCCCGACGACTTCGACTACGCCGGCCTGCCCGGCCTGTCGGCCGAGCTGCAGGGCAAGCTGGCCGGCGTGCGTCCGGAAACCATCGGCCAGGCCCAGCGCATCCCGGGCATGACGCCGGCGGCGATTTCCCTGCTGCTGGTGCAGCTGGCCCGGCGCAAGGGTCGTCGCGTCGCCTGAGGCGACGCGACCCAGGCATGCCCGTTCGTTCGCATCCCCTGCATCGCCGCTGGCTGGCGCGCCGGCGCCGCCTGCGGCGCTGGCTGCGGCCGCTGCCGCGGCGCGCCAACATCGCGCGTTATCCGGTGATCAAATGGTTCGCCGAAGCCGCGCGCAAACGGCCCTACCTGTGGTCGTTCAAGCGCCAGCACGTGCTGGTGTCGCTGTATTCGGGCGCCGTGATCGCATTGATGCCGGTGTATGGCCTGCAGCTGGCGATCGGCCTGGCGGCGGCGATCTGGCTGCGAGGCAACCTGACGGTGATGGCCGCGCTGCAGATGGTGACCAACCCGCTGACCCTGGCGCCCATTTATTACGGCACGCACCGGCTGGGCGCCTGGCTGATCGGCCTGACCGGCTACGGCGAAGGCGCCAGCGCCGTCGGCACGCATATCAATGCCCTGGTGGTCGGGGGTCTCGTCGGCGGCCTGGGGTTCGCGCTGCTGCTGGACCTGGGCTGGCGGCTCGTTGCCTGGGAGGCACGCCGGTTCCGCACCCAGCTGGCGGCCCTGCACGAACACCTGGGCTACCGGCACGGTGACGGCGACGCCCCCGGCGGCTAGATTGTCGGCATGAAAACCGTCCCGTTCGCCTTGCTCCTGCTCGCCCTGCCGCTGCAGGCCGCCACCGTTTCGGAGTGGGCGCTGCCGGCGCCGCCGGAATCGGCCCAGCCCAACCTGTCGCTCGCCCCCGGCGGCGACCTCGTGCTGAGCTGGATCGAGCGGCGCGACGATGGCGGCCACCGGCTCGCCTATTCGCGCTACCCACGAGGCGGTGACTGGCAGCCAACGCAGGTGGCGGCCCAGGGCAAGGACTGGTTCGTGAACTGGGCCGACTTCCCGGCCCTGCAGGTGCTGGAAGACGGCAGCCTCTGGGCCCACGTGCTGGTCAAGAACGGCGACGCGCCTTATGCCTACGACGTGCGCCTGCAGGCTTCGCACGACGGCGGAAAAACCTGGCGCGAAATGCCCGCCGTGCACGACGACGGCACGCCCACCGAACACGGCTTCGCCACCCTGTGGCCGCAGCCGGGCGGGGGCCTGGGCATCGCCTGGCTCGACGGCCGGCACACCGGCGGCGGTGGCCATGGCGACCATGCCGGCCACGGCGGCGCCATGACCCTGCGCACCGCGGTGTTCACCGCCCAGGGCAAGCAGGCCGAAACCGAACTCGACACCAGCACCTGCGACTGCTGCCAGACCGACAGTGCGCGTAGTGGCGACGGCGTGCTGTTGGCCTATCGCGACCGCGCCGAGGGCGAGATCCGCGACATCGCCGTGGCGCGTTTCGAAGACGGCCGGTGGCAGGCGCCGGTGACCGTGCACGACGACCGCTGGATGATGCCGGCCTGCCCGGTGAACGGTCCGGCCATCGCGGCACGTGGCGACCAGGCCTGGGTGGCCTGGTACACCGCGGCGGGCGGTACGCCGTCGCTGCGACTGGCGCGGTCGGATACGGGTGGCCGCAGCTTCCAGGCGCCGACCATCGTCGCCCGTGGCGACAGCCTGCAGGGCCGCGTCGATGTCGCCGTGGACGCCTCCGGCGTCTGGACCGCGTGGATCGAAGAGCGCGGCGGCCGGCAATCGCTGTGGCTCACCCGCCATGGCCCCGACCTGGCCGCCGAACACCTGCGCCTGAAGGTGGCCGACCTGGCGGGCCGGGGCCGCGGCACCGGTTTCCCGCGGCTTCAGCTGCGCGGCGGCGAGGCCTGGCTGGCCTGGACCGAAATCGTCGACGGCAAGCCGCGCCTGCGTGGTGCCCGGGTCGCGCCCTGACCCTACCCGGTGGTATGGAACCGGCCTTTGGATTAATGTGGCCGGCAGCGGCTCAAGGGAGGGCGTGTGCACCGGTTCCCGCCGGCGCGCACGAAGGAGACCCTGGGCACGTGGTCATCTATCAAGTCCAAGTTTTCCAAGGAGTCTCACATGCCCCGTTCCCACAAACTCGCTGGCGCGCTGGCCCTGGCGCTCGGTTGCACCGGCGCTGCCCAGGCCCAGGAGTTCACCGGTTTCTACGTCTTCGGCGACAGCCTCAGTGACTCGGGCAACATCGCCCAGGCGCAGGGCCTGCCCGCGGGCAACAGCTTCACCACCAACCCCGATCCGGTCGCCGCCGAGATCATCGCGGCGGCGTTCGGCCTGCCTGGCCTGAATTCGCTGTCGGGTGGCCCGAACTTCGCCTGGGGCGGCGCCTGCGTGAATGCCGCCGGCCCCTGCCTCAACCCGGTGCCCAACATTTCCGCCCAGGTCACCCAGTACCTGTCGCTGACCGGCGGCGTCGCCGACCCGAACGCGTTGTACAGCATCTGGGGCGGTGCCAACGACATCTTCGCGACGCTGACCCTTGACCCGGCCAATGCCCAGGCCAACACCGTCGCCGCCGCGACCGCCTACGTGCAGCAGATCGGCCGCCTGCAGGCCGCCGGCGCCAACTACGTCATCGTCTACAACCTGCCCAACCTCGGCGCCACGCCGCAGTTCGCGGGCACCGCGAACGCCTCGTCGGTGTCGCAGATCACGGTGGTCTACAACAGCGCGCTCAACACCGGCCTGGCCCAGCTGGGCGACGGCATCATCCCGATCAACACCTTCGGCCTGATCAGCGAAATCATGGCCAACCCGGGCCGCTTCGGTTTCCAGAACGTCACCGGCATGGCCTGCAACCCGCCCAGCTCGATCGCCTGTGGCCCGGCCGGCTCCGGCCTGCCGGCCGGCTACGCGCCGGGCACCAACGAAACCTGGCTGTTCGCCGACGGCGTGCACCCGACCGGCGCCGCGCACGCGATGCTGGCCAACGTGGTGATGTCGACCATCGCCGCGCCGGTGCAGTTCTCCATGGCGGGCGAGGCCGGCGTGCAGATCAACGAGAACCACGTCCGCGCCATCAACGACGAGGTGATGTCGGACTTCCAGCTCGATCGTGAAACCGGCACCGTGCGTGGTTACACCACCGTGCAGTACGGCCAGCAGGACTTCGACGCCAGCGCCGCCGTCCCGGGCGCCGAGGCCGACGTGCTGAGCCTGTCGGTCGGCGCCAACCACCGGATCACCGACAACGCCTACTGGGGCTTCGGCATCACCCTGGGCAACCACGACACCGACACCGGCATGGGCAACCTCGACGGCCGTTCGGTCATCGGCTCCCTGCACGGCACCCTGCGCTTCGGCGGCGGCGGTTACGTGCACGGCGCGGTCAGCGGCGGCAGCACCTCGATCGACGTCAGCCGCGGCATCGTGCTGGGCCCGTCGGTGCGCGAGGAAGAAGGTTCCACCAACGCCTCGCTGTTCGGCGCCGAGCTCGGCCTGGGCTGGCTGTTCGAGATGGGCAGCATGCAGCACGGCCCGTTCGTGGGCGCGTCCTGGGTGCAGCAGGAAGTCGACGGCTTCGCCGAGGACAGCGGCAGCGCCACCTCGATGAACTACTCGGGCTTCGACCGCGACTCGATGGTCACCCGCGTCGGCTACCAGCTGATGGGCAACGCCGGCACCGTCCGGCCGTTCCTGCGCGTGGCGCACAACGAGGAGTCCGAAGACGACCAGCTGTTCGTCAACGCCGGCTCGAACTCGATGCCGGGCCGTTTCACCATGCCGGGCTTCACTCCGTCCAAGGACTGGATCAGCGCCGACCTGGGCGTGAACTGGCAGGTCAGCGACAACCTGACCGCCTTCCTGGCCTACAGCGGCCGGTTCAGCGACGACCAGCAGGAACGCAACAGCGGCAGCCTGGGCCTGCGCTTCAGCTTCTGAGGCCACGCCAGCGTTGCAGGAAGAAGGCCGCCCCCCGGGGCGGCCTTTTTCTTTGGCCCCCGCCTCGGCGAAGTCCGCAATTCCCGCCCGGCCACGTTGGAGCCCTTCATCGGATACCCCCAGGACAAGCCAGGCCATGACCTTCCAGCCCAAGCGGCATGCAGTGTTCCCCCTCGTGGCCCTGGCGACCGGCCTGGCCGGCCAGGCCCAGGCCGCCGTGCTCAGGTTGTCGCCTCCGCCCGGCGCGGTCGACGCGATCTTCGAACGCTACGACAGCCCGTCGACGCCCGGCTGCAGCGTCGCCGTCATCGAGGACGGCAAGGTCCTCTTCCAGAAAAGTTACGGCATGGCGGACGTGGCGCTCGCGGTCGAGCGCCGGGACGACACGGTGCACTGGCTTCCGTACTCCGAGACGCGCGTGTTCGTCGCCCTTGCCGTCGCGATGCTGGCACGCGACGGCAAGCTCGGCCTGGACGATGCGGTGCGCAAGCATGTGCCCGAGCTGCCCGCCTACGCCTCCGCCGTCACGGTGCGCCAGTTGCTGCACCACACCAGTGGCCTGGCCGACTACGGCGTGCTCGACCCCGCGTTCAATTCGATGGAAACGCCGGTTTCAGAAGACGAGTTCTTCCGCGTACTGCATCGCTGGGGAAAGCTTGGCTTCCCGCCGGGCCAGGGCCAGATGTACAGCAATACCGACTACGGCCTGCTCAAGATCCTGGTCGAGCGAAAGACCGGTGGCTCGCTGCACGACTACCTGCACGCGACGTTGCTCGAGCCCTTGGGCATGACCCATACCCGCATCGGTGCCAGCCAGGCCGGGGCCTACCCAGGGCACGCCTTGTTCAGCGAAGCAGGCACCGGGGGCTGGGGCAGGGTGCTTGGCTATCGCCGCAGCCCCACCGGCGGAATTTCGGTGACGACGAATCTCCAGGACATCGTCCGATGGGATGCGGCACTGCGAAATCCCGCCCTGGGCCTGGCGGACCTGTTGCGATCGCTGGAAGCGGGGGCACCGCCGCAGGCCACCGACGCCGGACAGGCATCGTTTTCCTTCGGCGTGTTCCGGCGCCAGCATCGCGGCATTCCCCTGGTGGCTTTCCACGGGGTCGGCGAATACACCTACCTGGTACAGGTGGCCGGCACGGCGCTGTCGGTGGCGACGCTGTGCAACTTCTATCCGGGCATGGAGAGCTTCGGCCCGGACGTGGCCCGGCTGTACGTGGGGCCCTCGGCGCCGGCCACGACCACGCCGGACCCGCAGGCGAGCCCCTCGACGGACGCCGCCCCCATGCCGGGCCCGCCCGTGAAGCTGGCCACCGATGAACTGCGGGCCTACGCCGGCGAGTATCGCAACGCGCGCGGAAACTTCAGGGCGACCATCAGCGTTGCCGGCGACACCCTCCGGATCACGCCCCAGGGCAGCGAGCCCATGCCCGCGCTGACGCCGATCGGCGACGGACAGTTCACTTCCGAGTTCGATGGCGCCACCTACGTGCTGAGCTTCAAGCCCGGTGAATCCGACCTGGTGATGAGTGCCTGGGACATCACCAACAACACGTCCGGTGGTGAAGACCTGTTCCGGTGGACGCCTGCCACCTGGGCGACGGAGACCCAGGTGGCGGCGTACGCCGGCACCTATGAGGGCGAGGACATCGACGTCGTGCTGTACGTGCGCGTGGACGGCAGCCGCGTGTACGTGGCCAGCCGGGGTGCCGCCGAGGAAATCATCGAGCCGAAGAGCGAAACCGACGCCTTCCAGGGACCGAGCATCTACACGACGCGATTCGAGCGCGATCAGGCCGGTCGGGTTGTTTCGCTGGTGCTGGACGCGACGCGGGTCAAGGGGATGCGATACAGGCTCCGGTCACCGTCGGATTGAGTTGTTCCCGGGATTCGCGTCTCCTGCCGCCGGCCTCCGGTTGCATCGATGCGGGCGGGCCCCAATGATGGCGGCTCCGCATCCCGCCGGATGCCCGATCGCAGGTATCACGCTTGGCGCACCACGGACCCACCGGCACGCCCGAGAGCGGTGACTTCACCCGCAGCTTCTTCGGCGTGTTCCGTTTCAGCGGGCGGGCGCTGGCCTTGGTGTGGAGCACCAGTCGCGCGCTGACGCTCTGGCTGGGGCTGCTGACCCTGATCGGTGGCCTGCTGCCGGCGGGCATCGCCTACGTCGGCGCGCTGATCATCGATGCGGTCGTCGTGGCCAGCCGCGCGGCCGCGGCGGGCGAGCCGGTGGCGATGGCGCCGGTGTTCTGGCTGATCGCGCTCGAGGCGGTGCTGGTGATGGGCCTGGCCGGCGCGCAGCGCGGCATCTCGCTGTGCCAGTCGCTCCTGCGGGCGCAGCTGGGCCAACGCGTGAACGTGATGATCCTGGAGAAGGCGCTGACCCTGCAGCTGGCGCACTTCGAGGACTCGGAGTTCTACGACAAGCTCACCCGCGCCCGGCGCGAGGCTTCCAGCCGGCCGCTGTCACTGGTGACGCGCACTTTCGGCCTGGCCCAGAACGGTATCTCGCTGGTCAGCTACGGCGTGCTGCTGGCGCAGTTCTCGCCCTGGGCCGTGGCCGTCCTGCTGCTCGCGGGCCTGCCCGCGTTCCTGGCCGAGACCAAGTTCTCCGGCGATGCCTTCCGCCTGTTCCGCTGGCGCTCGCCGGAAACCCGCATGCAGATGTACCTGGAGACGGTGCTGGCGCGCGAGGACCATGCCAAGGAGGTCAAGCTGTATGGCCTGGGCCCGCTGCTGCTGGATCGCTACCGGAACATTTTCCACACGCTTTACCGCGAAGACCGCCAGCTGGCGATCCGTCGCGACGGCTGGGGCTTCGTGCTCGGCCTGATCGGCACGCTCACCCTGTATGCGGCCTACGGCTGGATCGCGCTGACCGCGGTGGTCGGCCGCATCACGCTGGGCCAGATGACCATGTACCTGATGCTGTTCCGGCAGGGGCAGGCGGCGGTGGCGGCGATCCTGTCGGCGATCGGCGGCATGTACGAGGACAACCTCTACCTGTCCACGCTCTACGACTACCTCGACACGCCCGTGCCGGCCTCGCTGGGCACGGCGCAGTGCGGCCCCGAGCCCGAGGATGGCATCCGCTTCGAGAACGTCTCTTTCACCTATCCCGGCGGCGAGGCACCGGCGCTGCAGGCCATCGACCTGCACATCCGCCCCGGTGAATCGCTGGCCCTGGTCGGCCAGAACGGGTCCGGCAAAACCACCTTGATCAAGTTGCTAACGCGCCTGTACGACCCGGACGAGGGACGGATCCTGCTCGACGGCCGCGACCTGCGCGAGTGGGACGATGCCACCCTGCGCCAGCGGGTCGGGGTGATCTTCCAGGACTTCGCCCGCTACCAGATGCGCGTGGGCGAGAACGTCGGCGTGGGCGACGTCGACCATTTCGAGGACCGCCAGCGCTGGCAGCAGGCCGCCGACATGGGCATGGCCACGCCCTTCATCGAAGCCCTGCCCAGCGGCTTCGATACCCAGCTGGGCAAGTGGTTCCGCGACGGCCGCGAACTCTCCGGCGGCCAGTGGCAGAAGATCGCGTTGGCCCGAGCCTTCATGCGTTCGGGCGCCGACATCCTGGTGCTGGACGAGCCGACCGCGGCCATGGACGCGGAAGCGGAAGCCACGATCTTCGAACACTTCCGCAAACTGACCACGAACCGCATCGCCATCCTGATCTCGCACCGCTTCTCGACCGTGCGCATGGCCGACCAGATCATCGTCATCCAGGACGGCCGCATCATCGAACGCGGCGACCACGAGGCGCTGATGGCGCAGGACGGCCACTACGCGCACCTGTTCAAGCTGCAGGCGCAGGGATACCGCTGACCCACCGCGTGCGCGGGCGGCGACCTTCGGTCGCTGCCATGTTGTGCAGGGAGTCCGGTTTCGACCCGAAGCGGACATCTATACTTTGTACAAATCCCCAGTTCCGGCGAGCGCGTAAATGGACAGAACTAGAGCGGAGGAGCTGATTGGCCACTTAACCGACTTGGTCGATCTACCACCCTTCGAATCGTCCGATCGTTACAGTCTCAGTCGAACTCTGGCAATTACCTCGCTCCACTTCGGTGCATCCGTTCGTATTTTGTGCGATTCAGGCTTGGCGCTTGGTTCGGCAGCAGTTCTCCGTAGTCAGTTCGAAGCGCTGTTGCGGGGCGTCTGGTCGCTACACTGCGCGAGCGACTTTCAGGTTGAGAAGCTCTCATCACACCTGTCCGCCGAATCCCAGCAGGCCACCAAGAACATCCCTCTGACCGCCGAGATGCTTGGCGCAATCAACGAAGAGCCAAGCCTGGCCAATCTCATGGTCTCGCTCCGCGAGTTCAAGGAAAGCTCATGGCTTCCGCTCAACTCATTCGTGCACTCGGGAATTCACGCAGTTCACTGGACGAAGTTTGAAGCACCGCAGGCGCTGCTCGACCAGATGTTCCGTAGCAGCAACGGCCTCGCTGTTCTTGCTTTTCAGCACCTGGCAATTCTTACGGGTGTCTCAACACTGCAAAGTGAAGTCGTCTCAGTGTGCGGTGCATACGCAAGCTGCCTACCACTACCCAGATAAGATCGGTCTGCTCCTGGCCGGAGGTTGACCCTGCCCTAGGGCGGCTTCCGACCCACTGCAGTCATCGCCGCTCCCTGAATACCCGCTCGAGGAAATGATCGTGACCGAGGAACTAAGTGGCAAATTTTGGTTGCATGGCGAGTGCTATTTTGGGGCGCTGCTGCTCTCCGGCAAGAACTCCAAACTGCGGCTATTTGCCGATAAGCAGTTCCCTCCAGTTCCGGACGCATACCGCACGGTAACAGGCGAGCTATTTGATGGCAGGAGCGTGTCTGTTCTCGACTGTGTTCTGCAGGACATCCGAAACGCATCAATGGGGGCGCCCAAGACACCAAGCGAGCATCAAGCAAAGAGCGTGGCGACACTTTTCCCGCACTACGTTTGCCTCGGAAGCCGAACGCTCTCGGAGTCGGATGTTTCGATTTCTACCATTTCCTTCTTCATGAAGGATGCGATCTCCGTCTTCTATGAGTTTGACGACTTTGGTTCCGTTCTCAATCCGGAGCCTTTCAAAGAGTTGTTAAGGCGAGACAAAGAAAAGATTCGCCCGCTCAATCTTGGCGATGTCCCGATCATCAAATACTTCACAGGCCGCTTTGAGCTGGCTCGGGTTGAAGTGCCCGATGGAGTAGTCATTGCGAGTCACAGGCCAGTCGAATCATTTGGTGGGCCGAGAGGAGTTCGAATCGAAAATCGAGTGCAAGTTCGGCTCGAGTTCTTTGAGCCAAGAATCCTTCGTGAAGCGCTGGATGGCCTATCCAATCTCGTGCGATTCTTTGAAACTACGATTGGGCGACCTCAAGATTTGAGTGACATTAGGCTCGGACTTGTCGACGAGTCAGATGGAGTCGGGTTAGACCTGGTGCGTAGTTTTGAGACGAAGCACCGGCCGAGTCGCAGACCCGACCGCCGGCCAGGACCACGAGATGTTCTGCTATGCACTCTTGAGCAACGCGAACAGCTTCAAGGAGTTCTTTCGGAGTATGCCCGCACCGACGAGGAACGAAGGGGTGCTCGATGGCGCTTCAGGGCTTCGCTTGCTAGGAAAGGCTATTCAATAGACCGAATTGTTGCCGCGGCGAACATGTTCGATATTTTCCCGGAAACCGCATATCCGAGAGCTGAGTTGCCTGAGGCGCTTGCTAGCGCGGCGAAGTTGGCCGATCAACTCTTCCGTCCCTTGCCAGAGAGCCCGGAACGATCAAGCATTCTTGTAGCACTCAAGAAACTGGGTGATAGGACGCTCAAGCAGAAAGTCAGATTTCGTGCGCAGAGCACGGGACTCGATGAGCTTTTCCCAGGACTTCTTGAGATTCTGGACGATGCTGTCGACTGTCGGAACCACTATGTACATGGATTCAAGCCAAAATTAGATTACGACGCAAACTTCGAAGCAGTGTGCCTGTTCACGAACGCTTTGGAGTTTGTCTTCGGCGCATCAGATTTCATCGATTGTGGCTGGGACATTCATTGCTGGAAAGAAGGGCATCCTCAAGATGAGCATCCTTTCGGGAGTTTCGTTATCGACTACAGGGGGCAACGAGATAGATACATCGCCTTAAAGAAGCGGAAGAAGCAGTAAGAAGGAATTGGAGGAAGAACTGAGGTGACTCAAAGTTCGGAGGCCTTCTCAGGTTCACTTCATGAACGGTGTCATTATCACCTCTGCAATTGAATGATTACTTCCGCCCAACCGGCCGCTCTTGGACGAATCCCGCCTTGGCGCCAGGTCGGTTTCCGACCCGAAGCGGACTGATCTCAAGAGTAGCGAACCGGCCCAGATGTCTAATCCTTTGAGCTTAGATGCAAGACGCTCGCGCACAACTCGCAGACGTCGTCGTCGTCAAGCTCTTCCTTTTCAAATGCTTCACCACAAGACTGGCAGGGCAAGACGGACTCTGCACTTCCGCACGCAGCGCAAACTCCGTAGTCGTAGATGAAGGCTTCCTTCCCGCAAGCTGAGCAACTGCCGACTGGCATCTCGCCGCCGCGCGTGTGCGCATGATAGAGGTCGGCAAAGAAATGCCTCCCTACTGCGGCTTCGATCAGGTCGCAATAGGCACTCGACATCCCGCATGCGACGCAAGAGAACTGTCGTGAAGAAAGAGTGCCACTCGTTGAATGGGTCGGCTTGAGAAGCCTTGATTCACACCCCGCACAGCGGAGGTCATTAGAGACGGCAGCCGAAATGTCATTACCCCAATCGATACCCATCCGCGCCGCAGCGCACGTCGCCAGTTCCTCAGAATGTATCTCGCCGATCCGAAGTAGAACTCCCCACGTCTCGACCCCTAAAAGCTCAACCGGCTCGCGCTGAAGCTCATGCCTAATGAAGCCATGCATGATGTGCATCGCGTCTGAAAGAATTTCCTTGATTCTAGATTCGGGCAACTGCAGACAGAAGTGCTCCGCGCTATTTCTCGCTTCCGCTATCGATTCGAATCGTTTCCAGTCGACACGTACTTGTAGTGCATCAAAACGCTCTCGTATTTGCTGGACATCAACCGTGCGGCGCTTTGCCCCGATAAAGCGAATAGATCCGTCCGACCCGCGGGCCGGCTGAATGCTATGCATGATCAGTACGTCTCCGGAGTCGGGGGGAGACAGTTCCCGGAGACGTTCCTTAAACAAGAGCAAGATGCCAGCTGTGAGATTACGGATAGCGGACAACATCCGTCGTGGATCAGTGGACCGATAATCCTCAATTCCAATCTGGATCGAACTTACGGCATTGCCGAGGAGCGTGTTCATGGGAATGCTTTCCGAGTAGGTGCCGATGATCGCGATACTCATCCGCCGGAGCAAATCTGATCAACGGGTTGAGAATAGTATGTAAGTCTGTCATTGCAATGGACCAACATGCATGCGACGGCCTAGGCGCATCTCGAATTATCTCGGGCCCTACGAAGATCTCGGCTACTACAGTCCATAGTCTGCTGCTTCCTGGGATCAGCCGCTTTGCGCGTCGGTGAATGTAGTGAGTCTTCAGCGTCTTCGCCCAGCCGTCTCTTGGGTCGGACTGATCCAGGCATTAGCCTGTATTACACTCGTTCCTGCTTTGGGCCTACAAGAAAACTGTGTCTCAAGGAGGCCGTCTTCCAACCCAGATCGGGCTCCGTCCCGCCATAGTGCCGTCGTGCCAACTGAAGGGGCGGCACTTGCAGCGTTGACCCGGGTAATCAAGTCCGAGTGTTCATCGGATTTTCTAACGGACCAGCCCGCCCTAAACTTTGCGATAATCGTCGGATTGCGACGGGCGCATCGCACCCGTTCAGGTGTGTAGCCGAATGGTAGCCATCGCATACGCGAGGGCCCAGTTCCTGAGTCTAATTGGTTCAATTGGTCTGCCGGAAGGGGATGGACGTGCCCGTATTTATAAGCTACTCGCATCAGGACAAGGACTTCGTTGACAAGCTGGCAGTCCAGCTCGTCCGACAGAATGTTCATGTGTGGGTTGATCGCTGGGAACTTAGTGTTGGCGACTCACTGATTGACAGAATTCAAGATGCAGTTGATGGGGCGAGCGCGCTTCTCGTTGTCCTATCCCCTGAATCAGTTCAGTCCGAATGGTGTAAGCGCGAATTGTCCGCAGGCCTTCTGCGTGAACTGGAAGAGAAGCGCGTCGTGGTAATGCCCGTGCTCTTGCGTGATTGCGAAATCCCAATCTTCGCGCGCGGAAAGTTCTATGCTGACTTCCGCACGAACTTTGACGACGGACTAAGAGCAGTCATTGACGGCATCGCCAAAGTTACGAACGCTTCCCTGTCACGAGTTCAGGAGGACACCTATCACGTTGACTGGTCCATTAACTCTGGCTTCAATGACGAAGGAAACGTTGCTGTTAAGGCTACCTTTGTTCAAGTGCCGAAGTCAGAGCCATACACCTGCTTGACTGAAGTGGTGATCATTGGGGACGGCGAAGCATCTGAAGAGTTCAGAAGGGTGACCGACCAGGCGAACGTAGAGACCGCCCGCCTACGTGTATGGGAACAATTTGCGGCCAGCATTGATGGGGTCGGGGAACTGCGGGCACTCCTAGAAGATGCTGAGGAAAAGAGTTTCCAAGTTCCTTTCTCGTTTGGAGGAGGGCTCATGATGGGATTCATCTCCAGCCGGCGCCTCGGTGAGGACACTGGCAAGGACATTCTTCTGAATGTGGCCGGAATCATCAATGAATCTCGAGACCAGATGCGGAATGTACTGAGCAGACCGGCTTAGCGGTTGAGGTATAGCAATCCGTTTCCCTCGATGCCGCTCCGGGGCCCGAATCAGTTCGCAGCTGACCTGACCTGACTCCGACGTCCGCTTCTGGCCTATTTCGTTGAAAAACTCGGCTCGCCTAAACGGCTGCGTGCCTGATCCTCACGACAGTTGGCGTCTGCGCGCTTGGCAGCGATCCGGAGACTCAGAAGGGTGCCGTCGGGACCACTGGCGCGCAAAAATCCGAGGCAGATTCTCGCGACCCCAGTTTTTCCACAGAAGATGCCAAGAGCGGACATGGCCCTGGCTCAGCGATGGAATGTCACAGACCCTTCCCGAACCTCCACCACGCTCTCTTGGGCGGGGCTACGGGTGCCGGGGGCAGCTCGGACGAGACGGTGAAACCAAAGGACGGCTCGACGCGCACATATGTTGTCCATACGTCTGCACCCAGCGCTTGCGTCAAGTAGGACACGATAGATTTCGCCTGATGCCTGAGCCGATTGAGTTCTCGGACAAGCTCGTGCCGCGGAACGCGGACGTTAACGTATGTCTCGTCCGAGTCGGGGTCCCGCTCTCGAATGAACAAGGCTCCCTGCTCGGCGTGAATCTCCATCGCCCATCCTTGATCAACGTCGTTCGTGACGAGACCCGAGTCGACCCCCTCAAGTTTCCCGAAGAGGCCTTCAATCTCTGAAAGGCTGTCGTACCAAGGGAAAGACACGCTAACTTCCGCGTCGGAATTCCAGAGGAATGCCCTCATCCAGAAGTAGTGACGGATCGAGTTAAAGTTCTTGTTGTGTTCTCGGGCGAGTTCGATGATCTGTCGGTAATAGTTTACGAGAGCATCCTCGTGTCCCCATGCCTCGGAAACTCGTACAAGGGAAGGCACAACTCGGGAAATGTCGGGCGGAACCAGCGGAACGACCAACTTAGCCAGATCCCCAGGGTCGCTGGGGCGATCGGGTCCAAAGTAGAACTTGTCACTGACCGTGAAACAGATTGCCGCCTCGAGAGCATCTACTGCTGTTGCTTCCGCGAACCACGGTTCCATAGGGAGAACTCTGGGTAACCTCGAGATGAGGAAAATGTTACCCCAACGCAGCGTACGACACACTTCCAAGCGGGATGTTCGCTTTGGGCCAATTCCATTGAAAAGCTCGGTTGAATCTGCCTGCTGAACCTGGTCCACTGACTTCCCATCGATCCAGCGGAGTTCGCAGCGATGATGGGACGTCAGGAAATCGGGCAAGCGCCCCTGTTCTACGCCTTCAACCTTGAAGACCACGTCCCGGCAAACCACATGCTCCGCGGCATCGATCGGTTTCTGGACCTCGGCGAGTTGCACCAGCACCTGGCTCCGCACTACAGCCACACCGGCCGTCCTTCCATTGATCCGGCTCTGCTGATCCGGATGCTGATCGTGGGTTACTGCTTTGGTATCCGATCTGAGCGCCGGCTGTGCGAGGAGGTCCACCTAAACCTGGCGTATCGATGGTTCTGCCGTCTTGGCCTGGAGGACGCCGTTCCGGACCACTCAACGTTCTCCAAGAACCGCCACGGCCGCTTCCGCGACAACGACACCCTGCGCTTCGTGTTCGAGAAAGTGCTTGAGCGCTGTCTGGCCGAAGGACTGGTCGGCGGCGAGGGCTTCGCGATCGACGCCAGCGTCATCAAGGCCGATGCCAACCGGCAGAAGGGCGTGCCGGGCGCCGACGCCGCCTGGGATCGCGAGTCACCGCTCACGCGCCCGGTCCGCGAGTACCTGGAGGCGCTGGACGACGCGGAGGCGCCCCGCACGCCACCCAAGAATGTGTCGCTGACCGACCCGGCGGCGCAGTGGACCGCGGCGCCGGGCGGTCCGGCCTTCTATGCTTACTCGACCAACTACCTGATCGACGTCAAAGCCGGCGTTATCCTTGATGTGGAGGCAACGCCCGCCTATCGAACCGACGAGGTCGAAGCCACGCGGACGATGGTCGATCGGGTCGAGCAACGGTTCGATCTCAAGCCGACCCGGCTGATCGGCGACACCGCCTACGGCACCTCGGAAATGCTGGGCTGGATGGTGGATGAGAAGAATATCGAGCCCCACGTGCCGGTCTGGGACAAAGCTCAGCGCAAGGATGGGACGCTGGGGCGATCCGACTTCACTTGGGACGCGGACGCGGCCGAATATCGCTGCCCCCAAGGCAAGCCGCTGCGATCCAGCGGCATACCAACCGCCGACAACACGCTGATCTATCGCAGCAACTTTCACGACTGCGCCGGCTGCGAACTGAAGTCGAAGTGCTGCCCCAACACGACGCACCGAAGAATCGCCCGCCAGGTGAACGAGTCCGCACGAGACGTGGCGCGCCAGCTGTCGACGACGAAGAGATACGCCCAGTCACGGCGGCATCGGAAGAAGGTCGAGATGCTGTTCGCACACCTCAAACGCATCTTGCGATTAGACAGGTTGCGGCTGCGCGGCCTGAAAAGTGCCCGTGATGAGTTCCTATTGGCGGCAACCGCACAGAATTTACGAAGAATGGCAGCGTGGTTGATGCCGAAAGGCCCCGAAGCGGCAATGGCAACGGCCCTTTGAGAACTAAGGGCGCTTGCGCGCCCATTTTCCCGTCTCCCCTGGCCAAAGAATCACTGATCCGGCCAAACCGCCGGACCCTGACGCCCGCCAGAAAGCTAGTTTTTCAACGGAATAGGCCGATACCTGACAACGCCGCTGACCTGCGTGAGTGCCTGCCGGTCAGCGTGCCGCGTTATATCACCTGCCAAACGATCAGTCCGATCGCAGCGCCGGTGAGTCCGAAGGCGACCAGGGCGGCCAGGCCGTCGTGGGTGGCCAGGGCGATGCCGAAGGCGACCAGGGCGCTGCCGATCACCGTGCTGGCTCCTGGCAGGAACTCCAGCGGCACCAGCAGCAGGGCGGCAAACAGACAGCAGGCCGCGATCACGTAGCGTCCGATACGGCCGGTGAGCAAACGCAGCCGCGGATGCAGGTGGCGGTCCACGAAGCGGCTTGGCTTTTCCAGCCAGCCGAGACTGCGTTCGACCAATTCACTGCGTACCGAGCGGTCCAGCGCCCAGCGCGGCAGCCAGGGCGTCCGGCGAAGCAGGAGGAACTGGGTTGCGATCAGCGCCACGACCAGCCCCAGCACGGCAGAGGCACCGGGGATATCGCCGACCGGCGAGACGATCAACAGGCCCAGCACCACGAACAGCGGCGCATAGGTACGAGGGCCCAGGGCCTCGAGCACGTCGCCGAGGCTTACGTGCGTTCCGTTGCCGTCGGTGGACCGGCGCACGCGGCGCAGCAAACCCTGGAGCGTTTTCTCATCCGACGGGGCGGTGTCGCGTTTGGCGTTTGACGCAGCAGACGACATGACGGCTCCTTATCGTTCGGTCCGCCAGTTGAGCGACGCCGCCGATTCCGTGCCCGACTCGATGGTGATGTCGAAGCCGCGGCTGAGCAGGTATTTCAGGGTGATGACCTGGCCGCGGCCGACCAGCGAGATGCCGTAGCCCAGGAACAGGCGCGGCGAGAGGTACTTGCCGACGGTGAAGGTGGCGCCGCCCAGGGCGCGGCTGTCCTCGACGCCGGCGGCGTCCAGGCCCAGGCCGTCGCCGATCTGCTGGGCCAGCAGGTTGCCGCCGACGCCCAACGCGAGCGCCGAAGCCTCGAGCTGGCTCGACTCGTTGGCGCTGGTGGACTGCAGCGGGCGGCCGAAGACCAGCCAGCTCAGCGCCTCGGTGTTGTCCATCGCCGGCGAAGAAACCACGTCGGTGATGGGGCGCTGCGCCGTGCCGCGCACCTGCACGCCGACGGTGACCTCGCCGCGGTCGCGTTCGGCCAGGATGTCGAGCGTGGGGTTGTCCACCGGGGTGCCGGAATAGGACAGGCGCGCGCGCTTGATTTGCAGTTCCTGGCCGTAGGCTTCGTAGCGGCCGCTGGCGCGCAGGGTGCCGCTGGCCAGTGCGGTGCGGCCGGGGGCCTGGCGGATGTCCAGGGCGCCGGCGAGCCTGCCGTCCAGGCCGAAGCCCTGCAGCTGCACGTCATCGCCCAGCGAGATGTGCACCGCCAGGTCCAGCGCCGGGCCTTCGTCCTGGACCTGCTCGGCATCCACCAGCACCACGTCGGGCGAGGGTTTGATGGCGCCGCCGTCCAGCGCTTCCAGGTCCACGCGGGCGCGCGGCACCTCGATGCGGCCGCCCACGCGCAGCTTCTGCTTGCCCATCGCCATCACCAGGGCCGGGCTGGCCACCAGCTGCAGGTCGGGGGTGTCGGAGAAGGTGACGTTTTCACCGGTCAGCGCCAGCTGCAGCGGCTGCTCGCGCGAGAGGTCGAGCGAACCATTGACCTGCAGCACGCCGTCGCCGGAGCGCACGCTGCCGCTGAGTTCGGCGTTGCCGTCGGCCATGGTGCGCAGGTCGGCCTGGCCGCCTTCCAGGGCCAGGCCCAGGGCCGGCAGTTCGGTGGCGAGTTCGCGCAGCGCCAGCAAGCCTTCCATGCGCGGCACGGCGCGCGTGCCCGAGAAACGCAGCTCGCCCTCGAGCCGGCCGCTGGGTTGCACGATGTCGGGCGACAGCAGCTCCAGCCAGGTCAGGTCACGCATGCGCAGCGCCAGCCGACCGGAGAGCTCGCCGTCGTCGCCGGCGCCGGCGCGCAGTTCGGCCAGCAGCAGGCCCTCTTCGTTCAACTGGGCGCCGGCACGCAGGTCCAGTACGTCCTGGTCGAGCGTCGCCTTGGCCTGCAGGTCGGTGTAGGTGAGCAGATTGCGGCGACCGTCGCTGGACTCGGTGGCCAGGGAGCCCTCGGCACTGGCCAGCGTCAGCTCGCCGTTCCAGCCGCGCGGGCCCTGGCGGAACTCGGCGTCGAGCATCAACTCACCTGCCAGGCGCAAGGGCACGCCGGTGTCGGGCAGCCAGGGCTGGGCCAGGGCCAGCGGGATGCGCTCGCCCTCGGCGCGCCACAGGCCGCGGTCGGCCTGCAGGCACAGGAAGCCGTCGCCTTCACCGATGACGCAGGCGGGTTCGAGGCGGAAGGCGTCCTTGCCCCAGGACCAGGCCGCCGGTTCGCGCAGGGCCAGGGCCGGCGCACGCGGCGCGTCGAGCGAGAAGCTGCGCAGTTCGCCTCGGCGGACGCCGCCTTCCAGGCGCATCGAGCTTTCCAGCGCCAGCTGCAGGTCGTTGCTGCGCGCTTCCAGGCGCAGGGCCAGGTCGCGCTGGTTGCCGTCGGCGCGCAGGGTGAGCGCCTGGACGCGGCGCTCGCCGTAGCGGATGTCGGTGGCGTCCAGGACCACGCTGCCTTCGCCGGTGTTCGCCGGCAGCTGGCCGCGCAGGCTGCCGGCGTCGATGCCCAGTTCGCCCCAGCGCAGCTGGCTGGCTTCGAGGTCGGCGACGAGGCCGGGTGCGTTGCGCGGGCCCTGCAATCGCAGTTCGCCCCTCAACTCGCCGCCGGCGTTTTCGACCAGGTCGGCCAGCCGCAGTGGCTGCAGCGAAACATCCAGCGCCAGGGTGGCGCCGATCCGGCCTTCGGCGGCGAGGCGGCTTTCGCCCAGGCGGGCCTGGGCCGACAGTTGGCCGGACTCGCCCTGCCAGGCCAGCGTGGCATTGCCCGACACCGGGCGGCCGCGCAGGCGGCCGCGCAGGTCGGCCAGGGCCAGGTTGCCGACCCAGCCGGTGTCGGACCTGCGCAGGTCGCCACGCAGGTCGCCGCTGATCGCGCCCGGGTAGTCCGGCAGCAGATAACCGGGGTCGAGTTGATCCAGGCGTGCGTCCAGTTTGACCGCCAGCGCCGGGTCCCAATCCACGCGGCCGGTGCCGGTGAGCTTGCCGCCGGGCGTCTGCATGCGCAGGTCGTCCAGGCGCACGCCCGTGCTGTCGCCTTCGCCGCTTGCGCTCAGCTGGGCCTGCTCGCCATCGCGCCGCAGCGTGGCCTGCAGGCTTGCGGTCCAGGCCTCGGGCAAACCCTGTACCGACAGCGTGCCGCTGGCTTGCACCGACTCGCCGCCGTCGGTCGGCGCCCACTGCAACTGGTCTGCCCCGGCAGTCAGGTTGATCGGCTGCTCGGCCAGGGGATCCCAGGCGCCCTGGACGGCCAGCTCACCCCAGGGCGTCTGCAGGCGGCCGTCGTCCAGGGCGATGCCGGCGCCTGCGAACCGGGCCTGCAGGTCCTCCAGGGCCAGTGCGGTGTCGCCCTGGGACACGCCAAGGCGCCCGCGGCCGGTCGCACCCTCGCCAGCCAGGGTAATTACGGCATCCACGGGGGCACCGTCGCTGGCGGCGCCGAACCAGTGCGGCGCAATGCCTTCGGCCTGGGCGTCCAGGGTCCAGGCTTGCTTCGAGCGGCCGTCCTCGATGCCGGCAGCCAGGCTGAAGGGCCCACCGGCGCTGCCGCTGGCC
Organism: Arenimonas donghaensis DSM 18148 = HO3-R19; assembly: GCF_000743535.1. Lineage (GTDB taxonomy): Bacteria > Pseudomonadota > Gammaproteobacteria > Xanthomonadales > Xanthomonadaceae > Arenimonas > Arenimonas donghaensis. The sequence goes on from NZ_AVCJ01000034.1 coordinate 109,296, forward strand.
TCGGCGCGCAAGGCGTCGACGTCGCCGCGCACGGACAGCTGCAGCCGGGCATCCTGCTCGCCTTCGGGGGCCGCCCATCGCAGCCGGCCTTCGAGCTCGGTGCTGAATTGCCGCGCCGGCAGGTAGTGGCCCTGCACGCGTGCATCGCCCCAGTCGCCGCTGGCCTGCAGGTCCGCCACGCGCAAGCCGTCGTTGCCGAAGTCGAAGCGTTCGGCCGTCAACGTTGCCGCGGTGAACAGCGGATCGTCGCCGCGCGTGACGCGCAGGCCCGACACGGTGGCGGTCTCGGCCGACAACTCCAGCGGCAGGGTCAGGCGGGGCAGGATGTCCGGCCAGGCGGTCCAGGCCGACGGCGGTTCTTCCGGCTTCGGCGCCAGCCACACCTGCACCTGGTCCGCTTCCAGGGTTTGCAGCCGCAGCGCGCCGGTCAGCAGCGCGGCCGGTTTCGGCGCCAGCAGCAGCCGGTCCGCGCTGACCCACACGCCGTCGCCCTGCCAGCGCACCCCGTGCAGCACGAGGGTGCCGCCCAGCGTGCCCTCGGCCGATTCCCAGGTCAGCGCGTCTTCGCCCAGGCGCGACTGCAGCCAGGACAGCAAGGTGTCGCGACCGCCGCCGCTGGCCAGCAGCCAGGCCAGCCCCAGCGCCAGCGCGGCGAAGGCCGCCAGCACGGCCCAGGCCAGCCGGCGTGGCCAGCGGCGCGGCGCGCGCGTGCGGGCGGCGTCGGTGGTCACAGGTCGGGCCCGATGCTCAGGTGCAGGCGGATGGCGTTCTGCGCGTCATCCCCCAGGCCATGCGCCAGGTCCAGCCGCACCGGCCCCACCGGCGAACGCCAGCGCACGCCGACGCCGACGCCGAGCTGCATGTCGAACCCGTTCGAGCCGAAGTCGTCGAAGGCATCACCGGCGTCCACGAACACGGCGCCGCCCCATTGGCGGGTGAACATGCGTTCGAACTCCGCGCTCGCCACCACCAGGTGCTTGCCGCCGAGCACGTAGCGGCGGCCGTCGAGTCCGGTGAAGGGTTCGCCGATGTCGCGATAACCGTAACCACGCACGCTCTGGTCGCCACCGGCGTAAAAACGCAGCAGGGGCGGGAACCGGGCGAAATCATCAGTCACCGTCGTGCCCAGTTCGGCACGCAGCAGGATACGGTTGCGCCAGTCGAAGGAGCGAACCCAGCTGGCTTCGGCGCGCGCCTGCAGGAAGTCGATGTCCGAACCGATGCCGGTGTGGCCGCCGCGCAGTTCGACATGCAGCGAATGGCCGCGGCGCGGGTAAAGCGGATCGTCAGCCACGCGCCAGGTGGCGCTGAGCTGCGGATAGACCAGGGTGGAGTAGGCCAGCGCATTGCCGGTGGCGGGGTCGTCGAAGCGCTCGCGGCGAAAATGCAGGCCGGCGACCAGGTTCCAGGCACCGAGCTGGCCGCTGCGGCTGCCGATCACCTCGAACACCTCGGAATCGATGAAGTCGATCGGGTCCTGGCGCAGGCTGGCGCTGGCCGTGTACCAGCCGGCGAGCCAGGCGAAGGCCGGGATGCGATAGGCCACGTTGGCTTCGTTGCCGCGCTGGGCCAACTCCACGGTGCTGAGCAGCTTGTGGCCGCGGTCGTTCACCCAGCGCCGCTCCAGGCCGCCGGTGACGCCGGCGCCCTTGTCGGTCGAATAACGCAGGCCGGCGCTGTAGATGCTGCGTTTGGCCGGGGTCAGCTGCACGTCCACGGGCACGGTGGTGCTGCCCTCGACCGGCTCGGCCTGCACGTCGATGCCGGCGAAATAGTCCAGTGCCGACAGCCGCTGCTGCAGGTCCACCACCTTGGCCTGTTCGTAGGGCGCGCCGGGCTCCCAGTCCACCAGTTTTTCCAGCAGGCCGTCGCGGAACGGGTGGCCGCTGAAGCTGGCTTCGCCCAGCGAGTAGCGCTCGCCCGACTCCCAGGTCAGGAAGATGTCGGCCAGGCCTTCAGTGCGATCGACCTCGACGCGATGCACCGGCAGGCGGGCATCGAAATAGCCGCGCTCGCGTAGCAGCGCGTCGATGCTGGCCTTGGAGGCTTCGTACAGGTCGTGGCGCAGCGGCTGGCCCTTGCGCGGCCGCAGCCAGCGCAGGCGCCGGGTGATGGCCTCGTCGGCGCCGGCCTCGCCGGTGACCTGGATCTCGCGCTGGTCGACGCGCACCGGCTCTCCCGCACGCACGGTGACGATCACGGTGACCGCCTCGCCGTTGCGGCGGACTTCGGTTTCGGCGCGGGTGTCGTAGTAACCGAACGGCTCCAGGCCCACGGCGACGTCGTCCGGCACCTGGCGCAGCAGGTAGTCGAGCCGGGCCTCGCCCAGGTCGGCGCGCTGGCGCGGGTCGAGCGCCACCAGCGAAAGCGCCGCGCGCACGTTGGCCAGTTCGGCTTCGTCCTGCAGGCCGCGCACCTCGACCGCCCGCAGTTCGAGCGCCGCCGCCGGCAGGGCCGGCAGCAGGCTCAGCAGGGCAAGCGTCAGCGCTGGCGCGTGCAGGCGGGGGGACTTCACCGCAACAGCATAACCGCAGCCCGCCGCCCGGCTGCCAAGGCGGCGTGAGCGTGTTTTGGCGCGGCTCAGCCTGCCGAGAGCTGCTCGACCGCTGCCACCGCCGCGAAACGGTCGGCGACCCCGCGCAGCAGCGCCAGGCGGTTGTCGCGCAGGGCGGTGTCGTCGGCCATGACCATGGTCTTGTCGAAGAACTCGTCCACCGGCGCCTGCAGCTTGGCCAGGCGCTTGAGCGTGCCGACGTAGTCGCGCTTGGCCAGCATCGGGTCGGTGTCGGCCAGGGCCGAGGACAGGGCCTCGTGCAGCGCCTGTTCGGCCGGTTCGGCCAGCTTGCCCGAATCGACGCGGTCGGGGATCGGCGTTTCGACCTTGCGCAGGATGTTGCGGATGCGCTTGTTGGCCGCGGCCAGCGCACCCGATTCGCGCAGGCGCGCGAATTCGGCGATGGCCTTGAGCCGGCGGTCGAAGTCGAGCAGCGAGTCGGGACGCACTTCGGCCACGGCTTCGAACTGCAGGGTCGGCACGTCCTGGTCGGCGTAGTAGCCGCGCAGGCGGTCGACGATGAAGTCGAGCAGCTCGCGCTTATCCAGCGACACGCCCGCGGGCAGGTTGGCCGCGGCGGCGTCGACCAGCGCCGGCAGGTCGAGCTCGAGCTCGCCTTCGATGATGGTGCGCGCCAGGCCCAGGGCATTGCGGCGCAGGGCGAACGGGTCCTTGTTGCCGGTGGGCTTGAGACCGGCGGCGAATCCGCCGGCCAGGGTGTCCAGGCGTTCGGCGATGGCCAGCGCCCGGCCCAGCGGCGAGGGCGCGATGGCGTCGCCGGCGAAACGCGGCTGGTAGGCCTCGTCGATCGCGGCGGCCACGGCCTCGGATTCTCCCGCCGCCGCGGCGTAGTAGCGGCCCGCCGTGCCCTGCAGCTCCGGGAATTCACCGACCAGGCGGCTTTGCAGGTCGGCCTTGGCGAGCACGGCCGCGCGGTCGGCGTCGGCCGGCGAAGCGCCGACCCTGGACGCGATCTCGCGTGCCAGCGCCGCCACCCGCGCCGACTTGTCCGCGACCGTGCCGAGCTTCTGCTGGTAGGTGACGCTGGCCAGGCCCTCGGCCATCGAGGCCAGGCCCTGCTTGAGGTCTTCGTCGAAGAAGAAGGCGGCGTCGGCGAAGCGCGGGCGGATGACGCGCTCGTAGCCCTTGCGGACCTCGTCCGGGTTCTTGGACTCGATGTTGGCGATGCCGATGAACTTCTCGGTGAGCTTGCCGTCGGCGTCCATCACCGGGAAGAACTTCTGGTTGGTTTCCATCGTCAGCACCAGGGCTTCCGGCGGCACCCGCAGGAAGTCGGGCTCGAAGCTGCACAGCACCGCCTTGGGCCACTCGACCAGGCAGTTCACTTCCTCGAGCAGCGCGTCCGGCACGCGGGCTTCGCCGCCGGCCTGCTTCGCCGCGGCGCGAATCTCGGCAAGCACGCGCTGGCGGCGCTCGCGCGGATCGGCCAGCACCTTGGCCTCGCGCATCGCCTGCAGGTATTCGCCGGCCTCGTTGAGCCACACGCCCTTGGCGTGGTGGAAACGGTGGCCGCGGCTCATGCGGTCGGACTTCAGGCCCAGCACCTCGCCCGGCGCGACATCGCGGCCGAACAGGATGACCAGCCAGTGCGCCGGGCGCACGAAGGCGAAGTCGCGCTCGCCCCAGCGCATCGGCTTGGGCACCGGCAGCGCCTTGAGCGCTTCGGCGACGATCTCCGCCAGCAGCTCGGACGTGGCCGAGCCGGGACGCGAACTGCGGAACACGAAGCGCATGCCCTTGGCGTCGGTGACGCGGTCGAGCTTGGTCCAGTCGACGCCGTTCTTCTGGGCGAAGCCCAGCAGCGCCTGCGTGGGCTGGCCCTGCGCGTCCAGGCCGATGTTGGTGTACGGGCCGGGCACTTCGCTGTGCTGGATGGGCTGCTGGGTGGACACGGCCGGCAGGTAGACCGCCAGGCGGCGCGGTGTGTACAGCGGGCCGGTGGGCACCTCGCCGGTGTTGTCTTCCCGGACCACGATGCGGCGCGCCGCCAGGCCCTTGAGCACGCCGGCATGGAAGGCCTGGGCCAGTTCGGGCAGCGCCTTGGGCGGCAGCTCTTCGGTGCCAAGCTCGATCAGCAGCGGCAGGAAATCAGCCATTGGGGGCCTCCTTGCTCTTGAGTCCGGGGAATCCCAACTTCTCACGTTGTGCGAAGTAGGCTTCGGCCACGCCGCGCGACAGCGTGCGCACACGCAGGATGTAGCGCTGGCGTTCGGTGACCGAAATCGCCCGGCGGGCGTCGAGCAGGTTGAAGCTGTGCGAGGCCTTGCAGACCTGTTCGTAGGCTGGCAGCGGCAGGCCCAGCTCGACCAGCTTCAGGGCCTCGCGCTCGCAGGCGTCGAAGCGGTGGAAGAGCTCCTCGACGTCGGCGTGTTCGAAGTTGTAGGTGCTTTGTTCGACTTCGTTCTGGTGGTAGACGTCGCGGTAGGTCACCGGCTGGCCGTCGGGGCCGACGGTCCAGACCAGGTCGAAGACGTTGTCCACGTTTTGCAGGTACATGCACAGGCGTTCCAGGCCGTAGGTGATCTCGCCCGTCACCGGCCGGCACTCCAGGCCGCCGGCCTGCTGGAAGTAGGTGAACTGGGTGATCTCCATGCCGTTGAGCCAGACTTCCCAGCCCAGGCCCCAGGCGCCGAGCGTCGGCGATTCCCAGTTGTCCTCGACGAAGCGCAGGTCGTGCACCAGCGGGTCCACGCCCAGGGCCTTGAGCGACCCGATGTAGCGCTCGAGGATGTCGTCGGGGTTGGGCTTGAGCACCACCTGGTACTGGTAATAGCGCTGCAGGCGGTTGGGGTTTTCGCCGTAGCGGCCGTCGGTGGGGCGGCGGCAGGGCTGCACGTAGGCCGCGTTCCAGGGCTCCGGGCCCAGCGCGCGCAGGAAGGTGGCCGGGTGGAAGGTGCCGGCGCCGACCTCGAGGTCGAGCGGCTGGACCAGGACGCAACCCAGATCGCCCCAGTACTGGTTCAGGCGCTGGATCATTTCCTGGAAGGTCGGTGCGGTCATCGCGGTTTAGCCCTGTCCAAAGCAGGCTAGTATAGCGGCCGCCTGCGTTGCCGCCTTTCCAGACCCCCATGAAACCCTTTCTCGTCCTCGAGACCGGCGACCCGGTCCCGCCCCTGCGCCGCCACGGCAGCTTCGGCCACTGGATCCGCGTCGCCGCCGGCCTGTCGGGCCGCGAATCGCGCATGGTCCGGGTCTTCGAAGGCGAGGACCTGCCCTCGCCCGGGGATTACGCCGGCGTGCTGGTCACCGGCTCGGGGGCCATGGTCACCGACCGCCAGGACTGGTCCGAACGCACCGCCGGCTGGCTTCGCGAGGCCGCCGAGGGCGGGCATTCGCTGTTCGGCATCTGTTACGGCCACCAGCTGATCGCCCATGCCCTGGGTGGTGAGGTGGGCGACAACCCCGAGGGCCGGGAAATGGGCACGGTGCAGCTCCAGGTGACGGCGGCGTCCGAGCCCGACCCGCTGTTCGCCGGCTTCCCGGACACGCTCCCGGCCCAGGCCACGCACCTGCAGACCGTGATGAAGCCGCCGCCGGGCGCCCGGGTGCTGGCCCGTTCCGACCGGGACGACTGCCAGGCCTTCCGCTGGGGCGAAGCAGCCTGGGGCGTGCAGTTCCACCCCGAATTCAGCGTGCACGTCATGAAGCGCTACATCCATGCGCGCGCCGGCGCCTTGCGCGAGGAAGGCACCTGCCCGGATACCCTGGCCGACGCCGTGCGCCCCACGCCGATCGCGCGGCGGGTGCTGCGCCGATTCATCCACCTGGCGCGCCAGCGCGCCCGCAACGGAGCCTGAAACCATGAGTCCATCCACCGTCGGCATGTCCGCCCCGTTCCGCTGGCTGCGCAAGTCGCTCGACGTCGGCCGCCGCAACCCCAAGGCGCTGTTCGGCGCCATCGCCTTCGTGATCCTGATGGTCGTGGCGATCACGATGGTCCAGATGTTCCTGCAGGTGGCGGCGCAGCCGTCGATGACCGGCCTGATGGTGGTGATGGCGGTGATGACCCTGGTGAACTGGGTCGCGCTGCCGCCGCTGCTCGGTGGCCTGTTCCGGGTCATCGACGCCACCGACCGCGGCCTGCCCGTGGCGGCCAGCGACGTCTTCAATGCCTACGGCAAGGGCCAGGGCGGCAAGCGCCTGATCCTGACCTCGCTGATTTATTCGCTGGCCTACCTGGCGCTGGCCGCGCTGCTGCTGCTGACGCCGATCGGACAGTTCTTCCGCGAGTACTTCACCATCGCCCTGGCCACCCCGCCGGGAGGCGAGCCGGACGTGGCCGCCCTGCAGGTACTGTTCGAAAACACCTCGCCGGCGACCTTCCTGTGGCTGCCGGTGCTGGCCATCGTCCTGGCCACCTGGGTGCACGCCCAGATGCTGGCCATGGCAACCGCCGCCCTGCGCGAAGTGGACGTCGCCACGGCCGTGGTCGCCGGCGCCCTGGCGGCCCTGCGCAACTTCCTGCCGCTGCTGGGCTTCATCCTGGTGCTGGGCATCGTCGGCTTCTTCGGCGGCATGCTGGTGCTGCTGCTGCTGGGCCTGATCATGACCCTGCTGGCCATGGTCAGTCCGGTGCTGGTGGTGCTGGTGGTGGTCCCGCTGATGATCCTGGTGATGCTGGGCGTGTACGCGCTGATGTTCGCGTTCTACTACCACGGCTGGCGCGAGATCTTCGGCCTGGCCGACGAGACCGGCGCGTCGCCGCAGGAAGGCACGGTCGAGGCCTGAGCCTGGCTCAGGGCAGGCCGGCCTGCCAGGCCGCGGCCGCCAGCAGCGCGTACTGGGTGGCGACCGCGGTGAACAGCGCCGCCAACGCCAGCGCCTGGGCCCACAGCCAGTAGCGGGCCCAGCGCGGCATGGCCGCGGATGCCGCCGGTTCGAGCACCACGCGGGTGCCGGCCAACAGGTCGTGCAGTGCCCGGCCGTCCTTGCGCCAGCCGGCCAGGGCATGGCCCAGGTGCAGCAGCAGCCAGGACGGCGCGCCGGCGACGAAGCGCAGCGCGATCCGCGCCGGGCCCGGCCGGCCACCGTCGCCGGTGGTGACCCTGAGGCCGGCCAGGCGCTTGCCGGGGCTGGCCTGCCAGGGCGAGGCTTCGAAGCCGATGAACCACAGCGCCGACAGCGCCACGATCACGGCGGCCGCTATGCCCAGCGACTGCATCCAGACGGCGATGATGGCCAGCAGGGCCTCGCGCAGGGCCGGGTCGTGGCTCCAGGCCAGCAGTTCCCCGACCGGGTCCGGCCGGCGCAGCATCGCCGCGTCCATCAGCTCGAACATGCGCAGCTGGGCCTGCGCCATGTGCAGGTCGGTGCGCGCGATCATCTTCAGGCCGGTGCCCCAGAGCAGCGGCACCGAAACCGCCAGCGGCGCCAGCAGGTCCAAGCTGTAGGCGGCGTAGCGGCGCCAGAAGCCGGAAGGACGCACGGCTCAGCCCGCCTTGGACGGCCGTGACAGCAGCGCGCCGGCCAGGATGCCCAGTTCGTAGAGCAGCCACATCGGCACCGCCAGCAGGATCTGCGAGACCACGTCCGGCGGCGTGATGATGGCGGCCAGCACGAACACGCCGACGATCACGTAGCCGCGCGCTTCGCGCAGCTGCGCCGGCGTCACGACCTTGAGCAGCACCAGCACCATCACCGCCACCGGCATCTCGAAGCTCAGGCCGAAGGCCAGGAAGAGCACCAGCAGGAAATCCAGCACCTGGGTGATGTCGGGTGTCCAGGCGACGCCGTCGGGGGTGGTGCCGGCCAGGAACGCGAACACCGTCGGCATCACCAGGAAGTAGGCGAAGGTGCAGCCGACGTAGAAAAGCACGATCGCCGCGCCCAGCAGCGGCCGGGTCAGGCGTTTTTCCTGCTCGTACAGGCCGGGCGCCACGAACGCCCAGGCCTGGTAGATCAGCACCGGCATCGCCAGCAGGACGGCGACGAAAAACGCCACCTTGATCGGGATGAAGAACGGCGAGGCGACCTCGATCGCCACCAGCTGGGTCCCGGCCGGCAGGACCGCCAGCAGCGGCGAGGTGAGCCGGGAATAGATGTCGTTGGCGAAGGGAATCAGCGCCACGAACACCACGACCACCGCCAGCACGCCCTTGAGCAGGCGCGAGCGCAGCTCCAGCAGGTGGCCCATCAGGCTTTCTTCGCGCGGCGGGGCGGCGTCAGTCATCGCGGCGCGGCGGCAGCAGGGAGGGTTGCGTTGGTTCGTCCGCGGCTTGCCCGTCGCCGGTCACGTCGTCGGGCGGCGGGCCGGCGTCGGCGGCCTTGCCGGCCGCGGGCGGGTCCCGGGCTTCGACATCGGCCCGGACTTCGCGCAGGCCGGCGCCGACCTGGGCACTGGTGTCGTCCAGCTCCCGGCGGATGTCCTCGGCATCGCGGCGCAGCTCGCGCGTGGGATCGCCGATGCTGCGCTTGAGGTCCTCGGCGGCCATCTCACGCTCGAACTCGGACTTCACCGAATACCACTGCGCGCGCGCCTTGCGCACCCACAGGCCGGCGAACCGCGCGGCCTTGGGCAGGCGCTGGGGCCCGAGCACCACCAGGGCCACGACCGCGATCACCAGCAGCTCGCTGAAACCCAGGTCAAACATGGCGGCAGCGGGGCCGGCCGGGGGCCGGGCTCAGGAATCCTTGCGCTGGCTGTCCTGCGACGCGCCTTCGCGCGGCGCTTCTTCGGCGTCGCGGCGTTCGCTGCCCAGCTGCGAAGGCGGCGTCTCGTCGCCGTCCTTGAGGCCCTTTTTGAAGCCCTTGATGCCTTCGCCCAGGTCCTTGCCGACGTTCGACAGCTTCTTGGTGCCGAAGACCAGCACGACCACGACGAGGACGATCACCCAATGCCAAATGCTGAAACTGCCCATCTGCCTTCGTCCCGCGAATTAGGTATGGCCGGAGTCTAGCGCAGCCCGGCCCCGGCCGCCCTGGCCATCAGTCCTGGGAAACGGTGTTTTCCTCGAGCCGGTCGCGGAAATCCACCACCGCGGTCGGCGCCGACGGGGTGCGGCCCTCGAAGATCTGGCGCGGCGTGGTGTTGTTGCCGTAGACGCGCTGGTTGGCGGTGTGGTCCATGCGCAGCCAGGTGCCGTCCAGGGCGACACCGGCGAACAGGCCGCGGGCGCGCGAATAGCTGTAGATCTCGGCCTTGAGCTGTTCGTCGGTGCTGGCCTGGGCGCTGCGGCCCACCGGGCCGGCGGCCACCGAGGCATCGGCGCCCAGGGTGAACTTGCCGTTGACGATGTCGTTGATGCCGCGCTCGGAGCGGAACACCAGGATCACGTCGGCCGACTGCACGCCGGCCTGGAAGCCGACGCTGCCGCCGCCGAGCTTGATGAAGCTGGGGTTGGACCAGGTGCCGTCCGCGCTGCGCACCGAGATCAGGCCCTTGCCGCCGCGGCCGCCGATGATCAAACCGGCCTTGACCACGTCCGGGATGACCGCGATCGCATAGGCTTCGTCGAACATCTTCTCGGGAATGGCCGTCTCCGGGATGCGCATGATTTCGGCCAGCACGCGGGCCGCGTCGGCGGCCTTGGCTTCCTCTTTCTCGCCGGCGAGGGCCGGGGCGGCGGTAAGGGCCAGCGCGAACGCGGCGATGAACGGGGCCAGGAATCGGGTCATGGGGTTGTCTCCGGGGAAAGTCGCGACGGGGCCGAGTATGGGCGCGGGCCATGAACCCTGGGTGAGCCACGCCTTCACCGCCTGGATGATAAGTTGACCGCAGCCGACAATCACCGTCTCCCATGAAACCCTACCTGGATGCCCCGACTTCCGTGCCCGGCCCCGGCCGCACGGCCCTGCTGCTGGTCAACCTGGGCACGCCCGACGCCCCGACCAGCGCCGCCGTGCGCCGCTACCTGGCGCAGTTCCTGCACGACCACCGGGTGGTCGAACTCACGCGCTGGCTGTGGTGCCCGCTGCTGCATTTCGTGATCCTGCCGCTGCGCTCGCCGAAGGTGGCGCGCAAGTACGCCACGGTCTGGATGCAAGGCGGCTCGCCGCTGCTGGTCTACGGCCAGCGCCTGGCCCGGCAGATGCAGCACGCCCTGCCGGACGTGCAGGTGCGCCTGGCCATGCGCTACGGCAACCCCTCGGTGCCCGACGTGCTGCGCCAGCTGCAGGCCGAGGGCATGCAGCGGCTGCTGGTGCTGCCGCTGTACCCGCAGTACTCGGCGTCCACGACGGCGGCCGTCTACGACGCGGTCAGCCAGGAACTGGCGACCTGGCGACGCACGCCGGAGCTGCGCCTGGTCGCCGACTACCACCTCGACCCCGGCTGGCTCGATGCCCTGGAAGCGCGCGTGCGCGCGCACTGGGACCTGCACGGCCGCGCCGATCGCCTGCTGATGTCCTTCCACGGCCTGCCCAAGCGCTTTGAAGCCGCCGGCGACCCGTATCCGCGCCAGTGCGAGGCCGGCGCCCGCGCCCTGGCGGCGCGGCTGGAGCTGGCCGACCAGGACTGGCTGCTGACCTACCAGTCGCGCTTCGGCCGCGAAGAGTGGCTGCAGCCCTACACCGACAAAACCCTCGAACGCCTGGCGGGCGAGGGTGTCCGGACCGTGGACGTGGTCTGCCCGGGCTTCGCCAGCGATTGCCTGGAAACCCTGGAGGAAATCGCCGTCGAGAACGACGAAGTCTTCCGCCACGCTGGCGGCGAAGTCCTGCGCTACATCAGCGCCCTCAACGACGAACCCGGCCATGTCGCGGCGCTGTCGGCGCTGGCGCGCCGGCACCTGCAGGGCTGGCCGCACTGATGCAGGAAATCCGGCTCGACACCGCCCGCGGCCCGCTGGCCGCCCTGCGCGGTGGCCACGCGGCGGGCCCCAGGCTGCTGTGCCTGCACGGCTGGCTCGACAACGCCGCCAGCTTCGTGCCACTGGCCCCGTTCCTGGACGACTTCGACTGGGTGGCGCTGGACCTGCCCGGCCATGGCGCGTCTTCGCACCGGGCGCCGGGTTATGACTACGCCTTCGCCGACTGGCTGCACGACGTGCTCGATGTGCTCGACGCCCTGGACTGGCCGCAGACGAACCTGTTGGGCCACTCGATGGGCGGCGCCATCGCCTGCGTGCTCGCGGCCGCGGTGCCGGCCCGCGTGCAGCGGCTGGCGCTGGTGGAAGCCCTGGGGCCGGTTGCCGGCGATCCGCAGCAGGCCGGCCAGCGCCTGCGCGACGCCGTGGCCGCGCGCCGCGACAAACCGTCCCGTCCGCCGCGCACGCTGCCCGACGTCGACACCGCGGTCGCCGCGCGCCTGCTCGCCACCCGCATGTCGCCCGCCGCCGCCCGGCTGATCGTCGAACGCAACCTGCGCCCCGTGCCCGGGGGGTTTGCCTGGCGCAGCGACCCGCGCCTGACCTGGCCCAACCACGTGCGCATGGACGAAACGACCATCCAGACCATGCTGCGCGGCATCGAGGCGCCGGTGCGCGTGGTCGCGGCCGACCCGGCGCCGTCCTTCTTCCCGGCGCCGGTGCGTGCGGCGCGCCTGGCCTGCCTGCGCGAGGGCAGCGCGGTCGAACTCGAAGGCAGCCACCACCTGCACATGGAACAGCCGGCCGCCGTGGCCGCGGCCCTGGTCGATTTCCTGCGCGGCTAGTCGGCCGCGGGGCCGACGGTGATCGTCAGCGTGCTGCCACCTTCGGGTTCCTGGACGACGTTGGCTTCCAGGTAACGGTCGCCCTTGTCGAAGCCGGCGATGCGCACGGTGGCCTGGTCCTGCATCGTGGACTCGGTCCAGCCGGCGGCGCGCTGCGCCCGGCGGAACTCGGCGAGCACCAGCTCGACGCTGCGCGGACTGTGCAGGCCCAGCGACAGCGTGTCGCCCAGTTCGGTGGCGGTGACGATGCGGGCGTCCGCCGGCAGCGTGATGTCGCCGGGAAAGCCGGCCGGCAGGGGCAGGTCGTCGCCGCTGCTGGCCCGGTACAGACCGGCTTCGGTTTCCAGGGTGAGTTCGCGTTCGCGTGCCTGGCCGGCGGTGTCTTCGGCCTGCTGGCGCGCGTTGGCCTCCAGCGCTTCGTCGACGAGGGTTTCCGAGGCGCTGTGGCGGTCGCGACTGCAGGCGCCGCACGACAGCACGGCCAGGCAGGCAACCAGAATCAGGCGGGCGCTCGGGGCCATGGCAGGCTCCGCGACGGGGACTTACCCGGTCAAACGCGCCAGCGTCGCTTTCAAGGCCAGGCCGTCGGCCCGCAGGTAGTCGCGTTCGTCGCGCCAGCCCGGCCAGCGCGTCTCGACCTCGCGCCAGAAACGCGGTGAGTGGTCGGCGTGGATGAGGTGGCAGAGCTCGTGCACGAGCACGTATTCGAACGATGAACTGCGGCCCAGCACCAGCGCCAGGTCCAGCGACACCGCGTCGCCGGGGCTGAGCGAACCCCACAGCGACGACAGGGCCCGCACCCGCAGCGCCGTCGGCGGCCGTGGCAGCCCGGGCATGTAGCGCGGCAGCCAGGCGCCCAGGTCGGCGCGGGCCTGCTGCAGGTAGAACTCGCGCAGGGTGGCGCGGGCGCGGCGGTCGTCGGCGCGTTCGGGCAGCTGCAGTTCGATGCCGTGTTCGCCGAGCGTCGCCCGTGCGAAGCGACCCTCGCGCCAATGCAGCGGCGCGTCGGCGCCGCGCAAGGGCAGCGCGCCCTGCCAGTCGCGGCCAAACAGCGGTAAGTCATCGGGGCGCTGGCGGGCGAGTTGCCCGGCCAGCCAGTCGCGGTGTTCGCGCAGGAAGGCTTCGGCCATACGCACCGATGCCGCCATCGGCAGGGTCAGCCGGGCGCCCTTGTCAGAAACGAGGAGGCGAAGCCGGCGCGCGCGCCGGTCGCGGACCCAGCGCACCGGCACTTCGCGGCCGTCGGCCAGCGCCAGCGGCCGGATTTCGGGCACGGGCGTTGCGGGGCGCTTGGTTCGCAGGAACATGCCGCCAATTTACCGCGCCCAAGGCCTGTAGGAGCGCCTTCAGGCGCGAATCTTTTGACTTTGCCTTTGGCAAAGAAGTAATTCGCGCCTGAAGGCGCTCCTACAGGACCCTGTGTCAGGCCTCGGCGCGGCTGAACTTCAGGGCCGGCTCGAGCACGGCGAACAGGCGCTTGAGCTCGCCGGCCATCAGCGCAAAACGGGCATCGAGTTCGGCCTGCACGCCGTCGTTTTCGGTGCCCTCGAGCTGGTCGACGGCGCCGTCGAGGAACTTGAGCTTGCGGATCACCAGGTCCTCGCCGAGCACGAAGCCGACGTGGTCGTCCAGCACCAGGGCCAGGCGGGTGGCCTGCTTGCCGGCCTCGAGATGCTGGCGGATTTCGTCCACCTCCAGCTCGTGGCGGCTGCAGCGCACCACCGCGCCGCCGTCGACCGGATCCTTGAGCTCGCATTCGTCGCCCAGCGCCAGCCCGGGCGGCAGCGGCTCGCCGGCCAGCCAGCCGGTGAGGATGGCGCGCACCGAAACTTCGGCATTGAGCGGCAGGGCCGGGAAGCTGCCCAGGGCGTGGCGGACTTCCGACACCAGGTTCTCGGCGGTCTTGCGCGAGCTGGTGTCCACCGCGATGAAGCCGTGTTCGAGGTCGAGCGTGGCCGAGCAGCGCACCGGGCGCACGAAGGCGCGCGGCAGCAGTTCCATGACGATGTCTTCCTTCAGGCGCTTGCGGGCGCGGCCGCCCAGGCGCCGGCCTTCCTTGTCCTCGATCTCGGAAATCTTGCGGCCCAGGTGGTCGTTGACCACCGCCGCCGGCAGCAGCCGGTCCTCGCCGCCCAGGGTGATCCAGATGGCGTCGCCGACGCGATGGCTCAGGGTCGCGCCGTCGCGACCGAAGGGCGAGATGAAGCCGCGCGACATCAGCTCGGACGGGCCGACCGGCTTGAGCTTGCACTCTTCCAGGCGGGCGTCGAGGTCATCGAGGGTTTTGGCGAGGGTGGCGGGAAAGCGGAAGAACGTGAGGTTACGAAAAAACATCAAGACTCCAGGGAATGGGGACGGGTGCAATGAACCCGTGCCGGTGAATCCAGGTAAGCGATGTCCAGCCGGGACGGGTTAATCGCACCCGTCCCCAGCCAGCCAGGCGTGCGCGTCGGGCGCGGGCGTGTCGCCGCGGCGGCCGAGGCCGACGAAATCGAACAGGGCCGGGTCGGCCAGCTGGCCCGGGCGCACGTCGGCCAGCGCCTTGGCGATGGTCTCGATGCGGCCGGGGCTTTCTTTTTCCCAGGCGGCCAGCATGCGCCCGACCTGCTTGCGCTGCAGGTTCTCCTGCGAGCCGCACAGGGTGCAGGGGATGATCGGGAACTGCTTCCAGTCGGCGTAGGCGATCAGATCGGCCTCGCGGCAGGTCGCCAGCGGCCGGATGACCAGGTGCTCGCCGTCGTCGCTGCGCAGCTTGGGCGGCATGGTGGCCAGCTTGGCGTGGAAGAACAGGTTCATGAAGAAGGTGGCGACCAGGTCGTCGCGATGGTGGCCCAGCGCGATCTTGGTGAAGCCGTTCTCGCTGGCGTGCCGGTACAGCGCGCCGCGCCGCAGGCGCGAGCACAGCGAGCACATCGTCTTGCCTTCAGGCACGACGCGCTTGACCACCGAATAGGTGTCCTGCTCGATGATGGTGAAAGGCACGCCGATCGAACGCAGGTAGTCGGGCAGCACGTGTTCGGGGAAACCGGGCTGCTTCTGGTCCAGGTTCACCGCCACCAGCTCGAATCGCACCGGCGCCTTCCTGCGCAGCTGCAGCAGGATGTCGAGCATCGCGTAGCTGTCCTTGCCGCCCGACAGGCACACCATCACCTTGTCGCCGTCCTCGATCATGCCGTAGTCGGCGATCGCCTGGCCGACCTGGCGGCGCAGGCGCTTGGCCAGTTTGGCGCGCTCGTGGGCTTGCTTGCGCGGGACGGGGTCTTGCAGCGGCAGGGTCATCGCGGCACGTGAAAGGAAGCGGTCGGCCATTTTACGCCTTTCCCGTGCAGGAGCGCCTTCAGGCGCGAATCCCTTCTTTGCCAAAGGCAAAGTCCAAAGATTCGCGCCTGAAGGCGCTCCTACATGGGGGCGGGCGGTAGTAAGCTTGCCGGGAACCGGGAGAACGCATGGCCACGGAAGATCCCGCCAAGATCACTGCCCAGCTGGTCGAACTCAGGGTCGAGCATCGCGACCTCGACCAGGCCATCGAGCGCCTGGCCGCCGACCTGCAGGCCGACGAGCTGGCGCTCAAGCGCCTGAAGAAGCGCAAGCTGCGCATCAAGGACATGATCACGGCGCTCGAGAGCCGGCTTATTCCCGACCTCGACGCCTGATCTTCGCCAGCGTGGCGCGGGTTTTGCCTAGTCCGCCTTCGTGCCTTCGTCTTCGCGGGTCCCCGAGCGCGCCACCTTGCTCACCGCCTCGGGCGACAGCTTGGCGATGGTGTGGCGCAGGTCGCGGCCCAGCACCACCTTGGCGTCCTTCTCCCAGGCCATCAGCGGCTCGTCGAAGTCGAGCTTGCCGTTCTCGGCGATCCAGACCAGCTTCATCTCGCGCAGCTTCTGGATGAAGCCGCGGAACAGCGTCTTGTCGAAGAACTCCGGCGCCGCCGGCGCGTACAGCAGGGACAGGCGCTGGGCGGTGAGCTGGCACAGGGTTTCGAGCTCGCCCGAGCTGAGTGTGCGCGGACCGTTCTTGACCAGCGTGGTGATGGCGATGAAGTAGCGCTCGAAGGCCTGTTGCAGGCTGTGGGCGACCGCGCGCAGGCGGAAGACTTCGTCGGTCTGGCCCGGGCCGCGCGACAGGTAACCGCCGTCGTCCTCGCTGGCCAGCGACAGCAGGCCTTCGGACACGAACAGGTCGATGGTGGCGTCCAGGTGCGCGACGAAGCCGTCGCCGTCCCAGGGCAGGAAGAGTTCTTCCTGCACGAAGGGATAGATCGTGCGGCCCAGGCGCAGCAGGCCGGAGCGGCTCATGCGGCGGTTGTTCTGGAAACACAGCGCCACCCAGGCGGCACCGGCGAACAGGTGCAGCACGTTGTTGCGGAAGTAGCTTTGCAGCACCGCGGTTTCACCCTCGACGCTGAGCACGGCGCCCAGCGGGTGGTCGGTGCGGGTGAGTACGCCGATCTTCTCGCCGTAGGCGACGATCCCGGCCGGGTCGAGTTCGGTGACGGTGACGCGGTCCGAATACGGCAGCGTCGCCAGCAGCTTCTTGTACAGGCCCAGTTGCGCCAGCAGGTCGGCTTCCGACATCGCGTGCTTGGGCGTGGCCAGCAAGGCCAGCGCCAGCAGGTTGACCGGGTTCACGTCGGCGGCGCGGTTGATGTTGACCTGGATCTGGTTGGCGATGTCCTCGACGGCCGCGTTGAGCCAGGTCGGCTTTTCATCCGGGTCGGCGGCGTTGCGCTCGCGCCAGTCCGGCGCGTGCGTGGCCAGCACCTGGTCCAGGAAGATCGGCTCGCCAAAGTTCACCGCGACCTTGCCGTAGTGCTGGCGCAGAATGCCGCCGGCGGCCTTGACCAGGGCCCAGATGGTTTCCTTTTCCTTGGGCTGGCCGGTCAGTTCGTCCAGGTAGCTCTTGCCCTCGATCAGCTTCTCGTAGCCGATGTAGACCGGCTGGAACACCACCGGCCGACGCGGCGCGCGCAGGAAGGCCTTAAGCGTCATCACGATCATGCCGCCCTTGGGCGGCAGCAGCCGGCCGGTGCGCGAACGACCGCCTTCGATGAAGTACTCAAGCGAAAAACCCTCGCCGACCAGCTGCGCCACGTATTCGCCCAGCACCGCCGCATACAGCGCGTTGCCGCGGATCGAGCGGCGGATGAAGAAGGCGCCGCCACGGCGAAGGATCGGGCCCAGCACCGGCATGTTGAGGTTGATGCCCGCCACGATGTGCGGCGGCACGATGCCGCGGCTGTAGAGCAGGTAGCTCAGCAGCAGGTAGTCCATGTGGCTGCGGTGGCAGGGCACGTAGATGACTTCGTGGCCCGGCGCGACCTGCTTGAGCGTGTCCAGGTGGTGGACGTTGAGGCCGTCGTAGATGCGGTTCCAGAAACCCGTGAGCGCGAACGAGGCCGAGCGCACCACCGGGTTGGAATAGTCGGCGGCGATTTCCCAGGCAAACGAATGCGCCTTCTTCCAGGCGTCGAGGTATTCGGTGCCGTCGCGGCGGGCCTGGTCGGCGATGGACTTGCGCACCGGTTCGGCGTCGAGCACGCGGTCGACCAGCAGCCGGCGGGTGGACAGGTCGGGGCCGATGACCGCGGTCTTGATGCGGCGGAAGTGCGCACGCAGCACCCGGCTGACCTTGCGCACCTGGCGCTCGTGCGGCATGTCGTCGCCCAGGATTTCCCAGACCCGCACGCCCGGCGAGAACTGCACCACGGTGTCGCGGCCATTGAGCAGGATGGCCAGCAGCCGGCGGAAGCGGCCGACCAGCACCCAGTTTTCCGAGAACAGCACCGAGAACCAGCCCGACTGCCGCGCCGGTGCCCGGCCGACGAAGATCGACACCGGCACCAGCTGCACGTCCTGGTCCGGATACAGCCGGTGCGCCATCAGCAGGCGGGACAGCGCATCGGAGTGGTTGCGGTTGCGCGGGCGGCCGAAGATCCCGGCACGCCGGCGCGACAGCGCCACGTAGGCGCGCTTGCGGCCCAGCGGGTCACCGGGCAGCGCGCCCAGGGGCGAGGGCAGGCCGGCCTCGCGGCAGGCGCGGTCCAGGATCAGGGTGTTCGAGAGCCCGTAGTTCTCGATGACGTAGCAAATCGGCCGGTCCAGGTCGAAGGGCGGCTCGGCCGGTTCGCGCTTGATCTCGATCCAGGGCTTGAGCAGCCCTTCCATCAGGCGGGCCCACAGCGGCGGTTTGCCGGGCGGACGGGGAGGCGGGCCCGGGATGGGCGTGTTCACGGCATCCATGCGTGCTGGCTCAGTCGGCGCTGCCGGCGTCCGCGGCGGCCTGGGTCGGGGCGTCCGCTGGCGTGGACGTGGCGGCGGCCACTTCCGGGCCGGCCTCGGCGAGGTCGGCTTCGGCCTGGCGAATGGCGTCGGCGCTGTACCAGCCTTCGCCGACGCGCTGCATCTGGGTCTCGAAGCTGATGGTCCTGCCCAGCAGCGGGTAGCTGACCTTCACCGTCGCCTGGTCGCCGTCGCGCGAGAGCAGCTCGGCTTCGACGCCGTCGAGGGAGGCGTCGAGGTCCATGTCGTAGGCCTTGGCCGCCTGCTTGATGCCGGCCAGGGCGATGCCGCCCTTTTCCATGGCCGGCATCATTTCCAGGGCGCGGGCCTGTTCCAGGGTCGGCAGGTCCAGTTCGTGGGCAGTGGCGCTGAGCGCGGCGATGGCTTCGCGGGCGCGCTTGCGGTCGGTGAACAGGGTCGGCTGGGCCCAGGCCAGCAGGGCGGCCACCAGGGCCTGGCCGTGGTTCTTGTCGGTCGCGCTGAGCTCGGTGTTGGCCTCGATGGCGGCGTTGAGGAAGATGCCGGCGGTGGCCTGCATCAGCGGCCACTGGCCGGCGATCTCGGTCTCGAACTCGGCCAGCTTGGGCTCGATGTCGCGCATCAGGGCGCGTTCGGCGTCCGGGGCGGTCAGGCGGGCCATGACGTCGGCGTACTCGCGGGCCTCTTCCGGGTCGGCGGGCTCGGCTTCGGCCAGGCGGCGGTTCCACAGCGCCTCGGTGCGGGCGTGCAGCTCGGGCGGCAGACCCAGCCGGGACCAGCGCACCAGGTCGTTGTCGCGCAGGGCCTGGGCCTGGGCCTCGATCGCGGCGACCGGGTCGCCGGGGACGGTGGAGGCGTCATCGGCCGGCTCATCGCGTCCACAGGCGGCCAGCACGAAGGCGACCAGCAGCAGGACCACCAGGGCCCGGAAGTTCGGGTTTCGGATCATGGGGCTCGGTGTACGTGAATTCGGGCGCCGAATCTAGCAGATCGGGCGTTCAGGACCCGTTTTCCGCGGCGGCCAGGGCCTGGCCGACCTGGGCCTGGATCTGCTCGGCCGCGGCGGCCGGGTCGGCGGCGTTGCGGATGGGCCGGCCGACCACGATGTAGTCGGCGCCGGCCGCGAAGGCCGAGGCGACGTCCACGGTGCGCTTCTGGTCGTCGCCGCCCGGGCCGGCCGGGCGGATGCCCGGGCAGACCACCAGGAAACCCGGCCCGGCGGCCCGGCGGATGGCGGCGGCCTCCTGGCCCGAGGCGATGACGCCGTCGCAGCCGGCGGCCTGGGCGGCCAGGGCGCGCTCCACGACCACCTCGGAAGGCTCACGATCGATGCCCATTTGGCGAAGATCGCCGCGATCCATGGAGGTCAGCACGGTCACGGCAAGGAGGCGAATGTCGCCCTTCTCCTGCGAAGCTGCCTGCATCATGGCGCCATGTTGGCCATGGATGGTGCAAAACGACACCGGGTAGCGGCGCAGCCCGCGGATGGTTGCGGCCACGGTGGCGGGCACATCGTGGAACTTCAGGTCCACGAACACCTGCTTGCCGCGCCCGGCCAGGTCCTCGAGCACGCGGAAGTAGTCGCCGCTGGTCAGCAGCTCCATGCCGATCTTGTAGAAGCCCACGCTGTCGCCCAGGCGTTCGACCCAGGCGCTGGCCTCGGCGGCGGTGGGGACGTCGAGGGCGAAGATGAGCCGGTCGCGGACGGGGATCATGGCGTTATTCGGCGTAGTTCAGGGCGTCGAGCTTGCGCTGGCGACGCTCGGTGGCGGGCAGTTCCCAGGCATTGTTGAACAGGGCCGGCTCCCAGCTGCCGTAGGTCGGGTTGGGCAGCACGAACCAGCGTTCGCCGAACCAGCCCAGCCAGGGGTGCAGGGCCTGCTTGCGGCCGGCCGGGGTATTGGCGTCGATGGTGACCATGTCGCCGATCTGGTCGCCGAACTGCATCAGCACCCGGTGCGTGCGGCCGACGTGCTGGCGGCGGCAGGTCTTTTCCGAACCGTGCTGTTCGCAGCCGTCCACGTAGAAGCCCAGGCCCAGGAACTGGTCTTCGGACTCGATCGGGAAACCCACCGCCTTGAGGTTGGCGACCGTGGCCTCGTTGAGGTGGGCGGCGCGGTTGGAGACGTAGAAGATCGTGACGCCGCGGGCGGCGGCGGCCTGGGCGAATTCCAGGGAGCCGGGCACCGGCCGGGCCTTTTCCTCGCGCACCCAGGCGTCCCAGGTGACTTCGTTGTAGCTGCCGCCGTCGCGCACCAGGCGGGCCTGGTAGGGCGAGTTGTCCAGCACCGTCTCGTCGATGTCCACGATGATCGCCGGCGGCAGGCCGTCGGCCGGGTTGGCGCGTTCGGCCGGCACCAACGCGTCCCAGCCCGGGGTCTTGATGGCGCGGTCGAGCTCGGCCAGGGCGGCGCGGAAGGTCTGGCCGGCGATCAGGTGGTATTCCTCGGCGGTCTGCACCCAGGCCACGGCATTGAGGTTGTCGTTGGCTGCCGGTGTGGCGGCGACTTCCGGCGCGGCCGGAGCGGCTGGCGCGGCCGGGGCCGCCGGGGCGGGTGCCGGCAGGGTCTGGCAGCCGGCCAGGGACAGCAGCACGGCGGACAGCAGCAGGGGGCGGGACAGGGACATCGGCGACTTCCTGGCAGGCAAGGCCACGCAGTTTAGCCGACGCCCATGACTGATTCCCCACGCGCCCGTGCCCGGGAACGTGAATCATGCGCCACCGGCCCGTCGGGGCCGCCGGGCCATGCCCGTGGACGCGCACCCGCCCTGGCGGCGCCGCGCACTATTGCCTGAGGAATCGATGATGGAAGCCGGGAAGCTGGCGGCGCGTGTCGCCGGGTGGGTGGGGGAAGCAGTGCGCGGGTTCGCGACCCTGCCCAGGCTGGCGCAGGCCGGCGTGGTGATGGCCGCCGTGGCCGGACCGGCCCTGGCCTTCATGGTCGCCGGTGGGGCCGGCGACGGGCCCGGCCGGGCGACCCTGCCGGCAGGCATCGCCCCGGCCGGCGCCGCGACCGACGGCGGCGAAGGCCGCTTGCTGGGGGCCGCCTCCCTGCCATCCATCGACCCGGAGCGGGTGCTGGACCGCCTGGCGCGCGAGGGTGCGCGCGCCGAGGCGGCCGTGCACGCCGACCAGGATGACGGGATGGATTTCGACGACGCGCTCGAGCGCCTGGTCGAAGGGGTCGAGTCCGAGGACGGTGGCGACGGCCTGATCCGTCGGCTGCGCGAAAGCCCCCAGGGCAGTCGCCCCGAGGTGCTGGTTTCGCACAGCCTCCCGCTGATGGCCGCGGGCGATGCCTGGGGCGCCGTGGCCAACCTGCTGGTGGCGCACGAGGCCGACGAAGACGACGCCACGGCGCTGGTGGCGCTGGCGGCCATCGCCAACAGCAAGGGCCTGCCGGCGGTGGCGCTGGCGCTGCTGGACCGGGCAGAGCGGCTTGGGCCCGACGCCGGGTCGACGCCCGTGGGCATGCACGAGTACGCGGCCTTGCTGAACAACCGTGGCCACGCGCTGCTGCTGCAGGGGCGTTACGCCGATGCCGAAGCCGCGCTGCGCGAGGCCTTGCAGCGCAATCCGGAAATGTCGGAGGCCGCGCGCAACCTCGTGCATGCCTTGCTGCGCCAGGACCGTCGGGACGAAGCACGCATGCTGGTGCCACGCGCGACGTGGCGCCTGCGCGGCCAGCCGGGGCAGCCGGTGCCCACGCGCGACGAGGAAGGCGGGAAAGGCGAACCCGCCCCGCCCGCCGGCAGTGAAGAACAGGTGGCCGGGTGGACGCGCGCGCCCTGGCTTGAGCAGCGCCATGGCCAGCTTTCCCTGCCGCTGTGGATTGCCCTGGACCTGTCCCGCCAGGGGCAGATCGCCTGGCCGCACATCCTCTATCCGGCCGCGGACGAGAGTTACGCCACGTACGCCACCCGGGCTTCGGCGCGTTTCCTCGCGGCCCGCGAAAAGGCCGCGGCGCTGCGCGAGCAGATGGGCCCGACGATGACTTCGCTGGTGGTGCGGCGCATGACCCTCGGCGAGTCCATCCAGCAGGCCATCCACACACGCGTGTCGACGCCGTGGATGCTCGAACCGATCGACACCGACATGCATCCGCTGGACGCGGGCAAGGAACGGCTGATCCTGGCCAGCGGTTCGCCCACCCGGTTCGCGGCGCTCGACGCCGCCCGCGCGGAATACGAGATGGAGCGGGCGGCGGACCGGCTCTACGAGCGCTACCGTCGCGACGCCCGCTGCCCGGTCGGCAGCACGTCGCCGGCGTGTTGCGCGATCCACCGGCGCGAGGTCAACCGCAACATCGCCGAGTTCACGCCCTACGCGCGTGACTACGAAGAACAGATGCGGGTGTTTTTCGGCCAGGCCTACGGGCTGTCCACCGCGATCACCTCCAACCTGCCGGCGGGCGGCTGGCACGACCTGTCGCGCATCGAGATCGAACAGCAGGTGCTGAACCTGCATGGCCACGTGCAGCGCGAGGTCGCCTTTGCCTTCAGCCACGCCGCGCCGTCGGGCAGCGCCTGCTACGGACCCGTCGGCGACGCGACCGGCGAGGCGCCTGAGGTGGTGGTGGACGCCCCGGCCTGCAGCGCGGCGTCGCAGTGGGCGTCGGGCAAGTGGGCCTTCAGCAACAACTTCTCGGTCGAGGCCACCTGCGGAAAGATCAAGTTCGTCGCCGAGATCAACGTCATCGGCACCCGCAAGTTCAAGTGGGGGCCGCTGTCGGACGTGGGCGCCGACCTGGGCATGCATGCCGAGGCGGAGTTCTCGATGGACGGCACGGTGACGATCTTCGCCGGGCCCAAGGGTGGCGTGTCGGGCAAGGTGGGCGGCATCGGCGGCGATTTCGGCGCCAAGGACGGCATCTACGCCGTGATCGGCCGCGAGGGCGTCAAGGACGTTGGGTTCCGCGTGGTGATCGGCGGTGGCGTGGCCGCGGGCCAGGGTGGCGCCACCCACGACGTCGAGGTCATGGATTTTTCGCTGGTTTCGGCGATCTGATCCCGTCGCCCGCGATCAGTCCCCGAACAGCGCGGCGATGGCGTCCATGTGGGCGCGGCCGCGCTGTTTTTTCTCGGCGGTCTCGCGTTCCGGGTCGCTGCCGTCGCGCAGCAGGTCGGCGGCCGGCAGTTCGTCCAGGAAGCGGCTGGGCAGCAGGTGTTCGACCGCGCCCCAGCGCTTGATCTCGGCGCTGTGCGACAGGTACAGGCGTTCCTTGGCGCGGGTGATGCCGACGTACATCAGCCGGCGCTCCTCCTCGAGCCCGCCTTCCTCGACGCTGGCTTCGTGCGGCAGGTTGCCGTCCTCGCAGCCGATCACGAACACCGTGCGGAACTCCAGGCCCTTGGCCGCGTGCAGGGACATCAGCCGCACCGCGTTGCCGGGTTCGCCGCGGTCGGCGTTCGACAGCAGCGCCAGCTGCGCGGCCAGTTCGCCCGGGCCGCCGCCGCGGGCGCCTTCGAACCACGAGGCCAGTTCGTCGAGGTTGGCCTTGCGGCGCAGGAAGCCTGCCTCGTCCTTGCACTGGGCGCGCACCATGGCCAGCAGGCCGCTGCGCTCGGCCAGCACCGGCACCAGCTCGGCCGGCGTCAGGCGTTCGGCCTCGTCGCGCAGCGACTGCACGACCCGGCTGAACTCATCCAGGCCGGCGGCCGCCCGCGGCGTGAGCTGCTTGAGGAAGCCAACCTGGCCGGCGGCCCGCGACATCGACAGGCCGGCCGTCTGCGCCATCGCCGCCAGCTTTTCCAGCGTGGTCGCACCGACTTCGCGCTTGGGCGCGGCGATCGCGCGCAGGAAGGCGGTGTCGTCATCGGGATTGGCCAACACCCGCAGCCAGCTCAGCAGGTCCTTGACCTCGGCCCGGTCCAGGAACGCGGTGCCGCCGGTGAGGTGGTAGGGCACGCGCAGCAGCTGCAGGGCCTTTTCCAGCGGCCGAGACTGGTGGTTGCCGCGGAACAGGATGGCGAATTCGCCCCAGGGGATTTCCTTGGCCTGCTTGAGGTAGTGGATCTCGGCGGCGATGCGTTCGGCTTCGTGTTCGGAATTGCGGCACTGCCAGACCCGCACCGGCTCGCCGTCGCCGTGCTGGCTCCAGAGCTGCTTGAGGTGCTTGTGCGGGTTTTTTTCGATCAGGGTGTTGGCGCAGCGCAGTATGCGGCCGGTGCAGCGGTAGTTCTGTTCGAGCTTGATGACCTTCAGTGCCGGGTAGTCCTGGGCCAGCAGGTCCAGGTTTTCCGGCTGGGCGCCGCGCCAGGCGTAGATGGACTGGTCGTCGTCGCCGACGCAGGTCATGTTGCCCTTGGGCCCGGCCAACTGCTTGAGCAGGCGGTACTGGGCGCCATTGGTGTCCTGGCATTCGTCCACCAGCAGGTAACGGATGCGTTCGCGCCAGCCGGCGGCCAGGTCGGGCTCGGCTTCGAGCAGCTGCAGCGGCAGCCGGATCAGGTCGTCGAAGTCCACCGCGTTGAACGCCTGCAGCCGCGCCTGGTAGCGGGCGTAGAGCGCCGCCGCCTCGCGTTCGCGCATCGAGCGCGCGGCCTCGGCGGCCTGCTCGGGCGTGAGCGCGTTGTTCTTGGCGGCGCTGACCAGGTTCTGCAGTGCGTACAGCGCGTCCTTCTTCAGGCCCTGCGGCGCCAGGTCCTTGATGATGCCCATCTGGTCGTCGGCGTCGAAGATCGAGAAGCCGCGGCGCAGGCCAGCGCGCTCGTGTTCGATCTGCAGGAAGCGCAGGCCCAGGGAATGGAAGGTGGTGACCGTCAGGCCGTCGGCGGCGTCGCCCTTGATGCGCCGGGCGACGCGCTCGCGCATCTCGCGCGCGGCCTTGTTGGTGAAGGTGATGGCGGCGATGTGCCGGGCCTCGCGCTGGCCGCTGGCGATCAGGTGGGCGATCTTCTCGGTGATCACGCTGGTCTTGCCGCTGCCCGCGCCGGCGAGCACGAGCAGGGGACCGGCCGTGTAGGCGACCGCTTCTTTCTGGGGAGGGTTGAGGCCTTGCATGAGGGGAGGGATTGTACCGGGCCGACCCCCTGTAGGAGCGCCTTCAGGCGCGAAGCTTTTCACCGCGCCAGAGCATTCGCGTCTGAAGGCGCTCCTACAGGGGGAGTGGCGGAAGTAGAATGCGCGCCATGCTGCAGGTCACGCCCACGCTGGCTATTCCCGACGACGAACTGGTCGAGCGCTTCGTGCGCTCGGGCGGGCCCGGCGGGCAGAACGTGAACAAGGTCTCGACCGCGGTCGAGCTGCGCTTCGACGTGGCCAATTCGCCGTCGCTGCCCGAACCGGTGCGGGCGCGCCTGCTGGCCCGGCGCGACCGCCGGCTCACCGACGACGGCGTGCTGGTGCTCAGCGCCCAGCGCTTCCGCACCCAGGACCGCAACCGCGAGGACGCCCGCGAGCGGCTGGCGGCGGTCATCGCCGCCGCCACGGTGGCGCCGAAGAAGCGCATCGCGACCAAACCCACCAAGGGCTCGAAGGAACGGCGCCTGGGCGCCAAGCGCGAACGGGCCTCGGTGAAGCGCCAGCGCAGCGCCTCGCGCTGGGAGCGCGAATGACCCGCGTCCCGGCGCTGCCGCCGCAGGCGCCGCGCCAGGGCGGCCGCGTCAGCCGCTGGTTCGGCCGCAGCGTCCTGCGCCTGGGCGGCTGGACCATCGAGGGCGACTTCCCGGCCGACCCGCGGGTGGTGGTCATCGCGGCGCCGCACTCCTCGGCCTGGGACGCCATCTGGGGCCTGGCGGCGAAACTGGCGATGGGCGTGGACATCACCTTCATCGCCAAGGCCGAACTTTTCCGCGGGCCCGTGGGCTGGCTGCTGCGCAAACTGGGCGGCGTGCCCGTGGACCGCAGCGCGCCGGGCGGCCTGGTCGACCAGACGGTCGAGAAGATCCGCGCCGCCGAGCGCATGTATTTCGTGCTGGCGCCCGAAGGCACGCGCAAGCGCGTCGACGCCTGGAAAACCGGCTTCTGGAAGATCGCCCGGCGCGCCGACGTGCCGGTGTTCTGCGCCTGGTTCCACTACCCGACGCGCACGATCGGCCTGGGTCCCCGGGTCGAGCTGAGCGACGACCAGGCCGCCGACATGGCGCGCATCCGCGAAATCTACCGGCCCCATATCGGCAAGAACCGCGACACGCTTTAGGTCCGATGACCGTGTGGGAGGGACTTCACGTCCCGATTCGCATTTGGGCCACCCACGTTGGGCCGCTAGACTGACCCGATGGACTTCATCTACGACTTCTACGACCAGATTACCGCCCATCCCTGGCTGCATTCGGCGACCATCGGGCTCTCCCTGCTGCTGCTGGCCTGGCTGGCCGACCAGCTGACCCAGCGCATCCTGCTGCGCGTGCTGGTCCGGGTGGTCGAGGCCTCGTCGGTGAAATGGGACGACGCGCTGGTGTCGCGAGGCGTCATCGCGCGCCTGGCCCACGCGGTGCCGGCAGTCGTGATCTACCTGGGCGTGCCGCTGGTGCCGGGCTTGCCCGAGGGTGCGGTGGAGGTGGTCCGCAACGTCGCCGCCGCCTACGTGGTGCTCACCGCCGCCCAGGCCCTGAGCGCCTTCCTGGCCAGCCTGCAGGACATCTACGAGGCCGGCGACCCCGAGCGCGCGCGCAGCCGCCCGATCAAGGGCTACCTGCAGGTCGCCAAGATCATCCTGTTCGTGCTGGCGGCGGTGCTGGTCATCGCGGTGCTGGTGGACAAATCGCCGCTGCTGCTGCTCTCGGGTTTTGGCGCGATGACGGCGGTGCTGATGCTGGTGTTCAAGGACACCATCCTGTCCCTGGTCGCCAGCGTGCAGATCCAGTCCAACGACATGGTGCGCGTCGGCGACTGGATCGAGATGCCCAAGTACGGCGCCGACGGCGACGTCATCGACGTCGCCCTGCACACGGTGAAGGTGCAGAACTGGGACAAGACCATCACCACCATCCCCACCCACGCGCTGATCGCCGACAGCTTCAGGAACTGGCGCGGCATGAGCGAGTCCGGTGGCCGCCGCATCAAGCGGGCGCTGCCGATCGACCAGGGCACCGTGCGCTACCTGTCCGACGCGGAGCGCGAGGACCTGTCGCGGTTCGTCCTGCTGCAGCCCTACCTGGACCGCAAGGCGTCCGAGCTGGCCGAATTCAACGCCCAGCGCCAGGGCAAGGCGCCGGTGAACCTGCGCCGGCTTTCCAACCTGGGCACGTTCCGCGCCTATGCCCGTGCCTACCTGCAGGCACACCAAGGCATCCGCGACGACATGACCCTGCTGGTGCGCCAGCTCGATCCGGGCCCGCAGGGCCTGCCGATCGAAATCTACTGCTTCACCGCTACCACGGCCTGGGGTGAGTACGAAGACATCCAGTCGGACATCTTCGACCACCTGCTGGCGATCCTTCCGGAGTTCGGCTTGCGCGCATTCCAGGCCCCGTCCGGTGGTGATGTTTCCAAGCTCTGTGGGAGGGACTTCAGTCCCGAAAAGCTTCGGGACTGAAGTCCCTCCCACAGCAATCGCCTCAGCGCTCGGAGTGGCCTGAGTCGAAATAATCGCGGCGCTGGAACAGGCCGGGTTTGACCAGGTCGACGAAGGCGCGGGCCTGCGGACTCAGGTACTTGCCCTTGCGCATCACCACGCCGTAGCTGCGCGGTGGGAAGTAGTCGGCCAGGCTGCGCGCGACCAGGCGCTGCTTGTCGGCCTCGGTCAGGCAGATCGCGGTGACGATGCTGATGCCCAGGTCCATGGCCACGTACTGCTTGATCACCTCCCAGCCGCCCACTTCCAGCGCCACCGTGTAGGGCACGCGCTGCTGCTGGAACACCAGGTCCACCAGCCGGTAGGTGGTGAGCCGCCGCGGCGGCAGGATCAGGCCGTAGGGCGAGAGGTCCTCGAGCCGCAGGTCGGGCTTTTTCGCCAGCGGATGCCCGGGCGGGCAGATCAGCATGGGATCGAAGGAATACACCGGCTCGTAGGCCAGGTCGGTGGGCACGTCGAGCATCGAGCCCACGGCCAGGTCCACCCCGTCCGAACGCAGCAGGCCCAGGCCGTCCTGCCCGGTGACGTTGTGCAGCACCAGCTGCACCTCCGGGTGCTGTTCCCGGAAGGCCTGCACCAGGGTTGGCAGCAGGTAGAGGATGGTCGAACTGCCCGCTGCCACGTGCAGCTCACCAGCCTTCAAGCCCTTGATGCGGCTGCGGAATTCCGCGTCCAGGCCGTCCAGGCCCTCGACCAGGGGCCGGGCCAGGTCGTAGAGCAGCTGGCCTTCCCGGGTCAGGCTGAAGCGCCGGCCGATGCGCTCGAAGAGCGGTGTGCCCAACTCGCGCTCCAGGGCCTGCACCTGCAGGGTCACGGCCGGCTGGCTGAGGAACAGGGCCTCGGCCGCCCGCGTCACCGAGCCCAGGCGGGCCACCTGGCAGAAGGCCCGCACGGGCTTGAGTCGGTCGCCCTTGTAATAAAAACGGGGCTTGCGCTCGGCCATAAGTGACTGTTTCCGCTTTGGTATAAGGTGAGCTTATACCAAGTATCAAAACATTTGTTTTGTCAAAGTCACCGTTCCGGACCTAGGGTCGAAGCCAGTCCCGACTCCGGAGTTCCCCCATGGCAGGCGACGCGGCACGCACCCTTTCCCCCCTGGCCCTGCTCGGCCCGCGCCTGGCCGGCCAGGAAGACCTGCTGGGCCCGGCGGCCCTGGATTTCCTGGTGGACCTGCATCGCGCCTTCGAGCCCGGGCGCCAGTCCCGGCTGGCGGCCCGGCGCGCGCGCCAGGCCCGCTTCGACGCCGGCGAACTGCCGGATTTCCGCGAAGACACCCGCGCCATCCGCGAAGGCGACTGGACCGTGGCGCCGATCCCGGCGGCCCTGCTTGATCGCCGCATCGAGATCACCGGGCCGGTCGAGCCCAAGATGGTGATCAATGCCCTGAACTCGGGCGCCAGCTGCTACATGGCCGACTTCGAGGATTCGACCAGCCCGACCTGGGAGAACCTGCTGGTCGGCCAGCGCGCCCTGCGCAAGGCCACCAGCGGCACGCTCGACTGGATGGCGCCGGACGGCAGCAAGCACTACGTGCTCGACCCGAAGTCCACGACCACCCTGATCGTGCGCCCGCGCGGCTGGCACCTGGACGAAAAACACGTGCTGGTGGACGGCGAACGCCTGTCGGCCAGCCTGTTCGACCTGGGCCTGTTCGCCTTCCATAACGCCACCGTGCTGCAGGCGGGCCAGCGCGGCCCGTATTTCTACCTGCCCAAGCTCGAGAGCATGGAAGAAGCGGCGCTGTGGGAAGAGGTGCTGTCCTACATCGAACAGCGCCTGCGCCTGCCGGCCGGCTGCATGAAGGTGACCGTGCTAATCGAGACCCTGCCGGCGGCCTTCGAGATGCACGAGATCCTGCACGCGCTGCGCGGCCGCATCGTCGGCCTCAACTGCGGCCGCTGGGACTACATCTTCAGCTACCTCAAGACCTTCCGCCGCCATCGCGACCGGGTACTGCCCGAGCGCGGCCAGGTCGGCATGACCCAGCCCTTCCTCAAGGCCTACTCCGAACTGCTGGTGCAGACCTGCCACCGCCGCGGCGCCCACGCCATGGGCGGCATGGCGGCGCAGATCCCGATTGCCGGCGACCCGATCGCCAACGAGGAGGCCATCGCCCGCGTCCGCGCCGACAAGCAGCGCGAAGTCGAGGCCGGCCACGACGGCACCTGGGTCGCGCATCCGGCGCTGATCAAGGTGGCGCGGGAGATCTTCGACGCCGGCATGCCCGGACCGAACCAGCACGACACCCGCCGCGAAGACGTGCAGGTGACCCGGGACATGCTGATCCGCCCGAGCGTCGGCACCATCACCCGCAAGGGTTTCGACAACAACGTCGAGGTTTGCGTGCGTTACCTCGCCGCCTGGCTCGACGGCAACGGCTGCGTGCCCATCCACTGGCTGATGGAAGACGCCGCCACCGCCGAGATCGGCCGCGCCCAGCTCTGGCAGTGGCTGCACAACCGCAACCTGCACCTCGACGACGGCACCCCCGTGGACTTCTCGCTGTTCGACCGCGCGCTGCTGGCGCTGCCCTCGAAGCTCGCCGACCGGATGAAGCTGCCGGGCGGTTCGAAGATCAACGAAGCCATCGCCCTGCTCGACGAGCTGACGCACGCCGATGAGCTGGTCGAGTTCCTCACCTTGCCCGCCTACGAGCGCCTGTAATCGTCTGACCCGTTGTGGGAGGGACTTCAGTCCCGATGCCTTGCCGATGAAAGCATCGGGACTGAAGTCCCTCCCACAGGGCAACCCGAACTCCAGACTCCCACCGAAAAGGACCTGCCGCCATGACCACCGCCCTCCCCACCGCCGAACAACTCACCCAGACCTGGGCCAACGACGCCCGCTGGTCCGGCATCCAGCGCGGCTACGGCGCCGACGAGGTGGTGCGCCTGCGCGGCACCGTCAACATCGAATACTCCCTGGCCCGCCTGGGCGCCGAGAAGCTGTGGAAGTCGCTGGGCAGCGAGCCCTTCGTCAACGCGCTGGGCGCGCTGACCGGCAACCAGGCCATGCAGCAGGTCAAGGCCGGCCTGAAGGCCATCTACCTGAGCGGCTGGCAGGTCGCGGCCGACGCCAACGTCGCCGGCGAGATGTACCCGGACCAGTCGCTGTACCCGGCCAATTCGGTGCCGCTGGTGGTCAAGCGCATCAACAACGCGCTGCTGCGCGCCGACCAGCTGCACCACGCCGAAGGCAATGACGACATCGATTTCCTGCAGCCGATCGTGGCCGACGCTGAAGCGGGCTTCGGCGGCGTGCTCAATGCCTTCGAGCTGATGAAGGCGATGATCGAGGCCGGCGCCGCCGGCGTGCACTTCGAGGACCAGCTGGCCAGCGTCAAGAAGTGCGGCCACATGGGCGGCAAGGTGCTGGTGCCGACCCAGGAAGCGGTGCAGAAGCTGATCGCCGCGCGCCTGGCCGCCGACGTCATGAACGTGCCGACCCTGCTGGTCGCGCGCACCGACGCCGAGGCCGCCGACCTGCTGACCAGCGACATCGACGACAACGACAAGCCCTTCTGCACCGGTGAACGCACGCCCGAGGGTTTCTACAAGACCCGCAACGGCATCGACCAGGCGATCAGCCGCGGCCTGGCCTACGCGCCCTACGCCGACCTGGTGTGGTGCGAGACCGGCAAGCCGGACCTGGAGTTCGCGCGCAAGTTCGCCGAAGCCATCCACGCCAAGTTCCCGGGCAAGCTGCTGGCCTACAACTGTTCGCCGTCCTTCAACTGGAAGAAGAACCTCGACGACGCCACGATCGCGAAGTTCCAGAAGGAACTGGGCGCGATGGGCTACAAGTTCCAGTTCATCACCCTGGCCGGCTTCCACGCGCTCAACTACGGCATGTTCGAACTGGCCCACGGCTACGCGCGCCGCCAGATGAGCGCTTTCGTCGAGCTGCAGGAGAAGGAGTTCGCCGCCGCCGACAAGGGCTTCACCGCGGTCAAGCACCAGCGCGAGGTCGGCACCGGCTACTTCGATTCGGTGACCCAGGCCATCCAGGGCGGCAACAGCTCCACCGTCGCGCTCAAGGGCTCGACCGAAGAAGAACAGTTCCACGGGGAGCGCCAGGCGGACGCCGCCTGATCCGCGCAGGGCCGGCCCCGACAGGGGACGGGGCCGGCCCGATTTTGACGGATATCGCTTTTCCGGCCTCCGGTCCCGGTTACACTCAGGCCATCCAGAGGTCGAGTCATCCCAGTGAGTCCAGCCGATCATCCGGGCCCGATCGCCGCCGAAGCCGGCAGCGACGTCGAGGCCCGACTGCCGTCCCAACTGTCACCCGACCAGTTCCGGGTGCTCGCTTCGGTGGGCGTCAGTCGCGCGGTGTTGCCCGGCGAAGAGCTGTTCGGGCGCGGCGAAGACGGGCAGAGCATGTTCCTGGTCGACACCGGCGAAGTGCGCCTGTGTTTCGACGACGGCCTGGTCGACAAGCTGCTCGGTCCCGGCCAGTACTTCGGTGAACTCGCGGTTTTCATCGGCCGCCACCAACGATTCGCCCGCGCCGTCGCCGAGACCGCCGGCGTGCTTTACGAGATCACCCAGGACGCCTTCGAAACCCTGATCGAACGCGAGCCGGCGCACGTGGCGCGCTTCATGCGCCGCAGCTTCGCCTACCTGGTCGCCGGCGAACACCAACTGGTGCAGGGCCTGCGCCGCCGCAACGAAGACCTGCTGCAGACGCTCGACACCCTGCGCCAGACCCGCAGCGAACTCACCGTCGCCCAGCAGCTGGTGCGCAGCGACGACCTGACCGGCCTTTCCAATCGCCGCGGCCTCTACCGCTACCTGGACGAACTGGGCCACCAGCCCCTGGCCGGGCAGCGCCTGGCCCTGCTGCTGATCGACATCGACCACTTCAAGAAGATCAACGACCGCAGCGGCCACCTGGCCGGCGACTCGGCGCTGCGCGCCATCGCCGAAGAAGTGCGCCGCATGGCCGGCCCGCTGGAGCTGCCGTGCCGGCTGGGCGGCGACGAATTCGCCCTGGTGCTGCGCGTCGCCGACCGCGGCGAGCTGGCCAACCGGGCCCTGGGCCTGCTGGCGGCCGTGCGCAGCCTGCGGCTGCCGAGCCTGGGCGAGAGCCGGCTCAGCGTCAGCGTCGGTGGCGCCTTCTGTGCCGACCCGGGTGGCTGGGCGGCCTGGTACAGCCAGGCCGACAAGGCCCTGTACGCCGCCAAGCGCCAGGGCGGCGACGCCTGGCGCCTGGACGAATAATTCTCTGTCCGGCGTGCCAGGGCGCCTGCGTTCACCCCGTTAGGACGCTTGCCAGCTGATAAATGGACGTCATGGAATCCCGCCACCCGAGTCGCCCCGATGCCCCCGCCGTGCGGCCCATGCTGCGCGCGGTGCTGGTGTGCGACATCGCCGGCTCGACGGCGATGGTGGAAAAACTGGGCGATGCCCGGGTCGCGGGCTTCATGCAGCGGCACGACCAGCTGCTGCTGCAGGCCCTGAAACTCTGCCACGGCCAGCTGGTGGACAAGGCCGACGGCGTGCTGGCGCTGTTCGAGCGGCCGATCCAGGCCCTGGACTTCGCCCTGCGCTACCAGCGCGGCCTGTACGAACTGGGCAAGTCCGAAGGCATCGAACTGCGCGCCCGCACCGGTATCCACGTCGGCGACGTGATGACCTGGGCCAACCATCCCCGCGACGTGCAGGCCGGCGCCAAGCCGATCGAAGTCGAAGGCCTGGCCAAGCCGGTGGCGGCCCGGCTGATGAACCTGGCCACGCCCGGCCAGATCCTGATGTCGGGCATGGCGCAGAACCTGTCCCACCGCGCCGTCGGTGAGCTGGGTGAACGCGCCGGCCGCCTGCGCTGGCTGGTGCACGGTCGCTACCGCTTCAAGGGCGTGCCGGCACCGATGCTGGTGCACGAAGTCGGCGAACCCGGCATCGCGCCGCTGCGGGCCCCGGAGTCGGGCGCCAAGGCCTGGCGCGAACTGCCGATATGGCGGCGGCCGCCGGTCATCGCCGCCGAAGCCCTGCTGCTGGTCACCCTCGGCGTCGGCCTGCTGTGGACCACCTTCCGCAGCGAACCCGCCATCGCCTTCGCCGAGCGCGACTGGGTGGTGGTGGCGGACGTGCAGAACCAGACCGACGAAACCCTGTTCGACGATGCCCTGGATACGGCGCTCCGGGTTGGCCTGGAACAGTCCCAACATGTGAATGTCTTCAGCGACCTGCGCGTGGATGGCGCCCTGGCGCGCATGCAGCGGCCGGGCCAGCCACTGGATCGGCGCCTGGCTGCCGAACTGGCGCTGCGCGAGGGCGCCCGCGCCGTCATCCTGCCAACGGTCGCGCAGGTGGGGGGTGTCATCCGGGTCAGTCTTGAGGTGATCGACCCCCAAAGTGGCGTGACGATCTACAGCGAAAGCGCAGACGGCAGGGGGATGGAAAGCGTCTTGCCTTCGCTCGATGCATCGCTGGTCCAGGTGCGCAGTCGCCTGGGCGAAGCCATGGGCGCGGTAGCGGGCCAGGAAATCGCCCTGGAAAAGGCCACGACCGGAAACATCGAGGCCCTGCGTGCACTTTCACTGGGCATGCAGGCCCGAAGCGAAGGCCGGGCCGCGGATGCCAAGGTCTTGTTCGAGGAAGCGGTAAAGCTCGACCCGGGCTTCGCGATGGCCTGGCTGAGACTGGCCTTCCTGGCCTACGTACAGGGCGACGCCGAAACCACCCAGGCCCACCTGGACCAGGCACTCGCGCATCGTGATCGGTTGACCCGGCGTGAGCTGCTTTTCCTGGAAGGCGCCGAGGCGACTCTTGCGAACGCTCCCCGCGCCGTCGAACGCTTCCGGCTGTTGACCTCGCTTTATCCGGACGACTTCCGGGCCAAGTACAACGAAGCCTACTTCGCACATTTCGACCTGCTGCGCCCGACCGAAGCGCGACGCGCACTGCAAGGCACCGACGTAAGCCAGAACGCCGCCCGCGTGAACGCCCTGTACCTGGATGCCTCGGTGGCCCTGGCGCTGGGCGAAACCGAACGGGCGGTTTCCGAGTTCGAGAGGGCCATGAACCTCGGCCATGGCGGCAACGTCCGGGAATACGTGGACGCACTCACTGCGCTACGGCGCCATGACGAAGCACGCCGCATTGCAACGCTGCAGGCGCCCGTGGGCATCGTCTGGCAGGACATCGAAAGCCGCTACCACGAAGCCAGCCTGCCCCTCGACCTGGGCGACTGGCCCAAGGCCCGGGCTGCCGTGGCCAGGCTGCGCGCCGAGGGCCTGGTGGCCGAAGCCCCGGCGGTGGTCATCGACACCCTGGACCTGATGGCCTTCTCCCTGCGCGTCTACGCGCCGGACGAGAGCTTCGGGAAGGACCTGCGCGACTGGGCCCTGCGGCAGTCTAAAACGCTGGAGGATTCGGGGCTCATGTTGCGGCGCCAGGTGATCTTCCGCCTGCTCGCCGGCGCCTGGATGGCCGCGAATACCGGCGACGTCGAACTGGCCAGGAAACTCCTGGACACGGTCAGCGACGAGCCACAGGCCAGCGTGTACCCCGCCAATGCCGCCATGGCCCGGGTCGTGCAGGCAGAGCTTGCGCTCGCGGAAGGACGGCCTTCCGACGCTATCGCCGTGCTGAGCGAGGATGTCGAGAAGGACCGGGCGATCTATTTCAGCCGGGCGGTATTGCTTCGGGCGCTCGTGGCCGCAGGTGACCACAAGGAAGCCGTCCGCATGGCGACCTGGTTGGCCGAGAACCGCGGTATCGCCTTTGGCGAACCCACCTACGTCTGGGGCTGGCAGCTGGCCAACGTCGCGGAAAGCACATTGGCCCTGCAAACCCTTGCCAAGGTCTCGAAGGACCTGGATCCGGTGCGTGCCGACAAGGCGGCCAAGGACTTCAGCACCGCCTGGCCCGGAGGCGAGGCCTTCCCCGAGGTGGTGCGCAGGGGCGGGGCGCCCTGAAGGCACCCCATCCCGCGGAATCAGCGCTTGGGCGTCTCGAGGTTGATCGGATTGAACGGGGACTGGGATTCAACCAGCACCTTGCGGAATTCCTGGCGCGACTTGTTCAGGACTTCCTTGTCCGCCAGGGCCTTCATCTCACTTTCCGGCAGGCTGTCGACCGCGGGATCGTCGGTGCCCAGGGAGCGCGTGGCTTCCTTCGGGTTGGCCTGGAAACGGGCACGGAAAGCATCGTCGCTGGACAGCTTGTCGAGCAAGGCGTCGGCGGTCTTTTCGGAAAGTGGCTTGGACATCGGATTCCCCTGGCAATGGCACGAAAGGCGTGCCGCGGCAGTCTAGCCGGGGTTCGTATTTGCTGTCAGGCCGCCCTGAAACCTGTCGTCACCAGGCCAGCGCTGGCAAGATGCCGCGTCTTCCCTTTCCAGAGCGAGTCCCGGGATGCGTTTTCGACGCTGCAGTCACCTGATGGTCGAGCTGGACCAGACGCCCCGGTTTTCGCTTGAGTCGCTGTTCCAGGGCGGTGATGGACTGGACCGGTCGGCGCGCTGGATGGCGCATGCGCCCCATCTGCCGGATTCGGTGCCGGTGCAATGGCAGGACCTGGCCGTGCTGCAGTCGCTGCCCGACGGGCAATGGCTGGAACGCGACGCGGTGGCCCAACACGCCGAGGCGATCGACCGGTTGCTTGCCAGTGGGCTGCTGATTACCGACGAATCGGCGCAGGACGGGGTCCGCCGGCGCGACGACAACGCGCGCGAGATCGCCTGGTGGACGCCCGCCCTGGTGGCCCAGGCGCATGGCACCTGGGAGGCGGTGGACATCGAGGACCGCAACAACAAGGGCCTGATGCTGTCGAGCGAGCAGATGGTGGAAGCCTTCGGCGCCGCGCCGGAGCCGGATTTCCGGCGTGCCCCGGACGGGCCGGTGCAGGCCCTGGCGACCCCGACCCGCACGGGCTTCGACGAGCTGCTGGCGGCCCGCCGGACCTGCCGCAATTTCGACCCGGCGGCGACGCTCGACGCCCGCTCCTTCGCCACCATGATGCGTCGCGTCTGGGGCGCCCTGGGCACCAAGACGCTGGCGCCGGGCGCGGTGGCCGTGAAAAAGACCAGCCCGGCCGGCGGTGGCCTG
Source organism: Arenimonas donghaensis DSM 18148 = HO3-R19 (assembly GCF_000743535.1). Classification (GTDB taxonomy): domain Bacteria; phylum Pseudomonadota; class Gammaproteobacteria; order Xanthomonadales; family Xanthomonadaceae; genus Arenimonas; species Arenimonas donghaensis. Next base: position 146,287 of record NZ_AVCJ01000034.1, read on the forward strand.
CATGCGGTCGAGGCCTACGTGCTGGTGCAGCGCGTGGAGGGCGTGGCGCCGGGCTTCTACCACTACCTGTCGATGCAGCACGCGCTCGAGCCCCTGCAGGCACTGTCTACCGAGGAGGCGGCGGCGTGGGCGCACCGGTTCGTGGCCGGCCAGGACTGGTTCCACGACGTGCCGGTGATGGTGGTGATGGTGGCGCGCTTCGACCGGCTGTTCTGGAAGTACCGCCGCCACACCAAGGCCTGGCGCGTGGTGCACCTGGACGTGGGGCATCTGTCGCAGACGATGTACCTTTCGGCGACCGAGCTGGGCCTGGGTTGCTTCGTCACCGCCGCCATCAACGACCGTGACGTGGAGCAGGCCCTGGACCTGCCGCCGCTGCGCGAGGGCGCGATTGCGCTGGTGGGCTTCGGGCCGCGGGCCATGGAAATGAAGACCCTGGAGCTCGACGTGTTCGACCCGGTGACGCCCGGCGAGGCCGTGGCCTAACCGCTGCCGGGCGCCGCCTTGCGCGGCAGCCCGTCGTCCGCCGTCGGCAGCCAGGGCGCGTGGGTGTCGTAATAGACGTGCACCTGCGGTTCGCGGTCGAGCGGGGTGTCGAAATTGCTGCGCACGATGTGCAGCTCGCCGGCCCACTTCTGCGACCGGAAGAACAGCGTGCTGCCACAGCGCGTACAGAAGCCACGTTCGGCGCCGGGGCTGGATTCGTACCAGGTAAGCCGGCCGTCGGGGTCGTTAATAACAACCTGCGTGGCCTCGAAGCCGACCCAGGTGACCACGCCGGCGCCGTGGGCGCGCTGGCACAGGCTGCAGTGGCAGTGGGCCATCCATTTCGAGGGTAGCGTGGCGTCGAAGCCGAGCGCGCCGCACAGGCAGCGACCGGATGCAGTTTCAGCGGAAACAGGGCTCATGGCGACCTCCTGCCGCGATGCTAGCTCAGGCCGGCGGGCCGGGGCGATCCAGCAACCGGTAACCGATGGCTTCGGCAACATGCTCGGTGCCGATGGCGTCGGCACCAGAGAGGTCGGCCAGCGTGCGCGCGACGCGTTGGATACGGTGCAAGGCGCGGGCCGAAAGTTGCAGCTGGTCGATGGCGCGTTCCAGCAAACGGCGATCCTTTGGCCTGAGCAGGCAATCGCGGTCGGTGCTTGCCTGGTCGAGCTGGGCGTTGGGTACGCCGGCACGTTCGAGTTGCCGGGCGCGCGCCGCCAGCACGCGTTCGCGCACCGCGGCGGTCGATTCGCCGGGCGGCTGGTCGGGACGCAGCTGGGCCGGCGGCAGTCGTGGCACGGCCAGCTGCAGGTCGATGCGGTCCAGTAGCGGTCCGGAGAGCTTGGCCCGATAACGCGCCACCGATTCGGCGCTGCAGCCACAGCGGCCGCTGGGATCGCCGGCCCAGCCGCAAGGACAGGGGTTCATCGCGGCGACGAGTTGGAAGCGGGCCGGGAACTGGCTTTGTCGCGCTGCGCGCGACACGGTGACACAGCCCGATTCCATCGGTTGGCGAAGGGTTTCCAGCGCCTGGCGTGACCACTCGGCCAGTTCGTCCAGGAACAGCACGCCGTTGTGCGCCAGCGAGACCTCACCGGGGCGTGGGTTACCGCCACCACCGACCAGCGCCACCGCGCTCGCCAGATGATGAGGACTGCGGTACGGCCGCTGTCGCCAGCGGGACAAGTCCAGGCCCTGGCCGCTGACCGAGTAGATGGCGGCGGTTTCCAGCGCCTCGGCCTCGCCCGGATCCGGCAGCAGCCCCGGCAGGCGAGAGGCCAGCAAGGTCTTGCCGCAGCCGGGCGGACCGATGAACAGCAGTGCGTGGGCACCAGCGGCAGCGACTTCCAAGGCGCGCCGTGCGGCCGCCTGCCCGCGCACGTCGCGAAGGTCCGGGTAACGCGTCGTGGCCAGGGCAACGTCGCTGGTGCTGGCCGTGGGCAACACCGACTCGCCGCGCAGGTGCGCACAGACCTCGAGCAGGGTGCGCGCCGTGAATGCACGACCGTCACTGGCCAGTGCGGCCTCGGCGCCATTGGCCGTGGGCACGATCAGTGAGCGGCCTTCGCGCGCTGCAGCCAGGGCCGCAGGCAGCACGCCGTCGACGGGCTTGAGCTCGCCGGTCAGCGCCAGCTCGCCCAGTAGCTCCACTTCGCCCAACGCCTGCACGGGTACCTGCCCGCTGGCGGCCAGTAGTCCCAGTGCAATGGCCAGGTCGTAGCGGCCACCTTCCTTGGGGAGATCCGCTGGCGCCAGGTTGACGGTGATGCGCCGCTGCGGGAACTCGAACTGCGCATTGCCAATGGCCGAGCGCACCCGCTCGCGACTCTCGCGCACGGCGGTGGCCGGCATGCCGACCAGGGTGAAGTTCGGCAGGCCACCGCCCAGGTGCGCCTCGACCCGCACCGCGGGCGCGAGCACGCCAACCCGGGCGCGGCTATGCGCCAGCGCCAGGTTCATCGCAGGGGAAGCGGGGGCTTAGTGGGCGCTGGCGTCGGGCGCGCCGCCGCGGGCCTCGAGCTCGGCCAGCTTGCGCTCCAGGGCGTCGAGCTTCTCGCGGGTGCGCAGCAGCACGGCGCGCTGCACGTCGAATTCTTCGCGGGTCACCAGGTCCAGCCGGTTCAGGCCCGACTGCAGGGTGGCCTTGAAGTTCTGTTCCAGGTCGGCGCGCGCGTCCTTCAGGCCCGGGGGCACCAGGTTGCTTAGCTTGCGGGCCAGGTCGTCGATGTTCTTGAGGTCGATCATGGGGTCGCTCCGGTGGGGTGGGGCCACGATGCGCCCGGGCGTGGCCGGCGTCTGTCGGGGATTCCCCACGGGGCCCACAAGAATTCCACGCCCGGGCCGAGCAATCAATCGCCGCGTGGCGGGCAAGGTTCAGGTGTCCCCGCTTTGCCACCCTTCCCCAGCCACTGGAGGCCACGACCATGGTCCGCGCCCTGCCGTTGCTTTTGTCCACCCTGCTCCTGCCCGGGCTTGCCCTGGCCAGCCCTGCCGCGCCGCCGCCCATCGATTCGGGCGACACCGCCTGGATGCTCACGGCCACCGCCCTGGTGCTGTTCATGGTCATCCCGGGCCTGGCGCTGTTCTACGGCGGCATGGTGCGCTCGAAGAACATCCTTTCCGTGCTGATGCAGTGTTTCGCCATCACCGGCGTCATTTCGGTGGCCTGGGTGGTGTTCGGCTACAGCCTGGCCTTCGACACCACCGGCATGGAAGCGGGCACGGTGAACCTCGCGTCCTTCGTTGGCGGCCTGGAGAACGCCTTCCTGAGGAACCTCACCAAGGAAAGCGTCGTCGGCGCCTTCCCCGAAAGCGTCTTCATCACCTTCCAGATGACTTTCGCCATCATCACCCCGGCGCTCATCGTCGGCGCCTTCGCCGAACGCATGCGGTTCTCGGCGATGCTGGTGTTCATGCTGCTGTGGTTCGCCCTGGTCTACGCCCCCATCGCCCACATGGTCTGGGCCGGCGACGGTGGCCTGATGTGGGACTGGGGCGTGCTCGACTTCGCCGGCGGCACCGTGGTGCACATCAATGCCGGCGTCGCCGGCCTGGTGGCGGCCCTGGTGCTGGGCAAGCGCCAGGGTTATCCGGTCACCCCCATGCCGCCGCACAACCTGGCCTACACCCTGGTCGGCGCGGCGATGCTGTGGGTGGGCTGGTTCGGCTTCAACGCCGGTTCGGCGGTGGCCGCCGATGAAACCGCCGGCATGGCCATGCTGGTCACCCAGGTCGCCACGGCCGCCGCGGCCCTGGGCTGGATGACGGTGGAATGGATCACCCACGGCAAGCCCAGCGCCCTGGGCATCGCCTCGGGCGTGGTCGCCGGGCTGGTGGCCATCACCCCGGCGGCGGGTACGGCCGGGCCGGTAGGCGCCATCGCCATCGGCTTTATCTCGGGCGTGGCGTGCTTTTTCTGCGCCACCTCGCTCAAGCGCCGGCTGGGCTACGACGACTCGCTGGACGTGTTCGGCGTGCACGCCATGGGCGGCATCGTCGGCGCCCTGCTGACCGGCATTTTCGCGGCCCCGGCCCTGGGCGGCTTCGGCACGGTCACCGACATCCCGGCCCAGGTCTGGGTGCAGGCCAAGGGCGTGGGCTTCACCATCGCCTACACTACGGTCGTCACCTATGTCCTTCTGAAGCTGGTCGGCCTGGTCATCCGGCTGCGGGTGGACGAGGACCAGGAAGCCGAGGGACTGGACCTCGCCCTGCACAACGAACGCGGTTACAACCTTTGAACCCCCCGGGAGATCCTTCCATGAAAATGGTCATGGCCATCATCAAACCCTTCAAGCTCGACGACGTGCGCGAGTCCCTGAGCGAAGTCGGCGTCTCGGGCGTTACGGTCACCGAAGTCAAGGGATTCGGCCGCCAGAAAGGCCACACCGAGCTCTACCGGGGCGCCGAATACGTGGTCGACTTCCTGCCCAAGATCAAGCTCGAGGTCGCGGTCACCGACGACCAGGCCGACCGGGTGGTGGAAGCCATCCAGGCGGCGGCGAACACCGGCAAGGTCGGCGACGGCAAGATCTTCGTCTACGACCTCGACAAGGTGCTGCGCATCCGCACCGGTGAACTCGACGGCGACGCGCTCTGAGGCCAGTCCGCCCCACGAAAAAGGCCCCGCAGTGCGGGGCCTTTTTTTATCGGGCCGGTTTGACTGCGCTCAGTCGCCCAGCGCCTTCTGCATCATCGGCGGCATCGCCAGCGCGCCTTTATGGATGGCGGCGGTGTAGTACTGGGTGTCGAAGGACTTCGCCGCGGCGTCGGCTTCGCGGAACGCGGTCAGGTCGCGGCTTTCCTTCGAGGCGATGGTGCAGCTCCACCAGCCGGTCGGGTAACACGGCTGCGGGAAGGGCAGGGTGCGGAAGGTCGTGAAGCCGGCGTCGGTCATCGCCTGGCGCATGTCCAGGATCAGCTGCATCAGCGCCAGCGGGCTTTCGCTCTGCTGCACCAGCAGGCCGCCCGGGCGCAGGGCCTTCAGGCAGGTTTCGTAGAAGGCCTGGTTGAACAGGCCCTCGGCCGGGCCAACGGGGTCGGTCGAGTCGACGATGATCACGTCGATCGATTCCGGCTTGGCGTTTTTCATGTAGGCGATGCCGTCGTCGAACATCACCGTCGCGCGCGGGTCGTTGTTGGACTCGCACAGCTCCGGGAAGTACTTCTCGGCCATGCGCGTCACCTGCTCGTCGATGTCGCACTGCACCGCCGTGCGCACGCCCGGGTGGCGCAGCACCTCGCGCAGGGTGCCGCAGTCGCCGCCGCCGATGATCACCACGTCCTTGGGATCGGCGTGGGTGAACAGCGGCGCATGCGCCATCATCTCGTGGTAGAAGAAATTGTCGCGCGTGGTCACCATCATCGCGCCGTCGATCAGCATGACGTTGCCCCAGTCGGTGCTCTCGTACATCTCGATCTTCTGGAACGGCGACTGCACCTCTTCGAGCTTGCGCTTCATGCGAAGGCCGAAGGCCGAGCCGGTGTGTTCGAAATTCTCGTGTAGCCAGGTAGTCGTCATCGCCGGGTCCCGGGGTGGTCCAGAAAGGGGGGCGCATTGTAACGCCTCGGGCGCGGGGCTGCGGCCAGCTTGGCGGGCGCCGCGGCGCGACTTAGCATCGCCGTTCCTGTCGAGCGAGCCCTGCCATGCCTTCCGTAGCCAGCCACCGCCACCTGGTCGAGCGCCTCGAGCGCATCGCCGTGCGTTCGCCGCGACTGTACCGTGTCCAGCTGATGTTGCTGGCGCTCGCCGGCTATGGCGTGCTCGCCGTGGCTGTGCTGGTGGCGCTCGCCCTGTCGGTCGGGCTGGGCATCTTGCTGCTGCTCACCAAGAGCGTCTGGGCGATCAAGCTGATCAAGCTGGTGTGGATCCCGCTCGTGCTGGCCTGGCTGATACTGAAGGCGCTGTGGGTCAAGATCCCCGAGCCCGAAGGCCACCACCTGCAGCCCGGCGAAGCCCCCGTGCTGGAAGCCGAGGTCGAACGCCTGCGGCAGAGAGCCGGCGCACCGAAGCTCGCCGGCATCGTCATCGACGCCGACCTCAATGCCGCCGCGGCCAGCGTGCCGCGCCTGCTCGGTCTGGCCGGCAATCGCCATTTCCTGGTGCTGGGCCTGCCGCTCATGCGGGTGATGTCGCCAGAGGAGCTGGCGTCGGTCATCGCGCATGAATTCGGCCATTTCGGCGGTGGCCACGGGCGATTCAGCGGCTGGATCTACCGGGTGCGCCTGTCCTGGTTCCGCCTGCTCAGTGCCCTCCAGGCGCAGCAGTCGGCAGCCACCGGTTTGTTCGTGCGCTTCTTCGACTGGTACGCGCCGTACTTCAATGCCTACAGCTTTGTGCTGGCCCGCAGCAACGAATACGATGCCGATGCGATGGCAGCGCAGGTGGCCGGCGCGCAGGTGGCCGGCCGTGCGCTGGTGCGGGTCAGCCTGGCGGGCGACCGCCTGGGGAACCAGTTCTGGCCCGAGGTCGATCGCCTGGCGTTGGTCGAGCCCGAGCCGCCGGCCGCGCTCTACGGCAACATGGCCCGGCATCTGTCGCAGCCCGCAGCCGACGACGCCGACCGCTTGGCCCGCGCCCTGTCCGAATCGCCCGGCCTGGATGACACCCATCCGGTGCTCTCGGCCCGCCTGGCCGCCCTTGGCGTCACGGCCGAGCTGCCTGCCCCGGCCGGGCAGGCCGCCGCCGACGCCTGGCTGGGCCCGCTGGCCGACACCCTGCAGACAAAGTTCGACCAGGACTGGCAGGCCTGGGTTAGCAAGCACTGGGCCAATCGCCACCGAGGCTACGCCGCCGCCCGCGAGGCCCACGCCGCGCTGGAGGAAAAGCAGTTCGGTGAAGACCTGTCCCCGGCTGAAAAGTTGGAATGGGCGATGCTCTGCGAGCAGCTGGGCCTGGGTGGCGACATCCTGCGGCTGTACGAACAGGCCCTGGCGGCGGCGCCCGACAATGCCGCGGCGCTGTGGTCGGTAGGGTCGCTGCGCCTGGAGCGGGGCGACCCGGACGGCCTGGCGCTGGTCGAGCATGCCCTGGTGCAGGACCCGGCGTTCGAAGGCCGCGCGCTGCAGCTGATGGCCGACTTCCACTACCGGCGCAACGAGGACGCCGCCCACGACGCCGTCGCCACCCGCCTGCGCGCCTGGCATGCGCGCCAGGCGGCGCATGACGCCGAACGCGGGCGGCTGGGCAAGAACGACCGCTACGGTCCGCACGCGCTTGGCACGGACGAGCTGCAGGCGCTGCTGGACGCGTGCGGGGAACACGGCAAGATCAAGAAGGCCTGGCTGGTGCGCAAAGACGTGCCGGGCGAGGGCCCGCCGCACTTCGTGCTGGTGGTGGACTGGCGCGGCATGGTCCTGTCGGCCGAGTCTGAGCTCAATCGCCTGCTGGCCCTGCTCAACCTGCCAGGCAGCCTCTACGCGCTGGAAAAACCCGGCAACGGCGCCAATGCACGCCGCGTCATAAAGGCCGCGGGCGAGCCGGTGTTCCGGCGCTGAGCGGGCCGCGCCACCGGGGCGCGGGAGGTACAATGCAAGGCCCACCCGCGTTGGAATCCGCCATGTCCGCCTGGTCCCTCGACCGCGCCCGCCACACCTACTCCATTCCCTACTGGAGCGAGGGCTATTTCGACGTGGATGCGCAGGGCCGCATGGTCGTGCGCCCGCGCGGCGCCGAAGGCCCGGCGCTGGCCCTGCCCGAGGTCGTGGCCAAGGCCACCGACGCCGGCCTGAAGCTGCCGCTGCTGCTGCGTTTTTCCGACATCCTGGGCGACCGCCTGGGCAAGCTGCAGGCCGCCTTCGGCCGGGCGATGAAGGAACTCGACTACCAGGGCGGCTACACCGCCGTGTACCCGATCAAGGTGAACCAGCACCGCGGCGTCGCCGGCGAGCTGGCCGCCGCGGGCGGCGAAGGCTTTGGCCTGGAAGCCGGCTCCAAGCCCGAGCTGATGGCCGTGCTGGGCCTGGCCCGCCCGGGCAGCCTGGTCATCTGCAATGGCTACAAGGACCGCGAATTCATCCGCCTGGCGCTGATCGGCCGCAAGCTGGGCCTGGAAACCTTCATCGTCATCGAAAAGCCCAGCGAGCTGGCGATGGTCATTGAAGAGTCCAAGGCCCTGGGCGTGAAGCCGGGCCTGGGCGTGCGCCTGCGCCTGGCCTCGCTGGGCGCCGGCAAGTGGCAGAACAGCGGCGGCGACAAGGCCAAGTTCGGCCTCTCGCCGCGCCAGGTGCTCGACCTGGTCGAACGCCTCAAGGCCGCCGACATGGTCGATGCCCTGCAGCTCCTGCATTTCCACATGGGCAGCCAGATCTCCAACGTGCGCGACATCGCCAACGGCATGCGCGAGGCCGTGCGTTATTTCGTCGAACTCACCCGCCTGGGCTGCAACGTGCGCTTCATGGATTCCGGCGGCGGCCTGGGCGTGGACTACGAAGGCACCCGCTCACGCGGCTTCTGCTCGGTCAACTATGGCCTCGACCAGTACGCCCACACCCTGGTGCAGCCGCTGGCCGAAGCCTGCGCCGAAGAGGGCATCACGCCGCCGCGCATGGTCACCGAAGCCGGCCGCGCGATGACCGCGCACCACGCCGTGATGGTGGTGAACGTCTCCGAGGTCGAGCGCGCCCCCGAAGGCCAGGTGCCGCGCACCGACGACGACGAACCCTCCGTGCTGCGCCACCTGCGTGAAACCCACGCTGCCCTGGGCCAGCGCCCGGCGCTGGAACTCTTCCACGAAGCCCAGCACCACCTCGCCGAGGGCCAGGCCCTTTACGCCCTGGGCCAGATCACCCTGCGCCACCGGGCGCGGCTGGACGACCTGTTCTACGCCATCGCCCAGGACGTGCGCGAGCGCCTGACGGCGCACGAACGCAGCCATCGCGACGTGCTCGACGAACTCAACGAGCGCCTGGTGGACAAGTACTTCGTCAACTTCTCGGTGTTCGAATCCATCCCCGACGTCTGGGCCATCGACCAGGTCTTCCCGATCGTGCCGATCGCGCGCCTGGACGAGGCGCCGGACCGCCGTGGCGTCATCGCCGACCTCACCTGCGATTCGGACGGACGCATCGACAGCTACGTCGAGTCCGAATCGCTCGACAGCTCGCTGCCGCTGCATTCGCCGCGCGAGGGCGAAAGCTACCGGCTGGGCATCTTCATGGTCGGCGCCTACCAGGAGACCCTGGGCGACATCCACAACCTGTTCGGCGACACCGACACCGCCAACGTCCAGCTGGGTCCGGACGGCGGCTATCTGGTGACCCGCCAGCGCAAGGGCGACACCACCGACGTGATGCTCGACTACGTCGGCTACGACCTGGCCGAGCTGCGCAGCGCCTACAAGGCCAAGGTCGACGCCGCCGCGCTCGAGCCGGGCGAAGCCGCCAAGCTGCTGGTGGACCTGGAAACGGGCCTGACCGGCTACACCTACCTGCACGAAGAAAACGCGGGCGGTACGCCGGCATGAGCACCGGTTTCATCGGCCTGGGCGCGATGGGCGCCCCGATGGCGCGGCACCTGCACGCCCGCGGCCTGCTGGCGGTGGTAGGCAACCGCACGGCGGCGAAAGCGCAGTCCCTGGCCCAGGAGCTGGGCGTGGCGGCCGCGGCCTCGGCCGCGGATTTCGCCGGCTGCGACGTGGTCGCGCTGTGTGTCTCGCTCGACGCCGACGTCATCGAAAACGTGCAGGCGCTGGCCGCCGTGCTGCCCGCCGGCGCGGTGGTCGTGGACCATTCGACGGTGTCGGTCGACACCGCGCGCCAGGCCCGTGATCTGCTGGCCGCGAAGGGCATCGGCTTCATCGACGCGCCGGTGTCCGGCGGCGTCGAAGGCGCCCGCAACGGCAAGCTGTCGGTGATGGCCGGCGGCGACGCGGCCGAACTGGCCAAGGCGCGGCCGGTGCTGGACGCCTATGCCGCCCGCATCACCCACATGGGCGACACCGGCGCCGGCCAGGCCACCAAGGCGGTGAACCAGGTGCTGGTCGCCGGCATCAACGAAGCGGTCTGCGAAGGCCTGGCGCTGGGCGAGAAGCTGGGCCTGGACCCGGACAAGCTGCTGCCCACGCTGATGGCCGGGGCCGCCGGTAACTGGTTCCTGGAAAAGCGCGGCGCCACCATGCTGGCCAACCAGTTCACGCCCGGCTTCAAGTGCGCGCACCTGCTCAAGGACCTGCGCATCGTGCATGGCATGGCGTCGGCGCTGGGCCTGCGCACCACGGTGATCGAACAGGCGTTGGCCGACTACGCCGAACTGGTGGAGCGCGGCGAAGGCGATGCCGACACCTCGGCACTGATCACGCTAAAACGCGGCTGACCCCCACTTCTGTGGGAGGGACTTCAGTCCCGAAGCTTACTCGCCAGGGGCTTCGGGACTGAAGTCCCTCCCACAGGGGGTTAGCCAGGCGGCCGACGGTCGGACTTGAGCCATTCCATCGCCTGGTCGCGGTCGAAAAACAGCCGCATGAAGTGGATGCCCAGGTTGCCGCACTGCACGGCATAAAACTCGAAGTCGGCGCGCGCCGGGCCATCGGCATCGATCAGGATGGCGATGCGCAGCTGGTTGCCGAAGCCGGCGTCCTCCCCGCGCTTGGGCATGTCGAAGATCTCGGCCGTGCCCAGCGCCAGCCGGGTAAGCCGGTGGTCGATCAGGAAGCGCGGGGTGCCGTGCCGGTGGCCGGCGGCGACCGCGTCGCGGGTCAGCTCGCGCAGCATCGCGCGGTCGTGCAGGCCCTGCGCGGTCACCTGCACCACGTCTTCGTCCGCCAGGTACTGCACTTTCCAGGTCATCGGGAGGATCCCCCGCGCCAGTCGCCTATTCCGCCCTGATCGCCAGGGCTTCGATGCCGTGGTTGCCCAGCGCGCGCTTGGCGGCGGCCAGGCTGGCGGCGTTCGGGTAGGGCCCGAGCCGCACGCGGTAGATGGTACCGCCTTCGATCTGGGCCGATTCCACCCGCGCCAGTTCGCCGGTCAGGGCGATGCGGGCCTTCAAGGCTTCGGCGTCGGACGAAGAGCGGAACGCGCCGGCCTGGATCAGGTAGCGGACGCCGCTGGCGGCCGGGGCCGGGTCCTCGGTGGCCGGGGCCTGGGCTTCGGCCTGGGCCTGGGCGTTGAGCTCGGCGTCGGGAATGACCACTTCCTTGTCGCGCAGCACGTCGTAGAAGTCGTACTTGGGCTTGCGCGGCTCGGGCGCGTCCTGGGCCACCGGCTCGTCGGTGACGACCGGCGCACGGGCTTCCGGGTCGGGCTTGGGCAGCAATTGCCCGACGTCGCCGCCGTTGCGCATCAGCAGGAACAGCACGATGACGGCGCCGCCGACCAGGCCGCCGAGCAGCCAGACCCAGCCGGGCGTGCCCTGGTTGCCGTTGCGCTTGGCCTGGTTCTTGGATCGGCGGGCCATTACATCTTCTCCGGGGCGGACACGCCCAGCAGGGCCAGGCCATTGGCAAGCACCTGCTGGGTGGCCTTGGCCAGGCCCAGGCGGGCGTTGCGCAGCTCTTCGTCGGCGACGAGGATCGGCTGGGCATTGTAGAAAGCGTGGAAGGCGCCGGCCAGTTCACGCAGGTAATTGGCGACGGTCTGCGGCGCGCGGGCGAGGGCGGCGGCTTCCACCACTTCCGGGAAGCGCATCAGTTCGTCGACCAGCTCTTCTTCGTGCGGTTCGGCCAGGCGCTGGCGTGCGGCTTCGGCGGCGCCACGGTTGTAGCTCATCTGGCGTTCGGCGAGCTGGTTGAACAGCGAGCAGACGCGGGCGTGGGCGTACTGGATGTAATAGACCGGGTTTTCGTTGCTGCGGCTCTTGGCCAGGTCCAGGTCGAAGTCCAGGTGCTGGTCGTTGCCGCGCATCACGTAGAAGAAGCGCGCGGCGTCGGTGCCGACTTCCTCGCGCAGCTCGCGCAGGGTGACGAAGCTGCCGGCGCGGGTGGACATCTGCACGCGCTCGCCACCGCGGAAGAGGATGGCGAACTGCACCAGCTGCACTTCGATCCTGGCCGGGTCCAGGCCCAGGCCCTGGGCGGCGGCCTTCAGGCGCGCCACGTAGCCGTGGTGGTCGGCGCCGAAGATGTAGATCGCGCGCTCGAAGCCGCGCTCGAACTTGCTCAGCAGGTAACCCAGGTCGGAGGCGAAATAGGTGGTGACGCCGTTCTCGCGGCGAACCACGCGGTCCTTGTCGTCACCGAAGGCGGTGGCACGGAACCACAGCGCGCCGTCCTGTTCGAACAGGTGGCCCTGTTCTTCCAGGGTCTTGATGGCGCGATCGACGTAACCCTCGGTCATGAGGGAACGTTCGGAGAAGAAGTTGTCGTGGTTGACGCCGAAACCGGCGAGGTCCTCGCGGATGTCGCCCAGGCACCAGGACAGCCCGGCCTCGAAGACCTGGCGGTAGCCGGCCTCGCCCAGCAGCTGCTTGGCGCGTGCGATCAGCGCGTCGACGTGGCTTTCCTTGTCGCCGCCCTGGCCTTCGTCGGGCGGCAGGCCGTCGGTGACTTCGATGGCGCTGTGGCGCAGGCCGTCGCCGGCCTTGGCGCGCAGGCCGCGGGCGATGTCCACCACGTACTCGCCCTTGTAGCCGTTGTCCGGGAAGCGGATGTTGACGCCGCCCAGCTCGTGGTAGCGCAACCAGACCGACACCGCCAGGATGTCCATCTGCCGTCCGGCGTCGTTGACGTAGTACTCGCGCTGGACCTTGTGGCCGGCGGCGTCGAGCAGGCTGGCCACCGACGCGCCGTAGGCGGCGCCGCGGCCGTGGCCGACGTGCAGCGGGCCGTTCGGGTTGGCCGAAACGAACTCCACCGTCACCGACTCACCGCTGCCTTCCGGCGCGCGGCCATAGTCCTTGCCCAGCTCGAACACGCGGCGGATGGTGCCCAGGCGGCAGCCGCGCGCCAGCGTGAAGTTGATGAAACCGGGGCCGGCGATGGCCACCTTCTCGACGTGCTGCGAAGCCGGCAGCGCCGCCACCAGCAGGTCGGCCAGCTCGCGCGGCTTCATGCCGGTGGGCTTGGCCAGCAGCATCGCCACGTTCGAGGCGTAGTCGCCGTGTTCGCGCGACTTGGTGCGTTCGACCACGAAGGCAGGGGTCGGCAGGTCCTGGGGCAGGCGGCCATGCCGCCTGAGGTCGAGCAGGGCCTGCGCCACGAGTTCGCGAAGGTGGTCTTTCACGGGATAGGGGTTTCCACGGAGGTGAACTGGCTATTGTATCGCGCCCGGGGGCAGGTGCCGGCATGGGCGGGCATCTTCCGTCATGGGCCTGTCACCAAGCGACCGGACAATGCCCCGGCACGCACAGACAACGTGCTCTCTCCCAACTTTCGGACTGGCCAGGGCGCCGGGTACCGGGGCAAGGGCCGGCCCGGGGCCGGCTCTTTTTTTGCCCGTCAGCCGGCTTCGGCCGCGCCCAGGGCCGCGAAGGCGTCCAGCACCGCCTGGCCCGAGGCCGGGGCCTGCGCCGCGAAGCGCTGCACCAGGCCGGCCGACACCCGGCGCACGCCGGGTCCGTTGGCGATCTTGCCCGGGCCGTACACCCGCTCGCCTTCGCGGCTGGCGAAGCGGTGCAGTTCGAAGAAATACGCTTCCTGGCCCCGGCTCAGGAAGCCCAGGCAGCTGCGGCCGCTGGCCGGCTCGTCCAGCGACCGGCCGGCGCGCCGCTCGAGCTCCCGGCACAGGCGCAGGGCGCTTTCGGACAACAAATCAAAGGACTCCCCGACATTGGCGGTGTCGAGGTCGGCGGCCAGGCGGCCCAGGCGTTCGCCGCGACGGGCCGCGGGATCGGCGGTCCAGTCCGGCCGCTCGCCGTCCAGCCAAAGCCCCAGCCCGCGGGCCAGCGCCCCGCCGGCGGCGGTGGCCAGTTCGGCGGCCTCGGGGTGGGGCAGGGGCCGGGCGTCGAAGGTGCTGCCGGCGATCATCAGTTCCAGGGTGACGTACTGGTCGCGGTCGGCCACCGGGTCGAAGCCGCACGCGGCGAGGATGCGGAAGGTTTCGGCGATCGAGGCGGCCTCGTTGCCACCCACGGGACCCGGGGGCGGCACCGGCTCGCGCTGGCGCAGGTCGTGGCAGGCCGAGAACACCAGCAGCGCCAGCCACTCCACCGGCGCCAGGGCGCCGTGGCCCAGGACGTCGATGACGTGGCCCAGGCGGCGCTCGGCCAGCTCCATGACGTGGGCTTCGCAGTGGTAGTCGTGCAGGTCCTGGCCAAGCCGCCCGTGGCGCAGGCCCAGCCGCGCCAGGCCCAGCACGGTGGCATCGACATGGCGGGCCAGGTCGGCGGCATCGAAGCCGGCCCCGGCGGCGCGCCGACCCATGGCCTCGAGCCGCGGCACCAGGTCCGGTTCCTTTTCCGACAGCAGCCGCCGTGCGGCAGCCGCATCGGGCAGGGCGGCTTCGACGGCGTCGCCGGCGTAGAGATTGGATATCCCGAGGATCACGCCTGCTCCCGGAGTCCTGGCCAGTGCCTGCCTGCAGTATACGTAGCGACGGGCCGCCGCCAGCCAGCCGGGGTTTCAAAGGGCCCCCAGCCGCGCCATCGAGCAAGCCGGGCCGTCGCCGACGATGAAGTGGTCCAGCAGGCGGACCTCGACCAGGCCCAGGGCCTGGCGCAGGCGCGTGGTGACCGCGCGGTCGGCGGCACTGGGCTCGGTGCAGCCGCTGGGATGGTTGTGGCCCAGGATGACCGCCGCCGCGTGGTGCGCCAGGCAGCGCTGCACGACTTCACGCGGATGCACCTCGGCGCCGTCCAGCGTGCCGCGGAACAGTTCCTCGAAGGCGATCACCCGGTGCCGGGTGTCCAGGAACAGGCAGGCGAAGACTTCGTAGGGCAGGGCGCGCAGCCGCCGGGTGAGGTAGTCGCCGGCCTTGGCCGGGTCGGTGAGCGCCTCGCCGCGGGCCAGGTCCTGGGCCAGGTGCCGGTGGCCCAGTTCGACCACCGCCGCCAGGCGGCAGGCGCGCGCGATGCCGATGCCCGGCAGCCGCGCCAGGCGCTCGGCCGGCTGGTCGAGCAAGCCGCGCAGGCCGCCGGCTTCGGCCAGCAGGCGCCGCGCCATCGCCACCGCGTGGGTGCCTTGCCGGCCGGTGCCGACCAGCAGGGCCAGCACCTCGGCGTCCGACAGCGACCCGGCGCCGCGCGCGAGCAGTTTTTCGCGGGGTCTTTCCTGTTCGGGCCAGTCCTGCAATCGCATGCCTGCAGCATGGCCGTCGACGCGATGACCCGGCGTCGGGGGCGGCTGGCGCTTCGGGTAAGCTAGGCGCGTTCAGCAAGGTAAGGAAACCCGGTGCACGAGCTGAAGGGACAGCGCATCCTGCTCGGCGTCAGCGGCGGCATCGCCGCCTACAAGGCCGCCGAACTGCTGCGTCGCCTGCAGGACGCAGGCGCCGAGGTGCGCGTGGTGATGACCGACGCGGCCCGGCATTTCGTCGGCACCACCACCTTCCAGGCGCTGTCCGCGCACCCCGTGCGTAGTTCGCTCTGGGACGAGGCCGCCGAGGCCGCCATGGGCCACATCGAGCTGGCGCGCTGGGCCACCCGCGTCCTGGTCGCCCCCGCCACCGCCAACACCTTGCGCCGGCTGGCCCAGGGCCAGGCCAACGACCTGCTTTCCACCCTGTGCCTGGCCAGCGAAGCCCCGCTGATCGTCGCCCCGGCGATGAACCGGGTGATGTGGTCGCATCCGGCCACCCAGGCCAACCTGGCGACGCTGGTCGCCCGCGGCGTGCAGGTGGTCGGTCCCGGCAGCGGTGGCCAGGCCTGCGGCGAAGTCGGCGAAGGCCGCCTGGCCGAGCCCGGCGAGATCGTCGCCGCCGTGATCGCCAGCCTGCGGCCGCCGCGGCTGGCCGGGCGGCGCCTGCTGGTCAGCGCCGGGCCCACCTTCGAGGACATCGACCCGGTGCGCTTCCTGGGCAACCGCAGCTCCGGGAAAATGGGCTTCGCGGTCGCCGACGCCGCCCGCCGCATGGGCGCCGAGGTGACGCTGGTGGCGGGGCCGGTGTCGCTGCCGACGCCGCCGGGCGTCACCCGGGTCGACGTCCGCCGCGCCGCGCAGATGCGCGAGGCCGTGCTGTCGGCGCTGCCTGGCCAGGACGCCTACGTCGGCGCCGCCGCCGTCGCCGACTACGCCCCGGCCGAAACCCTGCCGCAGAAGCTGAAGAAATCCGGCGAAAGCCTGACCCTCACCCTGGTCCGCACGCCCGACATCCTCGCCGACGTCGCCGCGCATCCCGCGCGCCCGCGGCTGGTGGTGGGTTTCGCCGCAGAAACCTCCGATCTCGAGACCTATGCCCGCGACAAGCTGCATCGCAAGGGCCTGGACCTGATCGCCGCCAACGACGTCTCGCGTCCCGGCCAGGGCTTCGAAGGCGACGACAACGCCCTGTCGGTGTTCTGGCGCGACGGCCGCCGCGATCTCGCGCTGGGCCCCAAGACGCGCATCGCCACCGATCTGCTGCTGATCATCGCCGAACGCCTGGAGGCCATGGAATGACCGTCGAAATCCAATTCAAGCGCCTGGACGCACGCCTGGGCGGTGAATTCCCGCTGCCCGACTACGCCACCGCGCTGTCGGCGGGCATGGACCTGCGGGCGATGACCGACGCCCCGCTGGCGCTGGCCCCGGGCGAGGCCGAACTGGTGCCCACCGGCCTGGCGATCCACATCGGCGACCCGGCCCTGTGCGCGGTCATCCTGCCGCGATCGGGCCTGGGACATAAGCATGGGCTGGTCCTGGGCAACCTGGTCGGGCTCATCGACGCCGACTACCAGGGACCGCTGATGGTCAGCCTCTGGAATCGCGGGCCGAAACCGCTCACCATCAGTCCGGGGGACCGTGTCGCCCAGCTGGTCTTCCTGCCCGTGGCCCGGGCAGCGCTGCGCCAGGTGGACGACTTCGAACGCAGCGCGCGCGGGGAAGGTGGCTTCGGCCACACCGGGACGCGTTGAACGGCGCTCACAGTCGCGCCGGAACCAGGGGGAAGCATGAAATCGTCGGGTAAGAACGCGTTCAAATCCATCAAGCCGGCCTGGCTGCTGGCTGGCCTGGCCCTGCTGGCGGCCGCCTGGTTCGCCTGGGCGGGTGTCCAGGAACTGGCCTTTGCCCGCCTGCAGTCGCAGGTGGACGCCACGCGTATTTCCGCCGGTGCCGAGGCGGTGAGCCGGGTGCAGAAGGCGATCTCCGAACTCGAGGGGCGGCGCAGTCGCGTGGCCCTGGCCACGGCGCTGCAGCGCGAGGACCAGGCGTCGGCCGACGACGTCATCAAGGGTGCCTGGGCCGCGGTGGAAGCCGTGGAGTGGCACGACCCGGGCCTGGACGAACCCTATGCCGACCCCAAGGCCTTCGGCTACGGCAAGCTCGGCGTGCTGGAACTGGCCCTGCAGGACAACACCACCCGCGCCGCCATCGTGAAGGACGCCGGCGCGCCGCGCCTTGCGCTGGCCGCGCCGGTGCTGGCCGATGGCCGCGTGCTGTCGGTCGTTTACGTGCGCCTGCCGCTGGAAACCGTGACCGCGCCGCTGGCGTCGGCGGAGCTGTCCGACCAGTCCTACCTGGCCCTGCGCCAGGGCCGGCACAGCGTGTTCGAGCGCGGCGACACCGCGCTGGCCAACAGCGCTGAATACGGCGCGGTGCCGCTGGCCGGCACCCGCCTGCGCGTGGTCGCCGCGGCGCCCGCCGGCAGTGGCGGCATGCTCACCCATTTCCTGCTGGCGGCCCTGTCGCTGCTGGTGGCGGCCGGCCTGCTGCTGCAGCCGCACCTGAAGCTGCGCCGCAAGGCCGACGGCGACGAAGCCCCGGGCGACACCGCGGATGCCGGCCCGACCCTGGCCGAGCTGCAGGCCAGCGGCCGGATCAAGCCGCCCGAGCCCGAGCCCGAAGCCGACGGCATGCAAAAGCCGCCCATGCCGCCGGCGGCCGCCGCCAGCCGCACCGTGCTCGATCGCAGCATTTTCCGCGCCTACGACATCCGCGGCGTGGTCGGGAAAACCCTGGACGAAGAAACCGCACGCCTGATCGGCCAGGCCATCGGCAGCGTGATGCAGGCCCAGGGCGCCAAGGCGATCGTGGTCGGCCGCGACGGCCGCCTGTCGTCGCCGCGCATGGCCGCCGCGCTCATCGACGGCCTGCGCCGTGCCGGGCGCGAGGTCTTCGACATCGGCGAAGCGCCGACCCCGGTCACCTACTTCGCGGCCTACCAGCTGCGCGCCGGCTCCTGCGTCTCGGTCACCGGCAGCCACAACCCGCCGGACTACAACGGTTTCAAGATCGTCATCGAGGGCGAAACCCTGGCCGGCGACGCCATCGGGAACCTCTACGAACGCATCGTCGAAAACGACCTCTACCTGGCCGACGAACCCGGCCTGGCCAGCAAGCGCGAGATCACCGAGGACTACGTCAACCGCATCGCCGGCGACATCCAGATCGAGCGCAAGATCAAGGTCGTCGTCGACTGCGGCAGTGGCATCGCCGGCGCCATCGCGCCGCAGCTGCTAGAAGCCATCGGTGCCGACGTCGAGCCGCTGTTCTGCGAGGTGGACGGCAACTTCCCGCACCACCATCCCGACCCCAGCGATCCGGCCAACCTGCGCGACCTGGTGAACGTGGTGCAGCGCGTGGACGCCGACCTGGGCCTGGCCTTCGACGGCGACGGCGACCGCCTGGGCGTGGTCACCAAGTCGGGCGAGATGATCTACCCGGACCGCCTGCTGATGCTGTTCGCGGCCGACGTGCTCGAGCGCAACCCGGGCGCCTGCATCATCTACGACGTCAAGTGCACCGGCCACCTGGCCATGCACATCCTGCGCCATGGCGGCAGCCCGCTGATGTGGAAGACCGGGCACTCCCTGATCAAGGCCAAGATGCGCGAGACCGAAGCCGAGCTGGCCGGCGAGATGAGCGGCCACTTCTTCTTCCGCGAGCGCTGGTACGGCTTCGACGACGGCCTGTACGCCGCCGCGCGCCTGCTCGAGATCCTTTCGAGCCGCGCCGAGACGCCGCAGGAGATCTTCGACACCCTGCCCAAGGGCGTGTCGACCCCCGAACTCAAGATCGAGGTCGAGGAAGGCCGCCAGTACACCTTCATCGAGGACTTCCTGGCCAAGGCGAAGTTCGAGGGTGCGCGCCTGGCGACCATCGACGGCCTGCGTGCCGACTGGCCCGACGGCTGGGGTCTGGTGCGGGCGTCGAACACCACGCCGGTGCTGGTGCTGCGTTTCGACGCCAAGGACGAGGCCGCGCTTACGCGCATCAAGGAAGCCTTCCGCGAACAGCTGCTGGCGACCGACTCGTCGCTGAAGCTGCCGTTCTGATCGCCTGACCGGCCTCAGCCGGTCGGGTCTTCTCCGGCCGGCTGGGCGGCGGCTTCGGGCGTGGCCGGCGCCGCGCCGCCACCCTTGAGCTCGTGGAAGCGCTGCACCAGGTACTCGAGCTCTTCGTCGAGCTTCATCAACTCGGCCTGCTTCACGACCAGCATGTTCTGCTGCTTGGCCATTTCCTCGCGCAGCTCGCGGATGGTGGCGGCCTGCTTGGCGTTCACCGGCTTGCCCTGCAGCTCGGCCTCCGAAGCTTCGGCCAGCAGCGAGGTCAGGCTGTTGCGCTGGCTGCCGATGCCGGCTTCGATGGCGTTGAGGTTTTCCTGCATCAGGGTGACGCGCACGCCGTAGGAGCGGCGCAGGTCCTGTTCGGTCTGGAACGAGGCCAGCATGGCCTCCTCGGTCTGGCGTTCCTGTTCGTCGGCGCGCTGCTGGAGGGCCCGTTCGGCGGCGAGGCGGTCGCGTTCGGCCTGCTCTTCCTCGGTGAGCGCACGCTCGACTTCACCCGTGGTGCGGCCGCTGCTCGCGTTGATCTCGGTGCGCGCCTGGTCCAGCGCCTCCTGCGGCAGCGTGTCGGAGAACTGGACCTTGCCGTCCTTGTCCACCCAACGGTAGAGCTTCTTGGCCTTGTTCTGGGCATCGGCGGCGCCGGCGACCAGCGCGAGGGCGAGGGCGATCAGGGTGAGTTTGGTCTTCATGGTCGGGCTCCCGCGTTCAGCGACGACTTCCATACGCCGCACGATACGCCACCAGGGCGTCCTTGTGCCCGGCCAGGTCGGGCCGCTCGTCGGCGCGGGCCAACAGTTCATCCAGCCCGGCCACGGCATGCACCGGCAGCCCGAATTCGGCGGTGACCTCCTCGGCGGCCGAGCGCTCGCCGACCTGGCCGCGCTCCTGGCGGTCCAGGGCGATGAGCACGCCGCAGGGTTCGCCGCCGGCGGCGCGGATGGTCTGGATCGATTCGCGGATGGCGGTGCCGGCGGTGATGACGTCGTCCACGACCAGCACCCGGCCACGCACCGGGGCGCCGATCAGCGTGCCGCCCTCGCCGTGCGCCTTGGCTTCCTTGCGATTGAAGGCCACCGGCACGTCGCGGCCGCGGGCCGCCAGCGCCACCGACAGCGCGGTGGCCAGCGGGATGCCCTTGTAGGCCGGCCCGAACAGCATGTCGTAGGCCAGGCCGCTGTCGTCGAGTGCATCGGCATAACAGTCGCCCAGGGCCTGCAGCGCGGCACCGGAGTCGAACAGCCCGGCGTTGAAAAAGTACGGACTGGTGCGGCCGGACTTGAGGGTGAACTGGCCGAAGCGCAGGACCTGCCGGTCCAGTGCCAGGTCCAGGAATCGGCGCTGGTGCGGTTTCATGGGGCGACCCGGTGGGCAAAACCCGATTGTGCAACAGCCGGCGTGCCGTCGGCACCCGCGATGGCGCTTGATTGGGCTAACCTTCCCCCGACATCGCATCGGTCCCCCCCGCCTTGAGAATCATCAGCTTCAACGCCAACGGCATCCGCTCGGCCGCCAGCAAGGGTTTCTTCGACTGGCTGCCCGGCCAGGACGCCGACATCGTCTGCATCCAGGAAACCAAGGCCCAGGAGCACCAGCTCGGCGCCCCCGGGCTGCGCCCGGACGGCTACCACGCGCATTTTCGCGACGCGACCACCAAGAAGGGCTACAGCGGCGTCGGCATCTACAGCCGGCAGGCGCCCGACGAGGTGCTGACCGGGCTGGGCTGGCCGGATTTCGACGAGGAAGGCCGCTACATCGAGGCGCGTTTCGGCAACCTGAGCGTGGTGTCGCTGTATTTTCCCTCCGGTTCGTCCGGGGACGTGCGCCAGGACTACAAGTTCCGCTGCATGGACTGGATCACGCCGATCTTCGACCAGTGGCTGGCCAGCGGCCGCGACTACGTGATCTGCGGCGACTGGAACATCGTGCACACGCGCAGGGACATCCGGAACTGGACCTCGAACCAGAAGAACTCCGGCTGCCTGCCCGAAGAGCGCGCCTGGCTGGACCAGCTGTTCAAGGAACGCGGCTGGGTCGACAGCTACCGCCACCTGCGCCCGGAAGGCGAGGACTACACCTGGTGGAGCCAGCGCGGCGCCGCCCGCGCCAAGGACGTGGGCTGGCGCATCGACTACCAGGTGGTGACGCCCTCGCTGCGTGACCGCCTGCGCGGCTGCGCCATCCACCCCGAGCCGAAGTTCAGCGACCACGCGCCCTTCGTGGTGGACTACGCGTGAGCGCCGGCTGGATCGACCGGATTGGCGCCGGCCTCAAGCCCTACGTCCAGCGCGAGCCGCTGGCGGCGCTGATGCTGGGGATTTCCTCCGGATTTCCCTACGCCATGATCGGCGCGACGCTGACCACGCGCCTGGCCCAGGACGGCATCGACAAGAAGGCGGTCACGGCGTTCTCGCTTGCTTTCCTGGTCTACAACTTCAAGTTCCTCTGGGCGCCGCTGGTGGATTCGGTGCGGCTGCCGCTGCTGGGGCGGCTGGGCCAGCGCGTGTCCTGGCTGGTGCTGGCGGGCACGCTGGCGATGGCGGCGATCGTCTGGCTGGCCTTGCTCGACCCGGCCGCCAACCTGGGACTGTTCGCACTGGCGGCCGTGGCGGTGGGCGCGGCCGGCGCCACCTACGACATCGTCATCGACGCCTACCGCATCGAAACGCTCAAGCCCGAACAGCTTGGCGTCGGCTCGGGCATGTCCCAGTACGGCTGGCGCATCGGCTCGGTCGCCGCCGGATCGCTGGCCCTGTTCGTGGCTGCCCGGCATGGCTGGGCGCTGGCGTACATGCTGTGCGCCGTGTTCGCGCTGCCGGCGATGCTGACCGGCCTGGTGATGGGTGAGCCGGCCCGGCACGTGGTCGTGTCCACGCATCGCGGCCTGCGGCAGGCCTGGGAAGCCACTGCCGGCCCGCTGCTGGAGTTCTTCCGCCGCCGGGGCGCCTTCCTGGTGCTGCTGTTCGTGCTGTTGCACAAGATCGGCGACACCCTGGCCAACCTGACCCTGCGCCTGCTGCTCAACGACCTGGGCTTCTCCAACGACGAGATCGCCACCTACGACGTCGGTTTTGGCTTCGTGGCCATGCTCGCCGGCATCTTCCTGGGCGGCATGATGTACGCGGCGATCGGCATGAAGCGCTCGGTCCTGGTGGCGCTGGTGCTGATGGCCGTCTCCAACCTCAGCTTCGCCTGGCTGGCCTCGGTGGGCCACTCCAATGCGCTGCTCGCCTTCACCATCGGCTTCGAGAACCTGGCCAGCGGCATCGGCGGCGTGGTGGTGGTGGCCTACCTGTCGGCGCTGTGCAACCTGGCGTTCACCGCGACCCAGTTCGCGCTGCTGTCGGCGGCGGCGAGCGTGGTCGGGCGACTGGTCACCGGCACCACGGCCGGCGGACTGATCGAATCGCTGGGCTACGTGCAGTTCTACCTGCTCACGACCCTCGTGGCCCTGCCCGGCGTGCTGCTTTACCTGTTCATGCTGCGCGCCGGCCTGATCGAACAATCGCTGGGCGATGCCGGCTATCGGGACAACAGCGGCTGAACCCATGGTCTTGCCATCGCGGCCAGTGGCCGTATGCTGGGCGTCCCCCCGAGGATCGAGGCCATGGCCGACTTCCTGTTGCGCGACATCGACGAGCGTGTAGCCGAGCGCATCAAGGAGATGGCGCGCCAGAAGGGCTGGCCCCTGAACGACGTCATCCTGCACCTGCTCAAGCAGGCGCTGGGGATCGTCGAGCCCGAGCCGGCACCGGAGCCAGGCGACATCGCCCGGCTCACCGGCTCCTGGAACGACGACGAAAGCCGGGCCTTCGCCGAGGCCATGGCGGCGCTCAACAACCTGCCCGACGACGCCCCGGCCTACATGCCGCCGCCCGGCAAGAAGTCCGGCGACTGAAGCGCCGGCTCAGGCCGGGTGGATCGCGCCCAGCACGCGCGGCCCGCGCGCCCCGGTGACCGCCGGCAGGTTGCCCGGGCGTCCCGCCAGGGTTTCGCGCGCCAGCCAGGCAAATCCCGCCGCTTCCACGAAATCCGGGTCGATGCCGGCGCTGGCCGTGCTCGCCACCGTCACGTCCGGCAAGCGCACGGCCAGCCGTCGCATCAGTTCGGGGTTGTGCACGCCGCCTCCGCAGGCCAGCAAACGCCGGCAGCCGGGCATCTCGCGCCGCAGGGCCTGGGCGACCGTGGCGGCGCTCAGTTCGCACAGGGTCGCCTGCACGTCGGCCGGCGATTGCCCGCCCAGCCGCGCCTGCAGCCATTGCAGCTGGAACTGGTCGCGCCCGGTGCTCTTGGGCGGCGGCAGGCTGAACCAGGGGTCGGCCAGCAGGGCCTCGAGCAAGCCAGCGTCGACGTGGCCCTGGGCGGCGAACGCGCCGTCGCGGTCGTAGGCCTGCTGGCGGTGCAGCAGGCACCAGGCGTCCATCAGGCCATTGGCGGGGCCGGTGTCGAAACCGCGCACCTCGCCCTCGCGTGGCATGAGGGTGAGGTTGGCGATGCCCCCGAGGTTGAGCACGGCGCGGTCCTCGTCGGGCGCCCGCAGCACCGCGGCGTGGAAGGCCGGCATCAGCGGCGCGCCCTGGCCGCCGGCGGCGACGTCGCGCCGCCGGAAGTCGGCCACCGTGGTGATGCCGGTGGCTTCTGCGATCACGCTGGCGTCGCCCAGCTGCTGGGTGAACGGGGCCGGGCCGCGCGGGTCGTGGCGCAGGGTCTGGCCGTGGGAGCCGATCGCGGTCACCTCGCTGGCCGGGACGCCAGCATCGGCCAGGGCCTGGCGCGCGGCGCCGGCGAAAGCCTGGCCCAGGCGCGTATCGAGCCGGCCGACCTCGTCGAGGCTGAGCCGGGCGTCGGCCTGCGACAGCCGCAGCACGTCGGCAAGCAGGTCCGCCGGCAGTGGATAGGTGCGGCCGAAGAGCACCTGCGGCCGGGCGTCGAAGCGCAGCAGCGCGGCGTCGATACCGTCGGCGCTGGTGCCCGAGATCAGGCCAAGAAAAAGCCCGCCGTCGGTGACGGCGGGCCCTGGGTTGTCGGTGTTCGTCATGGTGTCAGCGCGAAGCCAGGCGGGTGCCCCCGACGCGCTTGAGCTGGGCCATCGCCGGCGCGGTGGCGGCACGGAAGGCGGCCAGTTGGGCGCCGGTCAGCGGATCGGGCTTGGGCATGGTGACCGTCAGCGGGTCGCGGTGGGCGCCGTTGACGCGGAATTCGTAGTGCAGGTGCGGACCGCTGGCCAGGCCGGTGGCACCGACATAACCGATGGTCGCGCCCTGCTGCACGCGCTGGCCGACCTTGTACTTGCCCAGGCGCGACATGTGCGCGTACAGCGTGGTGTAGCCGCGGCCATGGTCGACGATGATGGTGCGGCCGTAGCCGCGCTGCCAGCCGGCGAACGCGATGCGACCGTCGCCCGCCGACATGATCGGCGTGCCGGTCACGGCGGCGTAGTCCACGCCCTTGTGCGCGCGCACGGTGCCCAGCACGGGGTGCTTGCGGCGCGGGTTGAAGCGCGAGCTGATGCGGGCGAACTCGATCGGCATGCGCATGAAGCCCTTCTTCAGCGGCCGGCCGGCGAGGTCGAAGTATTCGGCCTTGCCATTGCGCTCGTAGCGCAGGGCGGTGAATTCCTTGCCGCGGTTGTTGAAGCTGGCGGCCACCACGCCGCCGCTGCGCAGGCGCTCGCCGTCGCGCCAGATCTCTTCGTAGACCACCTGGAAGGTGTCGCCGACGCGCAGGTCCTGCGTGAAGTCGATGTCGTAGGAGAAGGCGTTGGCCATCTGGTTGATGACCGCCGGGCCCAGGCCGGCCTTGGCGCCGGCTGCGTAGAGCGAGCTGTCGATCTCGCCGCTGGCGATCATGACCCGGCGCTCGAGCGGGCGCTCGATGACCGTTTCCTTGAACTTGCCGTCGACCAGTACGATCTCGACGTTGGCGCCTTCGTCGCGCTCGAAGCGCAGGCCGCGCAGTTCGCCGTCCGGGCCGAGGTCGAAGCCGAGCTCGGCGCCGGCGCGGACCCGCGACAGGGCCTTGTTGGCGCTGGGCAGCTCCAGCACCTGCAGCATGGCGGTGGCCGGCAGGTCCAGGTCGGAGAACACCTCCCCGAGGGTCTGGCCGCTTTCGATGGTGACCGACTGCCAGGCCGGGCCGGCCGCGACGGCGGCTGCCTCGGTGCCCTGCGCCTGCGGCGGCAGGGCCAGTCCGATCACCTGGCGGCCGTCGGCTTCTTCGGCCCCGCGCATGGCGGTGGCGAAACCGGGGATGATGGTGGCGACCAGCACGGCCACGAAAGCAAACAGGCTGGCGAGGACCCAATGGTCCCGGGTCCAGCGGCTGGGGGAAAACGCGTGGCGGTCTGGCAAGGGCTTTCCCCGGTGAGGCGCGATGACGGGCTACGATAACCAGCAATAAATACCAGCGTCAAACCCTTGTCTTGGCTGGATTTTTCCGCCTGCCCGCTTTAACTTTCCATTAACCTGCGTTTAACGGCGGCCCAGGGCCGACCCCTCCCGGAACACCTCAGACCATGTCCGACATCGACCAAGCCCTTGAACTGATCGGCCGCGGCGCCGACGAAATCCTCAAACCCGACGAACTCGCCGCGCGCCTGCGCCTGGGCCGCCCGCTGCGGGTGAAGGCCGGTTTCGACCCCACCGCGCCCGACCTGCACATCGGCCACACCGTGCTGCTCAACAAGATGCGGCAGTTCCAGGACCTGGGCCACCGGGTGATTTTCCTGATCGGTGACTTCACCGGGATGATCGGCGACCCGACCGGCAAGAACGCCACCCGCAAGCCGCTCACGCCCGAAGACGTGGCCGCCAATGCGCGCACCTACGAAGACCAGGTGTTCAAGGTGCTCGACCGCGAGCGCACCGAGGTGCGCTTCAATTCCGAGTGGTTTGGCAAGATGAGCGCGGCCGACATGATCCGCCTGGCCGGCCAGCACACCGTGGCCCGCATGCTCGAGCGCGACGACTTCGCCAAGCGCTACGCGGCGCAGCAGTCGATCGCCATCCACGAATTCCTGTATCCGCTGGTGCAGGGCTACGACTCGGTGGCGCTGGAGGCCGACGTCGAGCTCGGTGGTACCGACCAGAAGTTCAACCTGCTGATGGGCCGGGGCCTGCAGGAACACTACGGCCAGAAGCCGCAGGTGGTGTTGACCATGCCGCTGCTCGAGGGGCTGGACGGGGTCAACAAGATGTCCAAGTCGCTGGGTAATTACATCGGCATCAACGAACCGGCCATCGACATCGTCACCAAGGCCATGAAGGTGGGCGACGAACTGATGTGGCGCTGGTACGAGCTGCTCAGCTTCGACGTCTCGCTGGCGGCGCTGGAGAAAATGAAGGCCGACGTCGCCTCGGGCGCGCTCAATCCGCGCGACGCGAAGCTGGGGCTGGCCCGGGAACTGGCCGCGCGTTTCCATGGCGCCGCCGCCGCCGAGCAGGCGGTGGCCGGTTGGCACGCGGTGGTGCGCGGCGAAGGCGATACCTCGCTGCTGCCGCAGGCCGATGTCGCCGTGCCCGCCGAAGGCCTGCGCATCGCGGCGCTGCTGGTGGCGTCGGGCCTGGTGGCGTCGAACTCCGAAGGCAACCGCAAGCTCAAGGAACGTGCGGTGCGCATCGACGGCGAGGTGTTCGAGGATCCGCAGCGGGCGTTCACCGCCGGTTTCGAGGCGGTGTTGCAGGTTGGCAAGCGCAACTTTGCGCGGGTGCGCCTGGTCCAGGGCTGACGCACGCGCCGGAATCGGGAGGCCGCGATGGAAGGGCTGTTCGAGAACTGGCAACTCCAGCTGCAGCTGGTCGGCACCATGGCGGTGGCGATGGCGCTCGGGGGCGCCATCGGTTACGAGCGCGAACTCAAGAACCGGCCGGCGGGCTTCCGCACGCACATGCTGGTGGCCGGCGCCGCGGCGTTGTTGGTCGGCCTGGTCGACTTGCTGGCGCACCGCTATTCGGCCGAGGTCTACAGCAACCTCGTGCGCATCGACCCGATCCGCCTGATCGAAGCCATGGTCGCGGCCGTGGGTTTCCTGGGCGCCGGCACCATCTTCCGCAGCGGCAGTGAGTCGGTCATCACCGGCATCACCACCGCCGCTTCCCTGCTGATGGTGGCCGTGGTCGGCATCGCCGTCGGCGTGCAGAGCTACGTCCTGGCGGTAGGCGCCACGGTCACGACACTGTCCGTCCTGTGGCTGCTGGGACAGCTGGAGAAGCGGTTTCCGAAGAAGTCGGATCGACCCTCTTCCCATTCCTGATTCATGCCGCTATAGTTCGCGGCCCTCGACG
>NZ_AVCJ01000035.1 GCF_000743535.1 Arenimonas donghaensis DSM 18148 = HO3-R19
GAGCCTTTACCTCACCAACAAGCTAATCCGACATCGGCTCATCCAGTCGCGCAAGGCCCGAAGGTCCCCTGCTTTCACCCGTAGGTCGTATGCGGTATTAGCGTAAGTTTCCCTACGTTATCCCCCACAACTGGGCAGATTCCGATGTATTCCTCACCCGTCCGCCGCTCGCCACCCAGAGAGCAAGCTCTCCTGTGCTGCCGCTCGACTTGCATGTGTTAGGCCTGCCGCCAGCGTTCACTCTGAGCCAGGATCAAACTCTTCAGTTAAAGCTTATAGCTTTGTCTGCAGATGCTCGACCTTGGCTTCTTATCGCTTGATAACTCAATTGACTTAAAGCTCTTGGCTGAACGTCTGCAAGAAATGGACTCATCCATCCCCAGCAGGCGCCCGCACAAATTTCCTGCGCACACTGTCAAAGATCGTCAAACCCGGCGGCCTTCCGGCCTGCCATCCCAGGGCGTTTCGCTCAAGGGAGCCGCACATTATACGAGAGTTTCCAAGGACGTCAACATCTTTTCGACGCCTTTTTTTGCCCCCCGCCGCCGGACCGGCCGTCGAGGGCCGCGAACTATAGCGGCATGAATCAGGAATGGGAAGAGGG
>NZ_AVCJ01000036.1 GCF_000743535.1 Arenimonas donghaensis DSM 18148 = HO3-R19
CGCCGCTGAACGCCGACGGTTCGGTCATCACCTTCGCCGACCTGTTCGACGCGGCGACCTCGGTGGACGTCATGGGTGACTTCTCGGCCGCCGCTGCCGCGATCTGGGATGGTTACGGTCCGGCCGACACGCTGACCAACGACACCGCCACCTTCGACATCGGTGCCAACGAGAACGACGACCTGCTGTGGTACGACGCCAACCTGACCGACCAGATCCAGGAAAGCGAGTACACCGCGACCCTGAACGCCGTCGCCAACGCTGGCTTCACCATTGGCTCGGTGGGTCCGATCGACGCCGGCGAGATCGTCCGCAACGGCAGCCAGCTGCAGGCTCCGCTGGCGCAGGTTCCGGGTGGCTGGATCAGCCGCATCGTGCTGACCAACACCGGTTCGCTGGCCCGTGAGTACCAGATCTCCGTGTTCGGCGAGACCGGCACCACGATCGCCACCAACGCTGCCAACATGACCGGCACCGTTCCGGCCAACGGCACCAAGGTGATCGAGGTTCCGTCGTTCCTGACCGGCTTCACCGGCGGCCTGCCGCGCGCCACCGTCAACGTGA
>NZ_AVCJ01000037.1 GCF_000743535.1 Arenimonas donghaensis DSM 18148 = HO3-R19
CGGGCCGCCGCCGCGCGGCGCGCTTCGTCGAGCTTGAGCGCCTCTTCGCGCCGGCGCCGTTCGGCGGCGTTGCGCGCTTCCTGCAGCTTGCGCTCCTCTTCGGCCAGGCGGTCTTCCTCGCGCTGCTTGGCTTCTTCGATGAGCCGGCGTGCTTCGGCGGCCTCCTCGTCTTCCTGGCGCTGGCGGGCCAGCTTCTCGGCCTCGGCCTTTTCCTGCTTGCGACGTTCGGCGGCCAGGCGCTGGCGTTCGCGTTCCTCGATCTCGTACTTGAGTTCGAACAGCGCCACCGTGGGTTCCTCGCGCACCACCGTGGCCACCTGCGAAGAAACCAGGTCCGGATGCGCCGGCGGCGTGCACGCCAGCTGGTACCGGCCCGGGGCGAGTTCGAGCCGTAGCGGGGTCATCGCCTGCAGGCTGCCGCGGCGCACGCCGTTGATGGACAGGTCGCAGGCGAGGTCGGATTCCATCAGCAGGCGCGCGTCCCCCGCCGGCAGCGGCGGCGGTTCCGCCGGCTCCGCGGGCGCCGCCTCGG
>NZ_AVCJ01000038.1 GCF_000743535.1 Arenimonas donghaensis DSM 18148 = HO3-R19
TTTCTAATTGTTAGCCCTCCAAGTGCTGGCAAGAACTTTCTATGCGATGCTATTAAAGATTACTATATTAATGTTGGACAAATGCAGAACCCTAATAAATATAATACCTTCGCGTATCAGGATTGTCACAATAGACGACTTCTTATTTGGAATGAACCAAACTACGAACCTAGGGAAACGGAGAATTTGAAGATGTTATTTGGAGGGGATAACTTGTCTG
>NZ_AVCJ01000039.1 GCF_000743535.1 Arenimonas donghaensis DSM 18148 = HO3-R19
AATGTAAAGCGTACTCCAGTAATATGTATGAGTAATGTTGTACCCAGATTTGCTAATCATGAAGCATTTGCTGACAGAGTTATTACATATTATTGGAATGCTGCTCCTTTCTTAAAAGAGGTAATAAAAAAACCACGTCCTGATTCTGTAATGAATTTATTATATGAAATATACAAATCATAATTATGGTTTTACAGTTTTAATCATTTGCATCCTGCCATATACA
>NZ_AVCJ01000040.1 GCF_000743535.1 Arenimonas donghaensis DSM 18148 = HO3-R19
CCCGATTCCTCCCACTGCCGCGTGTATCCTAGATATAGGATCCTGACCCTGGATTGCCTCGTGTGCGAATTGTGAGATTGCTTCTCTATCCGCTGACAGCACGTCGCTATCGCTCTTAGCTTGTTGATAATGTAAGTCGTGACCCTGCGCAATAAGGTCAGCTCTGTTGGTCGCGGGACGTATTGGATTTCCAGGTCCGATATTGTTCGAAAACGGTAAAACTAGTCCGTTCCGTGGTGGTTCTCCCCTTGCTAGATTGGCAGAATCTCTTCTCGCCTGTGCTTCCCTTTGTTCTTGCTTCTTCGCCTTGTTTAGTCCCCTGCGAGGATTTACTAGTCTCCAGTGTTCTGGATATTTAGCCTTAGTGTCCTTATTCCAAGGATCTCCGTACGGTTTGATCTTCTCCTGTCGCTCTTT
>NZ_AVCJ01000041.1 GCF_000743535.1 Arenimonas donghaensis DSM 18148 = HO3-R19
GGCAAGCAGCTTCTTGTTGATGGTCATTAGATTTGACTCCTGAGCATATGTATTTGATCGAAGCGGCCAGGCATGCCTGGATTCCGAGCCACCCGCGTGAATCCGTGTCTGTGTGACGACGCTCGACCTGTCCAGCGGCAAAGCCGGGGGGAAGGCCTCACGGGATGCTAATACGAGCTTAACGGGGCGTCAAATGTGGGCGTCGGAGTGTGACGGCCGTCACATTTCCTGGTATGGGCCAAAAAAAGAGGGCCCGCCGAAGCGGGCCCTCCTGATGTCGCGACTGGTC
>NZ_AVCJ01000042.1 GCF_000743535.1 Arenimonas donghaensis DSM 18148 = HO3-R19
CTGTGAATAGATATGAGGATAAGTCCTCTTCGGAAATTTCCCGCTCGTTCAGCCATTCGCTTAGCCAATCCCTGAGCTCGTCCAATTGATTCGCAGGCAAAGACATCTGACACATAGTATCCGCTGTCTTGCCAATCTTCTTTTTCAAGGCGGGTAACGAACCGGTCGACCATTGTTTGTAATTCTTGCTCCAACGCCCTATTAGCTGTAACATCGCATTCTTGCATTGTTGGTCCAGTGGTATCGTATCCATAATCTTCCACCATACTCCCGGATGATTCGCCCACTCGTCCGGAAGCATCTCCCAGAGTACTGTCAAAATATTCCCAAAAGTGGTCGTCATTATTCATCTGTAATGAAACAACAATTCTATAACACTTGCTTTATTCATTAATAAATTTATACAAAG
>NZ_AVCJ01000043.1 GCF_000743535.1 Arenimonas donghaensis DSM 18148 = HO3-R19
GGCAGCTCCTCGCGGGCGGCGCGGGCGCGTTCGAGCCGGCGTCCGGCAGCGGCCACGGCCGGCGAGTCCGGCGCCCACTCGCGGGCCCGGGCGATGGCATCGGCGGCGGCATCGAAATCGAAGTCGGCGGCATCCCGGCCTGCGCGTGCGGCCAGCATCGCCGCGGCATCGTCCAGGCCCTGGCGGGCCTCGACGTCGTCGGGCTTGCTTTCGAGCAAGGCCTGGAAACCACTTGCCGCGGCATCCAGGCGGCCGGCGCGCAGTTCGGCCTGGGCGGCGCGCAGCGCGGTTTCGCGGCTGCGTTCGCCCGCGGCCCGGACTTCACCCAGGCGCGCCTGCAGCGCCGGCAGGCCCAGGTGGCTGGGATCGGTGGCGACCACCCGACCAACCAGGGCGACGGCGGTGCGCAGGTCGCCGGCATCCAGGGCGGCGTCGGCATCGCGCAGCAGGCCCGCGAGCAGGCTGCGCCGGCCTTCGAGCGCGATGGCGTTGTCGGGCTGGCGACGCAGCACGTCTTCGTAAAGCGCCAGCGCGCCGTTGGACGGCTGTTCGATGCGACCCAGGGCGTGCGCTTCGCGGGCGGCCTGCAAGCGCTCGGCGACGTCGGCTTCCAGGGACTCACGCTCGGCCAGTTCGGCTTCGATGCTGGCCATGTCGGCGGCCGGCGCCGCCATCGTCCGCGCCAGCGCCAGGCGTTCGCGCGCGGCGTCGAAGTCGCCGTCGGCCAGGGCGGCGCGCGCCTGCACCAGGGCCGCTTCGCGCACCGCCACCAGGCCGCTGCGTGCCGCCGGGTGGTCGGGGTCCCGGGCCAGCACGGCCTGGAAACGCTCGCGCGCACCCTGGCCGTCGGGCCGGCTGAGCTCGCCGCGCGCCAGCGCCAGCTGGGCGGCTTCGATTTCCTGGTTGAGTTCCGAAGAAGGAATGAGTGCCTGGCTCAGGCTCTCGCGCCAGACGCCGAGCACCAGGCCCAGCGCCAGGACAAGGACGACCACCGTGCCCAGCGCCAGCCAGGCCCAGGTGTGGCGGCGCGGGGGATTGGCTCCACGGCCGTCGTCGCGACGCGGCGGCGACGGCGGCGGGGCCTCGCCGCGGTCGCGGTGGCGCGGCGCATCCAGGTCCAGCTGGTCCATCGCGCCCAGCGACGGACTGGCGTCGGGGTCCTTGCGATCACCGATCATGCGGGCGTCTCATCCATGCGCGGCAGGATAGCAGCGCAGCATGAACCGACCCCGGCCGGCTCAACCCAGGCGGTGCGCCTCGCGCACGCCGGGCACGGCGTTCAGCCGCCCCAGCAGGTCGCTGAGCTGGCCGTAGTCGGTCACCCGGACCGCCAGCCGCAGGTCGGCCAGGCCGCGTTCGTCGTCCACCCGCGACTGTAGGCCCAGGATGTTCACGCCCTGCTGGGCGACGAGGTTGGTGAGGTCCTTGAGCAGCCATTTGCGGTCGAAGGCGTGCACCTGGATGTCGACGTCGTAGCTGCCGCGGGTGCCCCGGCCCCATTCGACCGGCAGCAGGCGTTCGGGATGGCGGCTTTCCAGGCGCTGCAGCGCCGGGCAGCCCGCGCGATGGATGCTGACGCCGCGACCGCGGGTGAGGTAACCGACGATGGCATCGCCCGGCACCGGCCGGCAGCAGCGGGCGATCTGGCTGAGCAGGTTGCCGACGCCTTCGACCGTGAACGGCGCGTTCGCCGGTGGCGGCGGCGGGCTCCGGCGGGTCACCGGCGCCGGTTCGGCAGGCTCCCTGGCTTCCTGCGCATGGTCGTGCAGGCAGCGGGTGACCTGGCTGGGCCCCAGGTCGCCCAGGGCCAGGGCCAGGTGCAGGTCTTCGAGGCTTTCGAGCCGGAACTTGGCCAGCACCGGCCCCAGGTCGGCCTGGGTCAGCGCCATCCTCCGCAGTTCCTTGTCCAGTATGTCCTTGCCGTCATGCAGGTTGCGCGCGCGGTCGATGCGATGGAACCAGGCACGCACCTTGTCGCGGGCGCGACCGGTGGCCAGGAAGCCGTTGCTGGCCAACAGCCAGTCGCGGCGCGGCTCGCCGGTCTTGGCGGTGAGGATCTCGACCTGGTCACCGGTGCCGGGCTGGTGGTCGAGCGGCACGATGCGGCCATTGACCTTGGCTCCGCGGCAGCGGTGGCCGACTTCGGTGTGCACGGCATAGGCGAAATCGAGCACGGTGGCGCCACGCGGCAGGTCGACCACCTCGCCACGCGGGGTGATGGCGTAAACGCGGTCCTCCACCAGTTCGGTGGAAAAACCCTGCACCAGCGCCGCATCGCCGTCGCCGCCGCCGTCGCTGGCGTCGCGTGCCTCCAGCAGCTGGCGCATCCAGGCGACCTTGCGCTCGAAGCTGGCGTCGGCGCCGCCGCCCTCCTTGTAGCGCCAGTGCGCGGCGACGCCCAGCTCGGCGTGGTCGTGCATCTGGCGGGTACGGATCTGCACTTCCAGGGTGCGTCCGCCCGGACCGATGACGGCGGTGTGCAGCGACCGGTAGTCGTTGCCCTTGGGATGGGCGATGTAATCGTCGAACTCGGAAGGAATCGACGGCCAGAGCTGGTGCACCACGCCCAGCACCGCGTAGCAGCTGGGGATGTCGTCGACCAGCACGCGCACGGCGCGGATGTCGTAGAGCTCGCTGAAGGGCACGCCCTTGCGCTGCATCTTCTTGTAGATGCTGAAGATGTGCTTGGGCCGGCCGGCGACGTCGGCACCGGTGATGCCGGCTTCCGCCAGGGCAGCCTGGATGCGCGCCAGCGCGTCGTCGATGAAACGCTGGCGATCACCGCGTTTTTCGTCGAGAAGGCGGGCGATGCGCTGGTAGGTGTCGGGCTGCAGCCAGCGAAAGGCCAGGTCCTCGAGCTCCCACTTGAGCTGCCAGATGCCCAGGCGGTTGGCCAGCGGCGCATGGATGTCCCGGGCGAGTTCGGCCAGGGCGCGGCGCTCTTCCTCCGGCAGCTGCGCCGCCTCGCGCAGGCGCACCAGCTGCACGGCCAGCAGCACCAGCACCGCGCGCAGGTCGCGCACGAGCGCCAGCAGCAACCGGCGCAGGCCTTCGGCGCTGCCCTGCCCCGGGCGATGGTGGTGCAGGTCGTCGACCTGGCCGGCGGCGGCCAGGCCCTCGAGCAGGCGCTGGACACGCGGGGCCTGTTCGAGCGCCTTCCCGGGCAGGGCCGCGCGCAGGGCCGGCCACAGGTGCAGCGCGGCAGCGGCCTGGACTTCAGCGTCGGCGCGCAGCGGCCGCAGGGTGTCAAGCACGGCCAGGGCGCAGCGCTCGTCCTTGTCGGCGGGCAGGCCGGCCGCGGCCTCCACCAGCGCCGGCCACCAGGCGGCGCCGGCCTCGACGCTGGCCAGGGCTTGCTTCAAACGCTCGGGTGGGGGGCTGGGGGTGTTCAAGTAGCGTCTGCATTGGCCGGGGAGTTAGACTGCCCCGCGATTGCTGGCAGTTCAACCAGTACGGAATCAAACCATGCGCCGAATGCTCCTGATCTCCTTCGTCCTGACCGCCCTGATCGGCGGCAGCGCCCTGGCCCAGTCGTTCTCCTCGCTCGAGGAGCGCATGACCGAAGCCGAATTCAAGGCCGCGGGCCTGGACAAGCTGACGCCGGCGGAACTGGCCGCGCTCAATGCCTTCGTGCGGGCGGAAACGAGCGAACTGGCCTCGACCCTGCCGGCGGCGACGCCAGCGGTGGACCAGCGTGGCTTCCATTCGTCGACGGGGCCCGATGGCGCGATCTTCAGCTCGATCAGCGGCGAGTTCCGCGGCTGGGAGAACGGCCAGCGATTCAAGCTCGACAACGGCCAGATCTGGAAGGTCACCGATTCCACCGCGCGCCTGCGCGTGAACCTGACCGATCCGAAGGTGACGATCGAACCCGGTGCGTTCAGCGCCTGGTACCTGAAGGTCGAGGGCTACAACTCGCGCGCACGCGTCACGCGCATCAAGTAAGCCGGCCGTTTTCCCCAAGGCTTCGGGACGCCTGTCCCGAAGCACTCCCCTTGCCCCTGTAGGAGCGCCTTCAGGCGCGAAGCTTTTGCCTTGCCCGTCGGTCAAGCAGGGCTTGGGGTCGTGGTGCCTTCGCGGGTGGAGGCAGCGTGCAGTCGCCCTGGCCGACACGCCGCAAGTACCTCCATGTAGGCTCTTCGTCGACGTCCTTGTCTCCGAAGGTCGGCCAGGGCGACTGCACGCTACCTCCTCAACAATACGCAGTGGCCGCCAGGAAAGCCGGCCGGAAGTCCCCTGGAATCCATGACTCGCGGCCGCCGTTTGGCGAAGCCGAAGCTATTCGACGCCATGCGTCGGGCTGGCAGTCAGCGGCCCGTGATGAAGTGGGAGCGACGACGTGCACGCTATGTCCTCGACGAAGTGTAGGACAGGATGTCCGGAACGGCCGGCCGTGAGCTGGTCATGGATGACGCTTGGTCCCGGCCGGGCGGCGAGGACGTAGCGTGCGCGGCGGCGCCTCCGACGAAAGCAGCATGGGCCCCTGTGCCTGCCCTATGGGCAGGTCCAAGGGCTCGGGACTGAAGTCCCTCCCACAGGGGTGGGAAGCTTCGCGCCTGAAGGCGCTCCTACAGGTTCGAGAGGGTGCGGGCGAGTTTCTTGGCGGAGACCTGGCGGCGGGTGCCCAGTTCCTGGGCGAAGGTCGAGACTCGCAGTTCCTCGAGGTCCCAGCGCAGGGACTGCCAGGCCGGCAGCGCCGCCTGCCCGGTTTCGCGGGCGCGTTCGAGGGCGTCTGAAAAGGGCTTGAGTTCGAGCATGCGGGCCTGGTCGCGCACCGGGTCGCGCAGCGCGCGTTCGGCGCGCAGCGACAGCGCCTTGAGGTAACGCGGGTACTGGGCCAGGGCCTCGGCCGGCGTCTCGCGCAGGAATCCCGGCGGCACCAGGCCGGCCAACTGCGCCTTGAGGTCGTCGAGATTGCCCTGGGCCCAGCCCAGCAGCGGCGATTCCAGCCGTGGCTTGATTTCGGCCACCAGGCCCAGGATCTGCTCGGCCAGCTGCAGGCGCGTCATGGCTTCCGGGAACAGCTGTTTGCCGGCTTGCTGGAGCTGGGCCTGGAACGCCGCCGGGTCGCGCACCGCGCCCAGGTCGCCGTCGGTCACCGCCAGCAGCGCCGCGTCGGCCAGGTCGGCGCGCAAATGTTCATGCGCCGGGCCCTGGCCGGGGCTCTGCTGGAAGCCTTCGATGGTCGCGTACAGCAAGGCCAGCTTCGGACTGACCGGCAGCTGCTTGCGTGCCTGCCTGAGCTTGTCGGCCAGGGCCAGGCGAAGCAGGCGGCGCACGCCGGCGGCATGCTCGCGCCGGGCCTCGTCGCGATCGGCGAAGACGCTCAGCGACACCGTGCCGCCGGCGTCCACCAGCGCCGGAAACGCCGGTACGCCGGCCGCGCCGGCCACCTGGTCCGGGATCGGTGCGTCCGGGAAGTGGGTAAGACCGTCCCTGGCCAGCTCTTCGCCGGCACGCTCGGCGAAGGCCTGCTCGGCGCGGTCGCCAAACCGCGCGCGCAGTTGCGCCAGGTCGCGCGACACGGCCAGCACCCGGCCCTCGCGTTCGGCCAGGCGCAGGTTCATGCGCAGGTGCGGTTCGAGGGCGGCTTCGTTGAAGTCCAGTGCCGCCACCGGGGCGCCGGTGGCCTTGCTAAGGAATCGCGCCAGCGTACCGGCCAGGCTGTCGGCTTCGGGCCTGGGGAAAGCCTGGGCGAACGCGCGGGCGAAATCGGGCGCGGGCACATAGTTGCGGCGCAGCGCCTTGGGCAGGCCGCGAATGAGCGCGGTGGCCTTTTCCTCGACAAGGCCCGGCACCAGCCAGCCCAGCCGGGTGGCGTCGAGCGCCATCAGCAGGTGCAGCGGCACGTCCAGGGTGACCCCGTCCTCGGGATGACCAGGTTCGAAGCGGTAATGCAGGGCCAGGCGGACGTCGCCGAGCGCGAAGAACTTCGGGAACCGCTCGGCTTCGCTGCCCTCGCCCGGCAGCAGCTCGGCCAGCGGCCATTCGATCGACTTCTTCTGCTCCGGACCGAGCTTGCCGTACCAGGCATCGAAGCCGGCCACGGAATTGATCTCCGGTGGCAGCCGGTCCAGGTACCAGCGCGCCTGCCAGTCTTCGTCGGCGACCAGGCCGGCGCGGCGCAGCTTGGCTTCTTCCTGGTGGGCTTTTTCCAGCGTCGCCAGGTTGCGCTTGAGCAAGGGTGCACGGCAGTCGACTTCGCCCGGCACCAGGCCCTGGCGCACGAACAGCTCGCGCGCCTCGGCCGGATAAAGTCCGCCGTAGTGGACCGGTTTCTTCGGGGCCAGCACCAGGCCGAACAGGCTGATCTGCTCGCTGCCGATCACCCGGCCCTGGCTGCGCGACCAGTGCGGGTCGAAATGTTTGCGCGCCAGCAGGTGCGGCAGCTCGGCGATGACCCAGTCCGGTTCGATCTTCGCGGCCATCAGGCCCCAGACCTTCTGGGTGTCGAGCAAGGTGGCCACCAGCACCCACGCCGGCGGCGCCTTGGCCAGCGCCGAACCGGGGAAGAGCTGGAACTTGCGCTGGCGCGGTGCATCGTAGACGCCTTTTTCGGTGCGATGGCCGATCTGCGTGGGCAGGCCGGCGATCAGCGCGCGGTGCAATCGTTCGCTGCGTGCCGGCTGGCCCTTGCCGCGGCGGCGGCCACGCCCCGCGTCAGGCGCCTTGCGGGCGTCTTCGAGCAGGTCGGCCAGGCCACTGGCATCGCCGCTGTCCCAGCGCATCTCCTCGCAGGCCAGGCGCAGCTGGCGATGCAGCTCGCGCCATTCACGCATGCGCAGGAACGCCAGGAACCGTTTTTCGCACCAGCCGCGCAGCTTCGATTGCGTCAGGTCCTCGTGGGCCTGGCGATAAGCGTCCCAGAGCTTGAGGATGCCGACGAACTCCGACCCGGGGTCGGCGAACTCCGCGTGGGCGTTGTCGGCCTTCTCACGGGCATCCGCGGGTCGCTCGCGCGGGTCCTGGATGCCCAGGAAACTGGCGATCACCAGCATTTCGTGCACCACGCCGTGGCCGTTGGCCGCGACCAGCATGCGCGCCAGTTTCGGGTCCACCGGCAGTCGCGACATTTCGCGGCCGATGGGGGTCAGCTTGCGCTCGTCGTCGATGGCGCCCAGCTCGGCGAGGGTCTGCCAGCCGTCGGCGATCGCACGCGGGTCGGGCGCGTCGATGAAGGGGAAGTCCTCGACCCGGCCCAGGCCCAGGGTGAGCATGCGCAGGATCACGCCCGCCAGCGAGGCGCGCAGGATCTCCGGATCGGTGAAGCGCGGACGCGCGGCGAAATCGTCCTCGCCGTAGAGCCGGTAGCAGACGCCGGCGGCGATGCGGCCGCAGCGGCCCTTGCGCTGGTCGGCGCTGGCCTGGCTGACCGGCTCGATGTGCAGGCGGTCGAGTTTGCCGCGTGGACTGTAGCGTTTCACCCGCGCCAGTCCCGGGTCGATGACGTAGCGGATGCGCGGCACCGTCAGCGAGGTTTCCGCGACATTGGTCGCCAGCACGATGCGCCGACCGGGCCCGGGATTGAACACCTTGTCCTGGTCGCGCACCGACAGCCGCGCGTACAGCGGGATGACCTCGGTCGACCGGTACTTGCGCCGGTTGAGCGCGGCATGGGCGTCGCGGATTTCCCTTTCGCCGGGCAGGAACACCAGGATGTCGCCCAGCGGGTCCTGCCGGGTGATGTCGTCGGCGGCGGCGACGATGGCGTCGGCCAGCGGCAGCTCGCCCGCGGGCTCGTCCTCGCCCGCGTTTTTCCCGGGCGTGAAATAACGGACGTCGACCGGAAAGCCACGGCCCTCGACGTTGACCACCGGGGCGTCGCCGAAATGTTTCGCGAAGCGCTCGGTGTCGATCGTGGCCGAGGTGATGACCAGCTTCAGGTCCGGCCGCCGCTGCACCAGTTGCTTGAGGTAGCCGAGCAGGAAGTCGATGTTGAGGCTGCGCTCGTGGGCCTCGTCGATGATCAGGGTGTCGTACTTGGACAGCCAGCGGTCGGACTGGATCTCCGCCAGCAGGATGCCGTCGGTCATGAACTTGATGAAGGTGTCGTCGCCGACGTTTTCGGTGAAGCGCACCTGGTAGCCCACGGCGCCACCCAGCGGCACCTGCAGCTCCTCGGCCACGCGCCGGGCGACCGCGCGCGCGGCGATGCGGCGTGGCTGGGTGCAGCCGATCAGGCCGGCGCCGCCGCGACCGGCGGCCAGGCACAACTTCGGCAGCTGGGTGGTCTTGCCCGAACCGGTCTCGCCGGCGACCACCACCACGGGATGTTTGCGGATCAGGTCCACCAGGGTGTCGGCGGCGCGCGACACCGGCAGGCTGTCGTCGAACCGTGGCTGCGGCCGCTTCGACAGCCGGGCGGCATGCGCCGCCTTCGCCACCGCAAGCGCGTCCACGTAGGCCTGGCGCTTGCCCGCGTCGTCCGGCGCCTTTTGCGCAGCCCCACGCAGCCGCAGCAGGCGGCCGCGGTCGCGGCTGGGCACGGCGTCGTCGGGAAGGGAGGGGAGCGGGGCCGGTCGGGCAGACATATAACGCTATTCTAACGTCGGCCCGGGGTTCATCCGACTTCAACCTTCGCGAGGGTAGTATTTCTGTTGTCCCTTCACGAGGAGTCCCGCCATGGCGTCAAAATCGAAGAAGTCCGCCGCTTCCGCCGCCGCGCCCAGGATCGACATCGGCATCAGCGAGAAGGACCGCCGGAAGGTCGCCGACGGGCTGTCGGCTTTCCTGTCCGACAGCTACACGCTCTACCTCAAGACCCATAACTTCCACTGGAACGTCACCGGGCCAATGTTCAACAGCCTGCATGCGATGTTCATGACCCAGTACACCGAACAGTGGACCGCGCTCGACGAAATCGCCGAGCGCATCCGCGCCCTGGGATTCCCCGCGCCCGGCTCCTACGCCGAGTTCGTCAAGCTCTCGTCCATCAAGGAAGAGCAGTCGCCCGGCGGCCTGGACTGGCAGGGCATGGTTCGCCAGCTGGTCAGCGGCAACGAAGCGGTCTGCCGCACCGCCCGCAAAGTCATCAAGACCAGCGAAGCCGCCGGCGACGACCCGACCGTGGACCTGGCCACCCAGCGCCTGCAGATCCACGAGAAAAACGCCTGGATGCTGCGCTCGCTGCTGGAGTGATGCGCGTCAGCGGCCTGCGGCCGGCAGCCGGTGCTCGAGCACCGGCTCGACCCGGGCGCTGAGCCGCAGGTCGTCGATGCTGATGATCGGCATGCGGCCGAATCGGCTGCGCGGGCGGGCGATGTCCTCGCCGGTTGCGGCCAGCACCAGGGCCTGGATCCATTCCGTGCAGTACATGGCCTCGCCGTCGTCGTCGAGCCGGAAGCGGGCGTCGAAGGGAATCGCCTGCCAGGCCGGATCGCGGGCCAGTTCGAGCGCACGCGCGGCCTGCGCGCGTTCCAGGCGCGGCCTGACGACCGCGACCCCCTGGGCCTGCGCGAGGAAGTGTTCCAGCCGGTCGGTGCGCACGCCGCCCACGCCGGTGCGGTCGTCGGCTTCGGTGTGGACCACCAGCCAGTGGCCGCCGTCGTGCATCAGCAAACCGACATGGCTGAAATAGCCGCGGTCGCCCGACGCACCGGCGAAATAGCCGCTCCAAAGGCCATTGCCGCGGCGGAACACCAGGTCACCGGGCTGCAGGGCCTGCTGCCAGCCGGACAGCGGCGCCAGCTCGAGCAGGGCCGGCACGACCGGCGCCGCGCGCAGCGGCGCCGCCCCCGGCCCGGCCAGGGCCACCGCCAGCGCGGCGGTGGCCAGGGTGCCGATCAGGCGCATCGGCTTATTTTTCGAGGTTGAAGTCCAGCTTCCACTCGCCGTCTTCCTTCACCAGGGTCTCGGTGTCTTCCTTGCCCTCGGGATTGCGGTAGCGCACGGTGGCCTTGTCGCCCTCGATCTTGGTTTCGAGGATCTCGATTTCGCCGGCGGTCTCGCACTCTTCCTTGATCTGGGCCTTCATCTGCTCGGCCTTGGCTGGCTCGGCCATGACGGCGGTGATCATGCCGACGGCGGGCTGGGACTTCTTGCTGACGTACTTCTGCATCACCGAGGGATCGCCGGTGGCGCAGATCTCGGCCTGCATGTCGATGATGGTGTCGCCAGGCTGCTTGCCGCCACCGCAGGCGGACAGGGCCAGCACGGCCGCGGCGAGAAGGGAAATCCGGAGGGTTTTCATGTAGGTCCTTTGGGTTTTGGGGCTGGGGCGACTGCAGCGACAGCGCCACGAGTTTAACCAACGTGAAGAACAGGCGGGTCCGGCCCCCTCGCAGCGGCTAAAATGCCCGGCATGCCTTCCCCTTCCCTCGAACTGCTGCGCCGCGTCTTCGGCCATGCCGACTTCCGCGGCCAGCAGGCTGCCGTGGTCGAGCACCTGGTCGCCGGCGGCGACTGCCTGGTGCTGATGCCCACCGGCGCCGGCAAATCCCTTTGTTACCAGGTGCCTGCGCTGCTGCGCGAGGGCACGGGCATCGTCATTTCGCCGCTCATCGCCCTGATGCAGGACCAGGTCGAAGCCCTGGAGCAGTTGGGCGTGCGCGCCGCCTGCCTCAACTCCTCGCTGCCGGCCTCCGAGGCCGCGCAGGTCGAGGCCCGGCTGCTGGCCGGCGAGCTGGACCTGCTGTACGTGGCGCCCGAGCGGCTGCTGACCGACCGTTTCCTGTCCCTGCTCGGGCGCAGCCGGCTGGCCCTGTTCGCCATCGACGAAGCGCACTGCGTGTCGCAGTGGGGCCACGACTTCCGGCCCGAGTACCGGGAACTGAACCTGCTGCACGAACGCTGGCCGGACGTGCCGCGCATCGCCCTGACCGCCACCGCCGACCCGCCGACCCGGCGCGAAATCGCCGA
Organism: Arenimonas donghaensis DSM 18148 = HO3-R19; assembly: GCF_000743535.1. Taxonomy (GTDB): domain Bacteria; phylum Pseudomonadota; class Gammaproteobacteria; order Xanthomonadales; family Xanthomonadaceae; genus Arenimonas; species Arenimonas donghaensis. The sequence continues at coordinate 10,858 of NZ_AVCJ01000043.1, forward strand.
ACGCCTGGACCTGACCGACGCCCCCTGCTTCATCACGTCCTTCGACCGGCCCAACATCCGCTACCGGGTGGTGCTCAAGGACAACGCCCGCCAGCAGTTGCTCGATTTCCTGCAGCCGCGCCGCGGCCAGGCCGGCATCGTCTACTGCCTTTCGCGGCGCAAGGTCGAGGAAACCGCGGCGCACCTGGCCAGTCGCGGCATCGAGGCCCTGCCCTACCACGCCGGGCTCGATGCCGGCGTACGCGCCGCCAACCAGCGACGCTTCCTGCGCGAGGAAGGCATCGTGATGGTGGCGACCATCGCCTTCGGCATGGGCATCGACAAACCCGACGTGCGCTTCGTCGCGCACCTGGACCTGCCCAAGTCGGTGGAAGGCTACTACCAGGAAACCGGCCGCGCCGGCCGCGACGGCGACCCGGCCGAGGCCTTGCTCTGCTACGGCCTGGGCGACGTGGTGCTGCTGGGCCAGATGATCGCCCAGTCCGGCGCCGGCGAAGAGCGCCAGTGGCTCGAGCGCCGCAAGCTCGACCGCCTGCTGGGCTACTGCGAATCCACCCGCTGCCGCCGCCAGGTCCTGCTGGCGGCCTTTGGCGAAGACCATCCCGGCGACTGCGGCAACTGCGACAACTGCCTGGAGCCGCCCAAGACCTGGGACGGCACCGTGGCCGCCCAGAAGGCGCTGTCCTGCGTGTATCGCACCGGCCAGCGCTTCGGCGTCACCCATCTCGTGGACGTGCTGCGCGGCGCCGACACCGAGCGCATGCGCCAGCTGGGCCACGACCAGCTGAGCACCTACGGCATCGGCAGCGAGCTGACGACGCAGCAGTGGAAGGGCGTGTTCCGCCAGCTGGTGGCGGTGGGCCTGCTGGACGTGGACATCGAAGGCCATGGCAGCCTGCGCCTGACCGAAGCGAGCCGTGCGGTGCTGCGCGGCGAGCAGAAGGTCAGCCTGCGCGAGGAAGTCGTGCGCCGGCGCGAACGCGATCGCGGAGCCCGGGCCGCGCCGGCGCCGGTGCAGCTCGGTGCCGCTGACCAACCGGTGTTCGACGCCCTGCGCGAACTGCGCGCCAGCCTGGCCCGCGAACAGGCCGTGCCGGCCTACGTCATCTTCCACGACGCCACCCTGCGCGCCATCGCCGAGCGCCGGCCGGCATCGCTGGCCGAGCTCGGCACCGTCGGCGGCGTCGGCGTCGCCAAGCTCGAACGCTACGGCCCCCGCGTGCTCGAAGTTCTCGCCGACCTGTAGCAGCCCCTTCTGTGGGAGGGGTCGGTAAACTGGGCTCCCCCACGTTTCTCCAGGTTTCCCGATGCTTCGTCCCACCCTGCTCGCCACCGCCCTGCTCACCCTGGCTCCGCTGGCCCACGCCGGCTGCGGCGGCACCGCCACCGCCCGCTCGGACAACGACCTGTACGGCCAGGCCGGCCAGGACCAGGGCTACTCCGCCGGTTTCGCTTTCACCTGGGCCACGCCCACGACCGGCCGGGATCAAACGGGCTGCTTGCCCTTTCTGGACCGCGCCAGCCGCTGGCTGGCCTGGGGCCCGGGGACGCAGCGCAACCTGGTGATCACCTGGCACCACGCGCTTTACACGCCGACCGACGGCACCCGCGCCGACCTGATCCTGGACGACCGTCCCTACGCCGGCACGATGGTGTTCGGGATCGGCCAGCAGGTGCGCGATGAACACCGCCTGGCGGCCACCCACCTGCGCCTGGGCATCGTGGGTCCTTCGGCGCAGGGCGAGGCGGCGCAGGACAGCTTCCACCACCTGTTCGGGCGGGCCCGCTTCCGCGGCTGGGAAAACCAGCTGCGCGACGAACCCCTGCTGCAGCTGGCGCACGAACGCAGCTGGCGCCACCAGCCGGATGCCGGTGCCGACGGCCTGGGCTGGGACCGCAACGTCTGGGTCGGCGGCGCGGTGGGCAGCCCGTCCACCTATGCCAATGCGGGCATCGAGCTGCGCTTTGGCAAGAACCTGCCCGACGACTTCGGCTCCAACCCGATGCGCCTGGCCGGTGACGGTACGGCACCGGTGCTGCGCGGCGCGGCCGACAGTAGCTGGGACTGGCATTTCTTCGCCAGCCTGGAGGCGCGCGCGGTGGCCCATGACGTCACCCTGGACGGCACGCTCACCCGGGACAGCCATTCGGTGGACAGCCGCGCCGGCTTCGCCGAGCTCGGCCTGGGCGTCGTGCTGAGCCACGGCCCGTGGCGCCTGGCCGGCGGCCACTACCGGCGCAGCCGGGAATTCGACGGCCAGCGCGAGGCGCCGGTGTACGGCAGCGTGTCGCTCTCGCGACGCTTCTAATGCCCATGTAGGAGCGCCTTCAGGCGCGAATCTTTTGACTTTGCCTTTGGCAAAGAAGAGATTCGCGCCTGAAGGCGCTCCTACAAGAAGGGGTGGTGGGCCGTGAAGGATTCGAACCTTCGACCAAAAGATTAAAAGTCTTCTGCTCTACCAACTGAGCTAACGGCCCACCGATCGAACCGGTGAAAAACAAGGCGCGCAGTTTACCGCATCAGGCGCGCGGCGCGTAGCGCGTGGGGTCGGCCAGGCCCGCGGCGGCGAATCCCTCGGCGCGCAGGCGGCAGGCATCGCAGCGGCCGCAGGCGCGGCCCTGGTCGTCGGCCTGGTAACACGACACGGTGCGCGAGAAGTCCACGCCCAGGCGGGCGCCCTCCCGGGCGATGTCGGCCTTGGACATCCGCATCAGCGGCGCGTGCACGCGCAGGGCATGGCCTTCGACGCCGGCCTTGGTGGCCAGGTTGGCCAGGGCCTGGAAGGCCTCGATGAAGGCCGGCCGGCAGTCTGGGTAGCCGCTGTAGTCGACCGCGTTGACGCCGCAGAACAGGTCGTCGGCGCCCAGCACTTCGGCCCAGCCCAGGGCGATGGACAGCATGATGGTGTTGCGCGCCGGCACGTAGGTGACCGGAATGCCCTGCCCGCCCTGCTCGGGCACGTCGATGTCGGCGGTGAGCGCCGAACCACCAATGCTGCGCAGGTCCACGGTGACCACCTTGTGCTGCGCACCGACCGAGGCCGCCAGCTCCGCCGCGGCCGCCAGCTCCGAGGTGTGGCGCTGGCCGTAGGAGACGCTCAGCGCATGGCAGACGAAGCCCTGTTCGCGGGCCATCGCCAGCACGACCGCCGAATCCATCCCGCCGGACACCAGCACCACCGCATGCTTTTGATTCTGGTTCATCGCAAATCCAATTTCGTCGGTCACTTGCCGGCGACGTCGCCCCACAGGACCTTGTGGAGCTGGAGCTGGAAGCGGACCGGGAGTTTGTCGGCCAGCAGCCATTCGGCGAGTTCGGCCGGGGACTGCTGGCCCTGGCTGGGTGAAAACAGGACCTCGCAGCGATCGGCCAGGGCGTGTTCGGCCAGCATGGTCTTGGCCCAGTCGTAGTCGGCGCGGTCGCAGACGACGAACTTCACCTGGTCGCGCGCCGTCAGCAGCGGGATGTTCTCCAGCAGGTTGCGGTGCATTTCCTTCGAGCCCGGCGTCTTGAGGTCCACCACCCGGCTCACGCGCGGATCGACGTCCGCGATGTCGATCGCGCCGGAGGTTTCAAGCGAGACTTCGTAGCCGGCGTCGCAGAGCTTTTCCAGCAACAGCAGGCAGCGCTTCTGCGCCAGCGGCTCGCCGCCGGTGACGCAGACGTGGCGGGCGCCGTGGCGGGCGACTTCGGCCAGGATGGTGTCGATCTCCCACCACTCGCCGCCGTGGAAGGCATAGGCGGTGTCGCAGTACTGGCAGCGCAGGGGACAGCCGGTGAGCCGGACGAACACCGTCGGCCAGCCGACCGAGCGCGACTCGCCCTGCACGGACAGGAAAATTTCGGTCAGGCGCAGACGCTCGGCAGCCGGTGTATCCATGGCGGTGTCCGGCACGCGCCGGGGTCAGCGGTTTTCGAGCGCGAGCGTGCGCAGGCGGCTCTCGGCCTTGGCGGCGGCCTCGGAGCCCGGATAGCGCGAGGACACCTCGCGCAGGGTGGCTTCACCGGCGGCGCGCTGGCCCAGGGCGATCTGGCAGTAGCCGACCTTCAGGAAGGCGTCGGCTTCCTTGCGCGAGCCCGGGTAGCCCGACAGCAGGGACTCGAAGGCTTCCAGCGCCAGCTCGTAGTTCTGGGTGACGTAATAACTTTCACCCAGCCAGTACCAGGCATTGGGCACCAGCGGGCTGGCCGGGTAGTCGTTGATGAAGGCGCGGAACATACGCGCCGACTGGTCGGCTTCGAAGCGTTCGACCAGGGTGTCGAGCGCGGCCTGGTAGGCGGCCTCTTCCGCGGCCGGGTCGGCCGGGACACCCGCCGCCGGGTCGGCGGCCGAAGGCGCCGGGCCGGCAACGGGTTCGACCGGCGCGGGCGCCGGGGTGGCGTCGGCCGGAGCCGGCGCCGGGGAATTCGGGGTGGCAGCCACGGGCTCGCCGCCCTCGAGCCGCTGCAGGCGGCTGTCGAGGTCCACGTACTGGTCGCGGTTGCGCTGCTTGAGCTGCTCGATCTCGTGCGTGAGCGTTTCGATCTGGTTGCGCAGGCCCGACACCTCGGCCTGGAGCTGGGTGATGCGGTTCTGCGCCTCGAGGTTGGCCTGGCCGGCACTGCGGTTTTCCGCATTGGCCTGGTTCTCGAGCAGGGTGACACGTTCGGCGAGGCTCAGGCGCTGGGCCTGGACCGGGGCCGGGGTGGCCGCCACGAGGGCGGCCACCACGGTCAGCACGCATACAAAGTGCTGGCGTCCCATCGCTTACTTCGCGGTGTAGACGATTTCGACGCGACGGTTCTGCTGCCAGCAGGACTCGGCCGAGGTGTTGCAGGTCGGACGCTCTTCACCGTAGGACACGACGGTGATCTGGCCGGCCGAACCACCCGCACCCTGCAGGGCGCCGGAGACGGCGTTGCCACGGCGCTCGCCGAGACCCAGGTTGTACTCGCGGGTACCGCGCTCGTCGGCATTGCCTTCCAGCGTGACGCGGGCTTCCGAACGATCGTTCAGGTACTTGGCGTGGCAGGCCATGATCGACTGGAATTCCGGACGCAGGGTGTCCTGGTCGAAATCGAAGTAAACGGTACGCTGGCGCAGGCAGGCGTCGGTATCCAGGTCGGCCGGGGTGTAACGACCGTCGTTGACCGGAGCGGTGGTGGCCGGAGTGGTGTCGACCGGGGCCGGCGCTTCTTCCTTGACCTTCTTGGTGCAGGCAGCGAGGGCGACGCAGATCGAAGCGGCGAGCAGCACGCGGGTGGTGGTATTCATGGCAAAGCCTCTTTGGGTTTTCGGATGCAGTGGTGGTGCTTATTCTTCGTTAGGGCCCGTCCTGCGTTTAACGCTGCCGGTAAGGTGACCAGGCGGGCTCCCGGACGTCACCATCGGCCAAAACCAAACGCTGTCGCACACGACCGTCCGCCGATACGGCGTACAGCACGCCACGCGAAGCTTCCTTCGTGGCATACAGCAGCATGCTGGCGTTGGGGGCAAAGCTGGGCGATTCGTCGAGGTTGCCCGGCGACAGGGTCTGCCAGCGCCCCGCCCCGCCAAAGCTGCGGTCAAGAACGGCAATACGATAAACGTTTCCGTTGCCCTGTGCCATAGCTATCTTCTTGCCGTCAAAGGAAATACTGGCCTTGGCATTGGAGTCGCCCTGGAAGCTCAGGCGGCTGGCGTCGCCGCCGCCGGCGGGCACCTGGTACAGCTGGGGCTTGCCGGCCCGGTCGGAAGTGAAGATCAGGGACCGGCCGTCGGGGGTCCAGACGGCCTCGGTGTCGATGCCCCAGTGGCGGGTCACCTGGGTGAGGTTCTTGCTGGCCAGGTCCATCACGTAGATCTCGGGGTTGCCCGAGCGCGACAGGGTCAGGGCCAGGCGGGTGCCGTCGGGCGAGAAGTTCGGGGCGCCATTGATGCCCTTGAAGCTGGCCACGACCTCGCGGGCGCCGGTGGCGATTTCCTGGATGTAGATGGTGGAATTGCCGCGCTCGAAGCTGACGTAGGCCAGCTTGCGGCCGTCCGGGCTCCAGGCCGGCGACAGCAGCGGCTCGCGCGAGCGCACCACGGTCTGCGGATTGAAGCCGTCGGAGTCGGCGATCATCAACGAGTACTGGATGTTGTTGCCGACGCCGTTGGCGGTGACGTAGGCGATGCGGGTCCAGAAGGCGCCGCGCACGCCGAGGATCTTTTCGTAGATCTGGTCGGCGATCTGGTGCGAGACGTCGCGCATGCCGCGGGCGCGGCCACCCACGGCCAGCCCGAGCAGGCGTTCCTGCTTGGCCACGTCCCACAGTTCGTATTCGACCCGGTAGCCGCCGTCGGGGTTGTCGAGCACGCGGCCGACGACCACGAAGTCCTGGCGAAGCACCCGCCAGGTCGGGAACTTGATCTCGGAGCCGCGGATGGGCTTCTCGATCACGTCCTGTTCGGCCAGGGCGCGGAACTGGCCCGAGCGGTTGAGGTCGGCGCGGATGACCGCGGCGATATCGGTGTCCGGCGCCACCGACGTGCCCAGGTAGGGCATCGGCACCACGGCGATGGGCAGCGCGGCTTCGTTGCCGGTCACCACGCCGATGTCCAGGCCCTGGGCCCGGGCCTGGCCGAAGGGGAGCAGCAGCGCGAGCGCCAGGAAAGAAAGGAATCGCATCATCGGCAGGCCTCTTCGGGGTAGCAGAACGTCAGGGTGACTTGTCGCTCGAACACGGTCTTGAACTCTTCGTAGGGCATCGGCGAACGGCGCAGGGCCCGTTCGACCGATTCCCGGCCCTGGCTGTCGAAGGGACAGCTCAGGAAGGACACATCAATAACCTCTCCACCCGGTATTTGGGTGAAGCGCACCTGACAGCGGGTGCGTTCGGGCGCCAGGACCCGGTTCCAGTTGTTTTGTGCGGTCTGCAGCATCGCCAGCGCGTAGCGGGCCCGCAGGTCGGTGTCGGTGCCGTTGTTGCCGCCGCTGGCCTGGGCCGGCGCCGGGCTGGGGCGCGGCTGCGGGGTCGGCGGGGCCTCGCGGTCGGCCAGCTGGCGCAGGCGCTGTTCCTCGAGGCGGGTGCGGCGCTCGGCGGCCTCGCGCTCGGCGCGCAGGGCTTCGAGCTGCTGGCGGCGCTGGCGCTGGCGTTCCTCCACCTCTTGCTGGCGCTGGCGCTCGGTCAGGTCGATCTGCTCCTGGCGGCGGCGGGCTTCCTGCTCTTCGCGCTCGCGGGCTTGTTCCTGCTCCAGGGCCAGCCGGGCCACGGCTTCCTGTTCGGTGGTGTCGGGCTTGGGAATGGGGGCCTGCGGCGCCGGCTGGGTTTCGATCGGCGCGTCCTGCGGGCGCGGCACCGGGATCGGCTGCGGCGGCGGCGCCTGTTCGAGCTCGGCCCGCGGGGCCGGCTTGGGCGCGGCTTCGGCGGTCTGCTCGGCGGCGCTGATGTCGGCGCTGGAAATGATCAGCGTCGCGTCCATCACCGGCCCGGCCACCGACACCACTTCCGGCGGACGCTGCAGCCAACCGCCCACGAGCAGCAGCAGGGCGATGCCCAGGTGCAGGGCCAGCGCCATCAGCACCGGGCCGCCCAGGTCCTCGCGGGTGTCGCGCAGCGGCAGCGCTTCAGCGTGCATTGCGCTCCGGAGGCTGGCCCATGAGGCCGACGCGCGGCACGCCGGCCTGCTGCAGCAGCACCATGGTGTCGAAGACCAGGGCGTATTCGGCGTCGCGGGCACCGGCGACGAACACCGGCACTTCCGGGTTCTGGGCCACGAAGGCGCGCAGCTTGGCCTGCAGCGTGGCCGCGTCGATCGGCTCGGCGTCCGCGGTTTCAAGCTTGAGCGAGTATTCGCCGGCGGCGTTGACGGTAACGACGACCGGCTCCTTCTGCTGCTGGATCGGCTTGGCCTGCGCCTGCGGCAGCTCCACGTCCACGCCCAGGCTGAGCAGCGGCGCCGTGACCATGAAGATGATCAGCAGCACCAGCATGACGTCGATGTAGGGCACGACGTTGATGTCGGCCTTGAGCTTGCGCTTGTGGCGGCGGGTGATGGTGGCGGACATGCGTCAGTACCTAACGTGGGACCGGGGCAGGCGGGGTTGGCCGCTTATTCCTCGATGTGGGTCTGTCGCTGCAGGATCGAGGAGAACTCCTCGGCGAAGGATTCGTAGCGCACGCTCAGGCGCTCGACCCGGGTGGCGAAGCGGTTGTAGGCCCAGACCGCCGGGATCGCCACGAACAGGCCGATGGCGGTGGCGAACAGCGCCTCGGAGATGCCCGGGGCGACGGCGGCGATCGACGCGCTCTGTTCGGTGGACAGGCCGTGCATGGTGACCATGATGCCGAACACCGTGCCGACCAGGCCCACGTAGGGCGCGGTGGAGCCGATGTTGGCCAGCAGCTCGAGGTTGTGTTCCAGGCGGTCGACTTCGCGGGCGAAGGTGGCGCGCATGGCGCGCTGGGCGCCCTCGAGCTGGGTGCGGCCGTCCAGGCCCTTCTTCTGGCGCAGGCGGGCGAATTCGCGGAAACCGGCCTCGAAGATGGCCTCCAGGCCCGACACCACCCGGTTGCGGTCGGTGGCGCTGCGGTAGAGCTGGGTCAGGTCGACGCCCGACCAGAAGCGCGATTCGAACTCGTCGGCATCGTCGGTGGCCTGCGAATACACCCGGTTCTTGCGGAAGATGATGACCCAGCTCAGCACCGAGCCAAGCAGCAGCAGGAGCACGATCAGCTGCACCGGCAGGCTGGCGTGGATCATCAGCTGCAGGTAGCTCAGTCCCTCGGCGGAGCCGGCGGCGGCCGCGGCGTCGGTGGCGGCCGGAACGGCCTCCACGGGCAGCTCGGTCACCGGGGCGGCGGCGAGGATCAGGGCGGTGGCTGGCGACATCGGGTGGACTCCGGATCAGGGGTTTTGCGCGAACAGCCACTCGGGCAGCGCGCGCGGTTTGAAGCTCGAAGCGACCAGGCAGGCGGCGCGAACCTTCGCGCCGACCAGGACCTGGCCGTCCCGGGTGACTTGTTGCGCGAACAGCAGGCTGGCGCGCCGGCGTTCGAGCAGTTCGACGGTCGCCTGGAGTTCATCGTCCAGGCGCGCCGGCTGGTGGAAATCAAGACTCATGTCGCGGATCACCAGCACCAGGTCCTCGCGGTCCTTGAGCTGCTGCTGGCCCAGCCCCATGGCGCGCAGCCACTCCGTGCGGGCGCGCTCGAGGAACCGGACGTAGCTGGCGTGGTAGACCACCCCGCCAGCGTCGGTATCCTCCCAATAAACCCTTATCGGGAAGCTGAACGCCGGTTTCATGGCTGTTCGAACAGGTCGTCGGGGGCCGGGGCCTTGCGCGGGGACTTCAGCCCCAGGTGGGTGTAGGCCTTGTGGGTGGCCATGCGACCCCGGGCCGAGCGCACCAGGTAGCCCTGCTGGATGAGGTAGGGCTCGATGACGTCCTCGAGGGTACCGCGTTCTTCGCTCAGGGCGGCGGCCAGGGACTCGACGCCGACCGGGCCGCCCTCGAAGTTGTCGATGATCATCTGCAGCATGCGCCGGTCGAGCTGGTCGAAACCCTCGCCGTCGATCTTGAGCATGGCCATGGCCTCGTCGGCCACCGGACGGGTGATGACGCCGCCGGCACGGACCTGGGCGAAGTCGCGCACGCGGCGCAGCAGGCGGTTGGCGATGCGCGGGGTGCCGCGCGAACGCCGGGCGACTTCCCCGGCGCCATCGGGCGCGCATTCGATGCCCAGGATCTGGGCGCTGCGGCGCACGATGCGGGTCAGCTCCTCGGCGCTGTAGAACTCCAGGCGCTGGACGATGCCGAAGCGGTCGCGCAGCGGTGCCGTGAGCAGGCCGGCGCGGGTGGTGGCGCCGATCAGGGTGAAGGGCGGCAGGTCGAGCTTGATCGAGCGCGCCGCCGGACCCTCGCCGATCATGATGTCGATCTGGAAGTCTTCCATGGCCGGGTACAGCACTTCCTCGACCACCGGCGACAGGCGATGGATTTCGTCCACGAACAGGACGTCGTGCGGCTGCAGGTTGGTCAGCAGCGCGGCGAGGTCGCCGGCACGCTCGATCACCGGGCCGGACGTTTGGCGCAGGTTGACGCCCAGTTCGTTGGCGATGACGTGGCTGAGCGTGGTCTTGCCCAGGCCGGGCGGGCCGAAGATGAGCACGTGGTCCATGGCCTCGGACCGGCCCTTGGCGGCCTCGATGGCGATCTTGAGCTGCTCGCGCACCGGCTGCTGGCCCAGGTAGTCGTCCAGCCGCTTGGGCCGGATGCTGGCCTCGGCGAGGTCGTCTTCGCGGGTGGCGGCGGGGGCGATGACGCGGGTGTCTTCCATGGGCAACGATTATGGCAGGGAAGCCCGGCCGTACGCAGGCCGGGCGCTCAGATGGCGACCTGGGTGCCCATTTCCACCAGCCGGTTGCCGGGGATGTGGAAATACTCGGTGGCCGGGGTCGCGTTCCGCGACATGAAAACGAACAGCCGGTCCCGCCACAGGGCCATGCCCTGGCCCGGACGGGCGACCAGGGTTTCGCGGCTGGCGAAATACGTGGTCTCCAGCGGCGGGAACGCCGGTCCCGGGACGGGCCAGTCGCGCAGCGCCCGCGGCACGTCCGGGTCCTCCAGGTAGCCAAAGCGCAAGCCCAGGCGCGCAAAGCCGTGCCCGAGGTCAACGTAGGCGACGCGGTCGCCTGCGTCGGCCCGCGGCACCTCCAGCACTTCCACGCTGAGCAGGACGTTGTATTCGTGCAGGACCTTGTTGTGCTTGAGGTTGTGCAGCATGGCCGGCGGCGTGAACTGGTTGGTCGGCGTCAGGAATATCGCGGTGCCCGGCACCCGGATCGGCGGATGCGCGGCCAGGTTGCCGACGAAATCCTCGATGCGCAGGCTGCCGCGGCCGACCTGGGCACGCACGAGTTCCCGGCCTCGTCGCCAGCTGCGCATCACCGCGAACGCAAGCACCCCCAGGGCCAGCGGGAACCACGCACCCTCGACGAACTTGACCACGTTGGCCGAGAAGAACGCGCCCTCGATCACCAGGAACACCGCCGCCAGCGGCCAGACCTGCCAGCCGCGCAGGCGCCACCGGACCTTGGCCAGGATCACCAGCAGCAGCGTGCTGATGATCATCGTGCCGGTCACCGACACGCCGTAGGCGACCGCCAGGTTGCTGGAACTGCCAAAACCCAGCACCACGGCGATGACCGCGAACAACATCGCCCGGTTCACCCAGGGCAGGTAGATCTGGCCTTCGCTGTGCGCCGAGGTGTGCACGATCTTCATGCGCGGCAGGTAGCCCAGCTGGATCGCCTGGCGCACCACCGAAAACGTGCCCGAGAGCAGGGCTTGCGAGGCGATGATCGTGGCCAGCGTGGCCAGCACGATCATCGGGAACAGCGCCCAGCTCGGCACCAATTCGTAGAACGGATTGGTCACCCTGCCTGGATGCGACAGGATGAAAGCGGCCTGGCCAAAATAGTTGAGCACCAGCGACGGCAGCACCAGTCCGACCCAGGCCAGGCGGATCGGGAACCGGCCAAAATGGCCCATGTCGGCATACAGCGCCTCGCCGCCGGTCACCGCCAGCACGATCGCCCCCAGGGCCAGCCAGGCCAACGCCCCGTGGTCGAAGAAAAAGCGCAGCGCCCAGACCGGATTGACCGCCTCGAGCACGGCAGGATGCTGGACGATCTCGACCAGGCCAAGGACCGCCAGGGCGAAGAACCACAGGCACGTAACCGGACCAAACACCTGCCCTACCCGCTCGGTGCCGAAGCGCTGCATCGAGAACAACAGCACCAGCACCGTCAGGGTGATCGGCAGGACGAAACGCTTGAGCTCGGGCGCCGCGACTTCCAGGCCTTCGACCGCCGAAAGCACGGAGATCGCCGGCGTGATGACGCCATCACCGAAAAACAGCGCGGTCCCGAAGATGCCCAGGATGCCGACCGTGTAGGCCATCGGCGCCGCCCGCGGCAGGCTGCGCTGCACCAGCGCGGTAAGCGCCAGGATGCCACCCTCGCCCTTGTTGTCGGCGCGCATCAGCACGACCACGTACTTGAGCGTGACCACCAGCACCAGCGACCAGAGGATCAGGGAAACCACGCCCAGGACGTTCTGGGGATCGGGCGCGATCCCGTAGTGCGGCCCGAAGGCTTCCTTGAGCGTGTAAAGCGGGCTGGTGCCGATGTCGCCGAACACGACGCCGACTGCGCCGACCACCAGGGGCCAGGTGCGCGGGACCGGGGCACCGGCGTGGGATGAGAGAGTCATGGGGCTGCCCGAAGGCGATGGGGAGGGGGTGTCAGCCGCGCAGCACCGATTTGAGGGCCTTGCGGATGATGTCTTCGGCGCTGTCGCCGGGTTCGGCCTGCTTGAGCATGCGCTGCACCTCGGCGGGCTTGTAGCCCAGCTGCTGCAGGGCCACCGAGGCTTCGGAGGCCGGGTCGGCCGGCACGGCGCCGGCGGCGCCCCCGAACACCGCCCCGCCGCCGGCGAAGTCGGCCGCGCGGTCGCGCAGCTCGACGACCATGCGTTCTGCGGTTTTCTTGCCGATGCCGGGGATGCGGGTGAGCGCGGTGATGTCGCCCGATTGCACCAGGCGCGCGAACTCGTCGACGCTGGCGCCCGACAGCACCGCCAGGGCGATCTTGGCGCCGACGCCGGTGACCTTCTGGACCTCGCGGAACAGGCGCCGCTCGCCCTCGGTCAGGAACCCGTAGAGCGCGACGCCGTCTTCCTTGACCGCGTAGTGCGTGGACAGCGTCACTTCCCGGCCCACCTCCGGCAGGTCGTAGAAGGTGCTCATCGGCGCCGAGAGCTCGTAGCCGACGCCGTTGACGTCCACCATCAGCTGCGGCGGCGACTTGTAGACCAACACACCCTTCAGTCGACCGATCATCGGCGTCTCCTCAGCATGGCAGCGGCCAGGCCGGTGCGGCCGGCCGTGGCGCTGGTGTGGGCATGGGTCAGGGCCACCGCCAGCGCGTCGGCGGCATCGGCCTGCAGTTTGCGCTCGCCCAGCTGGAGCAAAAGCTTCACCATGTGCTGGACCTGGTCCTTGTCGGCGGCGCCGTTGCCCACCAGCGACTGCTTGATCAGCCGCGGCGCGTATTCGTGCACCTGCAGGCCGCGACGGACGACGGTGGCGATGGCGGCGCCGCGGGCATGGCCCAGCTTCAGCGCCGACGTGGCCGACTTGGCCATGAACACCGATTCGATCGCCACGACCGTCGGCTTCCATTCGGCAAGCACGTCCTCGAGATCGAACACCAGCTTGCCCAGCCGGGCCGGGAAGTCGTCGGTGTCCACCAGCAGGTTCAGCGCCTGGCAGTGCACGTAGGCGCACTTGCCGGCCTTGTCCACGTCGACCAGGCCGATGCCGGTGCGCTGCGAGCCCGGGTCGATGCCGAGGATGCGGGTCACGTCCAGGCGACGTCGCCCAGGTCGGCGTTGTGGTAGACGTCCTGGACGTCGTCGAGGTCCTCGAGCATGTCGAGCATCTTCTTCACCTGCTGCGCGACCTCGCCTTCGACCTTGCTGTCGTTGTCGGCGCGCATCGTGACCTGGGCGTCGAGCGGCACGTGGCCGGCCGCGGTCATCGCTGCCTTGACTTCGTCGAAGGCCTCCGGCGAGGTCAGCACCTCGATGACGCCGTCCTCGGGGTAGCTGGCGACGTCGTCGGCGCCGGCCTCGATGGCGGCTTCGGTGATCGCGTCCTCGTTGCTCTCGGGGCCGAAGCTGAGCACGCCCAGCTTGCGGAACATGAAGGCCACCGAACCATCCGTGCCCAGGTTGCCGCCGCACTTGTTGAAGGCGTGGCGGACGTCGGCGACGGTGCGCACCTTGTTGTCGGTCAGGCAGTCGACGATGACCGCGACGCCGCCGGGCGCATACCCCTCGTAGCGGATTTCCTCGTAGCTCACGCCCTCGAGTTCACCGGTGGCCTTCTTGATGGCGCGTTCGATGACGTCGCGGGTCATGTTCACCGCCAGCGCCTTGTCCACCGCCACGCGCAGGCGCGGGTTGGCCTTGGGGTCGCCGCCCCCCAGGCGCGCGGCCGTGGAGATCTCGCGGATCACCTTGGTGAAAACCTTGCCGCGCTTGGCGTCCTGGGCGTTCTTGCGCCCTTCGATGGCCATCAATCTGCCCATGGAACCCAACTCTTCATGCAGTGGCGAAGCCGCGATTATACGGCCCGCCCCACGCAAGGCGCGGATTCAGGCCGGGAAGCGGCCGTCGCGCAGGTAGCCCGCCGCCAGGTCGGCCACGCGCCGGTCGAGCAGCAGGCCGGTATGGCTGTCGGGCAATACCCGGTGGTCGGCCAGGCCGGGCAGCCGGGTTTCCCACACCGCCACGGTGCCGTCGTTGAGTCCGTCGAAGTCGCCGAACAGCTTGCCCAGCCCCACCGGCTTGCTGCCGGCGATCACCGCCACTTCGCGCCCCGCCGGCAGGGCGGCCAGGCCGCTGCGCAAGAGGGTACCGCTGCGCCCGAGCCAGAACCCCAGGTGGTGCCTGGCCAAGCCGCGCGCCGCACCCGAGCCAGCCAGCGGCGAGCCCAGGCACAGCACGCGACCCGGCGGCAGGCCGGCATAGCTGGCGACGGTTTCCAGGGCCACCAGGCCGCCCAGGCTATGGCCCACCAGGTGCACCGGGCCGTCGTCCAGGGCCAGCAGGCGCCGGGCCAGCTTGTCGACGCTGGGCGCGGGCCCGTGCCACAGGCTGGCGTAGTCGAAGACTTCGGCGCGGTAGCCGAAACCGCGCAGGCGCCGGGCCAGCGGCCACAGCGTCAGGCCGCGCATCCAGACGCCGTGCAGCAGGATGACGCGGTCGCCGGTGGCCTCCGCGCGCGCCAGGGCCTCAGTCCTTCGGCACCGTGGCCTTGGGCACCGCCCGCACGTGCACTTCGGCCAGCTGCACCTCCGGCACCGGCGACGGCGCGCCGGTCATCAGGCACTGGGCGGTGGTGGTCTTGGGGAAGGCGATGACGTCGCGGATCGATTCGGTGCCGGCCATCAGCGCGGCGATGCGATCGATGCCGAAGGCGATGCCGCCGTGCGGCGGCGCGCCGTAGCGCAGCGCGTCGAGCAGGAAGCCGAACTTGGCCTCGGCCTCCTGCGCACCGATGCCCAGCAGGTCGAAGACCGCGCTCTGCATGTCCGGGCGGTGGATACGGATGGAGCCGCCGCCGATTTCATTGCCGTTGAGCACCATGTCGTAGCCGCGGGAGACCGCGATGCGGGCATTGGCCTTGAGCTCGGAAATGTCGTCGATCGCCGGCGCGGTGAACGGGTGGTGCAAGGCGACGTAGCGGCTTTCTTCCTCGTCCCACTCGAACATCGGGAAGTCGGTGACCCACAGCGGCTTCCAGGTGCTTTCGACCAGGCCGAAGTCCTTGCCGGCCTTCAGGCGCACTGCGCCCATGAAGTCGCAGACCTTGTTGTAGGCACCGGCACCGAAGAACACCATGTCGCCGGCCTGGGCACCGGTGGCCTGCAGCAGCGCGGCGAAGGCGGATTCGTCGAAGAACTTGGCGATCGGGGAATTGACCGCACCCGACTCATCGAGCTTGGCGTAGGCCAGGCCCTTGGCGCCGTACTTGGCGGCGTGCGCGCCGTACTCGTCGATCTGCTTGCGGCTCAGCGCAGCGCCGCCGGGGATGCGCAGCGCGGCGACGCGGCCGCCGTCTTCGTTGGCGGCGTCGGCAAAGACCTTGAAACCACAGTCCTTGACCAGTTCGGCCACGTCCACCAGTTCGAGCGGGATGCGCAGGTCGGGCTTGTCCGAACCGAAGCGGCGCATGGCCTCGGCCCAGGTCAGGCGCGGGAACTGCGCGTCGAGTTCGACGTCGATCACGTCCTTGAAGACCTCGCGGATCATGCCTTCCACGGCGTCCTGCACGTCGCGCTCGGACACCCAGGCGAACTCCATGTCCAGCTGGGTGAACTCGAGCTGGCGGTCGGCACGCAGGGCTTCGTCGCGGAAACAGCGGGCGATCTGGTAGTAGCGGTCGAAGCCCGCCACCATGAGGATCTGCTTGAACAACTGCGGCGACTGCGGCAGCGCGTAGAACTCACCCGGATGCAGGCGCGCTGGCACCAGGAAGTCGCGCGCGCCTTCGGGCGTGGCCTTGGTGAGGATGGGCGTCTCGATGTCCTGGAAGCCACGCGCGTCCAGCCAGCGGCGCAGCGACTGCACCAGCCGGATGCGGGTGCGCATCATCTTCTGCATTTCCGGGCGGCGCAGGTCGAGGTAGCGATACTTGAGGCGGATGTCCTCGCCGGCGTTTTCGTGCGCGTGGAAAGGCAGCGGTTCGGCCTTGTTGAGCACTTCGATGTCGGTGGCGACGACTTCTACCTTGCCGGTGCGGATGCGGTCGTTGACCGCGTGGCGCGCGCGCACGACGCCGGTGATGCGCAGGCAATCCTCGTAGCCGACGTCGGCGGCGGCCTTGACCACCGCGGCGTTGCCCTGCGCGTCGGACGGTTCGGCGACGACCTGGACGATGCCTTCGTGGTCACGCAGGTCGATGAAGCAGACGCCACCCAGGTCGCGGGCGACGTCGGCCCAGCCGCAGAGGGTGACGGTCTGGCCGATCATGGACTCGTCCACGAGGCCGCAGTAATGGCTGCGCATGCTGGCTCCGGAAATCATGGCGCGAGGGCGGGAATCCGCCCCCGGAAAAGCCCGTAATGGTAGGTCCTGGGCGATGCTCCGGCAAATCCCGGCCGTTCCGGACCCGTGCAGGAGCGCCTTCAGGCGCGAAGTGCTTCTTTGCCAATGGCAAAGTCAAAAGAATCGCGCCTGAAGGCGCTCCTACAAGGTGGTTGTGCGGGTCAGTCGTGGCCCCAGGGGGCCGGTGGCGGCTCGACCGGCTGGCTGAGGTCGAATTCGACCTGGAACAGGCGGCCGCCGGGGCGGGAGAGCTCGTAGAGGAAACGCTTGCCCGGCTCGATTTCCATGGCCCAGGTGTTCTGGATCGAGGCCTTGAGGCCCTCGCGGCCGAACATCGCCACCGATTCGGCATCCACCGGGAAACTCTGGCGCACCGCCGTCCCGGCGTCTTCGCTGTTGCCGCCGTACAGGGTCACCGGGTCCGGGCTGCCGTCCTGGTGGCGGTGGTCGTGCTTGAGGCGCAGGCCGGTCCCGGTGCGGGTGATGATCCACGTCCGGGAGTGGTCGTCCCCGACATGGAACGGCACTTTCAGCTCACCGGGCTCGCAGCTGCGCACGTGCATCACCAGCGGCTTGCCCTTGAACGGGTCATCACCCTCCGGCGGCGGCACGTCGGCGACGATGCGGCCGGCGAATGCCTGGCCGCAGTGCCTGGCCAGGCGCTTCATGAAGGCGTCCGCCGGCGCCAGCCTCGCGGTTTCCCCGGCAAGTGCGCCGGCATCGGGGCGGGCCTGGACCCGGGCCGTGTCGGCCTCGGGCTCGGCGGCACAGCCAGCGAGCACGAACAGGGACGGGAGCAACAGGTGCGGAAGCGTGCGGCGCAGGTTCGTCTTCATGCACCGACCGTACCCCGGGCCCGCGAAAGCGGGCAAGGCCTCAGGCCGCGGGCTTGCTGCCGGACCCACCCTCGGCCTTGGCCGGTGCCGGTTTGGCGTCGCCCTTGGCCGCGGCCGCCGGCTCGGGCTTGCTGGCCGGCTTGTCGCCGGCGTCGGCGAGGTTGCGCTTCTTGTCGCCGTCCTTCTTGAAGTCGGTTTCGTACCAGCCGGCGCCGGCCAGGCGGAAGCTGGGCGCCGTGAGCTGGCGGCGGACCTGCGCCTGGCCGCATTCGGGGCAGTCGGTGGGGTCGGCATCGGACAGCTTCTGCAGCCGGTCGAAGGCGTGGCCGCAGGCGCTGCATTCGAAGGCGTAGATGGGCATGGCTCTCAATCCGTGGAAGCAGCTGGGGGACCGCGCATTAGTGGGGGGACGGGCCCCGGATTCAAGCCCCGGGCCCGGCCCGGACCGGCAAGCACCTGAATGCTGTCGATTTTTTCCATTCATATCAATATGTTAGAATCCCGCGCTGTTTCGCGATTGGAGTTCCGATGATCCGCGTGGTCCTGCCGCTGGCCGCCCTGCTGGCGGGCGTGGCGCTGCTGCTGGCCGGCAGCGGCCTGCTGGGCACCCTGCTGGCCGTGCGCGGCAGCCTGGAAGGCTTCGACGGCCGCACCCTGGGCCTGGTGATGTCCGGCTACTTCGCGGGTTTTTTCGTCGGCACGTTCCTGGCACCCATGCTGATCCGGCGCATCGGCCATGTCCGGACCTTCGCGTTCTGCGCCGGCCTGGCCGCGATCGCGGTGCTGCTGCACCCGATCTTCGTCAACGCCCCGGCCTGGTTCGGGCTGCGGGTGCTCACCGGCATCGCCCTGGTCGGCCTGTACACGGTCATCGAGAGCTGGCTCAACGCCCAGCCCGATCCGGCCCTGCGCGGCCGGGTGTTCACCCTGTACATGGCGGTGAACCTGGGCGCGATCGCCGTCGGCCAGCTGCTGCTGGGCCTGGGCGAAGACGGCGGCTTCATGCTTTTCAGCCTGGTGGCGATCCTGATCTGCGCCTCGGCGCTTCCGGTCACGCTGACCCGACTGGCCCAGCCGAGCATCCCGGACACCCCGCGGCTGGGCCTGCGCAAGCTGTACGCGGTGGCGCCCGCGGCGACGCTGGCGGCGGGCATCTCCGGCCTGGCGATGGGCGCGTTCTGGGGCCTGGGCCCGCTGTATGCCGGCCAGATCGGCTTCGACCGCGAGGGCGTTTCGCACTTCATGATCGCCACCATCCTGGGCGGGGCCTTGTTGCAATACCCCATCGGCCGCCTGTCGGACCGGGTCGATCGCCGGATCGGCCTGGCCCTGGTTTGCCTGGTGGCCGCCGCGGTCGCGCTGTTGGCGCTGCTGGCGGGAGACTGGGGGCGCTGGCCGGTGTACGGCCTGTTCTTCGCGTTCGGCGGCATGGCGTTTTCGATCTACCCGATGAGCGTGGCGCACATGCTCGACACCCTGGCGCCGGAAAACCTGCTCTCGGGCTGCTCGAGCCTGCTGCTGGTGCATGGCATCGGCGCCGCCCTGGGCCCGGCGATCGCCGGCGAGCTGATGACGCGCAACGGCCCGGGGGCCCTGCCCGCCTATTTCGCGGCGGTGCTGGCGGCGCTGGCGGCCTTCCTGCTGCTGCGCCTGGCCGCGCGCCGCGGCCGGGCCCACCCCGCCCCCTTCCATCCGATGCTACGCACTACCCCGGGCGCGCTTGAACTGCTGCCGGAAACCCAGTCGGAGGCCGACCCGGCCTCCCCCGACAAGGAAACCTATTGAGCAACCAGAAAGGCGATTCCATGAAGTCCCCCAACGACACCCCCCGCATGGTGCTGGCCACCGACCTGGACGGCACCTTCCTCGCCGGCGAGCCCGGCCATCGCCAGCGGCTTTACCGCCTGGTCGACCAGCACCCGGGCATCCGCCTGGTGTGGGTCACCGGCCGCAGCCTCGAGGCGGTCATCCCGCTGCTTTCCGACCCTTCGCTGCCGCGACCGGACTACCTGGTCTGCGACGTCGGCGCGACGGTCGCCTGCGGCCACAGCCTGCAACCGCTGCAGCCGCTGCAGTCGGCCATCGACGCGCGCTGGCCGGGGGAGCACGTGGTGGCCGAAGCGATGCGCCGCTTCCCGGCGCTGCAGCGCCAGGACGTTCCCCAGGAACGCCGGTGCTCCTATTTCTGCGATCCCGACGTGCTGGCGCGGCACCGCGACGACATCGAGGCCGTCGCGGTTGAACTGGGCTGCGACGTGCTCTATTCCGCCGATCGTTACCTCGACATCCTGCCGCCGCGCACCGACAAGGGCCGTACGCTGATCGCGCTGGCCGAGCAGCTTGAACTGGCGCGCGACCACATCCTGGTCGCCGGTGACACGCTCAACGACCTGTCGATGTTCGACGCCGGCTTCCGCGGTGTCTGCGTCGGTCGCTCGGAGCCGGCCCTGCTCGAGGCCACCGCCCGCCACGAGCGCGTGCTGCATGCGAACGAACCCGGCTGCGGCGGCATCCTGGAGGCGATCGAACACTTCGACTTCCTGCCGGCCAACGACCCCTACGTCGATTCGCCGGCCTGCACCGGCAAGGGCCAGTCCGACCTGGTGATGGTCTACCACCGCCTGCCCTTTGACGAGTCGGTGGAAGACGGCAAGCGCGTGCAAAAACGCCACGCCTCGCCCAACGGCATCATCCCCAGCCTGCTGAGTTTCTTCGCCGGCGGGCAGTCCGGCTCCTGGGTGGCCTGGACCCTCGACGACGCCAAGCGCCCGGGCTTCGAGGCCCGCACGCCGGTGGACCCGGACCGCTACCCGAAGCTCACCGCCGCGCGGGTGCCGCTGGCCAAGTCGGAGGTGGACGCCTTCTACAAGCGTTTCTCCAAGGAAGCCTTCTGGCCGATGCTGCACACCTTCTGGGAGCGCGCGCGTTTCCGCGAGGACGACTGGAAGGTGTTCTTGAAGGTCAACCGCAAGTTCGCTGAGGCCGCCGCCGCCGAGGCCGCCCCCGGCGCCACCGTCTGGCTGCACGACTACAACCTGTGGATGGTGCCGGCGCGCCTGCGTGAACTGCGCCCGGACCTGAAGATCGCCTTCTTCCACCACACCTATTTCCCGTCGGCCGATATCTTCAACGTGGTGCCCTGGCGGCGCGAGATCCTGGGCAGCCTGCTCAGCTGCGACTACATCGGTTTCCACATCCCGCGCCAGGTCGAGAACTTCGTCGACGTCGTGCGCGGCGCGATGCCGGTCGAAGTGCTCGAACGCGAGGGCTGTGCGCCGCGCTTCCTGACCTACGGCTGCGCGGTGGGCCTGGAGTCGATGGTCACCCGCATGCGCGCCGGCGACCGCGAGGTCGGCCTGGGCGCGCACCCGGTCGGGACCGACGTGGGCCGGATCCGCGACGTGCTGGCCCAGCGCAGCACCCGCAACGAGATCGAGAAGCTTCGCCGCGAGATCAGCCCGCGCAAACTCGTGCTGTCGATCGAACGGCTCGATTACACCAAGGGCACGCTGGAGAAGCTCAACGCCTTCGAGCGGCTGCTGGAGGCCCAGCCACACCTGGCCGGCAAGGTCACGCTGTTGATGATCTGCGTCCCTGCCGCCAAGGAAATGACCATCTACCAGAAGCTGCAGACCCAGATCGAACAGGCGGTGGGCCGGATCAACGGCAAGCACTCGCGGCTGGACTGGACGCCGGTGCGTTTCTTCGCCCGCCCCCTGCCCTTCGAGGAAGTCGTGGCGCATTACGCCGCCACCGACGTGATGTGGATCACCCCGCTGCGCGACGGCCTGAACCTGGTGGCCAAGGAATTCGTCGCCACCCAGGGCATCGAGGGCGGCAAGGGCGTGCTGGTGCTTTCCGAATTTGCCGGCGCGGCGGCCGAGCTCAAGGGCGCGCTGCTGACCAACCCGCATGACCCGGCGGACCTGACCGCGGCCCTGGGCCAGGCCCTGGCCATGAGCCAGGACGAAGCCGAGGACCGCCTGCGCCAGCTGCACGGCATCGTCGAGAACTACGACGTGGATCGCTGGGGCAAGGACTTCCTGGCCGCGGTGCGCGGCCCGGACGGTCACCAGAAGGCCAGCACCAGGGCCGCGGTGGCCGAAGCCATGGCCAGGGCCGCGGGCCGCAGCCAGCCCGGCGAGGCCGACGCGGCGGCCTGATCAACCACCGCCAGCGCGGCGGGTGCCGGGGTTTCACCGGTGACCCGCCGCCAGGCGAAGGCGAACAGCAGCGTCACCACGAACAGCAGCCCGGCGACGATGGTGAAGTGCAGGTCCAGCCAGCCCACCTGGGTGCAGGCGAACCAGCCGGCACTCACGACGTGGCCGCAGGCGGTGGCGTAGAGCGCCGCGCGCGGGCCCAGCCCCTTGTCCAGGAACGCCAGCGCGAACACCGCCACCAGCGGCGGCGTGACGTAGGCGAAGGCCTGCTGCAGGTAGGCGAACAGGCCCGGGAAGGAGTCGATCATCGGCGCCCACAGCGCCGCCAGCGCCATCAGGGCCAGGGTGGTCCAGCGGCCCAGGCGCGCCAGCGCGCGGGTGTCGAGGCCGGGCCGGCGCGGCTGCACGAAATCAAGCGTGATCAGGGTCGAGGCGGAGTTGAGCGCCGAGTCCACGCTCGACATGATCGCCGCCAGCAGCGCCGCCAGCACCAGCCCGACCAGGCCCGCCGGCGCATAGTCGGCCAGCAGCCGCGGGAACACCTCGTCGCCGCGCTGCAGGTCCGGCAACAGCGAAATCGCCATCGCGCCCGGGATGACCATCAGGAACAGCGGCAGCAGCTTCAGGCCCGCCGCCAGCAGGGCGCCGCCGCCGGCCGCCTTCATGTCGCGGGCACCAAGCAGGCGCTGCGAGACGTACTGGTTCATCGTCCAGTAGTAGAACCCCAGGACCGGCAGGCCGATCAGCGTGCCCAGCCAGGGCAGGTGCGGGTCGTCGAGCGGCCGGATCAGGGAAAGATGATCGGCCGGCACCGCCGCCTTCACCGCCGCCCAGGAAAAATCGAACTCGGCGAACACCAGCCAAGCCAGCATGGCCGAGCCCGCGAGCAGCACCACCGACTGCAACACGTCGGTGTAGACGACGGCGCGCAGGCCGCCGGCGGCGGTATAGAGGCCGGCGAACACCGCCAGCGCGGCGATGGTGCCGCCCAGCGGCAGCCCGGGAAAAAACACCTGCAGCACCAGTGCGCCGGCGAACAGGCTGCCAGCGGTGTCGAGCACGATGGAAAGGAAGATCGACACCCCCGACAGGTACTTGCGCATGCGCGCGTCGAAGCGGCGCTCGAGCAGTTCCGGGAGCGTGGTGATGCGGTTGCCCAGCAGCGTCGGCGCGACGAAGACCGCGGTGAACACCAGCACCAGCGCCGCCATCCATTCGTAGTTGGCCACGGCGATGCCGCTTTGCCAGGCGGCGCCCGGCAGGCCGATCAGGGTGGTCGAGGAGATGTTGGACGCGAACAGCGACAGGCCGACGACGCCGGCACCCAGCGTGCGCCCGGCCAGGAACAGCTCGTCGCTGTCGGGGCTGCGGCGGCTGACGCGCAGGCAGACGGCGATGACGACCAGCAGGTAGACCGCCAGGACAATGTAATCGAGCGTTGCGAGCGCGCCCATGCCGGACAGGGAAACATGGACCGGCGGCGCGACTCAAGCCACGACGGTGCCTGTGGGAGGGACTTCAGTCCCGAAAAGCTTCGGGACTGAAGTCCCTCCCACAGGGGTTCGATCAGGCTTCGGCGATCTCGAGCTGGGCCAGCCACTCGGCTTCCAGCGCATCCTTCTCGGCGGCCAGCTTCTGCTGGCGCTGGGTCAGCTGGCCGACCTCCGAGCCGCCGTCGTTGCCGTAGATGGCCGGGTCGGCGAGTTGGGCCTCGACCTGGGCCAGCTGCGAGGCCAGCTCGGCGACCTGGGCCTCGAGCTGGCGGGCGCGGCGCGCGGCGGTGTCGAGTTCGTGCTTGCTGCGCGAGGGCTTGGGCGCGGGGGCCGGCTTGGCGGGCGCGGCCGCGGGCTTGGCCGGACGCGGGTCGTTGTTGCGGCTGCGCAGCCAGGCGGCGTATTCGTCCAGGTCGCCGTTGAATTCCTCGACGTGGCCGTCGGCGACGCGCCAGAAGGTGTCGCACACCAGGCCGATCAGGTGGCGGTCATGCGACACCAGCACGATCGCGCCCGGGAAGTCGGACAGGGCTTCGGCCAGGGCCTCGCGCATGTCCAGGTCGAGATGGTTGGTCGGTTCGTCGAGCAGCAGCACGTTCGGTTCGCGGTAGGCGATCAGCGCCAGCGCCAGGCGCGCGCGTTCGCCGCCGGAGAACCCGTCGACGTTTTCGAAGGCGCGATCGCCGATGAAGTTCCAGCGGCCCAGGAAGTTGCGCAGCTGCTGTTCGCCGGCGTTGGGGGCCAGTTCCTTGAGGTGCCACAGCGGGCTCTGGCCCTCGTGCAGGCTTTCGACCGTGTGCTGGGCGAAATAGCCGATGCGCAGGTCCGGGTGGGCGACGCGTTCGCCGTCCAGCAGGCGCAGCTCGCCCACCAGCGTCTTGACCAGCGTCGACTTGCCCGCGCCGTTGGGGCCGAGCAGGCCAACGCGGTCGCCGGCCTCGAGGCCGAAACCGACGTCCCTGAGTATCCTCGTGGGAGGGGCTTCAGTCCCTCCCACAGGGGCAACTGCGGGGTAGCCGGCGTCGCCGTGGTTGATGCGGATCAGCGAGTGCGGCAGCTTCGGCGGATCGGCGAAGGCGATGCGGAAGGCGCGCTCGGCGCGCACGGCTTCGGTGCCCTGCAGCTTGGCCAGCCGCTTGACCCGGCTCTGTGCCTGCTTGGCCTTGCTCGCCTTGGCCTTGAACCGGTCGATGAAGCTTTGCAGGTGGGCGCGTTCGGCCTGTTCCTTGTCGTGCGCGATCTGCTGCTGGCGCAGGTGTTCGGCGCGCTGGCGTTCGAAGCTGGTGTAGTCGCCGACGTAGAGCTTGGCCCGGCCCTCGTGCAGGTGCAGCGTGTGCGTGCTCAGGCCGTCGAGGAACTCGCGGTCGTGCGAGATCATCAGCAGGGTGCCCGGGTACTTGAGCAGCCACTGCTCGAGCCACAGCACGGCGTCGAGGTCGAGGTGGTTGGTGGGTTCGTCGAGCAGCAGCAGGTCCGAGGGCATCATCAGCGCCCGGGCCAGGTTCAGTCGCACGCGCCAGCCGCCGGAAAAGTCCGAGACCGGCTTGGCATGCGTTTCCGGCGGAAAACCCAGGCCGTGCAGCAGGCGCCCGGCGCGGGCGGTGGCGTCGTAGCCGTTGATCTCGGCCAGCCTCTGGTGCGCCTCGGCCACGGCGTTCCAGTCCTCGGCGGCGGTGGCCGCGGCTTCGGCCTGCAGCACCGCGTGCACCTCGGTGTCGCCCGAGAGCACGAAATCGATGGCCGCGTCGGGCAGCGAGGGCGTTTCCTGGGCGACCCAGGCGATGCGCACCTTGCCGGGCAGGTCGATGTCGCCCTGGTCGGCTTCCACTTCACCCAGCACGGCGGCGAACAGGCTGGACTTGCCGCAGCCGTTGCGACCGATCACGCCCACCCGCCAGCCGGCGTGCAGGGCCAGGTCCACCTGTGAGAGCAGCAGGTGTTCCCCGCGGCGCAGGGCGAAGTTGCGGAAAGCGATCATGACAGGCGCACAAGTAAAGGTCGGGTAGTCTATCAGTCCCCCCGGCGAGGACCCCGCATGCCCCACGACACGCCCCTGATCGCCCTGCTGGCCATGGGCCTGGTACTGGCCTTCCTGCTGGGCACCCTGGCCCACCGGCTGCGGCTGTCGCCGATCGTGGGCTACCTGGTGGCCGGCATCCTGGTCGGACCGTTCACGCCCGGCTTCATCGCCGACCCGGCGCTGGCGATGGAGCTGTCGGAAATCGGCGTCATCCTGCTGATGTTCGGCGTCGGCCTGCATTTTTCGGTCGAAGACCTGCTGGAAGTGAAGGCGATCGCCATCCCCGGCGCCATCGTCCAGATTTCGGCCGCCACCGTGATGGGCTGGGGCCTGGCCTGGTTCCTGGGCTGGCCGCACCTGCACGGCATCGTCTTCGGCCTGGCCCTGTCGGTGGCCAGCACCGTGGTGCTGCTGCGCGCCATGGAGGACCGGCGCCTGCTCGAAACCCGGCGCGGCAAGATCGCGGTGGGCTGGCTGATCGTCGAGGACCTGGTCATGGTCGGCGCCCTGGTGCTGCTGCCGGCCCTGGCCGAAGCGCTGGGCGCCGGCGACGGCGAACGGGTCGGCGCCGGCAGCGTGCTCTCGTCGCTGGGCTGGACCTTCCTGAAGGTCAGCGCCTTCGTCGCGGTGATGATGGTGGTCGGCAAGCGCGCGATCCCCTGGATGCTCGAACGCGTGGCCGGTTTCGGCTCGCGCGAACTGTTCACCCTGTCGGTGCTGGCGATCGCCCTGGGCGTGGCCTTCGGTTCGGCCAAGCTGTTCGGCGTGTCCTTCGCGCTGGGGGCGTTCTTCGCGGGCATGCTGCTCAACGGCGACCTTAGCCACAAGGCCGCCTCCGACTCGCTGCCGCTGCGCGACGCCTTCGCGGTGCTGTTCTTCGTTTCGGTCGGCATGCTCTTCGACCCCATGATCCTGGTCGAGCATCCGATCCCGGTGGTCGCCACCTTCCTGATCATCGTGGTCGGCAAGTCGGCCGCCGCCTACCTGATCGTCCGCGCCTTCAAGCACCCCAGCGACACCGCGCTGACGATTTCCGCCAGCCTGGCCCAGATCGGCGAGTTCTCCTTCATCCTGGCGGCACTGGGCGTGTCGCTGGGCATCCTGTCCGAAGAAGGCCGCGACCTGGTGCTGGCCGGCTCGCTGCTGTCGATCATCGCCAACCCGCTGATCTTCGGCTGGCTGGACCTGTGGCAGGCACGTCGCCAGGAAAACGCGGCGGCGGCCGGCGAACCCGTCCCGGAGCCCTCGCGCCCCGTGCACGCCGGCCCGCCGCTGCCGGAAGGCGAGCACGCGATCCTGGTCGGCTTCGGCCGCGTCGGCAGCGAAATCGCCCGCCTGCTGCGCGAGCGCGAGGTGCCGCTGGTGGTGATAGACGACGACATGGACCTGGTGCAAAAGGCCCGCGACGACGGCTTCCCCGCGATCCGCGGCAATGCCGCCAACGTCCGCGTGCTCGACGAGGCCGCGCCGGACAGGGCCAGCCTGATGGTGCTGGCCATCCCGCAGGCGCTGGAGGCCGGCGAAGTGATCGCCCGCCTGCGCGAGATGAACCCGCAGATGACCATCCTGGCCCGCGCCCACAGCGACGGCGAAGTCCGGCACCTGCTCAAGCACGGTGCCGACGGCGCGGTGCTGGCCGAAAAGGAACTGGCCCACTCGATGGCCGAGATGGCGCTGTCGGCGCCGCCGTTCCGCAAACACCGCGCGATCTGATGAACCTGTAGGAGCGCCTTCAGGCGCGAATCTTTTGGCTTTGCCCTTGGCAAAGAAGTGATTCGCGCCTGAAGGCGCTCCTACAAAAGCTAGCGCGTGAAGGTGATGGCGCCGGACTCGGCGCTCACCCGCACCGTATCGCCCTGGGCGAACTCGCCGGCGAGGATCTTCTGGGCCAGCGGGTTTTCCAGCTGCTGCTGGATCGCCCGCTTGAGCGGCCGGGCGCCGTAGACCGGGTCGAAGCCCACGTTGCCCAGCAGGGCCAGCGCCGAGTCGTCGATTTCCAGGGCGATCTGCCGCTCCGCCAGGCGCTTGGACAGGTAGGCGGTCTGGATGCGGGCGATAGCCTGGATCTGGTCGCGACCCAGCGGATGGAAGACCACGATCTCGTCGAGCCGGTTGATGAACTCGGGCCGGAAGTGCGACTGCACCACGCCCATCACCGCGGCCTTCATCTGCACGTAGGCCGCGTCGCCTTCGCCGCTGAGCTCCTGGATGTGCTGGCTGCCCAGGTTCGAGGTCATCACGATGACGGTGTTGCGGAAATCCACGGTGCGGCCCTGGCCATCGGTGAGGCGGCCGTCGTCGAGCACCTGCAGCAGGATGTTGAACACGTCCGGATGCGCCTTCTCGACCTCGTCGAGCAGCAGCACGCTGTAGGGCCGGCGACGCACGGCCTCGGTGAGGTAACCACCTTCCTCGTAGCCGACGTAACCCGGGGGCGCGCCGATCAGGCGGGCCACGGAGTGCTTCTCCATGAACTCGCTCATGTCGATGCGCACCATCGCGTCCTCGGTGTCGAACAGGAAACCGGCCAGCGCCTTGCACAGCTCGGTCTTGCCGACGCCGGTGGGCCCGAGGAACAGGAAGCTGCCATTGGGCCGGTTCGGGTCGGACAGGCCGGCGCGGCTGCGGCGGATGGCGTCGGACACGGCCTTCACCGCCTCGTGCTGGCCGACCACGCGGGCGTGCAGCGCGTCCTCCATCTTCAGAAGCTTCTCGCGCTCGCCTTCGAGCATCTTGCTGACCGGGATGCCCGTCCAGCGCGCCACCACCTGGGCGATCTCCTCGGCGGTGACCTTGTCCTGCAACAGCTGGAAACCCTGGGTCTCGACCTCCTGCGCGGCCGCCAGCTGCTTCTCCAGCGCCGGGATGCGGCCGTACTGGAGTTCACTGGCCTTGGCGAAGTCCTGGTGCCGGTGCGCGGCATCGAGTTCGAGCCGCGCCTGCTCGAGTTGTTCCTTGAGCCTGGTGGCGCCGGTCAGCGTGGCCTTCTCGGCCTTCCAGATTTCCTCGAGGTCGTTGAATTCGCGTCCGAGCGTGCCGATTTCCTCCTCGAGGTCGGCCAGCCGCTGCCTGGACTCCTTGTCCTTCTCTTTCTTCAGCGCCTCGCGCTGGATCTTGAGCTGGATCAGGCGCCGTTCCTTGCGGTCCATTTCCTCGGGCTTGGAGTCGATTTCCATGCGGATGCGCGACGCCGCCTCGTCCATCAGGTCGATGGCCTTGTCCGGCAGCTGGCGGTCGGCGATGTAGCGGTTCGACAGCGTGGCCGCGGCGACGATGGCCGGGTCGGTGATCTCGACGCCGTGGTGCACGGCGTAGCGCTCCTTGAGCCCACGCAGGATGGCGATGGTGTCCTCGACCGAGGGTTCGCCGACGAAAACCTTCTGGAAGCGGCGCTCGAGCGCGGCGTCCTTTTCGACGTACTTGCGGTATTCGTCGAGCGTGGTCGCGCCGATGCAGTGCAGTTCGCCGCGCGCCAGGGCCGGCTTGAGCATGTTGCCGGCGTCCATCGAGCCTTCGGCCTTGCCGGCGCCGACCATCGTGTGCAGTTCGTCGATGAACAGGATCACCTGCCCTTCCTGCTTGGACAGGTCGTTGAGCACGCCCTTGAGCCGCTCCTCGAACTCGCCGCGGAACTTGGCGCCGGCGATCAGCGCGCCCATGTCCAGGCTGAGCACGCGGCGTCCGCGCAGGCCCTCGGGCACCTCGCCGTTGACGATGCGCTGGGCCAGGCCTTCGACGATGGCGGTCTTGCCCACGCCCGGCTCGCCGATGAGCACCGGGTTGTTCTTGGTGCGCCGCTGCAGCACCTGGATGGTGCGGCGGATTTCCTCGTCGCGGCCGATCACCGGATCGAGCTTGCCGGACTCGGCCCGCGCGGTCAGGTCGATGGTGTATTTCTCCAAGGCCTGGCGGTTTTCCTCGGCGTTGGCGTCGTCCACCTTCTCGCCGCCGCGCAGGCCCTCGATGGCCTTTTCAATCGCGTCTTTGCGCGCGCCGGCGGCCTTGAGCGCCTGGCCGGCCTCGCCCTTGTCGTCCAGGCAGGCCAGCACGAACAGCTCGCTGGCGATGAAGGCATCGCCGCGCTGCTGGGCCAGCTTGTCGGACAGGTTGAGCAGTCGCGAGAGGTCGTTGCCGACCGACAGGTTGCCTTCCTGGCCGGAAACCTTGGGCAGCTTGTCCAGGGCTTCGGCCAGCCGCTGGCGCAGGGCCGAGGTATTGACGCCAGCCTGGGCCAGCATCGGCTTGGTGCTGCCGCCGGACTGGTCGAGCAGCGCCAGCAGGACGTGCGCGGGTTCGATCAGGTTGTGGTCGCGGCCGACGGCCAGCGACTGGGCGTCGCTCAGGGCCTGCTGGAAGCGCGAGGTCAGTTTGTCCATCCGCATGGAAAGTTCCTTTGCATCGGGGGGTGGCGATTGGCCACCCGATGGCTCCGAAATGGCGGCCGCGGCGCCGGTATTCAAGGCACGAACGCGGACCGGACAGCCGGAAGTCAGTTCCTGTCGAACCAGGCCAGCGTGGCCATGCGGCCGCTGCGGCCGTCGCGGCGATGCGAATAAAAGCGTGCCGGGTCTGCGATCGTGCACAGGCCACCGCCGTGGATAGCGTGCACGCCGGCCGCCGCCAGGCGCCGGCGCGCCAGGGCGTACAAATCAACGTGCCAGTGGCCCGGGCGCGTGGGCACGAAGGCGGCCCCGGCCCCGGCGTCGCGCGTGACGAAGGCCTCCCGGACTTCGGCGCCGATCTCGTAGCGCCCGGGGCCGGCCGCAGGACCCAGCCAAACCCGCAGGCGCGACGGCGGCGTCGCCATGGCGCCGACCGTGGCTTCCAGCACGCCGGCGGCGAGGCCGCGCCAGCCGGCGTGGGCGGCGGCGATTTCGCTGCCGTCGTCGGCGGCGAAAACTACGGGCAGGCAGTCGGCCGTGAGGATGGCCAGCACCGTGCCCGCATCGGAGGTCACGCTGGCATCGGCTTCGGCGCCCTCCCCCGGCGGCGGACCCGGGCGGGGCCGGGCGACCGCGACGCCGTGCACCTGCCGGAGCCAGCACGGCTCGCCCGGCAGGTCCAGCCAGGCACGCAGGCGCCGGCGGTTCTCATGCACGGCCGCGGGCGCGTCCCCGCTGTTCGTGCCGAGGTTGAGCCGGTCGAAGGGCGGCTGGGAAACGCCGTCGCCGCCACGCAGGCTGGTAACGACACGCACGCCGGGAGGAGCCGGCCAGTCGGCGTCGAGCCAGGCCGAGGCCGGCATCGTCAGCCCTTGAAGGCCACGGTGTCGTCGCGAAGATCGTCGACCACCGCCTGCATGTCGGGCGGCATCCCGACTTCGTTGGACACCGTCTCGCCGCTGGCCGGGTGCTTGAAGCTGAGCTTCTCGGCATGCAGGGCCTGGCGCCTGAAACCGTGCAGGCGTGCCACCAGGGCTTCGGTGGCGGCCTTGGGCAGGCGGAAGGCGCCGCCATAGAGCGGGTCGCCGACGATCGGGTGGCGCACATGGGCCATGTGCACGCGGATCTGGTGGGTGCGGCCGGTTTCAAGCCGGCACTCGACCAGGGTGTGGGCGCGGAATTTCTCGCGCAGGCGGTAATGGGTGATGGCCTCGCGGCCGTTTTCCTTCACCACGGCCATGCGCACCCGGTCGGTGGGATGCCGGCCGATGGGCGCGTTGACGGTGTTGCCGGCGACCATGCTGCCCTGCACCACCGCCAGGTACTGGCGATGCACTTCCCGGCCCGAGAGCTGTTCCACCAGCGAGGTGTGGGCGCGCAGGGTGCGTGCGACCACCATCAGGCCGGAGGTGTCCTTGTCGAGGCGATGCACGATGCCGGCGCGCGGGAGCTCGGCCATCCGCGGATCGAAGTGCAGCAGGGCATTGACCAGGGTGCCGCGGGGATTGCCGGCGCCGGGGTGCACCACCAGGCCGGCGGGCTTGTTGACCACCAGCACGTCCTCGTCCTGGTACACCAGGTCCAGGGCGATGGCTTCGGGCAGGGCGTGGGTTTCCACTTCCAGGCGCACCGAGACCGTGACCGGCTCGCCGCCACGCACGGCTTCCTTGGGTTTGACCAGCCGGCCGTCGAGCAGGGCATCGCCGGACTTGACCCATTCGGTCAGCCGCGACCGGGAGAAATCCGGGAACAGCTCGGCCAGCACCTGGTCGAACCGGCGGCCTGCGGCCTCCAGGGGAATGCTGGCCTCGAGCAGCTCGCGCTCGTTTTCGTCGTTTTCGGGGGTCTGGTCGGGGGACATGCGGGTTCCTGGGGCCGGCGGGAAGGGTCGGCCCCGGTTCATGGAGGCGACAGCGGGCTTTCCGGTATTATCCCTGAACTTGCTGTCCGCAGCGTCCGAACCTGTTCCCCTGATGACCCGACCGACCGGCCTGATCCGTATTTCCGCCCTTTTGGTGATGATGCTCGCCCTCACCGGCTGCAAGACCGTCGGTGGCTGGTTCGACGGCGACAAGGAAAAACCCACCGAATCCCTGCCGGTCGAAGAGATGTACCGGGTCGGCCAGGATTCGATGAACCGCAACAACTGGAACCGCGCGGAGCTCTACTTCCAGCGCCTGGTTGCGCGCTTCCCCTACGGTGCCTACAGCGAACAGGCCCAGCTCGAGCTGGCCTACGTCCTGTACAAGCAGAGCAAGAACGAAGAAGCGACCTCGGCCGTCGACCGCTTCATCCGGACCTACCCGACCCACCGGCACATTGATTACGCCTATTACCTCAAGGCGCTGATCAACTTCGACCAGGGCCGGGCCACCCTGCTGCGCATCGCCAGGCAGGACATGGCCAAGCGCGACCTGGGTGCACCGACGCAATCGCTCAACGACTTCGCGGAAGTACTGCGCCGCTATCCCAACAGCCGCTACGCCGCGGATTCGCGCCAGCGCATGATCTACCTGCGCAACCTGCTGGCGCGGCACGAGATCCAGGTCGGCCTGTACTACCTGCAGCGCGACGCCTACGTGGCCGCGGCCAACCGCGGCAAGTACATCCTGCAGACCTACCCGCGCAGCGAGCACGAAGGCGATGCCCTGGCCCTGATGGCCTCGGCCTACACCGAGCTGGGCCAGGACGACCTGGCCGCCGACACCCGCAAGGTGCTCGAAGCCAACTATCCGGACCATGACTACCTGGACGGCAACTGGCCGGACGGGCAGGGTTTCTTCAGCAAGATCAACCCGTTCTCGGACTGATCCGGGACCGTGTAGGAGCGCCTTCAGGCGCGAATCTTTTGACTTTGCCCTTGGCAAAGAAGAGATTCGCGCCTGAAGGCGCTCCTACATCCAAGGGGTCTAGTCGCGCCAGCGTGAGCTGATCGGGTAGCGGCGCTCGCGGCCGAACGCCCGGTGCGACACCTTCGGGCCCGGCGCCGACTGGCGGCGTTTCCACTCGTTGACGCGCACCAGGCGCAGCACGCGCTCCACGGTGCCGGCGTCGAAGCCTTCGGCGACGATCTCGTCCGGCGATAATTCCTGGTCGACGTAGCGCAGCAAGATGCCGTCGAGCACGTCGTAGGGCGGCAGGGAGTCCTGGTCGGTCTGGTTGTCGCGCAGTTCGGCCGAGGGCGGGCGCGTGATCACCTGCTCCGGGATAACCCGCGACCGGGCGTTGCGCCAGTGGCAGAGCGCCGTCACTTCGGTCTTGTACAGGTCCTTGATCGGCGCGAAGCCGCCGCACATGTCGCCGTAGATGGTCGCGTAGCCAACCGCGTATTCGCTCTTGTTGCCGGTGGTGAGCAGCAGGCCGCCGAACTTGTTCGACAGCGCCATCAACAAGGCGCCGCGGCAGCGCGACTGCAGGTTTTCCTCGGCCACGCCGGGCTCCTGGCCTTCGAACAGCGGTGCCAGCGCCTCCAGGAAACCTTCGAACGGGGCCTTGATCGGCAGGGTTTCCAGGCGGATGCCCAGCAGCCTGGCCTGTTCGTCGGCCAGGTCGTTGCTCAGGCCGGAGGTGTAGCGCGAAGGCAGGCGCACGGCGGTGACCTTGTCGGCGCCCAGCGCATCCACGGCCAGCGCCGCCACCAGGCCCGAATCGATG
Organism: Arenimonas donghaensis DSM 18148 = HO3-R19; assembly: GCF_000743535.1. Taxonomy (GTDB): domain Bacteria; phylum Pseudomonadota; class Gammaproteobacteria; order Xanthomonadales; family Xanthomonadaceae; genus Arenimonas; species Arenimonas donghaensis. The sequence continues at coordinate 44,026 of NZ_AVCJ01000043.1, forward strand.
CCGCCCGAGAGCCCCAGCCAGACCGAGTCGAAACCGTTCTTGCCGCAATAGTCGCGGATGCCGCGGACCACGGCGCGCCAGGCCTGGGACTGCCAGGATTCGTCGTCCTCGGTCGCCCAGTGCACGCGGCTGAAGCGACCGCTGTCGGCGTCGAAATCGGCCACCAGCCAATGGTCGGCGAAGGCTTCGGCGGCATCGTGCAGGCTGCCGTCGGCGTCCACCAGCACCGAGGCGCCGTCAAAGACCAGCTCGTCCTGGCCGCCGACCACGTTCAGGTAGGCCAGGCCGACGCCGGTTTCCTGCACCCGCATTTCCAGCAAGCGGTCGCGCTTGGCGGTCTTGCCGCGTTCGAAGGGCGAGGCATTGGGCACCAGCACCAGCTTCGCCCCCAGGGCCGCGGTGTCGGCCAGCGGCTCGGCGAACCACAGGTCCTCGCAGATCACCAGGCCCACCGGCACGCCCTTGACCTCGAAGCAGCAGGCGCCGCCGTCCGGGTCGACGTCGAAGTACCGGCGTTCGTCGAACACGGCGTAGTTGGGAAGTTCGCGCTTGCGGTAGGTCAGCGCCACCTTGCCGTCGCGCAGCACGCTGGCGGCGTTGTAGACGATCGACCCGGCCGCCTGCGGCCAGCCGACCACCGCGACGATGCCGCGGCAAGCCTTGGCGAGCCCGGCCAGGGCTTCCTCGCAGGCCTGCAGGAAGGCCGGCCGGTGCACCAGGTCCTCGGGCGGGTAGCCGCTGAGCGCCAGCTCGGGGAACAGCACGATGTCGGCCCCGTGCACGTCCCGGGCTTCGGCGACCCAGGCCGCCATGCGCGCGGCGTTGCCGGCGACGTCGCCCACGGGGAAGTCGAACTGGGCCAGGGCGATGCGGAGGGTCGGGCTGGACATGGGCACCACCGTTGCGAACTGCGGCCTATTCTACGACGCCTTCGGGCCCGTCCTTGCCGTCGGCCAGGGCGTGTTCGAGGCGTCGTGCGAACGCCGGCGCCAGGTCCATCACGTAACCGGCGTTGAGATGCTGGTCGTCCCGGAAAGTGATGTGGCCACGCACCAAGCCGTCGCAGCGACCGTCCGGACAGACCAGGTCGTTCATCTCGACCAGGCCCGTGCCCGGCACCGAGGCCACCGCCGCGCGCAGCGAATCCACCGCGCCGCCGGGCCGCGGCTCGGCCAGGGGCTCCGTGCACGCAGGCGCCACCAGCACGCCGTCCTGCAACCGGCCCTGGGCAATCAGGCAAATCGGATTGTGGTAGCCCAGCAGGGGCGTCGGGGCGATGACCGCCACCGGACGGCCGGGCGCACCCAGGGCGAGGAGCATGCGCCGCGTGCCCTCGCGCCATTGTTCGGCGCTGAAGGGATAACGACTCGACCCGATCACCACCAGCGCCGGCTTGCGCGCCTGCACGTATTGCACCGCGGCCTTGCGCCATTGTTCGCAGACGGTGAAACGCTGGTTGATCCGCTCGTAGAAATACGGCTCGTCGACGATCGGACAGGCCGACTTGGTCAGCACCACCACCTTCAGGCCGCGCTGCCTGGCGACCTGTTCGATCGCCGGCAGCCATTGGGCACCGACGCTGTCGCCGATGAACACCAGCACCCCGCTGGCGTCGTCCGGCCCCGCGAGCTCACAGGGCACCAGCTCCGCCGAGTAGTACCAGCGGTCGCACTCGGGACGGCCCTGGATGGACGGCACGAAGATCCGCGAGCGCACCAGCGCGTCGATTTCGGCGCGGGCGTGTTCCTGCTGCCCGCGCAGCGGCCAGGCGGCCAGCTGCAGCAGGCCCGCGACGACCAGGCAAGCCAGTACGGCCAGGCCCACCGCCCGGCGCGGATGTTCGCGCCGGCGCCGGAACGGTTGCTCGACGTACGCATAGCTGGCCAGGCTGACCAGCAGCGACGCCAGCACCAGGCCCAGGCCCAGCCAGGGGCCGGGTGTTCCCAGGCCCATCGCCGGAAGGAACAGCAGGAACGGCCAATGCCACAGGTACCAGCTGTAGGAAACCTTGCCCGGCAGGCGCAGCGCCCGTGATCCCAGCACCGACGCCACCCGGCCCTGCGGCCCGCAGGTGGCCAGCAACAGGCAGGCCGCGCCCAGCGTCGGCAGCAGCGCATCCAGGCCCGGATAGGGACGGGTGCCGTCGATCCACCACATCGCCGCGCCCAGCAGCAGCACGCCGATGACCCCGAACACATCGGGCGAATGCCGCCAGCCGTCCTGGCGGCTGGCATATCGATAGGCCAGGCCACCCAGGGCCAGCTGCCAGAGCCGCGACGGCATCAGGTAGTACGCCGCGTTCGCGTCCCAGGCCAGGATTGCCAGGCTGGCGGCGAACCCCAGCAGGGACAGTCCCGCCAGCCAGCGCATGCCCGTGCCGCCCAGGCGCCACGCCACCACGACGACCAGCGGCCAGAGCAGGTAGAACTGTTCTTCCACGCCCAGCGACCAGGTGTGCAGGAACAGGCTGTCGTTGGCCGCCGCGCCGAAATAGTCGAAGCCGGCGAAGGCGAAATACAGGTTCGACGACCACAGCACCGCCCAGAACGCCGACGCCAGGTGCACGTCCAGCGCCGCCGCCGGCAGTCGCCACAGGGCCAGGCCGGCCACGACGACGATCATCAGCAGGGCGGCGGGCGCCAGCCGGCGGGCGCGGCGGGCGAAGAAGGCCCAGTAGTCGACCCGGCCGGTCGCGTCCAGTTCCTGGGTCAGCAGGCCGGTGATGAGGAAGCCGGAAATGACGAAGAACACATCCACGCCGATGAAGCCGGCGGACAGGCCCGGCACGCCGGCGTGGGCCAGCACCACGAGCCCGATCGCAACGCCGCGCAACCCTTCGATGCCTGGATTGAACTTCACCCTGCCCCCTTCCCTTGCCCCGGACACAACAAGGGCCGCACATGGCGGCCCTTGCTGGACTGCGTCACCCGGAGCTTACTGCATGCCCCGGGGATGGCTGCCGGGATTACTTCTTGAGCTTGGCGGCGATCGCCGCGCCCAGGTCGCCCGGCGACTTGACCGTGGTGACGCCGGCCTTTTCCAGGGCCTCGAACTTGCCGGCCGCGGTGCCCTTGCCGCCGGAGGCGATGGCGCCGGCATGGCCCATGCGCTTGCCGGCCGGTGCCGAGGCACCGGCGATGAAGCCGACCACGGGCTTGGTGACGTATTCGGCGATGAACTCGGCCGCTTCTTCCTCGGCGGTGCCGCCGATCTCGCCGACCAGGATGATGCCCTCGGTCTGCGGGTCGTCCTGGAACAGCTTCAGGGCGTCGATGAAGTTGGTGCCGTTGATCGGGTCGCCGCCGATGCCGATGCAGGTGGACTGGCCCAGGCCGGCGTCGGTGGTCTGCTTCACGGCTTCATAGGTGAGCGTGCCCGAACGCGAGACGATGCCGACCTTGCCCGGCATGTGGATGTGGCCCGGCATGATGCCGATCTTGCACTCGCCCGGGGTGATCACGCCGGGGCAGTTGGGGCCGACCAGCACGACGTCGTCGTAACTGGCCAGGGCGTTCTTGACCCGCAGCATGTCCAGCACCGGGATGCCTTCGGTGATGCAGACGATGACCCGGATGCCGGCGTCGGCCGCTTCCAGGATGGCGTCGGCCGCGAACGGCGGCGGCACGTAGATGACCGAGGCGTCGGCGCCGGTTTCATCGACGGCTTCGCGCACGGTATTGAAGACCGGCAGGCCGATATGGGTGCTGCCACCCTTGCCCGGGGTGACGCCGCCGACGACCTTGGTGCCGTAGTCGAGCATCTGCTCGGCGTGGAAGGTGCCCTGCTGGCCGGTGAAGCCCTGGACGATGACCTTGGTGTTCTTGTTGACCAAAACGCTCATGGATAGATGTCCTTGGGATCAGGCGGCGGCCGCGACGGCCTTCTTGGCACCGTCGTTGATGTCGTCGGCGGGCTGGATGGCCAGGCCGGAGTTCTTGAGGATCTCCTTGCCCTTGTCCACGTTGGTGCCTTCCAGGCGCACGATGACCGGCACCTTGACGTCCACTTCCTTGACCGCGGCGATGATGCCTTCGGCGATCATGTCGCAGCGCACGATGCCGCCGAAGATGTTGACGAAGATCGCCTTCACGTCCGGGTCGCGCAGGATCAGCTTGAAGGCTTCGGTGACGCGCTCCTTGTTGGCGCCGCCGCCGACGTCGAGGAAGTTCGCCGGCTCGCCGCCGTTGAGCTTGATCACGTCCATCGTGGCCATGGCCAGGCCGGCGCCGTTGACCATGCAGCCGATGTTGCCGTCCATGGTGACGTAGTTGAGGTCATGCTGGCTGGCCAGCACCTCGGTCTCGTCTTCCTGGCGGATGTCGCGCATGGCGGTCAGTTCCGGGTGGCGGAAGCTGGCGCTGTCGTCGGAGTTGATCTTGCCGTCGAGCACGGCCAGGTCGCCGTTTTCCAGGATCGCCAGCGGGTTGAGTTCGACCAGGGCCAGGTCCTTCTCGTTGAACAGCTTGTACAGGCCCAGCATGATCTTGCTCAGCTGGTTCACCTGCTTGGCCGTCAGGCCCAGGCTGAAGCCCAGCTCGCGGCACTGGTAGGGCTGCAGGCCCTGCACGTAGTTCACGTGCAGCGACTTGATGGCGTCGGGATTGGTTTCGGCGACCTTCTCGATCTCGACGCCGCCTTCGGCCGAGGCGATGAAGGTGATCGAGCGCGTGGCGCGGTCGACCAGCACCGACAGGTAGAGTTCCTTGGCGATGTCGGTGGCCTGGGTGACCAGCACGCAGTCGACCGGCAGTTCGACGCCGGCGGTCTGGTAGGTGGCCATCTTGGTGCCGAGCATGGCTTCGGCGTACTTGCGCACGTCTTCAAGGGTCTTGGCCAGCTTGACGCCGCCGGCCTTGCCGCGGCCGCCGGCGTGGATCTGCGCCTTGACGACCCAGAAGTTGCCGCCGATGGCCTTGGCCGCGTCAACGGCCTCATCGGGGGTACGCGCAACGCGGCCGGCCGGGACGGCGATGCCGTAGTCACCGAACAGCTGCTTGGCCTGGTATTCGTGGAAGTTCATGCCGATACCTGTATGGGAAGGGGGTCGCGAACGGGGGCGGTATTGTCGCCGACCCGGCCACCCCAACGCAAAAGCGACTGCGCTTGACAGCCGGCCGCGAGGCATACTGGGCGCCATGGCCCCCGCCTCCCGCAAATCGCCCGGCCCCAGCCCCCAGCGCCGCGAGCTCTATTTCTTCAGCCTCTGGCGAATGCTGGAGGCGTCCCTGCTGGCCCTGGTCGCGTTCAGCCCGGCCGGGGAATACCTGCTGCAGGTCCGCCAGCCGGCGCTGCTGCAGTCGGTGGTGGTGCTGTACCTGGTGGCCGCGGTCACCTTGCTGGTGGCCGGCTACCGCAGCGACCTGCCGCCGTCGCGGCAGGCGGCGATCGGCCTGGGCATCGACCTCGCGGTGGCCGCGGCGGTATTCACCACCACCTCGGGCAGCCAGGGCGGCGTGGCGCTGCTGCTCCTGTTCAACATCGGCGCCGGCGCGCTCATCCTGCCCCAGCGCGCGGGCCTGGGTTTCGCCCTGGCGGCCTGCCTGGTGGTGCTGCTCGACAGCCTCTACACCCGCACGGTGGACCTCGCCAATGCCCGGCCGCTGGCCGAGTCGGTGATGTTCTCGGTGACCTACCTGGCGACGGCGGTGTTGTGCGAACTGCTCAGCCGGCAGGTGCTCGAATCGCAGGCCCTGGCCGAACAGCGCGGCGAGGAACTGGCCAACCAGGCCGAGATCAACGAACTGGTGATCCGGCGCATGCGCACCGGCATCCTGGTGGTGGACGGCGAACACCGGGTCAAGGTGTGCAACGAAGCCGCCTGGGGGCTGCTGGGCAAACCGTCCCCCGACCGCCGCCAGCTGGCCGACATCGCCATGGGCCTGCACCGGGCTCTGCTGGCCTGGCGCCAGGGCCGTGGCGAGATCCCCAAGGCCATGACCCTGGGCGACGGCACGCCGGAGGTATTGCCGCGCTTCGTCTCGCTGAGCCTCACCGACAACCTGTTCCTGATCTTCCTCGACGACAGCCGCCTGTACTCGAACCGGGCCGAGGAACTGACCCTGGCGACCCTGGGCCGGCTGTCGGCCTCGATCGCCCACGAGATCCGCAACCCGCTGGCGGCGATCATGTATTCGGTGCAGCTGCTGGAGGAAACCGCCGAACTCCCCGAGGCGGACCAGCGCCTGCTCGAGATCATCCACACCCAGTGCCAGCGCATGAACGGCATCGTCCAGGACATCCTGGGCCTGGCCCGGCGCGAGCGCAGCCAGCCCGAGTCGATCGACATCAGCCGGTTCGCCCGCCGTTTCGTCGACGAGTACCGGGCCAGCCATCCGCTGGAAACCGACGTGCTGCAGTCGGTCAGCGAGCGCAGCGTGCTGGCCATGGCCGACCCGCGCCACCTGCACCAGGTACTGACCATCCTGGTGCAGAACGCCCTGACCTACGGCCGCATGCCCGGCGAACCGGCCAAGGTGACCGTGGCCGTGCGCAGCGCCCCGCCGGGCGCGCCGCCCGAACTGAACGTCATCGACCGCGGCCCCGGCATCCCGGCCCCGGTGGCGTCCCAGATATTCACCCCGTTCTATACGACCAGCGAGCACGGCACCGGACTGGGCCTGTACATCGCACAGCAGCTTTGCGAGGCCAACCAGTGCAGCCTGAGCTACCAGCCGGTGCCTGGCGGCGGCAGCTGCTTCCGCATCATCCTGCCGCCCGGCATGACGCTGATGCAGGACGATGCCAGCCCCGGACGGCTAAATCTGGCCTGAACGGCTTGGCTTGGGCTAATGTGTAGGCGTCCCCAGCCCCCCGAACCCGCATGGCTATTGCCCGCAGCGCCCTGGTAGTAGATGACGAACGCGACATCCGGGAGCTGCTTGTCCTGACCCTGGGCCGCATGGGCCTGAGGGTGGACACGGCAGCCGACCTGTCGTCCGCGCGGGCCCAGCTCGCCCAGGGAAGCTACGACCTGTGCCTGACCGACATGCGCCTGCCCGACGGTTCGGGCCAGGAGCTGATCGAACACATCGCGCAAAAGTACGCTGACATCCCGGTGGCGATGATCACCGCCTTCGGCAACGTCGAAGCGGCGGTGACCGCGCTCAAGGCCGGCGCCTTCGACTTCGTCACCAAACCCGTCGACCTGGCGGTGCTCAGGCGCCTGGTGCAGCACGCGCTGGACCTGAACCAGCAGCGCAAGTCGGCCCCGGCCAGCGCCCGCTTGCTGGGTGATTCGCCGCGCATGCAGCAGCTTCGCCAGACCATCCAGCGCGTCGCGCGCAGCCAGGCGCCGGTTTACATCAGCGGTGAGTCGGGCGTCGGCAAGGAACTGGTGGCCCGGCTGATCCACGAACAGGGGTCGCGCGCCGGCGGCAGCTTCGTGCCGGTCAACTGCGGCGCGATCCCCTCCGAGCTGATGGAAAGCGAGCTCTTCGGCCACAAGAAGGGCAGCTTCACCGGCGCCCATGCCGACAAGGAAGGCCTGTTCCAGGCCGCCCAGGGCGGCACCCTGTTCCTGGACGAGGTCGCCGAGCTGCCGCTGCACATGCAGGTGAAGCTGCTGCGCGTGATCCAGGAAAAATCCGTGCGGCCGGTCGGCGCGCCGGCCGAGCTGCCGGTGGACGTGCGCATCCTGTCGGCCACGCACAAGAACCTGGCCAAGCTGGTCGAGGACGGCAAGTTCCGCCAGGACCTTTATTACCGCATCAACGTGATCGAACTGGCGGTGCCGCCGCTGCGCCAGCGCCGCGAGGACATTGCGCAGCTGGCCGAAGCCATCCTCAAGCGCCTGGCCGGTGAAACCGCCGACAAGCTGCCGACGCTGAGCGAAGAAGCCGAAGCCGCGCTCACCGCCTACCCGTTCCCGGGCAACGTGCGCGAACTGGAGAACATCCTCGAGCGCGCCGTCGCCCTCTGCGACGGCCAGAGCATCGAGGTCTCCGACCTCTACCTGCCGGAAGTCGACAGCCTGATCGGGCTGGAAGCCGACATGCCGCTGCGCCCGGTCGCCGCCGCGCCCTCGCCCGCCGTGCCCGCCGGCCTGGCCGACGGCACCGCCCTGCCCGACGCGATCGAGCAGATGGAGCGCGAAACCATCCAGAAGGCGCTGGAAGCCAACCGCTACAACAAGACCAAGACGGCCGCGCAGCTGGGCATCACCTTCCGGGCGCTGCGCTACAAGCTGAAGAAACTCGAGATGGAGTAAGGCCGGCGCGCCGCCGGCCCCCGCCTAGTCCGAAGACGTTTCCTGGTCGGCCCAGGCCAGCAGGAAACCGCGCACGAAACCGTAGGCCGCGTCGCCACCGCCCGGCACGTCGCGGCCGAACTGGCGCTCGATCGCCACCGAAGCCTCCAGGTCGCCCTGGCCGATCGCGCCCAGGCGCGCGATCACCAGCATGTGTTCGCGCACCAGCAGCGGCGCCACCGCCGGGTCCAGCACGTCCAGCGCGGCCAGGCCGGTCTGCTGCATGGCGGCGTGGTCGCGGCGGGCGGTGGCGTCGTAGGCCTGCAGCACGCGGCGCACCGACACCGGCGCGTCCTCGGCGTGGTACCAGACGGGATCGATCCACAGGCCGTCGAGATCGGACGGCGACAACCCCGACAGCGTGGCCTCGGCCACCTGCGCCGCGGCGGCGAGCCAGCGGCCTTCGTCCTGCTGCCCGATGCCGGCGCCCGAGAGCAGGCGCAGCTCGCGTCCGGCATCGGCCAGCGACGGTTCGTGAAACGCGCCGGGCAGCGGTTCGCCGGTCATCGCCGCGCGGATGCGGCGGCCTTCCTGCGCCAGCCGCAGCGACAGGCTGCCTTCGGCCTCGGTCAGCACCAGGTCGGCGGGCACGGTGCGGCGACCGGCGATGGTTTCGAGCAGCGGCAGCCCGGCGGTTTCCAGGCGAAGCAGCCAGTCGGCGGAACGGTTCTTGAAGCGCGCGCGCGGCGCCTGCAGCGACACCACCGGGTGGAAGTCGTCATGCGCCGGCACGCCGGTCATGCGCACCAGGGTGTCGAGTACGCGGCGGTCGCCGAGGCGGCGGACTTCGAAATCCGCCGCGCTGCCCAGGCCAACCCGCGCCATTTCGGCGGCGAAGCCGCTGTCGGGTGCGGCCGGATAACGCGGCGCGGGCAGCGGCCGGCGGCTGGCGGCCAGGATCAGGTCGCCCTGGTTGGCCAGGTACAGGTCCACGTGCGGGAATTGCTGGCCCAGCGCGGCCAGCATGGTGGCCAGCAGGGGGTTGTCGAGTTCGTAGATGTGCACCCACTGGATCAGCACGCCGTCGTCTTCCAGGTGGTCGCCCAGGAACCCGTAGAACTGCCGGGTGAACAGGCTGCCGACGCCGCTGACCCAGGGATTGGACGGCTCCGAGACGATCACGTCGTAGCGCTTGCGGCCGGTGGAGAAGAAGGTGCGTGCGTCGTCGATGTGCAGGTGCGAGCGCGGGTCGTCGAAGGCGCGATACACGCGCGGCATCATCAGGCGCGAGCCTTCGACCATGGCCGGTTCGATTTCTATCGAGTCCACGCGCGCGGGCCGCGGGCTGCCCAGCAGGCTGTGCGTGCTCAGGCCCGAGCCCCAGCCGATGACGGCGACGTCGCGCGGCGCGGGGTGCAGGGCCAGCGGCAGCGTGCCCAGCAGGACCATGGTGATTTCATCGTCCGCCGGGTCGGCGTCGGGATCGAGGTTCACCGCGGCGTCGGGTTTGCCGTTGGTGGTGATGCTGTGCCAGTTGTCGCCCGCGACAACGGCCACCGTCGAGGTCTTGCCGTCCTTGAGATAGGGAATGTCCACGCCGCTGCCGAGGCTCGCCGCACCGGTGCGGTAGACGCCGCCGGCGAGCGCCCGCGGGTCGGCGCGACCGAACACCAGGCTGATGCCCAGCACCAGCATCGTCGCCACCAGCGCACCCGGCAGCGTGCGCGGGCTGCCGTCGCCGGCGGCATACCAACGGATCAGCACCACGCCCAGCACCACGTCCACCAGCGCCGCCAGCGTCACCGACAGCTGCAGGCCCAAGGTCGGAATGAGCACGTGCACGGCCAGCACCACGCCCAGGATCGCGCCCAGGGTGTTGATGGCGTAGACGCGGCCGATGCCGGCTTCGCCCGAGCCGTTGCGCAGCATGGCCATGGTGAGCAGCGGCAGGGTCATGCCGGCGAAGAAGGCCGCCGGGAACATCACCAGCATCGCGATGGCGCCGCTGGCCAGGGTGAACAGCGCATAGCCTTCGTCGGTGCGCGGCAGCAGGCCCATCAGCCAGCCCACCCAGTGGAAGCTGTTGGCGAACAGCGGCAGCGACACCAGCGCCGCCAGTCCCATCCACAGCTGCGCCCAGCCGGCGTAGGCCACCGGGTCCGTGACCCGCGGCGCCCGCCGGCGGACCCACAGGCCGCCGAAGGCCAGGCCCAGGATGAAGGCCGAGAGCATCAGTTCAAACGAGTGCACGGTGGTGCCCAGCACCTGGTTGAGCATGCGCACCCAGCCGATTTCATACACGAAGGAGCTGGCGCCGGTGAGACAGGCGACCAGCAGCATCGCGCGGAAAAAACCCGGCGCGGCAGATGGCGTGACCGGCGTTTCGCCGACGACGGGCGCTTCGGACGGCTGGGCATCGACTCGTCGCGACACACGCCAGGCCAGGACGCCGACCACCAGGTTCACGGCGCCCGCGAACGCCACCGCACCGGGCATGCCGATCCAGGGCAGCAGCACGAAGGTGGCGAACAACGCGCCGAAGGCCGCGCCAATGCTGTTGCTGAAGTACAGGCCGCCCAGGATTTCGCCGTCGGCACGCGGCGCGATGCGCAGGTAGCCGCCGCTCATCAGCGGGAAGGTCATGCCCAGCAGGATCGACTGCGGCGCAATCAGCAGCGCGGCGCTGCCCCACTGCCAGGCGCGCACCGCCGCCGCCGATTCCAGGGCCGGGTAGACCGTGTCCTGGGACAGGCCGGTATAGGCCAGGAACACCGGATGGAAGGCCAGTCCGGCCAGGCCGATCACTATCTCGACCAGGGCGTAGGCGGCGATGAGCCGGCGCCAGCGCACGCCGCGCCGGCTGACCACCCAGGCACCCAGGGCCATGCCGCCCATGAAGATGCCCAGCACCAGGGTCTGGGCGTAGGCCGCGTGGCCCAGGCTCAGGCCCAGGTAATGCGACCAGATGGCCTGGTAGATGAGGCCGGCGAAACCCGACGCGACGAACAGGGCCAGCAGCAGCCTTTCCAGGCCCAGGACGCGTGGCGGCATTCGGATCCCCTTCTCCAATCTCCGGCGGCCGCTAGCTTAGCCGAAGGTTTTGGAATGGCCCTGTTTGAGTCCGATAACACGGGGCGGGGCAAAAAGTGACGCTTTGCGTCAGCTTTTGACCACGGTCACAGTTTTAATGTGAATGTCCCCTCAAAGGCTGGCGCTGCGTTCTTCCCTGTGCCTAACATCTTGGCCTGTGAGGGTCCTCCGGGACTGGCACAGTTGATGCATCTAAGAAAAAGCACGTGCTCCGGCACGGCCACCCAAGGACGGGAATTCCGTTCCAGCACGTGACAATCACAATCCACCTAGGGGATTCACCCATGAAGAACATCCAGAAAGGCTTCACCCTGATCGAACTGATGATCGTGGTCGCGATCATCGCGATCCTCGCCGCCATCGCCCTGCCGGCTTACCAGGACTACCTGGCCCGCTCGCAGGTCTCCGAGGCCATGAGCCTGACCTCCGGCGCCCGCACCGCGGTTGCCGAGGAATATGCCAACACCGGCACCTGGACTGGCATCGACAACGACGCCGCCGGCCTGGCCGCCGCCGCCTCCATCAACGGCACCTACGTCAACGACGTGGCCGTCGATGCGGGCATCATCACCGCCGGCTTCAAGGCGGGCGCCAGCGCCAAGATCAACGCGGACGACTTCATCCTGTCGCCGGTTGACCAGGGTGGCTCGATCTCGTGGACCTGCGAGAACAGCACCGTTGCCGCGAAGTACCTGCCGTCCAGCTGCCGCCCGTAATTTGGCCGTAGCAAAACGGTTGCAACACAAGCAAAGCCCCGGTTCGCCGGGGCTTTTCTTTTCCCGGACCCGATAAGATCGCGTGGTGCCCAAGACCGTCCTGACCCGATTCGCCTGGATTGCCGCGTTCGTGGCCACGGTGGCCCTGTGCTTCTGGCCCCTGCTTTCCGCCGGTTTCCTGTTCGACGACTTCGCCAACCTGCCCGCGCTCGGCGAGTACGGGCCGATCAAGGATTTCGACGCGCTGGCGCGTTACCTGACGGCAGGCATCGCCGACCCGTTGGGCCGCCCGGTGGCGATGGCGAGCTTCCTGCTCGATTCACGGGACTGGCCCGCCGCGGCCCGGCCCTTCCTGCGTACCAACATCATTCTCCACGCCATCAATGGCTTGCTGCTGCTGGCCCTGCTGCGGCGCCTGGGGCGCGCACTCGACCTGGACAACCGGACGGCGTTCAACGCCGCGCTGTGGGGCGCGGCCCTCTGGTGCCTGCATCCGCTCTGGGTTTCCACCGTCGGTTACGTGGTGCAGCGGCACGCCATGCTGGCATCGACCTTCGTGCTGCTGGGCCTGCTGGCCTGGCTGTCGGCGGTGGCGGCCTTCCGCGAAGGCCGGGCCGGCCAGGGCTGGCTCTGGGCGGCCTGCGTGATGCCCGCCTGCGGGGTCCTGGCGGCCCTGAGCAAGGCCAACGGCATGTTGCTCCCGGTACTGGTCCTGGCGATCCAGTGGTTTGTCGTCATGCCTCGCCACGGCGTCGGCCGGGCCGAGCGCCTTGCGACCTGGCTGCTGCTGGGGGTACCGAGCCTGCTGCTGGTGGCGGCGCTGCTGGCGCAAATCGAGGCGGAGCCGCCCGGGCGCTCCTGGACCCTGGCCGAGCGCCTGATGAGCCAGCCGCGCGCCCTGGCCGATTACCTGTGGACCCTGCTTGTCCCGCGGGTCAACAGCACGGGCATCTTCGCCGACGGATTCCAGGCATCGACAGGCTGGCTGACGCCAGCGTCCACCCTGCCCGCGGCCCTCGGCATCCTGGCCCTGCTGGTGGCGCCTTTCCTGCTGCGCCATCGACAGCCCGCCCTGGCCGCGGCGCTTGCCTTCTACCTGGCGGGCCATCTGATGGAAAGCACGGTATTGCCGCTGGAGCTGTATTTCGAGCACCGCAATTACCTGCCGGCCATGCTGCTGGCTTGGGCGCTGGCCATGTCGGCCCTTTCGCCCTTGTCCAGGACCGGCCATGGCAAGGCGGTGGTCTTCGGACTGGGCGCCTACCTGCTGGTCCTGGGCGCACTCACCCAGCAGCGCGCCATGCTCTGGGCCGATACCCCGCGCCAGGCCGCAGTCTGGGGACTGACGCTGCCGGATTCTCCGCGGGCCCAGACCTGGGCGGCGCAGCACGAACTGCGGGCGGGCAACCTCGCCGCGGCCCACGCGCGCCTGGTCCGCACGCTGGAGCAATTCCCCCACAACCCGATGCTCGCCCTGAACCTGGTGAACGTCGAATGCGCCGCCGGCGGCACCCGGCCCGGGACGCTGGAGCAGGCGGCCCGGGCATTGGCGAGGACCGGCCTGCGCGTGGACATGAACCATGATTGGCTGCGGGACCGGCTGCTGGCGGAGGCCGCGAGCTGCCCCGGCCTGGACAAGCCGGCACTTTTTGCGCTGGTGGACGCGGCGCTGGAACATGGCTCCCGGACACCCCGCGCCTTGGCGCGACGCGAGCGCATCCAGGGCCTGGTCGCGGTCGGCCAGGGCGATTGCCCCCGGGCACGCCAACATTTCAGTGACGCGCTGCGGTCGCAACCACGCGACAGCTCCGCCTATGGCGACACCGCCTTGCTCGCGAGTCATTGCGGGGCGGGCTTCGCCCTCTCCTTCCTTCGGGACTATCGAACCGCCGGGCGGGACGGCTTCGTCGAGAAGCCGGGCATGCCAAGGCTCCACCGGGCGGTCCTGGACCACCAGGGCTACTGGACGCGGGAACTGGATCGACTCGAAACATTGATCGCCCGGGATATCCCGGGTGGACAGGACGCGCGTGAACAGGCCGACTGACCCGATGCATCCGGCCAGTAGGCGGCCCCGGGCGCCCTGGCCGCTTGGTTTGCTGACGCTGCTGGCCCTGGCGGCCCTGGGGGGCGCGGCCTTCTGGCCGGGACTGTCGGGCGGCTACCTTTTCGACGACCTGCCGAACCTGGCCCAGTCCCGCACCTGGAAAGTCGACTCACTGGCGCCCGCTGCGCTCTGGGCGGCGATGACCAGCGATATCTCGGGCGCCGTCGGCCGGCCGCTGGCCATGCTGAGCTTCGCGATCAACCACGCGCTCACCGGGGAGCACATCTACTCCCTGAAGCTGACCAACCTGCTGATGCATCTCGTGAATGCATCGCTGGTCTTCGTCCTTTGCCGCCAGCTGCTCGTGCTCGCGCCCGGCGAATGCCAGGCCAAGGACAGGGCGCCCCCCCGGGTCACCCTGGCGGCCGGCCTGGTCGCCGCGGCCTGGCTGGTCCATCCGCTGCAGGTGTCGACGGTGCTCTACACCGTCCAGCGCATGGAAATCGGTGCAGCGACCGGACTGCTGGTTTGCCTGGCGACCTACCTGGCCGCGCGCAGCCGGCAACTGGCGGGCCGGCCGGCCACCGGCTACTTCGCCCTGGCGGCGGCCGGCTTGCTGGGCGGCCTGGGATTCAAGGAATCCGCCCTGGTGGCGCCGGGGCTGCTGCTGCTGCTGGAGGCCTTCGTGCTGCGGTTCCGGGGACCGGGCGGGCGCCTGAGCCGGCCGATCTTCGGCCTGCATGCGGTCTGGCTGGCCGCGGCCCTGTTGGCCTACTTCATCGTCGTGCTGCCCGATGCCGTCGGTTCGTCGGCCTACGAGGCCCGCGGCTACAGCGCCGGCCAGCGACTGCTTTCCCAGGGCCCGATCCTGGTCATGTACCTGGGCCAGATCCTGATCCCGTCGCCGGACAGCATGCTGTTCTACTACGACCACCTGCAGGTGCCCGCGGGTTTGTTTTCCCCGCCCCGCACGGCAGGCGCCCTGGCCACCCTGGTGGCCTTGCTCGGGCTGGCCCTGGCGATCCACCGCCGCTGGCCCCTGACCGCCCTGGGCATTTTCTGGTTCTTCGCCTGCCACGCCCTGACCAGCAACGTCATCCCCCTGGAGCTGGCGTTCGAGCACCGCAACTACCTGGCCTTGCTCGGCCCCCTGCTCGCCTTGGTCGAGCTTTCGCGGAAGGCGACGGCGCGCCTGCACGGCGATGCCGCCTTCACCGCCATGAGCCTGCCGGTGCTGCTGCTGGCCGGCCTGTGTTTTCTACAGGCCAGCACCTGGTCGGACCCCTTCCGGCTCCACACGGCCCTGGCCGGCAGGAACGCCGATTCCCCGCGCGCCAATTACGCGCTGGGGGTCGAACTGCATGCCCTGGCCAGGGGCGACACGCGGAGCCCGCAGTGGGCCCTGGCCCGCAGGCAGTTCGAACATGCCGCGCGCCTGCCGCAGGCGTCGGCCCTGCCCGACCAGGCCCTGGTGGTCATGGATTCGACCCAGGGGACGCCGGTCCCCCGGGCAATCTGGGAACCCTTCGCCAGCAAGCTCCTGGCTGCCCGCCCCCGGCCGGATGACATCAGCGCCCTTCACAACGTGGTGGCCTGCCGCCTGACGGGCCGCTGCCACATACCGGATGCCTACCTGCTCGACCTGCTTGACCGGCTGGACGCCGGCAACCCGTATTTCACAGAGGTAGGGATCATCCGCGCCAACTTCCTCTGGAACGGGCCGGGCGCGCGGGACGAGGCGATAAACGCCCTGAGGGAGCGACGATCCCGCCGGAAGAACGAATACGAGGTCGATATCGCGCTGGCGCAGTTCCTGATGGCATCAAACTTGCATGCAAATAAGGGAGAGATTTTGATGTTGTTGGACGCGGCCGGGGCGCAGGAACTGCCCCCCGCCACGCGGGAAAAGGTTCGGCTACTGGCCGAACAGCTGGACGCGGCGACCCGGGAGGAGGGTCCGCGCCAGTAGGGGCCCGGCAACCGCCGGAGATTCAGGAACAGGGGCAATCTCATGAAGCGAAACGCTGGCTTTACCTTGATAGAACTGATGATCGTGGTGGCCATCATCGCCATCCTTGCCGCCATTGCCTTGCCGGCCTACCAGGATTACCTGACCCGTTCCCAGGTCTCGGAAGCCATGAGCCTGTCGCGCGGCGCACAAATCGCCGTCACCGAATACTATTCAGAGTACGGGGTTCCACCGGCCGACAACGCGACCGCCGGACTGTCGCAGCCGGCGTCGATCAATGGCACTTACGTCACCTCGGTCACGCTCGACAATACCGGTACGATTTCGATGCTGTTCGGCAACGATGCCAGCGCGAAGATCACCGGCCAGACCCTGGTCATGCAGCTGAGCACCAACGGCGGCAGCCTCGCCTGGAACTGCGGCGGCATCCCCACCAAGTACATGCCCGCGGTTTGCCGCTGAGCCAGTTCTCCCGGGAAGACCGGGGTCCTGCGATCGCGAGCGCTGGCGTCGGGCCAGCCTTTTCCGTGGGCGAGCCCCGGGCTGGCGAACCCTGGACGGCTCAAACATACTGTCGGAAGTGCCGCGAATCGTGGCACTGAACTGTGCTGCCCCGCACCGGTGGCGGCATCCCGACGTGGAAGCGGAAAAAAATGAAGACGGTTTACGTGGGCATGAGCGCCGACCTGGTCCACCCCGGCCACTTGAACATTCTCAACGAGGCCAGCAAGCACGGTGAAGTGATCGTCGGCCTGCTGACGGACGAAGCGATTGCCAGCTACAAGCGCGTACCGCTGATGGAGTTCGACCAGCGCCGACAGGTCATCGAGAATCTCAAGCCGGTGTCGCGCGTGGTGCCCCAGAGCACCCTGGACTACGTGCCCAACCTGGAAATGCTTCGGCCCGACTTCGTCGTGCACGGCGACGACTGGCGCACGGGCGTGCAGCAGCAGACCCGGCAACGGGTGATCGACAAACTCGCCGAATGGGGCGGCAAGCTGATCGAGGTTCCCTACACCAAGGACATCTCGTCCACGGCCCTGCATGCCGCGATCAAGGAAATCGGCACGACCCCGAGCATCCGCCTCAAATCGCTCAAGCGGATGCTGGCCGTGAAGCCAGTACTGCGCTTCATTGATATCCACAATGCGCTCAGCGCGCTGATCATCGAGAACACCAGCATCGAAACGCCGAACGGCCGGCGCGAATTCGACGGCATGTGGGGGTCGAGCCTCACCGACTCCACGTCGAAGGGAAAACCCGACATCGAGGCCGTCGACATTTCGGCGCGAATCACCACCATCAACGAAACCCTGGAAGTCACGACGAAGCCGATCATCTTCGACGCGGACACGGGCGGACAGACGGAGCACTTCGTCTACACCGTCAAGACGCTCGAGCGCCTGGGCGTTTCCGCGGCCATCATCGAAGACAAGACCGGCCTGAAGAAGAACTCCCTGTTCGGAACCGACGTCCCCCAGACCCAGGAATCGATCGAGAACTTCTGCAACAAGATCCGGGCCGGCAAGAAGGCCCAGGCCACCAACGACTTCATGATCATCGCCCGGATCGAGAGCCTGATCCTGGACAAGGGCATGGAAGATGCGGTTGAACGCGCGAGCGCCTACCTCGAGGCGGGCGCCGACGGCATCATGATCCACAGCCGCAGGAAGACGCCTGACGAGATCTTCGAGTTCTGCCGTCGCTATCGCGATATCCCCAATCGCAAGACCCTGGTCGCGGTTCCCTCCAGCTACAACACCGTCACCGAGGACGAGCTCGCGGCCGAAGGTGTCAACATCGTCATCTACGCCAACCAGCTGTTGCGCAGCGCCTATCCGGCGATGCTCGATACGGCAAAATCAATCCTGACCCACGGGCGTTCGGCCGAATGCGATGCGCGCATGCTGCCGATCAAGGACATTCTGGACCTTATTCCAGGGACCAAATGATGATTTCCCCAGGTGACTTCCATGCACGGCTGGTATCCCGGGGAATCAGTTTGTTCACCGGCGTCCCTGATTCACTGCTCAAGAACTTCTGCGCGTGCGTGGAGGATGCGTCCGCCCAGGGCCAGCACGTCATCGCCGCGAACGAGGGAAATGCCGTTGCGATCGCCTTGGGCCATCACCTGGCCACCGGCAAGCGTGCCCTGGTCTACATGCAGAATTCGGGTCTCGGCAATTCCGTCAATCCGCTGACATCGCTGGCGCACGCGCAGGTCTACCGCGTGCCGATGCTCCTGGTCGTTGGCTGGCGCGGTGAACCAGGCGTGCCGGATGAACCCCAGCACGTCATGCAGGGCCGGGTCACCCCGTCGCAGCTGGAGCTGCTGGAGATCCCGCATTGGATACTGGAAGCGGACAGCGACATCGACGCGGTGCTCGACCAGGCGTTCTCGGCCCTGGACGCCAGCAACGCGCCGGTGGCGCTCCTGGTCCGGAAGGACGCCTTCGCCGACTACAGGTCATCGCGCAAGCCCGACCGCAAGGCCCACCTGGGGCGCGAGCAGGCGCTGCGCCAGCTCCTCGCCCTGGCAGGCGACGCCCTCGTCGTGTCGACCACCGGCAAGACGTCGCGGGAGGTCTTTGAACTGCGTGTCGAAGCCGGGACTGCCCAGCGCGACTTCCTGACCGTGGGAGGGATGGGGCACACGTCCTCGATCGCACTCGGCGTAGCCTTGGGAAATCCCGAACGCCAGGTCGTCTGCCTGGACGGCGATGGCTCCGCCCTCATGCACCTTGGGGCCATGGCGATCATCGGTGACCTCAAGCCGGGCAACCTCCTGCACGTACTGCTCAACAACGCCGCGCACGAATCCGTCGGCGGACAGCCCACCGTCGCCGGCGGCATGGACTTCCGTGCGATTTCGCTCGCGTGCGGCTACGCGGCCTACGAGCGTGCCGGCGACGAAGCCGGGATCGAAGCGGCATGGCAACGGCTTGCCTCGGCGCCAGGGCCGGCATTGTTGGAAATCGACATCTCAGTGGGATCCCGTGCCGACCTGGGGCGACCGACGAGCTCGCCCGAGGAAAACAAGCTGGCCTTCATGCGGTTCGCGCGATGAAGCCGGCGCAAGGCCACTGGGAGCATTTCAACCCGGTCCGGGTGGTTGCCGGCGCGGGCACGCTGGCTCAATTGCCGCGATTGCTGCCCGAAAGTGGTTCGATCCTGCTGGTGACGACACCGGGATTCACCCGTCGCGGCGTGACGGGACGCGTTCTCGAGCTCCTCGGCCATGCCGCCGGCCGGCAAGTCGTCGTGAGTGATTCGATCACGCCGAATCCGGAGCTCGACGACCTCGACGCCATGGCGCACGGGCACGCCTCGCTGGCGCCCTGCGCGGTTGTGGCGCTGGGTGGCGGCAGTGCGATCGACGCGGGCAAGGTGCTTGCCGCCATTCTCGGTTCACCGGAGCCAAGGCCCTTGCACAGGACCTTTCGTGAGGGCGCGACGGCGCGTTGGAACCGGCACATCCCCATGGTGGCGGTGCCGACAACCGCGGGTACCGGCTCCGAGGCGACCCCCTTCGCGACGGTCTGGGACCCACGCACCCACCGAAAGTATTCGGTAAGCGGTGAGTCCGTTTACCCGCACGCCGCGATCCTTGACCCGGAACTGACCCTGGACCTGGGCGAGGACCACACCCTCTTTCCGGCACTGGACACGGTTTCGCATGCACTGGAGTCGCTGTGGAACGTGCATGCCACGCCGATGAGCGAGGCCCTGGCCCTGCAGGCGCTTCGGCTGTCGGTCGACAACCTTCCGCGCGTGCTCGCCGACGGCGGCGATCTGCCTGCCCGCGCCGGAATGCAGCAGGCAAGCTATCTCGCCGGCCAGGCGATAAGCACGACCCGCACCGCGCTTGCGCACTCCATTTCCTATCCCTTGACGCTGCACCACGGCATGCCGCATGGACTGGCCTGCAGTTTCACCCTGCCCGCGCTGCTGCGGAAGTTCGGGCCCCGATTGGGCACGGACGGTGAACGGCAGGCGCTCCTGCAGCGCGTCGGGGCGCTCCTCGGTCAGCTGCGGCTTCACGACAAGGTCAGCAGGTTCGCCACCGCCGAACAGGTCCTGGCACGACTCCCCCAGATGTTTACGCCGGAACGCGCCGGCAACTTCCTGTTCGAGGCGGACGTCGAAAGCTTGCTGCGCGAATCCCTGGAAGCCCGCGGATGATCTCTGACCTCAAGGCGGTGTGGTTCCTGTTCACGCCCAGGGAGCGGCGAAAGGCCAGCTTCATGCTGGTACTGGTGATCCTCATGGCGGGTGCGGAGACTTTGGGCGTGCTGTCGATCATGCCCTTCCTCACGGTCGTCAGCCGGCCGGAGGTGATGCACGAAAACGAACTGCTCCAGGCCGCCTACCAGTGGCTCGGTTTCGAGAATGAGCGGGACTTCGCCATTGCGCTGGGCCTGCTCTCGATTCTCACGGTCGTCCTGTCTTCTGCGTTCAAGACGGTCACCCTGCACCTGATAAATCGCTTCGTGCACTTGCAGCGTCACTCGATCAGCGCCCGCCTGCTTTCGCGCTACCTGCACCAACCCTACGAGTTTTTCCTGACCCGGAACCCGGCCATCCTCGGGAAGAACGTGCTTTCCGAGATCGATCAGCTACTGGTCAACCTGATCAAACCCCTGTCGCAGATGGTGGCGCAAGGCGCGGTCGTGGTCGCCATGACGCTGCTGATCTTCTACTACGACCCCCTGACGGCCGCGAGCATCGTGGCCGTCATCGGCCTTCTGTATGGCGCCATCTACGCTTCGGTGCGAAATCGCCTCGCCCGGATCAGCGTGGAACGCCAGCAGGCCAGCGGTGACCGCCACCAGGCCTGTGCCGAAGCCTTGGGTGGCATCAAGGACGTGCAAGCTTCCCACTCGGCGCCGGCCTATCAGCGCAAGTTCGATGCAGCCTCCCGCCTCTATGCACGCCACCTTGCCGCCAGCGACACCCTGAGCCAGTCCCCGCTCTACCTGGTCGAAGCCATCGGCTACAGCATGCTGATCACTGTCGCGCTGGTGCTCCTGATGCGCTCGGGCGACGTTGGCCTGGTACTCCCCGCCCTTGGGCTCTATGGATTCGCAGCCTTCAGGATGCTGCCGGCCGCGCAGATCATTTATCGAGGGGCCGCCAAACTCAAGTTCTCGACGGCCGCGCTGGACTCGCTTCGCCGCGACCTCGCGCTTCCGCAGAGCGCACCGCCCCCGGCCAGCGCGCCCCTGGTTCCGCAGCGCGAGATCCGCCTCTCGGACGTCAGCTACGCCTATCCATCGGCGCCGGAGCGACGAGTCCTCGATGGCTTCAACCTGGTTGTCCCTGCCAACGAAAGCATCGGCCTCGCCGGTCGCAGTGGGGCCGGCAAGAGCACGATCATGGATATCCTGCTTGGCTTGCTGCGCCCGCACTCGGGCACGCTGAGCGTCGATGGCGTGCCCATCGACGCCGAAAACCTCCCTGCCTGGCAGCGGGCCATCGGCTTCGTTCCCCAGCACATCTACCTTGCCGACGCGAGCATCGCCGAAAACATCGCGTTCGGCGTGGACACGGCGGCGATCGACATGCAGGCGGTGGAGCGGGCAGCGCGCGCCGCGCAGATCCATGATTTCGTCGTCGCCGAACTGCCGCGGGCCTACGACACGGAAGTAGGCGACCGCGGCATCCGCCTGTCCGGCGGCCAGCGCCAGCGCCTTGGCATCGCGCGTGCGCTCTACCGGGACCCCCCGGTACTCTTTTTCGACGAGGCCACCAGCGCGCTCGACGGCGAAACCGAAGAAGCCGTCAATGAGGCGATCCGGACCCTATCCGGGCAGAAGACCATCGTGGTCATCGCACACAAGGAATCGTCCCTGCGCTACTGCCAGCGGGTGGTGAACCTGTGAGCCGGGCAGGCATTCCGCTTCCGTGGGTGTTCGAACTCCTGCTGACCAACCTAAAACGCGCGTCGATCTTCGTGCTGCAGGCGGGCGTGACAACGGCCAGCCTCGTCCACCTGGGTGGATCTGCGCTATCCCGCCTGGGCCTTCGCCGCCTTGCCATGCCACTGCTCGACGGCTCGATCGCGATCGGCGATCGCTCGCGAAGTCGACGGATCTTCCAGGTCAGGCAGTCCTGGGAGTTTTCCGCGGAGAGGAATCGTCACCTGCTCGGTCGCGCACGCGTCGAGGATCCGTTGTTCGCGGTGTCTGTTTCACCCCAGGCCGACTCACGTCCTGCAGGGGCACGACGAATGGCGGAGGGTTATTACGAAGTGTCGGTCTCGCATCGGGGACTACGGGTAGACGGGTTCCTGAGGCGGCCCGGCGGTACGCGGCAGGTCGAGGTGCGACTCAATGGCGTCCGCATCCGTGAAACCGAGGCCGTGCGCATCGTTCCGGGACTGGACGTCTTCGTCGTGCAGATCCAACGGGACGCCCTGGCCAGGTTTCCTGCCAGGACCAGGCTGACCGTCTCGCTTGCGGGTGGCGGGCCCCTGCTGTTCAAGGGCTGCACTGATGCCGTGGTGGATGTTCCGCATGGCGCCGGGGACGATCCGGAAAACATCCGGATCGACAAGAAGGGGTTTCTCGTCCAGGGCCAGGCCGGCCTGGCGGAACTACAGGAGGGTTTCCTCGCCACTTATTCCGCGGCGAGCGCCTTTTTCCACAGGGAGTTTGGAACGCCGCTGTTCCTGCTTTACGGCACCCTGCTGGGACAGCAGCGCGGCGCCGACTTCATTCCCGGTGATGACGACTTCGACGTCGGCTATTGGTCCGATGCCGGCAACGCAAGCCGGGTCCGGGACGAGGCCATGGACCTTGTCGTGCGGCTCGTGCGGGGCGGCTTCGTCGTGACCCTCAACCGGGAAGGAAGACTGTTCCGCCTTCGACTGCCGGGCAACCCACCCGCATGCCATCTCGACGTGCATGCCGTCTGGCACGAGAAGGGCAGCGTCTGGATACATCCCCGGGCCAACCTGGACTGCAAGCGCGGGGACTTCCTGCCAGCGATGGACTCGACGATGCGTGGCATCGACGTCCTGGTGCCGGCACGACCCGAGTCGTTCCTGGCTTCCTACTACGGCAGCGACTGGCAGATACCCAACCCGGCCTATTCCACCGCAGCCCGCCCGTTCGCCAAGTGGAAACTTCGCCTGCTTCGCCGCGCGTTCGTAACCCCGTTGGAAGTAGCACGGATGCAATCGAAAATCGGCGAGCCAGGCGCCCGGGACGAGGGCATGCTGGTGCCGATCGGATCCCAGTCCATCTATCCCCTGGAACGTTACGAGCAGATTTGCGACTGGTAGAGGCTCGCCAGCCAGGCGCTACAATCCCCCAAGCATCCGCACCCCGGGCACCCCACGATGAAGTTCATCTTCGACCTTGATGGAACGATAACCCGCCAGGAAACGCTTCCGCTCATGGCCGCGCGGTTCGGCATCGAAGATCAGATCGACGCCCTGACCGAGGAGACGATACGGGGAAACATTCCGTTCATCGAAAGCTTCATCCGTCGTGTCGGCATCCTCGGCCAGTACCCGGTCTCGGAAATGAACCGGTTGCTGTCCGGGATGGAGCTTTTCCAGGGAGTGGTCGGTTTCATTCAAGAAAACCCCGATGACTGCATCATCGCCACCGGCAACCTGGGACCCTGGATTGAAGGCTTGTGTGCCAGGCTTGGCTGCGGCGTTCGTTGCTCCGACGCCAATATCGCCGACGACCGGGTCGCGAAGCTCACTTCCATCCTGAGGAAGGAAGACGTCGTCCGGGAATGGAAGGCGAAGGGCGAGACCGTCGTTTTCGTCGGCGACGGCAACAATGATGCCGAGGCAATGCGCGAAGCGGACATCTCGATCGCGACCGGAATGGTGCACTGGCCGGCGCGGTCGGTCCTGGACGTGGCCGACTATGCCGTGTTCGATGAATCCGCCCTGCTTCGCCTGCTGGCGCAGCTGCGTGCCTCCACGCCTTCGCGGGGAAGCAACACGCTGGTTCTCAGCTGCGCCGGAATGGGATCGAGACTTGGGTTGAACTCGACCAAGGCCTTGATGAACTTCGAGGACCGGCCGTTCGTGCAGTGGCAGATGCAGGGATTCTCCGGCATCGAGGACGTAAGGGTCGTCGTCGGATTCCAGGCCAAGGACGTGATACTCGCCGTCACCGCGGTTCGTCCTGATGCCGTGTTCGTGTTCAACCACGACTATTTTTCCACCGGCACGGGATGCAGCCTCTACCTGGGCGCACGACATGCCAACGAGTATGTCATCGCCTGGGACGGCGACCTGATGGTGCATCACGAGGACCTGGCCGCCTGCCTCGATCACGACGGAGAATACCTGGGCGTCTCGGAAGCTGTGACCGAGGACGCCGTATTCGCACACCTCGATCCCACCGGTCACAGCATCGTCGGATTCAGCCGTGAAGACCCCGGAGCCTATGAATGGTCAGGCCCGGCACGATTGCGCCGTGACGACGTCGCCGATGTGCGCGGCAGCGTTTTCGAAGGCCTGCTGCACCGACTGCCCCTCCCGGCCCTGAAAGTACGCGCATTCGACATCGATACCGTCGCTGACTACCACTACGCGAAAGAAAACTTCCGGAGCTATATCGGTGGGAAATAACAACATACGCAACTACTACGACCAACTCGCCGAGCGCATCGAGTCCGCCGAAGGCACCCGCAACAAGGCGCCCGATTCGAGTGAATTCGACGCGGCGTACATGCGCGAATTCGCCAAGCCCGAGGGCAGCCTGCTTGAGCTGGGCGCGGGAACCGGCCTGCTGCTCAACCGGATCATGGATGGCTACCGGCGCGTCGTCGCCGTCGAGCTCTATCCGCAGTTCTCGCGCTTCATAACCCGGGCAAACCACGTCGAAGTGGTCACCGCCGACCTCCTGACCTACGACACCGAGGAGACCTTCGACGTCGTGGCGCTGTTCGGCGTGATGAACTTCTTCAGTGAGGGCGAGGCAACGGACCTCTACAGGCGCGTGGCACGCTGGCTCAAACCTGGCGGAAAGCTGGTCGTGAAGAACCAGATGGGCGTCGCGGAAGATGTGATGGTCGATGGCATTTCCCAGGAGCTGGGAACCCACTACTACTCCGAGTACCGCACCCCGGGCCACGAGGCCAGGCTGATCGAAAAAGGCGGCCTGCAGGTCGTTCGCCAGGACGACATCTACCCTGATCGGCTGAATCGCTGGCCGAACACGCGTTTCATCGCATTGCTGGCCACTCGTCCGACTTGAAGGGAGCACCGCAGGCGATGCCGAGCAAGCAGATGGCCAGACCGCCGAAGTCCACGGAAGCCGGTTACGTCGCCTGCCCGGTCGACGATTTGTTCGAGTCGCTTTGTGCGGTCCACGAGATTCTCGAGGACCTGGGCGTCGAGTACGTCGTTTCCGGCGGCACTTTGCTCGGGGCGGTACGCCAGCGGGACCTGCTCGAGAACGACACGGACTGGGACATCGAGATCATCGATACGGGTGTCGAGGCGGTGCTTGGCGCCCGCGACGCATTCGCCAGCCGTGGCCTGGTGCTGGAGTTTCCGGTGACCCGCGAGGTGACGTCGTTCCGGGACGGCAGCCCCTCCCCCGGCGAAGTCGAACGACGCATCATCAAGGTCCGGGACGACCGCGGGAGATTCCATGGCGACCTGTTCATCCAGACCCTGTTCTCGGACGGGATCCTCCGGCGGTTCAACGTCGAAGCCGGCGCGTATTTCAACGCGAAGATGACGTTCCCCTACTGGTTCGTGGAGAACCGGTGCAAGGTATCGATACGCGATCGCGAGTTCCATGCCCCCATGGCCCCCGAGCTCATGCTCGAACGCATCTATGGCCCGCGCTGGCGAATCCCTTACAAGCGCCACGGCCCTCGAATCAAGGGCTACAACTTCGCTGGCGCCTACAAGGACGCACCCATCGTGCCGGGCCTTCGGCTCGCCTTGTCACAGGGCTGGGTTCCGCGCTATCCGGGGCGGCCACACTGGCCGCGGGAAATCCATTGGATCGACAACCACACCACGTCCGATTGGATCAAGCGCCATGAACACGTCGCCGGCCTTCCGGCCGTGGCATTGGAGCAAGGAACCGACATCGATGCCGCCAACGCCCGACTGATCGCCTGCTACCGCATCCTGCTCGACGAACTGCAGCAGGACAAGGAGCGGCTTTCGGAGTACGAATCCCGCACTCCCGTGCGTCTGCTGAACGCGCTAATCGGCGCGATCCGCGAGTCGCTCTTCGACGCCTGGATCGCGCTCCAGAACCTGCGGGCAATGCTTCGTCGCTAGGGCGCCGGACTCGACGACACGAGCCTCCGGCTCGATGCACCAGCGCGGGGTGGTTACCGGGAGAGGTGAAGCCTCAGCCGTTCAAGGCAGCGCTGGCTCGCCATCCCGTCGGGACGGTCCCCATAGACTTCCGCGAGCACCTGCCGCGGCCTGTCACCCACCTCGGCACGGTAGCTGGCCGGTTCGGCGAGATAGCGTCGAACGGCATCCAGCATGGCCTGCATGTCGCCCACCACCCTCCCGAACCGATACTCCGGCCCAAGCGAGAAGCCCTTCCGGAACGGTGGCTCGACGTCCAGGAAGATCGTGGGCCGGCCGAGCAGCAGATAGTCGAAGGCGATCGACGACCAGTCGCAGATGAGCAGGTCGCTCAGCGCCAACAAGGCTTCGGTATCGGGATACTCCGCGAACGGCACGTAGACCACGTCGTCCGGCGGCGCCGTGGCATGCCTGCCGCTGTTGAGGTGTTTCCTGACCAGGAGCGTCGCTCCGTGCGCACGGCACTCGCCGGCCAGCTTTTCGAGGAAATCCGACTCCTCCAGACCAAACGGAAACAGGCTCCTGTTGCTTGAATCCTGTTTCCACGTCGGCGCGAACAGCACCAGCCGCGTGGACGGCAGCGCCGCGAGTCCGAACCGCTCGAGCTCCTCCATGCGACCGGCCCGGGGCAGAACCAGCGGATCGGTGCGGGCATACCCGGTGATCCGGACCCGGTCCGGGTCGAAGCCGAACCTGGTTTCGTACAACTGCTTGTGAAGCGGGGAAGCCACCCAGACTTCGTCATACCCATGCTGCACGCGGAAGTCATCGGCATCGAAGCCCTTGAAGGGAATGCCATGCCAGACGTCGAAGAACTTGAGGCTGCTCCTTCCGACCATCCATGCGAGGACATGCAGGCCATGGTCGCTGATGACGGCCTTCGCCTCGGCCAGCAGGGTGGCGCTGGCGATCGAGCCCGCCAGGCAGCTCCTCACGCCCGCGCCAGCCAGCTGCGCGTGATAGTCCGGATCCATGGTCAGGAAGGTCGGCTCCAGGTCGCTGGATGCCACCATGGCCCGATGGATTTCGAGCAGGTTCCCCGACAGCTTGTGTCCGTAGAGCACGACTTTCGGCCGCTGCTGGCGACGACCGGATCTGCGCAGCAGCCAGGCAAGCAACACCATCGATCCGAAGCGCAATAGCCGGAACCAGTGGCTTGGCTTTGATTTGTCTACTTTCATTCGGGTTTCCCGGCAGGCCCGCCAGCCTTGTGCAGCACGTAGATGAGGGTCGGGAACAGCCTGCGCAGGGCGCGGTAGACCTGGTCGGGAATGGGCTTGAGTACCCATCGATACACGGTCGAAGCCGGCCGTTCAATTTCGTAGGTCAGTCTCAGGGCCTGGCCATGGCATTGCGTGAACCGGAAGCCGGCCCCCGCCAATGCGCGCTCGATACGAGGCACGGTGGCCGGGCGGCAGTCGTAGTGCGTTCCCTTTCCGGACCACCTGACGTAGCGATCCGCCAGCGGGCCCGGCAGCCAGCTCAGCAACGGCAGTTTGAAGTGCGGCTCGACCAACATCCATCGATTGGGCACGGCCAGGTAGCCGGTGCCGTCGGGTCGGAGCACCCGCGCGATTTCAGCCAGGTGCCGGGCCTGCGCGTCGTCATCGCCGACGTGTTCGATCACGTGGTTTGAAACCACGACATCGAAACTCGCGTCCGGATACGGCAGCTCAACGCCATCGACGAGGGTGAACCGGTAGCCGTCCTTGCAGATCCGGTTGTCGCTGACGTCCACCGCGTCCACGTCCCAGTTCATGGTCCCGGCCGCACCGAAATAGTGGGCGATGCCGCCGGCACCCGTACCCACCTCGAGCAGACGCCGCGGCGCGGCGCCGGGTTCGAGCCCCAGCAGGCGCGCGATCTTGATTGCTTTCCGCTTCCTCGACGCCATGCCCGTGGCCGCATGGCCGGACCGGGCCGGCTCCTGGCGGGCCGCGCCCAGGAGGTCGGCGTAGGCCTTGGCCCGCGGACCCCAGTCGAATCGTGCGACGGCGGCGGGGTCGGCCGCGCCCCCTTGCATGGCTTTGACGATGACCTCGGCCAGCCGCACGGGGTCGCGCGGATCGACCTGCCCACCGTTGCCACCGATCACGTCGCGTACCGCGGGCACATCACCCGCGACCACCGGGCATCCGCAGCCGATGGCCTCGACCATGACCAACCCAAGCCCCTCCTGGTCCCCGTCCCTTGCCGCGACGAAAGGAACGACCAGGGCCGCCGCCGATCGATACAGATCCGGCAGCCGCTCGTGGGACACCGGCCCCAGGAACTCAATGGAGCCCGACAGCCCAAGGCTTTCTCGAAGGGCGCGCAATTCGGGCTCGCAGGAGCCGAACCCGGCGATGTCGAGCCGGGCGGTCGGAATGCGCTCCAGCACATGCGGCCAGGCCCTGATCAGATGGTCGACGCCCTTTTTTTCCACCAGGCGGCCCACGAACAAGGCCCGGGATGGTGATCGCTGCACGTCGGGTTTCGGGCAGAACGTCCCGACCAGGTCTACTCCCATCGGCTCCACGACCACGTCGCAGGTCGAGCCCAGCGCCTTGATCGCCGGCAGCATTGCGTGGCTCACCACGGTGGCCAGGTCCGCACGCCCCAGCACGAATCGCTTCAGCACCCGGAATGGCCAGGCCCCCAGGGAAAACAAGTCGGCGCCGTGCGAGGTCACGACGAACCGGGGCCTCTTTCGTGCCACGGCAAGCGCCAAGGCCGCCGCCAGTCCCTGTGGAACCAGCCAATGGGCATGGACTACGTCCGGCCGGTAGCTGCGAACCAGCCTGGCCGTAGTGAATACCTGGCTGAGCAAGAAACCAGGCACGAGCAGCCATTTCCACTTCGATTTTTTCAGGTTTCCCAGGATCCCCCCATCGTTCACCAGGGTCTGGAGCCGGTCCGGGGCATAGCGATAGCGCACGACCCGGACACCCTCCATGGTTTCCTCCCGCGTGCTGCCCGGTGAGTGCGGGCACAAGACCAGCACATCGAACTGCGCGGCCAGGCGCGTGCAGAGCGCGTGGACGAAGCCGGGCTCCGGATCCCCGGTCCAGCGCGGGTAGGTCGACGCCAGCACCAACAAGCGGGGACGCATCCTCAACTCACTACTCACGCCGGTAGGTCAAGGAGGTGATCTGCTCCGATACCAGCCCGATGAGGAAGATGATCACGGCGGCACTGAAAAGCAGCGTGCTCATGTTGGTGAACCGGTTCATCGTGATGTAGGTGTATGCGTAGTAACTCAGCCCGGTCAGGAAAAACGCCACCGCCGTCGGCGCGAACAGCTTGAGCGGTGAATAAAGCGTGGCGATCTTGAAAATGATCAGCAGGAACCGCACGCCGTCGCGCAGCGGGCGGATGTGGCTGTTCTGGCCCACCCGCCTGGCCACCTGCACGGGCACGTAGGCCACCGGGTAGGCGCTCCGGAAGAAGGCCATGGTGCAGGTGGTCGGGTAGCTGAACCCATTGGGCAGCAGGTGCAGGAAATCCCGGAACTTGGTGGCGTTCACGGCCCGGAAGCCGGAGGTCAGGTCCTTGATGGCATGGCCCGTCATCCAGGTGGCCAGCCGGTTGTACAGCCCGTTGGCGAAGCTTCGGCCCACGCTTGCCTGGCCGCTGCCGTCCCGCGCCGCCACCACCATGTCGAAGCCCTCGTCCAGGCGCGCCAGCAGCCCCGGAATATCCCCGGGGTCATGCTGGCCGTCCGCGTCCATGAACACCAGGGTCTCCCCCTGGGCCGCCCGGGCCCCGCGCTTGATCGCCGCCCCGTTGCCCATCGAATACGGGGAGCCCAGCACCTTTGCCCCGGCGGCCCTGGCCACCTCGGCGGTTTCGTCCGTGGAACCGTCATCCACCACGATCACTTCGGCGTCGGGCAACACCCGGAACAGGGCCGGCAATGTCCTGCGCAGGCCCTCGGCCTCGTTCTTGGCAGGGAGGATGACGCTGATCTTCATGATTTCCCCGGATGCGACTGATTTTGGGGTACTTTACACGGACGCCCGGCGGCCGGGAGCCGGCCCCCAGGGGGCTGGCCAGCCTGCCGTTTTGGGTTAGAGTGGCCGCGATGGCGCGGCTCGGGGAGGAAGGGTGAACGCCAACGCAACTGCCAATCTGGTGGGTATCACCGGCATCGCCCGGCGCCTGGTGCTGGACGGGCACCTGGCCGAGGCCGATGCCCGCAAGGCGCTGGACGAGGCGACCAAGGCCAAGCAGCCGGTCTCGCGCTACCTGATGGACAAGAAGCTGGCCACGTCGGCGCAGATCGCCGGGGCCAACGCGGTCGAGTTCGGCATGCCGCTGTTCGATGCCACCGCCCTGGACCTGAACCAGGCCGCCACCAAGCTCGTCAGCGAAGAACTGATCAACAAGCATGTGGCCCTGCCGCTGTTCAAGCGCGGCAACCGGCTGTTCGTGGGCATTTCCGACCCCACCAACACCCGGGCCCTGGACGAGATCAAGTTCGCCGCCAACCTCACCGTCGAACCCATCCTGGTCGACGAGGACAGGCTCAAGAAAACCATCGACCAGGCCCTGACGGCCTCGGATTCGATGGGCGACGCCATGGAGGACGCCGAGGGCCTGGAAAACCTCGAGGCCACCGGCGGCGACGACGACACCGCCGACAACCTGGCCGACTCCAAGGGCAGCGACGACACCCCGGTGGTGCGCTTCGTCAACAAGGTGCTGCTCGACGCGATCAAGCGCGGCTCGTCGGACATCCACTTCGAACCCTACGAAAACGAGTTCCGGGTGCGCCTGCGCATGGACGGCATCCTGCGCAACGTCGCCAAGGCCCCGGTGAAGCTGCACCAGCGCATCACCGCCCGCCTGAAGGTCATGGCCTCGCTGGACATCGCCGAGCGCCGCCTGCCCCAGGACGGCCGCATCAAGCTCAACATCTCCAAGACCCGGCAGATGGACTTCCGCGTCTCCACCTGCCCCACCCTGTTCGGCGAAAAGGTGGTGCTGCGCCTGCTCGACGGCAGCGCCGCCAAGCTGGGCATCGACAAGCTGGGCTACGAAGACGACCAGAAGCAGATCTACCTCGACGCCCTGGCCAAGCCCTACGGCATGATCCTGGTCACCGGCCCCACCGGCTCGGGTAAAACCGTGTCGCTGTATACCGGCCTGAACATCCTCAACACCGAGGAACGCAACATCTCCACCGCCGAGGACCCGGTCGAAATCCGCGTCCCGGGCATCAACCAGGTGCAGATGAACGTCAAGAAGGGCATGACCTTCGCCGCGGCCCTGCGCAGCTTCCTGCGACAGGATCCGGACGTGATCATGGTCGGCGAAATCCGCGACCTGGAAACGGCCGAGATCGCCATCAAGGCGGCCCAGACGGGCCACCTGGTGCTCTCGACCCTGCACACCAACGACGCCCCCCAGACCGTCAGCCGCCTGATGAACATGGGCATCGCGCCCTACAACATCACGTCCTCGGTCACGGTCATCATCGCCCAGCGCCTGGCCCGTCGCCTGCACGACTGCAAGCAGCCCGTGCAGCTGCCGGAAAACGCCCTGCTGGCGGAAGGCTTCACCGCCGAAGACATCGCCCAGGGCATCACCCTGTACGAACCCGTCGGCTGCGACGACTGCAACGACGGCTACAAGGGCCGCGTGGGCATCTACCAGGTGATGCCCATGGCCGAGAACATCCAGAAGATCATCCTCGAGGGCGGCAACGCCCTCCAGATTGCCGAGGCGGCCGAACAGGCCGGCGTTCGAGACCTCCGCAAGTCTGCCCTTTGGAAGGCCAGGCAGGGCGTCACCAGCCTGGCCGAAGTCAATCGCGTGACCAAGGACTAAACCATGGCGACGACCGCACTCAAGGCGAAAGCCCCCGCTACGCGCACTTCCGAGATGCAGCAGTTCATCTGGGAGGGCACCGACAAACGCGGCGCCAAGATGAAGGGCGAGACCTCGTCCAAGAACGCCAACCTGCTCCGCGCGGAACTGCGCAAGCAGGGCATCAACCCGACGGTGGTCAAGACCAAGTCCAAGCCGCTGTTCGGCGCCGCCGGCAAGGCGGTTTCCCCGCGGGAAATCGCGGTGTTCAGCCGCCAGATCGCCACCATGCTGCAGTCCGGCGTGCCGATGGTGCAAAGCTTCGAGATCCTGGCCACCGGCCAGAAGAACCCGCGCATGTCCAACATGCTCACCGACATCCGCGACAACATCGCCGGCGGCAGCTCGCTCAGCGAGGCGATGGCGCGGCACCCGGTGCAGTTCGACCTGCTCTACCGCAACCTCACCCGCGCCGGCGAACAGGCCGGCGTGCTCGACACCGTGCTCGACACGGTCGCCACCTACAAGGAACGCACCGAAGCCCTGAAGGGCAAGATCAAGAAGGCGCTGTTCTATCCGGCCGCCGTCATCGCGGTGGCGATCCTGGTCAGCGCCATCCTGCTCATCTACGTGGTGCCGCAGTTCGAAGCCGTCTTCCAGGGTTTCGGCGCCGACCTCCCGGCCTTCACCCAGATGATCGTGAACGCCTCGCGTTTCATGACCAGTTACTGGTGGCTGGTGCTGCTGATCGCCGTCGGTTCGGTGGTCGGCTTCATGTTCATCTACAAGCGCTCGGAAGCCCTGCAGCGAACGCTCGACCGCCTGATGCTCAAGCTGCCGGTCATCGGCCAGATCCTGCACCAGTCCGCCATCGCGCGGTACGCCCGCACCCTGGCGCTTACCTTCAAGGCCGGCGTGCCCCTGGTCGAAGCGCTTGAAACCGTGGCCGGCGCCACCGGCTCGATCGTCTACAACGACGCCGTCAAGCGCATCCGCGAAGACGTGTCCGTGGGTTACCAGCTCAACGTCGCCATGCGCCAGGTCGGCATCTTCCCGCACATGGTGGTGCAGATGACCGCCATCGGCGAAGAGGCCGGCGCCCTGGACACCATGCTGCTGAAGGTGGCCGAGTTCTACGAACAGGAAGTCGACAACTCCGTCGACGCCCTGACCAGCCTGCTCGAGCCCTTCATCATGGTGGTCATCGGCATCCTGGTCGGTGGCATGGTGATCGGCATGTACCTGCCGATCTTCAAGCTCGCTGCCACGGTCTGATCGTCCATGCTTGAAGCGCTACAGGCCTCGGCGGCCCTTTCGGCCGCCGTTGCGTTGGCCTTCGGCCTGCTGGTCGGGAGCTTCCTGAATGTCGTGATCCTGCGCCTGCCGCCGCGGCTCGAATGGCAGTGGCGGCGCGACAGTCGCGAGATCCTCGAACTCCCGGAACAGTACGAACCGGCACCGCCCGGCATCGTCGTGCAGCGTTCGGCCTGCCCCAAATGCGGGCACCGGCTGGCACCCTGGGAAAACATCCCCGTGGTCAGCTTCCTCCTGCTGCGCGGCCAGTGCCGGGGCTGCGGCAGCCCGATCTCCTGGCAGTACCCGATCGTCGAGCTGGCCACCGGCCTGCTGTTCGCAGCCTGCCTGTGGCGTTTCGGCTTCGGTGCCGAAGGCCTGGCTGCGCTGGTCTTCACCGGCCTGCTGGTGGCGATGTCGGGCATCGACCTGCGCACGACCCTGCTGCCCGACCAGCTCACCTATCCCCTGCTCTGGATCGGCCTGGGCCTGGCCACGTTCACGCTGTTCGTGTCGCCGGTGCAGGCCATCTTCGGCGCCCTGGCCGGCTACCTGAGCCTGTGGAGCGTGTACTGGGCCTTCAAGCTGCTCACCGGCAAGGAAGGCATGGGCCACGGCGACTTCAAGCTGCTCGCCGCCCTGGGCGCCTGGTGTGGCGTCGGCGGCATCCTGCCGATCGTGCTGATGTCGTCCTTCATCGGCGCGATCGTCGGCAGCCTGTGGCTCGCCCTGCGCGGCCGCGACCGTGCCACGCCCATCCCCTTCGGCCCCTTCCTGGCCGCGGCCGGCTGGGTGCAGCTGATCTGGGGACCGCAGATCCTGCAGGCCTACCGCGACTTCAGCGGCCTGAACTGAGCCGATGGCTGGCGTCCTGGTCGCGGTGACGGGCGGGGTGGCCTCGGGCAAGTCCGCGGCCACGCGTGTCTTTGAATCGCTCGGCGTCGCCGTGATCGATGCCGACGTCGCCGCACGCGCGGTGGTCGAGCCGGGGCAGCCGGCGCTGGCGGCGGTGGCCGGACGCTTCGGACCCTCCGCCCTCGGCCCGGACGGCCGCCTGGACCGGGCAGCAATGCGCCAACGCGTGTTCGCCGACCCCCAGGCCCGGGCCGACCTGGAAGCGCTGCTGCACCCGCCCATCCGCGCCTGGCTGCGCCAGGCCTGCGCCGAAGCACCCGGGCCCTACGCCGTGGTCGCGATTCCGCTGCTGGCCGAAGGCGGCGGCCGCGCCGCCTACCCCTGGCTGCAGCGCATCCTGGTCATCGACGTGCCCGAGGCGGTGCAGATGGCGCGACTGCAGGCACGCGACGGCGCGGACGCCGCCCTGGCGCGCAAGATGATCGCGGCCCAGGCCTCGCGCAGGCAGCGGCTGGCGATGGCGGACGACGTGGTGGTCAACGATGGCTCGTTGGCGGATCTTGAGGCGGCGATCCAGCGCCTGCACCTGCAGTACTCCGCTCTTGTGGGAGGGACTTCAGTCCCGAAGGCTTTTCGGGACTGAAGTCCCTCCCACAGGGTTTAGCGGGGCCAAAAGGCGCGGATGCCGGCGACGCCCTGGGCGCCGTGCCTGCGGGCCGTGGCGACGTCGGCGGGGCGCAGGCCGCCGATGGCGTAGATCGGCAGTGACACCGCCTCACGTAGCCGTGAGAAGCGCTCCCAGCCCATGGGGGCCGCCTCGGGATGGCTCCCGGTGGCGCGCAGCGGGCCCAGCACCGCGAAATCCAGGCCCAGGGCCTCGGCCTGTGCCAGCTCATCGGCGTCGTGGCAGGACGCCGCCACCACCTGGCCTTCGGGCAGGGGGCGGGCGGACAGGGCCATCAGCTGCCGGGCCGGCAGGTGCAGGCCGATGCCCAGGTCGGCGGCCAGGCCGGCTTCGCCGTTGACCAGCAGGTCGGCCCCGACGGCCTTGCAGCGGGTGCGGGCATCCATGGCCAGGTCGGCCAGGACCTGGGGCTTCAGGCCCCGCGTGCGCAACTGCACGCGGCGGGCGCCGGCGGCCAGGGCCTTGTCGAGCTGGGCCAGCCAGGCGGCGGGTTCCAGGGTCTCCTGGCTCACCAGGTAGCGCGGCGGCTGGCTCAGCACCGCCACCACCGGGCGGTCGGCGGGCGGCATCGGGTAGCCATGCAGTTTTTCCAGCGGCGACCAGGCCAGGGCCTGGCGCTCGCGACCGCGCGGGGTGCCGTCGTAGGCATCCACCGTGTAGACGTCCAGCACGATGCGCTTGTCAGGATAGGCCTGCGGCACCGCGACCAGGGGCACGGCGTCCAGGACGCGGATGCCGAGTTCTTCGTGCAGTTCGCGATCCAGCGCCTCGCGCGGGCTTTCCCCCGGCTCGACCTTGCCGCCCGGGAATTCCCAGGCGCCGGCCAGGTCGCGCCCGGCGGTGCGCCGGGCCAGCAGGATGCGGCCACGGGCGTCCCGCAGGACGGCCGCGACCACGTGTACCGGTTTAGGTCGGTCGCCGGGCATGCGCTCGGCTCAGTCCAGCTTCCCGTGGCACTGCTTGAACTTCTTGCCGCTGCCGCAGGGGCAGGGATCGTTGCGGCCGACCTTGGGGCCTTCGCGGGTCGACGGGGCCAGCACGCCCCGGCCCTCGGCAGCCAGGGCCTGGGCCTGTTCGGCTTCGTCCTCGGTGCCGTAGCCGCCGGTGTCCGGGTGCTGGAACTGCATCTTGTTGGCCTGGGCAGCCGCGCGCTGGCGCTCGGCCGCTTCCATCGCGGCGACCTCTTCCTCGCTGCGGATGCGGACACGGGCCAGCATGGAAACCACTTCCTGCTTCACCTTGTCGAGCATCTGCGTGAACAGCTCGAAGCTCTCGCGCTTGTACTCCTGCTTGGGCTGCTTCTGGGCGTAGCCGCGCAGGTGGATGCCCTGGCGCAGGTAGTCCATGCGCGCCAGGTGTTCCTTCCAGTTCTGGTCGAGCACGTTGAGCATCAAGTGCTTTTCCAGGTGGCGCATCATCTCGTCGCCAAGCTGCGCTTCCTTGTCGGCGAACAGCTTCTCGCCGGCTTCCAGCACCAGGGTCAGGATGCGCTCGTCGTCGATCGCTTCCTCGGTGCCGGCGGGACCCTGCAGGTCGACCACCACGCCGAATTCGTCGGCCAGGCTGCGTTCCAGGCCCGGCAGGTCCCACTGTTCGTCCACGGACTCGGCCGGCACGAAGCGGCGCACGGTTTCGGTGAGCACGTCTTCGCGGATGGCGACGATGGCGTCGTTCACCGAATCGGCTTCCAGCAGTTCGTTGCGCTGCTGGTAGACCACCTTGCGCTGGTCGTTGGCGACGTCGTCGAAGTCGAGCAGGTTCTTGCGGATGTCGAAGTTGTGCGCCTCGACCTTTCGCTGGGCGTTCTGGATCTGCTTGGTCACCAGGCCGGACTCGATGACGTCGTCCTCCTTCATGCCCATGCCGCGCATGGCCTTTTGCACCCAGTCGGCGGCAAAGATGCGCATCAGGTTGTCTTCCAGCGACAGGTAGAAGCGGGACGAACCCGGGTCACCCTGTCGGCCGGAGCGGCCGCGCAGCTGGTTGTCGATGCGGCGGCTTTCGTGGCGCTCGGTGCCGATGATGTGCAGGCCGCCGAGGGCCTTCACTTCGTCGTGGCGCTTTTGCCACTCCGACTTCACCCGCGCCTTGTCCATCTCGCTGGCGTCTTCGCCCAGCGCGGCCAGTTCGGCGTCGAGCGAGCCGCCCAGCACGATGTCGGTACCACGACCGGCCATGTTGGTGGCGATGGTCACCGCCTTCGGGCGGCCGGCGTTGGCGACGATCTGCGCCTCGCGCTCGTGCTGCTTGGCGTTGAGCACTTCGTGCGGGATGCCGGCGTCCTTGAGCTGCCTGGCCAGCAGTTCCGAGGTCTCGATCGAGGTGGTGCCGACCAGGACCGGCTGGCCGCGGCCGTAACACTCCTTGATGTCCTCGGCCACGGCCTTGAACTTGGCCGGGCGGGCCAGGTAGACCAGGTCGGGATGATCCTTGCGGATCATCGGCCGGTGGGTCGGGATGACCGCGACCTCCAGGCTGTAGATGGTCTGGAACTCGTAGGCCTCGGTGTCGGCCGTGCCGGTCATGCCGCCCAGCTTGCCGTACATGCGGAAGTAGTTCTGGAAGGTGATCGAGGCCAGGGTCTGGTTTTCGCGCTGGATCGGCACGCCTTCCTTCGCCTCGACCGCCTGGTGCAGGCCGTCCGACCAGCGCCGACCGGCCAGGGTACGGCCGGTGAATTCATCGACGATGATGACCTCGCCGTCGCGCACGATGTAGTCGACGTCGCGCTGGTAGATGGCGTGGGCGCGCAGGGCGGCGTTGAGGTGGTGCACGACCGCCAGGTTGTTGCCCGAGTACAGGCCGTCGTCCTCGCCGATGATGCCGGCCTCGCGCAGCAGCTGCTCGGCGTGCTCCATGCCCTGTTCGGACAGGTGCGCCTGCTTGCCCTTTTCGTCGACCCAGTAGTCGCCCTCGCCCTGCTCGGATTCCTGCTTGACCAGCTTGGGAACCAGGCGGTTGACCTTGACGTAGAGCTCGGGCGATTCGTCGGCCGGGCCGGAGATGATCAGCGGCGTGCGGGCTTCGTCGATGAGGATGGAGTCGACTTCATCGACGATGGCGAAGTTCAGGCCCCGCTGGAAGCGGTCGTCCTTGCCCAGCGCCATGTTGTCGCGCAGGTAGTCGAAGCCGAATTCGTTGTTGGTGCCGTAGGTGATGTCGGCGCCGTAGGCACCCTTCTTGTCCGAATGCGGCATGCCCGGGTAGACCACGCCCACCGACATGCCCAGGAAGTTGTAGAGCTTGCCCATCCAGGCCGAGTCACGCCGGGCCAGGTAGTCGTTCACCGTGACCACGTGCACGCCCTTGCCCGACAGCGCATTCAGATAGGTCGGCAGGGTCGCGACCAGGGTCTTGCCCTCGCCGGTGCGCATTTCGGCGATGCGGCCCGAGTGCAGCACCATGCCGCCGATCAGCTGGACGTCGTAGTGGCGCAGGCCCAGGGCCCGGCGGGAGGCTTCGCGGCAAACCGCGAAGGCCTCGGGCAGCAGGTCGTCGAGGCTGGTGCCGTCGGCGACCCGGGCCTTGAACTCGTCGGTCTTGGCCCGGAGGGCGGCATCGTCGAGCTTTTCGAGCTCGGGCTCGTAGGCGTTGATCCGGGCGACGTTCTTCTGGAACTGGCGCAGCAGGCGCTCGTTGCGGCTGCCGAAGATGCGGGTGAGCAAGCTGTTGAGCATTGGGAAAGCCGGTTGGGGAGCGCCGGGCGCTCGCGCGGAAATGAAGAAGGCCGCGGCGGCCCCTGGCGGGGCGTCGCGGCCGTCTAGTCTAACGTGGGGACGGGGACGGGGGTATCAAGCCCCGTCCGGGGGCCTCAACCGCGGGCCCGGTCCAGGTAGTTGCGCGGGTTGACCTGGCGGCCGTTGAGGGTCACCTCGAAGTGCAGGTGCGAGCCCGTGGAACGGCCGGTGGAGCCGACCTTGGCGATCATCTGGTCGGCGCGCACGACGTCGCCGGCCTTCACCAGGTTGGCCTGGTTGTGGGCATAGCGGGTCTTGTAGCCGTTGCCGTGGTCGATCTCGACGACGTTGCCGTAGCCATTGCGCCAGCCCGAGAAGCTGACCACGCCCTCGGCGGCCGCGGTGACCGGGTCGCCCATGTTGGCGTCGATGTCGATGCCGGCGTGGTGGGCGCGGCCGCGACCGAAGGGGTCGCTGCGGCTGCCGTAACGCGAGGAGATGTAGCCCGGGGCCGGCATGCGGTGCGGGGTGGCCTGGCTGTCCACGCGCTGGTTGAAGAGCATGGATTCAAGCACCGACAGCTGGCGGCCGGAGTGTGCGAACTGGGCCTCGAGGGCGTCCAGGCTGCCCAGCAACTCCATGGACGGCACGTCTTCGGCGGACTCGGAGCCACCCTGGCCGGGCAACTCGCTGAAATTGAACTCGCCATCCTTGAGCTTGCCGACCTGGGTGAGGCGGTCGCCCAGGGCGTTGAGGCGGTTGGCCTGGGCCTGCAGCTCGCCGACGCGGGCGGCGATGGCGTTCACTTCAAGCTGGGCTTCGTCGCGGGCCGCGACCAGTTCGATCGCCTGTTGGTCGAACTCGGCCTGCAGACGGGCGATCTCGGCCTTGGCGGCGCCGTCGGCGCCGCGGGTCAGGAAACCAGCCGTGAAGGCCAGGCCCAGCACCAGGGTGACCGCGCCAATCGCCGTGGCGGCGACCTTGGGCTGGTCGAACGCCAGTTTTTTTGGCGACCGGAGGAAATTTGCTGCGATGATGACATTCATCATGTCTAAGTCATTCAAACCTTTCGTCCGCGGCGCCACACCACCCGCCCCCCTGCCCCCGCGCGCCCTCGAGGCGCTGTCCGGGACCGGGTTGGCCAGCGTGGTCGAACGCGCCCGTTGGCTGGGCGAACTCGACCCCGTGCTTCGCCAGAGTCTCCCCGCCACCTTGGCCAGCCAATGCAAGTTGGCCAACGTGGATGACAAGTACTTGGTGTTCCTGGTCAGCGCCCCGGTCTGGAAAGCCAAGCTGCGGCTGCATGCCGACGCCTTGCTGGGCGCGGCGGCCGCGGCCGGGCTCAAGGCCAGGACGCTGGTGGTGAAAGTGGCGCCACCGGAACCCGCCATCCCCGCGGGAAACGGAACAGCCAGGCCACTCTCCGAGGCAGTCCGCGATTCACTGCGGGCCACCGCCCAGTCGGTTTCGGATCCGGGACTGCGCGACCAGCTTCTGCGGCTGGCTGGGTCGCCCCGGAAAGACACCGACGGGGCATGATGCCCCGGCAGGCGGAGCATGTCGTTAACCTGGAGTTAAAGCTGCGTTAAGACGCGTTAAGAAGCGTGACGCAGTTCTCAGACGGCCTGCGCCGGGTGAGCGTACGAGATCGGCGCCAGGGCCGGGTCCTCGAAGGTCACTTCTTCCCAGGCCGAGGTATCGGCCAGCAGGGTGCGCAGCAGCTGGTTGTTGAGCGCGTGGC
This sequence comes from Arenimonas donghaensis DSM 18148 = HO3-R19, assembly GCF_000743535.1. Classification (GTDB taxonomy): domain Bacteria; phylum Pseudomonadota; class Gammaproteobacteria; order Xanthomonadales; family Xanthomonadaceae; genus Arenimonas; species Arenimonas donghaensis. The sequence goes on from NZ_AVCJ01000043.1 coordinate 84,386, forward strand.
CGGACTTGTAGCCGTAGAAGGCGCCAATCAGGCTGTGGCCCAGCAGGTACAGGTCGCCGATGGCGTCCAGGATCTTGTGCTTCACGAACTCGTCCTCGTAACGCAGGCCGTCGTCGTTGAGCACGCGGTAGTCGTCGAGCACGATGGCGTTGTCCATCGAACCGCCCAGGGCCAGGTTGCGCTCGCGCAGGAACTCGATGTCCTTCATGAAACCGAAGGTGCGCGCGCGGCTGACTTCCTTGACGAAGGAGGTCGTGGAAAAGTCGATCTCGGTGCTCGAGGTCGCCTTGTTGAAGATGGGGTGGGCGAAGTCGATGGTGAAACCGACCTTGAAGCCTTCGAACGGCTCGAACCGGGCCCACTTGTCCCCGTCTTCGACCTTGATCGGCTTCTTGATGCGGATGAAGCGCTTGGCCTTTTCCTGCTCTTCGATGCCCGCCGACTGCAGCAGGAACACGAAGGGACCGGCCGAACCGTCCATGATCGGCACCTCGGCCGTGGACAGGTCCACGTAGGCGTTGTCGATGCCCAGGCCGGCCATGGCCGACAGCAGGTGCTCGATGGTCATGACCCGCACGTTGCCTTCCACCAGCGCCGTGCACAGGCTGGTGTCGCCGACCTTTTCGGCCTTGGCGTGGATTTCCACGGGCTGGTCGAAGTCCACGCGCCGGAAGACGATGCCGGTATCGGGCGCAGCCGGTCGCAAGGTCATGTAGACCTTTTCGCCGCTGTGGAGACCGACACCCGTGGCGCGGATGACATTCTTTAAAGTGCGTTGTCTGATCATCTTGAAGCGTTCTCCGGGGCAGGAGCGCGCAAAACCGTCGAGGACGATAGCACACCGCGGAACAAACGAAAACCTAACATTCAAACAGTTGTATTGATTTTGCAACCTTGTTCAGGTTCCCGGGGTGGAAAAGGGCCCGCCGGGCCAGCCGGCGGGCCAAGATTTCCTGTTCCCCCCTGGGGACACGCGCCGCGGGCCAGGCCCGCGGGTCCCACGCGGCCGACCCTCCAGGTCGGCCGTTGGCGGGCCGGCCGGCGCCTGGTCGGGCGCCGGGGACCGCCGTCTCACTCAGTCGGCCTGGCGACGCAGGAAGGCCGGGATGTCCAGGTAGGCGTGCTCATTGGACAGCTCGCCCAGCGCGGTCGCCGTGCCCGAGGCCGGCTCGCTGGCCTGGACCCGGCCCGAGGAACGCAGGCCCAGGTGGTTGGCACCCGGCATCGCGGTGCCATTGGCCTGGGCCGTGGCCGCCTCGTCCACCATGCCGGTGGTGGCGTTGCGTACCAGCTTGACCGGCGGCCGCTGGGCTTCGCGCTCCGGGGTCCGGACCGGCTGGCGCACGACGCCGCGGTTCAGGCCCGTGGCCACCACGGTCACCCGCACCTCGTCCTGCATCTCCGGGTCCAGCGAGGTGCCGATGACCACCGTGGCGTCCTCGGACGAGAAGTCCTCGATGATGCGGCCGATCTCGTCGAACTCTGCCATGGTGAAATCCGGGCCGGCGGTGATGTTGACCAGAACGCCGTTGGCACCGGACAGGTTGACCTCGTCAAGCAGCGGGTTGGAGATGGCGGCCTCGGCGGCGGCCTGGGCGCGGTCGTCGCCGCGGGCGATGCCGGTGCCCATCATCGCCAGGCCCATTTCGGACATGACGGTACGCACGTCGGCGAAGTCGACGTTGATCAGGCCCGGGCTGACGATCAGGTCGGCGATGCCCTTCACGGCGCCCAGCAGCACGTCGTTGGCGGCGCGGAAGGCCTGCACCATGGTCGCCTGGCGGCCGAGCACGGTAATCAGCTTCTCGTTGGGGATGGTGATCAGCGAGTCGCAGTGGTGGCTCAGCTCCTCGATGCCCTTGAGCGCCACCTGCATGCGCCGGCGACCCTCGAACGGGAACGGCTTGGTGATGACCGCGACGGTCAGGATGCCCAGCTCCTTGGCCAGCTGCGCCACCACCGGCGCCGCGCCGGTACCGGTGCCGCCGCCCATGCCGGCGGTGATGAACACCATGTCGGCGCCCTCGAGCGCCTCGACGATGCGCTCGCGATCCTCGAGCGCGGCCTGGCGGCCGACCTCGGGGTTGGCGCCGGCGCCCAGGCCCTTGGTGACGTTGCCGCCAAGCTGCAGCTGCAGCTTGGCGCCGCACTGCTTGATGGCCTGCGCGTCGGTGTTGGCGGTGATGAACTCAACGCCCTCCACGCCCGCGTTCACCATGTGCGCGACGGCGTTGCCACCGCCGCCGCCGACGCCGATGACCTTGATCACCGCATTGGGTGCCAGCTTTTCGATCAGTTCAAAATGTGCCATGTCCTCGTCCTCCGTGATTCGAATCCAGGGTTTGTCTTGTTTTGTTTTTGCTTTGGTGTTGCCCGTGCATCCATGACGTCGTTCAGAACTCACCTCGGTACCAGTTCTTGAACTTCGTCCAAATCGTCCCGGCCTTGCCCACCGACAGCGTCGGCCGGCGCGGGTGTTCAATCTGGCTGCCCCAGAGCAGCAGGCCGACGCCGGTGGCATGCACCGGGTTGCCGACCACCTCGCCCAGGCCGGACACGTGCTGGGGAATCCCCACCCGCACCGGCATGTGCAGCATTTCCTCGGCCAGCTCGACCACGCCTTCCATGCGCGAGGCGCCGCCGGTGAGCACCAGGCCGGCGCGCACCAGTTCCTCGAAACCGGAACGGCGCAGCTCGGCCTGGACGAGCTCGAAGATTTCCTCGTAGCGGTTCTGCACCGCTTCGGCGAGCGCCTGGCGGGCCAGGCGACGCGGCGGGCGGTCGCCGACGCTGGGCACCTGGATCGACTCCTCGGCGGTGGCCAGCTGGGCCAGCGCGCAGGCGTAGCGAACCTTGATCTGTTCGGCCTCGGGCGTGGGCGTGCGCAGCAGGTGGGCGATGTCGTTGGTGACCTGGTCGCCGGCGATCGGCAGCGAAGCCGAGTGGCGGATCGCGCCCTGCACGAACACCGCGATGTCGGTGGTGCCGGCGCCGATGTCCACCAGCACCACGCCCAGTTCCTTTTCGTCGGTGGTCAGCACGGCGGTGCTCGACGCCAGGGCGCTCAGGATCAGGTCGTCCACCTGCAGCCCGCAGCGCTGCACGCACTTGCTGACGTTGCTGGCCGCCGACTGGGCGCCGGTGACCAGGTGCGCGCGCACTTCCAGCCGCACGCCGGACATGCCGACCGGGTTGCGGATGCCTTCCTGCGAGTTGTCGACGATGTATTCCTGGGCGATGGCGTGCAGGATCTTCTGGTCGGCGGGCACGGCCACGGCCTTGGCGGCCTCGAGCACGCGGTCGAGGTCGGCGTAGGTCACTTCGCCGCCCGCCACCGGCACGATGCCCGGCGAGTTGCGGCACTGGGTGTGGCTGCCGGAGATCGAGGCGTACACCGACCGGATTTCGCAGCCGGCCATCAGTTCGGCCTCTTCGACGGCCCGCTGGATCGACTGCACGGTGGACTCGATGTCCACCACCACGCCGCGCTTCATGCCGCGCGACTCGTGCGAGCCGATGCCGATCACCTCGATCTCCTGGCCCGGCGAGTACTCGCCCACCAGCGCCGTCACCTTCGAGGTGCCGATGTCCAGTCCCACGATCAGCGACTTGTCACCCTTGCGATTCATGCACTTGTTTCCTTTTCGACCGCGACGTCTTCCCAGACGATCGCGAAACCATTCGTGTAGCGAAGATCCGCGCGCGCCACCCGGCGCGCCGGGTCCCGGCGCAGCTGCGGCAACATCCGCGCGAAGCGGGCCAGTCGCGCCTGCGGGTCGCCGCGGCCGGCTTCGATCCGGGTGCCGTCGTCGAGCACCAGCTCCCAGCTGCCGCGGGCGCTCAGCCGCACCTGTTCGACCTGCAGGCCCAGCGGCAGGAACAGCGGCCGGGCCAGGCTGTGGAAGGACATCAGTTCACCGACCCGGGCTTCCGGCCCGTCGAACAAAGGCAGTCCGGCGCCGGCGCCCGGCGCGGCGGCGAACAGCAGGCCGTCCTCGCTGAGCATCCGGCCGTCGGCCCAGCGCGCCACCGGCGTGTGTTCGCTCAGGTGCACTTCCAGCCGGTCGGGCCAGCGCTTGCGCACTTCCACCCGCTCGACCCAGGGCAGGCCGGCGACGTCGTCGCGCACGCCGTCCAGGTCGACGGCGAAGAAGCCGCGCTGCACGTGCGGCAGCACCGCCTCGCGCACGGCCGCTTCGTCGACCTGGCGGAACTCACCGGTCACGGCCAGCCGCCGCATCGGCCAGCGATCCCCGGCGATCCAGCCGTTGAGCACGGCCACCACCGGCAGCGCGACCAGGCCGATGGCCAGGGTCCAGGCGGCAATGCGGACCAGGGCGCTCATGCGTGGCTGCCCTCCCCGTCCGCCAGGCTGGTCTCGAGCACGCGCCAGCACAGGTCCTCGAAGGGCAGGCCCATCTCACGGGCGGCCTTGGGCACCAGCGAGTGGCTGGTCATGCCCGGCGCGGTATTGACCTCGAGCAGCCAGTTGTTGCCGTCGGCATCGCGCATCACGTCGACGCGGCCCCAGCCGCGGCAGCCGACGGCGCGGAAGGCCGCCAACGCCAGTTCTCGCATCGCCAGTTCGTCGTCGCCACGCAGGCCCGGGCACAGGTACTGGGTGTCGTCGGCCTGGTACTTGGCGTGGTAGTCGTAGTACTCGCCGGCCGGCACGATGCGGATCGACGGCAGCGCGATCTCGCCCAGCACGCCGACGGTGTATTCGCCGCCGGTGACCAGTTGCTCCATCAGCAGTTCGCCGGGGTAGCGTGCCGCCAGCGCGACCGCGTCATCGAGACCGGATTCGTCGAAGACGCGGGTGATGCCCACGCTCGAGCCCTCGCAGGCTGGCTTGACGATGACCGGCAGGCCGAGTTCGCGGGCGGCGTCATGTACCGCGGCGCCCTTGGCCAGGCGCACGTAGCGGGGCGTCGGCAGGCCCAGGGCCAGCCAGACCTGCTTGCTGCGGATCTTGTCCATCGCCAGCGCCGACCCGAGCACGCCCGAGCCGGTGACCGGCACGCCCAGGGCTTCGCACAGGCCCTGCAGCACGCCGTCTTCGCCGCCGCCCTTGTTGCCGTGCAGGATGTTGAAGACGCGGTCGAAGCGCTTTTCCACCAGCGCCGACACCAGGGCGGGAATGCCGTCGACGGCATGGGCATCGACGCCGCGCGCGCGCAGGGCCTCGAGCACGTTGCCGCCCGATGCCAGCGACACCTCGCGCTCGGCGCTGGTGCCGCCCATCAGCACCGCGACGCGGCCGAAGCCGGCCGGGTCGGTGAGGCGCGGCGCGGGGAAGACCTGGTTCATGCCTGCGGCTCCGTCGGGCTGCCCGGGATGCCGTGCGCGGCCAGGTCGGCGATGACCGCGCCGATGTCGCCGGCGCCCATCACCAGCAGCAGGTCGCCGTCCTCGAGCACGTCGGCAAGCACCGCCGGCAGTTCGCGCACCGGGCCGGCCAGCACCGGGTCGATGCGGCCGCGGGCGCGGATGGCGCGGGCCAGGGCCTTGGCGTCGGCGCCGACGATCGGCGCTTCGCCGGCCGGATAGACATCGGCCAGCACCACGGCGTCGGCGCTGGACAGCACCGCCGCGAAATCGTCGAACAGGTCGCGGGTGCGGCTGTAGCGATGCGGCTGGAACGCGACCACCAGCCGGCGGTCCGGCCAGCCGCCGCGGGCGGCCGCGAACACCGCCTCGAGCTCGCGCGGATGGTGGCCGTAGTCGTCCACCAGCAGCGCCTTGCCCCGACCGAAGTCGAGCTCGCCCTTGATGTTGAAGCGGCGCCCGATGCCCTCGAATTTCTCCAGCGCGCTGGCGATCTGGGCGGGCGTCACGCCCAGCTGCCAGCCGATCGCGGCCGCGGCCAGGGCATTGAGCACGTTGTGCTGGCCGGGCAGGTTCAGGGTGACCGCCTGCGGCGCGGCTTCGGGCAGGTGCAGGGTGAAGCGCGTGGCCGGGCCGTCCTGGCGCAGGTCGCTGGCGCGCACGTCGGCTTCCGCACGCAGGCCGTAGGTGACCAGGTGGCGCGGCGTGCGTTCGGCCAGCGCCGCCACTTCCTCGTCGTCGATGCACAGCACGGCCAGGCCATAGAAGGGCAGCCGGTGCAGGAATTCGTCGAAGGCGGCCTGCACGCGGGCAAAGTCGCCGCCGTAGTTTTCCAGGTGGTCCGCGTCGATGTTGGTCACCACCGCGACCAGCGGGTTCAGGCGCAGGAAGCTGCCGTCGCTTTCGTCGGCCTCGGCCACCAGCCACTGGCCCCCGCCCAGCCGGGCATTGGCGCCGGCCGACAGCAGCTGGCCGCCGATGACGAAGGTCGGATCGAGCCCGCCTTCGCTCAGCACGCTGGCGACCAGCGAGGTCGTGGTGGTCTTGCCGTGCGTGCCGGCGATGGCGATGCCGCGCTTGAAGCGCATCAGCTCGGCCAGCATCTCCGCGCGCGGCACCACGGGGATCCGCTGCTCACGCGCCGCCATCAGCTCCGGGTTGTCGGCGCGGATGGCGCTCGACACGACCACGACGTCGACGTTGGCGACGTTGCCGGCGGCATGGCCGCGGAACACGCTGGCGCCCAGGGTGACCAGGCGGCGGGTGGCGGCGGAATCGGCCGCGTCCGAACCCGAGACCTGGTAACCCAGGGTCACCAGCACCTCGGCGATGCCGGACATGCCGACGCCACCGATGCCGATGAAGTGCACGCGCGGGAAGGCGCGGGCCAGGTCGCCGGTTTCCTGCAGGCGACGGCGGATCATGCGCGGGCCTCCTGGATGACGATGTCGGCGACGCGGCCGGCGGCGTCGGCATGGGCGATGCCGCGCGCAGCGGCGGCCATCGCCTGGCGGGCGTCGGCATCGGGCAACAGGCGGGCGGTGGCGGCGGCCAGGCGCTGTGCGAAGCCCTCGCCTTCCGGCACCAGCACGGCGGCGCCGGCGCCGACCAGGTAGTCGGCGTTGCGGGTCTGGTGGTCGTCCACCGCCGCCGGGAAAGGCACCAGGACCGAACCCACGCCGGCGGCGCAGAGTTCGGCCAGGGTCAGCGCGCCGGCGCGGCAGACCACCAGGTCGGCCCAGGCGTAGGCGTCGGCCATGTCGGCGATGAAGGCTTCGACGCTGGCGGTGACGCCGGCGGCGTCGTAAACGGCGCGGGTGGCGTCGGCATGGCGCTCGCCGCACTGGTGGCGCACCTGCGGACGCTGGTCGGCCGGCAGGCCGGCCAGGACCTGCGGCAGGACCTGGTTGAGTGCATGCGCGCCCTGGCTGCCGCCCAGCACCAGCAGGCGCGCCGGGCCGCTGCGACCGGCCAGGCGCTCGGCCGGCACCGGCAGCGCGGCGATTTCCGGGCGCACCGGATTGCCCACCACTTCGGCGCGGCCTTCGGCAAAGCTGCCGGGGAAGCCGCAAAGCACGCGACGGGCCAGGCGCGACAGCACGCGGTTGGTCAGGCCCGGGGCACGGTTCTGTTCGTGCACCAGCAGCGGGCGGCGCAGCAGCCACGCACCGATGCCACCGGGGCCAGCGGCGTAGCCGCCGAAGCTGATCACCGCGCGCGGCTGCAGCCGACGCAGGATGGACAGCGCCTGGACCAGCGAGCGCAGCAGCAGGAACGGCGCCTTGACCAGCGCCAGCCTGCCCTTGCCCCGCAGGCCCTTGACCGAGATCGTTTCAATGGCGATGCCGGCGGGCGGCACCAGCCGGGTTTCCATGCCGCCGGCCGAACCGAGCCACACCACCGGCACCGCGCGCTCGCGCAGCGCCCGGGCCACGGCCAGTCCGGGGAAGATGTGGCCGCCGGTACCACCGGCGAGGATCAGCACGGGTGCGGAGACGGCGCTCATGCGACGGCTCCGATCTTGGGTTCGATGCGACCGCGGCCGCCGCGCACGCCGGCCGGTGGCGCCACGGCGGCGGGCGACTGCGCCGCCGGCCGGGCATCCGGCGCCGGTTCGTCTTCGGCGTGGCCACTGCCACCGCGCAGGCGTGCGACCTGGCGCTCGGCGCGATCGAGCTCGTAGCTCACCCGCAGCAGCAGGCCGATCGCGGTGCAGGTCACCAGCACGCTCGAACCACCCGACGAAATCAGCGGCAGGGTCAGGCCCTTGGTCGGCAGCAGGCCGAGGTTGACGCCGATGGACACGAACGACTGCAGGCTGATCCACAGGCCGACGCCGAAGGCGCAGAAGCCGGCGAAATAGCGCCGCATCTCCACCGCCCGCAGGCCCAGCCGGAAGGTGCGCCAGCTGAACAGGGCGAACACACCGATGATGGCGACCGACCCGGCGAATCCCAACTCCTCGGCGCTGACCGAGAAGATGAAGTCGGTATGCGCCTCGGGCAGGTAGAACAGCTTCTGCACGCTGCCGCCGAGGCCGACGCCGAACCATTCGCCGCGACCAATCGCGATCAGCGCCTGGGTCAGCTGGAAGCCGTCGTTGAACGGGTCCTGCCACGGGTCGAGGAAGGACTTCAGGCGCGCGACGCGATAAGGCGCGGCGACGGCGACCAGCGCCAGCACCGGCAGCGCCAAAGCGCCGATGGCGGCCAGGTGGGCGATGCGGGCGCCGCCCAGCCAGACCATGCCGCCGGTGATCGCCAGGATCAGCGCGGCCGAGCCGAAGTCGGGCTGCACCAGCAGCAGCAGCACCAGGAAACCCGCCACGCCCAGCGGCTTGAGCAGGGTGGACCACTTCTCGCCGATGTCGTCGCGGTAGCGCACGACGTAGCTGGCCAGCCAGACGATCAGCAGCAGCTTCACCGCCTCGACCGCCTGGAACTTGGACACGCCCAGGTTGATCCAGCGCTGGGCACCGTTGACCGTGTGGCCGATGCCGGGCATGAACACCAGGCCCAGCAGCACGATGCAGCCCAGCAGCAGCAGGTGGTTGTAGCGCTCGATCAGCTTGAGTTCGGTGCGCATCAGCGCGAACGCGAGCGCGCCGCCCAGGACCAGGAACACCACGTGCCGGACCAGGAAGTGGAAGGGGCCGACGTCGAGTCCCTCGGCGATCGCGATCGAACTCGAGCCGACCATCACCACGCCAAACCCCGCCATCAGCAGCGCCAGGCCCAGCAGCACCGGGTCGTAGCGGCCGTCGAGCTGCTCGAGCTTGGTGGCCTGGCCGGCGCGGTCGTCGATTCGGCTCATCTCAGCGCACCTTCAATGTGGCCAGGCCGACCAGCACGAGCATCACGGAGATGATCCAGAAGCGCACGATCACGCGCGGCTCCGGCCAGCCCTTGAGCTCGAAGTGGTGGTGGATGGGGGCCATGCGGAACACCCGCCGCCCGGTCAGCTTGAAGCTGGCGACCTGGATCATCACCGACAGCGTCTCGACCACGAAGATGCCGCCCATCAGCACCAGGATCGCCTCCTGGCGCACGATGACCGCGATCGTTCCCAGCACGGCGCCCAGCGCCAGCGCGCCGATGTCGCCCATGAAGACCATGGCCGGGTAGGTGTTGAACCAGAGGAAACCCAGGCCGGCGCCCGCGATCGCGGCGCAGAAGATGGTGATCTCGCCCGCGCCCGGGATCGGCGGGATCTGCAGGTAGCTCGAGAACACCGCGTTGCCCGAGGCGTAGGCGAAGATGCCCAGGGCCGCCGCGACCAGCACGGTGGGCATGATGGCCAGGCCGTCGAGGCCGTCGGTCAGGTTCACCGCGTTGGAGAACCCGACGATCCAGAAATACGCGACCACCACGAACATGACACCCAGCGGCAGCGCGAAGTCCTTGAGCAGCGGCAGGTAGAGCGTGGTGTTGCTGGGATGGTCGGCGGTCCAGAACAGCGCCAGCGCGGCTCCCAGGCCGAACAGCGACTGCAGCGCGTACTTGTGCCGCGACTTCAGGCCGTTCGGGTCGCGCTTGACGATCTTGATCCAGTCGTCGAGCCAGCCGATGGCGCCGAAGGCCAGCATCACCGCCAGCAACACCCAGACGTAGCGATTGCGCAGGTCGGCCCACAGCAGGGTGGACAGGCCGATGGTGAGCAGGATCAGGGCGCCGCCCATGGTCGGGGTGCCGGCCTTGGAGAAGTGCGTCTGCGGGCCATCGCTGCGGATCGGCTGGCCGCCCTTGAGCTGGGCCAGCCGGGCGATGACCGCCGGACCCAGCCACAGCGACAGCAGCAGCGCGGTCAGGGCACCCAGGATGGCGCGGAAGGTGATGTAGCCGAACAGCGGCGGCATCCACCCCATCCCGGTCAGCCAGCGGGCCAGTTCAAGCAGCATCGTCGGCGTCTCCTTGCCTGTCGGCGGCCAGCAGCGCCGCGACCACCTTGTCCATCGCGCTCGAGCGCGAGCCTTTGACCAGGCAGCGCAGCCCCGCCGGCGCGGCGGCGAGCGCCGGCGCCAGCGCGGCCAGCAGGCCGGCCTGGTCCTTGAAATGGTGGCCGCCGTCGCCGAAGGCCTGGCTGGCGGCGGCGCTGAGTTCACCGACCGTCCACAGCCGCTTGATGCCGGCGCGACGCGCCCGTTCGCCGACTTCGGCGTGCAGCGCCTGCGCGTCTTCGCCCAGCTCACCCATGTCGCCCAGCACCAGCCAGGCGGTGGTGCCGGTTTCGGCCAGCGCGGCGATGGCCGCGGCCAGCGAACCCGGGTTGGCGTTGTAGCTGTCGTCCACCAGCACCGCACCGTTGCGCAGCGGGTGCGGGACCTGGCGGCCGGGCACGGCCGGCGCCGACTGCAGGCCGGCGACGACATCCTCGAGGCAGGCACCGGCGGCCAGCGCCAGCGACGCCGCGGCCAGGGCGTTCATCACGCTGTGGCGGCCGGCCAGCGGCAGCGCCACGTCGGCATCGCCGCCGGGCGTGTGCAGGCGAAAGAAGGACGCATCGGGGCCGAGCTGCAGGGCGCTGGCGCGCACGTCGGCATCGTTCTCGAGTCCGAAGCGCAGGCAGCGGCGCGTGCCGATGCGCTGCATGAACCAGGGCGCGAAGGTATCGTCGGCGTTGACCACCGCGACGCCGTCGTCGGGCAGCGCTTCGTAGATGGCACCCTTGGTTTCGGCGACGCCGAGCAGGCTGCCCATGCGCTCGAGGTGCGCCGGCATGATGTTGTTGACCAGCGACACCTGCGGTGGCGTGATCGAGGCCAGGTAGGCGATGTCGCCCGGCTTGCCGGCGCCCATTTCGTAGATCGCGAACCGCGCGTCCTCGGGGGCGTCGAGTGCCGCCAGCGGCAGGCCGATTTCGTTGTTGCGGTTGCCCGGGTTGGCATAGGCCTTGCCCGCGCGCGAAAGAATGGCCAGCAGCAGCGTCTTGACCGAGGTCTTGCCGTTGCTGCCGGTCAGGCCGACCACCACCGCCGGACGGCCCTGGTGCACGCCGGCCGCCAGCTCGCCCAGCGCGTCCTGGGTGTCGGCGCAGAGCACCTGCGGCAGCGGGCAGTCCACTTCGCGCTGCACCAGCAGCGCCGCGGCTCCGGCGGCCAGGGCCTGCGCGGCCAGGTCGTGGCCGTCGTGGCGCTCACCGCGCAGGGCCACGAACAGCGCGCCCGGCGACAGGTTGCGGGTGTCGGTGGCCACCGACGTCACTTCGACGTCGTTGCCCAGCTGCCGGCCTTCGACCCAGCGCGCCACCTGCGAGAGCAGCAGCGGCCTCATGCGCGCGCCTCCAGCAGGCCGCGGGCGACCTGCAGGTCGTCGAAGGCGTGGCGCACGCCGGCGATTTCCTGGTAGGGCTCGTGGCCCTTGCCCGCCACCAGCACGATGTCGCCGGCACCGGCGTTTTCCAGGGCCAGGGCGATGGCGCGGCGACGGTCGCGTTCGACCCGGGCGACGTCGGCGCGGCTGAAGCCGGCGAGGATGGCGGCGACGATGGCGTCGCCGTCTTCGTTGCGCGGGTTGTCGTCGGTGACGATGATCCGGTCGGCGCCGGCTTCGGCGATGGCGGCCATCTGCGGGCGCTTGCCGGCGTCGCGTTCGCCGCCACAGCCGAACACGCAGGTCAGGCGGCCGGGGGTGTGCTCGCGCAGGCTGGCCAGGGCCTGCTCCAGTGCGTCCGGCGTGTGGGCGTAGTCCACGACCACCAGCGGCTGGCCCTGCACGCCGCCGACGCGGCTCATGCGGCCGCCAACCGGCGACAGCCGCGGCAGCATCGCCGCGACCTCGGCCAGGGACCAGCCCAGGGCACGCAGGGTGCCGGCGACCGCCAGCAAGTTGTCGACGTTGAAGCGGCCCAGCAGCGGCGAAACCACCGGATGCCGTTCGCCGGCCTCGGCAAGTTCGAAATGCAGGCCCTCGGGCCCGAGGCGCACCGCGTCCGCACGCAGGCTGGCCTGCGACGCGCCGCGCGCACTGGTGCCGATGAAACGAACCTCCGGCGCGATGCGTGCGGCCAGGCGCACGCCGAAGGCGTCGTCGAGGTTGATCACGACGGCGTCCAGGCCCGGCCAGTCGAACAGCAGCGCCTTGGCCTCGCCGTAGGCCTGCATGGAACCGTGGAAATCCAGATGGTCCCGGGTGAGGTTGGTGAACACCGCCACCTGGAAGGCGACGGCATCGACCCGCCCCTGGGCCAGGGCATGCGAGCTGACTTCCATCGCGACGTGGCTGGCGCCGTCGTCGCGCATGCCCGCCAGCAGGCGATGCACCGCCACCACGTCGGGCGTGGTGCGCTCGCCGGGGCGGAGCTGGCCATGCAGGCCGGCACCCAGCGTGCCGATGCTGCCGGCCGTGACCCCTGCCAGGGCCAGGGCCTGGGTGATCAGCTGCACGGTCGAGGTCTTGCCATTGGTGCCGGTGACGCCGACGACGCGCATCGCCTTCGACGGCGCATCGTAGAAACGGTTCGCCAGCTCACCCTGGCGGGCGCGCAGGCCCGGGAAGGCGACGGCGTTCGCCGGCAGCGCCATGCCGTCCGGCGCCGGCGGTTCGAACAGGATGACGCTGACGCCGGCGGCTTCGGCCTGGCCAAGATGGCGCAGGCCGTGGGTGCGTTCGCCGGCCAGCGCGATGAAGGCATCGCCTTCCCGCAGGTCGCGGCTGTCGGCGCCCAGGCCGCGCACCAGCGGGTCGAGCCCGGGCGGTGCGAGCGCCAGGCCTTCGAGCAATTGGTGCAGCGGCATCGCGCGGGTCACGGCGACACCTCCTGCGCGGGCGCGGCCGGGGCCGGGGCGCGGCTGCGGTCCTGCCGCGCCTGGTTCTTCGATTGCGCCGCGTACCAGCCCTGGATGTCGTCCGGCGGCACGTCCATCAGCCGCAGCGCGCCTTCCATCACCCGGTGGAACACCGGCGCCGAAACCGCGCCGCCGCCGTACTCCAGGCCCTGCGGTTCGTGGATGACCACGGCCATGGCAAAACGCGGGTTGGTCGCCGGCACCAGGCCGACGAACACCGCCACGTGGCGATTGGCGGCGTAACCACCGCCGCTGGCCTTGCGCGAGGTGCCGGTCTTGCCGGCGACGCGATAGCCCAGCACCGCGGCGCGGCGGGCGGTGCCCTCGGGGCCGACGACGGTTTCGAGCATGCCCATCAGCTGGGTGGCGACGGCCGGGTCGATCACCTGGACGCCCTTGCTGGCGTGTCCCTTGACGAAGGTGACCTCCATCAACCGGCCGCCGTTGCCCACCGCCGCGTAGGCGCGGGCAAGCTGCAGCGGCGTCACCGACAGGCCGTAGCCGTAGGAAATGGTGGCTTTTTCGGTCGGGCCCCAGGTCGCGGCCGGCGTCAGCACGCCGGTCAGTTCGCCCGGGAAACCGCTGCCGCTGCGCTGGCCCAGGCCGAAGCGCCGGTAGATGTCGTACTGGTGCTCGGCGCTGAGCTCGTTGGACACCTTGATGGCGCCGACGTTGGAGCTCTTGGTCAGGATGCCCGCCAGGGTGAGCGTGCCGTAGTTGCGGAAGTCCTTGACCGTGTAGCCGCCGGGCAGCGTCGTGTAACCCGGCGCGGTGTGCACCAGCGACGCCGGGGTGAACTTGCCCGCTTCCAGGGCCGCGGCCAGGGTGAAGGCCTTCATGACCGAGCCGGGTTCGACCACGTCGGTGACCGCGCGGTTGCGGCGCGATTCGGCGTCGGCGCCGACCCGCGAATTGGGGTTGTACGACGGCTGGTTGACCATCGCCAGCACTTCGCCGGTGGGCACGTCCAGCACCACGACCGAACCGCTGGAGGCGCCGGTTTCGACCAGGGCCGACTTGAGCTCGCGATAGGCCAGGTACTGGATGCGGCGGTCGATCGACAGCGCCAGCTCCTTGCCGTCCTCGGCGGCTTCGACCAGGTCGACGTTCTCGACGATGCGGCCGCGGCGGTCGCGGATCACCCGCTGCCTGCCTTCCTTGCCGGTCAGCCAGTCGTTGAAGGCCAGCTCCAGGCCTTCCTGGCCCTGGTCGTCGATGTTGGTGAAGCCCAGCACGTGGGCCATCACCTCGCCGTAGGGGTAGAAGCGGCGGAATTCGCGCTGCGAATACACGCCGGGGATGCCCAGCCCGGTGATCGACTCGGCGACGTCCGGATTGAGGTGCCGGCGCAGGTAGACGAACTCCTTGTCGGCGCGCTCGGACACGCGCCGGGTCAGCACGTCCTCCGGGATCGACAGCGACCGGGCCAGCTCGGGCAGGCGGTCGGGGTGCAGCAGCAGTTCCTGCGGGTTGGCCCAGATCGACTCGACCGGCGACGACACCGCCAGCGGTTCGCCGTTGCGGTCGGTGATCATGCCGCGCGAGGTGGCGATGGGGATTTCGCGCAGGAAACGGGCGTCGCCCTGGCGCTGGTAGAACTCCTCGCTGACCACCTGCAGGTGCGCGGCGCGCGCGACCAGCACGGCGCAGCAGCAGCCCAGGATGCCGCCGACCACCATCAGGCGCTTGCGCGGGCTGTAGTTGCTGCGTCCGCTCATGGCTGCAGCACCACGATGTCGGTGTCGGCTGGGAAGGTCATGCCCAGGCGGGTACCAGCGACCTGTTCGATGCGATTGGCCTCGGACCAGGTGGCCTGTTCGAGCTGCAGGCGCCCGAATTCGATGTTGAGTTCGTCGCGCTGGCCTTCCAGGGTGCTCAGCGCGATGTAGGCCTGGCGATGCAGGTGCCGCGCCCAGACCACGCCCAGGGCGCTGGACATCACCGCCAGCGCCAGCACGAAGATCAGGAAGTGGCGAAGGCTCATGCCGGCGGCACCTGCACGTCGAGTTTTTCGGCCACGCGCAGCACCGCGCTGCGGGCCCGCGGGTTGTCGCGCACTTCTTCGGGCGTGGCGCGCAGGGCGCCGCCGTGGTCGCGCAGGACCGGCGTGAACGGCAATTCGACCGGCATCCGGCGGTTGCCCGGCGGCGCCTTGGCGTGGCGGTTGATGAACTGCTTGACGATGCGGTCTTCGAGCGAGTGGAAGCTGATCACCGCCAGCCGGCCGCCTGGCTTGAGCACCTTGAGCGCGGCGTCGAGCCCGGCCTCGAGATCCTCGAGTTCGCGGTTGATGTAGATGCGAATGGCCTGGAAGCTGCGAGTCGCGGGGTGGATCTTGCCGTCGCCGCGGCCGAGCACCGAGGCGATCAGGTCGGCCAGTTGCCCGGTGCGCTCGAGCGGGGTTTCGCCGCGGCGGGCGACGATCGTGCGGGCGATCTTGCGGCTGAGCTTTTCCTCGCCGTAGGTCCACAGCACGTCGGCGATCTCGCGTTCGTCGGCGCGCGCCAGCCAGTCGGCGGCGCTTTCGCCGGACTCGGGGTCCATGCGCATGTCCAGCGGACCGTCCTTGCCGAAGCTGAAACCCCGCGCGGCGACGTCGAGCTGCGGCGAAGACACGCCCAGGTCGAACAGGACGCCGTCGAGGCCGGCGGCCGCCTCGTCCCACTCCGCCATGCCGGCGAAGGAGCCGCGGCGGGCGGAGACCCGCCCGTCCGCGCCAAAGAGCGCGTGTGCGGTGGCGATCGCTTCCGGATCCTTGTCCATCACCAACAGCCGTCCATCCGGCCCCAGCCGGTCGAGCACGCCCCGTGCATGTCCCCCACGCCCGAACGTGCCATCCAGATACCTGCCATCCCTGCGCACCTGCAGGCCGTCCATGACCTGCGCCCACATCACCGGGAGATGGCTGGGCTGCGTTCCAGGACGCATCCCGGCCAGCCCCGTCACAGCCTCAGGTCGAGCATGTCCTCGCTGATCTCGTCTTCCCCGATGGTCTGACGGATCTGCGCGAGGTGCGCCTGCTCGCTCCACAATTCGAATTTGCCGCCCATGCCCAGCAGCACCGCCTTCTTTTCCAGCCCGGCCGCGTTGCGGTGGCTGGCGGGCAACGTCACGCGGCCGTTGCCGTCGGGCTCGACCACGGTGGCCGCGCCGACGAGCTTGAGCTGCAGGTTGCGGTGCACGCGCTTGGCGTTGGGCAGGGCGTTGACCTGGTCGCGGACCTTTTCCCAGGTGGCTTCCGGATAGAGCCACAGGCAGCCGGCTTCGTAGGGGTTGTAGGTGACGACCAGGCGGTTGCCGCAGGCGCGCGCGACCTGGTCGCGGTAGGCCGTGGGAATGGCCAGCCGCCCCTTGTCATCGATCGTGATCGCCGTTTCGCCCTGGAACATGCGCTGCGTCCGCCCTCGCCCACTAAAAACCACAAAAAACCGGGATTCCCCTCGGATGTCCACGTTAGACCTGCCCCTACGGGGTGTCAAGGACAATCGGGGGCTAAATTCGGTAGGCGGATCAAAGCCTTGCGCGATACTTGAGAGTCTTGTTTAAGAACCATTCGGCAACTGTTGTTTCACATGGATTTGATCCAAAGCCGTGAAACACGTCACTACGCGTGGCCCAAACCGGCGCGCACAGCCGCCGGCCCGCCCCGGAGGGGGCGATTGCGCAATCGGCGAGAAGAGGAAGTGGCGGAGCCGGCCATTAAGCCGGGTTCTGTCGTGGACAGTCATTCCTCTGGGACCTGCGTCACCGCAGGCCTCAAGCAGCCAACCCGGGTGCGGCACGAGCCATGCCATCGCACCCCTATTTGGCCTTGCTCCAGGTGGGGTTTGCCGTGCCCCGGGGCGTTGTCCCCCCGGGCGGTGGGCTCTTACCCCACCGTTTCACCCTTACCACGCACCCTTGCGGGCCGTTCGGCGGTTTGTTTTCTGTTGCACTTTCCGTCGGCTCACGCCGCCCAGGCGTTACCTGGCACCCTGCTCTATGGAGCCCGGACTTTCCTCGGCGCATTGCTGCGACGCGACTGCCTCGGCCGACTCCGCCGGGGCGGATTCTCGCACAGCTTTGGGCTCAGCCCCCGTAGAGCGCCTTGCGGGGGGCGCCGCTGAGGTCGGCCGCGAGGCGGGCCGCAACCGACGGCTTGAGGTGTTCGGCCAGCTTGGCGTAGATGCGCTGGCCTTCGATCAGCCGGGCCTCCTGGTCGTCTTCGCAGCCGCGCACGACCAGCACGAACTCGCCCTTGCGCTGGTTTTCGTCGGCGGCGACCCGTTCGACCAGGTCGGCCAGGGTGTCGCCGAGCACGGTTTCAAAGAGCTTGGTCAGCTCGCGTGCCAGGACCGCCTCGCGTTCGGGTCCGAAAACCGCCACCAGGTCCGCCAGCGATTCCTCGATGCGGTGTGAGCTTTCGTAGAACACCAGCGTGCGGGGTTCGCGCGCCAGTTCGGCCAGCCGCTCGCGCCGGGCGCCGGATTTCGCCGGCAGGAAGCCTTCGAAGCAGAAGCGGTCGCTGGGCACGCCGGCGACCGACAAGGCCGCGATCGCCGCGCACGCCCCGGGCACCGGCACCACCCGCAGGCCCGCCGCGCGCACCTCGCGCACCAGGCGGTAGCCCGGGTCGCTGACCAGCGGCGTGCCGGCGTCGGAAACCAGGGCCAGCGACTCGCCGGCCTTCAGGCGTTCGACCAGCTTCCAGGCGATGTCGGCTTCGTTGTGTTCATGCAACGCCAGCAGCGGGCGCTCGATGCCCAGGGCACCCAGAAGCTGGCGGGTGTGGCGGGTGTCCTCGGCGCAGATCGCATCCACTGACGCCAGCACCTCGCGCGCCCGCACCGTCAGGTCGCCCAGGTTGCCTATCGGCGTTGCCACCACGTGCAACGCCCCCGCCTGTGTGATCGTCATGACCGCGCCCTCCGTGTGCACCGGGTATCATCTTACCGGCCACGAACCCGGAACCCGACCATGCTTCGAACCGCCCTGCTGTTGTTGGCCCTTGCCCTGCTCGCCGGCTGTGCCAGTGTTTCGGTGCAGCGCGATCCCGGCGCCCCGGCGGCGAGCGCACCGGCCACCGCCGCGTCGCAGCTCGCCGACGAAGGCCGGCACGCCGAAGCGGCCCGCGCGTACGCGCAGCAGGCGAACCTGGCCCGCGGCGACGCCAGCGCGCGCAACTGGCTGCGCGCGGCCTGGCAGCACCAGCTGGCCGGTGAGGGCGAGGCGGCGCGCTCGGCCTGGGCGAATGCGTCGCGGCGACGGCTCGATGGCAGCGACGTGCTCGTGCACGACCTGCTCAATGCCGGCTTCCGGCTTGAAGCCAACCAGGCAGGCGCGGCCCTGGAATTGCTCGGCCAGCGCCGCGACGCCGTGCCCGACGCCTACGCCGAGCGCTGGCACGGCCTGCGTGCCGATGCCTTGCAGCGCCAGGGCCGGGGCTTCGATGCCGCCGCCGACCTGGCCTGGCTGGCCACGCGCCAGCTGGGCGAAACCCGCCTGGCGACCGTCGGCCGGATCGTCGGGCTGCTTTCCGCCGAATCCGACCAGACGCTGTCGGCCAAGGCCGCGGCCCTGCCGGTGGGCCATCCGCTGTATGCCTATGCCGGCCGCGCGCTGTCGCAGCGGGGCCTGCCGCTGCCGCGCCCCTACGACCGCACCGGCTCGACGCCGGGCCTGGACGCCCTGCCGCCGGCTGAATTCGACGGCTACCGGCCGCCGGAACGACTGGCGGCGCTGCTGCCGCTGAGCGGACCGCTGGCCGCCGCCGGCCAGTCCGTGCGCGACGGCATGCTGGCGGGCTATTACGGCGAATCCCGCCGTCGCCCGTCCCTGCGCTTCTACGACACCGGCGCCCCGGGCGGCCTGGCGGCGGCCCTGCAGCAGGCCACCCGCGACGGCGCCCAGATGCTGGTGGGCCCGCTGTCGCGCGACGAAGTGAACGCGCTCTTCGCCATGCCCGAACTGTCGCTGCCCACGGTGGCGCTCAACCGCGGCACGCACCCGACCACGCCCGGCAGCGCCAGCTACGCGCTGGCGCCGGAAGACGAAGGCGTCGCCGCCGCCGACCGCCTGCTCCAGCGCGGACTGCGCCGGGTGCTGGTGGTGGCCCAGGCCGACGAGACCTCGCAGCGCGCGCTGTCCGCCTTCCGCGACCACCTGCGCGAACGTGGCGGCGAAGTCATCGGCGAAGTCAGCGTGCGCGCCGACAATCCCGACTACGTGCCCGACCTGCAGCGTGCCGTGCAGTCGGCCGGCGGCCTGCGCCCCGACGCCCTGTTCCTGAGCCTCAAGGCCGCCGAGGCGCGCCTGCTGGCCAGCCAGGTCGAACCGGCCGGACTGGCCGGCGTGCCGCGCGTGGCGACCTCGCAGATCCTCTCGGGCGCCAACCTGCGCATGGACGTCGAACTCGACGGCATCGAGTACCCGGAACTGCCCTGGCTGATCGGCCTTCGCGGCGGCTTGCCCGATGCCGACACCCTGGGCAATACCCTGCCCAGCGCGCAGGGCGGCGGTGCCCGCCTGTTCGCGTTCGGCATCGATGCCTGGAAGCTGGCCGTGCACCTGGACAAGCTGGTGTCCGACCCGGGCGCGCAGGTGCGCGGCGCCACCGGCGACCTCACCCTCGACGCCACCGGCCAGGTTCGCCGGCAGCCGGCGTGGGCGGTCTTCAGCGGCGGTCGCCCGCGCCCGGCGCCGGACGGTGCGCTTTATCCCGACGACGGTGCGACGCCGTCGGATGCCGGCACGCCCTGACCGACGCCGCGTCGGCGAAGCCGCCGAAGACGCGGCGCGCCAGCTGCTGGAAGGCGAAGGCCTGCGCACGCTGGCGCGCAACGTCAGCTATCGCTTCGGTGAAATCGACCTGGTGATGCGCGACGGTGATTTCGTCGTGTTCGTCGAAGTGCGCTATCGCAGGCACGTGCATTTCGGCGGTGGCCTGGCGTCTGTGGATCGCCGCAAGTGCCGCCGCATCGTGCTCGCCGCCCGCGCCTGGCTCGCCCGCCAGCCCGCACTGGCCGATGCGCCCTGCCGTTTCGACGTGGTCGCCTGCTCGCCCAACGGAACCGACTGGCAGCCGGCTGCATTCACGCTCGACGACGTCTAGGTCCGCTGCCGCCCCTCGGCAGCCGAACTCAACTACCATCGCCCCATGACCGAGTTGCCTGCCGTCCTTGCCGACGAGTTGCGGACCCTGCTGGGGCCCGGCGGCTTGTTGGTCGATGAATCCGAGCGGCTGGTCTACGGCTACGACAATTCCCGGCGCCAGGGGCTGCCGCTGGCGGTGGCCCTGCCGACGGACGCCGCCCAGGTGCAGGCCCTGGTGGGCCTGTGCCGCGACCACGGCCTGCCGCTGGTGGCGCGCGGCCGTGGCACCAACACCACCGGCGCCACGGTGCCTGGCGAGGACGCGCTGGTGGTGTCGTTCGAACGCATGGACCAGGTGTTGGCCATCCGGCCCGGCGACCGCGTCGCGGTGGTGCAGCCGGGCCTGCTCAACGGCGACCTGCAGGCCGCGCTGGCGCCGCACGGGCTGTTCTGGCCGCCCGACCCGACCAGCGCCAATTTCAGCACCATCGGCGGCAACCTGGCCTGCAATGCCGGCGGGCCGCGGGCGGTGAAATACGGCGCGACACGCGACAACGTGCTGGCGCTCAAGGCCGTCACCGGCGCCGGCGCGCTGGTGGAGTTCGGCGCGGCGACCACCAAGGGCGCCAGCGGCTACGACCTGTCCCGCCTGCTGATCGGTTCGGAAGGCACGCTGGCGCTGATCGTCGAAGCGACCCTGAAGCTGACGCCGCTGGCGCCGCAGCGGCTGGCCCTGCGTGCGATCTATGCCGACGTCGAGGCCGCCGCCGCGGCCGTGGCCCGGCTGATGGCGCAGCCGGTCACGCCCTCGATGCTCGAATTCATGGACGGCGACTGCGTCCGCCTGGCGCGCGACGTCGGCGGCGCCGAGCTTCCCGCCGATGCCGGCGCCCTGCTGATGATCGAAGCCGACGGCGACGAGGCGGTGCTCGACGCCGCCGTCGCGGCCCTGCGCCAGGCCGCCGGCGGCGAAGGCTGCCTGTCGGTGGAGGCCGCACCCGACGAGGCCGCGCGAACCCGGCTCTGGGCGGCGCGCAAGGCGCTCTCGCCGGCCTTGCGCACGCTCGCGCCGGGCAAGATCAACGAAGACGTGGTGGTGCCGGTGTCGCGGCTGCCCGCGCTGGTGGCGGCGGTGCGCACGGCCGCCGGACTGCACGCGCTGCCGATCGTCTGTTTCGGGCATGCCGGCAACGGCAACCTGCACGTCAACATCCTCTACGACCCCGCGGACGCCGACCAGGCCAGGCGCGCCGACGCCGCCCTGGAAACGATCTTCGACACGGTCATCGCACTGGGCGGGCAAGTGTCGGGCGAACACGGCATCGGCCTGGTCAAGCGCGAGCTGCTGGCGCGCTCGCTCGACCAGGCCACGCTGGGCCTGATGCGGGCGATCAAGTCCCAGTTCGATCCGGCCGGCATCCTCAATCCCGGCAAGGTGCTGCCGGCCTCCCCGGAAGGCCAGCCATGAGCCGGCCGCGCAGCGCGCTCGAACAGCTGCTGGGCGAGATCCGCGCCTGCCGCCTCTGCGAAGCCAGCCTGCCGCTGGGGCCGCGACCGGTGCTGCGCGCCAGCGAAACCGCGACGCTGCTGGTGGTCGGGCAAGCGCCGGGCACGCTGGTGCACGGCAGCGGCATTCCCTGGGACGACGCCAGCGGCGTGCGCCTGCGCGGCTGGCTGGGCATGGACAAGTCGGATTTCTACGACGAAACCAAGGTGGCGATCGTGCCGATGGGGTTTTGTTATCCCGGCCGCGGGGCCTCGGGCGACCTGCCGCCGCGACCCGAATGTCGCGCGACCTGGCACCCGCGCCTGCTGCCGCTGCTCGGGCAGGTGGAACTGGTGCTGGCGATCGGGCAATACGCGCAGGCACATTTCCTGGGCGAAACGCGCCGGAAAACCCTGACCGAAACGGTGCAGCACTGGCGCGACTACGCGCCACGCGTCTTCCCCCTGCCCCACCCCAGCCCGCGCAACACGGGCTGGTTCAAACACAATCCCTGGTTCGACGCCGAGGTCGTGCCCGCCCTGCGCGCGCGGGTTTCGTCAGTGATGGGGCCTTGAGCGCTTCAGCGTTGGCTTAGAAACCAAACCGCCAGCTGCAGCAAGCCCAGTGCATAGAGCCCGGCCAGGGCATCGTCGAGCATCGCACCGAAACCGCCGTGCAATTTCTTGTCGGCCCAGCCGACGGGCCAGGGCTTGGCGATGTCGAAGATCCGGAACAACACCAGGCCGGCCAGCACCCAGGGCCAGCCGGCAGGCGCGGCCAGCAGGGCGATCCAGACGCCCACGTACTCGTCCCAGACCACGACACCGGGATCCTCGATCCCGGTTTCGGCAATGACCCAGTGCGCCGCCCAGCAGCCCAGCGCGAAGCCGGCGACGACGACCGCCAGGTAGGCCGGCAGCGGCAGGTCCTTCAAAAAGAACCACCACGGCAGCAGCGCGACGATGCTGCCCACCGTGCCCGGCGCCCTGGGGGAAAAGCCGCTGCCGAAACCGGCGGCGATCCAGCCCAAGGGATGCGTCATGAGGCGGCGGCGGGCGCCTTCGGGAAAGCGGCTCACGCGTGGCCGCCCTGGAAATGCTGGTAGCCGGTGGCCGGCGGCGACCAGGCGCCGCCCTCGGGCGTGAGCAGGCGCAGCCCCGGCTCGGCCTCGAGCTGGCCGACGACGGTCGCCGGCAGGTCCAGTGCCGCCATCGCCTGTTCGATCGCCAGCGCGTTCGCGGCCGGCGCGGTGAAACAGATTTCGTAGTCGTCGCCGCCGCCAAGCTGCAGTTCCCAGCGGCGGTTTTCCTCGAAGTGATCGGCCAGCGTGCGCGAACACGGCAAGCGGCCCAGGTCGACCCGGGCGCCGACGCCGCTGGCGGCGAGCACGTGGCCCAGGTCCGCGGCCAGGCCGTCGCTGACGTCGATGCCGGCGCTGGCCAGACCGCGCAGCGCCACGCCGGCCTGCACGCGCGGCGTCGGCCGGTCTAGGCGGTAGCGCAGTTTCGCCGAAGCCGGGCCGCGCTGGCGCCACTGCGCCAGTGCACCGGCGGCGTCGCCGAGCGTACCGGTCACCCATATGTCTTCGCCGGCGCGGGCGCTTGAACGCAGCAGGGCCTGACCCGCCGGCACCAGGCCGTGCGCGGTGACCGTGATCGTCAGCGGGCCGGCGGTGGTGTCGCCGCCCACCAGGGACACGCCGTGCTCGTCGGCGAGCGCCAGGAATCCGTCGAGGAAATCGTCCAGCCAGGCGTCGTCGCTGTCGGGCAGGGTCATCGCCAGCGTGCACCAGGCCGGCGCGGCGGCCATGGCGGCCAGGTCACTCAGGTTCACCGCCAGGGCCTTGTAGCCGATGTCGGCGGGCAGGGTTTCTTCGGGGAAATGCACGCCGGCGACCAGGGTGTCGCAGGTCACCACCAGTTCGTGGCCGGCCGGCAGGGCCAGCACCGCGGCGTCGTCGCCGATGCCCCGGACCACGTCGTCGCGGCGCCCGGCGCGGTCGCGGATGCGGTCGATCAGGGCGAATTCGCCCGGCATCAGGACCGGCGCGGCGCCTGCGCCTCGGCCGTGCGCCAGTCGGCGGCGGCGTGGTCGAGTACGCCGTTGACGAAGGTATGGCCGTGCTCGGACCCGAAACGCTTGGTGGTCTCGATGGCCTCGTTGATGATCACCCGGTAGGGCACGTCGATGCGATGCCGCAGTTCGTAGGCGGCGATGCGCAGCACCGCGCGCTCGATCGGGTCGACCTGGTCGATTTCGCGATCCAGGAAAACCGCCAGCGCCTCGTCGAGCGAGGCCAGGTGGGTGTGGACGCCGCGGACCAGGTCCTCGAAGTATTCGACGTCGGCGATCTCCATGTCCTGTTCGTTGCGGAACTGGTCGATCACCTTGGTGATCGCCGTGTTGGACATCTGCCAGGCGTAGACCGCCTGCAGGGCACGGCGGCGGGCGCGCGAGCGCGCCTGCGGGTCAACGCCGTCGAGTCTGGGATGCTTCATGCCAGTTTTCCAATCAGGTTGGCCATCTCGATCACCACCAGGGCGGCTTCTTCGCCCTTGTTGCCGTGGGCGCCGCCGGCACGCGCCTCGGCGTCGGCGTAGCCATCCACCGCCAGCACGCCGTTGGCCACCGGCACGCCGGTGTCGAGCGCGACGCGCATCAGGCCACGGGCGCATTCGTCGGCGACCTGTTCGAAATGGCGGGTATCGCCGCGCACCACGCAGCCCAGGCAGACGAGGCCGGCGTAGCCGACGCGGTCGAGCGCGTTGGCGGCGGCCACCGGCAGCTCCCAGGCGCCCGGGACGCGAATCACGTCCACGGCCTCGTCGGCCACGCCGTTGCCGGCGAAGGCGCGGCGGGCACCGTCCACCAGCGCATCGGTGATGCGCGGGTTCCAGCGGCTGGCGATGATCGCGAAACGGGCCGAAGCGGGGCTGCGGACGTCGCCTTCGTAGTGGGCCATGGGGGGCTTTGTGGGAGGAAAGGCCGGCAGTTTACCGCGCCCGTCCCCCCTCCACGTACTCGACCACTTCCAGGCCGAATCCGGCCAGGCCGACCTGGCGACGCGGCGTGCCCAGCACGCGCAGCTTGCCCAGGCCCAGGTCGTGCAGGATCTGGGCACCGGCGCCGTTGCGGCGCCACTCGCGCGCACGCGGGGGCTCGGGCGTTGCCGACTCGGTGATGCGGGCCAGCAGGTCGTCCGGGCCCATCGGTTCGGACAGCACCACCACCACGCCCTCGCCCGCCTCCGCCACGGCCGCCAGGGCGTCGCCGGTGGCGACGCCGAAATCGGCGCGCTGCCAGTGCAGGGCGTCCGAGAGCGGGTTTTTCACGTGCACGCGCACCAGGGTGGGCGTGTCGGCCCGGGGCTGGCCGCGCACCAGGGCGAAATGCAGGTCGCGGCTGAGCCGGTCGCGGTAGGTGACCAGGCTGAAGTCGCCGTAGGCGGTGGGGATGTCGCGCACGTCGACGCGTTCGACCGTGTGCTCGGTTTCCAGCCGATGCCGGATCAGGTCCTCGATCGAACCGATCTTCAAGCCATGCTCGGCGGCGAACTTCTCCAGTTCCGGCCGGCGCGCCATCGAGCCATCGGGGTTGAGGATCTCCACCAGCACGCCGGCCGGTTCCAGGCCGGCGAGCAGGGCCAGGTCGCTGGCGGCTTCGGTATGGCCACTGCGGGTGAGCACGCCGCCGGGCTGGGCCATCAGCGGGAAGATATGCCCGGGCTGGGTCAGGTCCTCGACCGCGGCGTCGGGACGCACGGCGGTGCGGATGGTGTGCGCGCGGTCGTAGGCGCTGATGCCAGTGGTGACGCCCTCGGCGGCTTCGATGCTGACGGTGAAATTGGTGTGGTACGGCGAATTGTTGTCGCGCACCATCGGCCCGAGGCCGAGCTGGCGGCAGCGTTCGCGGGTGAGCGAGAGGCAGACCAGGCCGCGGGCGTGGGTGACCATGAAGTTGATGTCGGCCGGCTTGACCAGCTCGGCGGCCATGATGAGGTCGCCCTCGTTTTCACGATCCTCGTCGTCCACTACCACGACCATGCGGCCCTGGCGGATTTCCTCGAGCAGTTCGGAGACAGGGGCGAAACTCATGCGGATTCCTCGCGCGCGGCCAGCAGCCGTTCGACGTAGCGGGCGACGGTGTCGACCTCGAGATTGACGTCGTCACCCGCCCTGGTTTCAGCGAAGGCGGTGTGGGCGACGGTGTGTGGCACCAGGTTCACTTCGAACCCCCGGGCATCGACGGCGTTGACGGTCAGGCTGGTGCCGTCGACGGCGATCGATCCCTTCACGGCGACGTAGCGCAGCACCGACGCCGGCGCGGCGAAACGCCAGCGCTGGCTGCGACCGTCGTCCCAGACTTTCTCGACGCGGCCGACGGCATCGACGTGGCCCGAGACCAGGTGGCCGCCGAGGCGATCGGTCGGCAGCAGCGAACGTTCGAGGTTCACGGCCGCGCCTACGGGCAGCTGGCCCAGGGTGGTGTGCGCGAGACTTTCATTGGAGACATCGGCGTCCCAGCCCTCGCCGTCGAAGGCGACGACCGTCAGGCAGCAGCCGTTCACGGCGATCGACTCGCCCAGGGCGATGTCGTCGTGGCCCAGGCCACCCCAGCCAAAACGCAGCCGCTGGTCGCCGCCACGCGGCTCGCGCGCCAGCAGCCGTCCCACCGATTGGATCAATCCCGTGAACATCGCAACACCCGAAATCCGGCCCGTGCCGGGAGCCCGCCATTGTACGCGGGCTCCCCAGCAGACGCGGCCCCGCGCCCTGCAACAGTCCGTCCCCATGCCCCCAAGGCCCCCACCCCTGTAGGAGCGCCTTCAGGCGCGAAGCTTCCCGTCCCTGTGGGAGGGACTTCAGTCCCGAGCCCTTGGCCCTGCCCATAAGGCAGGCACAGCGGCCCGTGCTGCCTTTGTCGGAGGCGCCGCCGCGCACGCTACGTCCTCGCCGCCCGGCCGGTCGCAAGCGTCATCCATGACCAGCTCACGGCCGGACGCTGCAGGCATCCTGCCTTCCGCTTCGTCGAGGACATAGCGTGCACGACGACGCTCCCACTTCAATCACGGGCCGCGGGTTGCCAGCCCGACGCTTCGCGTCGAAGTGCCTGGCGCGCGCCAGTGATCGGGGGCCGGTACCTGTTTCCGACGTCAATTCCCCGCTGCTTGCCCGGCGGCCACGACGTCATTTCGAGGAGGTAGCGTGCAGTCGCCCTGGCCGACCTTCGGAGACAAGGACGTCGACGAAGAGCCTACATGGAGGTACTTGCGGCGTGTCGGCCAGGGCGACTGCACGCTGCCTCCACCCGCGTAGGCACCACGACTCCAAGCCCGGCTTGCGGAAACACAAGGCAAAAGCTTCGCGCCTGAAGGCGCTCCTACAGGGGCCAGGCGTCCGGGGTCCGGAGGTCCGGGGGTCAGGGGCCGAGGAGGAGGCGGAGGTCGGGGCCGATCTGGCGGGTTTCGAGCAGGCGCAGGCCGATGCGGTCGGCCATGGTGGCGGGCGTCACGCCGGCGAGCAGTGGGCGGCCGCGGTCGCCGAGCAACACCGGCGCGACGTAGAGCAGCAGCTCGTCGACGAGGCCGGCGGCCACCAGCGCACCCGCCAGCGTGGCACCGGATTCGACCTGCAGTTCGTTGACGCCGCGCTGGCCCAACTGCGACAGCACCGCGCCCAGGTCCAGCCCCGCGCCGGCGCGGCGCACCGCGAAGGCGTCCACGTTGTCGCCGTAGTCGGGCACCACGTCGTCGCCGTGCACCGCCAGCGTCGGCGCGGCCTCGTCGGTCAACAGGCCGGAGGCGGCGGGCAGCCGGCCGCGTTCGTCCAGGACCACCCGCAGCGGCGGCACGAAGGCCTCGTCGGTGGCCAGGCGCACCGTCAGCCGCGGGTCGTCGGCCAGCACCGTGCCGATGCCGGTCATGATGGCGCCCGAGCGGGCGCGCCAGCGCATCACGTCCGCGCGCGCGGCGTCGGAGGTGATCCACTTCGAGCTGCCGTCCTCGAGCGCGGTGCGCCCGTCCAGGCTCATGCCCAGCTTCACCCTCACCCAGGGTCGCCCGCGTTCGATGCGGGAGAAAAAGCCGCGATTCTGGTGCCGCGCCGCGGCTTCCATCAGGCCATGTTCGACCGTGATGCCGGCCGCCGCCAGCTTGGCGAAGCCCTGCCCGGCCACCTGGTAGAAAGGATCGCGGCAGGCCGCGACCACGCGGGTCACGCCGGCCGCCACCAGCGCGTCGGCGCAGGGTGGCGTGCGGCCATGGTGGGCGCAGGGTTCGAGCGTGACGTAGGCGGTCGCACCGGCGGCGCGGCCCCCGGCGGCGCGCAGCGCCATCACTTCGGCATGGGGCTCGCCGGCGCGTTCGTGCCAGCCCTCGCCAAGCACGCGGCCGCCGTCGGCGATGACACAGCCGACCACCGGGTTGGGCTTGGTGGTGAACACGCCGCGTTCGGCCAGCTGCAGCGCGCGGGCCATGTGGGCGTGGTCGTGCGCGTTCACTTCTTGGCCTTGTCCGTCGCCGCTTCCAGCAAGGGCAACTGCAGGCCCTCGAGGCCCGGCAGGTCGCGTTCGAGCCGCTCGATCTCCTCGCGGAAGGCCTGCACGTCCTCGAACTTGCGGTACACCGAGGCGAAGCGCACGTAGGCCACCTGGTCGAGCTTCTTGAGCTCGGCCATCACGAACTCGCCGACGCGCAGCGACGGCAGCTCGCGTTCGCCGCTCAGGCGCAGGGCATGGATGACGCCGCGCACCGCGAGGTCGATTTCCTCGGCCGACACCGGCCGCTTCTGCAGCGCCCGGTCGAAGCTGACCCGCAGCTTGCGCTCGTCGAAGGCTTCGCGCCGGCCGTCGCTCTTGACGATGGCCGGCAGCTTGAGCTCGGCGGTCTCGAAGGTGTTGAAACGTTCGTTGCAGGCCTCGCACTCGCGGCGACGGCGGATCGTGCTGCCGTCGTCGGACACGCGTGAGTCGATCACGCGGGTGTCGCTGTGCTGGCAGAAGGGGCAATGCATCCGGGTGGGTTTATCCGTAGACCGGGAAGGCCCGGCACTGCTTGGTGACGTTGTCGCGCACGCCGGCGATGACGTTGTCGTCGGTGGGCGCGTCGAGCACGTCGCACATCCAGTTCGCCAGCGCCACGCACTCGGCTTCCTTGTAGCCCCGCGTGGTGACCGCCGGGGTGCCGATGCGCAGGCCCGAGGTGACGAAGGGCGAACGCGGGTCGCCCGGCACGGCGTTCTTGTTGACGGTGATGTGGGCAGCGCCCAGTGCGGCCTCGGCGTCCTTGCCGGTGACGTCGCGGCCGATCAGGTCGATCAGCATCAGGTGGTTTTCGGTGCCGCCGGAGACGATCTTGTAACCACGCGCCATCATCGTTTTGGCCATGGCTTGGGCGTTCCTGACGACCTGCTGCTGGTAGTCCTTGAAGCCGGGCTCGAGCGCTTCCTTGAAGGCCACCGCCTTGGCGGCGATGACGTGCATCAGCGGGCCGCCCTGGGTGCCGGGGAACACCAGCGACTGGAATTTCTTCTCCAGCGCTTCGTTGGCCCGGGCCAGGATGATGCCGCCGCGCGGGCCGCGCAGGGTCTTGTGGGTCGTGGAGGTGACCACGTCGGCGTGCGGCAGCGGGTTCGGGTAGACGCCGGCGGCGACCAGGCCGGCCACGTGCGCCATGTCCACGAAGAAGAACGCGCCGACCGACTTGGCGATCTCGGCCATGCGCGCCCAGTCGATGACCTGGGAGTAGGCGCTGAAGCCGGCGACCAGCATCTTGGGCTGGTGCTCGGTGGCCAGGCGCTGGACTTCGTCGTAGTCGATCAGGCCCTGCTCGTCGACGCCGTACTGCACGGCGTTGAAGATCTTGCCGCTGAAGTTGACCTTGGCACCGTGGGTGAGGTGGCCGCCATGGGCCAGCGACATGCCCAGGATGGTGTCGCCCGGCCGCAGCAGCGCCAGGTAGACCGCGGCGTTGGCCTGCGAGCCCGAATGCGGCTGCACGTTGGCGTAGTGGGCGCCGAAGAGCTGCTTGACGCGTTCGAGCGCCAGCTTCTCGGCGATGTCCACGTATTCGCAGCCGCCGTAGTAGCGCTTGCCCGGGTAGCCTTCGGCGTACTTGTTGGTCAGCACGCTGCCCTGGGCCTCCAGCACGCGCGGGCTGGCGTAGTTTTCCGAGGCGATCAGTTCGACGTGGTCCTCCTGGCGCTGGGCTTCCTGGGCGATGGCCCGGGCCAGGTCGTCGTCGTAACCAGCGATCTGCATGTCCTTGGCAAACATCGGGGCGCGCTTCCTTGAATGGCTTTCAAGCGCGAAATTGTAGCCCCGACAGGGGTTTGCGGCCAGCGCCGGGCCCATCGGGCGGCCCGGCGCCGGCCCCGGCCCTCAGGCGCGGCCCAGGCGGTGCCAATCCACCCGCCGGGTCAGCGCCATGACGCTCGCCAGGGCCGCGAACAGCACCCCGCTGCCGACCAGCAGGGCATGGTCCTCGGAGCGCAGAAGCAGGTACAGCAGGCCATACAGGCCGGCCAGGCCCAGGCCGAAGCCGATTCCCCGGCCCCGGCCGCCCAGCACCCCGGCCAGGTAGTAGCCCAGCAGGGTCGAACAGGCCAGCGCCGCCGCCGCATAGGCCGGGCCGAAGCCCACGTGTTCGGACAGCGACAGCAGCAGCAGGTAGAACATCGCCATCGCCAGCCCGGTGAGGCCGTACTGGACGAAGTGCACCGGCCGCTCGGCCAGCGCCTCGACCAGGAAAACCGCGCCGAACACCAGGCCCAGGAACAGCAGCGCGTACTTCATCGCCCGTTCGGTCATCAGGTAGCGGTCCACCGGCTCGACCAGCCGCAGCCCGAAGGCGCCCTCGAAAACGCCGCTGCAGGCGCCGTCCGTCGGCCCGCAGTCGGCCAGCGCCTGCGAAACCCGGCTCGACAGCCGCGACACCGCCCAGCGGGCGCTGAAGCCGGCTTCGCCGACTTCGCGCTGGTCCGGCAGGTGGTGGCCTTCGAAGCCCGGATGCGGCCAGTCGCCGGCCAGGCGGATGCTGTTCTCGTCGCCCACCGGCGCCCAGGCCAGCGAACCGGTGCCCGCGAGCGCCAGGTCCACCGCGAACGGCAATTCGCCGTCCAGCGCCGCCAGCGGCACCGGCACGTGCAGGCCCTCGCCCAGCCAGGCCACCCGCGAGCCGGGTTCGACGGTGGCGGCCCGGCCGGCCAGCGTCACGCCGATGCGGCGCACGCCGCGGTTGTCGCCCAGCCCCAGGACCAGCCAGGCGCGGCGGGGTCGCAGCTCACCGACGTCCACCGGCGGCGCCACGTGCCGGAACCGGCCGGTGATCTGCTGGGAGGCCAGGTACACCGGCACGCTGAACAGGCTGCGTCCGCGCTTCTCAGTGGTAAGGCTGGCCTCGATGTCCAGGGATTCGGGGCCGACCAGGTAATGGACGGGCTGCAGCGATTCCTCGGTTTCCTCGCTCATCTGGCCGCCGCGGTTCACCACCCGGCGTCGTTCGGTCCGGTGTTCGGCCTCCACCAGCAGCAGCGGCCCCACCAGGGCCTGTTCGCCGGCGGTGGCGCGGGCGATCTCGGCGGCGACTTCGCGACCGCGCTGCTGGCGCTCCGACACCAGGCCGTCGAGCAGGGCCAGCGGCAGCAGCAGCAATACAAGCAGCAGCCCGACCAGGGCCAGTTTCCATCCGATGCGCATGGCGCGATCCCCCGTTTGATGCCGCCCAGTGCGGCCAAGGGCATGGGAACAGGCGGATCGGGCGCTGCAACGGCAGCGAAATGGCAAAACGCGGGCAGTTCAGGCCAGGCGCCGTTTCAGCGATAATGGCGCACCCTCCGATCGACGGACCGGCCGCGCCCACAGGCGTGGCCCCACCCCCGCCCGGCTCCGCGCCAAGCGCGCGCCGGCGGGCTTTGTACCGGGAAACCCCATGTCGCAATACATCTACACCATGATCGGCGTCAGCAAGACCGTGCCGCCGAAGAAGCAGATCATCAAGGACATCTCGCTGTCCTTCTTCCCCGGCGCCAAGATCGGCCTGCTGGGCCTCAACGGCGCCGGCAAGTCGACGGTGC
This sequence comes from Arenimonas donghaensis DSM 18148 = HO3-R19, assembly GCF_000743535.1. GTDB lineage: Bacteria > Pseudomonadota > Gammaproteobacteria > Xanthomonadales > Xanthomonadaceae > Arenimonas > Arenimonas donghaensis. The sequence continues at coordinate 116,124 of NZ_AVCJ01000043.1, forward strand.
TGCGCATCATGGCCGGCGTGGACACCGACTTCACCGGCGAAGCGCGACCGCAGCCGGGCATCAAGGTCGGCTACCTCGAGCAGGAACCCCGCCTCAATCCCGAGCACACCGTGCGCCAGGCGGTGGAAGAAGGCGTGGGCGACATCCTGCAGGCGCAGGCGCGCCTGGACGAGGTCTACGCGGCCTACGCCGAAGAAGGCGCCGACTTCGACAAGCTGGCCAAGGAACAGGAGCGCCTGGAGGCGATCCTGGCCTCGGGCGACGCCCACACCCTGGAACAGCAGCTGGAAGTGGCCGCCGACGCGCTGCGCATCCCGCCCTGGGATGCGGTGATCGGCCCGCTGTCGGGCGGCGAGAAGCGCCGCGTGGCGCTGTGCCGCCTGCTGCTGTCCAAGCCCGACATGCTGCTGCTCGACGAACCGACCAACCACCTCGACGCCGAGTCGGTGGAATGGCTCGAACAGTTCCTGGCGCGCTATTCGGGCACCGTCGTGGCGGTCACCCATGACCGCTACTTCCTCGACAACGCCGCCGAGTGGATCCTGGAACTCGACCGCGGCCGCGGCATTCCCTGGAAGGGCAACTACAGCGAGTGGCTGCTGCAGAAGTCGGACCGCCTCAAGCAGGAAGAGTCGCAGGAAAAGGCGCGCCAGAAGGCGCTGCAGCGCGAGCTCGAGTGGTCGCGCCAGAACGCCAAGGGCGGCCGCAGCAAGGGCAAGGCGCGCCTGGCGCGCCTGGAAGAGCTGCAGGCGGTCGACTACCAGAAGCGCAACGAAACCAACGAGATCTTCATCCCGCCGGGCGAGCGCCTGGGCAACAACGTGATCGAGTTCAAGGACGTGTCCAAGAGCTACGGCGACCGGCTGCTGTTCGAGAACCTGAACTTCACGGTGCCCAACGGCGCGATCATCGGCATCATCGGTCCCAACGGCGCGGGCAAGTCGACGCTGTTCCGGATGCTCACGGGCCAGGAAAAGCCGGACTCGGGCGAGATCAACATCGGCCCGACGGTGAAGCTGGCCTACGTGGACCAGTCGCGCGATTCGCTGGAAAGCGACCTCAACGTCTGGCAGGCGGTGTCGGGCGGCTCGGACATCCTCAACATCAACGGCGTCGAGATCCAGTCGCGGGCCTACATCGGCCGCTTCAACTTCAAGGGCCAGGACCAGCAGAAGCTGGTGGGCACGCTCTCGGGCGGTGAACGCGGCCGCCTGCACATGGCCAAGACCCTGCTGCAGGGCGGCAACGTGCTGCTGCTCGACGAACCGTCCAACGACCTGGACATCGAAACCCTGCGCGCGCTGGAAGATGCGCTGCTGGAGTTCCCGGGCTGCACGATGGTCATCTCGCATGACCGCTGGTTCCTGGACCGCATCGCGACCCACATCCTGGCCTTCGAGGGTGACTCGCACGTGGAGTTCTACCAGGGCAACTACCGCGAGTACGAAGAAGACAAGCGCCGCCGCCTCGGCGACGAGGCCGCCGGCCCGCACCGCCTGCGCTACAAGGCCCTCAAGTAGCCTGGCGACCCGTCGCAGACGTCGGCACGGTCCAGACCGGCTTGCTGCCGACGTATTCGAGCAGGAAATCGATGAATATCCTGACCTTCGCGGTCAGGACGTTGGCTTTGGGATAAACGAGCCAGAGCGCGGCCTGCGTGTCGACCGTGAAGTCCGGCAGTACGCGCACCAGCGAGCCGTCGAGCAATTCGGCGTGCACGCTCCACAGCGAATTCACCGAGATGCCCGCCCCGGCCAGCGTGGCGACCTTCTGGCTCAGGCCGTCGTCCATGACCAGGCGGCAGCCGGCCCCACGTGGATTGAATTGCCCGGCTGCGCCGCCGGGACCGCGTAGCGGCAGGGCCACCGGCTCCTTGAAGGCGATCAACTGGTGGCCGGCCAGATCATCGGGGTGGCCCGGCACGCCGTGGCGTCGCAGGTAACCGGGCGACGCGCACAGGATACGGGTGTCGTCGGCCAGCTTGCGCGCCTTCAGGCTGGTGTCGGCGAGCGCCGAGTTGCGCAGGGCCAGGTCGAAGCTGCCCTGGATCAGGTCGAAGGGCATGTCGGTCAGCCTCAGGTCCAGGCTGATGCCCGGATGCAATGCCAGGAAGGTCGGAAGCACCGGCGCGATGTACAGCTGCGCGAACGTGCTGGGCGCCGTGAACCTGAGCGTGCCCGACGCGGTCAGGTGGCCATGGCCCAGCGCGGCCAGCGCCGCGTTTTCCTGGGCCAGGATCTCCCGCGCGTAGGGCAGGAATTCCGCGCCTTCCAGCGAAAGCGTCACCTTCCGGGTGGAGCGCTTGAGCAGGTCCGCGCCCAGCGCCTTTTCCAGCTTGGCCAGGCGCGCGCTCGCCACTGCCGGCGCCATGCCCAGTTCGCGCCCTGCCGCGCTGATGTTGAGCTTGTCCGCCGCAAGCACGAAGAGCCGGATGCTTTCGGTATCCATGGCTTTATATCCATTTTCCGAATTATCGAATCAATTCTAGGTGCTTTTTACCGCTTTTGTGGGTCCTTATCGTAAGGCGACGGTCGAACTGACCCCCACCCCAGGAGAACCCAGATGAAAGCCATGGTCCTCGATGCCTACGGTGCCGACACCCGATTCAAGGCCGCCGAACTGCCCCAGCCGGCTCCCGCGGCCGGCCACGTGCGGGTGCGCGTCGCCGCCACCAGCATCAACACCGTCGACACGATGATTCGTGCCATGGGCACCCAGCTGCCGTTCGCACCGGCCCTGCCCGCGGTGCTCGGCATGGACTTCGCGGGCACCGTCGAGGCGGTGGGTGAAGGCGTCGTCGATTACGTTCCCGGCGACGAGGTATACGGCTGCGCCGGCGGCCTGGCCGACCTGCAGGGCGCACTGGCGGAAGCCATGGTGGCCGATACCCGGCTCATCGCCCGCAAGCCTGCCTCGCTTTCGATGCGTGAGGCTGCGGCACTTCCGCTGGTGGCTATCACGGCCTGGGAAGGGCTGCAGCGCACCGGCATCCGCGCCGGCCAGAAGGTGCTGGTGCACGGGGGCGCAGGCGGCGTCGGCCATGTCGCTGTTCAACTCGCGCGCCATGCCGGCGCCGAGGTCTATGCCACTGGTGGCGGCGAAGAACAGGCCGCGATAATCCGATCCTACGGCGCCACCCCGATCGACTACCTCAGGGAACCGGTGGCGGACTATGTCGCGCGGCATACCGGCGGCGCCGGCTTCGACGTGGTCTTCGACTCGGTGGGCGGCGCGAATCTCGCGAACTCCTTCGAAGCGGCGGCCCTGAATGGCCAGGTCGCCACCACCGTGTCCCTGCTCGAGCTGGACCTGGCACCGGCCCACTTCAAGGGGCTGTCGTTGCACGTGGTGTTCATGCTCATCCCGATGCTCCACGACCGGCATCGGGAATCGCATGGCGAGATCCTGGGCAAGCTCGCCGCCATCATCGACGCCGGTGGACTCAAGCCCTTGCTGGACCCGCAGCGATTCGCCTTCGAAGAGGTGGGCGCCGCCTACGACCGGCTGGGCAGCGGCCAGGCGATCGGCAAGGTCGTGGTGGAGGTGCAGGCCTGATGGCGCGGACGATACTCGTCACCGGTTCCACCGATGGCATCGGCCTTGAGACCGCCCGGCAGCTGGTGTCCCGCGGCCATGAAGTGCTGCTGCACGGCCGCGACGCCGGGAAGTTGGCGTCGGCGCGGACGATGCTGTCGTCCCTGCCCGGCGCCGGCCGGATCGGGACTTTCCTTGCAGACCTTTCGCGGCTCGACGCGGTCGAAGAGCTGGCGACCGAGGTCGCCGCACGGCATGAGCGACTCGATGTACTGGTCAACAATGCCGGAGTCCTGCGCACGCCGTCGCCGCGTACCGACGCGGGGCTGGACGTACGCTTTGTCGTCAACACGATTGCGCCCTGGCTGCTGACCCGCCGCCTGCTGCCACTGCTGGGCAACGGCGGCCGGGTGGTCAACCTGTCTTCGGCCGCCCAGGCGCGCGTCGATCCGGCGGCACTCGCCGGCAATGTCCGGCTGGACGACATGGCCGCTTATGCACAAAGCAAGTTGGCGCTGACACAGTGGTCGCGGCACCTGGCCCTGTCGCTCGGCAAGGCGGGGCCGGTGGTCGTTGCCGTCAACCCTGGCTCGATGCTTGGCAGCAAGATGGTCCGGGAAGGCTTCGGCGTGGAAGGTGGCGACCTGCGCACCGGCGCCGACGTCCTGGTGCGTGCGGCCCTGTCGGACGAGTTCGCGGAAGCGAACGGCCTGTACTTCGACAACGATTCCGGCTGCTTCGCGCCACCCCACCCGGACGCCCTGGATACGCTGCGATGCCGCGAACTGGTCGCGGCGATGGAAGGCTTGATCGGGGGCCCGGACCAGGGGCGGTAATCGCGGCAGTTCGACCACGACGCGCACACGGAGATGCAGCAGGGCAGCCAATGCAGAAGGCCCGCTCGCGCGGGCCTTCCGTGGAACGAATCGCCGTTGGTGACTCAGTACGCGACGATGATGCTCGCCGAGCAGGTGGCGGTACCGGCATTGCACACCTGGTAGCTCGCGGAGGTGGCGCCCAGGTTCTCGCTGAAGCGACCGGAATTGCTTTCGGTGGCGATCTTGCTGCCATTCCGGAAGATGTCCACCGTCGCGCCACCGCCGTTCCAGGACAGGCTGTAGTTGTAGTTCTTGCCGCGCTTGCTGACCGAGCCGCTGAGATCGCTCGGGGCGCCCGCGGGCGGCGGCGGCTCGCTCCCACCACCACAACCGTTCGCGGCCAGGAAGTCGCTTGCCGCCTTGGCCTTGACGATGCCGTAGCCGAAGTAGACGTCGGTGCCCGCCGCGCCCGCGTCCGCGGCCGTGGCCTTGAGGGCGTCGCGGATCTGCGTGCCGGTGCAGGTCGGGTGATTCGACCACACCAGCGCCGCGACGCCGGACACGCCCGGCGTGGCCATCGAGGTGCCGCTCATGTAGCCGTAGTCACTGGCACCGATGCTGATCGAGGCGGAGGCCGAACCCACCAGCGAGCCGCGGTCCTCGAGCGCGGCGCCCACCGCCGGGATCGAGGTGGTGTTGGCGGTGCCGAGCGTTCCGTACAGCATGCCCGCCTCGTTGTTGATGACGATTGCGCCGATGCCGCCGGAGTTCTGGCAGTTCTTCACCTTGTCGTGGAAGGAGATCACGCCGCGGTCGATCACGCAGATCCGGCCGGCCGCGCCGGCGGCCGTCGACTCCGCGGTGCCCATGAAGAAGGTGGCGCCGGAGGCGGAGCCGACGTTTTCCATGGCCGACGAGGCAAACCCGCTGCCGTCGGCCTCGAGCGTGGAGAGCGTGGCGCCACCGGCCGGATAGGTGGAGAGCGTGTCCACGCCGCCGGCCGTCGCTTCCACGCAGTAGCCGTCGTGGGTCTCGGTGCTGGCGTTGCGGCCGCGCCCCGTCGTGACCGTGCAGGACGGGAACTGCGAGAAGTCCGCGATCTGGTTGTTGGCGTCGTTCGCGCCGATCATCATCACCGACTTGTAGCCGGCCGGATAGGAACGAACGCTGTTGCCGTCGTTGCCCGCCGCGGCAATGACCAGGCCGCCATTGGCCGTGAACTGGTCGAACGCCGTCTGCTCGGTGCTGTTGGCGCCGCCACCGCCCAGGCTCATGGAGATGATCTTCGCGCCGGCCTGCGAACACTTCGACGCCGCGTTGGCCAGGTCGGAGGAATAGCCCCAGCCCGCCTCGTTGAAGACCTTGACGATATGCAGCGGATTGCCGGGCGCCATGCCGACCACGCCGAAGCCGTTGTCGAGCGCCGCGATGGTGCCGGCGACGTGGGTGCCGTGCGGGCCGCCGTCCTGGAACCAGTTGCCGGTGCCGCTGTCGTTGCTGCCGGTGATGTTGCTGTCCGAGAAGTCCATGTTCGGACCGCCCGTCTCGCCCTGGCCCGAATAAGCCAGGCCGGAATCGATGACGCAGACCTTCTTGGCGCCCGCCAGGTTCAGCGCGACCTGGTTGGCCTGCGACTGGTAGATCGCGTAGGGAGTGAGCTGGGACGTCGTCGGGTCACCGGCGTCGTCGTTGTACAGGGCCATCAGGTAACGCGGGTGGTCCTGTTCGACGTATTCGATGTTCGGGTTGTTCTGCAGGCCATTGAGCGCGGCCGCGGGAACCGAAACGGCCATCGCGTTCATGCCCGAAATCTGCAACTTGACGCTGCCGCCGGAGGCGCGGACGGCGTTCTCGACGTTGCCGCGGGCGCCATCCTTGAACTTGACGATGTAGCGATCGGCGTCCGGCTGGGCAGCCAGGGCCGCGCCCGAGAACGCGATTGCAACGGCAGTGCAGAGCAGATTGCGGGTCAGCTTGTTCACGAAGGTCCTCCACTGGACAGGGACGCGGCGGGCACGAAAGTGTGCTGTCCGTCGCAAAGTAATCCGGAACCTAGCAGGATTTATCCGCCGTTCATATGGCGGGTGGCCGCTTTCACGCGGTATTAACGTTTTAGGGCTGACGTCCCTCCCACAGTGGCCCGATGAGGGATTCGCGCCTGAAGGCGCTCCTACAGGGGTTCGGGCTTAGTTGTTGCCGCCGTCGAGGGCGGCGTCCTGCGGCGGGCCGGCGGCGCCGGCGGGGCCGACTTCGCAGCCGCCGCAGATGCGCATGCCGGCGCGGTTGTCGCGCAGCTCGTTGACGAAGCCGGCGCGGGCGGCGCCCGCCAGCACCTCGTTGTAGGACTGCTCGCGCAGGTTGCCCAGGATGCCGGCCTGGGGATGCACGCAGCAGGGCACCACGGTGCCGTCGGCGTCCATGTACAACTGGTTCACTTCCCCGTCCCAGGGGTGGTCGGTGAATTCCGCCGGGTCGGCCATGAACAGGCAGACGCCCTGGCCCGGCTGCGGATCGCGGCCGGTGAGGTTCTGGCTCGATTCGGGCAGCCACATCCAGCGCCGGAAACGCGGCGTCCAGCCGCGCGGCAGCAGGAAGGCATTCCAGCGCTCGCGCGAGGCTTCGTCTTCACACACCGTCATCGTGCGCAGCTCGATGTCCTGGCCGTGCTTGTCGCACAGCGCCTTGGTGCGCTCGAGGAATTCTTCCAGCTTCGACCACTGCGACGGCGGCCGTAGGCGTTCGTATTCCTCCGGCGTGCCGTCGCCGTCGCAGCTGACGATGATGCGGCTGAGCACGCCGCCGGCGATCGCCTTTTCGAAATCGTCCCAGTAGACCTTCTGCGCGTTGGTCGAGAGTTCGACCTGCTCCACGGTCCAGCGCTGCTTCGGGATATGCGCCAGCAGGCCGGAAAGATTGCGGTGCAGCAGCGGTTCGCCGAAGTTGAACAGGCGCAGCAAATGGATGCGGTCGACGTCGATGTTGGCCAGGATCGCGGCAAAGTCCGCTTCCGGCACCTGGCTGATCTTGGGCTGCAGGATCGAATTCGGGCAGCCCAGGCAACGCAGCTGGCAGCCGTGCACGATGTCCAGGTGGGCGAGATAGATGCTGCGGGCGGGCTTGCGGTTCATCGCCATAGCTTACGGGCCAACGTCAGCGGCAGGTGCAGCCACAGCGCCAGGAACAGCAGCGGCTGCAACCACATCGGCGTCTGTTGCGCCTCGAACTTGCGGAAATAGCGCCACATGCCCCGGTGTTTCTGCCATTCCACCCAGGCCGGGCGGCGGCGACTGGACACGCCGCGCAGGTGGGTGACGGCCAGGTCGTTCACCACCAGCACCTCGTAACCGGCCTGGCGCACGCGGCGGCACAGGTCCAGGTCCTCGGCGTGCAGGCGGTAGCCGTCGTCGAACCCACCGATGCGCACGAACAGCACCGCCGGCAGGAACATCAGCGCGCCCGACACCGCGTCCACCGGCTGCACGTCCTGCCCGGGGTCGCGACCCATGAACAGGTTGTCGCGACGGCCGAACGAAAAAAGCTGCTCGCGCAGCGAGGGATCGCTGCGGCGCGAGGCAGGGTCCGGCACGCCGGTTTCGTCGCGGTGCTCGACGCCCAGCAGGCCGGCACCGGCGCGCGCCATCGCGACTTCGGCGAGGCGGGCCAGGGTGTCGCGTTCGACGAAGGCATCGGGATTGACGAAGGCGATCCAGGGCTGGGCGATGGCGGTCGCGCCCTGGTTGCAGGCGGCGGCGAAGCCGCGGTTGTCGTCGTTGCGCACCAGGCCGATGCGTGGGTCGCGGGCGGCGAGGCGCTCGACGATCGCGCAGGTGTCGTCGCCCGAGGCGTTGTCCACCACCATGATGCGCATCACCTGCCGGGCCGCCAGCAGCGCTGACAGGCAGCGCTCGATGGTGCTGGCACTGGCATGGGTCACCACCACCACGCCGACGTCGCGGGCACCGAAATCCAGCGCGCCCTGGGGTACGGTGCGCTGGCTCACGGGTCGCCCCGCAGTCGGGCCAGCTCGCCCTCGAGGTGGGCGATGTGGGCGGCGGCGGCGCGGTTGCGGCGCACTTCGTCGCGGTAGTCGGCGTACACGCTTTCGGCCAGGTCGCCGTGCAGGGATAGCGCCGGCAGGGCCGCCAGGACTTGCGGCTCGCGGGCGCAGGCGGCGACCAGGTACATCGGTTCGTAGGCCAGGCCGGGCCGCAGGCCTTCCGGGGTGGCGGTGCTGGCGTCGGCCGCGCCGCGCCCGGCCAGGTCCCACAACACCGACTGGAACAGCAGCTTCTGCCCGAACAGGCGACGCGCCGGGAATCGCGCCGCCAGCAGGGCCTCGAACTCGTCTCGGTAGAGCTCGCGCACGTGGTGCGGGTTCACTTCGCCGGTGAGGTCGGTGTACACGCGCTTGTCGGGCGTGGACACCAGCAGCAGGCCGCCGGGGGCCAGCAGGCGGGCAAAGCCGTCGAGCAGCCGCTCCTGGGCCTGCACGTGCTCGAGGGTTTCGAAACTCAGGATCAGGTCGAAGCTGGCGTCGGCCAGGTGGTCCAGGGCGGTGGCATCGGCCTGTTCGAAAGCCAGGCCGGGCACGCCGGCATAACGCGCCCGGGCATGCCCGACGGCACCGGCGTCCAGGTCCAGGCCCAGCACCTGGCCGCCGGCATGGGCCATCAGGGCGCTGCCGTAGCCTTCCCCGCAGGCCGCGTCGAGCACGCGCCGGCCGGCGGCCAGCGGGCGCGCCAGGGCGTAGCGGTGCCAGTGTTCGTAGGCGATCTCGAGGCCGCGCTCGGGCGTGTAGCGCTCGCCGGTGAACGGCAGGACGGGGTGTTCGGACATGGGCAGATGCTAGCCGAACAGGTCGCGCTGCGGGCCTGAACGCGCGAGTTTTTCCAGGTTCTCCTGCAGGCGCTGCCGGTGCGGACGCAGCGGGTCGGCCATGATGAACCGGGCCACGCGTTCGTTGTAATCGGGCCAGCGCGCCAGCAGCCGGGCCAGGTTGTCGCCGTTGGGGGCGATGTCCAGTGGTCCGAAGGACGCGTTGCCCTGGTGCACCACGTAAGCGGTTTCGCACAGCACGTTGCGCCAGCCCATGGCGGCGGCGCGCAGGCAGAAGTCGTTTTCCTCGCCATAACCCAGGCCGAAGGTGGCCGCGTCGAAGCCGCCCAGCTGGCGCAGCGCGGCGCGCCGGACGTACATGCAAAAGCCCACGGCCGTGGGCAGTTCGGCCAGGTCCGGCTCCAGGGTCATCGCAGCGGCTTCGGCCACGCTGTCGGGGTGTTCGGGCACCGGGTTGGCTTCGCAGAAACGCGGGAAACTGCAGATCTCCGCATTGTTGGACCAGGGCGTGACGGTGGCGATGCGCGGGTCGCGGTCGGCGCAGCGGGCGATCTGCTGCAGCCAGCCGGGCGTGGCGATGGTGTCTGAATTGAGCAACACCAGGTCGGCATCGCCAGTCTCTGCGAAGGCGGCATTGCAGTTGGCGGGGAAGCCCAGGTTCTGCTCGCGCAGGACATAGCGGGCGTCCAGGGCGCTGCGATAGCACCAGCCGCGCACCATGGGGCTGATGCGCGGGTCGGTGGACGCGTCGTCGGCCAGCAGCACCTTGCTGCCGGCCGGCAGCGTACGGTCGAGCGAGGCCAGGCAGGCATCCACGGCCTCGAAGGCGTTGTGGATGGGCACGATGACGGTCGGCAGCGGGCTCATGGCCTGCCCCACCGGTGCTGCAACCGCACCAGGCCGAATTCGCGGGACTCGCCGCGGACCACCACTTCGCGCTCGCGCTGGTCGAACAGGCGCAGGCCTTCGGCGTCCAGGGCCACGGCGCGCAGACGGTAGCGGCCGGGCAGCAGCGGCAATGCATCGAAATCCACATGGAAGGCGAAGTGCCCGTCACCCAGCGGCTCCGGCGCGACGGCGTCCATTTCCGAACTGACGCCGTAGACCGGCGTGCCGTCGGCGTGCAGCCAGCCCAGCATCGCCACCGGCGCACGGCCGTCGCGGCTGTGCAGCACCAGGTCGCAGGCCAGGCCGGCGCCCTGCCCCAGCGTCACCGCCTCGTGGGAGTCGTCGCCCTGCAGACGGAACGACTGCAGGCTGATTTCGCCCGGCAGGCGCGGCTGCACGGCGGTTTCGCTGGCGACCTCGCCGGCGGATTTTTCCGCCTGCGCCGCTTCATAGGCCTGGCTGACGTCGAAAACGTCGCCCAGCGCCCGGACCTTGCCGTCCTGCAGCCACAGCGCGCGCCGGCACAGCTTGCGCACGTGGTAGAGCGAGTGCGACACCAGCAGCAAGGTGCCGCCGCTGGCCAGGTAGTCGTCGAGCCAGCGGATGCATTTGCGCTGGAAGGCCTCGTCGCCGACGGCCAGCACCTCGTCGGTGATCAGCAGCGCCGGCCGCACCGCGGCGATGACCGCGAAGCCCAGGCGCACGACCATGCCCGACGAGTAGTGCTTCACCGGCTCGTCCAGGTAATCGCCGATGTCGGCGAAGGCTTCGATTTCGGGAAGTTTCCCGGCCAGGGCGCGGGCATCCAGGCCATGCAGGGCGGCCGCCAGTCGCACGTTGTCGCGGCCGCTGAGTTCGGGATGGAATCCGGCGCCCAGCTCCAGCAGCGCGCCGACCGGGCCACGCGTGCGCACCGTGCCCGCGGTCGGCGTCAGCACGCCGGTGACCAGCTTGAGCAGGGTGGACTTGCCGGCGCCGTTCTCGCCGATGATCGCCAGCGATTCACCGGGCTGCACGCTGAAGGCGACATCCTCGAGCACGCTGGCATGCCGACGCGCCGGACGGCCGCGCACCACGTCCCACAGCGCCGCCAGGCGGTCGCCGCGGTGGCCCAGCACCGGGTAGCGCTTGCACAGGCCGCGGACGTCGACCAGCGGCGTGCTCACAGGAAGTCCTCGAGGTGGGCGCGGCTGCGGCGCAACAGCCACTGCGCCAGCACCAGCAGTAGTCCGGCGAACGCGGCGCAAACGGCCAGCGACTGCCAGTCCACGAGTCCGCCTGAAAGGCCGGCGCGAATGCTTTCCACCGGCACCGTCATCGGGTTGAGCACCAGCCAGGGCGAAACTTCGGCCGGTAGCAGCGCGCGGTCGTAAAGGATCGGCGTGAGGAAAAACCCGAGCACCAGCAGCTGGCCGGTGAGCGCGGCGATGTCGCGCAGGAACACCTGCAGCACCGCCAGCAGCCTGGCCAGCGCCAGGGCCAGCACCGCGACCACGCCCAGCCCGGCGGCCAGGGCCGGCAGGCCGGTCCAGTCCAGCGGCACGCCCCATATCCACAGCGCCAGCAGCACGGCGGCGAAGCCAGCCAGCTCGATCAACGCGGCGGCGGCGACCCGGGTGTCCACGTAAAGACCATGCGGCACGGTGACCTTGCCGATCAGCGCGGCGTTGTCGGTCAGCGCCACGACGCCGCGGTTGACGGCATTGGCCAGCAGGTTCCAGGGCCACAGGCCCAGCGCCAGGAACGCCGCGTAGGGCAAGTCGCCGCCGCCCATGGCGCGCGCCGGCAGCAGCGCGCCGAAGACCCAGGCCAGCACCGCCAGCTGCAGCAGCGGCAGCAGCAACAGCCAGGCGGCGCCGAGCAGGCTGCCGCGATAGCGTTCCTCCAGTTCCCGGCGCAATAGCTCGCGGAAAACGGCGCGGACGGCCGGACCCATGTCAGCGGCTGTCGTCTTCCCGGCGCAGCGGATCGAGCGCGCGGAAACGCTCGCCGTATTCGTCGGTCAGGCGACGGGCTTCATTGGGGTCGCGGATGACGCGCGGGGTGACCAGGATGATCACTTCCGTGCGCAGCGTGTCTTCGGTCTTCTTGCCGAACAGCGCGCCCACCACGGGCAGGCGGCTCAGGCCGGGAACGCCGTCGCTGCCCTTGAGCGAACTGTCGCGGATCAGGCCGGCGAGCATCACCGTCTCGCCGCTCTGGATCGCGGCTTCGGTGACCAGGCTGCGTTTGTTGATCGGCAGGTTGCCGTTTTCGTCGGCCGTATCGCCCGGCGAGCTCACTTCCTGGTCGATCTCCATGAACACGGTGCCATCGCGGCTGATTCGCGGGGTCACGGTGAGGATGACGCCGGTATCGAGATACTGGACCTGGGTGAAGGTGCCATTGCCGCCGGTACCGTCCCCGACGATCGGATTGAAGCTGGTCGAATTGACGGGGATCTTGGTGCCGACGTCGAGCTTGGCTTCGGCGTTGTTGCGCACCACGACCGAGGGCGTGGATAGCACGCGTACGTTGGATTGATTGTCCAACGCCGTGATGACCGCCGCCGCGTTGCGCCCCAGGAAGGTCCAGCCCAGGCCACCATCGCCGGTCACGCTGCCGGCGATGTCGCCCCAGATGTCGCGTCCCACGGCACTGGGCAGGTCGTTTTCGGTAACGGCCTGTTCGAAGAACCAGTTGACGCCATAGCTGAGCTTGCCGCTGAGCTCGACTTCGACGACCTGCGCTTCGATGTGAACCTGCAGCGGCATCGTGTCCAGGCGTTCGATGGTGCGCCGGATCGACTCCCACTGCGCGGGCGTGGCGCGCACCAGCAGCGCATTGGATTCCTCGACCGCGCTGACCGACACGTCGTCCGAGGAACCCACGGCGATGCCGTCGCCGCCGCGGTCGCCGCGGCGTGCGCTGGCGGCCTGCTCGGCGGCCTTGGCGCGCGCGCCCGGGTCGGCGGCGTCGGGCGCCGGCGTGTTGATCGAGCGAATCTGCACCGGCTCAAGGCCGGGCATCAGCGACGGCGGGCCGCTGGCCTGGCTGCCGCCGGACGCCGAATAGCCACCACCAAAGACCTGGCTGAGCTGCTCGGCCAGGTCGGTGGCCTTCATGTACAGCACTTCGTAGGTATACAGGCGGGCACCTTCGCCGCCACCGGCATCCAGGCGTTCGATCCAGGTCTTGGCTTCGCTGAGGTAGCGCGGCTGCGGCGTGATCACCAGCACGGCGTTCTGGCCCTGCAGCGGCATGAAGCGGAACATGCCCGACACGGGCGTATTGCCTTCGGCGCCGAACACCGCCTCGAGTTCGGCCACCACCTCGTCCGCTTCCGACGAGAGCAGCGGGAACACGCCGACCGACATGCCCGACAGCCAGTCGACGTCGAAGATCTCGACCGTGCGCAGGTAGTTCTGCAGCTCGGCGCGGGTGCCGGCCAGCACGATCAGGTTGCGCGCCGGGTCGGTGCTGACCACGGCATTGGGCCGGGCATAGGGTTCGAGCACCTTTTTCATCTCGTTGGCCGAGATGAACTGCAGCGGCACCGCGCGCACCTCGTAACCACGGGCGTCGGCGACGCCGCCGGTGCGCGGCGACAGGTTGCCGGCCAGGGCCTGGTCGGTGGGCAGCACGTTGTAGCGGCCGTCGAGCCAGACCAGGCGGGCGTTGTTCCAGCCCAGCACCATCTCCAGCAGGCCCAAGGCCTGGGCGGCATTGACCGGGCGCGGCGTCGCCAGCGTCACCTGGCCTTGCACGCCGGGCGCGATGACGTAGTTCTGCTGCAGCAGGTCGCCCAGGATCACCTTCACCACCGCGTGCACCGGCTCGCCTTCGAAGTTGAAGGTGGCCTCGCCCGGCATGTCCAGCGCCGGCGGCGGCGCCGAAGCAACCCGTTCGTTGATCACGCGGCCGCTGCCCGGGGTCAGGCGCGGCGCATAGGGGTCGGGCGCGGCCTCGGCAGACGGGTCGGCATCGGCCTCAGGCGCGGTGGCCTCGCGGCTGACCACCGGCACGCCGGCCATCGGGTCGGCGCCGCGGCTGATGACCGGACCGGCGGGCGTGGCGCAGCCGGCCAGGAAAACCAGCAAGGCCAGCGCGAGCAGGGGAACGGGGCGGAATCGGACTGTCATCTGGCTACTCTACCTTCTGGCCTTCGCGTGCGGACTGCTCGCGCATCTGCGCGCGGCGGGCCTCGATGCGGCGACGGATTGCTTCGACTTGCTGTTCTTCGCTCATGGCCCCGGTCTCCGTGGCCGTCGCCGGACGCGGTTCCTCGCTGGCGGGCGTACTGGTCGCCACCGGGGCACGGCGGCCGCGACGGCTGCCCTCGGCCTGTGGCGGTGGTGGCACCGCGGCGGTTTGTGAACGGACCGGGTCGCCGCTGCCGTCGTAGACGCGCAGGTCCAGGCGGCGTTCGCCTTCCGGGCCCTGGAAGACCGCGGCGCGCGGTTCCAGCGACACCAGCCGCCAGGACGTGCCTTCGACCAGTTCGCCCTCGCGGACACGTTCATTGCGGCTGCCGTCCGGGCTCTGCAGCATCGCGGCCCGGAACTCGCCGGCCAGCAGCACGCCGGTCAGGCTGAAGTCGAGCGGCGCGTCCTGGTCGCCGGATTCCGACACCGCGGCCGGACGCCGGCTCGGGATCAGCAAGGGCCGCTGGGCAACCTCGGCGTACTGGCTGGGCGGACCCAGGCGCGGGCCGGTCTCGGCCAGTTCGACCCGTGGCAGCGCCGGCGCCAGCGCCGGGTCGTCGGGATGCGGGCCGAAGTTGGCGCCCAGGCCGGCGACCGCCAGCAGCAACAGGGCCAGGGCCCAGGCCGCCAGCGCGGCGGGCAGCACGTTCACCGGGCGCAGGGACTCAAGCACCGGGCACCCCCGGCACTTCGAGCAGGTAGCCGTAGAGGTTGAAGTTCACGTCCACCGCACCCGACTCCTGGACGGCGCCCAGATAGCTGGCACGCGAGAGCAGGTCGAGGTTGTCGACGAACAGCTGCGGGCTGCCACTTTCGAGCTCATGCAGCACGGCCGCCAGCTCGGGCATGCCGCAGCGCAGACGCACCTGCACGGTGGCGCGGACGAAGGGCTCGTCGCTGCGACCCTCGGTGGGCGTGCGGGCGGTGATCTGGCAGCGCGAGGACTGCTGGCTGGCCTGGGACACCACGGCTTCGAGCCGCTGCACCAGCGCCGCCGTCGCCAGCTGGCGGTTGGCTTCGGGCAGGTAGGCGGTATTGCCCGCTTCGAAGGCGCGCACGCGCTGGAGTTCGGCTTCCAGCGCCGGGCGCTGGGCGATTTCCATGCGCAGCGCCAGTTGTTCATCACGCAGGCGGGTGATTTCGCCGCCCATGGCCATCATCGGCGCGGTGAACCACCAATGCACCAGGACGAAGTAGGCCAGCGCGGCCAGGGCCACGCCGGCCAGCAGCCAGCGGGCGCGGTCAGCGGACGGTGCCATCGGCGACCTCCGTCGGCCCGGCAACGATCCGGGCGGTGAGCGTGAAACGATCGCGCCCGCTGCGCGGATCGGCCTGCACCGCGCCGGTGAGGGCGGGTTCGGCCACGATCGGCGACGCCTGCAGCAGGCCCACCAGGGCCGGCGCGGCGCGACTCTGGCCGACCATCACGATCTTGCCGTCGTCGATGGTCAGCTTGTCCACCGAGGTGTCGTCGGGGACGCGGCGGGTGAGCTCGTCCAACACTTCGAGCATCGTCGGCCTGGCCGCGCGGCGCGTGGCCAGGAAATTGGCGGCCTCGACCTTGGCTACCAGCTGGTTGCGGGCCATGCGCGCCTGGCGTACCTCGGCATTGGCCTGGGCGACTTCGGCGCGCAGCTCGGCCAGGGCCTGGCTGCGGTTGTAGCGCACCAGCCCCAGGGCCAGGACCAGGGCCACCAGCGCGATGCCGGCCAGGGCCAGGTTGAGGCGGCGCGAGGGGTCGGCGCGACGGGCGCGCTGGGTGTGCGCCAACAGGTTGATGCCCAGCCCGCGACCGTCGGCATCACGCACGTCGGCACCGGCCAGGCGCGCGGCCAGCGGGCCGATGGCCTGCAGCTCCGCCTCCAGGCGTGCGCGCGGCAGCACCAGCAGTTCGACCCGCAGCGCCTGGCCGCCGGCATCACGGCCCAGCACCCGGCCTTCGAAGCTCACCTGGTCGGCGGTGAACGGGGTCTGGCGATCGATTTCGTGCACGAGTACGTCGCGAAGGCGTGCTTCGGCGGCCACCGGCAGGCTGAGCGTGCGGCGCAGCACGGCGCTGGCCGGCAACATCAGCCATGCCGGCGCCGGGGAGTCGGCCAGGCGGCGGGCCATGGCATCCCGGACGTCGGGGTCGGACAAGGGGACCTCGCCCAGCGGGCGCTCGCCGGCGGCGTCGGCGACGGCCACGCGCAGCTGGTCGCCGTCGCGATCGAGCAGCAATCGGCTGGCATCGCCTTGCACGAGCGGTTTGAGCGCCGGCGGCAGCACGCCCTGCCACGCCGCGGCCGCCTCGCGGCCCCAGGCCGGCAGCGGCGTGCGCGCCAGTCGCAGGCGCAGGGTTTCCAGCGATGTGGTGAATTTGTCGACAGCAGGCATCAGTCGGGTTCCCCTACCCGCCAGGCCAGCGGTGCGTAGAGCTGGCCGAAGCCCGCCGCCGCGCCGATCCGCACGGTGCTGGTGACTTCGACCGCCAGGCCGTCCGGACGTACGGCGCGGCTGGCCACACTATACGTGCCGGACCCGGCCGCGGCGAGGGCGCCGCCTTCGGGCGACAGGGGCAGCGGCAGGCCCGGCTGCCAGGCCGATCGCGCCTCCACCCAGGCCATGGCGTCGGCCGGCGCCATGCCCAGCGCCTGCAGCACCGGAAGCTCGGCGAAGTCGCGCAGCGGCCGGGGCGCCGCGGTGTAGACGGTGACATAGGGCACCAGGCGCCGGTAGACGTCCTCGTCCATGCCCAGCACCTGCTGCAGTTCGGACACGGTATGGAAGGGCTGGTCCTTGGCGCCGTAGTCAAGGTCGGCGGCGGCGTAATCGGGGTCTTCGGCGCCCCCGCCGATGGCCAGCAGGTCGTCCGGGTCGCGCCAGTCCTGGATGGCGCCGGCCAGCTGCCGGGCCCGGGCTTCCTCGACGCCCAGCGCCAGCATCAGGTCGGCGATCAGCGAGGCATCGGCGGCATTGATGTCGACCTTGCCCGACTCGTCGCGGACCCGGACCTCGACCTGGTGGCCGGCGTATTCGAAGGTGTTGGCGCGACCGTCCGGGAACCAGCGGCGGGTGGGATCGGCTTCGGCCAGGCGCAGCGCGGCGATCTCCAGGCCCGATTCGGCCGCCAGCTGGCCGGCCAGGCGGGCGCGCAGCGCGCTGCCCTGCATGGACTCGATGCGGGCGCTGAAGGCGAACACGACCACCAGCCCGGCCAGCAACAACAGCAGCCAGATCACCAGCAGCAGGGCGGCACCGCGCGCGCGTTTCATCGCACCCGCCCCGGTTCTTCCGGCTCGGGATCACCCGGCGACACCCGACCGCCGCCGCCCGGCTGCGGCGACTGGCCCAGGCGCGGCGCGGCCACGAACTCGGGCCAGCGTGCCCTCGGCTCGGCGAACTCCAGTTCCAGCCGCACCAGGCGCGGGATTTGGCCCACCGTCTCCCAGTCGGACTGCCAGTCGCCCGGGTCGCCGTCGGGTTCGAGCGTGCGCACGGCGAAGCGGGCGTCGCGGATGCCGTCGAGCAGGATTTCCGGCGGGCGCTCGTGTTCGATCGGGCCTTCCGGGCTGAGCTGGTTGTGCTGGAACTGCAGCTGCAGTCCGCGTGGGCCGCGCACCAGACGGAACTCCTGCACGTACGGGCCGCCGCGCGAGAGGTAGCCGGGCATCGGCGCGACCAGGCGCAGGTGGTCGTCGCTGGCTTCGAACACCGGCGCTTCTTCGCCGGCGCGCGGGATTTCCATCGGCAGCATCAGCGCCCCTTCGAGCTGCCGGCGCAGGAACCCCTGCACGGCGCGCAGGCGCTCGGCGCGCTGCGATTCCTGTTCGGCGACGGTGGTGGCGCGGGTGGCATTGGTGAGCGCGGCGAAAGCCAGGGCCATGCCGGCCGCCAGCAGCGCCGTGGCCATCAGGACCTCGATCAGGCTGAAGCCGCGCGTCGCCTTCATTGCAGGCCCCCTTCCACCGGCTGCGGGTACCGCGCGCGCAAGCTGGTGAAGCGCAACTGGCGCGCGTATTCGCCCTCGCCCCAACCGACGTCGAGCTGGAGTTGGTACAGCACCGGCGCATTGGCCCTGACCCGGCCGACGGCTTCCACCGGTTCGCTGCCCGGCACTTCCGGCGCCGCCGGCGCCGGGTCGGGCACTTCGGTGATTTCCAGGGTCCAGCGATAGCGACCCCGCGAGAATTCGCCCTGCTGCGTGCCCGGCTCGATCGCCGACAGCACGCCCTGCCCGGCCAGCAGGCTTTCGGCCAGCAGCGAGGCCTCGGTGGCGTCGCCCGAGGTGCGCACCTGGGCCAGTCCGCCGCCGAGGATGGCGATCAGGATGCCCAGCGACACCGCCATCAGGACGAAGGCCAGCATCACTTCGATCAGGCTGAAGCCCCGGACGCGGCTCATGGTTCGCCCTCGCCGCGGCCCAGCGTGACTTCGCCGGTCAGCCAGGCCACGTCCACGCGCCAGGCCGCCTCGCTGCGCTTGATGACGATGCGGCCGCCGGTGGAGGCGCCTTCGGGGAAAAAGCGCACGGCGGCCTGGTCGCGGGCCGGGCGTTCCTCGAGCGCGGTGGTCGCGACCACGTCCAGGCCTTCGGGCAGCCTGCCCTGGCGCTCGTCGGCGCCACGCCATTCGCGTGAGTTGACGTCGATGACGAACACCTGCGGCCGGCCGGTGGCGATGGCGCGGGCCCGGGCGAAGCGCAGCTCGCCGGCGACCGTGCGCGCGGCGTCGTGCAGTTCGCGGCCGGGCAGCGAACGCCCGATGACCATCGCGCCGATGCCGGCCAGGGTGGCGATCAGCGCCACCACGATCATCAGTTCCAGCAGCGACATGCCGCGCGCGCGATTCATGGCGGCGTCGCCTGCCCGGTCAGGGCTTGCGGATGTCCGCGTTGACGCTTTCACCGCCGGCGGCCTGGTCGGCGCCCAGGCTCACCAGTTCGAAGGGGCCGTTGCTGCCGGGACGACGGAACTCGATGGGCGTGTTCCACGGGTCCTTGAGCTCTTCGGCCTTGGCGTAGGGGCCGAGCCAATTGGGCTGGCCGCCGCCGTTGACCAGCTGGTCGAGCGAGTCGGGCAGGCGGCCGGTGTCGAGGCGGTAGGCGTCGATCTTCTCGGCCAGGATGGTCAGCTGGCTTTCGGCCAGGCGCACGTTGGCGCGGTCCTGGCCGCCCATGACGCGGCTGGCGACCAGGGCCAGCACGCCACCGATCAGGACGATGACGATCATGATCTCGATCAGGCTCATGCCGCGCTGGGCGCGCGGCTGCCGGGGGATGCGGAGGGCTTTTTGCATGGGTCAGCCTATGGCGTTGGTGAGGTCGTAGATGGGCAGCAGCACGGACAGGATGATCACCGCAACGATGATCGTCATCACGATGGTCAGGGCCGGCACCAGGGCCGCCATCAGGCGGTCGAGGGCGTTGCTGGTCTCGAGGTCGAAGGTATCAGCCACTTTCAGCAGCATGGTATCGAGTTCGCCGGACTCCTCGCCGACCTGGATCATCTGGACGGCCAGGCGCGGGAAACATTTCTGCCGGCCCAGCGCGTAACCCAGGCCGTTGCCGGTCTTGACGTCCTCGGCGGCGGCTTCGACGGCGTCGGCCAGCACCCGGTTGGACAAGACCGGGCGCGAGAGGTTCAGTGCGTTCAGCAAGGGCACGCCGTTGCGCACCAGGGTGCCGAGGGTGCGCGCCAGCCGGGCGGTGTCGAGCCGCGAGACCAGGTCGCCGACGTAACGCAGGCGCAGCATGCGTTCATCCAGGGCGCGGCGGGCGTCGGGTTCACGCAGGCGCATCGCCAGCCACAGGCCGGCACCGACCAGCAGCAGGGCCACGGCCCACCACCAGGCGCGCATGAACAGGCTGGCGTGCAGCACGGCTTCCGAATACCAGGGCAGCTGCGCATCCATGCTTTCGAACAGTTCCTGGAACTGCGGCACCACCACCGCCATCAGGAAACCCACCGAGGCGAACACCATCACCACCAGGATGACCGGGTAGATGAGCGCGTTGACCACCCGGCCGCGCAGCTTGGCGTTGCGCTCGAGGTAGTCGGCCAGCCGGCGCAGCGACTCGTGCACGCTGCCGCCGGCCTCGCCGGCGCGCACGAGGTTCACGTACAGGCGCGAGAACACGCCGTGCTGCTGTTCAAGCGCGGTCGACAGCGGCGCACCGCCGCGCACGGCCTCGCGGATGCGTTCGACCACGCGCCGCGCCTGCGGGGTTTCGGGCAGTTCCAGCAGGATGCCCAGGGCGCGGTCCAGCGGCTGGCCGGCGCCGAGCAGCGTGGCCAGCTGCTGGGTGAACTGCAGGACCTGTTCTTCGTCGAATTCCTTGCGCCGCCAGGGCGCCGACCAGCCCACGCCCGCGCCGTCGGCGTCGGCGCGCTGCGCTTCGACCGGCAGGTGGCCCTGTTCCTGCAGGCGCACCACCACGTCCTCGGCGCTGCCGGCTTCCATCTGGCCTTCAAGCATTTCGCCGGCGGTGGACAGGGCCTTGTAGCGGAACAGCGGCATCGGCTCAGGCTTCCTGGGTCACGCGCAGGACTTCCTCGATGGTCGTCAGGCCCTGCATGGCCTTGAGCAGGCCGTCTTCGTACATGGTGCGCATGCCGCGCTGGCGGGCGGCGTCCTCGAGCTCGCCCATGCCGGCGTGCTGCATCACCATCCGGCGCAGTTCGTCGTCCATGACCAGGAATTCCATGATCGTGGTGCGCCCCAGGTAACCGGTGGGCGTCAGCGCGGAAGGCTTCGGGCGGTACAGATGGATCGGGCCTTCGGGCTGGAAACGGCGCAGGCCGAATTCCTCGATCACTTCGGGCAGCGCCTCGTACTTCTCGGCGTGCGTGGGTTCGATGCGGCGCACCAGGCGCTGGGCCAGGATGCCGTTCACCGTCGAGGTGAGCAGGTAGTCCTCGACGCCCATGTCCATCATGCGGGTGATGCCGCCGGCGGCGTTGTTGGTGTGCAGCGTCGAGAGCACCAGGTGGCCGGTGAGCGCCGACTGGATGGCGATGCGCGCGGTTTCCAGGTCGCGCATTTCGCCGATCATGATGATGTCCGGGTCCTGGCGCACGATCGAGCGCAGCGCCTGGGCGAAATCCAGGCCGATCTGCGGCTTGGCCTGGATCTGGTTGATGCCCTCGATCTGGTACTCGACCGGATCCTCGACGGTGATGATCTTCACGTCGGGGGTGTTGAGCTGGCTCAGCGCCGCGTACAGCGTGGTGGTCTTGCCCGAACCGGTCGGGCCGGTGACCAGCAGGATGCCGTGCGGCTGCTCGAGCACCTTGGTGAACTTGCCGAGGAATTCATCGGTGAATCCCAGGGCCTTGAAGTCCAGCACCACCGACTCGCGGTCGAGCAGTCGCATGACCACGCTTTCGCCGTGGGCGGTGGGCACGCTCGAGACGCGCAGGTCGAGTTCCTTGCCCTGCACCCGCACCATGATGCGGCCGTCCTGCGGCAGCCGGCGCTCGGCGATGTTGAGCTTGGCCATGATCTTGATGCGCGAGATCACCGCCGCGGTGAGGTTGGCCGGCGGCGACTCGGCTTCTTCGAGCACGCCGTCGACGCGGTAGCGCACCTTCAGGCGGTTTTCGAAAGGTTCGATGTGGATGTCGGAGGCGCGCAGCTCGACCGCGCGCTGGATGACCAGGTTCACCAGCCGGATCACCGGCGCTTCGGAAGCCAGGTCGCGAAGTTGTTCGACGTCGGCCTCGTCGCCGCTGGATTCATCGCCCAGGTTTTCGACGATGGTGCCCATGGCCGAGCGACCGGTGCCGTAATAGCGCTCGACCAGGTCGGCGATCTCGGCGCGCAGGCCGACCTTGACCCGCACCGCGCGCCCGGTCGCCAGGGTGACGGCTTCGGCGGCGTAGGGCTCCTGCGGATCGGCGACCAGCAGGTCGACGTGGGTTTCGTCCTCGCCGACCGGGACCACCGAGGCCTGTTTGAGGAAGCGCAGCGACAGCTGCACGCCCGGCGGCGGCGCGTCCGGGCAGTCCTTGGTGGACACCAGCGGCAGGCCCATCACCTCGGCGGCGGTTTCGGCCATGTCGCGCTCGGACACCATGCCAAGCCGCACCAGCAGCGCCACCAGCGAGCCGCCGGCTTCGGCGTGCAGGCGCTGGGCCCGCGCCAGGTCGCTGTCCTTGAGGCGGCCGCGTTCGGCCAGCGCTTCCGCGATACGCAGGTCGGCGTTCTGGCTGGTTTCCTGGATTGCCGAAGCCACGGGCGACTCCATGATGGGGAGCCCGGAATTTAGCAGGTCTCATCCACCCGCGGGTTCAGCCGCGGACGCCTGGACGCGCCGGGACCGGGCCCTGCCCGCTCCCGCTCCCGCTGTCGGGGTCAGCGTTTATGCACGTCTGGAGCCGGGATCAACCGACCCAGGCGCGGGCGTTTCGGAACATGCGCATCCAGGGCGAATCCTCACCCCACTCCGCCGGATGCCAGCTCATCTGCAGGGTCCGGAACACGCGCTCGGGATGCGGCATCATCAGCGTCGCGCGGCCGTCGCGGCTGGCCAGGCCGGTGATGCCGCCCGGCGAACCGTTGGGATTGGCCGGATAGGCCTCGGTCGCGGCGCCGCTGTTGTCGACGAAACGCAGCGCCACCGCCGCCTGGTCCAGGTGACCGGGCTGGTCGAAGCGGGCCTGGCCTTCGCCGTGGGCCACCACCACCG
Organism: Arenimonas donghaensis DSM 18148 = HO3-R19; assembly: GCF_000743535.1. Lineage (GTDB taxonomy): Bacteria > Pseudomonadota > Gammaproteobacteria > Xanthomonadales > Xanthomonadaceae > Arenimonas > Arenimonas donghaensis. Next base: position 139,052 of record NZ_AVCJ01000043.1, read on the forward strand.
GGATCCGCGAACCGGCCATGCCGGCGAACAGGATCGACGGGGATTCGAGCACTTCCACCAAGGCCAGGCGGGCTTCGTACTGCTCGCTCCGGTTGCGCAGGAAACGCGGCCAGTGTTCGGCGCCCGGCACCAGGCCCTTGAGCTGGGCCAGCATCTGGCAGCCGTTGCAGACGCCCAGGCTGAAGCTGTCGGCGCGTTCGAAGAAGCGGGCGAACTGTTCGCGCAGGTCGGGGCGTTCCAGGATCGAGGTGGCCCAGCCGCGGCCCGCGCCCAGCACGTCGCCGTAGCTGAAGCCGCCGCAGGCCGCCATGCCCTTGAAGTCTTCCAGGCGGTGCCGGCCTTCGATCAGGTCGGTCATGTGCACGTCGATGGCGCTGAAACCGGCGCGGTCGAAGGCCGCGGCCATCTCGACCTGGCCGTTGACGCCCTGCTCGCGCAGCACCGCGATCTTCGGACGCACGCCGGTGTGGATGTAGGGCGCGGCGATGTCGTCGGCCGGATCGAAGCCCAGCACGGGCGACAGGCCCGGATCGGCGAAATCCAGGCGCGCCGCGCGCTCGCCGTCGGCGCCGGCCGGGTCGTCGCGCAGCGCCTGCACGGCGTGGGTTACCGACCACCAGGCGCCGAAGAGCTGCTGCCAGCCCCACTCGGCCAGCAGTTCGCGGCCCTGGTTCACGCGCACCACCGGTGCCGTGGTCGGCTTGCCGATGCGCTGCGCGCAGTGCGTGAGGTCGTGGCGGTTGACCAGGTCGGCGAACGCCACCCGGTGTTCGCTTGCGATCTGCACCACCGCGCCCAGTTCTTCGTTGAACAGCGCGGCGAAGGCGTCGTCGCCCCAGCCTTCGAGGTTGAGTTCCAGGCCGCAGTGGCCGGCGAAGGCCATCTCGCAAAGCGCCGCGAAGGCGCCGCCGTCGGAACGGTCGTGGTAGGCCAGCAGCAGGTCGTCGGCGCGCGCGGCCTGGATGAGTTCGAAGAACGAACGCAGGCGGTCGGGTTCGTCCAGGTCCGGGCAGGCGCCACCAAAGACGCCGTGCACCTGGGCCAAAATGGAACCGCCCATGCGGCGCTGGCCGGCACCCAGGCCGATCAGCCAGATTTCGGTGTCGCCGTTGCGCTCGAGCACCGGCAGCAGCTGCCGGCGCGCGTCGGCGACGCGGGCGAAGGCGCTGATCACCAGCGACACCGGCGATACGACCTTCTGCGGGCCCTCCTCGGCCTGCCACTGCGCCTGCATCGACAGCGAGTCCTTGCCGACCGGGATGGCGATGTCCAGCTCCGGGCACAGCTCCATGCCCACGGCCTTGACCGCGTCGAACAGCGCCGCGTCTTCGCCCGGGAACGCCGCCGCGGCCATCCAGTTGGCCGACAGCTTCACTTCCTCGAGCGAGGCGACCGGCGCCGCGGCGAGGTTGGTGATGGCCTCGCCGACGGCCATGCGCGCCGAAGCGGCGGCGTCGAGCAAGGCCAGCGGGGTGCGCTCGCCGATGGCCATGGCTTCGCCGGAAACTCCGTTGAAGTCGGTCAGCGTGATGGCGACGTCGGCCAGCGGCAGCTGCCAGGGGCCGACCATCTGGTCGCGCGAACACAGGCCACCGACGCTGCGGTCGCCGATGGTGACCAGGAAGTTCTTGGCCGCCACCGTCGGGTGCGACAGCACGCGCAGGCCGGCTTCGTGCAAATCGAGCCTGGCGCTGTCCAGCCGCGGCCAGCGCGGCGTCGACTCGCGCTGGGTATCACGCGACATCTTCGGCGAATTGCCGAACAGCAGGTCCATCGGCAGGTCGATGGGCGTGCTGCCGTCGGCGTCGCGCAGCACCAGGCGCTCCTCGGCGGTGGCGTGGCCGACGACGGCGAACACGGCACGTTCGCGCCGGCAGATGGCTTCGAAGTCCGCGACGCGGTCGGCGGCGACGCCCAGCACGTAACGCTCCTGGGCTTCGTTCGACCACAGCTGCATCGGCGACAGCGACGGATCGTCGCTGGGGATCTTCGCCATCTCGATCACGCCGCCGACGTTGGAGTCGTGCAGCAGTTCCGGGATGGCGTTGGACAGGCCGCCGGCACCGACGTCGTGGGCGGTGAGGATGGGATTGCGTTCGCCCTGGGCGAAGCAGCGGTCGATCACTTCCTGGCAGCGGCGCTGCATTTCCGGGTTGTCGCGCTGCACCGAGGCGAAGTCGAGGTCTTCCGAGCTCTGCCCCGCCGCCACCGACGAGGCGGCACCGCCGCCCAGGCCGATCAGCATCGCCGGGCCGCCCAGCACCACCACCGCGTCGCCGGGTCGCAGGCCCAGCTTGGTGACCTGCGAGGGGTCGATCGCCCCCAGGCCACCGGCGAGCATGATCGGCTTGTCGTAGCCACGCACCAGGCCGGGCTGGTCGGTGGCCTGCTCGAAGCTGCGGAAATAACCGGCCAGCGCCGGTCGGCCGAATTCGTTGTTGAACGCGGCGGCACCGATCGGGCCGTCGGTCATGATTTCCAGCGCGGTCGCCATGCGCGGGTTGAGCGGACGCTCGGATTCCCAGGGCTGGGGCAAGGACGGGATGCGCAGGTGCGACACCGAAAAGCCGGTGAGGCCGGCCTTGGGCTTGCCGCCACGGCCGGTGGCCCCTTCGTCGCGGATCTCGCCGCCGGCGCCGGTGGCGGCACCCGGGAACGGCGAAATCGCGGTGGGGTGGTTGTGGGTTTCGACCTTGATCGCGAAGGCCGAATCCATCGGCGCGCTGTGGCCGTATTCGCCGGTGCCCGGCTCCGGGCGGAAGCGCGCGCCGGGATGGCCCTGCACCACCGCCGCGTTGTCGCTGTAGGCGGTCAGGGTCAGCTGCGGGCTGCGCGCGTGGGTGTTCTTGATCATCCGAAACAGCGAAAGCGGCTGCGGCTCGCCGTCGATGATCCAGTCGGCGTTGAAGATCTTGTGCCGGCAGTGTTCGGAATTGGCCTGCGCGAACATCATCAGTTCGGCGTCGGTCGGGGCGCGACCCAGGTCGCCATAGCGGCGGCGCAGGTAGTCGATCTCGTCGTCGGACAGGGCCAGGCCCAGGCGGGCATTGGCGGCGTCGAGCTGGTCGGTCGGGATGTGTTCGACCGGGCCCGGGGTGCCGGCGACGAACAGCGCCGCCGCCTGCTCGCGTGACTCAAGCAGGGATTGGGTCATTGGATCGTGCAGGATGCGGGCGAGCCTGGGCCAGCGCGGGTCGTCGGCGGCCGGCAGGCCATCGAGGTCGAGGCGGGTGCCTCGCTCGACGCGTTTCACCGAAAGGCCGGCGCCGCGCAGGATTTCAGTGGCCTTGCTGGCCCAGGGCGACAGCGTGCCCAGGCGCGGCACCACGAATCGCGGGCTGGCGCCGGCTTCAGGGGCCTGGAAGGACACGCAGCCTTCCAGGATCCGGCCCAGCGCGGCGGTGTCCGGGCTGGCGCCGGTTTCGGGCTCGATGAAGTAGGCGAACCAGGCACCGGTGAGCCGGAGCCCGGGCACGAGCTGCTGCAGGCGGGCTTGAAGACGTTCGTGCCGGAAAGGCGACAGGGCCGGCAGGCCCTCGAGGACGATCATGTCCGCACAGATTCCTGGGGAAGCGGGCCGCCGATTGTAAACCAAGGCCGGGCTCCCGGCCCGGCCTTCGGGTCCTTTTCTGGGCTTATTCGCCCGATTTGGCCGCCATTTCGTCCAGGCGGGCCAGCATTTCCGCCGGCGGTACGTAGCCACCGAGCTGGGTGCCGTCGGGCGCGTAGATGGCCGGGGTGCCGTCCAGGCCGATGCGGCGGCCCAGGTCGAAGTCCTGGGTGACCGGGCTGGTGCAGTCGCCCTGGGGCAGGTCCTTGCCGGCCTTGGCTTCGGTCAGGGCCTTGCGGCGGTCGGGCGCGCACCAGACGTTGACGGCCTTCTGGTAGGACTCCGAGCCGATGCCGGCGCGCGGATAGAACAGGTAGTTCACGCTGATGCCCAGGCGGTTGTACTGGGCGATTTCGCTGTGCATGCGCCGGCAGTAACCACAGTCGATGTCCGTGAAGACGGTGACTTCGTACTTGGGCTGGGCCGCGGCGAACAGGATGCCGGTGTCCTCGCCGAGGCCGGCGAGCATGCCGCGGCGCAGCCGGGCTTCGCTGGCCTGGGTGAGGCTTTCGCGGCTGGCGATGTCGACCAGCGACCCCTGCAGCAGCTGCTTGCCGTCCTGGGAGACGTACAGGACGCGCGCACCCACCGCGACTTCCACGAAGCCGGGGATGGGCGACGGCGCGATGCCGTCGATCTTCATGCCCGGCGCCAGGGTCTGCAGCGCGGCCTGGATGCGCTCGCGGGTGGCGGCGTCGGCGGTGGCCGGTGCGGCAGCGGCCTTCGCCCCGGCCTTGGCCTCGGTGGCCGGCGTTTCGGCGGCGCAGGCGGCCAGGGAGGTCGTGAGGGCGAGGGCGAGCAGGGTCGGGCGGATCATCAGGTGGAATTCCCAGGAACGTAGCGGAGGCAATGCCGGTCCGACCCGTCAGGGATCGGAAAGTTCCGCGATTCTCGCACAGGCGGCCGTCTTCTCAGGCGCGCGGGTGGTGCTGCTGGTGCAGGCGCTTGAGCCCCTCGCGCGCCACCAGCGTGTAGATCTGGGTGGTCGACAGCGAGCTGTGGCCCAGCAGCATTTGCAGGGTTCGCAGGTCGGCGCCGTGGTTGAGCAGGTGGGTGGCGAAGCTGTGGCGCAGCCCGTGCGGGCTGACCCGGGCCGGGTCGATGCCCGACAGCACGGCCAGGCGTTTGACGACGTTCCAGAACTGCTGGCGACTCAGGGCCTCGCCGCCGCGCCCCAGGAACAGGGCCGCCGCCGGCTTGCCCGCGGCCAGGGCGGGACGGGCCTGGTCGAGGTAGGTCTGCAGCCAGTGCTGGGCTTCCTCGCCCAGGGGCACCAGGCGCTCCTTGCCGCCCTTGCCGGTGACCCGCAGCACCCCCTGGCGCAGGTTGACCGCCATCGCCGGCAGGTTCACCAGCTCGCTCACGCGCAGGCCGGTGGCGTACATCAGTTCAACCATGGCGCGATCGCGCAGGCCGGCGGCGGTATCCACGTCCGGGGCCTGGATCAGCGCCTCGACTTCGCTTTCCGAAAGCGCCTTGGGCAGGCTGCGCCCCAGCTTGGGCGGGTCGAGCCGCGCAGTGGGGTCTTCGTCGCGCAGGCCCAGGCGCGCCTGCTGGGCGAAATACGCGCGCAGCGCCGACAAAAGCCGGGCATTGCTGCGCGCGGCATAACCGGCGGCGGTGCGGTAGGCGAGGTAGTCGAACAGGCCCTGGCGCCCGACGCCGGCCAGGCTCTGGCCGCGGGCGGCCAGCCAGCGCGCCAGTCCTTCGAGGTCCCGCCGGTAGCTGTCGAGGGTGAGCCGCGCCAGTCCGCTTTCGGCCCAGGCCCGGTCCAGGAAACCGGTGATCGCCCGCTGGTCGGCCTCCGAGGCCGGCGGCAGGGCCAGGGCGCGGGCGCGACGATCGGCAGGACGGCTTGCGGGCATGCCGGCAGCTTAGCGACCGCCACCGGTGCCGGCTATGCTGTCGCGATGCCCGAAACCGATTCCTCCGCGAGCGCAACCCAGCCCGTGCACGCCGCCAGCGCCCACCCGGCCCACCTGGGCTGGCGCCTGTTCGCCATGGTTTATGACTTCTTCCCGGCGCTGGCGCTGTGGATCGCCGCCAGTGCGGTGATGCTGCTGGCCCGCGGCGGCGAGCCGGTGGTGCCCGGCAGCCTGCTGTCGTGGCTGGAACTGGCCGTGCTCTGGGCCGTGACCGGCGGCTACGTGGTGCTTTCCTGGCGCCGCGGCGGCCAGACCCTGGGCATGCGGCCCTGGCGCCTGAAGGTGCTCGGCGCCGACGGCCGCCGCCCTGCCCCGCGCGCCCTGGTGCTGCGCTATGCGGTGGCGACCGTGTCGCTGCTGGCCCTGGGCCTGGGTTACCTGTGGTGCCTGGTGGACCGCGAACGCCGCGCCTGGCACGACCTGGCCAGCGGCACGGTGCTGGTCCGGCTGGACGCCGCGCCGCGCTAGCGGATCATTCGCGCCTGGCGAACACGCCCCAACACACCGCCATCAGCGCGATCGGCGGCAGCAGGTAGGCCAGCCGCGCATCGAAACGGTAGACGTCCGACAGGCTCACCACCAGGCGCTGCGCCAGCAGGTAGCCGATGCCGATGACGATGGCGACGAACAGGCGCTTGCCGAAGCCGCCCGAGCGCAGCGAGCCGAAGGCAAAGGGCAGCGCGGCCAGGCACAGCACCACCACGTTGAGCGGATAGAACCAGCGCGCCCAATACGCATTCACGAACGACTTGGCGTCCAGGCCGTTGCGTTCCAGGTAGCCGATGTTGCGCCGCAGCTCGGCGCTGGACAGGTAACGCGGACGCGCGACCGCCGAAGACACGACTTCGTCGCCCAGGGCCGTGCGCCAGGCTTCGGTCTCGTGGGTTTCGACCTCGACCGAACGTGCGTCGAAGCGCGTGCGCCTGACGTCGTGCAGCCGCCACTCGCCCCGGCGGTGTTCGGCCTTGTCGGCCTCCGCCAGCGACAGCAGGCGGCCCGTGTCGTCGAATTCGTACAGGCGGACGCCCTGCAGTTCGGTCCAGGTCTCGCCGTCCTGTTCGCGGCGCTGGCCGTCGCGGGCGTTGAGGAAGATATTGCCTTCGCGCGCCCACAGGCCCGACACCCGCGCCATCACCACGTCGCCGGCCTTGGCCGAGTTCACCACCAGCTGCGCGTTCTGTTCGCCCAGGGGGGCGGCGGTTTCGGCGTTGATCATCATCAGCAGCGCCAGCAGGCCGCTCGAACCCAGGGCACCCAGGCCGATGCGCAGGCGGGAAAGCCCGACCGCGCGCATGGCGGTGAGCTCCGAATGCGCGGCCAGCCCCCCCAGGCCGAGCACGGTGCCGATCAGCGCCGTGGTCGGGAAGAGTTCGTAGGCGCGCCGGGGCAGCGTGTACAGCGTGTAGAGGAAGGCATGGCTGAGCGTGTAACCGCCCTCGCCCACTTCGTCGAGCTCGTTGACCATGGCCGTGAGCAGGTCGAAACCCAGCAACACCGCCCAGGTCGCCAGCGTCGCGAGCAGTACGCTGCGGGCGAGGTAGGCGTCGATGCGCCCTGGCCGGAGCAGCATCATGCCGCCACCCGCCGGCGCGGCATGCGGCCGTCGGCCAGGTACAGCCAGCCCGCGAGCGCGGCCATGGGCAGCAGCAGCCACCACAGTCCCAGCCAGGTCGGCAGCGTGCCCACGGCCAGCCAGCCCTTGCCCAGCACCAGCAGGATCATGGCGTTGATGTAGATCAGCAGGGCCGCCAGGATGCGGCCGTAGCGCGCCTGGCGGGGCTCGCCGCGCCCCAGCGGCATCGCCAGCACGCCCAGCAGCAGCACCATCAGCGGGGTGGCGATGCGCCAGTGCAGTTCGGCTCGAGGGGCCGCGCCGGTCGCCGGCCACAGCGCCCGCGTCGGCACCGCGTCGAGGGCGTCGGCATCGACATCGGGTTCGCGATCGGGCACCTGCAGTTCGTTTTCGGCGAAACGCATCATCCGGAAATCGCGTGCGGCGGGGTCGCCTTCGACCCGGAAGCCGTCGCGCAGCAGCAGGTAGCGGCCCAGTTCACCTTCCAGGATCAGTTCGCCCTCGCGGGCGGTGACCACGTCGAGCCGGCCATCGCGCTCGGACTGCACGAACATGCGGCCAAACCGCGCGCCTTCGGCGTCGATCTCGCCGACGTAGAGGATGCCGGCACGCCCCGGCAGCTCGATGAAGCGGCCGGCCTCCAGGCCCGCCACCAGGAAGGAGCGGTTGGCGTCCTCGACCATGCGCTGCGCCAGCCGGGCCCCGGCCGGTGCGGCCCACAACGAGGCCAGCGCGACCACCAGGGCCACGGGAACCGTCACCAGCAGCAGCGGCCGCCAAAGCTGGCGCGGACCCAGGCCGACCGCGGCCAGCACGGCCATCTCGCTGTCGCCGTAGAGCCGGCCGACCGACAGCAGCAGGCCCACGAACAGCGCCAGCGGCAGCAGCAGCGGCAGGACCTGGATCGAGCGCAGGCCCAGCTGGGACAGCAGCAGGCCGGCCGGCACCTTGCCGCGGGCGATTTCGCTCATCAGGTCGACCAGCAGCCCGCCCAGGCCCACCAGCAGCAGCACGACGGCGACCGCGGCAACGGACTGGGCGAACTGGCGCGTCAGGTAACGCTCGATGAGCAGCATTCAGGGGCGCCGGGATGGGAAGGGAGTGGGCTTGCTAGAATCGGGGTTTGTGAATTGTAACGGTGACTTGCCCATGAGCCTCGAATTTCGCCTGAACCGCCCCGAACCCACCAGCGCCGACACCGATTGTGTCGTCGTGGGCCTTTACGCCGACGGAACCCTGTCCGCGTCGGGTGCGGCCATCGACAAGGCGGCCGGTGGCCGGCTGTCGGCCCTGGCCAAGCGCGGCGACCTGTCGGGCAAGACCGGCCGCACCGCCATGGTCCACGACCTCGATGGCGTGAAGGCTCCGCGCGTGCTGGTGGTGGGCCTGGGCGAACAGGCCAAGTTCAGCGCGCCGCAGTTCCAGAAGGCGGTCGCCGACGCCGTGCGCGCCCTGCGTTCCGGGCCCGTGCACAGCGCCCTGCTCACGCTCCCGGAACTGGCCGTGGCCGGCCGTGACGCCGGCTGGGCGGTGCGCGAGGCCGTCGTCGCCGCCGACCACGCGGCCTATGCCTACACCGCGACCTGCAGCAAGAACGAGCGCAAGGACGGCATCAAGTCGGTGGACATCGCCGGCGACGACGCGCACAAGGCCGAATTCGAACGCGGCCAGGCCATCGCCGCCGGCGTCGAGCTGGCGCGCGAGCTGGGCAACCTGCCGCCGAACATCTGCAACCCCGGCTACCTGGCCGACGCCGCGCACCGCATCGCCAAGGACCACGAAGGCGTGACGGCCGAGGTGCTCGACCGCGCCGAGATGGAAAAGCTGGGCATGGGATCGCTGCTGGCGGTCGCCCGCGGTTCTGCCAATCCGCCGCGCCTGGTGGTGCTGCGCTACAACGGCGCCGGCGACGCCAAGCCCTACGCCCTGGTCGGCAAGGGCATCACCTTCGACTCCGGCGGCGTCAACCTCAAGGTCCAGGGCGGCATCGAGGACATGAAGTTCGACATGTGCGGCGCAGCCAGCGTCTTCGGCACCTTCCTCTCGGTGGCGAAGATGAAGCTGCCCCTGAACCTGGTGATGGTGGTGCCGGCGGTCGAGAACATGGTCGACGCCGATTCCTACCGGCCCAGCGACGTGCTGACCTCGATGTCGGGCAAGACCATCGAAGTGGGCAATACCGACGCCGAAGGCCGCCTGATCCTGTGTGATGCGCTGACCTACGTGCAGCGCTACGAGCCGCAGGCCATCGTCGACGTCGCCACGCTCACCGGCGCCTGCGTGATCGCCCTGGGCAAACACGCCGCCGGCCTGATGTCCAAGCACGACGACCTGGCCGACGAACTGCTGGCCGCCGGCGAGATGGCGCACGACCGCGCCTGGCGCCTGCCGCTGTGGGACGACTACCAGAGCCAGCTCGAGTCCGGCTTCGCCGACGTCTACAACATCGGTGGCAAGTCCGCCGGCACGATCACCGCCGGCTGTTTCCTCTCGCGCTTCACCGAAGGCCAGCGCTGGGCCCACATCGACATCGCCGGTGTGTCCAACACCGAGGGCCGCAAGGGCATGGCCACTGGCCGCCCGGTGGGCCTGCTGTCGCAGTGGCTGATCGACCGGGCCGGCTGAAGACCATGGCGCGCGCCGATTTCTACCTGATCGGCAAACCGCGTTTTCGCGAACAGCCGCTGCTACTGGTGTGCGAACTGGCCCGCAAGGCCGTGCACGCCGGCCAGCCGCTGCTGGTGCTGGCGGCCTCGGCCCAGCAGGCCGAGGCCCTGGACGACCTGATGTGGTCGTTCGACCCCGACGAGTTCCTGCCGCACCAGATCGCCGGCATGGACGAGGACGAAGACGAGGTCGAGGTGCTCATCGCCGCCCCGGAGCAGTCGCCGCCGCTGCGGCCGCTGGTCCTGAACCTGCGCGACGCGCCGGTGCCGGCCGGCTTCGAACGCGTGCTGGAAGTGGTGCCCGCCGACCCCGCCGCCCGCGCGCCGCTGCGCGAGCGCTGGAAGCACTACCAGGCGCAAGGCGTCGAACTGAACAAGTTCGATATGTAACAGCGCCTTCTGTGGGAGGGACTTCAGTCCCGAGCGCTTTCGGGACTGAAGTCCCTCCCACAGAAGGCGCTCCTACAGGCCTTGTGCCATGACGGCTTCGATCTGGTCGGCGTCCTTGGGGACGCCGTCGGTCAGCACCTCGTGGCCGGTCTTGGTGATGGCGACGTCGTCTTCGATGCGGATGCCGATGCCCTGCCACTTGGCCGGCACGCCCTTGCTGCCCGGCGGGATGTACAGGCCCGGTTCGATGGTGAAGACCATGCCCGGCTCGAGTTCGCGGTAGTCACCGGCGACCTTGTATTCGCCGACGTCGTGCACGTCCAGGCCGATCCAGTGGCCGGTCTTGTGCGGATAGAAGCGCCGGTACGCACCCGAGCGCAGGGCCGCCTTGAGGCTGCCCTTGAGCAGGCCCAGGGAAAGCAGGCCTTCTGTGAGTACTTCCACCGCCGCCTCGTGGCCCAGGATCCAGGGGCGGCCGGGACGGGCGTGGGCCATCGCGGCTTCCTGGGCCGCCAGCACGATGTCGTAGAGCGCGCGCTGCTGCTTGTCGTAGCGCCCGTTCACCGGCCAGGTGCGGGTGATGTCGGAGGCGTAGCCGGCGTATTCCGCGCCGGCATCGCAAAGCAGCAGGTCGCCGTCGGCCAGGGCCGACTTGTTGGCCCGGTAGTGCAGCACGCAGCCGTTGGCGCCGGCGCCGACGATCGGCTCGTAGGCGGCCACGGCATCGTGTCGCCGGTAGGTGTATTGCAGCGCCGCTTCGACTTCGTATTCATGGCCACCGGCGCGGGTGGCGCGCATGGCCGCCATCTGCGCCTCGGCGGCGATGCTGCAGGCACGGCGCATCAGCTTGAGTTCGCCGGGGCTCTTGAACAGGCGCAGTTCGTGCAGCAGGTGGCCCAGTTCCAGGAATTCGTGCGGCGGCTGGGCACCCTGGCGCACCTGGGAGCGGACCCGGTTCACCCAGCCGATCAGCTTGAGGTCGAATTCGGTGTCGCGGCCGAAGTGGTAATAGACCCGCGATCGTCCCTCGAGCAGGCCCGGCAGGATCTCGTCCAGGTCGGCGATCGGGTAGGCGTCGTCCACGCCATAGGCGTCCACCGCGCCCTCCGGACCGGCGCGCGGCCCGTCCCAGGTTTCGCGTTCGGCGTCGCGCTCGCGGCAAAACAGCAGGACCTCGCCGTGGGCACGCCCGGGCACCAGCACCAGCACGGCTTCGGGCTCAGGAAAGCCGCACAGGTACCAGAAGTCGCTGTCCTGGCGATAGGGATAGTGGGTGTCGTGGCTGCGCACGCGCTCGGGCGCGGTCGGCAGGATGAGGATGGCGTCCTCGTCCGCCATGCGCATGAGCTGCTTGCGGCGTCGTGCGAATTCGGCCGGCTTGATCATGGCCGGCTCAGTTGAGCTTGCGGCGGTGCCGGGGGCCCAGCACGCAGTCGCTGTGCAGCAGCAGGGCGGCGACGCGGATGAACTCGGTGACCTCCTCCAGCGCCTCGGCGTCGGCTTCGGGCTCTTCATAGGTCAGGTCGCTGGCGGCGATGCGGGCCATGTCGGCCAGGGCCTCCTCGGATTCCTCGGACAACGGCGGGTTGGCGCCCGAGGCCAGGCCGAAACCGCCCAGGAAGCCGCGGCACCAGGCCAGCAGGCCGTCGCCACGCTCCTCGACGGGGCGATCTTCGGCCGGCAGCAGCAGTTCGAAGCCGAAATCCGGCGATTCGAGCTGGCCGGTGCTGGCCAGGTACAGCTGGTCAAGGGCACTGTCGGGCTCGACCGGCGACAGCAGCGCGTCGGACATCACCGCCGCGAACCAGCCCTTGCGTTCGTGCGCGCCACCGCCGGAAAGGTAGCCACACAGCGACCCATGCAGCTCGGAAGCGTCCAGCGAAGCCTCCAGGGACTGGAGCTCGGCGGCTACGAGGGCATGGGCTGGGAGCGGGGCTTGGGTCATGAAAACGGCCTTGTCGGGGATGCCGGCATTCTAGCAAGGGCCGCCGCGGCGCTTGTCGGGCTGTTAGCGCCACCCTACACTCAGGCAGATAACGGGGACGTCGCAGGGGACCACCGGTCGTAATGGCGCTGAACCTACATGGGGTGGTTGTGGCCCAGGCCGACGGACTGGCGCTGGGCGGCATCGTCCAATGGGTGTTGCTGTCGATCGCGCTTTTCCTTTGCTGGCTGCTTTGGCGGGTCTGGAGCCACCGGCGCCGCCAGGAAACCTCGCTGCTGGGTGAGATCCACGAACGCGAGGAGCGCCTGAACCTGGCCCTGTGGGGTTCGGGCGACGAGTTCTGGGACTGGAACATCCGCGAAAACAGCCTCTACCGGCTCGGTGCCAGCCAGCTGTTCGGCCACGGCAGCCGCGACCAGATGAGCACCGACGACTGGCGCACGCAGTCGATCCACCCCGAAGACCTGCCGCGGGTGCAGAAGCTGCTGCAGGAGCACATCGTCGGCCACACCGAGGTCTTCGAATCCGAACACCGCATCCGCAATGCCCGCGGCGAGTGGGTCTGGGTGCGGTCACGCGGCAAGGTGGTCGAGCGCGACAGCGCCGGCAGCCCGCTGCGCATGGCCGGCACCGCCCGCGACATCACCGCCATCCGCCGCGCCGAACGCGAACGCCGCGTCGCCCTGGAAGTGCTGCGCAGCATGAGCGAGGCCGTGGCGGTGATCGACCTGGACTTCCGCTTCATCTCGGTCAACCCGGCCTTCTCGCGCATCACCGGCTACAGCGAAGAGGAAGTGATCAACCAGAACAGCCGCCTGCTCGATTCGAGCCAGCACAGCGCCGAGTTCTACCGCCGGGTGCGCGACGTGCTCGAGCGCACCGGCCACTGGGCCGGCGAAATGTGGCAGCGTCGCAAGGACGGCGAGGAATTCCTGGGCTGGATCGAAATGAGCGAGGTGCGCGACGCCATGGGGCTGCGCAGCCATTTCGTCGCCGTGGTCAACGACATCACGGACAAGAAGCGCGCCGAGCAGGAGCTGCGCTACCTGGCCAACTACGACACGCTCACCGGCCTGCCCAACCGCGCGCTGCTGTCCGAACGCCTGGGCCGGGCCATCGTGCGTGCCCGCCGCCAGGACACCCGGGTGGCCGTGCTGTTCCTGGACCTGGACCGCTTCAAGGACATCAACGACTCGCTCGGCCATGCCGCCGGCGACCGGCTGCTCAAGGCCGCCGCGACGCGACTGCAGGCCACCGTCGGTGCGTCGGACACCGTGGCGCGCCTGGGCGGCGACGAATTCACCGTGGTGCTCGAGGACGTCGAGTCCTTCCCGGCGGTCGAGCGCATGGCGCGCGAAATCCTGACCGCTTTCACCATGCCGCTGGAAGTGGACGAACGCCACGACGTCTCGATCACCCCCTCGCTGGGCATCAGCCTCTACCCCGACCACGCCCTGGTGCCGACCGACCTGCTCAAGTTCGCCGACACGGCGATGTACCAGGCCAAGGCCGAGGGCCGCAACACCTACCAGATCTACAACGAGACCATGGACGCGGAGTCGCGCCGGCGCGCCACCGTGCTGGCCTCGCTGCGCAAGGCGCTCGACCGCGGCGAGTTCCGGCTGGTCTACCAGCCGCGCATGGCGCTGGCCGATGGCCGCATCACCGGCGTGGAGTCGCTGCTGCGCTGGCACAGCGCCGAGCTGGGCGAGATCCCGCCGACGGTGTTCATCCCGCTGGCCGAGGAATCGGGGCTGATCCTGCAGATCGGCGACTGGGTGCTCAGCGAGGCCCTGCAGACGCTCAAGCGCTGGCGCGCCAACGGCCTGAACGAGGTGTCGATCGGCATCAACGTCTCGGTGCTGCAGCTGCTGCGCGGCAACCTGCCCCAACAGCTGCGCACGCTGATGCAGGACCTGGGCGTACCCTCGAACCGCATCGAACTGGAAGTCACCGAGTCGATGGTGATGCAGAACGCCGAACAGACCACCCACGTGCTCAACGAGCTGCGCAAGCTCGGCATCACCCTGGCGATCGACGACTTCGGCACCGGCTATTCATCCCTGGTCTACCTCAAGCGGCTGCCGATCGACACCCTCAAGATCGACAAGGAATTCATCGGCGACCTCACCCGCGACCCCGACGACGAGGCGATCACCGCCACGGTCATCACCATGGGCCATTCGCTGGGCCTGAACGTCATCGCCGAGGGCGTCGAGAGCGAGCAGCAGCTGAGCTACCTGCGCGAACAGGGCTGCGACGAAATCCAGGGCTTCTGGCTGTCGCCACCGCTCGACTCGCACCGCTGCCTGGCCTTCATCCGCAGCTGGCAGCCCGGCACCGTGGCGGCCATTCCGGCGCCATATTGACCCCGTCCCGAGGCCCGCCCAAGATGTCCGCGATGAGCGCCAACGACCCCATTGCCCAGCTCCAGGCCCTGGCCGAACGCTTCGAGCGCCTGGCCGAACAACACCGGCGCCTGCTGGAGGAAAACCGCAGCCTGCGCCAGGGCCAGGAACAGCTGGTGTCCGAACGCGCCCAGCTGCTCAACAAGAATGAACAGGCCCGGTCCCGGGTCGAGGCCATGATCGCGCGCCTGAAGTCGCTGGAGCACAACGCGTGAGCGAGCCGGTCAACGTCAAGATCCTCGACCGCGAGTACACCGTCGGCGTCGAGCCTGGCGAACGCGAGGGCCTCACGGCCGCCGCGCACCTGCTCGACGCCCGCATGCGCGAAGTCCGCGGTGGCAACCGCATGGCCGCCATCGACCGCGTCGCGGTGCTGGCCGCGCTCAACCTGGCACACGAATTGCTGCAGCTGCGCGGCCAGGCCGAAACGCGCGACCAGGCGCTGGCCCAGACCCTGGGCGAACTCAACCGCAAGCTCGACGGCCTCTTCGACACGGCACGCTGACGTTCACGCTTTCCCGCCGGGCCGGGACTATAATCGCAACCAGTCCTCTGCCGTGTCCGACAGCGTGCCTAACATTCGCCTTGTCCCATAAACACGACCCGGGAATCTGGCCCAAAGTGGTGTGCATGTCCGCCCTGTTGCGGAAAGCCTGAAGCGATGGTCCGGGTACCCACTTGATCCCAGGGATCAAGGTCGTTTCGCACGCATCGGCATGGTGGAGGCTATTTTTTTGAACCCGACTCGCCCCGAACTTCGCAGGCAACTGCAGGCCCGGCGCGCCGCGCTTGCGCCGGGCGAACGCCTGGCCGCGGCCGACGCGGTGGCGCGACACGTTTCCAGCCAACGCCACCTGCGTGAACCCGGCTACGTCGCCGGCTACTGGGCCGTGGGCGGCGAAGTCCCGCTGCACGCGGTGCAGCTGCGGCTGGCGCCGGCCCAGGTCTGGTGCCTGCCGGTGCTCCAGGACGACGGCCAGCTGCGTTTCGCGCCCTGGCGGGCCGGCGACCCCCTGGTCAACAACCGCTTCGGCATCCCCGAACCCGACGTCGATCCCGCCTCGACCCTGGCGCCCGAGGCCCTCACGCTGGTGCTGGTGCCACTGGTGGGCTTCGACCGGGCCGGCAATCGCCTGGGCATGGGCGGCGGCTATTACGACCGCAGCTTCGCCTTCCGCCGCCACGCCGCGGCGCCGCCAAGCCTGGTCGGCGTCGCCTACGCCTGCCAGGAAGTGCCGGCGCTGGCACACGAGGACTGGGATGTTCCGCTCGATGCCGTGGCGACCGAGCAAGAATGGCGGGTGTTCGGGCGATAATGGCGGCCATGAAACACTGGCTGATGAAATCCGAACCCGAAGAGTTCTCGATCGATGTCCTCGAGCGCGTCGGCACCGAGCCCTGGACCGGCGTGCGCAACTACCAGGCGCGCAACTTCATGCTCAAGGACATGAAGGTCGGCGACCCGATCCTGTTCTACCACTCCAACTGCGCCGTACCGGGCGTGGTGGGCATCGCCAAGGTGGCGTCGAAGCCCTACCCCGACCCGACCCAGTTCGATCCGGACTCGGACTACCACGACCCCAAGTCCAAGCCGGAAGACCCGCGCTGGTGGATGGTGGACGTGGGCTTCGAGCGCAAGTTCGACGGCACGGTCTCGCTGGAGCAAATGAAGGCGCGGGCCGACGAGTTCGGCGACTTCACCCTGCTTCGGCGCGGCAACCGGCTGTCGGTGATGCCGGTGGAAGCCGCCCAGTACAAACGCATCCTATCGATGGCGAAAGCCGGAGGCCGCTAGATGTCCCGAGACGCACAGAAGAAACTCGCCGCCGAAAAGGCACTGGAATTCGTCGAGGACGGGATGATCGTCGGCGTGGGCACGGGCTCGACGGTGGCGTTTTTCATCGACGGCCTGGCGGCGATGAAGGACCGCATCGAAGGCGCAGTGTCGAGCTCGGAACAGAGCACGCGGCAGCTGCAGTCGCATGGCATCGAGGTTCTGGACCTGAACGCGGTGGGCCCGCTGAAACTGTACGTGGACGGGGCGGACGAATGCGACCCGTACAACCGGCTGATCAAGGGCGGCGGCGCGGCGCTGACGCGCGAGAAGATCATCGCGCAGGCCAGCGACCGCTTCGTCTGCATCATCGACGCGGCCAAGCAGGTGGAGCACCTGGGGGCCTTCCCGGTGCCGGTGGAAGTGGTGCCGATGGCCCGAAGCCTGGTGGCCCGCGCCATCGCCAAACTCGACGGCCAGCCAATCTGGCGCGAGGGCGTGGTGACCGACAACGGCAACTGGATCCTGGACGTGCACAACTGGCGCATCGCGGACCCGGTGGGCCTGGAAGCCAAGCTCAACCAGATCCCGGGCGTGGTCACCTGCGGCCTGTTCGCGGCCCGCGGCGCCGACGAAGTCATCATCGGCGACCAGATCCGCCCCCTCCGCCGCCCCGCCTGACCCCCAGCCCCTCTGTAGGAGCGCCTTCAGGCGCGAAGCTTTTGCCTTGCCCTTCGGGCAAGCAGGGCTTTGAGTCGTGGTGCCTTCGCGGGTGGAGGCAGCGTGCAGTCGCCCTGACCGACACGCCGCAAGTACCTCCCTGTAGGCTCTTCGTCGACGTCCTTGTCTCCGAAGGTCGGCCAGGGCGACCGCACGCTACCTCCTCGAAATGTCGTCGTGGCTGCCGGGCAAGCAGGCGGGAAGCCACCTTCGGAGACGACTATCGGCATCCGGCGAGTGCCGCACCCCTGGCACTTCGACGCGAAGCGTCTGGCTGGCAACCTGCGGCCCGTTGTTGAAGTGGGAGCGTCGTCGTGCACGCTATGTCCTCGACGAAGCGGAAGACATGGATGTCCGTAGCGGCGCCGGGCAGGATGCCCAAGTGTCGCGGAGCGCATGGATGCGCGGGAGCGACCCGGCCGTGAGCTGGTCATGGATGACGCTTGGTCCCGGCCGGACGGCGAGGACGTAGCGTGCGCGGCGGCGCCTCCTACGAAAGCAGCACAGGCCGCTGTGCCTGCCTTATGGGCAGGGCCAAGGGCTCGGGACTGAAGGCCCTCCCACAGGGACGGGAAGCTTCGCGCCTGAAGGCGCTCCTACAGAGGGGCTGGGGGTCAGGCGTTGCTGGTGGCTAGCATGCGGAGCATGGCGCCGAGGCCGCCGTGCAGGGCGCTGACTTCGTAGCCCAGGCGCTTGAGCACGAAGGCCGCGGCGGCGGAGCGCTCGCCGGTGTTGCAGTACACCACCACCCGCGCACCCGGCGACAGCACGTTGTCCACGTCCTCGCGCAGGCGGTACAGCGGCACGTTCACCGAACCGTCGATCGCGCGCTGGTCGTGCTCCTCCGGCATCCGCACGTCCAGCAGCACCGCGCCCGCCTGCACCTGGCGGGCGGCGTCCGCCGGCAGCACCCAGGACAGCATCGGCGGCTTGAGCACCGCCTCGAAGGCCTCGCGCGAGAGCCGCATCAGCTGCCCGCCCTGCATCATCCGTACCGTCGCGTTGCGCGGCATGTTCGACAGCAGCGCGTCCTCGCCGAAGGTGTCGCCCTCGCGCAGGTAGGCCACCACCTGCGGCGCACCGTCGAGGTACTTCGACACCGACGCCGTGCCCGAACGCACGACGTAGAAATAGTCGGCCGGATCCCCCTCGCGCATCACGATCTCGCTCGGCTTCACCGTCACGGGTTCGAACATCTGGAACATTTTTTCGATGTTGCCCGTCGGCAGGCGCGCGAACGCCGGTGCCCTGAGCAGGCGGAACACCCAGTCGTTGCCGCCCGGGGCGCTGCCGAAGTGGCGGTAGTTGTCGTCGCGGCTGAGCTGGTCCCAGGTGATCAGCTTCTCCAGGTAGCGCCGGTCCACCCGCATCACCTTCGCCTTCGACGACACCACCTTGGCCGTGAACCGGCGCGGCACCGCGTCGTTGAGCGAATAGCGCCCGTGCGGCGCCGTGGCGATGTGGGCGACGTTGCGGCCGTCGGGATAGACGCAGCGCAGTTCGCCGTCGAGCAGGTACAGGGTGTCGTCGTCCAGGTCGCCGGCCTCGAAGACGTTGTCACCGCGCTGGTACTCGGAAACCAGGGCCTCGCGGGCCAGCTGGTCCCGGGTTTCCTGGCGCAGTGACTCCAGCGGGAAGAGGCGGGCAAGTTCGGCGGCGGGGACGGGCATGGGCGGGCTCCGGGAGCGAATACCCTGAGTCTATCGCCGGGCGGGGCGAAAGCGGTAGCACCGGCTAAGCCGCTTCCTCTCCCCCGAACCGAAAAACAAAGAGGGCCCCCTTTCGGGAGCCCTCTTTGTTTTTTGGCTGGGGGACCAGGATTGCCAAGCCCATCCATGGGCTTGGCCCCTGCGCTTCGCTCCGGGGTCGGCTGCGCCGACCAAATTTGTTCCAGACAAATTTGTCGAACACAGGCCCGTCTCCTCTCCCCCGAACCGAAAAACAAAGAGGGCCCCCTTTCGGGAGCCCTCTTTGTTTTTTGGCTGGGGGACTAGGATTCGAACCTAGATAGGCAGAGTCAGAGTCTGCAGTCCTACCATTAGACGATCCCCCAATTCCGGGACCGCGCCAGTTTACGAAACGATTAGCGCTTCGAGAACTGGGTGGCGCGGCGAGCCTTGTGCAGGCCGACCTTCTTGCGCTCGACTTCGCGGGCGTCGCGGGTCATCAGGCCAGCCTTGCGCAGTTCGGGCTTGAGCGTGTCGTTGTACTCGACCAGGGCGCGGGCGATGCCCAGGCGGATGGCGCCGGCCTGGCCGGTGATGCCACCACCCTCGACGGTCACGGTGAAGTCGAACTTGTCCGACATGTCACTGACCACCAGGGGCTGGCGCACGATCATGCGCGAGGTCTCGCGGCCGAAGAACTCGTCGACCGGACGGCCGTTGACGATGATCTTGCCGCTGCCCGAACGCATGAACACGCGGGCGGTGGAGGACTTGCGACGGCCGGTGCCGTAATTGTGCTGGGTAGCCATGTAAATACCTTAAGCCTTGAAGTCCAGCGCCTGCGGCTGCTGGGCGGTGTGCGGATGTTCGGAGCCCTTGTACACCTTGAGCTTCCGGTACATGGCGCGGCCAAGCGGATTCTTGGGCAGCATGCCCTTGACGCCGATCTCGATCACGCGCTCCGGGTGCGCTTCCAGCGCCTGGCCGAGCGACTCGGTCTTCAGGTTGCCGACGTAGCCGGTGAAGCGGTGGTACTTCTTGTCCTGCAGCTTGTTGCCGGTGACGTGGATCTTCTCGGCGTTGATCACGACGAGGTAGTCACCCGTATCAACGTGCGGGGTGTATTCCGGCTTGTGCTTGCCGCGCAGGCGACGCGCGAGTTCCGAGCACAGGCGGCCCAGGGTCTTGCCGCTGGCATCGACCACATACCAGTCTTGCTTGACGGTCTGGGCGTTGGCGCTGACGGTCATGGACTTCATGACGGCTCCAAATATAGAAATCGGGGTTGAAAGAAGCGGAATGATAGCTGCGTTCCGGACCTCGTGCAAGCCCGTTTTAACCCCGTGTTAGCATCGCCGCATGCCCGCCACGCCGCCCCTGGCCCGCCCTTCCCCGCCCCTGGCGCCGGGCGCCGCGCCCCTGCTGGCCCTGGCCGACCAGTGCGTGCAGTGCGGATTGTGCCTGCCGCACTGCCCCACCTACCAGCTTGACCGCAGCGAAGCTGAATCGCCCCGGGGCCGCATCGCCTACGTCCGGGCGGTGGCCTCGGGCCAGCTGGCGCCCGGCCCGGTCGGCGATGCCCATCTCGACCACTGCCTGGGCTGCCGCCGCTGCGAAGCCGCCTGTCCCGCCGGCGTGCGCTATGGCGAGTTGCTCGAGGGCGCCCGCGCGGCCCAGGCCGCTCGCCAGCCCCCGCCGGTCCGGATCCGGGCCGCGCTGGCGCTGCTGGCGCGCCCGAAGCTGCTCTCCCTGCTTGTCTGGCTGCAGGGGCGGATGGGCTGGGCCCTGCCCGGCCGCCTCCGTGCCAGCCTGCCGCCGCCGGCGACCCGCGAG
>NZ_AVCJ01000044.1 GCF_000743535.1 Arenimonas donghaensis DSM 18148 = HO3-R19
AACTCTTCGAAGGTCCGCAAAGGGCGATACAAGAGCAGCTTTTTCACGTACATCTATTCAGGCCGAATCAACAAAAAACTTACTGGCATACTGACGAAAAACCAGTAATGCAATGGGAATGCACTAGCGATTCAGCGCTTGTTTACTCCCATATCCCAACCTCAACAGATGACTCTTTGTTCTTGTTTATCCGTGTTATCGATCCGGGAGCTCATGATGCTTAC
>NZ_AVCJ01000045.1 GCF_000743535.1 Arenimonas donghaensis DSM 18148 = HO3-R19
CTTGAGTTAAGCCGCGCCGAAGGCGTCGGCTTGAATGATTGGTTAGGCCTCATTCTGCTACCCCTAGCGGGAGCCCGTTTCGCCAGAAATCCGCGCCAGCTAAGGGAATCCCGTTGGCTCCAAGAAGCTTTCTGAGCCGCCAATCTATCCCAGTTACCTGGGCGATCTGGTCTGCGCTAAGCGCGCCGGCTTTAATCAGACGCTCAATGTCCGTCCTTACCTCCACGTCGTTGCGATATTCGGGCGACCAACCGCAGCCACCCGACCGCCATGCATCTCCGACGCGAAGCTCTCCCCCGCAGTCGCACGATTGTGTTTCTACCCCTCGAATTGTTCTTTCATACTTCGAGATCAAGAAGGCAGGGTCCATGAGGCCTAAC
>NZ_AVCJ01000046.1 GCF_000743535.1 Arenimonas donghaensis DSM 18148 = HO3-R19
ATACAGCTACACTAAGAGTCCATACGAGCACTGTAAGAGATGCTATAGCTCCATACAACTACACTAAGAGTCTACGGGACCCCATACGAACACCCTAAGGCATGCTATGGCCCTATACGACTACACTAAGAGTCCATACGAACACCCTAAGACATGTCGTAGGCCTATACAACTACACTAAGAGTCCATACGAACACTGTAAGAGATTCTATAGCCCCATACAACTGCACTAAGAGTCCATACAAGCACCCTAAGACATGTCGTAGGCCTATACAGCTACACTAAGAGTCCATACGAGCACTGTAAGAGATGCTATAGC
>NZ_AVCJ01000047.1 GCF_000743535.1 Arenimonas donghaensis DSM 18148 = HO3-R19
CCGGTTGCCGACGTCGAGTCCAACGACCCGGCCTACAGCGAGTTCGAGGGCGGCGCGCCGACCTTCGACGTGCTGCTGGGCCAGATTGGTGGCTTCAGCTACGGCACCGCGGCCGACATCGGCCTGAGCGCCCAGCCGATCACGCTGGACGGCGCGGCCATCGAGCTGACCGACCTGATGGGCGCCAACACCGCCCTGGTGTTCGCGGGTGACTTCGAAGCGGCGGGCGACGTGTTCTTCAGCCCGGCCAGCGACTGCTCGGTGAACATCCAGTCGGCCGACAGCTTCGACGACACCGGTGCGCTGTTCGTCATCGGCA
>NZ_AVCJ01000048.1 GCF_000743535.1 Arenimonas donghaensis DSM 18148 = HO3-R19
CGCCCGCCCCTCCGGCTCCCCCGGCGCCCCCCGCGCCCCCGAGTCCGCGCGCCGCACCCACGCCGCCGCCTCCGCCGCCGCCCGCTGAAAATGCATCGGTCGTTTTCGCTGACGGCGTCGTGTCCCGCATCGCCACCCGGGCGCCGCGGGTCGACTGAAGGCCGAGGATTGCGGCGAGGGTTCCCGCGGGGTTCAATGCACATTGAACCTTCGCGGAACCTCCCTTGAATCGAAACCAGTCCCTTGCCCTCGCGCTGGGCCTCATCGGCGTCGCCGCGGCGCTGGCGTGGCGCTGGCATTCAGCCTCCGGGCCGGAGATGCCTCTTCCGCCGGCCGCCGACGTGCCCGCTGAAAGCGGGCACCCGGTTGATCCGCCACCGGCAGGCACCCCCGTCGCCGTGGCGCGCTTCGACGACGCTGGCCCTGCCCGCCCATTGGCCATGCCGGGGCCCATCGAGGACCTGGCCGCCCGCGCCGGCGCCGGCGATGCCCTCGCGGCCTGCCAGCTGGCCCGGGAACTGGGGGAATGCCGGAGCAAGAAGTTCCTGAGGGACATCGCAACGGAATCGGACGAGTACGGGTCAACGCCACGCTGCGAGGTGCTCTTGGCGCAGCACCGCGACAAGCACTTCGACTGGTTGCGCCAGGCGGCCCACGCCGGCGAACCGGAGGCCATGCTGCGCTATGCGCAAGGCGAGGGGTTCGGCATGTCCGGCGCCAGCTTCGACTACCTGCGCTCACCGAGGTTCGACACCTGGCGGCGCGAAGCCCCGGCGATGCTGGAGGCGTTGGTCAAGGCCGGCTACCCGGAAGCGCTGGTCACCCGGATGATGGCCAACGATCCGCTGATGGGCGGACCCCTGGCCGGCGCGCTGCCTCCCGACCCCGTCACCGACCAGGCCTATGCCGACCTTTTCCTGCTGTTGCAGGGCGACGGGAGGTTGCGGGCGCTGGCCCAGGCACGACTGCGCAACCAACCCGACAGCGTGGTGCGCGAACAGGCCCGGGACCTGGCCATGCGCTGGCACCAGGACTACTTCAAGGGCCACACCTACGATTTCCAGGCGTTTGAAGCCAACGGTGGATTCGCTTTGATGCAGGCGCAGGGCAAGACCTGCAGCGTCGCGCCCGGCGAGGCGACGCCATGAGCCGGCGCCGCCGTTGGCTCGGATTCGTATTGCTGGCGTTGGCTTGCGTCGGGGCGGTCACGCTGTGGACCCGGAGCGATGACCCGCCGCGCGCCCTGGCCGAACAGCAGCCCACGCCGGCGGAGCCGGATGTATCGCGGACGCCGACGTCCGCCGTGAATCCTGCCAGTCCGGCGAGCACCGAACCCCTGCCACCCGAAACCCTGGCCCTCTCCCAACGCCTGGCCGAGCTCGAACGGCTGGCCGAGGCTGGCCATCCGGAGGCGAGCTGCCAGCTCGTGGTCGAACGCCTGCGCTGCGGCTTCCTGCAGCGCTGGCAGCCCGAACGCGGCAATCGCTCGCGCGAGCTGCAGCTCGAGGCCCAGGGCCAGCTTGAAGAAGCCAATCGCGCCGCCGAAGCCACGCTGTTGCGGATCGAGCAAAAAAACGCCTGCGGCACCGCACCGCCGATCGAGTCGGTCGATTCGCTGGCCCTGCTGGGTCCGGCCGCTGCCGCGGGCCACGCGCCGTCGGCGGTGCTGTATTTCGAACTGGGCCACGAGTTCCGGAACGAGCGCGGCATCTTCCGGCACCCGCACTTTGACGGCTGGCGCCGCAATGCGGCCCGGCACCTGCAGGCTGCCTTCGAAGCCGGCCATCCGGGCGCCGCCCGGGCACTCGGCCGGGCCTACCTGGACGACGGCGATTTCGCCAACGGCCTGGTGCCGGATGACCCCCGCCGTGCGTTCCTGCACCTGCAGCTGGCGGCGCTGCTGGACGGTCAGCAGGGGCGGCTCGTACCGGAGCGCTCGATGGGCCTGGACGCCGACGAGCGTGCCCGGCTCAAGGCCGAAGCGATGCGCCTGCACCGCGACCGCTTCGGCGGACGCACCTACCAGGGCCCCGAGCTTTCCGCGCGCGGCCCGTACCGGCAGCCCGGATTCAGCGCCTCGGATTTCTGCAACCTGCCGCGGCCGCAGTAACCCGGGCGCGGGCCCGGCTTCACTGCGCCGACGACGTCGTTACGCGCATCGCGACGCGGGCAAGCCAGGTGGACTGATCCGGCAGCGCTTGCCCGGGGCAGCAGCGCGGGTTTGAATGGGCCTCCTCCCCCGGGAATGCAGGCGCATGCCAGGCAGTCGGTCGAGCAAGGCTTGGATCTACGCGCTTTTATTGCTCCTCTTGGCCGCTGCCTGGTGGCTGGCCTACGCCCGTCCGGACGACAACCGGCCTGCGCCTGCCGCTAGTACCACCGAGGATATCCCCGCGGTGTCCCGCACCGCGCCCGCTGACCCGATGCGCGTCGGCACCGTCGTCGACGCACCGCGCCTGCCGCCCGAACTCGACGACCTGCGCATCCGCGCCGAAAGCGGCGACCACGTTGCTGGCTGCCGGCTCGGCGCGCGCCTGGTCTACTGCGGGTCGGTCGTGGAAGCGACCAGCGAACGCGTCATCCAGTTCCACCGGGACATCGAGGAAAGAGCCAGCCAGGCCGGCGACCTGGAGAAGGCGAACCGCGCCGCCGAAAGCCTGCTCAGGTCGGTCGAGCTCGCGCGCCATTGCCAGGGGCTTCCGGAACGTCCCGACCTACTCGGCTACCACTACCTTCGCCAGGCCGCGCTCGGTGGCAATGCCGATGCGATCATCCTGCACGCCAGCGGCAGCAGCCTGGGAACTTCCATGCGGCATGGCTGGGACTTTCTCCGCGACGGGCGTTTCGACCAGTGGCGCAGCGAAGCCCCCGCCATGCTGCAGAAACAAATAGAAAAAGGTGACCCGGCGGCGGTGCTCGCGCTGGTCAAGGCTTACAACGACAGCACAATGCTCGCGTGGATCCTGCCGCCGGACCCTGATCGGGCATATGCACTGGACCGGCTGGCGGAAATGCTGATCGATCCGCCGGGGCATGCCCCCTCCCTGGACATGCGTTCCCTGCCCACACGTGCACAGTTTGCCGGCGCACGCGAGACAGCCCGGGAGTGGCACGCGACCTATTTCGGCGGGCGCAAGTACGCCTCCGGTCCCCAGCTGCAACGCCTTGTCCCGCCGGCAAGGGACTGGCGGGACGAAGGGCCTGCCTCAGACACCTGCACCGGCGCGGAATCGTGGCCATGAAAATACTCCGGCCAATCATTGTCCTCTCGCTTGCAACCTTGCTGGTGTGGGTCGTCTTCGGGCTGTGGCCACGATCCGCGGAGGAAGACGCTGGCCCAGCAGAAAGGGGCGATGCCAATGCCACTGCCGGGAAACCGGCGCCGGCGATGACCGCGGCGGGAGAGGGCGAGGATCTTCCGCCCTTGCCTCCCAAAGGCATACCCATTGACCAGGCTGCGCCACTCCTGGCCGCCCATGCCCGCGCAGGGCATGCCCGTGCTGCCTGCCGGCTGGCGCTGGAACTGCTCAGTTGCCGCTTCACGCTGGGCCAGGACGGCCTGCGTGGACTCCATTCCCTCAGCGCGGAGCGGCACGCTGCGCAAGGAAACCTGGAGGCGGCGATCCGGATCGACCAGCAGAGCATGGCAGTAGCAGAAAGCGCGAGCGCGTGTCGCAGGGTCGAACCCGCGCTCCACGAAGACGCCGTGTCCTTGCTGTCGCAGGCGGCCAGGGCCGGCGTTCCCTATGCCATGTACCTGTATGGCACCGGCGAGCATTACCGCTACCGGGACATCGGGTTCGCCGCCACGCCGGAGTTCGACCAATGGCGTCGCTCCGCCCCTGGCATGATGCTGGCGGCGCGCGACGCCGGCATTCCCGAAGCCGCCGCGTTTCTCGCCCGGGCCTATTCGCAGGATGTCGGCCTGGCGTATGCGCTGTTTCCCGACGACCAGGTCCAGGCCAACGCGCACTGGCAGCTGCAGTCCTTGCTCGGCTCCGGCGCCACGTCGGGGCATTTCCCCTTCATGTTCGACCGCCTGGACGCCGCGCAGGAACGCGAAAGCATCGAGCGCGCGCGTCGATGGCACAAAGAGGCTTTCGCAAGCGGTGTTTTCCACAACCTGTCGAGCTCCGACATGCCCTACTTTCCAGGCACGCACGGATCGATGGCGTCCTCGGATTGCCAGGGTCCCGCGCCCCGGACTTCAGTAGGGACTCTCCGGCAAGCCGGCGATTGAATGCGACGCTCTGCCCGGGCCGTAATGGGCCTTGCACCCCTGCTGCTCCGACGCCGGCCCGCGTCCCGCCCAAGCCACAGCCGTCCTGGCCTGGAGCCGGGCCTCATTGCGCCGACGGCGCCAGCACGTACTTGTCGAATACAGCCTGGATGTCGCCTTCGGCAATCTGCTCACCTTTCTCCACCTTGCCGGCCTGGGTGAAGGTCGCGACGATCACCGGCATGCCGTCGACCTCGGTCTTGAGATGCACGCCGTCGTTGGCGTCGAAGCGCGCCTGCCACAGCGCGCGCACCTTCGCCCAGTAACCCTGGGTGGCGTCCCAGTAGCGATAAGCCGGCCCGAAGTCGAAGTCTTCCACCTTGCGATAGTTGTTGAACCCGAACTCACGCACCAGCGTGTGGTCGGTGCTGCCGTCGGCGCGGCGCACGACCTTGGTGTTGTCCTGTTCGTGGGTCCAGCCGCCGGGGACCATGGTGTGGCGGTTCTCGACGTTGAGCGCGTTGTAGTCCTCACGGGTGGTGTACTCGCGCCGCGGCAGCGGTCGCCAGCTGCGGTCCGAGGTCCAGGTGGCGACGCCGTACTTGTGGTTGAAGCGACCGGTGCCGCAGTAGCGCGGGGCGTCGCTGACCTCGAACACGCACTGGGTCCAGGCGCCGCGCGTGCTGGCGGGATCAATTGCACGCATGCGCCAGGTCTGGTCGGCGGTGAACTCGAAACGTTCGGTGGCCTGGTAGTGCCAGTCCTGGCGCCAGTGCTTGGTGACGTGGCCGTCCCTGGACACCAGCAGGTGCTGGAGCACGATGCGATCGCCGGCGTCTTCGACCAGGATCACCACTTCGTTGGCACCACTGTGCTTGGCGGGACGGGTCTGGTAGCCGGACCGGAGCGCCACGGTCTCCTGGAAATCGAAGCTGACTTCGTATTCGCCAAGCATCGAGAGGATCGCCTGCCGGTCGGCGTCGTAGTCGGCGGCAAGCACCGGTGCAGGCGGAGTGGAGGCCCCGACCGCAGTCGGCGCAGAAGCGGGCGTGGTCGCGCAGGCCGCCAGGGCCAGCGCCGTCGTGGCGAGCAAAAGATAGCGGGTCATCGTGGGTCTCCGTGGTTTACCACTGAACGTGCAGGCTGAGCGCCACGTGGCGCCCGGGTCGGGTGTAGCGGTCCAGGACAGCGCTGTTGGCGGCTACGCCGGGCACGTCGGCCCAGTCCCAGACCTTGCGGTCGCCGAGGTTGAACAGGCCCAGGTTGACCGTGGCGCCGGGCGCGAAGTCCCAGTGCGCGAGCAGGTCGAGCACGCCGTAGCCGGGCGGCGCAAAGGCCGGCTGGCCGGGAGAGAGTTCGGCCAGCCGGTCCTTGCGCTGCGCGAAGCTGCCCACCAGCTCGACGCCCCAGGCCCGGGCTTCGTAGCCGAGCCCGAGCACGGCGCGCGCCGGGTCGACCGAACGCAGCGGTTCATCGGCCACGCGGTCGTCGCCGTGCTGCCAGGACAAGGCCGTGCGCAACCGCCACCCCTCCAGCCCGTCCGACAGCGCGCCCAGGTCCAGGCCGGCCTTGAGTTCGGCGCCGCGGATACGGGCCTCGTCGACGTTTTGCGATTGGAACACCATCAGCCCCAGGTCGTTGAAGCCGACGAAACGCAGCGACTCGATGAAGTCCTGGTAGTCGTTCTGGTACGCCGACAGGCTGGCCCACAAGGCTTCGCCGCCGTAGCGCAGGCCGGCTTCGATGCCATCGCTGGTCTCGGGCTTGAGATCGGGGTTGGGGATGGCGGTGTAGCCGAAGGCGAAGTTGGTGAAACCGAGGTTGACGTCGTTGTAGGGCGGCGAGCGAAAGCCGCGGGCGTAGCCGCCGAACAGCGACCAGCGGTCGGCGAAGTGCCAGACGGCGCCGAGCTTGGGCGACACGCTGGTTTCCTCGATGCCCGATAGCGCCACGCCCGGATTGTCTTCGCTGAAGATCGGGTCCGCTTGCGGATCCAGTTCGTAGCGGTCCACGCGCAGCCCCGGCACCAGCCGGAAGTCGCCGTCGGCGAACAGGATTTCGTCCTGCAGGTACAGGGCCGCCGCCATGGTTTCGCTGACCGGGAAGTCACGCACCGGGAAGACGTCGGGCATCAGCACCGGGCTTGCCGCGCCGGTGGTCAGGTTGATGGCCAGGCCGTCGCGCTTTTGCCGGAATTCGGTATGGGCCAGGTCCAGGCCGTAAGTCAGCTGGTGGCGCACGCCGCCGGTGGCGAAGTCCTTGTGCGCGGTGAACATCACGCCCTGCACCCGCTGGTCGAAATTGAACTCCCGTTCGCGGCGCGTGTTGTTGCTGCGGTCCTCGAACGTGTACTGGGTGGTTTCGCTGTCCTGGCGATAGACCTGCCAGTCCAGCGCATCGGCCCAGGCCGCGTCGATCACGTCGATTTCGTGCGCCAGCGCGATGCGCGCACGGGTCTGGTGGTCTTCGCCCACCAGCGCCAGGGTCGTGGCATTGACCGACGAAAGTGCCTGGGTGTCGGTGGTGTCCTCGTTGCCCTCCACGGTCAGGCGGAACCGCTGGGTACCGTTGGGAGCGAACACCAGCTTGCCCAGCAGCGACTTGCCGCGCGTGTCCTGCGGGTTGGGTGCCGTGCGACCGGCGCCGGTGGATTGATCGTCGCCAAAGTTTTCGGTTTCCCGGCCCTTGCGCGTGCTGACGGCCAGCAGGCTCGACCAGCGTTCACCGGCAAAGGCGGTGGTCGCACCGGCGAACAGGCCCGTGTTGTCGCCCTGGTAGCCGAACGTGAGCCCGACGTGCTGGTCGCGGCCGTCGTCCAGGTAATCCTCGGGATCCTTGGTGACGAAGGACACCACGCCGCCGAGGGCGTCCGAGCCATACAGCGCACTGGCCGGGCCGCGCACGATTTCGACGGCCTTGAGCGTGTCGAGGTCGACGACGTTGCGGTTGGCGTTGGAAAAGCTGCCGATCGAAAACGCGTCCGGCACCGCAATGCCGTCGGTCTGCATGCGCACCCGGTTGCCGTCCAGGCCGCGGATGCGGAATCCGCCCAGTCCGAAGCGACCAAAACTCGAGGTCACCGACACGCCGGGTTCGTAGCGCACGAGGTCCTTGAGGTCGCGCGCCAGCAGCCTGTCCAGCTCATCGCGATCGAACACGCTGACCGTAGTGGGCACCTCGTCGAGCGCCCGCTCGGTGCGAGTGGCGGTGACCGTGATGGTTTCGAGCGTGGCGGTGGCGCCGTTGTGCGTGACGGCAGCGGCGCCGACGGCGGGCGCGGCCAGAAAGGCCAGGGCCAGCCCGAGCGCCTGGGCCAGGGGGGTGCGATGCATGGCGTGGGTTCCTGCGTGCGGCCATCGCGGCGAGGGCGACGGCGCGTTCCGGTGGTCGGCTGGCAACGCAGGAGGCCGATGAAGGCCTGGAGGAGCGGCTGGCTGGTCCGCACATGATAATCATTCGCATTTGACTCGGTCAACCGGTCCGCGAATGCCGTTATCATTCGCCCCACCTTGGACGCATTGCTCGTATCCACCCTCGCCGTCGCCATCGCGGAAATCGGCGACAAGACCCAATTGCTCGCGCTCGTGCTGGCGGCTCGCTACCGCAAGCCCTGGCCGATCGTGGCCGGCATCCTGGTCGCCACCGTGCTCAACCACGCGCTGGCCGGCTGGCTGGGCGCGCTGGTGTCGGGCTGGGTCAATCCCGATTACCTGCGCTGGGGCGTGGTGCTGTCCTTCCTCGCCGTCGCGGCCTGGGCGCTGGTGCCGGACAAACTGGACGAGGACGACGCCAAGGCGCCGCGCTTCGGGCCCTTCGTGGCCACGCTCATCGCCTTCTTCCTGGTCGAGATGGGCGACAAGACCCAGGTCGCCACGGTGGTGCTGGCGGCGCAGTACGAACCGCTGTGGCAGGTCGTGGCCGGCACGTCGCTGGGCATGATGCTGGCCAATGCGCCGGTGGTGGTGCTGGGGGCACGTTTTGCCGCGAAGTTGCCGCTCAAGGCGGCACGGTACGCCGCGGCGGCGCTGTTCGCGGGCCTGGGGCTGTGGGTCGCCTTCGCCGGCTTGCCGGGCTGAGCCGGCGCACGCGCTTACCGCCGACCAGGCACGCGGGTATGCTGGCAGCCAAACCCACCAGGCCACGACCCCCGGCGTGAGTACCCTGCGCGAAACCCTCGAGGACCTTACCGGCGCCCTGCGCGAACGTCCCGACGACCTGCTCCTGGAAATCGGCGCCGGCGGCGAATTGCTGGTGGCCCGCCTGCGGGTGTTCGTGTCCTGCCTGTTGATGCTGCTGCCCGGCCTGAACTGGCTGGGCGGTGGCCTGGTCAATGATTCGCTGGCCGGCCTGGCCGGCACGCTCGGCGTCCTGCTGTTCTCCCTTGCCTGGCTGCGGCTGGCCTTGCGCAGCCGGCGCCCGGCATGGCTGCCGATGCTCTCCTCCTGCTTCGACGTCAGCCTGGTCAGCGGGGTCCTGCTGCTGCTTGGCCTGTGGAGCACCCCGGTGGCCACGGTCAACAGCACGGTGGTCTGGTCCTGCTACCTGCTGGCCATCTTCGCCACCGCCCTGCGCCACGACCTGCGCGTGACCCTGGTCGCGGGCGTGCTGGCGATGGTGCAGTCGGCCCTGCTGTGGACCTGGGTGATGACGACCGCAGACGGCCCGCTGGTGTCGGCCGATTACGGCAGCGTGTCCAGCTCCACCCAACTGCAGCGGCTGATGCTGCTGGCGGTCGCGACCGTGGTTTCGGCGGTGATCGTGTTCCGGGCCCAGCGCCTGGCGCAGTGGTCGGCCACCGACGGCCTCACCGGCCTGCACAACCGCAACTACCTCAACTCCCAGATACCCACCAAGGTCGAGGCGGCGCGCCGCGAAGGCCGCACCCTGAGCCTGGCCCTGATCGACCTGGACAACTTCCGCCACATCAACGCCGAGCTCGGCCACCTGGCCGGCGACCGCGCCCTGCGCCATGCAGTGGCGGTGATCCGGCGCGAACTGGGCCGCGAGGAGCCGATGATCCGGGCCGGTGGCGAGGAATTCGTGCTCATCATGGCCCTGCCCATCGGCGCCGCCTGGGAGCGCATGGAGGTCCTGCGGCGCAAGCTCGAGGCCGCGCCCTTCGTGCCTGAACCCGACGTCGAGCCGCGCCGGCTGACGCTCAGCGCCGGCCTGGCCAGCTGCCCGCAGGACGCCAACGACCTGTCGGGCCTGATGAAACGCGCCGACGAACGCCTGCGCGCCGCCAAGGCCGCGGGCCGCAACCGGGTGCTGGCCCGGGACGGGGAATGATCGCCCCTTGAATCGCGCCTTGCCCGGGCCGGGGGCGTGAACTAACCTGCCGCATCCTTCCGCGGCTTCCTATCCCATGGTTTCCAGCATCTTGTTCGGCCTGTTCGGGCTGTCGGTCCTGATCGGCATCGCCTGGCTCTTCTCCAACAACAAGCGGGCCGTGGACTGGCGCCTGGTGCTGACCGGCATCACGCTGCAGATCGCCTTCGCCGCACTGGTGCTGCTGGTGCCGGGCGGGCGCGAGGTGTTCGACTGGCTCGGCCACGGCTTCGTGAAGATCCTGGAGTTCGTCTCCGCTGGTTCGACCTTCATCTTCGGCAGCCTGATGGACACCCAGACCTACGGGTTCATCTTCGCCTTCCAGGTGCTGCCGACCATCATCTTCTTCGCGGCGCTGATGGGCGTGATGTACCACCTGGGCGTGATGCAGTTCATCGTGCGCATCATGGCCGCCGCCATCACCAAGGTGATGAAGGTGTCGGGTGCGGAAACCACCAGTGTCTGCGCCAGCGTCTTCATCGGCCAGACCGAAGCACCGCTGACGGTGCGCCCGTACATCGCGCGCATGACGGAGTCCGAGCTCATCACCATGATGATCGGCGGCATGGCGCACATCGCCGGCGGCGTGCTGGCGGCCTACGTCGGCATGCTCGGCGCCGGCGATCCCGAGCAGGGCGCGTTCTTCGCCAAGCACCTGCTGGCGGCGTCGATCATGGCGGCGCCGGCCACCCTGGTGATCGCCAAGCTGCTGATCCCGGAAACCGGAAACCCGCTCACCCGCGGCACGGTGAAGATGGAAGTCGAAAAGACCACCAGCAACGTCATCGACGCCGCGGCCGCCGGCGCCGCCGACGGCCTGCGCCTGGCGCTGAACATCGGCGCGATGCTGCTGGCTTTCATCGCCCTGATCGCGCTGATCAACGCGCCGCTGACCTGGGTGGGTGAAGTCACCGGCCTGGCCGCCGTCCTGGGCAAGCCCACCGACCTGGCGACCATCTTCGGCTACCTGCTGGCGCCCATCGCCTGGGTGATCGGCGTGCCGTGGCAGGACGCGAACACCGTCGGCTCGCTGATCGGCCAGAAGATCGTCATCAACGAATTCGTCGCCTACCTGCAGCTGGCCGAAATCGTCAACGGCCGCGTCGAAGGCGTGGAGCTCACCGAGAAGGGTCGCCTCATCGCCACCTACGCGCTGTGTGGCTTCGCCAACTTCAGCTCGATCGCCATCCAGATCGGCGGCATCGGCGGCCTGGCGCCGGAGCGCCGGCAGGACCTGGCGCGCTTCGGCCTGCGCGCCGTGCTCGGCGGCACGCTCGCCACGTTCATGACCGCCACCATCGCCGGCGTGCTGATGTCCCTGGGTGCCTGACATGGCCGGACGGGTGCTGGTGGTGGGCTCGTTCAACCTCGACCACGTCTGGTCCGTCGACGCCTTGCCCGCCCCGGGCGCAACCCGGCTGGCCAGCTACGCCGGCGGGCCGGGCGGCAAGGGTTTCAACCAGGCCGTCGCCGCCACGCGTGCCGGCGCCGAGGCCAGCTTCGTCACCGCCCTGGGCGAAGACGCCGGCGCCGCCGTTGCCCGGCAGCTGGCCGACGAGGAAGGCATCACCCTGCTGGCCGAGACCTTCCCCGAGGCGCCCTCGGGCACGGCCGGCATCTTCGTCGATGCCAGCGGCCGCAACATCATCGCCGTGGCGCCGGGCGCCAACGCCCTGCTGTCGGACGCGCACGTCGCGTCGCTGGACGACGAGCTTGCAGCCGCCAACGTCGTGCTCGCCCAGCTCGAAGTGGCCCCGGCCGCGGTGCACGAGGCGCTGGAACGCGCCCGCGCCCACGGCGCCACTACCGTGCTCAATCCGGCGCCAGCCAACGCCCCGACGACATCGGCGATGCTGGCGCTCGCCGACGTGCTGACCCCGAACGAAACCGAATTCGCCGGCCTGCTGGGCCGCCATGGCAACCGCTCGGCCGACCCGGCCACCCTGCACGCCTGCACCGACGAAGCGCTGCACGCGCTGTGCCAGTCGCTGCAGCCCGCCACCTGGGTGATCACCCTGGGCGGCCACGGCGCCTTTGTCTCGCACGCACCCGCCCAGCTGCACGGCGACGACGCAGCCGCCTACCGGGTGCCCGCCCACCCCGCGCGCGTGGTGGACACCACCGGCGCCGGCGACGCTTTCAACGGCGCGCTGGCCGCGGCGCTGGCTGGCGGGCCATCGGCGCCCTTCCGCAGCGCGGTCGAATTCGCCACCCGCTATGCGGCCCGCTCGACCGAACGCCACGGGGCCGCCCTGGCCATGCCCAGGGGGCACGAACTGGGTTAAGTCGGTTGCGAGTGCGAATCATTCTTATTATCATGCGCGCCGAATTCCTGTCCGGATCGCGCCATGCCCCGTCTTGCCCTGCTCACCGTCGCCGTCCTCGGCGCCCTCTCGCCAACCGCCCGTGCCGATGACGACCTGGCCGTCCTGGACGAGGTCACCGTCTCGGCCAGCACCAGCCGGATGCCCTGGTCGGAAGCGGCCCTGCCCAACACCATCACGGTGATCGACCGGGCCCAGCTCGAGCAGCAGCTGGCCCTCACCAACGACCTGTCCCAGGTACTGGCGAACCTGATTCCCGCGTTCGCGCCCTCGCGCCAGAAGATGACCAGCTTCGGCGAGTCGCTGCGCGGCCGGCAGCCGCTGTACATGGTCGACGGCGTGCCGCAGTCCACGCCGCTGCGCGATGGTTCGCGCGACGCCCACACTATCGATCCGGCGATGATCGAACGCATCGAGGTCATCCACGGCGCCAATGCCCTGCAAGGCCTGGGCGCGTCCGGCGGCATCATCAACATCATCACCAAGCGCGCGCCGCGCGAGGACGGGGCGACCTGGAACGACGTTTCCCTGGGCGCCAGCACCGCGCTGCCGACCGAAAGCGACGCCGTGGGCACCCGCGCGTCCTGGCTGCTGGGCACCCGCCGCGGCGCGGTGGACTTCGTCGGCGGCGCCTCGCACGGCACCGAAGGCCTGCACTACGACGGCGATGGCCGGGCCCTGGCCGTGAACGGCGTGCAGGGCGACCTGATGGACTCCAGCTCACTCAACCTGTTCGCCAAGCTGGGCTGGGCCCTGGCCGACGACCGTCGCCTGCAGCTCACCGCCAGCCATTACGAACTCGAGGGCGACGGGCGCTATGTCTCGGTGGACGGCGATATCGCCACTGGCCGGCCGGCCACGTCGGTGCGCGGCGAACGGCCGCTGGAGCCGCCGGGCAATCGCTCCGACCAGGTGGCCCTGGACTACACCGACCGCGACCTGGCCGGAGGTTACCTGCAGGCCCAGGTCTACTGGTTCGACTTCGCCGCCCGCTACGGGTCGTCGCCCTGGGTCGATTTCTTCCGCAACGATCCCGGCTCGATCTGGCAGGACCAGTCGCGCAATCTTTCCGAAAAGCTCGGCGGCAAGTTCAGCTGGTCGCACCCGGAACTGCTGGGTCTGCCGCTGCAGGCGACCTTCGGCCTGGACCTGGCCAAGGACACGACGGAGCAGGAGCTGATTGAAGCGGGACTGGCCTGGGTGCCGGAAACCACCTATTCCTCGGTGTCGCCGTTCGCCCAGCTGGTCTGGACCCTCGGCGATGTCAGCCTGGTCGGCGGCCTGCGCCATGAGCGCGGCGAGCTGGAGGTCGACGACTACACCACGCTGCCGATCTACGGCGCCCAGCGCGTCACGGGCGGCAATCCCAAGACCACCGAAACCCTGGGCAACGCCGGCATCACCTGGCAGGCCACCCACGCCCTGGCCTTCTACGGCTCCTACGCCGAGGGCTATACCGTGGCGGACATCGGCCGCGTGCTGCGGGCGATCAACGTGCCGGGCCAGGCGGTCGACCGCCTGGTCGACCTGTCGCCGGTGGTCGCCGACAACCGCGAGATCGGCGTGGACTACGACGACGGACGCTGGACCGCGCACCTGGCGGCCTACTGGTCCGACTCCGACCTGGGTTCGCTGCTGGTCTACGACCCGGTGTCGGACAACTACAACGTGCGTCGCCAGACCACGGAAATTCGTGGCATCGAAGGCAACGTGGCCCTTCGCCTGGATTCCGGCGACCGCCTGGGCCTGGCCTATGCGCGCACCGAAGGCCGCTACGACCGAGACCAGGACGGCCGCGTGGACACCGACCTGGAAGGCATCAACATCAGTCCTGACCGCGCCACCGTGTTCTGGGAGCGCGCCTGGACCGACCGCGTCGCCACCCGTCTGCAGGCCAGCCATGCCTTCGACCGCGACTTCGATCGGTTCGGTGCCCAGGTCGCGTCCTTCGACGGTTACACCACGCTCGACCTGCAGGCGCGCTTCGGCCTGCCGGTGGGCAGCCTGTCGGTCGGCGTCGAGAACCTGCTGGGCGAGCAGTACATCAGCTACTTCTCGCAGACCACGCCGTCCAACGACGACTACGTCGCCGGCCGCGGCCGCGTCCTCAGCCTCGCCTGGTCGCACCGCTTCTGAGCCCGGGCATGGCACCGCGACAGGCGACGCCGCGCCCGCCCGGCCGCTTCGGGCGGCGCGTGCGCGCGGTCGTTTCCTGGCTGCACCTGTGGCTGGGCCTGGTGGCCGGCACGCTCTTCGCCCTGGTGGCGCTGGCCGGTTCGGTGCTGGTGTTCCACACCGAGCTGCTGGTCGCGGGCGAACCGCGGCTGGCCGCGCATGAACCCATCGCCGACGGCGCCGTCATGGGCCGGCTGCTGCACCAGTGGTCGCCGCACGGCCTGACCGTGCTCGACCTGCCCCGCGACGACCTGCCGGTCTGGCAGGCCTACTTCGCCGACGGCCGCCGCGCCTATTTCGCGCCCGAGGATGGCGAACTGCTGCTCGTGCGCAGCCACCACGATGACGGCTTGATGTGGCTGCACCATTGGCACGTCGAACTGCTGGGCGGCCCCGTCGGCAAGGAAGTCCTGGGCGTGGCCGGCTGGGTGGCGATGTTCCTGCTGCTGGGCGGGCTGTACCTGTGGTGGCCCCGGCCCGGGCGCCTGGGCGAGCACCTGCGATGGCGCAAGGGCCCGCCGGCGCGGCGCTGGCTGAGCTGGCACCGCAGCACCGGCGCGATCGCGCTGCCGCTGCTGGTGCTGGCCACCCTCACCGGCCTGGGCATGATCTACCACGCGGGTTTCCGGGCGGTGATCGTCGGCGCACTGGGCGCCGCGCCGGCACCGGTGGCGGCGACGCCCGCGGTAACGCCAGCGGCGACCGACTGGACGCGTGCGCTGGCGCAGGCCCGGGCCGCACTGCCCGGGAGCCGGCTGGCGCGCGTCGCCGTGCCGGCAGCCGGGACCACGACCGTCAGTTTCCGCGGCCAGGCCGTCGGCGAATGGCATCCGGTGGGCCGCAGCGTGGTGGTGGTCACCCGCGACGGCAGGCAGGTCCTGCTGCGCCACGACGCCACCGCCGACCGCGCGGGTGCGCGGCTGACCAACGCCATCTATCCGCTGCACGTGGCCGCCGTCGGCGGCCTGCCGATGAAACTGGCGATGGTCGCGGCGGGCTTGCTGCCGGGCTTCCTGCTGGTCACCGGTTTCCTGTTCTGGCGCCGCCGGCGGGCGCGCAGACAGGGCACCCGGGCAGCGGGGACGC
The DNA here is from genome assembly GCF_000743535.1 of Arenimonas donghaensis DSM 18148 = HO3-R19. Lineage (GTDB taxonomy): Bacteria > Pseudomonadota > Gammaproteobacteria > Xanthomonadales > Xanthomonadaceae > Arenimonas > Arenimonas donghaensis. The sequence continues at coordinate 15,133 of NZ_AVCJ01000048.1, forward strand.
CGGGCGGCTAGAATGCCGCCCCATGCAGATCGGCCCCTACGCCATCGAACCGCGCGTGGTGCTGGCTCCGATGGCCGGCGTCACCGACAAGCCCTTCCGGATGCTGTGCAAGCAACTGGGCGCGGGCCTGTGCGTGTCGGAGATGACGACCTCGGACCCGCGTTTCTGGAACACGGCCAAGTCCCTGCACCGCATGGACCACGCCGGTGAGCCGGCGCCGATCAGCGTGCAGATCGCCGGCACCGTGCCCGAAGTGATGGCGGACGCGGCGCGGCACAACGTCGAACACGGCGCGCAGCTGGTCGACATCAACATGGGCTGCCCGGCCAAGAAGGTCTGCAACGCCTGGGCCGGGTCGGCGCTGATGCGCGACGAGGCGCTGGTGGCGCGCATCCTGTCGGCGGTGGTATCGGCGGTGGACGTGCCGGTGACGCTGAAGATCCGCACCGGCTGGGCCGCCGACCAGAAAAACGCGCTGGCCATCGCCCGCATCGCCCAGGACAGCGGCATCGCGGCGCTGGCCGTGCACGGCCGCACGCGCGACCAGCAGTACACGGGCGTCGCCGAGTACGACACCATCGCCGCGGTCAAGGCCGCGCTGCGCATCCCGGTGCTGGCCAACGGCGACATCGACTCACCGCAGAAGGCCGCCTTCGTGCTGCGCCACACCGGCGCCGACGCGGTGATGATCGGCCGCGCCGCCCAGGGCCGGCCGTGGATCTTCCGCGAGGTGGCGCATTACCTGGCGACCGGCGATACGCTGCCCGAACCGACCGTCGCTGAAGTGCGCGACATCCTGCTGGGGCACCTGCAACACCTGCACGCCTTCTACGGCGAGGAATCGGGCGTACGCATCGCCCGCAAGCACCTGGGCTGGTACGCGAAGGACCGCCCGGAAAATGCCGCCTTCCGCGGCGTGGTCAACCGCGCCACCACGGCCCCGGAGCAGCTGCGCCTGACCCGCGACTACTTCGACGCGCTGGTCGCCGGCGTGTCGCCGGAATTCGCCGCGGCGGCCTGAACCAGCGGGGTGCCGGCGGCGATCGCCGCTATTTCGGCCTCGGGCCGGGTCCAGATGCGGTCCCACATCGCCGCCAGGCGGCGCCGCGCCTCCCAGGGCCACTGCGCCTGCTCGGGAACGATGGCGCGCCAGCCGCTGCCATGTTGCTCGGCGACGACGAAGCGAAAGCTGTAGTCGGGCTCGGCGCCCATGCGCAGGTCGGACAGCACCAGCTTGCGGTCGCGGACCTCGGCCTTCATGTAGCCGTGGTTGAACCATGCCAGCCGTTGCACGACCGGCAAATCCCGTGCCCGGGCGTAGGCCACGGTGTCGGACCGGTATTGGCGAAAGACCATGGGCCCCTCGTCCGCGACGAGCGAACGCTCCCCTTCCAGATAGCCCTTCGGCGTCATCACCACCACGCGCCACAGCAGCGTGTTGAACGGCATCGGCACCGAGAACCGGGGCGCGTCCTGCAGGCCGACCGTCGCCAGCGTGGCTTCGGCGGCGCGGTCCACCAGCGCCTTGGCCACCAGCGACCAGCCCAGGTAAACCGAACTCAGCGCCAGGCCGACCACCAGGGCCTTCTGCGCCGCAGGACGCCAACCGCGTACCAGCGCGACCAGGCAGCCGAGCAGCAAGGGCAGCGTGTAAAGCGGATCGATGATGAACAGGCTCGACCACATCGCCGGCGACGGCGGCAGCGGCCACCACAGCTGGGTGCCGTAGACGGTGAACGCATCAAGCAGCGGGTGCGTTACCAACGCCAGGGTGATGGCCCAGTACCAGCGTTTGGGGGCTTCGGCGACGCGCCCGCCACTTTGCTTGAACAGCCACCACAGCAGCGCCGCCAGCGGCACCAGCACCAGCAGCGAATGCGAGGGTCCGCGATGCCAGGTCATGTTGGTCACCGGGTCCAGGCCCATGAACCACATCGGCAGCGAATCGAGGTCGGGCAAGGTACCGAGCGCGGCGCCGGCAGCCAGGGCGGCGCGGCGATGCCGGGCCGGGGCGATGGCGCCCGCGACGGCGGCGCCCAGGACGATCTGGGTGAGCGAATCCATGGCCGGATGCTAACCGCTGCGCGGGTCGCCGCGGCGTGAGGCGCAAGAAGCGGATAGCAGGCAGGGCCGCCGCGCCCTAACTTGCCGTCACCCCACCCAGGAGAACCCCATGGACATCCGCATCCGCGGCCTCGAGGCCGCCCCTTTCCACGCCCTGATGCAGCTGCCGCCCGAGGCCCAGGCCGAGCATCTGGCGACGATGCGCACGGCCGACAGCCACCCGGGTTTCCCCTGCCGCGTCAGCCTGGACGACGCCCAGCCGGGGGAAACCGTCCTGCTGGCCAACTTCCAGCACCAGGACGCCGCCACGCCCTTCCGGGCCAGCCACGCGATCTATGTGCGCCTGGCCGCCAGGCAGGCCTACGACGCCATAAACACCGTGCCGCCGGCGCTGGCCCGCCGCACGCTGTCACTGCGGGCCTTTACCGCCGGCGGCTGGCTGGTGGGCGCCACGCTGACGCCCGGCACCGACGCGCTGGACGCCGCGCGAACGCTGCTGGCCCGCGACGAGGTGGCCTACCTGCACGCGCACTACGCGGCGATGGGGTGTTACGCCGCCTGGCTGGGCCGTGCGGCCTGAAGCCTGGGTCGGGCACGGCCGGGCAGCCGCGCCAGCTCGCTGCCGTCGTGACGCAGCAGCACCAGGCTGCCGTCGGGCTCTTCGGCCAGGGCGGTGAGGCTTTCGACCCAGTCGCCGTCGTTGGCGTAGACCAGGCCGCCGCGCTGGAACAGGCCGGCGCGATGGATGTGGCCGCAGACGATGCCGTCCAGGCCACGGCGGCCGGCGTCGTCGAGGCCGGCCTGGACGAAACGCGCGATGTAACGTTCGGCGGCGCCGCTGCGCGACTTCAGGAAATCAGCCAGCGACCAGTAGCGCAGGCCCAGGCGCCGGCGCACGCGATTGGTGAGCCGGTTGCCGGCCAGGATGCGTTCGTAGAGCCAGTCGCCAAAGCGTTCCTGCAGGTTGCCGAACTGGGTGAGCGCGTCGTAGTCGTCGCCGTGGGTCACCAGCAGGCGCCGGCCGTCGCCGGTGACGTGGATGGTGCGCCGGCGCAGGCGCATGTTCGGCAGCACCAGGCCGCAGAAGTTGCGGATGGGGCGGTCGTGGTTGCCGGGCACGTAGACCAGTTCGGTGCCGGACCGGGCCAGGGCGTGCAGGCCTTCGATGACCTGGCGCTGGTGCGGGCCCCAGGCGGCCCGGCGTTCGGCCAGCCACCACAGGTCGACGATGTCGCCGACCAGGTACAGGCGCCGCGTGCGCAGGGTCGCCAGGAAGTCGGCCAGTTCGGCCGCGTGGCAGTGCGCCGAGCCCAGGTGCACGTCGGAGATGAAGACGGCCCGGTGGCGGGGGGCCGTCGCGGTGCTCACGCGGCCTCCGGCCCGGCCAGGGGCATGGCCTCGGGCGGTGCCAGGTAACGGCCACGTTTGCGCGGACGGACCTGGGCCAGGTCGAGTTCGATCAGGCCATCGACGGCGTTGTTGAAGTCCGGGTCGACACCGAAGGCCAGGAAGCGTGCGCCGCCTGGCTCGCAGAGTTCGGTGTACTGCTTGTACAGGGTCGGCACGCGGGCACCGAGCGCGCCCAGGTTGGCCTTGAGCAGGCGGAAGGCGTCGTCGGCACCCAGTTCGCCGAAGTCAGGCGGCGCGGCCAGGAAGCGGAAGGGGCGGTTCGCCGCCACGCCCTGGCCGTCGTCGCCGAAATAGCGCGCGTAGTAGCCGACCATCTGCTCGCGCGCCGCCAGCGGCAGGTCGGCGCTCATCGACACCGGCCCGAACAGGTAGCGCACGCCCGGCTGGTGGCGCAGGTAGGCGCCGATGCCCAGCCACAGGTAGTCCAGGCTGCGGCTGCCCTGGTAGGCGGGTGCGACGAAGCTGCGGCCCAGTTCCATGCCCTGCATCAGCCGCGGCAGCAGGTGGCACGGATAGGTGAACAGGGACGCGGTGTACAGGCCCCGCAGCCCGCGTTCGGCGAACACACGCTCGCAGGGTGCGACGCGATAGCCGCCGGCGATTTCCAGGGCTTCGCCGTCCCAGAGCACGATGTGGTCGTACCAGGTGTCGTAGGCATCCAGGTCCAGGCGTTGGCCGGTGCCTTCGCCGGCCGCGCGGAAGGTGAGTTCGCGCAGGCGGCCGATTTCGCGCAGCAGCGGGGAGTCGGCGGCGAGCGGGCCGCCGTGGATGCGTTTGCCGTCCGGCGTCTGGCCCAGCAGGGGCAGTCGCGAGAGCTCGCGCACCAGCAGCCGGCGGTCGACGGCGTGGGCCAGCGGCTGGGGACCGGCGGGCCGCGTTTCCCGGCGCGAGCCGATGGCGCTGACGGCCCGGCGCACGGCCCTGAGTGCGAGGCGATCGGTTACGTCCGGGGCGATGCAGCGGGCCTGGCCAATGCGCAGGCCGATGCGGCTGCCGCGGCGGGCGAACACCTCCCGGGCCAGCATCAGCATGCCCGCGGGGCGGTACAGCGCCGACACGCCGTAGAAGAACATCGAATTGCGCGCCTGCACTTTCACCGGCAACACCGGCGCCCCGGTGCTGCGGGCGAAGCGCAGGAAACCCCGGCGCCAGCGGCCGTCGCGGATGCCGCGCCAGCCCAGGCGCGAGACTTCGCCGGCCGGGAAGACGATGACGCACTGTTCCTGTTCCAGCGCCGCCTCCACCGCGCGCAGCGAGTCCGGCGTCGGCCGCCCGCCGAGGATGCGAACCGGCAGCAGCAGGTCGCGCAGCGGCGACACCGTGCCCAGCAGGTCGTTGGCGACCACGCGCACGTCCTTGCGCACGCTGCCGACCAGGTGCAGCAGGGCTAGCGCATCCAGGGCGCCGCTGGGGTGGTTGGCGACGACCAGCAGCCGACCGGTTTCCGGGATGCGTTCGCGCTCGACCTGGTCCACCGTGTAGCGCACGTCCAGGTAGCGCAGGGCCGATTCGACGAAGGCCAGGCCGCGCAGGTGACCGTGTGTTTCCAGGAAATCCCTGGCCTCGGCGAGCCGCGAAGCCTTCTGCACCCTGGCCACGAGCGGCTTCACCAGCCCAGCGTGCGGGCCACGGAACCAGGCGGGATGGCGGGATGCCAGTTGGCGCTCGAGATCAAGCATGTGATGTCCACGAACCCGGGAAATTGCCGCGAAGCTTGCGTGGGCGCCCTTGCAGCCCGGTTACCCGCAGGCGTCAGCCCGGTGACAGCCGTGGCCATGAAACAAAACAGGCCGGGCACCTGGCCCGGCCTGTCGGTGTTACCCGGTCGACGCAAATCAGCGCGCGGCGACCGCCTCGACGAAGTCAATTACCAGCGCGACGCGGCGGTTGGCCAGGCCGTCGTCGCCCCAGGCGCCGGGGCGGATCTGGCGGTTGTCGGCTTCGCCGTAGCTGACCGTGCGCACCTGGTCGGCGTCCAGGCCCTGGGAGACCAGGAAGTCGCGCACGGCGTCGGCACGGCGCTGGCCCAGGCGCTTGTTGTAGCTGGCCGAGCCGGCCGGGTCGGTGAAGCCTTCGACCGTGACCAGGACGCCTTCGTGATGCGCGGCCAGGGTCTTGGCGAAGTCGGCCAGCATCGGCTTGTCGGCTTCACGGACCTCGGCCTTGCCGTAGGCGAAGTGGGCGGTGGTTTCGACGTGCAGCCGGCCCTCAAACTGGGCGAAGCGGGCGTCGTAGTCGGCAAAGCGCTTCTCCAGCGTGGCCTGGATCTGGTCCAGGCGCTGGTCGTGGCGGGCGTCGTTGGCGCGCAGCTCGGCGATGGTGGCGTCGTACTCGTCGCGCTTGACGTAGCTGGCACAGCCCACAAGACCGGCTACGACAAAAGCGGCGACCAGGGGGCGCAGGCCGCGGGTAAGGGTTCGGACAGGGGTTCGCATGCGGGGTATTCCTCATGTGGCCGGGGGTGGCAGACCCGACCCTACCCCCCTCCCCCGCCAGGGCCAAGCCCGGGGCTTAACGCTGCGGAAACGGCGCGGCCGGCAGGATGCACCCCGGGGCCAGAGCATGTATCATCTCGCCCCTTCATCCATCCTTTCATCGCAATCAAAGGATATAAGCCCGAATGTCCAGCTACCTCTTCACCTCCGAGTCGGTTTCCGAAGGCCACCCGGACAAGCTCGCCGACCAGATTTCCGATGCCGTGCTGGACGCGATCCTGACCCAGGACCCGCATGCCCGCGTTGCCTGCGAAACTCTGGTGAAGACGGGCGCCGCGATCGTCGCCGGCGAGATCACCACCACCGCCTGGGTGGACATCGAGGACCTGACCCGCAAGGTCATCAACGACATCGGCTACGACAACTCGAACGTCGGCTTCGACGGCCACACCTGCGCCATCGTCAACATGATCGGCAAGCAGTCGCCGCACATCGCCCAGGGCGTGGACCGCAAGAAGCCTGAGGAACAGGGCGCCGGCGACCAGGGCCTGATGTTCGGCTACGCCTGCAACGAGGCGCCGGAATACATGCCGGCCCCGATCTATTATGCCCACCGGCTGGTCGAACAGCAGGCCAAGGTGCGCAAGTCCGGCAAGCTCAAGTGGCTGCGCCCGGACGCCAAGAGCCAGGTGACCCTGCGCTACGACGGCAACAAGATCGTCGGCCTCGACGCCGTCGTGCTTTCGACCCAGCACGAGCCGGGCGTGAAGCAGAAGGACCTGGTGGCGGGCGTGATGAAGCACATCCTCGAGCCGGTGCTGCCCAAGGCGTGGCTCAAGGCGCTGCCGAAGTCGAAGATCCACATCAACCCGACCGGCAAGTTCGAGATCGGCGGCCCGGTGGGCGACGCCGGCCTGACCGGCCGCAAGATCATCGTCGACACCTACGGCGGCATGGCCCGCCACGGCGGCGGCGCGTTCAGCGGCAAGGACCCGTCCAAGGTCGACCGTTCGGCCGCCTACGCCGCGCGTTACGTCGCCAAGAACGTGGTCGCCGCCGGCCTGGCCGACAAGTGCGAAGTGCAGGTGTCCTACGCGATTGGCGTGGCCGAGCCGACCTCCATCTCGGTCACCACCTTCGGCACCGGCAAGATCAGCGACGAGAAGATCGAGAAGCTGATCCGCCAGCACTTCGACCTGCGCCCCTACGGCATCATGAAGATGCTCGACCTGCTGCACCCGATCTACCGCCTCACCGCGGCCTACGGCCACTTCGGCCGCAAGCCCAAGCAGATCACCTACACCGACGCCAAGGGCAAGAAGCACACCGCCACGGCGTTCTCGTGGGAGAAGACCGACAAGGCCGAAGGCCTGCGCAAGGCCGCCGGCCTCAAGAAGTAACCGGCATCCCTGTAGGAGCGCCTTCAGGCGCGAATCTTGTGACCAAAACGGGCCGCGAAAGCGGCCCGTTTTCATGCCAGAACCGGCTGCATTCATCCCCCCATCGCGAGACAACGATATAATGCCGGCCGGCCCCCCGGGGCCCACCCCGCCGAGGGGCGCTGCAAGCCCGGCCCCGCAAGGGGGCAAGGGATCAGGCTCGGCGAAGGTTCCCGTACAACCGCGCCCGTTAACTTTGAGACGAGCCTTCGGGGCTGAAGCCCCTCCCACAGGGGTTGCCCTGGGCCTCTCGATAACGACGGAGCTTCAACCCATGAACGCTGTCACTCCCCTCAAGCACGACTTCAAGGTCGCCGACCTGTCCCTGGCCGATTGGGGCCGCAAGGAAATCGACATCGCCGAGCACGAGATGCCGGGCCTGATGTCCATCCGCCGCAAGTACGCCAAGGACGCCCCGCTCAAGGGCGTTCGGGTCACCGGCTCGCTGCACATGACCATCCAGACGGCCGTGCTGATCGAAACCCTCAAGGACATCGGCGCCGACGTGCGCTGGGCGTCCTGCAACATCTTCTCCACCCAGGACCACGCCGCGGCGGCCATCGCCCAGACCGGCACCCCGGTGTTCGCCTGGAAGGGCGAGACCCTGGAAGAGTATTGGGACTGCACCCTCGACGCCCTGTCCTTCCCGGACGGCAAGGGCGGTTTCCTCGGCCCGCAGATGGTCGTGGACGATGGCGGCGACGTCACCCTGCTCATCCACAAGGGCTACGAGCTCGAGAAGGGCGACGACAGCTGGGTCAACACCAAGGGCGCCAGCCACGAAGAGCAGGTGATCAAGAACCTGCTCAAGCGCGTCGCCCGCGAGCGCCCGGGTTTCTGGACCACCGTGGTCAAGGACTGGAAGGGTGTTTCCGAAGAAACCACCACTGGCGTACACCGCCTCTACCAGCTGGCCGAAGCCGGCAAGCTGCTGGTGCCGGCCATCAACGTCAACGACTCGGTCACCAAGTCCAAGTTCGACAACCTCTACGGCTGCCGCGAGTCGCTGGCCGACGGCCTCAAGCGCGCGATGGACGTGATGCTGGCCGGCAAGGTGGCCGTGGTCTGCGGTTACGGCGACGTCGGCAAGGGTTCGGCCCATTCGCTGCGCGCCTACGGTGCCCGCGTGGTGGTCACCGAGATCGATCCGATCTGCGCCCTGCAGGCGTCCATGGAAGGCTTCGAGGTCAACACCGTTGAATCGACCCTGGGCCGTGGCGACATCTACGTCACCACTACCGGCAACAAGGACGTGCTGACGCTCGAGCACATGAAGGCCATGAAGGACCAGGCCATCGTCTGCAACATCGGCCACTTCGACAACGAAATCCAGGTGGATGCGCTGTACAACTCGGGCGCCAAGAAGACCAACATCAAGCCGCAGGTCGACAAGTTCACCTTCGACAACGGCAACTCGATCTTCCTGCTGGCCGAAGGCCGCCTGGTGAACCTGGGCTGCGCCACCGGCCACCCCAGCTTCGTCATGTCCAACTCCTTCGCCAACCAGACCCTGGCCCAGATCGAGCTGTGGGCGAACAAGGAAAGCTACGAGCCGAAGGTCTACATCCTGCCCAAGAAGCTGGACGAGGAGGTGGCGCGTCTGCACCTTGAGAAGATCGGCGTGAAGCTGACCACCCTGACCACCGAACAGGCGGAATACCTGGGCGTGGCCAAGGAAGGGCCGTACAAGCCGGAGCATTACCGCTACTAAGGGATTCGCGCCTGAAGGCGCTCCTACAGAGTGGAACGGACGGGCGCCTCGGGGCGCCCGTTCTTTTTGGGCGGCCGCACGGCCTGTGAATGTAGGTTTTGCCGTCTTCCTTCGTGGAGCGACCTGTTCCTACGTATGAGGCACCTAACGAGGCCAGTGCAAGCGACCAGCAGCAGTTCCGCCGTTCCATGTGGAATGGCCGGTTGCCTGAACCCGGCGTTGCCGTCCATCTCCCGAAGAAGGATCCGCGCATGAAAACCGCTTGTCTTGCCATGGCCATCGCCCTGGCTACTACCCCGTTCGGATCCGCGCAGTCCCTGGCCGCCGAGCCCCGCTACGCCACCGGCAATCCCGCCGACTGGCCAGCTGAACTGGACGCGGTCGTCGCGGCCCCGGACAACCACGAAGTCCTGCTGGAAAACGACACCGTGCGCGTGCTTTCGGTGACGCTCGCCCCGGGCGAGGTGGAGCCGCTGCATTCGCACCGCTGGCCCAGCGTGCTGCACATCCAGTCGGCCGGGCATTTCACCGACCACGATGCCAAGGGCCAACTGATCTTCGATTCGCGGCAGGCGCCGGCGCCAATGAAGCTGCCGCTGACGATGTGGAAGGGCCCGGAGGCGCCGCACTCGCCCACCAACCTCAGCGAAGACGTCACCATCCGCTTGCTGCGGGTCGAGGTGAAACACCCGGCGCCGCCGCGCCTGCAGAACGCCGGCAGCTTCCCGCAGGACGGTTCGCTGGTGCGCCCGGAAGACGGCGTCATCCTCGCCGACGGGCGATTGCTGGTGGCCGACCAGGCCCATGGCCTGGTGTCGCTGGATACCCAGGGCAAGAAGCAGCCCTTCGGGCGGTTCGCTGAAGCCGGCTACCGGCACGCACCGCCGGCGCATGCCGCCGGGCCCAACGGCGTGGCCCTGGAGCCCGACGGCGTGCACGTGCTGGTGGCCGATATCTTCACCGGCGCGATCTGGCGCGTGGACACGCGCAACCAGGACGTCACCCGCGCCTACCAGCACGAGTTCGGCGTCAATGCCGCCCGCCGCGACAGCACGGGCGCCCTCTGGTTCACCCAGTCCACCCGCAACCAGCCACCGGATTCGGAAGCGCGCATGTTCGCGGCGGTCAACGAAGCGCCCCGGGATGGCGCGCTGTTCCGCATCGCGCCGGCCACCTCAGGCAGCGCGCCGGTGGCCGAACTCAAGGCCTCGGACCTGAACTTCGCCAATGGCCTGGCCATCGACGAGGCCGCGGACCAGATCTATGTCGCCGAAACCATGGGCAACCGCATCATCCACTTCCCGCTCTCGGCCGCCACGGGCGAGCTGGGTGAACGCCGGGTGCTGGCCAGCCTGCGCACCCCGGACAACATCGAACTCGACGGCAGGGGTCGCCTGTGGGTCGCGTCGCCCGTGGGCAATGCCCTCTACGTCGTGGATACCCAGTCCGGGGAATGGACCACCGCCTTTCACCCGCAGGCCGAGGCCTATGCCCGGATGATGGTGGAATGGGAACGCCGCACGGATCTTGGCGAACCCCGCCTGCCCTTGTTCGGGCCCGACATGTGGTCGTCGATGCCTGGCCTGGTGACCGGGATGATCCTTTCTCCCGACGGCCAGCCGGCCTATGTGACCGGCCTGGGCAACGCGCTCGTCAAGCTCGAGGCAGCAGGCACGCCGACGCCCTGACCAGCACAGGCCCCTGGCCGCGACCGGGGCTCAGCGTCCCGCGCGGCCGGGGCGCACCCGGGTGGCCTGCATGTCGTTGCCACCCTGCCGGAACAGCAGGCCGCGCACCTGGCCGTCGTCGTCGCGCTGGAACAGGAAACTGGCGTCGATGACCTTGGCGAAAAACTCGTTGTCGCTGCGGGCGAACACCGGGAACGCCTCCTGCCCCTCACCCGAGGCCAGCAGCGACAGGCCCTGCCCCTGCACGGTGACGGTGATCGAAAAGTTGGCGAAGGCATATTCACCCGCGTACTCGGCCAGCACGTCGGCGGCGACGGCGACACCGTTGATCGATTCCATGCCCGCGATGTAATGCCCGGCGATGGCATCAATGAAGGTTTCCGGCGAGGCACCCATCAGGTTGGTCAGCACGACGATCGCCAGGTCGTCTTCGGGATAGACCAGCAGCGCGGCCCGGTTGCCGCCCACCAGGGCCACGGCCGGGTGGTCGGCGCGGTCAACCACCTGCCAACCCACCGCGTAGCCATTGATGAAACGGCTGAAGCCGGCGGTGTTGCCATCGGCCAGCCGGGCCGGGGTCCACAGCAGCTCCAAACTCCCTGGCTGCGCGAACACGTCGCCGGCCTGCAGGGCCATCACCCACTGCGCCAGCTCGGTGGCGCTGGAGCTCATGCCCGCGGCCAGGCGCAGGCTGGGCGGGAACTCGGAATAGACCGTGCTCAGGTCGCCGGTGATGTCGTAGGTATAACCCCGCGCCTGCCCCGGCACCACGCCCTGGAAATGCGCGAATCCCGCCGCTTCGGTGCGGGGCATGGCCGCCTTGCGCAGCTGGTTTTCAACGATGAAATCGGTGAACGGCTGGCCGGCGACGTTCTGGATCAGTTTTCCGATCAGCAGGTAATTGGTCTGGTTGTAGCGGAACCGGGTATTGGCCGGGAATTCCAGCGGCTCCAGCTGGACGGCTTGCCACGCGGCCTCGGCCCCGGCGATCGGGATGAAGTAGCCGGCTTCGCCCATGATGTCGGGCAGGCCGGAGGTATGGCTCAACAACTGCTGCACTGTGATCGGCCTCCAGGGGGCGGGCAGGTCCGACACGTAATCGCCGATGGGGCCGGCAAGATCAACCTTGCCCTGCTCCACCAGCTGCATCACCGCCACGCCGGCAAAGCCCTTGGTCATCGAGTTGATGGTGAACACCGTGTCGTCGTGCACGGCCACCGAATCCTGCAGGTTGGCCACGCCGTAGCTCGCCGACTTGACCAGCTTGCCGTTCTTCACCACCGCCAGCTGTAGTCCGGGAATGCGATGGACGGCCATCATCGTGGCCATCAGCTCGTCCACGTCGTCGGCCTGCACGTGGCCGACGGCGAGCGACAGAACGCAGGCCGCAAGCCAGCGGCAGGCTCGTCCGTTGCCCGCTTGCGATGTCGCCTGGTTACCCGGTTTCATGGCTTTGCACCTTCCCTGGCGAGGTTCGCCGTTCGATGCCCAGCATACCCAGTCCAAGCCGGGCCACCCCGTGCCGCAAGACACCGCCAGGCCAGGCGGCATCCCGGGCCGCGTGTTAGCGTTGCCCCTGGCTTGGCGTACGGCGAAGGCATGGGCTCACCCCTGAAAACCGTCGGCATCGACCGCGGCGACAAGGTCACTCGGCTGGAAGCCTTCGTGGACGCGTCATTCGCGTTCGCGCTGACGCTGCTGGTGATCTCGGTGGACGCCGTGCCGGCCAGCGTTGAAGAACTGACGGTGGCCCTGAAGCAGATCCCCACCTACGTGCTCAGCTTCAACCTGATCGCACAGTTCTGGTCAACGCACGCCCGGTGGAGTCGCTGGTTCGGCATCGACGAGGAGGTCTCGGACCGCATCAGCCTGTTCCTGGTGCTGGTGCTTTTGATCTTCGTGTACCCGCTGAAGATGGTGTTCAGCGCGTTCTTCCACGCCATCAGTGGCGGCTGGTTGCCGGCCAGTTTCACGCTGCAGGCCGACACCGACCTGTTGCTGATGTTCCAGGTTTTCGCCGTGGGCTACGGCACGATGGCGATGCTGGTGGCCATGTTGTTCGGTCGCGCCTTGCGCCTGGCCGACAAGCTCGGTCTTTCCGCGCTCGAGCGCCTGCTTGCCCGCCACCATCGCAGCAACTGGTGGGTCGTGGCGGGTTTCTGCGGGCTGTCCTTCCTGCTCGCCACTTTCATGCCACCGGCCCTGCAAACGGGGCAGTGGCTGGGCCTGCCGGGCTACATCCTGTTCTCGCTGTTCGTATTCCAGTTCGTGCGTTGGCGGGTGTTCAAGCGCCAGGTGGCCCGGCTGCCGACCGGCTAACGCCAGTTGGCGTGGGTGTCCCAGAAGGCGACGGCGCGCTTGTAGGCCGCGCGATCGATCGGCACCCCGCTGCCGCCCTCCTCCACGCCCAGCGCGTTGCGCAGCATGGTGATCGGCACCATCGGGATTTCGGCCGGCTCCATCGTGTACAGGCAGCCGACGATGCCCCAGTCGGCGTCGATGGCGGTGCCCTCCTTCGCCAGCTGATCGCGGTCGTAGAGGATGGGCACCAGGCAATTGGCCACCGGTGGCTCCAGGCCTTCGAACCAGCGCACCAGCACCGGCAGTTCGGCCGGCGTGCGGGCCTCGTAGGCGCTGCGCAGCTGGTGGCGGTTGTCCGGGGTGATGGGGATGGCCGAGCAGCGGGTCGAGGTCCAGTTGCGGTGCACGTGCAGCTGGCAGAAGGGTGCGTAACCGGGCAACACGACCTCGGGCGCCTCGCGGTTGAGGTGCTCGACGAAGGCCTCGGCCGTGATGTCCTGGATGGCGGTGCGGCGGCCGTCGCCGGGGAACAGGCGGCGGCGGGCGAAGTCGGTCATGGCGATGGTCATGGGTGGCACCCGTTCAAGAGGGCCACAGGGTAACGGCTGCCGGAGCGGCCCGCATTTCGCGTTCCCCTGGGGACGCCCGAAGGAAAGCCCCGCCATGAACGTCGCGCATACCCTGCTCCTGCCCCTGCTGTTGCTCGCAAGCCCCGTCTTCGGCGCCGCCGGTGCCGAACCGGTGATCGACATGCATGCCCATGCCTTCGCGCTGGAAGTGCCGCCGGGCACGGGTGCCTGTGCCGGCGACCAGGGCATGCCGGCACCCACCCTGGACCCCCGCGACGAGTTCAGCCCCGACCTCCTGGGCGGTTGCGAACAGTCGATGCCGGCGCCCGCCGACGATGCGGCGCTGATGCACGAATCCCTGGCCGCGTTCCGCCGGCACAACGTCCGCCGCGCCGTCATCGAAGGCAGTGTCGAAAACGTCGCCACCTGGCGCGCCCAGGCCCCCGGGCTGTACCTGCCCGGCGTCGGCTTCGGCAAGCGCCAGGACCTGACCATCGAGGAGCTGCGCGCCCTGCACGCCGCCGGCCAGCTCGCCGTGCTGGGCGAGGGCTATCTCCAGTACCGCGGCCATCCCCCCACCGACGAACGCTATGCCCCCTACTTCGCCTTGGCCGAGGAGCTGGACATCCCGGTGGGCCTGCACCTGGGGGAAGGGCCGCCTGCAGGCGCCCGCTTCCCCGGCTACGAGACCTACCGGGTAGCGATGGGGTCACCGCTGCTGCTCGAACCCGTGCTGCGCAAGCACCCGCGCATGCGCCTCTACGTCATGCACTACGGCTCCCCGCTGGTGGATGAAATGATCGCGATGATGTTCACCTATCCGCAGCTGTACGTAGACGTTTCGAGCAACGTCGCGTTCCTGCCGCGTGCGCAGTTCCATGACCACCTCAAGCGCCTGGTCGACGCAGGCATGGGCAAGCGCATCCTGTTCGGCAGCGACCTGATGTACTGGCCGGGCGCCATCGGCGCGTCCATCGATTCGATCAACCAGGCGCCGTTCCTGAGCCAGACGCAGAAGCGCGACATCCTCTACAACAACGCAGCACGCTTCCTGCGCCTGACCCCGGAAGAAATCGCCGCCGACCATGCGCCGTTACCGGACGGGGAATAATACTTCACATTCATCCGGATGAAAGGATATAGTCGGCCGCAGGCCCGCCCGAACCTGCGTCCATGACCGCCATCAGCCTCGAGTTCTACCCGCCCAAGAACGACGACCAACGCGCCCAGCTCGAGCGCACGGTGCGCAAGCTCAAGCCGCGCTCGCCCGAGTTCGTGTCGGTCACCTTCGGCGCCGGCGGCTCGACGCTCAGCTACACCCCCGAAACCGTGCGTGGGCTGCGCGCCCACCATGGCCTGGACGCCGTGCCGCACCTGAGCTGCGTGGGCGGCACCCGCGCCGAGCTCGGCGAACTGCTCGACACCTACAAGGCCATGGGCTGCACCCGCATCGTCGCCCTGCGCGGCGACCTGCCCTCGGGCATGGCCCGGGCCGGCGAGTTCCGCTACGCCGCCGACCTGGTGGCCTTCATCCGGGAGACCCACGGCGACCACTTCCGCATCGAAGTGGGCTGCTACCCGGAAACCCACCCCCAGGCCGAGTGCGCCCTGTCGGACCTGCGCAACTTCAAGGCCAAGGTCGCGGCCGGCGCCGATTCGGCCATCACCCAGTATTTCTTCAACGCCGACGCTTATTTCCGCTTCGTCGAGGACATGCGCGCCGGCGGCATCGACATCCCGATCATCCCGGGCATCATGCCGATCTCTAATTTCAGCCAGCTGCGCCGCTTCTCCGAAGCCTGCGGCGCGGAAATCCCGCGCTGGATGGCCAAGCGCATGCAGGCCTACGGGGACGACGCCGACAGCATCCGCGAATTCGCCGCCGATGCCGTGGCCGCGATGTGCCGGCGCCTGGTCGAGGGCGGCGCACCCGAACTGCACTTCTATACGCTGAACCTGGCCCGGCCGACCGAAGCCGTGCTGTCGCGCCTGGGCTGAGTTTGGCGCTAGGCTGCGCGGCATGCCCCGCATCGCGCCGCTGCTGCTGCTTGCCGCCCTGCTGTTCGCGCCGTTGGACGCGGCGGCGCAGACCGTATTCCGCTGCGTCGGCCCGGACGGCCGCAGCGTGTACAGCGACCAGCCCTGCCAGTCCCTCGGGGCCGTCGAACGCCAGGCCCCGACCCGTCCGGCCGCGGTCTCGGCCCAGGGTTTCACGACCGGCACCGGCACCGTGGCGCCGGGCTGCGCCCGCAGCCTCGATGCGCTGCTGCTGGGCGTGCGCGGCGCGCTCGAAGCCCGCGACGTCAATCGCCTGGCCACCCACTACCACTGGGCTGGCACCAGCGCGCGGGGCGGCCGCTACCTGATGGACGAACTCGAGCGCATCGCTGCCCGCCCGCTGATGGCCATCGACTTCGTTTTCCCGCAGCCGCCCGCGGCCCTGCCCGAGGGCTTCGACTTCGGTCCCGGCGCCGCCTCGCAGCCGCAGACGGCCGTGCCGGAGGCGCTCCCCGCCAACCCGGCGGAGGCAAGCCCGACGACGAGACCGCGCCGCCCCGAGGCCCTGCGCATCGAACAGGCCAGCAGCGCCACCGACCCCGGCGCCGTGCGCACCGATTTCCTGCTCCGTCGCCATGCCGGCTGCTGGTGGATCGAGCTATAGCGCACACACCGGGCCAGGGCGGCACGGCTAGAATGCCGGCTTCGCCCAGGAGCCCGCCCATGAACTACCCCGAACACATCTGGCACAACGGCCACATCAAGCCCTGGGCCGAGGCCACGGTGCACGTCATGGCGCACGGCCTGCACTACGGCAGTTCGGTGTTCGAAGGCATCCGCAGCTACGCCACGCCGCAGGGCCAGGCCATCTTCCGGCTTACCGAGCACCTGAAGCGTCTTTACGCCTCGGCGAAGATCTACGACATGGCGGTGCCCTACGACCTCGACACCCTGGCCCAGGGCTGCCGCGACGTCATCCGCGCCAACGGCCTGGAAAAGGCCTACCTTCGCCCGATCGCCTACCGCGGCCTGGGTGGCTTCGGCCTGTCGGCGGAAACGCCGGTGGACGTGGCCATCGCCGCCTGGCACATGGGCCCCTACCTGGGCCCGGAAGTGCTTGAAACCGGCATCGACGCCTGCGTCTCGAGCTGGCAGCGCTTCGCGCCCAACACCATCCCGGCCGGCGCCAAGGCCGGCGGCAACTACCTCAACGGCCAGCTGGTCGCGCGCGAGGCGCGGCGGCTCGGCTTCGGCGAAGGCATCGCCCTGGCCTCGACCGGCCTGCTCAGCGAGGGCGCGGGCGAAAACCTGTTCCTGGTCTTCGACGGCGCGCTGCACACCACGCCGGTCAGCGCGGCGCTGCTCAATGGCATCACCCGCAATTCGCTGATGACCCTGGCGCGCGACGCCGGCCTGGACGTGGTCGAGCGCGACATGCCGCGCGAGTACCTCTACCTGTGCGACGAGCTCTTCATGTGCGGCACCGCCGCCGAGATCACGCCCATCCGCAGCGTCGACGGCCGCCCGGTCGGCAACGGCAAACCGGGCCCGGTCACGCGGCGCATCCAGGACCTGTTCTTCGGCCTCTTCGACGGCGCCACGCCCGACAAACACGGCTGGCTCGAGAAGGTCTGAGGCCCCTGTGGGAGGGACTTCAGTCCCGAAGCTTCTGGCTCAAAGAGCTTCGGGACTGAAGTCCCTCCCACAATGGGATTAGTCGTCGGTGAAGCGCAGGATGGCGACGGCGCCCCGTTCCGGGCGCGGCGCGATGCTCACTTCCCAGCCATAGAGTTCGCACAGGCGACGCACGATGGACAGGCCGATGCCGCCGCCGACGGTGCCGCCGGCGCCTGAACCGCGATAGCCCCGCTCGAACAGGCGCGCGGCGTCTTCCTCGCTCAGGCCCGGGCCGGTGTCCTCGATGCGCACCTGGTGGGCTTCCACCACCAGGCGCACTTCACCCTCGGCGGTGTATTTGCAGGCATTGCCCAGCAGGTTGCCGATGGCGACCGCCAGCACCGCCTCGGGCGCTTCGACCATGGCGTGCTCGTCGCCCTCGCACAGCACTTCCAGCGGCTTGCCGCCGAGCTGGGTGCGGGCGGCGTCGGCCAGCTGCTGGCACAGCTTCACCAGGGGCGTATGGCCGGTGCCGCGCTCGTTGCGCGACAGCATCAGCAGGGCGGTGGTGAGGTCGGTGCATTGCTGGGCGGCACGCTCGATGCGAAGCAGCCGCTGGCGCATCTTGTCGGGCAGGTCGGGATTGGCCAGCAGCAACTCGGCGGCGCCGCTGATCACCGCCAGCGGCGTGCGCAGTTCGTGGCTGACGTCGGAATTGAATTCGCGGTCGCGCTTGACCATGGTGGTCATGCGCTCGGCATAGTCGTCCAGGGCGGCGGCCAGTTGCCCGACCTCGTCCTCGGCGAAATGCGGCGCCAGCTTCTCGGGTCGTTCCCGGCCAGCCAGGCCTTCCAGCCGTCGGGCCAGCTCGGTCACCGGGCTGATGACCCGCTTGGACGACCAGACCCCGATCACCAGCGACAGCACCGAGAACAGCGCCACCACGCCCACCAGGGCGTAGGTGAGCTGCTGCTGGCTGGTGCGTTCCTGGGAGATGTCGTAGGTCAGGAAGAACCAGTGTTCGTCGTCCTTCTTGACCGCCAGCTTGTAGGTCCGGGTCCGGCCGCGAGGGTCGGTGTCGGTGATTTCGTGCACGCCCTCGGGCAGGTCGCGCCAATTGAAGGGCACGTTGCCGAACCGACGCTTGCTGTAGACGATGCCCCAGATCTTCTCGAACGGCAGTCCCAGGGCGCCATCGGGATTTTCATAGAATTGATCGGCGTAGTCGCCGACGTTTTCGTACAAGGCCTCGCCGATCAGCTGGTCCTCGAGCTGCTCGCGCAGCAGCACCGTCGCCACGGCGAACAGGCCCGTCAGCCCGAAGCCGAGCAGGAAGAAGGACAGGATGATCCGGCTGCGGAGTCTCCGCCGGTAGCGCATGGCCTAGCCCGCGTCGGGATCGGCGATGCGGTAACCGATGCCGTGCCGGGTCTGGATGAGCGCCTTCTCGAACGGCTTGTCCACGGCGGCCCGCAGGCCGTGGATGTGCACGCGCAGCGAATCCGAATCGGGAAGTTCTTCGCCCCAGACGCGGGTCTCGAGCTCCTGGCGGGTCACCACCGACGGCGACGATTCCATCAGCGCCTGCAGGATCTTGAGCGCCGTCGGGTTGAGCTGCAGCAGCTTGCCGCCGCGGCGCACTTCCAGCGTGTCGAGGTTGTATTCGAGGTCGGCGACGTTGAGCACGCGCGGCTGCGCGGCCTTGCCACGCCTGGCCAGCACGGCCAGGCGGGCTTCGACTTCCTGCAGCGCGAAGGGTTTGACCAGGTAGTCGTCGGCGCCTGAATCAAAACCCTCGAGCTTGTTGTCCAGCGAGTCCCGGGCCGTGAGCATCAGCACCGGGGTCTGCTTGCGGCCTTCCTGGCGCAGTTTGCGGCAAACCTCCAGGCCGTCCATGCCCGGGAGGTTCAGGTCCAGGACGATGGCATCGAAGTCGTTGACGACCGCGAGGTGCAGGCCGGTGACGCCGTCGGCGGCGTAGTCGACCGTGTGGCCGCGGTCCTCGAGGTAATCCCCGAGGTTGGCGGCGATGTCGCGGTTGTCTTCAACGACCAGGATGCGCATGGGTCAGTTGTTCGCCGGACCGATGCCGTTCTGGATGTTGCGCTGCAGGTGGTCCTGGTCGGCTTCCATGCGGCGTCGACGCTCGGCGACGGTCTGGCACTTGGTCACGCGGCGGTGGCTGCCGGTCGGGCGGCTGTGGTCGCAGACCAGGCGGCTGTCGGCCTTGGCCTGGGTCAGGATGGTGTTGATGCGTTCCTGTTCGTTGAAAACGGTGACCTTGGCCGGCTCGGCCAGCTCGGCCACCGAATCCACGCCTTCGAGTTCACGGGAAATGCGGTCGAGCGCTTCGCGCACTTCGGCGCGGTCGCGGTTGTTGATTTCCGCGTAGGTCTTGCCGTCGGCGAGGTCTTCCTCGATCTCGGCGCGCTGTTCGGCGAAGTCACCCTCGGCAAGCGCCAACTGGGACTCCTGGGCGGCGAATGCAAAGGTCGGCACGGCGGCCAGCAGGAAGGCAATCAGGGTCTTCTTCATCGAGGGGTCTCCTAGGGCAGGGTCTTATCGGGGGTTGAACGTTTGATTCTTACCACACGTCAAGGCCATGTAAACAGCCGAAGGTCCTGATTCGCGGGCAAAGAAAGGCCCGGGAGGCGCCTTGGCGACTGACCCGGGCCGAAAGGTTGCTTACTGCCCCGATTGCCGTAAATCCATCGATGCCGCTCTGACGAGGAGGACCACTGGTTTACCGGCCGAGCAAGCCTAGGCGCGAGGGTATTAAGGACTCGTTAAATCCGCTTCACGCTTTGGTTAATCCGCGGGTCCGCCGACGGGGGGTGCGGCTCGGCCTCAGGACCCCGCCCGCCGTGAACTCGACGATGGCGCCGGCCACGTCCACGCCGGAGGCGGCTTCGATGCCCTCCAGGCCCGGGGATGAGTTCACTTCGAGCACCAATGGGCCGGAATTCGACCTCAGTAGATCGACGCCTGCAACGCCGAGCCCCATCACCCGGGCCGCCCGCAGGGCGGTGTCGATTTCGGCCTCGGTCAGCTCCACCGGGCTGGCGCTGCCCCCCCGGTGAAGGTTGGACCGGAACTCGCCCTCCCCGGCCTGGCGGCGCATGGCCGCAACCACCCGGTCGCCCACGACGAAACAGCGCAGGTCGGCGCCCTTGGCTTCGGCCACGAACTCCTGCACCAGGAAGTTGGCGTACAGGCCGCGGAAGGCTTCGATGACGCCGCGCGATGCGCTGGTCGTTTCGGCCAGGATGACGCCGTTGCCCTGGGTGCCTTCGTTGAGCTTGATCACGTGCGGGGGCTTGCCCAGCATGCCCATCAGGTCGGTGGTGTCGTCGGGGTTGTCGCCGAACACCGTCAGCGGCAGCCCCAGGCCCTCGCCGGCCAGCATCTGGTGGCAGCGCAGCTTGTCGCGGGCGCGCAGGATGGCGTCGGACGGATTGGGGCTGTAGGCACCCATCAATTCGAACTGGCGCAGCACCGCGGTGCCGTAGAAGCTGACCGAGGCGCCGATGCGCGGCACCACCGCGTCGATGCCGGCCAGCTCCTTGCCCTTGTAGCGCATCTGGAAACGCCCGGGCGCGATGGACATGTAACAGCGCAGCGGGTCGAGCACGCGCACGACGTGGCCCCGCTCGCGGGCGGCCTCGGCGAGGCGCTGGGTGGAGTAGAGCTTGGCGTTGCGCGACAGGATGGCGAATTTCACTGGGGGGGTACCGGGGCGTGTTCGCCCTGCAGGAAGGAGGCGGCGGGATCGACCACGAAGCGGCCGGCGAGCGCGGTGCGCCCCAGCAGCATCGGGAAGAGCATGTTGCGGCGCTGGGCCAGGTTCACCTCGGCCAGCCAGTCCAGGCCGGCCAGGTGCAGACGGGTCCGTATGAAGATGCGTTCGCTGCGGTGGCCGCCCGAGTCGGTGACCTTGCGGCGCTCGAGCACGCGCGCTTCGGCCTGTGCCTGGGGCGCGTGGTAGCGGCCGGTATCGAGCACGAAGCGCACCCATTCGACGCCATCGCGTTCGAAGCTTTCCTGGGACTCGACGTGCAGCGACGAGCTGCGCGCCCCCGTGTCGACCTTGGCCCGGACGGCGGTGATGCCCAGATCGGGCAGCGCCAGCCATTCGCGCCAGCCAAGCGGCAGCGATTTCGGCACGGCGTCCTCCAGGCGGGGCGAGGGCCCCAAGCGGACGATGGCGGCGCGCGGCCGGCATCGTGGGTGGAGCGGGTGATGGGAATCGAACCCACGTTAGCAGCTTGGGAAGCTGCAGTTCTACCATTGAACTACACCCGCGTTCGGCCGCGATTATGCCGGTGGCCCCGGGCACCCGCAATGCGCGCCGGCAGTCGCGGCGGACGATACAATCGGCGCATGCACATCATGCTCAATGGCCAGTCAACGCAAGTCGCCGAAGCCATGACCGTCGCCGGCCTGCTCGAACACACCGGCCTGGCCGGTCGCAAGGTGGCGGTCGAGGTCAACCAGGAGGTCGTGCCGCGCAGTCGCCACGCCGACCACCCGCTGGCCGAGGGCGATCGGGTCGAGATCATCCACGCCATCGGCGGCGGGTGAGATTTCCCTGAACATCATCTTAAAAAAGGGTTAACCCGCCCGGCAAAAGCGGCCATAATCAGGGGCATGACCCGCGAACACGACTCCCGGCCCGCCGATCCGCTGGTGATCGCCGGCAAGACCTACCGCTCCCGCCTGCTGACGGGCACCGGCAAGTTCGCCGACCTCGAGCAAACCCGCCTGGCCACCGAGGCCGCCGGTGCACAAATCGTCACCGTCGCCATCCGCCGCAGCAACATCGGCCAGAACCCGGGCGAACCCAACCTGCTCGAAGTCCTGCCGCTCGACCGCTACACGCTCCTGCCCAACACCGCCGGTTGTTACACCGCCGACGACGCCGTGCGCACCTGCCGGCTCGCGCGCGAACTGCTCGACGGCCACAAGCTGGTGAAGCTTGAAGTGCTGGGCGACCCCAAGACGCTCTACCCCGACGTCGTGCAAACCCTGGCCGCCGCCGAGATCCTGGTGGCCGACGGTTTCGACGTGATGGTCTACACCTCCGACGACCCCATCCTGGCCAAGCGCCTTGAAGAAATCGGCTGCGTGGCGGTGATGCCGCTGGCGGCGCCGATCGGTTCCGGCCTGGGCGTGCAGAACCGCTGGTCCATCCTTGAAATCGTCGACAACGCCAAGGTGCCCGTGCTGGTGGACGCCGGCGTCGGCACCGCGTCCGACGCCGCCATCGCCATGGAACTGGGCTGCGACGGCGTGCTGATGAACACCGCCATCGCCGGCGCCAGGGACCCGGTGCTGATGGCCAGCGCCATGCGCAAGGCGGTGGAAGCCGGACGCGAGGCCTTCCTGGCCGGCCGCATTCCGAAAAAGCGCAACGCCAGCGCCTCCTCGCCGCTGGACGGGCACTTCTTGTAAGGATGGGCGGGCGCATGACCGGAACCAACGACGACAGCGCCCCGGACCCGACCGCGCGGCATCGCCCCATCCGCAGCTTCGTGCTGCGCCAGGGCCGGCAGACCGAAGCGCAGAAGCGCGCCTTCGACCTGCACTGGCCCGGCTACGGGCTGGACTATCGCGGCCAGCGCCGCGACTTCGACGCCGATTTCGGCCGCCAGGCGCCGCGCGTGGTCGAGATCGGCTTCGGCAACGGCGAGCAGCTGCTGTTTTCCTGCGAACGCGAACCCGACCGCGACTTCATCGGCATCGAAGTGCACGGGCCCGGCGTCGGCCGCCTGCTCAACGCCGCCGCGGCCGCGGGGCTGCACAACCTGCGTATCTACCAGCATGACGCCGTCGAAGTCCTTCGCGACGAAGTGGCGCCGGACTCACTGGACGAGGTGCGCATCTACTTTCCCGACCCCTGGCACAAGAAGCGCCACAACAAGCGGCGCCTGGTGCAGCCGCCCTTCGTCGACCTGCTCTGCCAGCGGCTGCGGCCCGGCGGCCTGCTGCACATCGCCACGGACTGGGAGAACTACGCGCAGCACCTGTGGGAAGTACTGGACGCCGAACCGCGCCTGCGCAACCGCGCCGGGCCCGGCGGCACGACGCCACGCCCCGACTGGCGGCGGCAGACGCATTTCGAGACCCGCGGCCTGAAGCTGGGCCACGACGTCTGGGACCTGCTCTACGACCGCTGCTGAGGACGCCGCCCACGCATGGACACCAGCCTGACCCTGACCCGCGACATGATGCTCGTGCTGGGGCTGGTCGGCTTCACCATCGTGATGTTCATGATCGAACGCATCCGCGCCGACGCCACCGCCCTGGTGGTGCTGGTGCTGCTGGGCCTCACCGGCCTGGTGCCGGCCAGCCAGCTGTTCGACGGTTTCTCGGGCAACGCGGTCATGGCGGTCATCGCCACCATGATCCTGGGCGCGGGCCTGGACCGCACCGGTGCGCTCAACCGGCTGGCGGTCTGGCTGCTGCGCATGTCCAAGGGCATGGAGGAGCGGTTGATCCTCTACACCTCGGCCATGGCCGGCCTGATGTCGGGCTTCATGCAGAACCCGTCGGTGATGGCGCTGTTCCTGCCCGTGGCATCGCGCCTCTCGGGCCGCACCGGCCTAAGCCTCTCGCGCCTGCTGCTGCCGATCGCGGCGGCGATCGTCATGGGCGGCGGCCTCACCATGATCGGCAGTTCGCCGCTGATGCTGCTCAACGACCTGCTGCTGGTCGCCAACCGAAACCTGCCCTCGGGCGTGGCCACGCTCGAACCGCTGGAGATGTTCGCGCCGCTGCCGGTCGGCCTGGCGCTGCTGCTGGCCGCCCTGGGCTACTGGCGCTGGCTCGGCAAGCGCTGGTTCGCCAAGTCCGAGGACAAGGGCGTCGCCCCCAGCCGCACGCAGAGTTATTTCGCCCGCGCCTACGGCATCGACGGTGACGTTTTCGAGCTGACCGTCACCGCCGAAAGCCCCCTGGTCGGCATGAGCGTGGGCGAGGCGGAAGCGCAGCGCGACGCGCCGCTGCTGCTGGCCCTGCTCAGCGGCAACGAGGCCCGGCTGGCACCGCCGGCCGACCAGATGATCTGGGTCGGCAGCGTGCTGGGTGTCATGGGCCCGCGCGAAGCCATCCAGGACTACGCCCAGAAGAACCTGCTGCGCATGTCGGCGCGGTTGCGGCATTTTTCCGACCTGTTCAACCCCAGCCGGTCGGGCATTTCCGAAGCGGTGATCCCGCCGACGTCCAGCTTCCTGGGCAAATCGCAGTCGCAGCTGCAACTGCGCAAGCGCTTCGGCATCAGCCTGCTGGCGATCAACCGCGACGGCCAGGTCTGGCGCGAGGACATCCGCAAGATGGACCTCAAGGCCGGCGACATGCTGGTCTTCCACAGCATCTGGACCGACCTGGCGCAGGCCAGCGAAAGCCGTGATTTCGTCGTGGTCACCGACTACCCCAAGGGCGAACAGCGTCCGCAGAAACTGTGGTGGGCGCTGGCGGTCTTCGTGGGCGCGATGGCATTGGCGCTGTCGACCCTGGTGCCGGTGCCGGTGGCGCTGATGACCGGCGCGGCGGCGATGATGCTGGTGGGCGTGCTGAACATGGACGAGGCCTATGCCGCGGTCAGCTGGAAGACCGTGTTCCTGATGGCCTGCCTGATCCCGCTGGGCTGGGCCATGGACTCCACCGGCGCCGCGGCCTGGATCGCCCAGCAGATCCTGGAACGCATCGGCAGCGACGTACCCATCTGGGTGCTTGAAGCCGCCTTCGGGCTGCTGGCGACGGCCTTCGCCCTGGTCATCGGCAACGTCGGCGCCACCGTCGTGGTGGTGCCCATGGCCATCAACGTGGCGCTGGCCGCGGGCGGCAACCCGATGGCCTTCGCGCTGGTGGTGGCGCTGTCGGCGTCGAACAACTTCCTCAGCGTTTCCAACCCGGTGCTGGCGATGGTGTCGGGACCGGCCGGCTACCGCGCCAAGGACCTGTGGCGCACGGGTGCGCCGCTCACCCTGGTCTACCTGGCCATCGTGCTGCTGATGGTCAACCTGATGTTCTAGCCGGCCGCGGCCACGACCACGGCCACCGGCACCAGCGAAGCGCCGACGCAGGGACCCGCCACGCATTGACCCTGCTCAAGTTCGAAGCTGGCGCCGTGCGCGGCGCAGACCAGCCGGCCCTTGTCGACCAGGAACTTGCCCGGCGCCCAGTCCAGGCGACGGCCGGCATGGGGACAGACGTTCAGCCAGGCCTTGACGTCTTCGCCGCGCCGCAGCACGACAAGCGATTGGCGTTCCCCGTCCAGCCCGACCTCGGTTTCGGACAGGCCTTCGGGTGGCCAGTCGGCCAGCTCGATTAACGAACCACTTACACTTTCCACGCAGCCCCTCGCCATACTTCCCGTCCCCGAGTTTGCCACGGCGACGCATGAGCTTCTTCTTCCACCGCGTTTTCAGCTACTGCCCTTCCAAGCCCCGTCACCCGCTGATGCGCGTGCTGGTCGGCCTGCTGGGCCTGGCCTTGCTGCTGGTGCTGGTCGCCTTCGGCCTGGTGATCGGCCTGGGCATGCTGCTGTTCGCCGCCGCGCGCCGCCTGTTCGTCGCCACCCGCCGCCCGGCGCCCAAGCCGGCCGCCGACGTGATCGAAGGCGAGTACACCCGCGTGCGCGACCCGCACACGCCGCTGCACCTGCGCTGACGCGGTATCCTTGTGGGAGGGACTTCAGTCCCGAAATGCTTCGGGACTGAAGTCCCTCCCACAAGAAGCCACCTTGCCGTGAACGATACCGTCATCCCCCTCCCCGCCCCTACCTTGCTGCCCGTGCGGGGCGGCGGCGACTTCCCCGTGCGGCGCATCTACTGCGTCGGCCGCAACTTCGCCGACCATGCCGCGGAAATGGGCGCCAGCGTCGACCGCGGCAATCCCGTGTTCTTCCACAAACCCGCCGACGCCATCGTCGCCGGTGGCGGCGACGTGCCCTACCCGCCGGGCACGACCGACCTGCACCACGAAGTCGAACTGGTGGTGGCCCTGGGCCGCGACGCCGACGGCGTGGTCGCGGTGGACGGCGCGCTCGAGCTGGTCTTCGGCTACGGCGTCGGCCTGGACCTGACCCGTCGCGACCTGCAGGCACGTGCCAAGGCCAAGGGCCTGCCCTGGGACACCGCCAAGGGATTCGACCACTCCGCCCCCGCCAGCGAACTGGTGCCGGCGGGCTCGGCCGGCGACCTGGGCCAGCGGCTGCTCTGGCTCGACGTCAACGGCGAACGGCGCCAGCAGGCGACGCTGGGCAGCATGGTCTTTTCGGTCGCCGAGGTGATCAACGAACTCTCGCGGCTGTATGCGCTCAAGGCCGGCGACCTGGTCTTCATGGGCACGCCCGCCGGCGTCGCCGCGCTGCGGCAGGGCGATCGCTTCCGCGCCGGGATCGAAAACCTGGTCGAGTTCGAGGGCCGTATCACCTGATGCGCCGTCCGGTGTAGATTCACTGTCGAACCCGAAACCACCGACGGAGAATCCGCATGGGAATGGCCAAGGAATTCAAAGAGTTCGCGCTGCGTGGCAATGTCGTCGACCTGGCGGTCGGCGTGGTCATCGGCGCCGCATTCGGCAAGATCGTCTCGTCCCTGGTCAATGACATCGTCATGCCGGCCCTGGGCTATTTCATCGGCGGCGTTGACTTCGGCGACCTCGCCTATGAACTCAAGGCGGCCACCGTGGATGCCGCGGGCACCGAAATCCCTGCGGTCCTGGTCAAATACGGCGCCTTCATCCAGACCGTGGTGGACTTCGTGATCATCGCCCTGGCGATCTTCGTCGCGATCAAGGCGATGAACTCGCTCAAGCGCAAGGAAGCGGCGTCGCCCGAACCGCCGCCGGCGCCCAGCGAAGAAGTGAAACTGCTCACCGAGATCCGCGACAGCCTCAAGTCGCGCTGATCCCAACTGAACTATCCCGACGCCGGCCCCCGGGGCCGGCGTCGCCATGATGGAGAAACCGGATGCGATTGACCCGAACACTGCTCGCCCTGTCCCTGCTGGCCACCGCGCCGGCGTTCGCCGCCACGGGCCTGGATGCCGGGGACATCGCCGCGGCCGAAGGCCTGCGCGAGCGTGCGATGCGCGGCAGCGAAGCCTGGAACGTGGTCGAATCACTGACCACCGAAGTCGGCCCGCGCCTGGCCGGCACGCCGGCCGACGCGCTGGCCGTCGAGTGGGCCGAGGCCAAGCTCAAGGCCATGGGCTTCGACCGGGTCTATCGGGAACCGGTGACCTTCCCGGTATGGCTGCGCCACCATGAGCGCGCCGAAGTGCTGGCGCCCTACCCGCAGCCGCTGGTGGTGACCGCCCTGGGCGGCAGCGTCGGCACCGGCGACACGCCCCTGGACGCCGAAGTGGTCGCCTTCGCCTCGCTTGATGCGCTCAAGGCGGCCCCTGAAGGCAGCCTCGAGGGCAAGATCGCCCTGATCACCTACCGCATGGTGCGCTTCAAGGACGGCCGCGGTTATGGCCCCGCCGTCGGCGCCCGCAGCAATGGCGCGGTCGAGGCCGCGCGCAAGGGCGCGGTGGCGGTGCTGATCCGCTCGGTCGGCACCAGCTCCGACCGCTTCGCCCACACCGGCACCATGCGCTACGTCGCCGACGTACCGCGCATCCCCGCGGCCGCCCTCTCCAATCCCGACGCCGACCTGCTTGAACACATGCTGGCGCGCGGCAAGCCGGTGCGCCTGCGCCTGGACATCGCCGCGGAGACGGTGGCCGACTACACCTCGCACAACGTCATAGGCGAGATCCGCGGCCGCGACCTGCCCGACGAAGTCGTCACCATCGGCGGCCATCTCGACTCCTGGGACCTGGGCACCGGTGCCATCGACGACGGGGCCGGCATCGCCATCACCTTCGCCGCCGGTGCGCTGATCGGCCAGCTCGAGCAGGCACCGCGCCGCACCGTGCGGGTGATCGCCTACGCCAACGAAGAACAGGGTCTGTACGGCGGCAAGGCCTATGCCGAAGCGCGCGCCGCCGCCGGCGAAGTCGGCGACCACCAGCTCGGTGCCGAAAGCGACTTCGGTGCCGGCCGCGTGTACGCCCTGCGCGCAGGCGTGGACCCGGCTGCCTGGCCGGTGATCGAAAAAATCGGCGAAGTGCTGGCGCCGCTGGGCGTGGCCACCGAACGCACGGGCGGCAGCCCGGGCCCGGACGTCGGCCCGATCGTGGCCAAGGGCGCGCCCTGGGCCCAGCTGGCCCAGGATGGCATCGACTACTTCGACTACCACCACACGGCCAACGACACCCTGGACAAGATCGACCCGCGCGCCCTCGACCAGCAGGTGGCGGCCTACGCAGTGCTCGCCTACCTGGCCGCGGAAACCGACGTCGACTTCGGCAGCCTGCCGGTCAAGACCGAATAAGGGTCGGGCCTAGTCCAGCAGCTCCGACCCGAGCACTTTCGAGGGTCGCCCGATGAGCCGGGCGGCCTCTTCGCGCAGGTCCTCGCGGGAGACTTCACGCAGCGGCAGGACGGCGCGAACGAGGTCGTCGAGGCTGCGCTTGCCCTTGCTGGCCTTGCGGATCTCGGCGTCGAGTTCACGCAGCAGCTGTACGCCGCGGGCGGTGCGCGGCCCGTACGAGCGGTTCGAAGTCAGCGAGGTCACCTGCCGGCTATGCCGGGCCATCCATTCCTGGGCCTTGTCGGCACGTGCCGGGCTGAGCAGGCCGGCGCGGCGCATCAGCTCGATCGAGTAGTACTCGGCCACCGCCTCGGTGATCCAGTCGTCGCCGTCGGCGCCGCGCAGGCGGGTGAAGACGTGGGTCAGCTCGTGCACCAGGGTGCTCGTGCCGTTTTCGCTGATCACCGGCCGGTCGGCGTGCAGGTACAGCGAACGCGGCCCGGACAGCCCACCCCGCCACATCGGGTCGCCGGCGCTGACGATCAGGACCTTCAGCGGCAGCTTGCCGTAGAGGGCCTCGAACTCGGGCACCAGCACGTTGAAGAAGGCCAGCATGTCGTTGCGCCGGACTTCGTCGCCCTTGGGGCCGGCGACGCTGATCTCGATGTTGTCGAACTGTTCGCGCCGGGTGCCGACGTCGCCCGCGATGATCCACCCGGTCGGGCGGTCGAAATTGCGTTCGGGGTTGACCACCACGAAGGATTTGCCGTCGCGGCTGCGCTTGAACGGCGTGTCGACGTTGGTCCAGCCCTTGGGCAGCTGGAAGCGCAGGCGGGCGCGCGAGTCGGCACCCTTGGTCGCCAGCACCGTGGCGGGCGGGACCAGGTCGTCGCCGCGCATCAGCACCCAGTCGTCGGTGATGCGGGCGTCGTAGCCACCGTCGCGACGCTTGTGGTCGATGTGGTGCAGGAAACGCAGGCGGGCCGGCTCGCCGCGTGGCGGCAGCCAGGTCACCAGGTCGCCCTTGCGGGTGACCTCGCCGTCGCCGCGGATGTTCGAATAGCGGTCCTCGGGCATGCGCAGGCGCAGCCGCCGGACCTCGCCGGTGCCCGGCGTGAGCCGGATGCTGACGTCGGCCTGGCCCTTGGCGGGCAGGAAGCGCACCAGGTAATCGACCTTGTATTCGGTTCGCTCGGCCAGGGCGATCGAGGGCAGCAGCAACAGGGCCAGGGCCAGGACGCGCAGGCGCGAAATGCAGGACAGGATCATTTTCATCCGCCGGATTATGCCGGCACCGGGCTGAATTGCCGGTTCACGCTTTGCGCTGGCGCCACCACTCGGCCAGGAACACGCTGGTGGCCGAGGCCACGTTGAGGCTTTCCACCGCGCCGGTGCCGGGGATGCCCAGGCGCAGCGCGGTGGCGTCGGCGAGCAGCGGGTCGACGCCGGTCTGTTCGGCACCCATCACCAGCAGCAGCCGCTCGGGCAGGGTCGCCGCATGCAGGGGCTGGCCGCCGCGCACCACGGTGGCGGCCGCCAGGAAGCCGGCCGACTGCAGCTGGGCCAGGCTGTTGTCGGCACGGCCCAGGCGCACCACCGGCACCGCCTCGGCGCCCCCTTCGGCCACGCGTGCGGCGGCACCGGACAACGCCAGCGGCGAGTCCTTGGGCAGCAGCAGCCCGGCCACGCCGAAATGCGCCGCCGAGCGCAGGATGGCGCCCAGGTTGTGCGGGTTGCCGACGCCGTCGAGCCACAGCGCCAGCGCCGGGCCTGCGGGAAGGTCACGCAGCCAGGCCGAAAGCGACAGCTCCTGTGCCGGCATCATCGCGAACACCAGGCCTTCGTGGTGGCTGCTGGCGGCGAGTTTTTGCAGGTCCTCGTCGCCGACCACCGAATAGCCGATGCGGTGTTTCACGCAGTGCGCCAGCACGTCCTTGAGTTTGGGGATGCGCGATTCGAGCAGCCAGACCTTGCGCAGGTCGTCGGGCCGGCGCGCGAAGGCGGCCAGGCAGGCGTTGACGCCGTAGATCCGCTGTTCCCGCGGCGGCCGCGGTTCGGAAGCGTCGGCCGGGCGTGCCTCCGGGCGCGGCGAGGGCCGGGACGGCGACGCGGCCGGCCCGGCGGCCTGGCGGTCGCGTTCGCGCTCGCGCTTGTCGCGTCGCTGGGTCGGCGGGCCGCGGTAGGGACCGGTGCCGCGCGGGGGTCGGGAATCGTTCATGGCCACAGTCTAGCGGACGACCCGGCCAGCGGGCCGTCCGGGCGACTCAGGCATGGCCGCCCACGGCCGGCGTTTCCCGCTCGAGTGCCTCGAGTTTGCGCGCCACGGCCTCGGGCGAACGCGTGTAGGGCGCCAGCAGGGAATAGAAGGCCGGCACCACGAACAGCGACAGCAGGGTCGAGAACGCCACGCCGGCGATGATGACGATGCCGATGGTGGCGCGGCTGGCGGAACCGGGCCCACCGAAGGCGACCAGCGGCACGGCGCCCATCATGGTGGCGATGGAGGTCATCAGGATCGGGCGCATGCGCACCGAAGCCGACTCGACGATGGCGTCGCGGATGGCCATGCCCTCGTCGCGCAGCTGGTTGGCGAATTCGACGATCAGGATGCCGTTCTTGGCCGCCAGCCCGACCAGCATGACGATGCCGATTTGGCTGAACAGGTTGAGCGAGCTGCCGAAGACCCACAGGCCCAGCAGCGCACCAAGCACCGCCAGCGGCACCGTCAGCATGATCACGATCGGGTGCAGGAAACTTTCGAACTGCGCCGCCAGCACCAGGTAGACCACCAGCAGGGCCATCGCGAAGGTGAAGACCACCGCGCCGCCCGCCTTCTGGTACTCGCGCGACTCGCCCTTGTAGTCGAGCTGGGCGCGTTGGGGCAGCTCTTCGTCGGCGGTCTGGCGCACCCAGTCCAGGGCCTCGCCCAGGGTGTAACCCGGCGCCAGGCCGGCCGAGAGGCTGATCGCGCGCAGGCGGTTGAAGCGATTGAACTCGCCCGGCTCGGCCAGTTCGACCAGGCTGACCAGGTTCGACAGCGGCACCAGTTCGCCGCTGTTGCCCGAACGCACGTACAGGTTGTCCAGGTCGGCCGGCGACGCGCGGTCCTCGCGCTGCGCCTGCAGGATGACGTCGTATTCCTCACCATCCTCGACGTAGGTGGTGACGCGGCGCGAGCCCATCATGGTCTCGAGCGTGCGGCCGATCTCCAGCACCGATACGCCCAGGTCGGCGGCGCGGGCGCGGTCTATTTCGACGCGCAGCTGCGGCTGGGTTTCCTTGTAGTCCGAATCGGCGCCATACAGGCCGGGGTTCTGCTCCATGCGCGCCAGCATGCGGTCGCGCCACTCGGCGAGTTCGACGTAGTCCGGGCCACCCAGCACCACCTGCAGGGGCTGCCCGCCGCTGCGCACCAGGCCGGTGCGCACCTGTGGCCGCGCCACGACGCCGGGCAGCTGGTTGAGCTCGCCGCGCACCTGTTCGACCAGCCCGCTGGTGTCGACACCACGCTCGTCCCAGGGCTTGAGCAATACGATCGCGCGGCCGGTGTGCATGGTGCCGCCCGCGCCCCAGCCCCCGGGCACGGCGGTGTTGACGCGGTCGATGGGCTGGCCTTCGCCGGTGTACTTGAACAGGATTTCCTCGACGCCCTGCATCTGCTCGACCGTGTAGTCGTAGCCGGCACCCTCGGGGCCCGAGACGCTGACGAAGAAGGCGCCGCGATCTTCCGGCGGCGACAGCTCTGCCGGGATCACCTGCACCAGGAAGGCCGACACGCCGAGCGTGCCCAGCAGCACGATTCCGAACAGCAGCGGCTTGCCGACCGTTCGCTCGACCGCGCGACGGTAGCCGCGACCCAGTGAATCGAGGTGTTCCTGGATCCAGCGGTTCAGTCCACGCGGTTTGCTGTGCGGCCGCACCAGCAGCGAACACATCATCGGCGTGAGCGTCAGCGCCACGAAGGCGGAAATGATGACCGCCCCGGCGAGCGCCACCGACAGCTCGCGGAACAGACGGCCGGTATTGCCTTCCATGAACCCGATCGGCAGGAATACCGCCGCCAGCACCGCCGTGGTGGCGATGACCGCGAAGGCCACCTGCTGGGTGCCGCGGCGCGCCGCGACCAGCGGGGGCTCGCCCAGGTCGGCCCGGCGCTGGACGTTTTCGAGCACGACGATGGCGTCGTCCACCACCAGGCCGATGCACAGCACCAGCGCCAGCAGGGTCAGCAGGTTGATCGAGAAGCCGAAGGCCCACAGCGCGATGAAGGCCGCCACCAGGCACACCGGCACCGTCACCGCCGGGATGATCGCGGCACGCACGCTGCCCAGGAACAGGTAGATCACCACCAGCACCAGCCCGATCGCCTCGAACAGGGTCCAGTAGACGCGGTTCACCGCGGCATCGATGAAGATGGTGCTGTCGAAGGCCACGAAGATGCTGGTGCCCTCGGGCAGCGTGTCCTGGATCGCCGGCAGCACCGCCTTGACCTCGCGGGCGACGTCCAGGCTGTTGGCGGTCGAGGTCTTGATGACGCCGAGGCCGACATTGGGTTGGCCGTTGCCGCGGAAATAGGCCCGGCGCTCGGACGAGGCCCGTTCGACCCGGGCGACGTCGCCCAGGCGCACCAGGTAGCCGTCCTCGCCCTTGGCCAGGGTGAGCTTGGCGAAGTCGGCGGGGTCTTCGTAGCCACGCATGACGCGCAGGGTGAAGTCGCGGTCCTGAGACTCGATGCTGCCGGCCGGCAGCTCGACGTTCTCGCGGCGCAGGGCGCTCTCGACGTCGTTCACCGTCAGCCCGCGCGCGGCCAGGGCCTCGCGGTCGAGCCAGATGCGCATCGCATAACGCTGGCGGCCACCGACGCGGACCTGGGCGACGCCGTCGATGCTCGACAGGCGGTCGACGACGTAGCGCTCGGCGTAGTCGCTGAGCTCGAGCGTGTCGAGCTTTTCCGAGTTCATGTTCAACCAGATGATGACGTCGGCGTCGGCTTCGACTTTCTCGATTTCCGGCGGGTCGGCCTCCGGCGGCAGGCGGTCGCCGACCCGGCTGATGGCGTCGCGCACGTCGTTGGCCGCGGCTTCGATGTCGCGGCCCAGCGAGAATTCCAGGCTGACGTCGGCTTCGCCGTTGCGGCTGCGCGACTCGATGGTCTCGATGCCTTCGATGCCGGCCACGGCATCTTCGAGGATCTGCGTGATGCGGGTTTCCACCACCGCCGCCGAAGCGCCCGGATAGCCGACTTCCACCGAGACGATGGGCGGGTCGATGTCGGGCAGTTCGCGCAGGGTCAGGCGGGTGAAGGCGATAAGCCCCAGCACCACCAGCAGCAGGCTCATGACCGTCGCGAAGACCGGGCGCTTGATCGAGATGTCGGAAAGGACCATGGCCTGCCCCGGCTCAGCCCGCGGCCGTCGCGGCGGCGGCGGCGTCGACGTCGGTGATGGCGCTGCCGTCGCGCAGCTTCACCGCGCCGTCGATGACGATGCGGTCGCCGGCCGACAGGCCCTCCAGGATCTCGACCTCGCCACGACGCCGCTGTCCCAGTTCGACCTCCACCTGCTCGACGGTGGCGTCGTCGCGCACGCGGAAGACATGGGCACTGCGCGAGACCTGGATCACCGCGATCTCGGGCACCACCAGGGCCTGGCGTTCGGGCTGGAAGACCTCGACGGTGAGCAGCATCCCGGGCCGCAGCAGCAGGTCGGGATTGGGCAGGTTGGCGCGCACGGTGACCGCGCGCGTGACCGGGTCCACCCGGGAATCGATGGTCGTCAGCTCGCCGGTGAAGTCCTGGTCCGGAAAGGCCACGGAGCGGGCGTGCACGGCCTGGCCGGGCTTGAGCGCCGAGAGGAAGGATTCGGGCACCGCGAAGTCGAGCTTGATCACCGAAACATCGTCGAGGCTCGCGATGGTGGTGCCCGGCGTCACCAGGGTGCCCGGACTGACCTGGCGAAAGCCCAGCACGCCGTCGAAGGGCGCGGTGATGACGCGATCCGAGAGTCGCGCGCGGGTAGCGTCGAGCCGCGCCCGTGCCGACTCCATCGCGGCGCGCTGGGTGTCGAGCTGGCCGGCGGGGATCAGCTTCTGCGCCGCCAGCTGCTGCTGGCGCCGGAACTGGGTCTGGGTCTCCCGGAACTCGGCCGCGGCTTCTTCCAGGCCCGCGACTTCCACGCGTCCGGAAAGATCGACCAGGATGTCGCCGGCCTTGACCAGGTCGCCGTCCTGGAAGTTCACCTTGACCACGGTTTCCGTGACCTTGGCCGTCACCATCACCGACTCGTTGGCCCGGGCCGTGCCCAGGGCCTGGATGGTGTCGCGCCAGGGCTTGGCCTGCACCTGCAGCGTGGTGACGGTCGCCGGCGCCGAAGCGCGGCCGCCGGCCTCTTCCTCGCCACAGGCGGCCAGCAGGGCCAGCAGCGGCAGGGAAACCAGGAACTTGGGCAGGATCGTGCGGCCAGTCCTCATCGCGGGGCGGTGTCCTTGTTGAAGGGCTATCAGGAAAAGACCCGAGACCCGGGGGAAAGTTCGGCTCGCAGCGCCGGGCGTCGCCGGATTGTAAGGACGCGGCGTGCAGGCGGCGCGACGACGGCCAGAAAGACAAACGCCGGCGCAGGGCCGGCGTTGACATGCACGCTGTAGGGCGACGGCCGGGAGCCGCCGCCCCACAGGCCGGTCAGCCCTTCTTCCACTGCCCCAGCGCGGCCTGGCCGTTGGCCTTGGCGCGGGCGAAGACGGTGTCCTGGGCGGCCTTGGTGTTGCCGGCCATGTCCTTGGCCCACAGCTGCAGGGCGGCGGACTGCATGGCGCGGCCGTAGCTGAAGCTCAGCGGCCAGGGCTTGCTGCCCATCTGGTTCATGGCGTTGAGGTGGGCGGTGGCGTCGTCGTCGCTCTGGCCACCCGACAGGAAGACGATGCCCGGCAGGGTCGCCGGCACCGACGACTTCAGGCAGCGCAGGGTCATCTCGGCGACGTCCTCGATGCCGGCCTGGTCCGGGCAGGACTTGCCCGCAACGACCATGCTGGCCTTGAGGATGGTGCCTTCGAGCATGATGTTGTGCTCGTAGAGCGCGCCGAACAGCGAGCGCAGGGTGACCTCGGTGATCTCGTAGCAGGTCTCGACGTCGTGGTCGCCGTCCATCAGCACTTCGGGTTCGACCATGGGCACGATGCCGGCTTCCTGGCACAGCGCGGCGTAGCGGGCCAGCGCATGGCAGTTGGCGTCGATGCAGGTGCCCGAGGGCATGTCTTCGCCGATGGTGATGACCGCGCGCCACTTGGCGAAACGCGCACCCAGCTTGCCGTATTCCTTCAGGCGGTCGCGCAGGCCGTCCAGGCCTTCGGTGACCAGTTCGCCCGGGAAGCCGGCCAGCGGCTTGGCGCCCATGTCCACCTTGATGCCCGGCAGGATGCCGGCGTCCATCATGACCTTGGTGAAGGGCACGCCGGCCTTGGCGGACTGGCGCAGGGTCTCGTCGTACAGGATGGCGCCGGAGATGTAGTCGCCCAGCTTCGGGGTGGTCAGCAGCATCTCGCGGTAGGCGCGGCGGTTTTCTTCCGTGCACTCGATGCCGACGCCGTCGAAACGCTTCTTGATGGTGGCGGTGGACTCATCGATGGCGATGATGCCCTTGCCCGGGGCCACCATGGCCTGGGCGGTTTCGGCGAGCTGGTCGATACTCATGGCGGGATCCCGGGGTTGGCTGGAAAGCCCATGATTATACCCCTCTGTGGGAGGGACTTCAGTCCCGAAATGCGTCGGGACTGAAGTCCCTCCCACACAAGGCGCTCCTACAACTCGCCCAGGCCCTCGGCGTCGCCGCCCGGACCCACCTTGAGCAGGCGCAGGGTATTGGTGGCCCCGTGCAGCTCCATGTGGTCGCCGCTGGTGATGATGACCCGGTCGCCCTCGGCCAGCAGGCCCAGCCCAAACAGGTGCCTGAGCGCGCCGCGGGCGGCTTCGCGGGTGCTCTGGCCGGCGCTGTCGAAATCCACCGGGAATACGTCGCGGACCAGGGCCATGCGCCGGCGGGCGCCGTCGTGCCGGGACAGGCCGAAGATCGGCACCTTGGACCGGAACCGCGACAGGAATCGGGCCGTGCCGCCGGATTCGGTCAGCGCCACGATGCCGCGCACTTCGACGTGTTCGGCCAGGAACATGGTGGCCATGGCGATGGCCTGGTCGGCGCGTTCCAGGCCGCGCTGGGCCTTCTCGAAGTCGGTGTCGTGGTCGAACTGGCGCTCGGCGCCCAGGCAGATGCGCACCATGGCCTCGACCGCCTTGACCGGGTAGTTGCCCGAGGCGGTTTCGGCCGAGAGCATCACCGCATCGGTGCCGTCGATGACCGAATTGGCCACATCCAGCACCTCGGCGCGCGTCGGGATCGGGTTGTCCACCATCGACTGCAGCATTTGGGTCGCGGTGATCACGATGCGGTTGTGTTCGAGCGCGGTGCGGATGATTTTTTTCTGCAGGCCCGGCAGCTCGGCGTCGCCGATCTCGACGCCCAGGTCGCCGCGCGCGACCATCACCACGTCGGACGCGCGGGTGATCTCGACCAGGTTCTCGATGGCCTCGGCGCGCTCGATCTTGGCCACCATGAAGGCGTCCGATCCCGCTGCCGCGGCCAGCGCCCGGGCTTCGTCCATGTCGGCGGCCGAACGGCAGAACGAAACCGCGATGAAGTCCACGCCCAGGCCGGCGGCGATGCGGATGTGCTGCTTGTCCTGGTCGGTCAGCGCGCCCAGCGACAGGCCGCCGCCGAGCCGGTTCAGGCCCTTGCGGTCGGACAGCGTGCCGTCGGTCAGCACGCGGGTGCGGATGCGGTCGCCGTCGATGGCAACCACTTCCAGCGCCACCAGACCGTCATCGAGCAGCAGCGTGTCGCCGGCGGCGACGTCGTTGACCAGTCCCAGGTAGCTCACCCCGACCTGGCTGGCATCCCCGGCCGGCGCATCGGCGCGGCAGACCAGGGTGAAGGGGTCGCCCGCGGCCAGCGCGACCTTGCCGCCCGCGAATTTTTCGATGCGGATCTTCGGACCCTGCAGGTCGGCCAGGATGCCGACCTCCCGGCCCTGCTCGGCCGCCGCTTCCCGTATCGCCGCGACGCGGGCGGCGTGGTGCTCGGGCGTGCCGTGCGAAAAATTGAGCCGGACCACGTTGACGCCGGCGCGGATCAGTCCGGCGAGCACCGCCGGTGGGTCCGTGGCCGGGCCCAGGGTGGCGAGGATCTTGGTGCGGCGCAGCGGCTGGCTCATTGTTCGGTTCGGTGGTATCGACGGACCTAAGCTAGCACGCGGCCATCGCAAACAAGGGGCGCAGGGCGTCCGGCGAACCGGCCAGGTGGGTGGCACCGGCTTCGCGCAGTTCGGCTTCGTCGCCGAATCCCCAGAGCACGCCCACCGACGGCATGCCGTGGTGGCGGGCACCGTGGATGTCCATGTGCCGGTCGCCGACCATCCAGCAGCCGTCCGCGGCCAGGCCCAGGCGCGACAGCGCCTCGCCGATCAGTTCGGGCTTGTGGCTCAGCCGTCCACAGGGCGTGGCGCCGATGATGTCCTGGAAATGACCGCCGAAGGGCAAGTGTTCGACGATGCGCCGCGCATGCGGTTCGTTCTTGGCGGTGACCACGGCCAGGCGATGGCCGTCGGCGGCCAGGGCCGCCACGACGTCGCCGATGCCGGCATAGATGGCATGCTCGCGCCAGCCCGTGGTATCGAAACGCTCGCGGTAATACTCGACCGCCAATTCCACCCGGGCCGGGTCACCCAGGCGCGGCGCGAAGCTGTCGCGAAGCGGTGGGCCGATCCAGCCGCGCAGTTCGCCCTGTGCCGGCGCGGGCTCGCCCAGGCGCTCGAAAGCGTGCACGACGCAGCGGGTGATGCCTTCGACCGAATCGATCAGGGTGCCGTCGAGGTCGAAGAAGATCGTCGCCATGTCAGCTTGCGCGGGCCTTGAGCGCGGCGACCGCGGGCAACTCCTTGCCTTCGCAGAACTCCAGGAAGGCACCGCCGCCGGTCGAGATATAGCTGATGCCGGCTTCCACGCCGTACTTGTCGACCGCCGCCAGGGTGTCGCCGCCGCCGGCGATGGAAAACGCCTCGGAGCCGGCGATGGCGTGCGCCAACACTTCGGTGCCCTTGCCGAAGGCGTCGAATTCGAACACCCCGACCGGACCGTTCCAGATCACGCTGCCGGCGTCCCGGATCATCTGCGCGTAGCGCGCGGCGGTGTCCGGGCCGATGTCGAGGATCATGTCGTCCGGGCCGACCTCGGCGACGGCCTTGACCGTGGCCGGCGCATCGGCGGCGAAGGCCGGCGCCACCACCACGTCGGTCGGCACCGGGATGTCGGCGCCGCGGGCCTTGGCGTCGGCCATGATCTGGCGCGCGGTGTCGAGCAGGTCGGCTTCGCACAGCGACTTGCCGACCGGATGCCCCATCGCGGCGATGAAGGTGTTGGCGATGCCGCCGCCGACGATCAGCTGGTCCACCTTCGACACCAGGGCTGAAAGCAGTTCGAGCTTGGTGCTGACCTTGGAGCCGGCGACGATGGCGATCAGCGGGCGCGCCGGCGCCAGCAGGGCCTTGGCCAAGGCATCGAGTTCGGCCATCAGCAGCGGGCCACCGCAGGCGACCTTGGCAAAGCGGATGGCGCCGTGGGTCGACGCCTGGGCGCGGTGGGCGGTGCCGAAGGCGTCCATGACGAACACATCGCACAGCGCCGCGTATTTCTTCGCCAGCGTTTCGTCATCGGCCTTCTCGCCGACGTTCATGCGGCAGTTCTCCAGCAGCACCAGCTGGCCCGGCGCCACCTGCACGCCGTCGGTCCAGTCCTTCACCAGCGGCACCTCGCGGCCGAGCAGCTCGCCCAGGCGGGCGGCGACCGGCGCCAGCGAATCCTCCTGCGTCCACACGCCTTCCTTGGGCCGGCCCAGGTGCGAGGTGACCATCACCGCCGCACCCTTCTCCAGTGCCAGCTTCATCGTCGGCAGGGCGGCGGTGATGCGCTGTTCGGAGGTGATGCGGCCATCCTTGACCGGGACGTTGAGGTCCTCGCGGATCAGGACGCGCTTGCCGGCCAGGTCGAGGTCGGCCATGCGGAGGATGGACATGGGAAGGCTCCGGGTACGGGAAAGCCGGCATTTTCCCCCGCGCCGGCCGCCGCCGGCAAACGCCGTGGCCGCATGGGAGAATGGGGCCATGGATCAAGACACCGACCCGCCCGTGATCGAAGGCGCCCGGGTCCGTCTGCGGCCGCTTCGCCGCACGGACGCCGCGGCGCTGTTCGCGCTGTACAGCGACCCCGCCGTTTGCCGCTTCTGGAGCTTCGCGCCCTGGACCTTGCCGGCGCAGGCCGAGGCCTGGCTGGACGAACGCATGGGCTGGCGGCCGCCGGCGACCTTCGGCTGGGCCCTGGCCGATCGCAGCGACGATGCCCTGGTGGGCACCACCAGCCTGTTCTCGCTGAGCGGCCCGAACCGGCGGGCCGAGCTGGGTTATTCCCTGCTGCCGGCGCGCCAGGGCCAGGGCCTGGCCCGCGAAGGCGTCGGCCTGGCGCTGGCGCACGCCTTCGGCCCCCTGGGCCTGGAGCGCGTGGAAGCCGACGTGGATCCGCGCAACGAACCCTCCTGGCGACTGCTTGAACACTTCGGCTTCCAGCGCGAGGGCCTGCTGCGCCATCGCTGGCGGGTCGGCGACGAGTTCGCCGACTCCTGGATCTACGGGCTGCTGCAGCACGACTACCGGAGGGCGGCATGAGCCCCGCCCTGCAGTCGGCGCTGGCCGCCCTGCGCCGGGGCGAGGCCATTGGCCTGCCCACCGAAACCGTCTACGGCCTGGCCGCCGACGCCGCCAACCCCGACGCCGTGCGACGCATTTTCGCGCTCAAGGGCCGGCCCGCCGACCACCCGCTGATCGTGCATGTCGCCGGCGCGCAGGCGCTGGACGACTGGGCCATCGACATCCCTGAGGCCGCCCGGCGCCTGGCCGCGACGTTCTGGCCCGGTCCGCTCACCCTGATCCTGCGCAAGCAGCCGCGGGTGCCCGACGTGGTCACCGGCGGCCAGGATTCGGTGGGGTTGCGCTGCCCCGACCACCCGCTGGCCCTGGCCCTGCTCGACGCGTTCGGCGGCGGCCTGGCGGCGCCGTCGGCCAACCGGTTCGGCCATGTCAGCCCGACCACCGCCGCGCACGTGCGCGCCGAGTTCGGCGAGGCGGTGCCGGAAGTGCTCGACGGCGGCGACTGCACTGTGGGCATCGAAAGCACGATCGTCGACTTCACCGGCGACGCGCCGCGCATCCTGCGCCCGGGCATGCTCGACCGCGAACACATCCAGGCCGTCATCGGTCCGGTGCAGGCCGGCCCGGCCGCCGACAGCCCGCGCGCCTCGGGCACGCTCGAGGCGCACTATGCGCCGCGCACGCCCTTGTTGCTGCTGGCGCGCCCCGCGCTGGCGCGGGAAGCCGCCGAGCAGCAGGCGCTGGGCAAGGCCGTGCAGGTGCTGGCGCTGGGGCAACTGCCCGACGCAACCCCGGGCCTGGCGCTGCCCGCCGATCCGGCCAGTTATGCCCACGGCCTGTACGCCGCCCTGCGCGAACTCGACGGACGCGGCGCCAACCTGCTCATCGCCGAGCGCCTGCCGGACACCGAGGCCTGGCTGGCCATCCGCGACCGCCTGCGCCGCAGCGCCGCCGGGGCGGGTGGAAGCGAGGCGACCTGAGGCAAAAAAAACCCCGGCCGAAGCCGGGGTTCTTCGAGCAACAGTGATCGGGACTGAAGTCCCTCCCACGGCGGGCCGGCGTTACTTGGCGGCCATCAGCGCCAGCGTGGTGTCGAGCATGCGGTTGGAGAAACCCCACTCGTTGTCGTACCACGAGCACACCTTCACCAGCGTGCCGCCCATGACCTGGGTCAGGGTGCTGTCGTAGACCGAGCTGTGCGGGTCGTGGTTGAAGTCGATCGACACCAGGGGCTTGGTGTTGAAACCCAGAATGCCCTTGAGCGCGCCTTCGCTGGCTTCCTTGAGCACCTTGTCGATTTCTTCCTTGCTGGTCTCGCGCGCGGCCACGAACGAGAGGTCCACGACCGAAACGTTGATGGTCGGCACGCGCATCGAGAAGCCGGTGAGCTTGCCGTTGAGCTCGGGCAGCACCAGGCCGACCGCGGCGGCGGCGCCGGTCTTGGTCGGGATCTGGCTCTGGGTCGCCGAACGGGCGCGGCGCAGGTCCTTGTGGAAGACGTCCGTGAGCACCTGGTCGTTGGTGTAGGCGTGGATGGTGGTCATCAGGCCGTGCACCATGCCGATCTTCTCGTGCAGCACCATCGCCAGCGGGGCCAGGCAGTTGGTGGTGCAGGACGCGTTGGAGATGACGGTGTCGGACGCCTTGAGGTTGCCGTGGTTGACGCCGAAGACGATGGTGTTGTCCACGTCCTTGTCGCCCGGGGCCGAGATGATCACTTTCTTGGCGCCGGCGGTGAGGTGGGCGCCGGCCTTGGCCTTGGAGGTGAACAGGCCGGTGCACTCGAGCACCACGTCCACGCCCAGCTCGCCCCAGGGCAGCTTGGCCGGGTCGCGCTCGGCGCAGACCTTGATCCGGTCGCCGTTGACCACCAGGTCGCCGCCTTCCACCGACACCGTGCCGGGGAACTTGCCGTGGGCGGTGTCGTACTGGGTCAGGTGGGCATTGGTCTCGGCGTCGCCCAGGTCGTTGATCGCCACGATGGTGATCTCGTGGTTGCGCTTGGCTTCGTACAGCGCGCGCAGGATGTTGCGACCGATGCGGCCGTAGCCGTTGATGGCGACCTTGATGGACATGTCAGCTCCTGGACCGGCCCGGCCGGCGAATGGGTGGGTGGAAACCCCGCATTCTACCAAGCGCGGCCGGTGGTGCCCAAACCCGGACCGGGGCGAGGGCGCGGTGGCCATCGACCCCGCAGGGCCTGTGGCGCCACCGTTGCCTGGCCGTACGGAACCGGGTGATGGCAGGATTCATGGCCGCTGGCGTAAAGTCCGCGGCCATGAAGCCGAACCTGATCGCCCTGACGCTGGCCCTCGCGCTGGCCGCGCCCCCTGCCCTGGCCTGGAGCCGGCAGGGCCACCAGCTGGTCGGCGAAGTGGCCGAGCGCCAGCTGTCGCCGGAAGCGCTGGCCGAGGTCCGGACCTTGCTGGCCGACGAACCGGAACCCAGCCTCGCCGGCGTTTCGACCTGGGCCGACGAAATCCGTGCGGCCAGGAGTCCGCTGGGCGAGCTGAGCAAGCGCTGGCACTACATCAACATCCCGGGCAAGGACTGCGACTACATGCCCGCCCGCGATTGCCCGGAAGGCGATTGCGTCATCGGCGCCATCAATGCCCAGGCCCGGGTGCTCGCCGACCGCTCGCAGCCGAAGCAGGCGCGCGTGGAGGCCCTGAAGTTCCTGGTGCATTTCGTCGGCGACGCGCACCAGCCGATGCATGCCGGCCATCCGCACGACCGCGGCGGCAACAACCACCAGCTCCACTACACCGGCAAGGGCTCGCCCGAAGGCGAAGGCACCAACCTGCACGGCGTCTGGGACTACTGGGTCGTGCAATCCGCCGGCCTGGACGACGCCGCCTACGCCGACCGCCTGATGGCGCTGCCGGCCCCCGCCGACCCGGCCCTCGGTGCCGACAACCCGGCCCAGGCCTGGGCCCTGGAATCATGCCGCCTGATCCAGGCCGAGGCGCTGTACCCGCGGGATCGCCGGATCGGCGACGACTACCTCGACCAGCACCGCCCCCTGGCCGAGGCGCGCCTGCGCCTGGCAGGAACGCGCCTGGCGGAACTGCTGGAAAACGCCCTGGCGCCCTGAGGTTTCAGGCGCCTTCCGCGCCGGGCGCCGCCTCCGGCGCCACGGCCGGCGGTTCGAACCGCACCGGCACC
Source organism: Arenimonas donghaensis DSM 18148 = HO3-R19 (assembly GCF_000743535.1). Classification (GTDB taxonomy): domain Bacteria; phylum Pseudomonadota; class Gammaproteobacteria; order Xanthomonadales; family Xanthomonadaceae; genus Arenimonas; species Arenimonas donghaensis. Next base: position 58,634 of record NZ_AVCJ01000048.1, read on the forward strand.
ATCACCCAGCCCGGGACCGCCTTGCCGTCCTTCATGGCGGGGTTGAAGCTCCACGTGCCGGCCGCGTCGGCGGCGCTGCGGGCGAGCGCTGAATCCGCGGGCACCGTGGTCTTGTCGGGATCCACCTGCACGTCCTGCGCCTTGCCATCGGCACCCACCAGCACCCGCAACATGACCACGCCCCCTTGTCCGGCGTCGGCCGCGGCCTTCGGATATGACGGGGCCTCGCCGACGATGCCGGACTCGGCCATGTTGTTGCCGCGCGGCGCGTCGGCGGGCTGCACGGCCCAGGCCAGGCCGGAAACGACCAGCGCCAGGCCGGAAGCGAGGAAAAGCCCCGCCTGGCGGCGGCGCGTGGATACCGGGGAATTCTTCAGCATGGTCAGTCGCTCCTTGAGTGGATGGCTGCCGGACCAGGTGCAGCCCAACGGCAGCGGCTGGTCGGCCAGTTCGGTCTTGAGCATGGCGTCGCCGTAGGTGCGGCGGTGGCCGGGATGGCGGCGCAATACGACGGCGTCGCAGGACAACTCCTGGTCCTGCCGGAAAAGGCCAGCCGACAGGTGGATCAGCGGGTTGAACCAAAGCAGGCAGCGCAACAAGCCGAAAAGCATGTTCACCGGCACGTCGCCCCGCCGCAGGTGCAGGAGTTCGTGCGCCAGCACGAGCTCACGTTCAATGGCGCTGTAGCGCTGGTCGAAATCGCCGGGCAGCACGATGCGCGGACGCAAGCCGAGCACGGCCGGCAGCCCGCGTATCGCCAGGCTTTGCACCAATCCGTCGGGACGCCGGCGCAGGGGGCCCAGGCCCGCCACGAAACGACGTTGGCACGACAGCAACCAGGCACCGGCGAGCAGCGCGCCCGCCAGCCAGGCGAAGGCCAGGCCCGCCGCAGCTTCCCCGACCGGCACCGGCAACCGCCCCGGATCCGCGGGCAGCGCCTGCACGACCGCGCTGCGCAGCGTGACCAATTCCGGCGACAGGCCCGGGGTCGGCAGCGCCACCGCCAGCAGCGAAAACGGCAGCAGCAACCAGAGGGCATAGGCCGCTTCGGCGCCGAAGCGGCGGCGCACCGCCTTGCGAAGCACAAGGACCAGAGCCAGGGCAGCCGCACTGGCGACCGCCGCCTCGGCCAACATCACGAGCAGGTCAGCGATCATCGTCGAGGTCCTCGAGCAGTTGGCGCAGTTCGGCCAGGTCCTTCTTCGACAGTTTTCCGCGCTCGGTGAAGTGCGCCACCATCGGCGCGATGCGCCCGCCGAACAGGCGGTCGACCAGGCCTTCGCTTTCCTGGCCCAGCCAGGCCTCGCGGTCCAGCACCGGGGCGTAGAGGTAGCGGCGGCCGTCGCGTTCGGCGCGGATCGCGCCCTTCTTCAGTAGCCGGTTGAGCAAGGTCTTGACCGTCGGTTCCTGCCAGCCCTGGCCGGCGGCCACGGCGGCGAAGACGTCTTCGGCCGCCAGGGGGCTTTGGTTCCAGAGGGCCTGCATGACCACGGATTCGGCGTCGCTGATCTGCATGTTGATTACACCCGTAAACTTTCCCGTAGATTACGCGCGTAATCGTTCATGTCAAGTGCTCCCGGGCCGGGTGCGATACTGGGCCCTGTCCTTGCCCGGAAGCCGCATGCCCGACCCCCACCCCCACCCTTCCGACCCGGCCCTGGACGCGGCCGTGGACCGCCTGCTGGCCCACGCCGGCGGGCACCTGGTGCTGGCGGCGCCCCTGGGCCTGGGCAAGCCGCATCGCCTGTTGAACGCGATCACCCGGCGGGTGGCCGCGGAACCCGCGACGTCACTGCATCTGCTGACCGCCTTGTCGCTCACCCCACCGTCGGCCGGCAAGGGCCTGCAGCGGCGCTTCCTGGCGCCCTTCATAACGCGGCACTTCGGCACCGACTTCCCGGTGCTCGACTACGCCATGGCCATGCGCCGGGACGCACTGCCCCCGAACATCCGGGTCGAGGAGTTCTACGTGCAATCCGGGGCCCTGCTTCACTCCGGCCAGGCCCAGCGCGACTACGTCAGCCTCAACTACACCCACGTCGCCCGCTCGGTCGCCGAACGCGGCGCCAATGCCCTGGTGCAGAAGGTGGCGCGCGAACCTGGCGGCCTTCGCCTGAGCCTGAGCTGCAATCCCGACCTCACCTTCGACCTGCTCGATGAAGTCGTTCGCCTGGGCAAACCGCGGCCCCTGCTGGTCGCGGAAGTGGATCCGGGGCTGCCCTGGCTCGACGGCCCCTGCACGGTCCCCGCCACCTTTTTCGACCTGGTGATCGAACACCCGGCGCCCGCGCCGCCGCTGTTCGCCCTGCCGCGCGAACCGGTGGCCGACGCCGACTACGCTATCGGCCTGTACGCCAGCGCCCTGGTCCGCGACGGCGGCACGCTGCAGATCGGCATCGGTTCGCTGGCGGATGCGCTGTGCCATGCGCTGGTGCTGCGACACACGCGCAACGCCGACTACCTGGCGGCGCTGGAAGCACTGTCGCCCGGACTCGCCCGTTCGCCGCTGGTCCGCGACGTGGGCGGCACCGCACCCTTCGCGCTGGGCCTGTACGGCGCCAGCGAAATGGTCAACGACGGTTTCCGCGCCCTGGCGCAGGCCGGCGTGCTCAAACGCCGCGTGCTCGACGACGTCGGCGCCATGGCCCGCATCAACCGCGGCCAGGCAACGGCGCACGACGTCGAGCGGCTCGCCCGTGACGGTCGCTGGCTCGACGGCGCCTTCTACCTGGGTTCGACGGCGCTTTACGACTGGCTGCGCCGGATGCCGCCTGAACAGGCCCGCGGCATCGGCATGACCCGCGTTTCCCATATCAACCAGCTCTACGGCGGCGACGAGGCGCTTGAACGCGAGCAGCGCCGCGACGCACGTTTCTTCAACACCTGCATGATGATGACGGCGCTGGGCGCCGCGGTCTCGGATGCGCTCGAGGATGGACGGGTCGTGTCCGGCGTCGGCGGCCAGTACAACTTCGTGGCGATGGCGCATGCGCTGCACGATGGCCGCTCGGCACTGATGCTGCGGGCCCGGCGCGGCCAGGGCCGCCGGGCCACCGCCAACGTGCGCTGGAACTACGGCCACGTCACCATCCCCCGCCACCTGCGCGACATCGCCATCACCGAATACGGCATCGCCGACCTGCGCGGCCGCAGCGACCGGGACTGCATGGTGGCGATGGCGGCGCTTGCCCATGCCGACGACCAGGCCGCGCTGCTCGACGCCGCCCGCGCCGCCGGCAAGCTCGAACGTGGCTTCACCGCGCCGGACGCCTGGCGCCAGAACACCACCGGCTCGCTGGCGGACCGGCTGGCACCGCTGCGCCGAAGCGGCGTGCTGCCCGACTACCCGATGGGCAGCGACTTCACGGCCGAAGAAGAACGCATCGTCGCCGCGCTGGGCTGGCTGCGCGCACGCACCGGCACCTTCGCCGGGCGCGTTGCCACCGTGATCGCGGCCCTCGCCGGTGAACAGGCCCGCGACGAAGCCGCGCTGGCACGCATGGGGCTACAGGCGCCCCGCGGCCCTGGCGAGCGGCTGGAAGCGAGGCTGTTGCGGCATGCGCTGGCCAGGACCCGGCTCCAGCCCGCCAGGCCTGGGCGCGACTAGACTGTTTCGACATCCACGGGAACACCGCCATGCGCCACGCCACCGTCAAGCCGCACTATCACGAGGACTCCGGCACCTGGAGCTACCTGGTCTCGGACCCGGGCAGCGGAAAGGCGGCGCTGGTCGATCCGGTACTGGACTTCGACCCCAAGGCCGGACGCACGTCCACGGCCAGCGCCGAACAGCTGCTGGCCTCGGTGGAAGAAGCCGGCGTGCAGGTGGACTGGATCCTGGAAACGCATGCGCACGCCGACCACATCAGCGCCGGGCACTGGCTCAAGTCGCGATTGCCAGGGGCCAGGCTGGCCATCGGCCAGGGCATCCGCACCGTGCAAAAAACCTTCCGGCCCATCTTCAACCTGGGCGAACACTTCCCGGTGGACGGCTCGCAGTTCGACCACCTGTTCGGCGACGACGAGGTATTTTCGATCGGCCAGGTGGGTGCGCGCGTGATCCCGGTGCCGGGCCACACCAATGACTCGGTGGCCTACCTGATCGGCGACGCCCTGTTCACCGGCGACTCCCTGTTCATGCCCGATGGCGGCACCGCCCGCTGCGATTTCCCGGGCGGCGACGCCGCAACGCTGTACCACTCGATCCAGCGGCTGTTTTCCCTGCCCGACGACACCCGCGTCTTCGTCTGCCACGACTACGGTCCCGGCGGGCGCGAACCGCGCTGCGAAACCACCATTGGCGAACAGAAGCGCGCCAACGTCCACGTACGGATTGGCACCGACCAGGACCAGTTCGTGCGCATGCGCACCGACCGCGACGCCAGCCTGTCGATGCCGCGGCTCATCCTGCCCTCGGTGCAGCTCAACATCCGCGCCGGCGAACTGCCCGAGCCCGAAGAAAACGGCGTGCGCTACCTCAAGCTGCCGCTCGACCTGCTGTAGCGGCGCCTGGCCGACGGCACCTGTGCCCTTGGCCGCCCCTCAGGCCGCCAGGTGCTGGCGGGTCCAGCGCACGATGTTGTTGGCATCCATGGCGCCGGACTGGCGGGCCAGTTCGCGGCCATGCCGGAACAGGATCAGCGTCGGGATGCTGCGGATGCCGTGGCGCTGGGCCAGGGTCGGTGCCACCTGGGTGTCGACCTTGGCCAGGCGCACCTGCGGTTCAAGCTGGCCGGCGGCGCGTTCGAACTGCGGCGCCATCATCTGGCAGGGACCGCACCAGGGTGCCCAGAAATCCACCAGCAGCGGCAGTTCGCTGCGTTCGGCGTGGTTGGCGAATTCGTCCACGCCCAGCACCAGCGGATGGCCCGTGAACAGCGGCTCGTGGCAGTGGCCGCAGCCGGGGCCTTCGCCCAGGCGGGAGACCGGCACGCGGTTCATGCCATTGCAGTGCGGACAGGCCAGGGTGACGGGACGGCTCATGGCCGTGCTTCCGTGGTGGAAGGCACCTCCACCCAGACCAGGCCGCGCAGGTCACCTTCGAGGAAACCGGTGGCCCGGTCTTCCGGATACAGGGCCGCCAGGCGTTCGGCGATAGGGGGAGCGATGTTGTCGCCATGGCACATCAGGCAGGCGGCCTCGACGCGGATGCCGCGGGCCATGCGCAGTTCGACACCCGCCGGCACATCGTCGCGGATCACCGCCATCTGCGATTCGGGCGCACCACCGGTGTTCACCGCCCGCTGGAAGGAATCGAGAAGTTCGCCCTGCCAGCCGCCGTGGGCGTTTCCCGGGTTGCGGTTGCGGCCGGCGACGGCCACGCGGCCCAGGCGCACGCCGTGCGTGGCCATCACTTCGTCGGCGATGCGCGGGGCCTGGTCATGGCAGAAGCTGACAGCACCGGCGGCGCCGTCCTGGCTCATCGCCGCGCGCAGTTCATTGCGCAGGCGGTCGCCAAATTCCCTCATGGCCGCCTGGCCGCGGGCCTGGGCGTCGGGTGTCGCTTCTTCGGCGGGTGCGGGTGCGGGCGTCGGCTCCGGCACTGCAGCCGTTTCGGCCGAAGGTGTCGTCGCGGTCACGGCCTCCGGCGCCAGCTCGCTGCCACAGCCGGCAAGCATCGCCAGCACCAGCACCGGCGAGTATCGCGTCATGGAATTCATGCACCTGTCTCCAGTTTGCGGGCACGTGCGCTCAGCAGCACGTAATACAGCAGCGGGATCACCACCAGCGTCAGCACGGTCGAAACCAGGATGCCGAAGATCAGCGCAATGGCCAGGCCGTTGAAGATCGGGTCATCGAGGATGAAGAAGGCCCCGGCCATGGCTGCCAGTCCGGTGAGCACGATGGGCGGCGCACGCACGGCACAGGCCTCGACCACGGCGTCGGCCAGGGCGTGGCCTTCGGCGATGGACTGGTTGATGAAGTCCACCAGCAGGATCGAGTTGCGCACGATGATGCCCGCCAGCGCGATCATGCCGATCATGCTGGTGGCGGTGAACTGCGCGCCCAGAAGCGCGTGCCCGGGCATCACCCCGATCACGGTGAGCGGGATCGGCGCCATGATCACCAGCGGCACCAGGTAGTCGCGGAACTGTGCCACCACCAGCAGGTAGATGAGCAGCAGGCCGACCGAATAGGCCAGTCCCATGTCGCGGAAGGTTTCATAGGTGATCTGCCACTCGCCGTCCCACTTGATCGAAAAGCCCCGTGTGTCGGTCGGCGCGGCGAGGAAATGCTGTTCGACCGACGTTGCCGCCAGCGGCGTGTCGGCGACCTGGCCGACCAGGTCGAACATGCCGTAAAGCGGGCTGTCGATGGCACTGGCTTCGTCGCCGGTGACGTACACGACCGGCAGCAGGTCCTTGCGATGGATCACCGGCTCCCAGGGCAGGCGTTGCACCGTCACCAGTTCCGATAGCGGCACCAGGCGGTCGTCGCCGGCACGCACGCGGAGGGTCAGCAGCTGTTCCAGGCTGGCCTGGTCACCCGCAGGAAGGCGCAGGCGCACCGGCACCGGATACTTCGACGCGCCGTCGCGCAGGTAGGTGGCGTCATTCCCGGAAACACCGAGCTGCAGGGCCTGTGCGATCGCCGCCTGGCTGACGCCCAGCCGCGCCGCGCGGTCGCGGTCGACCAGAACCAGTTCCCGTTCGGCGTCTGCCTCGACGGTGCTGTCGACGTCCACGATGCCGTCGGTGGCCGCGAAGCGGGCCTGCAGGTCGCGGGCGATATCGCGGGCACGGTTGGCGTCGGGGCCATAGACCTCGGCCACCAGCGGCGCCATCACCGGCGGCCCCGGCGGCACTTCCACGACCTTCACCGAAGCGCCGTAACGACGGCCGATGCCGGCCAGCGCGGGCCGCACCGCCAGGGCGATCTCGTGGCTCTGGCGGTCGCGTTCGTGCTTGCCGACCAGGTTCACCTGCAGGTCGCCGACGTTGGCGCCTTCGCGCAGGTAGTACTGGCGCACCAGGCCGTTGAAGTTCACCGGCGCCGACGTGCCGGCGTAACCCTGGATGTCCAGCACCTCAGGCACGTCGTTGAGCACCTGCGCCATGTCCAGCAACAAGGCATTGGTGCGCTCGAGCGGCGTGCCTTCGGGCAGGTCCACGACCACCTGGAATTCCGACTTGTTGTCGAAGGGGAGCATTTTCAGGACCACCAGCTGCACCACCGCCAGGCCCGCGGCGACCAGCACGGCCATGCCGATTCCCGCGAACAGCATGCGCCTGCGGCCCTTGCCGCGACCGGCGTCCAGGAAGGGGCGCATGACCCGCTCGAACAGGCCGCGCACACGGCGCGAGATCGGTGTTTCGTGTCCGCCGCCTTCGCCGTCGTGCACATGGCGCGAGAGCAGCTTGAGCGACAGCCAGGGCGTTACGGTCAGCGCAATGGCCAGCGACAGCAGCATGCCTACCGAGGCGTTGATCGGGATCGGTCGCATGTACGGGCCCATCAGGCCCGACACGAAGGCCATCGGCAGCAGCGCGGCGATGACCGTGAACGTGGCCAGGATGGTCGGGCTGCCGACTTCGTCCACCGCCGGCGGGATGGCTTCGAGCAGGCCCTTGCCGCCCAGGCGCATGTGCCGGTGGATGTTCTCGACGATGACGATGGCGTCGTCCACGAGGATACCGATCGAGAAAATGAGCGCGAACAGCGACACCCGGTTGATGGTGAAGCCCATCGCCCAGGACGCGAACAGCGTCAGGGCCAGGGTCAGGACGACGGCGCTTCCGACCACGATGGCCTCGCGCCAGCCCAGGGTGAACAGCACCAGCAACACCACCGACAGGGTGGCGAAAGCCAGCTTCTGGATCAGCTTCATCGCCTTGTCGTTGGCCGTGTATCCGTAGTCACGGGTAACGGTGGCGTGCACGCCCTGCGGAATCACCGACGCTTCGAGGTCCTTGAGCCGGCTGGCTATCGCGGTGGTAATGTCGGCGGCGTTGGCGCCAGGCTTCTTGGCCACCGCGATGGTGACGGCCGGCGCGACGCCGCCGCCGGGACGCAGCCGGCTTTCCGGGGCGGTGTACCAGGCGTACTGGCTGGGCAGGTCGGCGCCGCGATGGATGGCGGCGACGTCGGAGAGGTAAAGCGGCCGGCCGTCACGCAGGCCGATCACCAGTTCGGCGACCTGCTGTGCGTCGGCCAGGTAGCGGCCGGCGGTCATGGGCAACACGCCGGCGGCGGTGACCCGCTCGCCGGCCTGGAGGACCACGTTGGCGGCCGACAGCGCGCCGGCCAGGTCGTCGGCGGTCATGCCATACGACGCCAGCCGGGTTGCGTCGAGTTCGACCACGACCATGCGCTGGGGTGCGCCGATGGTGTAGACGTCGCGGGTGCCGGGTACGCGCTTGATTTCCGATTCCAGCGTGTGCGCCACTTCGGCCAGCTCGACGCCGCCGCGGGCAGGGTCGTCGGTCCAGAGCGTCACCGCCATCACGGGCACGTCGTCGATGCCCATCGGACGGACCAGCGGCTGGCCAACGCCCAGGCCGGGCGGCGCCCAGTCGGCGTTGGAGTAGACCTGGTTGTACAGGCGCACCAGCGCGTCCTGGCGCGGCACGCCGACCGCGAATTCGACGGTGATCAGGGACGAACCGGCGCGACTGGTCGAATAGACGTGTTTGACGCCGTCGATCTCGGCCAGCACCTGTTCCAGCGGCACGCTGACCAGGTTTTCGACATCGGCGGCCGGCGCACCCGGGAAGGGCACGATGACGTTGGCCATGGTGACGTCGATCTGCGGCTCTTCTTCGCGCGGTGTGATCATGGTGGCGAACAGGCCCAGCAACAGGCCCGCCACCGCCAGCACGGGCGTCAGCGGATTGGCCTGGAAGGCGCGGGCCAGGCGTCCGGACAGGCCGAAACGCGGCTCAGTCATCGCCGGCCTCCCGGCCCGCGTTCGCCAGGTGCGCCAATGCCTCCAGGGGATCGGCGGCGATGCGCTCGCCCTCCGCCAGGCCGGCCAGCACTTCGACTTCGTCATCGCGGCGGTGGCCCAGGCGGACCTGGCGCAGCACCACGCGGTTGTCGGCGCCCACCACGTAAACCGCGGTGACTTCGCTTCGCGTCACCAGCGCCGACGCGGGCACCCACAGGTGGCGCGCTTCGCCGGTCTTGAAGGCGACCTTGACGGTCATGCCCGGCTGCAGTCCGGTCTCGGCCTCGGGAAGTTCCACCCGCACCTTGAAGCTGTGCGTGCCCGGATCGGCGTACGGGAATACGATCAGCTGGTCGGCTTCCAGTCGCTCACCGCCTGGCAGCACGACGGTGGCCGTTCCGTGCTCGCGCAGGGCGGCGACGTCGCTTTGCGGCACCTCGACGTTGACGCGAAGCTGCTGCAGGGACAGGCCGGACACCAGCGCCTGGCCCGGCTGGACCGATTCACCGACCTCGACGTGGCGCTCGGTCAGGATGCCCGAATACGGCGCACGGATGACGGTGTAGTCAACCTGTTCGCCGGCCTCGCTGACGCCGGCACGTGCCGATTCGAGCGCCGCGCGGGCGGCGTCCCGGCGGGCACGGGCCTGGTCAAGCGTGGCCCGTGCCAGAAGCTGTCGGGACACCAGCTCCTGGGTTCGGCGGAAGGCCGCCTCGGCTTCGGTGTAGTCCGCCTGCGCGGCGCTCAGCGAGGCCGAGGCGCGACGCTGCGCGGACACCTGCTCGACGTCGGTGAAACGCACCACGACCTGCCCTGCCTCGACGTAGTCGTTCACGTCAAAGGGAAGCTCCAGCACCCGGCCACGCGTCTGTGCCGACAGCGTCGCCTGGTTGACGGCCTCCACCACGCCGTCCCAGCTGCGTTCGCGTGCCGAAGTGCGCGCAGCCACGGTCAGGGTTTCAAAGTCCACCGGGGGTGCCGGAGCTGGCTCGTCCGGCTCGCTGGCACAGGCCACCAGGAAGACGGCGGCAAGTACGGCGGTGGCAGCCAGGGCACGGGTCGTGGTCATCGTCTACCTCACTTGAAGGCGCAGCCGGAGCTGAAACCAAGCTTGCGGAAGATCATGGCCGCGGGGCAGAAGCCGGTGAAGGCCGATTGCAGCATGTTCAGGCCAATGAAGGCCGTGAACAACAGCCACCACGGCGAGACGAAATACACAAGCAGGGCGCTGGCAAGGATCATCACGCCAGCGAAGGCCATTACGGCACGATCGAGGTTCACGGGGTTCTCCAGGGTTCGGGGTGGGCTTGGCGTGCTCACTTCAGGCGCTCGATGCCGAGCGCCTTGAGCACGTACTTCTCGTAGAGCGGCTCGGTGTTTCCGGACTTCATCTTCGACAGGAAGTACTTCTCGTAGGCGATCTTGGCCACGTGCACCCATTTGCCGACCTTGGCCCAGGTGACGTTGCGCGGCGGGTTCTGCGGCAGCGCGACGAAGGCGGCGCCGGTGTCGCCCATGTCGGCCAGGCAGACGGCGTTCCAGGTGGCCTTGTTCAGGGCTGGCTTGCCGGCCAGTTCGGCGGCGATGTTTTCCGCGATGGCCGTCACCATCGATTCGATCATGAAGCCGGTCTTGGGCGCGCCGGTGGGCACCGGGGTCGCTTCCACCGGCGGAATCGCCACGCATACCCCGGCCGAGAAGACGTTCGGATAGGCCGGGTTGCGCTGGAACGCGTCGATTTTCACGAAGCCGCGCGGGTTGCACATGTCCGTGGCCGACCGCACCGCCTCGACGCCGGTGAAGGCCGGCAGCACCATCGAGTACTTGAACGGCAGTTCGTGGGTGGCCAGCGGCTGACCGCGCGCGTCGATTTCTTCGGCATGCATCATGCCGTCCTCGACGCGGGTGATCTTCGCGTTGGTGATCCACTTGATGTGGCGCTGCCTGAGCTCCGACTCCAGCAGTCCCTTCGAGTCGCCGACGCCGCCCAGGCCCATGTGGCCGATGTAGGGCTCGGGGCTGATGTAGGTCATCGGCACCTTGTCGCGCAGCTCGCGCTTGCGCAGGTCGGCATCGAGGATCATTGCGAACTCGTAGGCCGGGCCGAAACAGCTGGCACCGGGAGCCGCACCGATGATGACCGGACCCGGATCCTCCAGGAATTCCTGGTAGGCCTCCCAGGCGGCGGAGGCGTGCGCAGTCGTGCACACGGACTGGGTGAAGCCGCCATGCGGCCCCAGTCCGGGCACTTCCTCGAAGGCCAGGTGCGGGCCGGTGGTGATCACCAGGTAGTCGTAGGCCAGCTCACGTCCATCGTTCAGGCGCAGCTTGTTCTGGTCCGGCAGCACTTGGGCCGCGCCGCCGGGCTCGAAGCCCACGTCCTTCCTGGCCAGGTAGGGCCGCACGCCGATCTGGGTGTCCGAAGGCTTGCGCCAGCCCACCGCCACCCAGGGGTTGGACGGGGTGAAGCTGAAATATTCGCCCTCCCCGACCACGGTGATGGGATGGTCCTTGCCCAACAGGGCGCGGAGCTCGTAAGCGGCGCTCATGCCACCAATGCCGGCGCCGAGCACAACGATACTGGCCATGCCTTCCTCCCGGGCCGCTAAATGCGGCTACGCTAAATTAGGATTAGCTTAATTAGATTTGTGGCATGATGTCAACATCCACGACCAGGCAGACCCATGCGACCGTCCACCCGCAAGCCCTCCCCCGAACCCGCCGGCACCTCGGCCGAGTTGATGGAATCGGCCTCCGAAGCCGCCGCCGAGCTGCTCAAGGCCATGGCCAACCCGCAGCGCCTGCGGGTGCTGTGCCTGCTGGTGGAGAGGGAGATGTCGGTGGGCGAGATCAACGCCCTGGTGCCGATCAGCCAGTCGGCGCTGTCACAGCACCTGGCGGTGCTGCGCGAGAACAACCTGGTGGCCACCCGGCGGGAAGCCCAGACGGTTTTCTACTCCGTGGCCGATGGCACGGTGCACGACGTCATCGAGGTGTTGCACCGGAACCTTTGCGGTCCGGCGCAGGGCTGAAGCCGTGGCCGCCCGGCGGCCAGCGGGTCAGGCCAGGGCTTTCGCGGCGTCGACCACCGCGTCCACGGTGATGCCGAAATGCGCGAACAGCTTGTCCGCCGGCGCCGAGGCCCCGAACTGGTCGATGCCGACCACGGCACCGTCCAGGCCGACGAACTGGCGCCAGTAGCCGGTAACGCCGGCTTCAACCGCCACGCGCTTGCGGCACCAGCCCGGCAGCACGCCCTCGCGCCACTCCAGCGGCTGGCGTGCGAACACCTCGGCGCAGGGCATCGACACCACCCGCGCCTTGATCCCGTCGCCGGCCAGACGGCACATGGCTTCCATCGCGAGCTCCACTTCCGAACCCGTGGCGAGCAGGATCAGGTCGAACGTCGCCTCGCCCGGATCCGACAGCACGTAGCCGCCGCGGGCGATGTCGGCCACCTGCTGCGTGTTCCGCGGCTGGTGGGCCAGGTTCTGGCGGCTGAAGACCAGGCAGCTCGGCCCGTCCTTGCGTTCGATCGCCGCCTGCCAGGACACCGCCGACTCGACGGCATCGCAAGGACGCCAGACGTCGTTGTTGGGGATGTAGCGCAGCGCAGCGAGGTGCTCCACCGGCTGGTGGGTCGGGCCGTCTTCGCCCAGGCCGATCGAGTCGTGGGTGAACACGTGGATGGCGCGGGTCGGGATCAGCGCCGACATGCGCAGGGCGTTGCGCGAGTAGTCGGAGAACACCAGGAAGGTGGCGTCGTAGGGGATGAAGCCGCCATGCAGGGCCAGGCCATTGCTGATGGCCGACATGCCGAACTCGCGAACGCCGTAGTGCACGTAGTTGGCGCTGGCGTCGCCGCTGGTGACCGACTTGCTGCCCTTCCAGAGCGTGAGGTTGGAGTGCGCCAGGTCGGCCGAACCGCCGATCAGTTCCGGCAGCAGCGGACCGAAGGCATCAAGCGCCATCTGCGACGCCTTGCGCGAGGCAACGACCGGTCCCTCCTGCTGCAGCTTGGCCACATAGGCCTGCGCGGCGTCGGCGAAGTCTTCCGGCAGTTCACCGTGGGAGCGCCGCACGAGTTCGGCGGCCAGCGCCGGGTAGGCCTTGGCATAGGCGTCGAACTGGCGGTTCCACTGTTCCTCGCGCACCAGGCCGGCATTGCCCGCACGCCAGCCATCGCGGATGTCGGCCGGGATTTCGAAAGGCGCGTGCGGCCAGCCCAGGGCGTCCCGGGTCGCGGCCACTTCGTCCTTGCCCAGCGGCGCACCGTGGCTCGATTCCTTGCCGGCCTTGCCGGGGGAGCCGAATCCAATCGTGGTGCGGCAGCAGATGAGCGTGGGCTTGCCGGTCTCGGCCTGGGCGGTCTTGATGGCCTGGCTGATTTCCTGCGGATCGTGGCCGTCCACCTTGCGGATGACCTGCCAGCCGTAGGCTTCGAAGCGCGCGGCGGTGTCGTCGGTGAACCAGCCGGCGGTATCGCCGTCGATCGAGATGCGATTGTCGTCCCAGAAGGCGATCAGCTTGCCCAGGCCCCAGGTGCCGGCCAGCGAGGCCACCTCGTGGGAGATACCTTCCATCAGGCAGCCGTCGCCGAGGAAAACCCAGGTGTGGTGGTCGACGATGTTGTATTCGGGCCGGTTGAAGCGCTGCGCCAGCAGCTGTTCCGCCAGCGCCATGCCGACGGCATTGGCCAGGCCCTGGCCCAGCGGGCCGGTCGTGGTTTCGACGCCGGGCGTGTGGCCGTACTCGGGGTGGCCGGCGGTCTTGCTGTGCAGCTGGCGGAAGTTGCGCAGCTCATCCAGCGGCAGGTCGTAGCCCGACAGGTGCAACAGGCCGTAGACCAGCATCGAGCCATGCCCGTTGGAGAGCACGAAGCGGTCGCGATTGAACCACTTGGGGTTGTTGGGGCTGTGGCTCAGGAAATCGTTCCAGAGCACCTCGGCGATGTCGGCCATGCCCATGGGCATGCCGGGATGGCCGGACTTGGCGGCCTCGACGGCATCGATGGCCAGGAAACGCAGGGCGTTGGCGAGGTCGCGGCGGGAAGGCGTGGTCATCAGGGCGTCCAGGGCGTGGGGCCCGGGGCCGGGCCAACGGGGCGATATTGTCGCCGACCCGGCCGCCGATGTCGCGCTTGAACCCGCCCCGCCGGGATGTTAGCCGGCGGCCGCGGCCTCGGGCGCGGCTTCACGCACGCCTTCCTCGCTGCGGCCGATCACCACGGAACCGACCATGTCGCCGCCCACGTTCACCACCGTGCGGCACATGTCCAGCAGGCGATCGACGCCCAGGATCAGGCCGATGCCCTCGGGCGGGATGCCGAACATGGCCAGGATCATGGCGATCACGGGCAAGGAGCCACCGGGAACGCCGGCGGCACCGATGGAACCGAGCATGCACAGCACCAGGATCATGGCCTGCTGGATCAGGTTCAGTTCGACGCCGAAGAACTGCGCCAGGAACAGGACGGTGACGCCCTCGAAAAGCGCGGTGCCGTTCATGTTGGCGGTCGCACCGAGCGTGCAGACGAATCGCGCGACCCGGGGTGGAACCCCGAGACCCTGGACACTGCAGGCCAGCGTGGTCGGCAGGGTGGCGCTCGAGGACGAGGTCGAGAATGCCGTCAGCAGCGCCGGCTGGGCGCCACGGAAGAAGGCGACCGGCGACATGCCGCCGAACACCCGGAGCAGGATCGGGAAGACCACGAAAAAGTGGATCGCCAGCGCGGCCAGCACGGTGCCGACGAATCGCGCCAACTGGACCAGGACGTCGAAGCCCAGCTTGGCCGTGATTGCGAACAGCAACGCCGCCACCGCCCACGGCGCCAGCCGGATCACCCAGTCGATGAGCTTCAGGCAGATGTCGTAGATGCCCTGGACCGCCGACACGAAGGACCTGGTGCCTTCGCTGCGGATGACGGTGGCGGCGATGCCGAACATCAGCGCGAAGAACATCACCGCGATCAGGTCGCCATTGGCGGCGGCTTGCACCGGATTGCGGGGCACAATGTTGAGCAACACGTCCAGCCCGCTCACCGCTTCGCGGCCGGCGGCGATCTGCGAGGCCCGGTCGCCGGCGCCGGCCATGATCTCGGCGCCCAGCTCGGGCGGGATGCCCTGCCCGGGGCGGATCAGGTTCACCATCAGCAGGCCGATGACCACTGCGATGGTCGTGACCGCCAGGATCCAGACCAGGGTCTTGCCGCCGATGCGGCCAAGCGAGCGCGGGTCGCCGATCTCCACCACGCCCAGCACCAGGGCCGAAAACACCAGCGGGATGACCAGCATGAACAGCAGCCGCAGGAACAGTTGGCCCACGGGATCGGCGACGTAGGTGACCACGAGGTCCAGCCAGCCGGCGTCTGCGGCGAAGAGGTTCGCGGCGAGTCCGAGCACGGTGCCGGCGACGAAGCCGATCAGCATGCGGGTATGCAGTGACATCGAGGGCATTGCTGGCGCTCCGTGCGATCTGGTGGCGGGTCCTGGACGAAGCTTACCCTAGCCGCCGAAGCGGCCCGGCACCGGATCGGCCAGTATTTGCGCCAGGGTCCGTGGCCGGCCGATCAGGTAGCCCTGGGCGTAGTGGCAGCCGAGCCGCCGCAGTGCCTCGAGCTGTGGTCGGGTCTCGACGCCTTCGACGACGATCTCGGCCTGCAGCGCCCGTCCCAGCTGCACGATGGCTTCGACCACCGCCATCGCCCGGGGATCGGCGACCATGTTGCGCGAAAACGCCTGGTCGACCTTGAGCACGTCGAAATCCAGGCGATGCAGGTGGGCCAGGTGCGAATAGCCGGTTCCGAAGTCATCCAGCGCCACCTTGATGCCGTGGGCGTGGCACAGCGCGATGACCTCGCCGACCAGGTCATAGTCCAGGACCTGGCTTTCGGTGATTTCCAGCTTCAGGGTGCCGCGGGGCAGGCGTGCGGCATCGGCGCGGGCGACGATGCGTTCGACCAGGCCCGGGTGCGACAGCTGCCGCGCGGAGACATTGACCGCCACGAACGGCTGCCCGTGCCCGGCCTCGACCAGCCGCGCAACCGACTCGCAGGCGGCGTCCATGACGTATTCGCCGACGGGCACGATCAGGGAGGTCTCTTCGGCCAAGGCAACGAACTCAGCGGGCGAGATCGGACCCCGCTCGGGATGGTGCCAGCGCACCAGGGCTTCGTAACCGGCGATCCTGCCGCTGTCTACGTCCATCAGCGGCTGCAGTCCCAGCTCGAGCCCGCGCGCCGCCAGGGCCTCGCGCAGCTGGGATTCGAGCCGGATCTTGCTGACACCCAGTCGCTCGGACGTCGTCATCGGCGCCGTCGGCGCTTCCACGCCCTGGCCCTGCAGCGCCGCCAACGCACCGCGGTAGCGCTTGAGCTGGCCCTCGAGCAGGGAACGAACAATGGGATCGGTGGCGGCCAGGCGTTCGGCGATCTGGCTTCGATCAATGGGAAAAAGCACGGCCTCGCCGATGGCGGTGGCCGTGGCCGTGCGCGGCGAGTCGTCGATGACCGCCATTTCACCCACCAGGTCGCCCGGGCCCAACAGGCTCAGCACGACGTCCTTGCCGCGCTGCCGGGCCTTGACTTCGATGCCGCCGCTTTCGATCAGGTAGGCACAGTCCGGCGGATCACCTTCCCGGAACAGGACCTGGCCAGGCGTAAGCGTTGTGCGCAGCGTCGAAGACATGATTCACCTGTACCAAAACAACAGGGCCGCTTGCGCGGCCCTGTTGCTGGTTCTGTGCAGGGCCGGATCAGCCCGGACGGTGAGCGACCTGCAGGACGCGCGGCGTGACGAAGATAAGGAGCTCGGCCTTCTCGACGCCGCGGGTCTTGTTCTTGAACAGGTTGCCCAGCACCGGCAGGTCGCCCAGGAAGGGCACCTTGCGCAGGTCCTCGCGGTTGCTGAACTCGTAGACGCCGCCGACAACCACGGTCTGGCCGTTGTCGATCAGCACCGCGGTGCTGACTTCGCGACGGGCGATCTGCGGCACGAAGCCACCGGCCGGGTTGGCGATCAGCTCGCTGACCTCGTCCTTCTTCACCGCGAGGTTCAGGTAGACGCGGCCGTCGGAGGTGATGGTCGGGGTGACCTTGAGCTCGAGCAGCACTTCCTTGAACTCGACGGTCGCCTGGGCGACCGCACCCGGCGTGGTGGCCGGCTGGATGGTCAGGTAGGCCACTTCGTCACCCTGGCGGATCACGGCTTCACGCTGGTTGGCGGTGATCACGCGCGGATTGGACACCACTTCGCCGCGACCTTCTTCCTCGAGCGCCGACAGCTCCAGGTCCAGGGCGATGTCCTGGCGCAGGATGCTGAGGTTGAGGATGCCGGCCGCCGGATTCACCGGCAGGCTCACCTGGAAACCGGAGTCGGTGGTCGTCTCGTTGCTGTTGGCCAGCGTGCCGGTACGGTCCTGGATGCCGAACATCACGCCCAGCTCGCGGGCGAAGACTTCGGTGGCCACGACGATGCGGGCCTCGATCAGGACCTGGTCGACCGGACGGTCGAGGATCGAGAGCATCTTGCGGACTTCGTCCACCTTGCTCTGGATGTCCACGACCAGCAGCGTATTGGTGCGCGAGTCGAAGCTGACCGAACCACGGGGCGACAGGAAACCACCGCCGACGCCGCGATTCTGGCCGCCGCCGCCCGTCGTCTGGGCCTGCTTGCTGTCTTCGGTCAGCAGGCCAGCGAGATCTTCGGCGATGCCGTAGTTGATGGGGATGTACTCGGTCACCAGCGGCTCGCGGACTTCATTGGCGATACGCGCGTCGGCAACGGCCTGTTCGAAGTCGGCGATTTCCTTCTGCGGAGCCACCCAGACGACGTTGCCGTCGCGGCGCTGGTCGAGCTGCTTGGCGCGCAGCACGATGTCCATCGCCTGGTCCCAGGGCACGTTGATCAGGCGCAGGGTGACGTTACCCTGCACGGTGTCGGCGGCCACCACGTTGAGGCCGGATTCTTCGGCGATCAGCTGCAGCACCGTGCGCACCGGCACGTCCTGGAAGTTGAAGGTCACCGGGCGACCGGCGTAACGCTTGGTCTCCGGGTCACCGTCGACCGCGCCAGCCGCGCGACCGGGGGCACCGGCCACGACCGGACCCTGGGCGGCGCCACGCTTGGGCGTCACTTCGATCACGTACTCGTTGCCGGTCTGGTAGGCCATGGACTCCACCGCGCCGTTGGTGTGGATCACCAGGCGGGTGCTGCCGGCGTTGGCGTTGGGCTCGAGGCTCTTGACCGGGGTCGCGAAGTCGGTGACGTCCAGGCGGCGGCGCAGGGCCTCCGGGATGCTTGCGTTGGCGACGTCGACGACCAGGCGGTTGTCTTCGGTGCGCAGGTCGGCGGCCGCACCGTCGCCGCTGAACTTAAGGATGACCCGGCCGGCGCCGTTCTCGCCGCGACGGAAGTCGATGTTGGCGACCTGCAGGTCGGTCGCGACCTTCTTGGTCGGATCCGGGCCGCTGGCCAGGCTGTTGGCCTGGACACCGGCATCCACCGTCAGCACCAGCAGGTTGCCGGCGGCGCGGGTGGTGTAACCGGCCGGGCGGAACAGGTCCACCACGACGCGGGTCCGGCCACCGGCCTCGACGGCGGAAACCGCCGACGTTGCGCCGCTGCCGATCACGATCCGACGCTTGTCCAGGCCATTGCTGGTCTCGGGAAGGTCCATCGCGATACGCGGGGGCGTATCGGTGGTGAATGCCTGGACGTCGCCGACGGGTTCAGAGAACTCGAGGGTAATGTCGACCTTGCCTCCGGGGGCCGAGGCGTAACGCACGTCTTGCAGGACGTTCGCCGCCAGCGCCGAAAGCGACGTCGCCATGCCGACGGCGAGCGCTCCCATGGCCAGCACCCAGCGACGCTTGGTGCCCATCCCCTCGCCCATCGTTTTATTCGCGGTCATCGTGCATTCCCCCAATCAATTGTCTTCAAGGGCGATACGGGCCTGGCGTTCCAGCCAGCCTCCCGCCCCATCCGGTACGAGTTCGACAATCTCGATGCGATCTTCATAGACCGCGGTGATTCGACCGTCGTTGAGACCCAGGTAGTTGCCGGCCCGCACGCGATGCGTGACGTTGTCCGGTCCCATCACCAGGCCAACCACGTCGGTGCCACCACCGATCGTGCCGACCATGTCCAGGCTGTCGAGCGGGAAGGCCTCCAGGACCTCCTTGCGCCGGTTCGGGTCGGGCCGCATCGCATTGTTGCTGTCGCGATCCGCGCTCGGCGCACTGAACGGGTCGCGCATGTCCTGCGCGGCGTATTCAAAGGTTTCGAACTGCTTCATCACCGGCAGCGGGTCCAGCGGCGGCGCCGGGCGAGCCTTGACCTCGGCCACCCAGGCCTCGAGGTCGCGCTTGCCACGGGTGCACGCCGACAGGGACAGCGCGATGGCCGCGATCAGCAGCCCGCTCATGGCTTTACGGGTCATGGACGGGGCCATCACTGGGAGCCTCCCTGGGATTTGGACGCCTTGGCATCTTCCTCGTCTTCATCGAGGTAGCGGTAGGTCTTGACCGTGCCCGAGAGCACCAGCGTGCCCGACGAGCCCTCGCGCGGCTGCAGCGAGATGTCGTGCATGGTCATGATGACCACGCGCGGCAGCGAGGCGACACCACTGACGAAGGCACCGAACTGGTGGTAGGTGCCCACCATGCGCAGCTGGATCGGCTTTTCGGCGTAGAACTCGCGCTGGCTTTCGGAGCCCGGCTGGAACAGCTCGTTGTTGATGCCCGCCGCGAGCGCGGTCTGCGAAATGTCGACGATCAGGTCGGGCATCTCGTTCTTGCTCGGCAACTGCCGCAGCATCTGCTGCAGCATCACTTCCATCTGGGCAAGCTGCTGCTTGAGCGGTTCGAGGTTGGCGGCCCGGCCCTGCTTGCCCTGGAACTCTTCGCGCAGCTGGACTTCGGTGGCCTCTTCCTTCTCGAGGCTCACGCGCTTGTCGCTGACGAACAGGTACCAGCCCAGGCCGATGATCAGCGCGACGATGAGCACGCAGGCGCCCACCTTCACTTGCATGGGCCAGGCACCGGAATTGTTGAAGTCGAGGCTACGCAGGTCGATGTTCTTGCTCACTGGACACCTCCCGCGACGGCGTCGCCTTCGTTGGCGACGGCCTCTTCTTCGCGCTTGGGCGTCACCATTTGCACCTTCAGCGAGAAGGCGTTGGGCAGGCCCTTGTCACCACCCTTGGTTTCGATGATGGAAAGATCCGGGTTGGCCATCCAGCCCGATTCCTCCAGGTTGCGCATGTAGGAACTGACCCGGGCGTTGGACTGGGCCGAACCTTCCAGCGTCAGGACCTGGCCGGACTGCTTGATCGAGTTCAGCTTGACGCCTTCGGGGATGGTACGCACCAGCTGGTCGAACAGGTGGACCATCTGCGAGCGGCTGGACTGCAGTTCCTCGATCACCTGCTTGCGAGCGAGCAGGTTGGCCTTCTTCTTGTCGAGGGCCTCGATTTCCTTGATCTGGGCGTCAACGAGCTTGATCTGGTCGCGCAGGTACTGGTTGCGATCCTGCTGGCCCTCGATCTGGCCGTTGTAGTACATGACGATCAGGAAGCTGATGAGCAAGCCCGCCGCGGCCGAAAGGCCGAGCATGGTGACGAATTCCTTCTGGCGCTGTTTGCGCCGTTCGGTTCGCCAGGGAAGCAGATTGATTCTGGCCATCAGTCGAAACTCCTCAGGGCCAGGCCGCAGGCGATCATCAGCGCCGGGGCGTCCTGCGCCAGGGCGTGTGCCTGGACGCGGGGGCCGAGCGCCATGTTGGCGAGCGGGTTAGCGATGACGGTCGGGACGCCCAGCTGTTCCTCGACCAGGTTGGCGATGCCGGCGATCGAGGCGCAGCCGCCGGCCAGGACCACCTGGTCGACGCGGTTGAAGTCGCTGCCGGCATAGAAGAACTGCAGCAGTCGGCTGACCTGCTGGACCAGTGCTTCCTTGAAGGGCTCGAGCACCTCGACTTCATAGCTTTCCGGCAGGCCGCCCTGGCGCTTGGCCAGGCCCGCCTCGTCGTAGCTCAGGCCGTAGCGGCGCATGACTTCGTCGGTGAGCTGCTTGCCGCCGAAGACCTGCTCGCGGGTGTAGATGCTGCGCTGGGCGCGCAGCACGTTGAGCGTGGTCATGGTGGCGCCGATGTCCACCAGGGCGACGATCGCGTCCTTGGGCACCGACAGCTGGTCGGCGACCAGCTTGAAGGCGTTCTCCATCGCGAAGGCCTCGACGTCGACGACCTTGGCGGTGAGCCCGCCCAGTTCCAGGGCCGACTGCCGCAGTTCGACGTTCTCGGTCCGCGAGGCGGCCAGCATCACCTGGACCATCTCCGGGTTGTTCGGCACCGGGCCGATGACCTCGAAGTCGACGCTGACTTCCTCGATCGGGAACGGGATGTAGTTCGACGCTTCGAGCTGCACCTGGTCCTCGAGGGCGTCCTCGTCCAGGTCGCCCTGGATGGGGATGATCTTGGTGATCACCGACGAGCCCGAGACCGCGGCCGCGGCGTGCCGGGCCTTGGTGCCGGACCGGGCCACCGCGCGCTTGATCGCCTCGCCGACGGCCTCGACCTCGACGATGTTCTTCTCGACCACGGCGTTGGGTGGCAGCGGTTCGACCGCGTAATGCTCAACGCGGTACCGCCCACCGGACTCGGTGAGCTGAAGTAGCTTGACGGCGGTGGAACTGATGTCCAGGCCGACCAGCGGTGTCTTGGCATTTCCGAAAAGACCCACGGTTTCTCCCCTTCCGACGGGCGCTTACACACGAATGGTGCGCCAATACATTAAATAACGAAAAATTCCCAAATGGCAATGCCCCCCCCCCGCCGGATCTCCCCGCAGCCGCCTTGGGCGACCCCGGGCTTCCCCATCTAGACGCATTCCGGGCCCGATTCCGGCCGTCCCCCAACGCCCGGCCGGGCCCTGCCTCGTTCTATACTCCCCGACCCACGCCGCTGTAAACCTCGGAGGGGCCCTGGATGGCCCGATTCAAACGCCTGCTCCGGCGGGCAATGATCCTGTTCGCCGGACTGGCCGTGCTTGGCCTGGTCGCCCTTGGCATCCTGTATTGGCTGATCGCTCCGCGCCTGCCGGACGTCCAGGAATTGCGGAACGTGCAGCTCCAGGTGCCGCTTTCGATCTACACCCGCGACGGCCGCCTGATCTCGGTCATCGGTGAGACTCGGCGCTTCCCGGTCGAGATCGAGGACGTGCCCGAGCGGGTCAAGCAGACCTTCATCGCCATCGAGGATGCCCGTTATTACGAGCATCCCGGCGTCGACTGGCGCGGCATCGCGCGCGCCGTGTGGCTGCTGGCGACGACCGACGACAAGCGCGTGCCCGGCGGCAGCACCATCACCCAGCAGGTGGCGCGCCAGTTCTTCCTGAGCACGGAATACTCCTACACCCGCAAGCTGACCGAGATTTTCCTTGCCCTGAAGATGGAGCGGGAACTGAGCAAGGACGAGATCCTGGAGCTCTACCTCAACAAGAGTTTCTTCGGGAACCGCGCCTACGGCATCGCCGCCGCCGCCGAGTTCTACTACGGCAAGTCGCTCGACCAGCTGACCCTGGCCGAGGCCGCCACCCTGGCCTCGATCCCCAAGTTCCCGTCTTCGGGCAACCCGATCATCAACCCCGAACGCGCCCTGATTCGCCGCAATTACGTGCTCCAGCGCATGCGCGAGGAAGGCATGATCAGCGAGGCCGAGGAACTGGCGGCGCGTGCCGAACCCATGCACGCGAGCCCGCACGAGCCGGCGATCGAGGTCGAGGCCCCTTACGTGGCCGAGATGGTCCGGGCCGAGATGGAGCAGCGCTACGGGGCCGAAGCCACCACCAGCGGCCTGAGCGTCTACACCACCCTCGACGGCGACGACCAGGCCACGGCCGTGCGCTCGCTGCAGGCGGGCCTGCTCGAATACGACCGCCGGCACGGCTACCGCGGCCCCGAGGCCCAGCTGGACCTGGCGGACGACGAAACCCTGGAATCCCTGCGCGCCAAGCTCAAGCCCTATCCCACCCTGGGTGGCCTGCAGGCGGTGCTGGTGACCGGGTTCGAGGGTGAAAGCGCCCGCCTCCTGACCGCCTCCGGCACCGAACTCACGCTGGACCCGGAAGCCACGCGCTGGACCCGCAAGACCCCGGACCAGCTGTTCAAGCGCGGCGACCTGATCCGGCTGGCACTGGATGGCGAGTCCGGTGAACTGCGCCTGGCGCAGATCCCGCAGGCCCAGGCCGCGCTGGTTTCCCTGCAGCCCGAGGACGGTGCCGTGCGCGCCCTGGTCGGTGGTTTCAGCTTCGGCCTGAACAAGTTCAACCGTGCCACCCAGGCCCAGCGCCTGCCGGGCTCGAGCTTCAAGCCCTTCGTTTACGCGGCCTCCTTCGAACGCGGCTTTTCGCCGGCCAGCATCGTGCTCGACGCGCCGGTGGTCTTCCGCGACCGGGCCGGCAATGTCTGGCGCCCGCAGAACGACGCCGGCAATTTCGCCGGCCCGATGCGCCTGCGCGAAGCGATGGTGCAATCGCGCAACCTGGTCTCGGTGCGGCTGCTCGACGCCATCGGCGTGGACTTCGCCAGTCGCTACATCACCCAGTTCGGCTTCAGCCAGGAAAGCCTGCCGCCGAACCTGTCGATGTCGCTGGGCACGTCCTCGCTGACCCCGCTGTCGATCGCCCGCGGTTACACGGTGTTCGTCAACGGTGGCCACCTGGTCGACCCCTGGTACATCGAGCGCGTGCTCGACCGCGACGGCCGCGTGCTCAGCGAACACGTCCCGGTGCGCGCCTGCATGAACTGCCCCGGACGCGGCGGCGGCGATGCCGGCGGCGGCCGGGACACCACGGTGGTGGACGGCTTTGATTTCGGGCCGTCCCAGGCACCGTCGACGGCCGACGCCGGGGAGACGCCGGCGGCCGACGAAACCGCGCCGGAAGGCCCGGTTTCACTGGCGCCGCGGGCCATCGACGAGCGCACGGCCTTCATGATCCAGTCGATGCTGCGTGATGTCGTGCAGCGCGGCACGGGCCGGGCCGCCACCGCCATCGGCCGCCCCGACATCGGCGGCAAGACCGGTTCCACGAACGACTACCGCGACGCCTGGTTCTCGGGTTTCGGCGGTGACCTGGTGACCACGGTCTGGGTCGGCAAGGACGATTTCTCCACCCTGGGTCGCGGCGAATACGGCGGCAAGGCGGCGCTGCCGATCTGGATCGGCTACATGGATGCCGCGCTCAAGGACGTGCCGCTGTTCGAGCCCGAAGTGCCCACGGGCATCGTCACGGCCTCGGTGGACGCCGGGTCCGGACGGCTGGTGCCGGAAGGCACGCCCGGCAGCGTGCGCGACTATTTCAAGCGCGAAGACTACGACCGCATCACCGCCCAGGGTTTCGACATCGAACCGGTCCTGAGCAATGAAGAGGCGTTCGACATCTTCTGACCCGGCGGCGGCGCAGGCGCGCCGCCGGCAGGTCGCCAGCGAGGCTGCCCGGCTGCTGGCCGATGGCACCCAGGACATCGCCGTCGCCCGGCGCAAGGCCGCCGAGCGCCTGGGAATCCGCGATCCGGCCTCGCTTCCCGATGCCGACGAAATCCGCGAGGCCCTGATGGCCCATCGGCGCTTGTTCGCACCCGGCCAGCTTGACCCGGCAAGGCTGGCACGCCAGCGCCGGGCCGCGCTGATGGCCATGGAGCATTTCAGCGATTTCGAGCCCCGCCTGGCCGGACCGGTCCTCGATGGCAGCGCCGGCGCCGATGACCCGGTGATACTGCATCTGCACGCCGACGATCCCGACGCCGTGGCCAGGATGCTGGCCGACCGGGGCGCGCCGGCCCGCCAGCGCCATCGACGCCTGGTCCTGGCCGACGGCAACCGGGCCGACCTGCCCTGCTGGGAACTGCTCGCCGACGGCCAGGCCTTCGAACTATGGGTCCTGCCGGCCAGTGCGGCCCGCCAGGCGCCGCGCGACCCGCTGGGAGGGGGTGCCCTGCCCCGCGCGTCGCGAACGGCCGTAGCGCAGCTGCTGGGCGCCGACGCCTGAAACGCGAACGCCCCGCGCGAGGCGGGGCGTCCGGTTCGGTCCAGGTCGCTTCGGGTCAGCGCTTGGCCAGGTCCACGTAGTCGCGGCTCGCGGCGCCGGTGTAGATCTGGCGCGGACGGCCGATCTTGGCTTCCGGGTCGGTCTGCTGTTCGAGCCAGTGCGACACCCAGCCGGCGGTGCGGGCAATGGCGAACATCACCGTGAACATTTCGGTCGGGATGCCAAGCGCCTTGTAGATGATGCCGGAGTAGAAGTCGACGTTCGGGTAGAGCTTGCGCTGCACGAAGTAGTCGTCCTTGAGCGCGGCTTCCTCCAGGCGCATGGCGACCTCGAGCAGCGGGTCGTCCACGCCCAGTTCCTCGAGCACCTGGTGGCACATCTCGCGGATGATCGTCGCGCGCGGGTCGAAGTTCTTGTAGACGCGGTGGCCGAAGCCCATCAGACGGAAGCCCGATTCCTTGTCCTTCGCACGCGCCACGGCCTTGGAGACGTCCTCCGGGCGGCCGATTTCGTCGAGCATCTTGAGCACCGCCTCGTTGGCGCCGCCGTGGGCGGGCCCCCAGAGCGCGGCCACGCCGGCGGCGACGCAGGCGTAGGGGTTGGCACCGGTGGAGCCGACCAGGCGCACGGTGGACGTGGAGGCGTTCTGCTCGTGGTCGGCGTGCAGGATGAACAGCAGGTCCAGGGCGCGCGCGGCGACCGGCTTGAGCTCCAGCGGGCCCGAGGGCACCTCGAACATCATGTGCAGGAAGCGGTCGACGTACTCGAGGTTGTTGCGCGGGTAGCGGATCGGCCAGCCGATGGAATGGCGGTAGCAGGCCGCCGCGATCGTCGGCACCTTGGCGAGCAGGCGGATGGCCGCCAGGCGGCGCTGTTCCGGGTCTTCCAGGTCGAGGTCGTCGTGGTAGAACGCGGCCAGCGAGCCGACCATGCCGCAGAGCATGGCCATCGGGTGGGCGTCGTGGCGGAAGCCGTGCAGGAAGCTCTTGAAGGCCTCGTGCATCATCGTGTGGTGGGTGACTTCGTGCTCGAACTTGGCGAACTGCGCCTTGTCCGGCAGGTCGCCGTTCATCAGCAGGTAGCTGGTTTCCAGGAAGGACGAGTGCTTGGCCAGCTGTTCGATCGGGTAGCCGCGATAGAGCAGCACGCCTTCGTCGCCGTCGATGTAGGTCACCGCGCTGCGGCAGCTGGCCGTGGCCACGAAGCCGGGGTCGTAGGTGAACATCCCGGATTCCTTGGGCAGCCGCGTGATGTCGACGCAGGGTGCGCCGAGGGTGCCTTGGTGGACGGGGAGATCGATGTTCTTGCCGGCGGCGTTGAGCACGACGCTCTTGTTGTCGGACACGTGCAGACTCCTTTCAGGGATGTGCGGGCCGCAATCCGGGAAGGTGCTGGCGCGGCGCCCGCTACAGGAAATCGACGGTGCCGCCGGGGCGGCTACCATTCGCATAAGTATCGCACGCCGAAGCGGCGAAGTCAGTGACGCCGGACCGGTTCCGGACCCTCTGGCTGCAACGCAAAAGGCCACCCGTGGGGGTGGCCTTTTCTGACGCGGGCCGCGGGGCGGCCCGGTGCCGGGCGCTTACTTGGCGTAGCGCTTGCGGAAGCGATCGACGCGGCCGCCGGTGTCCATCACCTTCTGCTTGCCGGTGTAGAACGGGTGCGACGCCGAGCTGATGTCGATCTTGACCAGGGGGTATTCCTTGCCGTCTTCCCACTTCACCGTTTCCTTGCTGGAAAGGGTGGAACGGGTGAGGAAGGCGAAGTCGGAGGACAGGTCCTGGAAGACGACTTCTTTGTAGTTCGGATGGATGTCGGCCTTCATGGCTGGGGCTCCGCCGGTTATTCGTGAGGAAAGACCGGAATTATAAGCTGGATCCGGCGGCCGGGGCAAGCTGACCGCGGCCCGGCGCTCAGGCGCCCAGGCCGGCCCGGACCTGGGCCTCGTAGGCCGCCTGGTCATAAGCCAGCAGGATGCGGGCATTGGCGGGCCGGCCGGTGCGCTGCTGCCAGTCCACCACGGTGGCGCCCCGGCTGTGCCGGCCCTCCAGTTCCACCGCCAGGTGGCGGTCCTCGGCCTTCACGACCCCCTCCGGTCGCAGCGCCACGGCCATGGCCAGCGAATCGGCGCTGACCCAGCGCCCGCCGCGGCGGTCCTCGGCCCGCTTCCGGTTGGCGCGGGAAATGTCGGCGTAAAAGCGCGCCCGGGCGTCGCCGGCACCCAGCCAGGCCTCGATGTCGGCGTGCAGCAGCCCGTGCCGCAGCACGACCTCCCAGTCCACCACCTCGGCCATCGGGAAGGCCCGGAACACCACGTCGGCCGCCTCGGGGTCGAAGGCGATGTTGAACTCGGCCGGGACCGAAGTATTGCCCTGCCCCGTCACCGCGCCGCCCATCACCACCAGCCGGCCGATCCGGGCCGGCAGGCCCGGGTCCAGGCGCAGGGCCAGGGCCAGGTTGGTCAGCGGCCCCAGGGCCACCAGCAGCAGCCGGCCGCTGTGTTCACGCGCCAGCCGCAGGATCGCCAGGGCGGCGTGCTCGTCCTCGGCCGGGCGCGCGGCCGGGCTGTAGCCGGTATCGCCGAAGCCGTCCTGGCCGTGCACGTAGGCGGCGTCTTCGGCCGGGTGCACCAGCGGCACCGGGCAGCCGGGGTAAACCGGTACGTCCACGCCGGCGACTTCGCAGAGCTTCAGGGCATTGGCGACGGTATGCGCCAGGCCGACGTTGCCGGCGGTGATGGTCAGTCCGAGCAAGTGGTGGCGCGGGTCGGCGAAGGCCATCAGCAGGGCCAGCGCGTCGTCCACGCCCGGGTCGGTATCGATCAGCAGCGGGATGCGTTCGGTCATCCGGGGATTATCCCCGAATCGCTGCCGCGGCGGGCTCAGGCCCCGGCGAAACGCGCCGCTCCGCCCACCCAGCGCGCGACCACCCGCTCGGCCAGCGCCGGCGACTCGGCCAGCAGCTGCTCGGCGGCGCGGTGCACTTCCGGCAGCAGGTCGGCGTCGCGCACCAGTTCGGCGACCCGGAAACTGGCCAGGCCGGTCTGGCGGGTGCCGAGCAGCTCGCCGGGACCGCGCAGTTCCAGGTCCTTCTCGGCGATCAGGAAGCCATCGGTGCTGGCGCGCATCACTTCCAGCCGCTCGCGCGCCAGCGCCGACAGCGGCGGCTTGTACATCAGCACGCAGCTCGAGGCGGCGGCGCCGCGACCGACGCGGCCGCGCAGCTGGTGCAGCTGGGCCAGGCCCAGGCGCTCGGCGTTCTCGATGAGCATCAGGCTGGCGTTGGGCACGTCCACGCCGACCTCGATCACCGTCGTGGCCACCAGCAGGTGCAGTTCGCCGGACTTGAAGCGGGCCATCACGGCCTGTTTCTCCGCCGGCTTCATGCGCCCGTGCAGCAGCCCCAGCCGCAGTTCCGGCAAGGCGACGCCCAGCTGGTCGAAGGTGGACTGCGCGGCCTGGGCCTCGACCTCCTCGCTGTCCTCGATGAGCGTGCAGACCCAGTAGGCCTGGCGCCCCTCGGCACAGGCGGCGCGGATGCGCTCGACCACCTCGGCCCGGCGCTCGCCGCTGACCGCCACCGTGGTCACGGGCGTGCGGCCGGGCGGCATCTCGTCGATCACCGACACGTCCAGGTCGGCGTAGGCCGACATCGCCAGGGTGCGCGGGATGGGCGTGGCGGTCATCACCAGCTGGTGCGGCACCTGCGATCCGGACAGGCCCTTGTCGCGCAGAGCAAGCCGCTGGTGCACGCCGAAACGATGCTGTTCATCGACGATCGCCAGCGCCAGCGACGAAAACGCGACGCTCTCCTGCATCAGCGCATGGGTACCGACCACCACCTGGGCGCGGCCACTGGCGATTTCTTCCAGGGCCGCGGCGCGTGCCTTGCCGGTGACCTTGCCGGCCAGCCAGGCCACGCGCAGGCCCAGGGGTTCGAACCAGGCACGGAAATTGGTGAGGTGCTGCTCGGCCAGCAGCTCGGTGGGCGCCATCAGCGCCACCTGGCGGCCGGCTTCCACGGCATTGGCCGCGGCCAGCGCCGCGACCACGGTCTTGCCGCTGCCGACGTCGCCCTGCACCAGGCGCAGCATCGGTTCGGGCCGGGCCATGTCCCTGGCGACCTCGTCGAGCACCCGTCGCTGTGCACCGGTGAGATCGAAGGCCAGGCGCTGCCCCAGCGCCCTGGCCAGCTTGCCCGGCGGCCGCACCGGCATCGCGCCGTGGGCGCGCAGCGCGATGCGCTGGCGGCGGAGGCTCAGGTGGTGCGCCAGCAGTTCCTCCAGGGCCAGGCGGCGCTGGGCCGGGTGGCGGCCGACGGCGAACAGGGCCAGGTCGGCGTCCGGCGGCGGGCGGTGTGCGGTCAGCAGGGCTTCGCGCAGGCTCGGCAGGCCGAGGCGTTCGCGCATGCCCTGGGGCAGGAGCTCGAGTTCGGCCGTCTCGGGCAATTGTTTCAGCGCCTCGCCGACCAGCCGGGACACCGAAAGCGGACCCAGCCCTTCGACGGCCGGGTAGACCGGGTCGAGCGAATCGCGCGGGCTGGCCTCGGCGTCGTCGGCCAGCAGGCGGTAGCTCGGATGCACCATTTCCAGGCCGTGCTGGCCCGGCCGGACCTCGCCGTAACACAGGATCCGTCGCCCCGGCACGAACTGCGCGACCTGGGCCTTGCCGAAGTGGAAAAAACGCAGCACCAGGGTGCCGTGGGAATCATCGCCGATCGCCACGCGCAGCATCGGCCGGTAGCGGAAGCTGCGCTCGACCGCCTCCACGCGCGCCAGTACCTGCGCCGGCTGGCCGGGCCGCAGCGATCCGATGGCCTGGATGCGGGTGCGGTCCTCGTAGCGCAGGGGCAGGTGCAGCCACAGGTCCTGCAGGGTCTGCAGGCCGCGCGCGAGGAGTTTTTCAGCGACCTTCGGTCCCACCCCGGGCAGGGTCGAAACCGACTGCGCGCCGACGGGGGCCAGCCCGGGTGCCTCGGTGCCGCTGCGGCGCGGCCGTCGTTTCATGCCCTAGCCGGTGACCAGCACCGCGTCGACCTCGACGCGCGCCCCCCTGGGCAGGCCGGCCACCTGGATGGTGGATCGCGCCGGGTACGGCGCCTGGAAATAGTCGGCCATCACCTCGTTGATCGCGGCGAAGTCCGACATGTCGATGACGTAGATGCCGATGCGGGCCACGTCGTCCAGGCTGCCGCCGGCGGCCTCGCAGACCGCCTTGAGGTTGTCGAACACGCGCCGGGCTTCGGTGGCGATGTCGGCCTGCACCAGCGCACCGCTGGCCGGGTCGAGCGGGATCTGCCCCGACAGGTAGACCGTGCCGCCGGCGCGCACGGCCTGGGAGTAGGGGCCGATGGCGGCGGGCGCCTGTTCGGTGGAGATGGCGTTGCGGGGCATGGCGGACCTCGGCGTCGGGGGTGGACGACCATTGTAGGAGCGCCCCGCCGCCACCCGCCAGCCGCGATCAGAGTCGCTGCACCCCGTGCACGACGCCCAGACGCCGGATGCGACGGATGACGTCGGCCAGGTGCTTGCGATGGCTGACTTCGATGGAGAACTCCATCACCGACACCGTCAGGTCGCGTTCGCGGTATTCGACCGCGTCGATGTTGGAGTCGCTTTCCGCGACCGCGGCGGCCACCTGGGCCAGCACGCCGGGCTTGTTCTCGACCTCGATGCGCAGGATCACGCGGTAGTCGCCCTCGACGTTGCGGTCCCAGGCCATGGGCACGCAGCGCTCGGGGAACTTGCGGTACTCGGCGACGTTCGGGCAATCGGTGCGGTGCACCACCACGCCCTTGCCGGCGCTGAGGTAACCCATGATCTCGTCGCCCGGGATCGGATGGCAGCACGCGGCGAAACTGAGCACGCCGCGTTCGTTGCCGGTGATCATGATGCGCTCGGTCGGCGCCAGCGTCGTTTCCTCGCCGGGCAACGGCAGGTCGTCCTGGCCGTTGGCCATCATGCGCGCCACCTGCGCCGGCATGCGGTTGCCCAGGGCGATGTCGGCGAGCAGTTCTTCCAGGCGCCGGTAGCGCAGGTCGGCCAGCAGCTGTTCGATGCGGTCCGCCGGCACCCGGTCAAGCGAACTCTCCATGGCCTCGAGCGCACGGTCGAGCATGCGGTGGCCCAGGTCCACGGCGTCTTCGTGCTCGAGCCGCTTGAGGAAATGGCGGATGGCGGTGCGCGCCTTGCTCGAGACCACGTATTCGAGCCACTGCGGCCCGGGCGAGGCCGAGGGCGCAGTGATGATCTCGACGCTCTGGCCACTGGCGAGCTTGGTGCGCAGCGGCACCAGCTTCTTGTCGACGCGGGCGGCGACCGCGTGGTTACCGACGTCGGTGTGCACGGCATAGGCGAAATCCAGCGCGGTGGCGTTGCGCGGCAGCGCCATGATGTCGCCCTGGGGCGTGAACAGGTAAACCTCGTCGGGGAACAGGTCGACCTTGACGTTGTCCAGGAACTCCAGCGACGAACCGGCTGCCTGCTGGGTGTCCATCAGGTTGCGGATCCAGTCCTGGGCCCGGGTCTGGGCGGCGCTGCTGCCCGAGCCGGAACTCTTGTAGAGCCAATGCGCGGCGACGCCGCGCTCGGCCACCTGGTCCATTTCGTCGGTACGGATCTGCACCTCGACCGGCGCGCCATACGGACCGAACAGCACCGTGTGCAGGCTCTGGTAACCATTGGCCTTGGGGATGGCGATGAAGTCGCGGAAGCGGCCTTCGAGCGGCTTGTAGACCGAGTGCACGGCGCCAAGCGCGTGGTAACACTGCATCACCTCGTGCACCACGATCCGGAAGCCGAAGACGTCGAGCACTTGGTCGAGGCTTTTGTGCTCCTGCTTCATCTTGGTGTAGATGCTCCAGGGCGACTTGACCCGACTCACCAGCGAGTGCGGGAGCTGTTCCTTGGCCAGGCGCTGCGCCAGCTGGGCCTCGACGGTGGCCAGGGCTTCGCGACGCATCACCGGCTGGGAGGCGATGCGCCGGGAAATCACTTCATGGCGCTTGGGATGCAGGGCCCGGAAGCCCAGGTCCTGCAGCTCGGCCTTGAACTTGTTCATGCCCAGTCGCTGGGCGATGGGCGCGTAGATCTCGAGGGTTTCGCGGGCGATGCGCCGGCGCGAATCGGCGGCCATGGCGTCGAGCGTGCGCATGTTGTGCAGGCGGTCGGCCAGCTTGATCAGGATGACGCGCAGGTCGCGCGCCATCGCCAGCATCATCTTGCGAAAGCTCTCAGCGGCAGCCTCCTGGCGGTCGCGGAACTGCAGCTTGTCGAGCTTGGTGACGCCATCGACCAGTTCGGCCACCGCCGGGCTGAACTCGCGCTCGATCTCGCTTCGCGGCAGCGGCGTGTCTTCCAGCGCGTCGTGCAGGATGGCGGCGCAGAGGGTTTCGGCGTCGAGCCGCAGGTCGGCCAACAGGGACGCGACCGCCACCGGATGGGTGATGTAGGCCTCGCCGGACTTGCGAATCTGCCCCTCGTGGGCGCGGGCGCCTACTTCGTAAGCGCGGCGAACCCGCAGGACCTGCTCGGGCGGCAGGTATTCGGCCAGCCGGCGCTCGAGCGCCAGCACCGCGTCGGGACACGGGTCCGGACACGGGGCCTGAGCCAGGGTTGGCTTGGAAAACGAAGACATGCCCGGAGCCTACGCGGGCGCGGGAAAGGCATCAATGCCGGGGGCTGCAGCCGGCCCGGCAGGGCGGATCAGAGGTCGTCGCCGCCCTTGCCCAGGTCGTCGTCCACCACTTCGGCGGCGGCCCATTCCAGGGCTTCACGCTCGGCACGCTCGCGCTCGGCGCGCTCGACGTCGTCGATCATGGCCTGGTCGACCTTGCGGGCGGCGATTTCACGCAGCGCCAGCACGGTGGGCTTGTCGTCGTTCTCGGAGTTGTCCAGCGCCGGCTCCACGCCCTTGGCCAGCTGGCGGGCGCGCTTGGACGCCATCAGGACCAGCTCGAAACGATTGTCCACGACGGACAGGCAGTCTTCCACGGTAATGCGGGCCATGGGATCTCCTCAGCCGCGGGGCCCGGCCGGGGCACCACGGAAAATCAATGAGTTACGTGAACCGGGCATTCTACCCCTGGCCGGCTTCCCCTGCAATCAGGCCAGCAGGTCGCGGATCAGGCCGGCGTGGCGCCGGGCCTGGACCGGTTGGCGCAGGCGGTGGGCGACGAAGATCGCCCGCAGCTCGGCCGCGGCGGCGTCGAAGTGCTCGTTGACGATGACGTAGTCGAACTCGTCGTAATGGCTCATTTCCTCGCGCGCGGCGGCCAGCCGGCGGGCGATGGTCTCCTCGCTGTCCTGGCCCCGGTTGCGCATCCGGGTCTGCAGGGCGTCCCGGGACGGCGGCAGGATGAAGACGCTGACGCTGTCGGGCACCTGCTCGCGGACCTGGCGTGCGCCCTGCCAGTCGATCTCCAGCAGCACGTCCTTGCCCGAGGCCAGCTGCGGCTCCACCGACTGCCGGGCCGTGCCCTTGTAGTCGCCGTGGACCAGGGCATGTTCGAAGAAGTCACCGTCGGCGACCATGCGCTTGAATTCGTCCTTGCTGACGAAGTGGTAGTGCTGGGCGTGCCGCTCGCCGGGCCGCGGCGCGCGCGAGGTGAAGGAAATCGACAGGGCGATGCCCGGCTCCTTGGCCAGCACCGCGTTGACCAGGCTGGACTTGCCGGCCCCCGAGGGCGCGGCGACGATGAAGAGCGTGCCCCTGGGCGTGTTCATTCGAGGTTCTGCACCTGTTCGCGGAGTTGTTCGATCAGCACCTTCAGTTCGACCGCGGCCTGGGTGGTGCGGCTGTCCACCGACTTCGAACCCAGGGTGTTGGCCTCGCGGTTGAACTCCTGCATCAGGAAGTCCAGGCGACGGCCGACGGCTTCGGGCAGGCCGAGCACGCGCCGGGCCTCGGCGACGTGGCTGGCCAGGCGGTCCAGCTCTTCGTCCACGTCGATCTTCTGCAGGTTCAGCACCACTTCCTGCTCCAGCCGGCCCGGTTCCAGCGGCTGCTTGAGGTCGGCGAGCTTGCCGTCGAGCTTGGCGCGCAGGGCGACCCGGATCTCCGGCAGCCACTCGCGGACCTGGCCGGTGATGCGCTCGATGCCGTCGATGCGCTCGCTCATCACCGCGGCGAGCTTGGCGCCTTCGCGTTCCCGTGCGGCGACGAATTCGGCCAGGGTGTCCTCCAGCAGGGCCAGGGCGTCGGCCTGCAGGCCGGCCTGGTCCAGGGCTTCTTCTTCGACCACGCCGGGGTAGCGCAGCAGTTCGGTGAATTCGGTGCGCAGCGCGGGGAAACGGGCCTGCGTCGCCTGGGCGGCCGCTGCCAGCTGGTCGAGCAGCGGCTGGTTGAGCCTGAGTTCGCCGCGACTGCCGGCGGCCGGCCGGAAGCGCAGCACCAGGTCGACCTTGCCGCGCGTGACCTTCTGGGACACGCGTTCGCGCAGCGCCGGCTCGATCGCCCGCAGTTCCTCGGGGGCGCGCACCACCAGTTCGTGGAAGCGATGGTTGACGGCGCGCAGCTCGCAGGCCAGCTGGCCACCGGTGGCGGCGCGCTCGCAGGCGGCAAAGGCGGTCATGCTGCGGATCATGGGCGGGGCCGGTGGGAAACAGCCCGAATGGTAATCTAGCCGGCCAAAGATTGCCGGATCACCGCCGATGACTGCTTCCTCCCGCCCCAGCGGCCGCGCCCACGATGAACTTCGCGCCATCGGTATCGAACGCAACTACACCCGGCATGCCGAAGGCTCGGTGCTGGTGAGCTTCGGCGACACCCGCGTGTTGTGCACCGCCAGCGTCGAATCGCGCGTGCCGGGCTTCCTGCGCGGCAAGGGCGAAGGCTGGGTCACCGCCGAGTACGGGATGCTGCCGCGCGCCACCAACACCCGCAATGACCGCGAGGCCTCGCGTGGCAAGCAGGGTGGCCGGACGCTGGAGATCCAGCGTCTGATCGGGCGGAGCCTGCGCGCCTGCGTCGACCGCCGCGCGCTGGGCGAACGCACCATCACCCTGGACTGCGACGTGCTGCAGGCCGACGGCGGCACCCGCTGCGCGGCCATCACCGGCGCCTACGTGGCGCTGTGCGACGCGATCAGCTGGCTCAAGGCCAAGGGTGAAATCACCCGCGACCCGGTCGTGGGCGCCGTCGCCGCGGTGTCGGTGGGCATCTGGCAGGGTACGCCGGTGCTCGACCTGGACTACCGCGAAGACAGCGGCTGCGACACCGACATGAACGTCGTGATGAACGACGGCGGCGGCTTCATCGAAGTCCAGGGCACCGCCGAAGGCCATGCCTTCCGCCGCGGCGAACTCGACGCGATGCTGGCCCTGGCCGAAAAAGGCGTCGCCGACCTGGTCGCCCTGCAGCGTGCCGCGCTGGCTGCCTGACGCATGCCGCAACTGGTGCTCGCTACCTCCAACCCGGGCAAGCTGGCCGAGCTCAGGCCGCTGCTGGCCGAGTTCGGCCATGCGCTGGTGACCCAGGGCGAGCTGGGGGTCGATGATGCGGTCGAAGACGGCAAGACCTTCCTGGAAAACGCGCTGATCAAGGCGCGGCACGCCTGCCTGGCGACCGGGCTGCCGGCGCTGGCGGACGACTCGGGGCTGGTGGTGCCGGCCCTGGGCGGTGCGCCGGGCATCCACAGCGCGCGGTATGCCGGCAAACACGGCGACTCGGCCGGCAACATCGCCAAGCTGCTCGAAGCCATGCACGAACTGCGCGACGAGCAGCGCGAAGCCCACTTCAGCTGCGTCCTGGTGCTGCTGCGCCACGCCGACGACCCCGAACCGCTGGTGGCCCAGGGTCGGTGGTTCGGGCGAATCCTGCCGGCGCCGCGCGGCGGGGCCGGTTTCGGCTACGACCCCGTGTTCCTGGACCCGGCCAGCGGCAGGACCGCGGCCGAACTCGACGCCGCCACCAAGAACCGCACCAGCCACCGCGGCCAGGCCATCGCCCGCCTGCGCGAACTGCTCGCCGGGGCATGAGCGGCCTGCTGGTGCCACCGCCGCTGTCGCTGTACATCCATGTCCCGTGGTGCGTGAAGAAGTGCCCGTACTGCGACTTCAACTCGCATGGGAAAACCGGCGAACTGCCGGTGAAGGCGTACGTGGCCGCGCTGGTGCGCGACCTCGAGCAGGACCTGCCCCTGGCCTGGGGACGGCCGGTGCACAGCGTGTTCTTCGGCGGCGGCACGCCCAGCCTGTTCCCGCCCGAAGCCATCGGCGACATCCTCTCGGCCTGCAGCGCCCGCCTGCGTTTCGCGCCCGGCGCCGAGGTGACGATGGAATGCAATCCGGGCACGGCCGAATTCGGCCGCTTCGAGCACTACCGCGCCGCGGGCGTGAACCGCATCAGCTTCGGCATCCAGAGCTTCGACGACGGCTGCCTTCGCCGGCTGGGCCGCATCCATGACAGCCAGGAGGCCGAGCGCGCCGTGAAGCTGGCCCAGGACGCCGGCCTGGACAACCTCAACCTCGACCTGATGTATGCGCTGCCCGGCCAGGACCTGGCCATGGCCCTGCACGACGTCGAGCGTGCGGTGGCGCTGCAACCCGCGCACCTGTCCCATTACCAGCTGACGATGGAACCGAACACGGCCTTCGCGGCGCGGCCGCCGGCCGGCCTGCCCGACGAAGACAGCGCCTGGGACATCCAGGAACACTGCATCCAGGCCATGGCCGCCGCCGGCTACGCACAGTACGAAGTCAGCGCCTATGCCCGGCCCGGCCGCCAGTGCGCGCACAACCTCAACTACTGGCGCTTCGGCGACTACCTGGGCATCGGCGCCGGCGCCCACGGCAAGATCAGCCTGGGCGCCACCGGCGAGATCCGGCGGCGCTGGAAACCCAAGAACCCGCGCGACTACCTCGCCCACGCCGGCACGCCGGACGGCATCGGCGGCGACGACGCCATCGCCCCGGCCAACCGGCCCTTCGACTACATGCTCAATGCGCTGCGCCTGGTGGAAGGCTTCAGCCTGGCCGACTTCGAGGCCCGCACCGGACTGGGTCGCGACCAGGTCGCCACCGAGCTCGAACACGCCCGCCAGCGTGGCTGGCTCGAGGCCAGCGGCGATCACTGGCGACCCACCGAACTCGGCCAGCGCTTCACCAACGATGTGATCGGCCTGTTCCTCAGGGACTGAAGCGCGCTCACGCGCCGCTAAGGCGCAGGACGGCAAGGTGGGCCGCATGCTCGACACCATCGTCCTGACCTGCCCGCACTGCGGGGAACGTTTCGAAACCGTGGCCGACCCGTCGGCCGGCGACACCGAATACGTGGAGGACTGCTTCGTCTGCTGCCGGCCCATCACCGTGCGCCTGCACGTGGGCGGCGACGGCGGCCTCGCGGGTTTCGAAGCCGACCGCGACGACTGACCCGGTCTTGATCTAGAATTCACCCGCCCCTGGTGCTCGGGAAGCCGGTCTGAATCCGGCGCTGCCCCCGCAACGGTAGGCCAGCTAAGCCTTTCAGCAAGCCACTGTGCCCCCGGGCATGGGAAGGCGGAAGGCCGGCGCGACGCCCGTCGCGCCACTGGCAAGCCCGGAGACCGGCCGGGGGCTGGCTGCCGGCGCGTCCGGCGGCCACCACGGCGCGTCGCGGAGGGCGGCGGGGCGGCGCCATGGCCCCGGCCCTGTGCGTTCCCCTCTTCCCTGTGCACGCGCCACGACCCGCGGGTGAGCGTCACAGGAGGTTTCACCATCATGTTTTCCCCAGCCAACCACCACGCCCTGTGCGTGGCCGTCGCCTTGTCCCTTTCCGCCCCGGCCATGGCCCGGGACGCGCGCACGCTTGATGCCGTCCAGGTCACCGCCAACCGGGTCGAACGCCCGGTCACCGAAACCCTGGCCTCGGTCACGGTGATCACCCGCCAGGAGATCGAGACCAGCCAGGCTCCCGACCTGATCGACCTGCTGTCGCGCCAGGTCGGCGTCGACATCGCCCGCACCGGCGGCCCGGGCAATGCCAGCACCGTGTTCCTGCGCGGAGGAAACGCCCCCCATGCCCTGGTGCTGGTGGACGGCGTGCGCGTCGCCTCCACGGGCCAGGGCGTGTTCGACTTCGCCCACCTGCCTATAGAACAGATCGAGCGCATCGAGATCGTGCGCGGTCCGCGGGCGGCGATCTGGGGTTCGGACGCCATCGCCGGCGTCATCCACATCTTCACCCGGGACCCTTCGGCCGCGTCGGCGCGGGTATTCGCGGGCAGCTACGGCCGGATCGGCGCCAATGCCGGCACCGGCGTCGGCGACGACGACCGCGGATGGGGCCTCACCGCCGGCTGGCAGCGCTTGCGCGGCTTTTCCGCCAGCAATGCCGACGCCTGGGGCTTCGACCCCGACGACGACGGCTACCGCAACCTCAACCTGGGGCTGCGCGGTCGCAGCACGCTGGGCAGCCAGCGCCTGGCGTTCAATGCCATCGCCACCGAGGGCGACGTCGAATTCGACCAGGGCACCACCCGGGCCCGGAATCGCTCCGTCGGGCTCAGCCTGGGGGGCGACCTGGGCGCGAACTGGAGCCACCAGCTGGCCCTGGGCCACGCCCGCGAGGACCTCGACACCGTTTCGGGCTTCAGCAACGCCTTCCGCAGCCGGCGCAGCCACCTGGACTGGGTGAACACCCTGGCCCTGGGCGCCACCGGCACCCTGAACCTGGGCGTGAACTGGCAGGACGAGCAGGGCATCTCCTCGAACGTCTTCGACGGCGAGACGTTCTCGCGCAGCCGTCGCAGCCAGGCCGCCTTCGCCAGCTACGGTGGCCGCTTCGGCAGCCAGCTGCTCGACCTGTCGGTCCGCCACGACGACAGCGACCAGTTCGGTGCGGCCACCACCGCCAATGCGGCCTGGGGTCTGGCCTTCGGCGACGCCGGCCTGTTCCGTCTGTCCTGGGGCGAGGGTTTCCGGGCCCCGAACTTCAACGAGCTTTATTACCCGGACACCGGCTATGGCTTTGCCGGCAACCCCGACCTGCACCCCGAACGATCGAACACCTGGGAGGCGGGCCTGTCGCTGGGGCTGGCCCCGGGCCACCGCCTGGACCTGTCGGCCTATCGAACCCGCGTGCGCGACCTGGTCGCCTTCGCGGCACCGGGTACCAACAACGCGATCAACATCAACCGCGCCCGCATGGACGGCGTCGAGCTTGAGTACCGCTACGACGGCGCGTCCTGGACCTACGGCGGCAACCTCGCCTGGCTCGACACCGAAGACGAGGCCACCGGACTGGCGCTGCTGCGCCGGGCGCGGCACAAGGCCCACGCCGACATCGGCTACCGTTTCGGCAACGGCCTCGAGCTCGGCCTCGACGGCGACTACGCTTCGTCGCGGCGCGACTTCGGCGGCGATCCGGGGGCCTACGCCATCGCGCACCTGCGCCTGGCCTGGACGGTTTCGGCCTCGTGGCGGCTCGAAGCACGCATCGAGAACCTGACCGATCGCGACTACACCCTGGTGCAGGGTTACAACACCCCGGGGCGCAGCGTCGTGCTCGGATTGGTCTGGAACGGCAAACACTAGTCGTTCCGGCCACCCGCGTCAGCGGTGACGCGGGTGGCCCGGCCCTAGGCGTGGGCGCCCGGGTGTGCCTAGAATCGCGCTGGGGAATCACTCGGAGAGACGGATGCCCGCATCCGCACCACCTCCGCACGCGCCGGCCCCGACGCTGGCGTCGCGGCCACTGCCGGACAGGGTTCGCAGCCTGTTGGGCGGCATCCTTGAGTATGCGTCCGATGAAATCGAACGCACGCTCGTGGGAACGCTCAACGAGTTCGAGCAGCAGCTGTTCAAATACGCTGAACAGGCCCGCAGCAACATCGTGCAAACGCGCTGGCTGGAAGCGCAGCGGCTGGTCAAGCGCACGCGGCCCGACCTGGTGCCGCGCTTCCTG
The DNA here is from genome assembly GCF_000743535.1 of Arenimonas donghaensis DSM 18148 = HO3-R19. Taxonomy (GTDB): domain Bacteria; phylum Pseudomonadota; class Gammaproteobacteria; order Xanthomonadales; family Xanthomonadaceae; genus Arenimonas; species Arenimonas donghaensis. Next base: position 98,444 of record NZ_AVCJ01000048.1, read on the forward strand.
ATCGCGCTGGAGGCCGAGCTCGCCTGCATCAAGGATCCGCCCGGCCAGAAGCCGCTGATCGGCGGCTTCCGTTTCAACCGCGACGAAATGGCCCTGGTGGACAACCTGGAGATGGACGAGGCCACGGTGCTGGCCGAGGTCGCGGGCCGCGTGGAAGTACGCAACAGCCTGCCGCTCTACCTGCTGGGGCAGCGTTTCGGCGTGCTGGCGGGCAAGCCGGCCTTCGATGCCGAGACCCTGCCGGTCGGGCCGCACAGCCTGTCGCGCATGCTGCGCCAGGCCGCCGAATGCCTGGAGCTGAGCGCCGAGCATCGCGCGCTGCTGTACCGCACCTTCGAACGCCACCTGTCGCCGCTGTACGGCACCTTCATCGAATCGATCAACACCTACCTGTCCCGCAACGGCGTGCTGCCCAACCTGCACTACGTTCCGGTCCGTGCACGGCCGATGGCGGCTGCCAGCCCGGCGAAGCCCCGGCAGGCGCCGGCCAGCGACGCCAGCACGCCTGCC
>NZ_AVCJ01000049.1 GCF_000743535.1 Arenimonas donghaensis DSM 18148 = HO3-R19
GGATACCGCGCAGGGCGCCGCCGGCGCCGGCACGGCACGCGGCGGGTCGGGTGGCGGGCCGGGTGGCAGTGGCGGCAGCGTAGGTGTGGGTGCAGCTGCAGGCACTGGCGCTGGTGCCGATGCCGGCGGCGGCGGCGGCCCGACGGGCCCAGGCCCGGGCGCCGGCACGTCAAGCGCCGGCGACGACAGCTTCCAGCAAATGCGGCACCTGCTCGCCGGCCGCCGCCAGCTGCTGGGCAAGCTGGTCGGCGGTGCGCCGCGCAGCACACCGGGCAATGCCGTCGTGGTCGAGCCCGCCCTGGTGCAGGATGCCCTGGGCCTGCTGCAGAAGAAGCCCCCGGCCCCGGTGATGGTCAACGGCAAGCCCGCCGTGCGCACCGTCAACCACGTCAAGCAGGACCTGCTGGCCCAACTTCGCCAGACCACGCCGGACGGGCGACCACCGTCGCTGCCGGAAGAGGACAGCGACGCGATCGACCTGGTCGGCATGCTGTTCGACCACCTGATGAAGGACGTCCGGCCCAACAGCCCGGCCTCGAACCTGCTGGCGAAGCTGCAGGTTCCGCTGCTGCGCGTCGCCCTGACCGACAAGGGTTTTTTCACTCGCCAGCAGCACCCGGCCCGGCAGATGCTCAACGCCATCGCCGAAACCGGCGCCTACTGGCTGGGCGAGGACGACGCCGACCAGCAGCTCGTGGGCAAGATGCAGTCCGTGGTCGACCGCACCGTGCGCGAGTTCGACGGCGACATGGGCGTGTTCTCGAACCTGCTCGAAGACCTCAGTTCGCACCTGCATACCGTGTCCCGCAAGGCCGAGGTCGCTGAAAAGCGCCACGTCGAGGCGGCGCGCGGCAAGGAGCGTCTGGCCCTGGCCCGCGACCGCGCGGCGACGGTGGTCGAGGGCATGCTCAAGAAGCAGAACCTGCCACGCTTCACCCACACCCTGCTCAGCCAGGCCTGGACCGACGTCATGGCCCTGACGGCGCTGCGCCAGGGCGAGGATTCGGACGCCTGGCGCCAGCAGCTGGAAATCGCCGAGCGCCTGGTGGGCGTCGCCAAGGCCGGCCCCGGCGCCGCGGGCATCCCCAGCAGCGAGGCCCAGGCGCTCCAGCAGGACATCCAGGGCGCGCTCACCCAGGTCGGCTACCACGACGAGGAAGCCGCCGCGATCGCCCAGCGTCTGGTGGACCCGCAGGGCGGCAGCGCCGCCGACGACGACTCGGCCGCCAGCCGCACCGAACTCACCATGCGCCTCAAGGCCCGCGCCCGCCTGGGCGAGGACATGCAGGAGTCGAAAAAGAAGAAGAAGGTCGCCCTGAGCCCCGAGGAACAGGCGCGGCTCGAGCAGATCAAACACCTGCCGTTCGGCAGTTGGTTCGAGTTCACGCTCAACCAGCAGGGTGAGAAGGTTCGCCGGCGCCTGTCCTGGTTCTCGACGGTCACCGGCCACGTCCTGTTCGTGAACCACCGCGGCCAGAAGGTCGGCGACCACACCCTCGAAGGGCTGGCCAGGGCCATGGCGCAGGGCCAGGTGAAGGTGGTCGAGGAAGAAAAGGGCACCCTGATCGACCGCGCCTGGAACACCGTCATGAGCGCATTGCGTTCGTTCGCGGGCCAGTCCGCCCCGGCCAAGGAGGCGCCCGCCCGATGAACACCGAATACCGTCGCGCCAAGCGCCGCAAGGTCGGCTTCGATGTCGAAGTGACCGACACCATGACCGGCCACGTCATCGGCAAGCTGAGCAACCTTTCGGAAACCGGCATGCTGCTCATCCTGGGTGAACCGGTCACCAGCGACGCGCTGTTCCAGCTGCGTTTCACGCTCGACGACGAGGCCGGCAATGGCCGCGAAGTCGAATTGGGCGCCCACGAGCTCTGGGCCGACGAAGCCGCTGCGCCGGGCCAGGTCTGGACCGGTTTTCGCTTCATAGACGTGGCGCCGGAAGACGTGGCCTTCATCCGCGGGTGGGTGGATGCCCCGGGCAGCCAGTACGTCTGATCCCCGGCGGGCGCTGGCGCTGCTGGCGCTGCTGGCGCTGGCCGGCTGCACACCACCGACCGAGCGGGTGGAACAGCTGCTCGTCTTCGGTTCCACGGCAGAAGTCCGGCTGCGTGGCGGTGACCCCGCTGCCGTCCAAGCGGCCCTGGCCGAAGTCTCCGCCGAACTCAACGCGCGCCATCGCCAGTGGCATGCCTGGGAGCCGTCTGACGTCACCCGCATCAACCAGGCGTTCGCCGAAGGCGAGTCCGCGCAGGCCCCCGAATCCGTGCTTGACCTGGTGCGTCGGGCCCAGCCGCTGTCGATCGCCACCGACGGCCTGTTCGACCCGGCGATCGGCGGCCTGGTCGAGGCCTGGGGATTCCATACGTCGGTCTATCCGATTCTCACGCCGGTCCCGGACGAGGCCACCCTGGCCCAATGGCGCGAACACCGGCCGCGCATCACCGGCGTCCGGATCCAGGGCCAGCAACTGACCGCCGACAACCCCCGCATCCAGCTCGATTTCGCGGCGATGGCCGAAGGCGTCGCCGCCTCCGAGGTCGTCGCCACCTTGCAGCGGCATGGCATCGAAGACGCCCTGGTCAACCTCGGCGGTGACGTGACCGCCATGGTGGGCGGCGGCTCGCGGCCCTGGCGGGTGGCCCTGCGCGACCCTTTCGGTGGCGTGTTGGGCACGGTCGACCTCGATGACGGCGAATCGCTGTTCAGTTCCGGCAACTACAACAAATTCCGCTATTCCGCCGCCGGCGCACGCCAGGCGCACATCCTCGACCCCCGCACCGGGCACCCGGCCCGCGGCTCCGCGTCGGCGGTGGTGCTGCACCCGGATCCGCTGCTCGCCGACGTGGCCGCCTCGGCCCTGTTCGTGGCCGGCCCCTCGGGTTTCCAGGCCATGGCCCGGCGCCTGGGCCTGGGCTGCGCGCTGCTGCTGACCGACGAAAACGAAATCCTGGTCACCGTCGCGATGAAGGCCCGGGTCACCCTCGCCCGCGATCCGGTGCCGCTGGGTCCCCCGCTGGACCTGGGCCCGGACTGCGCACGGCCCTCCGCCGGCTGATCCCTGCCCGGCCTCGCTCCTGGCTCAGGTGCGCGGCGGGTCCCTGAAACAAAGCGCGGCTTCGGGCTTGTGGATCGCGAACCCCTGGGCGTAATCCACGCTCAGGCCGCGCAGCAGGTCGCGCGCACGCTCGTCCGCCACCCACTCGCCGACCACCTGCAGGCCCAGCTGGTGGCCGATGTCGGTGACCGCGCGCACGATGGAATAACTGACCGGATCGGTTTCGATGTTGCGGATGAAGCTGCCGTCGATCTTGATGTAGTCCACCGGCAGGTTCTTGAGGTAACCGAACGAGGCCATGCCCGAGCCGAAGTCATCGAGCGAGAACTTGCAGCCGGCCGCACGCAGGCGCTGCATGAACTCCACCGCCCGGGCCATGCTGCTGACCGCCGCCGTTTCGGTGATCTCGAAGCAGATGCGGCGCGGCGATACGCCGTGGCGTTCCAGGGCGTCGAGCACGAAGTCGGCGAAGGCGCCGTCCTCGAAGGTCGGGCCGGAAAGATTGATCGCGCACATCGACACCGGTTTGCCGGAGGGATGCAGGCGGTTGAAGTTGGCCAGGGTGGTCTCGACGACCCAGCGGTCGAGCTGGGGCATCAGGCCAAACCGTTCGGCGGCCGGGATGAACGCGCCGGGCGGGACCAGCGTGCCCTTCTCGTCGCGCAGCCGCACCAGCATTTCCATGTGTACGCCAGCCGACTGTTCGCCCTCCCACAGCGGCGCCAGCTCCTGGAAGTGCAGCAGGAACCGGCCGTCGGCCAGCGCCTGGCGGATGCGCCCGGCCCATTCCATCTCGCTGCGCCGCTGGCTGGTTTCCGAGTCCTGCTCGGAAAACAGGTGGACGCGGTTGCGCCCACGTTCCTTGGCCATGTAGCAGGCGGTGTCGGCGTGGGCCATGAGCGCGCGCTGGCTCAGGCCCGGTCCCCGCAGCATCACCACGCCGATGCTCGTGCTGATGGTGTAGTTGCGCTGTTCCCAGCCGAACGAATAGCCGTCGATCTCGGTGCGCAGGGTTTCGGCCAGGGCGACGGCCGTATTCTCGTCGCTGCCTTCGACCAGCATCGCGAACTCGTCGCCGCCGAGCCTGGCGACCACGGCCCCCTCGGGCAACATGCCGGACAACAGCGTCGCCAGCTGGGCCAGCAACTGGTCGCCGGCATAGTGACCGGAGGTGTCGTTGACCAGCTTGAACTGGTCCAGGTCCATGTACAGCAGGGCCCAGGGCGGGCCGCCGGCGTCGAGCGACGTGATCGCCGCATCAAGCCGGCGTTCGAACTCGCGACGGTTGTACAGGCCTGTAAGGGAGTCGTGCTTGGCCTGGTAGCTCAGTTCTTCGCTGAGCACCCGCAGTTCGGTGATGTCGTTGGCGACCGCCAGCAGGTGCGGCTGGTCGCCGAGCATGATGCACGACACCGACAGCGTGGCCCAGAACGCCGGCTGCTGTGGCCCCTGCAGCCGCGCCGACTCGTTGATGATGCCGTCGGGAGCACCGGGCAGGCGGAGGATGCGCTCACGCAGTTCCGGGTCTTCGACCAATTCGACCAGGCGCGTCGATTCGACCTGGTCACCGATGCCGAAGCGGTCCCGGCAGGCCTGGTTGACGTAGACCAGCTGCGCGTCGTCGGCACGGGCCAGCATCACCAGCGCCGGAAGCAGGTCGTTGAGCGCACGGAAGCGGGCCTCGCTTTGCTGGAACTGCGAGGTCATTTCCCCGGCCAGGGCCAGGGCCCGTCCCCGCGTGCCGGCAATCGACCAGGCCAGGGTGGCGAGCAGCAGGCTGGCCAGCACGCCGATGCCGAAGGTCAGGGCCGGCAACCAGGTCGCCGGGTCGGCATCCGGGAGCGGCTCGGCTTCGAAGCGCCAGGTGCGGCCGCCGAAGGCCAGTTCGCGGACATAGGTCGCCTGCGGGCGACTGCCCGGGTCGACCATGCCGGCGGCTTCGTTCGGGTCACCTTGCTCGAACAGCAGCGCCCGGCCACTGTCGGTGACGTCCAGCACGCGCACCCGGAACCGTTCGCGCGTCTCCGCCGGCAGGGAATCGGCGATGAGCCGGCTGACCCGGAAGGACGCCGCGAGCGTGCCGATTTCACGGCTGCGGCGCGCCGCCAGGTCGCGCGGCGGGTCGCCCGCGCTGTAGATCGGCAGCCGGATGGTGATGCCGTCGTTCGGCCCCGGCATGCCGCTGCGCTGGATGAGCTGGAAAGGACCCGACATCACCGGCCGGTCGGCGTCGCGGGCGAAGCGCGCCGCGGCCAGGTTGGCGGGCTGGGTGGCGACGTCCAGGCCCAGCAGCAGTTCATTGCCGCTGCGCGGTGCCACCAGGGTGGTCAGGTAGTGTTCGCGCCCGTCGGGCGCGGCGTCCGGGGCCGGGCGGGCGGAGCGTTCGGCGTAGGCCATCGCCTGCAGGCTGGGGAATTGCTCCCGCGGCCGCAGGTTGGCGTAGACGGTTTCGAATTCCTCGGGCGTGACGCTGTCGGACGCCAGGAACAGCGCCTGCACCGAGCGCACCAGCAAGCCGCAGGTCTGCAGCTGCCCTTCGACGGACTCGAAGCTGCGCTCAGCCAGCCGCTCCAGGCGCAAGGCCTCGGACCGGGCCAGGGCATCGTGGTGGAGGGCGGCCGCCAGGGTGCTCAGCGCAAGGCCCACCAGCAAGGCACCCAAGCTCCAGAGCCACGCGGGCTGGCCCAGGAATCCGCCGTCTTTGCGGTGCATCTGCAAGCCCTTCTCCTGCGTCCCTACCCTGGTTTGCGGCAGAATCCCCGTCCTGACCCCGCAACCGGAAGCCATCCATGAACAGCCAGGACCCCAGTCATCTATATCGTGCACACCTGTCCGCAATCAAGGCGCGCGTCGACCGGGCCCTGGAAAAGGGTGGCTTCGATCACCTTTTGGTCGCCTCCGGTGTCGAGAAGTTCGAGTTCCTGGACGACCGCCCCTATCCGTTCAAAACCAATGCCCATTTCAAGGCCTGGCTGCCGCTGACACGCCACCCGTCCTGTTGGATCGCCTACACCCCGGGCCGCAAGCCCGTGCTGGCCTACTACCAGCCGGACGACTACTGGCACGTGCCCCCGACCGCGCCCGAGGGGGTCTGGGTCGATGAGTTCGACATCAGGGTCATCACCGACCCGGCCGACGCGGCGGCGCACCTGCCCACCGGCGGCAAGGCGGCGATCCTGGGCGAGGCCGATGCGGCCCTGCCCGGCTTCGAGCCCAACAACCCGAAGGCCGTGATCGACTACCTGCACTACCACCGGACCTGGAAAACCCCTTACGAGCTCGAGCGCATGCGCGCGGCCCAGCGCCGCGCGGTGCCTGGCCACCTGGCGGCCCGCGCCGCCTTCCAGGCGGGGGCCTCCGAAGCCGGCATCCACGCGGCCTACCTGGCCGCCACCGGCCACACCGACCTGGACGCGCCCTACAACAGCATCGTTGGCCTCAACGAGCACGGCGCGACCCTGCACTACCAGTATAAGGACACGCAGGCGCCGGGACGGCACCGGTCGCTGCTGATCGACGCGGGCGCCGAGGTGGACGGCTATGCCTCGGACATCACGCGTACCTGGGGTGACGGCGACGCGGATTTCGCGGCCTTGCTCAACGCCGTGGAAAACGAACAGCTGGCGTTGTGCGACATGGTCCGCCCAGGCAAGGACTACCGGGACATCCACCTCGAATGCCACCTGCGCCTGGGCGGCGTGCTGCGCAACCTGGGCATCGTCGACATGGACCCGGGGCAGATGCTGTCGAGCGGCCTGACCTCCACGTTCTTCCCGCACGGGCTGGGCCATCCGATCGGACTGCAGGTGCACGACGTCGCCGGCTTCACCGACGAGGACGGCCAGGTGATCCCGCGGCCGGACGGCCACCCCTACCTGCGCATGACCCGCACGCTGGAGCCGGGCATGGTGGTGACGATCGAGCCGGGGCTGTATTTCATCCCGACCTTGCTCAAGAAGCTGCGCGCGCGTCCGGAAGGCAAATCCGTGAACTGGAACCGGGTCGAACAGCTGATGCCCTGGGGTGGCGTGCGCATCGAGGATGAAGTGCATTGCACCGACGGCGCGCCCGAAAACCTGACCCGGGATGCGTTCGCGGAGGCACCAACCCCCTGATTCTTGATAGGATTCGCGTCCTTTCAGCCCGGAAAACCCGGCAAAAAGCCGGGGCAGCGACCCTTCCCCATGGACAAGAGCTTCGAGCCCAGCACCTTCGAGACCAAGTGGTACGCCCATTGGGAGTCCACCGGCTGCTTCATGCCTTCCGGGAAGGGCCAGCCCTACACCATCATGCTGCCCCCGCCGAATGTGACGGGCACCCTGCACATGGGCCACGCCTTCCAGCACACGCTGATGGACGCGCTCGTGCGCTACCACCGCATGCGCGGCCACGACACGCTCTGGCAGGTGGGCGCGGACCACGCCGGCATCGCCACCGAGATGGTCGTTTCCCGCAACCTCGCGCTCGAGGGCAAGGGCGAAACCCGCGACTCGCTCGGCCGCGACAAGTTCATCGAGAAGGTCTGGGCCTGGAAGCAGGAATCCGGCGACACCATCGCCCGGCAGATGCGTCGCATGGGCGCCTCGGGCGACTGGAGCCGCGAGCGCTTCACGATGGACGAGGGTCTGAGCAAGGCCGTCGTCGAAACCTTCGTGCGCCTTCATGAGGAAGGCCTGATCTACCGCGGCCAGCGCCTGGTCAACTGGGACCCGGTGCTCAAGACCGCCATTTCCGACCTCGAGGTCGTCAGCGAGGAAGAAGACGGCAAGCTCTGGTCGATCCGCTACCCGCTGCCCGACGGCGGCGAAGTGGTCGTGGCCACCACCCGCCCGGAAACCATGCTCGGCGACACCGCCCTGATGGTGCACCCGGAAGACGAGCGCTACACCCACCTGGTCGGCAAGCGCGTGAAACTGCCGCTGTCCGACCGCGAGATCCCGGTCATCGCGGATGACTACGTCGACCGCGAGTTCGGCACCGGCGTGGTGAAGGTGACCCCGGCGCACGACTTCAACGACTACGCCGTCGGCCAGCGCCACGGCCTGCCGATGATCAACATCCTCACGCCCGACGCGGCGATCAACGACAACGCCCCGGAAAAATACCGCGGCCTGGATCGTTACGCCGCGCGCAAGGCCGTGCTGGCCGACCTGGAAGCCCAGGGCCTGCTGGTCGAGGAGAAGAAGCACAAGCTGCAGGTGCCGCGCGGTGACCGCACCGGTCAGGTGATCGAGCCCTACCTGACCGACCAGTGGTTCGTGAAGATGGACACGCTGGCGGCGCGCGGCCTGGAACTGGTCGAAAACGGCAGCGTGCGCTTCGTGCCCGAGAACTGGATCAACACCTACCGTCACTGGATGGGCAACATCCAGGACTGGTGCATCAGCCGCCAGCTCTGGTGGGGCCACCGCATTCCGGCCTGGTACGACGCCGCCGGCAAGGCCTACGTCGGCCGCGACGAAGCCGAGGTGCGCGCGAAGCACGCACTCGGCGCCGACGTGGCGCTGACCCGCGACAGCGACGTGCTCGAGACCTGGTTCTCGTCCTCGCTGTGGTCGCACAGCACCCTGGGCTGGCCCGACGCCGCCGACATGGAGAAATACGGCTACGCCAAGCGACTGCCGACCTCGGTGCTGGTGACGGGTTTCGACATCATCTTCTTCTGGGTGGCCCGGATGATCATGATGACCGACCACTTCACCGGCGAAGTCCCGTTCAAGGACGTCTACATCACCGGCCTGGTGCGCGACAAGGACGGCCAGAAGATGTCCAAGTCCAAGGGCAACGTGCTCGACCCGATCGACCTGATCGACGGCATCTCGCTCGACGACCTGGTGGCCAAGCGCACCAGCGGCCTGATGAAGCCGACCGACGCGCCGAAGATCGAAAAGGCGACGCGCAAGGAATTCCCGGAAGGCATCCCGGCCTTCGGCGCCGACGCGCTGCGCTTCACCTTCGCGTCGCTGGCCACCCACGGCCGCGACATCAAGTTCGACCTGGCGCGCTGCGAGGGCTACAAGAACTTCTGCAACAAACTGTGGAACGCCGCCCGCTTCACGCTGATGAACTGCGAGGGCTTCGTGGGAGGGACTTCAGCCCCGAAACCCAGCACCGACGCCGAGCGCTGGATCCTGCACCGCTTCAACGCGATGCTGCGCGAGGTCGAGAAGGCCTATGCCGACTACCGCTTCGACCAGGCGTCGCAGGCGCTGTACGAGTTCGCCTGGAACGAATTCTGCGACTGGTTCCTCGAGCTGGCCAAGCCGGCGCTGCAAAACGCCGACGCCGATGCCGCGGCCGCCGACAGCACGCGCCACACCCTGCTGTTCGTGCTCGAGGGCCTGCTGCGGGCGCTGCACCCGGTGATCCCGTTCGTCACCGAGGAAATCTGGCACGCGGTCGCCCCGAAGCTGGGCATCACCGCCGACACGATCAGCACCCAGGCCTGGCCGGAAGCCAAGGCCGGCTTCGACGCCCCCGACGCCGCGGCGGACATCGAGTGGCTCAAGTCCGCCGTGACCCAGCTGCGCTCGATCCGCAGCCAGATGAACATCGCGCCCTCGAAGGCCGTGCCGCTGCTGCTCCAGGGTGGCGATGCCAGCGACCAGGCGCGCACGAAGCGCCACGCCGCGTCGCTGAAGTTCCTGGCGCGCCTGGAATCGATCGACTGGCTCGACGGCGACGCACCCGCCGCCGCGGCCGCGGTGCTGGGCGACCTGAAGCTGCTGATCCCGTTGGAAGGCCTGATCGACCTGGACGCCGAACGCACGCGCCTGGACAAGGAACTCAAGCGCATCGCCGGCGAAATCGCCAAGTGCGAAGCCAAGCTCGGCAACACGACCTTCGTGGACAACGCCCCGCCCGCAATCGTCGACACCGAACGCGGCCGCCTCGCCGACTGGACCCGCCAGCATTCGGCGCTGCAGTCGCAACGGTCCAAGCTGGGCTGATGTTGCCCGGGTGGGGCCGCCCTCACCCGCCGGGCGGCAACAGCTCCATCGCCATCACGATCGCGTCCTCGCGACCCTTCGCCGCCGGGTAGTAGTTCGGCCGCAGCCCGATTTCGTTGAAGCCGTAGTCCAGGTACATGCGCACGGCGCGCGGATTCGAAGGCCGGACCTCCAGGAACACCTGCGCCGCACGGTGCCAGCGCGCCAGGTCGACCATCCTGGCCAGCAGGCGCCGGCCGTGCCCGTGCCCTTGGTGTTCCGGCGCGATGCACAGGTTCAGCAGGTGCGCCTCGCCCGCCGCGGCGCTGAGCACCCCGTAGCCCAGCAGCACCCCCGGCGACTCCAGCACCCAGCAATGGTGTCCCGCCCGCAGGCAGTCCCGGAAAATGCCCGGCGACCACGGGAACGGGTAGGCGCGCTTCTCGATCGACGACACCGCCTCGATATCCTCCGGCGTCATCGGCCGGACCTGGCTGGCGTCGGAAGGACGCGCGTTCATGGCCGGTCAGCGCAGGCGGCGGGCCGCCCGCAGACGGGCCCAGAGCGCGCGTTTGGCGCCGGCATCGGCGCGAAGCCGTTCGTACGGCGGCACGCCCAGGCCCGACAGGTCCTCGCGCCGCGCCGCCCTTCGCAGCGCCTGCAGCAGCCGGCCTTCCGGCAGCGGCGTGTCCGCCCCGGCTTGCGTCGCGACCGGCTCCGCACCTGGCCCGGCCTGGCGATAGAGCACGTAGCCCATCGCCCCCAGCAGCGTTTGCTGGTCGGCGCTCCAGCTCATTCGGCCGCTTTCCTTCGGCGCATCCGGCTCCACAGCCACAACGCCGGCCCCGACGCCACGTACAGCAGCGCCAGCGCGAACAAGCCCTTGGCCTGGGCGATGAACAGCACCGCGATGGTCACCACCACCAGTGCCATCACGAAAAACGGCACCCGGTCGCCCTTGGGAAGCCCCTTGAAGCTGTAGAAGCGGATGCGGCTGACCATCAGCAGGCCGGCCACCACCGTCACCACCAGCGCCAGCCAGCGCAGGCCCTGCCCGCTGTAGCCGAAGGTGTTCATGGCCCAGACGAAGGACACCACGAAGCCCGCGGCCGCCGGGCTGGCCAGGCCGATGAACCAGCGCTTGTCGGTCGAACCGACCTGGGTATTGAAGCGGGCCAGGCGCAGCGCCGCACAGGCGGCATAAAGGAAGGCCGCCGCCCAGCCCACCTTGGCCAGCACCGGGCCGTCGGCCCGGAAACCCACCAGGGCCCAGTGGTACATCACCAGCGAAGGCGCCATGCCGAAGCTGACCAGGTCGGCCAGCGAGTCGTACTGGACGCCGAATTCGCTCGTGGTGCCGGTCAGGCGCGCCACCCGGCCATCGATGCCGTCGAAAAGACCGGCCACGAAGACCGCGATGCAGGCGTTCTCGAAGTTGCCGCTGGCCGCGGCCAGGATCGCGTAGAAACCGGCGAACAGCCCGCCGGTGGTCAGCAGGTTCGGGAGCAGGTAGATGCCGCGGCCGCGCGGGGCGGCGGATTCGTCGTTCAGGTCCATGACCGGCAGTGTAGCGGCTCGCCCCGGCCGCCCATAGCCTGCCTTGCGGGGGGCCGTCGGCGGTGGTATCACGGTCGCACGATCGCCCCCGGAGCCCCGCCATGAACCGCCTTCTGCTGCCGATACTCGCTGCCGCCGCCCTGTGCGCCGGGCTGGCCCACGCCGACGAGAAGACCACGGTCTACAAGTCCAAGGGCGCCTCGGGCGAAACCGTCTACACCCAGCTCGAGGTAAAGGACTCGCAGCGCCACCAGGTCGGCATCAACGAACCCGACGAGGCCCCGGCCGAAGCCCAGGCCCCGGCCAAGACCCAGTCCGAGGTGGCCTGTGAACGCGCGCAGGCCAACCTGGCCGTGCTCAACTCGCCCCAGCAGGTGAAGTTCGACCGCGACGGTGACGGCGAAACCGAAGTGATGACCGACGAGGAGCGGGCCGCCAACCGCGAAGCCGCGCAGCGCCAGGTCACCGCCTACTGCGAGCCCGTCGCCGCCGGCGAATAAAGGCCGCCACGGGGGCCGCCAAAGGAGCCGGGTGACCGCTACAATGGCCGACCCGATTCATTGCCCGGTCCCCGCATGCGCCTCTCCCAGTTCCACCTGCACACCAGCAAGGAAACTCCCGCCGACGCCGAGGTCGTCAGCCACCAGCTGATGCTGCGCGCCGGCATGATCCGCAAGCTGGCCGCCGGTCTGTATACCTGGAGCCCGCTGGGCCTGCGCGTGCTGCGCAAGGTCGAGGCGGTCGTGCGCGAGGAAATGAACCGCGCCGGCGCCATCGAGATGCTGATGCCTTCCATCCAGCCGCGCGAGCTGTGGGAGGAAACCGGGCGCTGGCAGAAGTTCGGCGGCCAGCTGCTCAAGATCAAGGACCGCAAGGACGGCGAGTTCTGCTACGGCCCGACCCACGAGGAAGTGGTCACCGACTTCGCCCGCAGCGAGTTGCGCAGCTACAAGCAGCTGCCGCTGAACGTCTACCAGATCCAGACCAAGTTCCGCGACGAGATCCGCCCGCGCTTCGGCGTGATGCGCGCGCGCGAATTCCTGATGAAGGACGCCTACTCCTTCCACGTCGGCGCCGACAGCCTGGCGGAAACCTACCAGGCGATGTACGACGCCTACGCGCGCATCTTCTCCCGCCTGGGCCTGCACTTCCGGGCGGTGAACGCCGACACCGGCGCCATCGGCGGCAGCGCGTCGCACGAGTTCCACGTGCTGGCCGACTCGGGTGAAGACGCCATCGCCTTCTCCGACACCGGCGATTACGCCGCCAACGTCGAGATGGCCGAGGCCGTGTCGCCCGGCCCGCGGCCGGCGCCCACCGAGGCCATGCACGAGGTCCAGACGCCGACCCAGAAGACCTGCGAGGACGTGGCCGCGCTGCTGGACATCCCGCTGGTGCGCACCGTCAAGTCGGTGGCGCTGGTGGGCGAACCGGGTTTCGTGCTGGCGCTGGTGCGCGGCGACCATTCGGTCAACGAGATCAAGCTGGCCAAGCTGCCCGGCCTGGGCGACTACCGCCTGGCGACCGAAGCCGAGATCGTCGATGCCCTGGGCTGCGAGCCCGGCTTCATCGGCCCGGTGAAGCCGGCCAGGGCCATCACCGTCATCGCCGACCGCAGCGTCGCCGCCATGGCCGACTTCGTGGTCGGCGCCAACCGCAAGGGTTTCCACCTGGGCGGCGTGAACTGGGGCCGGGACCTGCCCGAACCCGACCAGGTCGCCGACATCCGCAACGTCGTCCAGGGCGACGCCTCGCCCGACGGCATCGGCCGGCTCGGCATCGCCCGCGGCATCGAGGTGGGCCATGTGTTCCAGCTGGGCCAGAAATACGCCGAGGCGATGAAGGCCACGGTGCTCGACGAAAACGGCAAGGCCCAGGTGATGCACATGGGCTGCTACGGCATCGGCGTTTCGCGCATCGTCGCCGCGGCCATCGAACAGAACAACGACGCCAACGGCATCCTCTGGCCCGAGCCGATGGCGCCCTGGCAGGTGGCGGTGTGCATCATCAACCCGAAGAACGACCCGGCCGTGGTCGAGGCGGCGGTCGCCCTGTACGACCAGCTGCAGTCGGCCGGCCTGGAGGTGGTGCTCGACGACCGCGGCCTGCGCCCGGGCGTCATGTTCGGCGACATCGAACTGATCGGCATCCCGCATCGCGTGGTGGTTTCGGGCCGCGGCCTGGAAGCCGGCACCTTCGAATACCGTGCCCGCCGTTCGCCCGACAGCGAAAACCTGGACATGGCGACCCTGCGCGCGCGCCTGGGCCTGGCCTGAGAATTCCGCCCGCAAGGCCGTAGGAATCCCCTTGGGAAACCCCCTGCGGGGTTCATCAGGGCGTGGCGAAAGGATTACCATGGGGTTTCCCGGGACGTTTCCCGGGTTTCAGCCTTTCCTCTCAGGAAACCCAAGGAATCCCATGAGCATCAATATCGAAGGCCTTTCGGCCAAGGAACTCCAGGCCCTGATCGCCAAGGCCAACAAGCGCAAGAAAACCCTGGCCAAGCGCAAGCCGGTGGCCTCGGTGCGCAAGAAGCTGGTTTCCATGGCCAAGGCCGAGGGTTACACCGTGGACGAACTGTTCGGCACCAGCCGCCAGGTCCGCGAAAAAGCCGGCACCGCGGCGAAAAAATCCGCCAGCGCGCGCAGGTCCAGCGCCAAGGGCACCAAGGTTCCGCCCAAGTACCGCAATCCCGCCGACACCAGCCAGACCTGGGCCGGCCGCGGCATGCCGCCCAAGTGGCTCTCGGCCGAACTGGCCCGCGGCAAGAAGCTCGAAGACTTCGCGATCAACAAATAAGCGCTAGATATTCCGGCGCGAAGGCACCAGCAGGTTGCCGAACAGCAGGCCGGCGACCAGCGCCACCAGGGCCGAGAGCAGCGCGAAGGTGGTGTCCAGGCCAAGGAACACGTCGCGTTCCATGACGAAGTTCAGGCTGCGAAAACCCATGCTGCCCGGCACCAGCAGGATGATGCCCGGCACCCGGATCAGGGCGCCGGGCCGGTTGCGCCAGCGGCCGTAGGCATTGCTGATCGCCGCCACGCCCATGCCGGCGAAAAAGGCGCCGCCGGCGAAGTTCTCCGAAGCCAGGCCCAGCACTTCGCCGCCCAGGCGGGTGAGGCCATAACCCAGGAACACCGAGGCCATCACCAGCAGGTAGTCGCGCCTGGCCGCCTGGAACAGGACCGCGAAGGCGAACGCCGCCACGCCCAGGGCCGCCAGCTCGCCCGCCGGCGACAAGGGCACCGGCAGCGCGTCCTGCGGCATCCAGCCCAGCACCCGCACCAGCTGCATGCCGGCCACGGTGCCGAAGGTCAGCTTGAGCAGGATCATCAGCGCGCCGGCGAAACGCGCCGTGCCCGAGACCAGGTGCTGTGCCGACAGTTCGCTGACCGCATTGGTCAGCATCAGGCCGGGCATCAGCACGATCAGCGAAGCGACGATGACGGTCTTGAACGCGATCGGGACGATGAAGGTCGCCACCACGGCGGCCAGCAGGGTCGCGACCAGGGCAGCGATGGCTTCCAGCGCCTCGTTCAGGCGCGGGCGGTCCTTGGCCGACACGGCCAGCGCGCCGGTCACCAGGCCGATCGCGCCGCCGGTCAGCACGCCCGGCAACGCCGCGCCCAGCAGGGCGGCGACGGCACCGGCCGAGAGACCGAAACTCAGGGCCGCCAGGAACCGGGCCCGGGCGGGTTCCGGCCGGTCCAGCGCCCGCAGCGCCGCGACGCCGGCGGCCAGGTCGCAGCGGCCGGCCAGCACGCCTTCGGTGATCGCGTCGGTGGCCGTCAGCTTGGCCAGGTTCTGTTCGCCCGGCTCGAGCCGGATGACGCGGGTGATGCCGTTTTGCTGGCCGCGCACCGGGTCGGCGAAGCTCAGGATCATGCCGGTCGGATTCGACCAGATCTCCAGGTCCAGGCCCAGGCGGTTGGCCACGCCTTCGACCGCCGCTTCCAGGCGCTGGGCGGTGGTGCCGTAGACATGCAGGCGCATGGCCAGTTCGGCCACGAAATCGGCCTGGGCCTCGTAGTTGGCCTGGCTGGTGAGGACCGGGGCGTTCATGACGGGGAAGCATGGCATGTTTCGGCTATCCTGAGACCCACCCGCCGCCCCCCAAAGAGTTGATGAGCCAGGCTCCCCGCATCGAAACCAGTGAACGCCACCCGGGCATCCTCATCGCCCGCGGCGACTGGACCCTGGCCCATGCCGGGGACATGCTCGACCTCATCGACCGCGCCCCCGCCTCGGCCGAGGACATCGACGGCCGCGACATCGGCCGCATCGATTCCGCGGGCGCCATGATGCTCTCGCGTTACGCGGTGAAAGTCGGCCTGGGCCTGGCGACGGTCGAAGTCAAACCCCAGCACCAGCCGCTCACCGAAACCGTTCGTTCGATCTGCGAAAACCCGCCCCGGGTGAAGCAAAAGGATTTCGGCGTGCACCAGATGCTGGCGCGCATGGGGTTCGCGGTGGAGGACTACACCCGCGAGGTGCTGGCCCTGGTCGGTTTCCTGGGCCTGACGCTCAAGACCGCCCTGGGCGTGATCCTGCGCCCGGCCCGCTTCCGCCTCACCCCCACCGTGCACCACATGGAACAGGTCGGCCTGGACGCCGTGCCGCTGGTGCTGCTGCTGAGCTTCATGGTCGGCGCGGTCATCGCCTTCCTGGGCGCGACGGTGCTGCGCGACTTTGGTGCCGAGATCTTCGTGGTCGAACTGGTCGGCATCGCCTTCCTGCGTGAGTTCGGCGTGCTGCTCACCGCCATCCTGCTGGCCGGCCGGACCGCCAGCGCCTTCACCGCGCAAATCGGCGCCATGCAAAGCGGCGAGGAAATCGACGCCATCCGCACCCTGGGCCTGGACCCGATCGAACTGCTGGTGCTGCCCCGGCTCACCGCCCTGCTGGTGATGCTGCCGCTGCTGACCTTCCTGGCGATGATCGCGGGCATCGCCGGGGGCATGTCGGTGAGCGTGGCCAGCCTGGGCATGAGCCCGGACATCTTCATGCAGCGCCTGCAGGACACCATCGAAATGCGCCACTTCTGGGTCGGTGTCGCCAAGGCGCCGATCTTCGCCGCGGTCATCGCCCTGATCGGCTGCCTGGAGGGTTTCCAGGTCCAGGGCACGGCCCAGTCGGTCGGCGAACGCACCACGTCCAGCGTGGTGCAGACGATTTCGCTGGTCATCCTGCTCGATGCCTTCGCCGCCCTGTTCTTCATGGAGATGAACTGGTGACCGACGACTACATCGATTCCGATGCCCCGGCCATCCGCGTGCGCGGGCTGCGCAATTCGTTCGGCGAACAGGTCGTGCACGACAACCTGGACCTGGACGTCGGGCGCGGCGAGATCATCGGCGTGGTCGGCGGCTCCGGCACCGGCAAGTCGGTGCTGATGCGCGCCATCCTGGGCCTGCGCCCGCCGCAGGCCGGGACGATTGAGGTGCTCGGCGTCGACGCGCTGTCCGACCGCGCCCGCGAAGCCGGCCTGATCGAACGCAATACCGGCGTGCTCTACCAGAACGGCGCCCTGTTCTCCTCGCTTTCGGTGGCCGAAAACGTCTCGGTGCCGCTCAAGGAGCACTACCCCGAGCTGCCCGAGGACATGATCCACGACCTGGCCATGCTCAAGATCCGCATGTCCGGCCTGGGCGAGGACGCCGGCGCCAAGCTGCCGTCCCAGCTTTCCGGCGGCATGCGCAAGCGCGCGGCGCTGGCGCGTGCGCTGGCCCTGGACCCGGCCCTGCTGTTCCTGGACGAACCCACCGCCGGCCTCGACCCCATCGGCGCCGCGGCCTTCGACGAACTGATCAAGACCCTGCAGCGCGCACTGGGCCTGACCGTCTTCCTCATCACCCACGACCTGGACACGCTCTACGCCATCTGCGACCGCGTCGCCGTGCTCGCCGACAAGCGGGTCCTGGTCAATGCACCCCTGGCCGAGGTCGAAACCTTCGACCACCCGTGGGTGCAGGAATATTTCCACGGCCCGCGCGGACGCGCCGCGCAGGCTGCCCTGGCCAAGGAGGCTTGAGATGGAAACCCGCGCCAACCATGTGTTGATCGGCGCCTTCACCCTCGGCGTGTGCGTCCTGGCAGTGCTGTTCGCACTGTGGATGGTCAAGTACACCACCGAGAAGGCCTATGCCGAATACGACGTCGTCTTCCAGGAGGCCGTGACCGGCCTGAGCACCGGCAGCCAGGTGCTGTATTCGGGCATCAGCGTCGGCGAAGTCCGCGAGCTCTCCCTGATGCGCGACGACCCGCGCAAGGTCGTCGCCCGCGTGCGCCTCTCGGCCGACACGCCGGTGCGCACCGACACCCGCGCCAAGCTCACCATGACCGGCCTCACCGGCGTCGCGGTGATCCAGCTCAGCGGCGGCAGCCCGGGCGCGCCGCGGCTCGAGGGCGGCAACGGCAACGACGACGTGCCGGTGATCCAGACCGAACCCTCGGCCCTGCAGAACATCGCCGCCACCGCCAATGAAATCGTCGAACGCATCAACCGCCTGCTTAGCGACGCCAACGTCGAACGCATCACCCGCACCCTGGACCAGCTCGACCAGGTGACCGGTTCGATCGCCGCCGAGCGCGAGGAAATCGCCGCGCTGATCCGCAACGCCAAGTCCGCCAGCGAGAAGCTCGACGCCACCCTGGCCAATGCCAACCAGGCCATCACCAACCTCGACCAGGGCCTGGTGCAGCAGCTGCCGCCCCTGGTGGAGAAACTCGACGCCACGCTCAGCCAGCTCGAGTCGGCCAGCAAGAACGCCAACGGCATCCTCAACGAGAACCGCGACTCCTGGGCCGAGTTCAGCCAGGACGGCCTGGGCCAGGTCGGCCCGACCATGCGCCAGCTGCGCGGCCTGATCCGCGAGATCGACGACCTGGCCAACAAGCTCGAAAACAACCCGGCCGGCTACCTGCTGGGCCGCGAAGAACCCGAGGAGTTCGAACCATGACCCCTGCCCTGCGTTTCATCCCGCTCGCCGGGCTGGTGCTGCTGGCCGGCTGCGCCGCCATCGGCGGCCCCAAGACCGAAGTCAGCATCTACGCGCCGCAGACCCGCATCCAGGCCGATGCCGCCTGGCCCGTGGCCGACTGGCAGCTCACCATCGGTACGCCCGAGGCCCATGCCCTGCTCGATTCCCAGCGCATTGCCGTGCGCCCGACGCCGGACCGGCTGCAGACCTACAAGGGTGCGCGCTGGGCCGACACCGCGCCGGAGATGGTGCAGCTGGCGCTGGTCGAGGCTTTCGAAGACTCCGGCAAGATCAGCTCGGTCAGCCGCTGGGGCGGCGGTCGCGGCGACTTCGGCCTGTACACCGACCTGCGCGCCTTCGAAACCATCTACGACGGCGGCCAGCCCAAGGTCGTGGTGGAGATCCAGGCGCGGCTGGTGAAGTTCCGCGACGGCACCGGCCTGGTCGCGGCCCGCCGTTTCCGCACCGAGGTCGCGCCGGCCGACGCCGGGGTCGAAGCCGTCGTCGCTGCCTTCGGTGACGCGATGGCCCGGGTCAATGCCGACATCGTCGGCTGGACCCTGGCCGAGGGCGACCGCGCACTCAGCGCGGACGCGGAAGGATCCGACGAAACGTCAGGTTGATCCTCGGCGCCACCGGTCGCGCGGTGCGCGGCAGGGCGTGCTTCCAGTCGGCCTGCGTATCGCCGGCCATCAGCAGCAGGCTGCCGTGCCCGAGCGCGAACTCGTGCTTCCGGGCCGGATCGCGCCGGTGCCGGAACACGAAGCGCCGCGTGCCGCCCAGGCTCAGCGACGCGATGACCGGCCGCACGCCCAGCTCGGGTTCGTCGTCGCTATGCCAGCCCATCGCATCGCGGCCGTCCCGGTAGAGGTTGGCCAGCACGCTGTTCATCGCCACGCCCGCCGCTTCGTCGATCCGCGGCCGCAGCGCGGCCAGCGCGTCCGGCCAGGGGCGAGGCTCGAACCGCGCCCCCGAATACACGTAGCCGGTGCCGGCATCGCCGATCCAGCAGCTCAGCCGCGGCGAGTCCACCCAGCGCCCGAACAGGCGTATCCGATGCACCTCCCACGGCACCTGCCCACGCAGCGCGACCAACAGCGCGTCCGCCTCGTCGGCCGCCAGCCATCCGGGGATCAGGCTCGCTTCGGGGAAGTTCGTTTCCGCCACGGCGTGACGCGGCGGGACCCTATTCGCCGGTATCGGCCACGGAGGCGAGCACGCCGCCGAGTTCGAGCAGGCGCAGGTCGCTGCCCGGGGCACCCACCAGCTGCAGGCCCTGGCCGTCGGGCAGGGGCAGGCTCAGCGCCGGGCAGCCGGCCAGCGAGGCCAGGGCGGTGAAATCGGCCAGGTGCGCCGGTTCGTCGGCGCCCCAGGCCGGTGGCGCCGTGGAGACCGTTGGCAGCAGCAGCACGTCGAACTGTTCGAACATCCGGCGCACCTTCACCACGTGGCCGTCCAGGCGCCGGTGCGCGCGGGCGGCGTCGGCGGCGGACTTGCGCTGGGCAAAGTCCAGCAAGCCTTTCAGGCGCGCCGAGGCGGCGCCGAGCCGGCCTTCGTGCGCGGCCAGGATTTCCGCTTCCATCAGCAGCAGCGCCGCGCGGCGGGTGTCGGCGACGTCCAGCGGCGCCACTTCCAGCGCGACCGGCAGGGCGCTGCCAAAGACCGGTGCCACCTTGGCCATCAGCGCGCTGAAGTTCTCGGCCACCGCGGCATCGGCGCCCATGGCCGACAGGTCGGAGACGACGCCCGCCTTGAGTTCACCCGGCACCCAGTCCGGCGGCGCCAGCGGCACGCGGCGCTTGCGCGAACGCGGGTCGCCGGCGTCGTAGCCGGCGAGCACCGGCAGGACCAGGCCGACGTCCTGCACGGCGCGCGTGAACAGGCCGGGGCAGTCCAGCCGCCGCAGGGCCGCGGCCATGCCGCGGGCGCTGAGTTCGCCCGTGGTCGGCTTGTGCCCGACCAGGCCGCAGAAGGCCGCCGGGATGCGGGTGGCGCCCAGGGTGTCCACGCCCAGGCCGACCACCGCGTGGCCGGCGGCCAGCGCCGCGGCCGAACCGCCGGAGGCGCCGCCCGCGGCCCGGTCGGGCAGGCGCGGATTGCGCACGTCGCCGAAGTGCGGATTGCGTCCGACAGTGCCGAAGGCGGCTTCGTCCAGGTTGGTCTTGCCCAGGAACACCGCGCCGGCGCCGCGCAGGCGGCGCACGACCTGGGCGTCTTCCGCGGCCAGGCCGGGATGGCCGGGCAGGCCCAGGCTGGTCGGCATGCCTGCGATGTCGAAGGCGTCGGTGACCGCGATGGGCACGCCGTCCAGGCGACCCAGGGGCTTGCCTTCGGCGCGGCGGTCGTCGCTGGCCCGCGCCGCCGCGATCGCCCCGGCGGAATCGACCCAGGTCCAGGCATTGAGATGGCCGTCGCGCGCGATCGCGGCGAGGCAGGCGCCGGTGAGCGCCTCGCTGGTGGTTTCACCCCGCGCCAGCGCGTGCAGCACGCGATACAGCGGGGCCTGGCGCAGGTCGTCGGGGCTGGCGGTCATGCGCGACATGTTCCGTGGCTTGGCTGGCTCCGCAGTGTCCTTGATTGCCCGCCCGTGGGCAAACCGGGACAATCGGGCCAGGCATGGATGGAGGCGAACCGGATGAGTGAGCGTGACGTGATGGAATACGACGTCGTGGCGGTGGGCGCCGGCCCGGCCGGCCTGTCGTTCGCGATCCGGCTCAAGCAGCTCAAGCCCGAGCTTTCGGTCTGCGTCATCGAGAAATCCTCGACCATCGGCGCCCACATCCTGTCCGGCGCGGTCATCGAGCCGGGTCCGCTGGACGACCTGCTCCCGGGCTGGCGCGACAATCCGCCGCCGGTCTGCGTGCCGGCCACCGAGGATGAATTCTGGTACCTCACCAAGACCGGCGGCACCAAGTTCCCGGTCATCCCGCCGGGCATGGCCAACCACGGCAACTTCATCGTTTCGCTGGGCGCCCTGTGCGCCTGGCTGGCGCCCCAGGCCGAGGCCCTGGGCGTCGAGATCTACCCGGGTTTCGCCGCGGCCGAAACGCTGTTCGACGAGGCGGGCGCGGTTTGCGGCGTGCGCATCGGCGACATGGGCGTGGCCAAGGACGGTTCGCACAAGGCCGGCTACACCCAGGGCATCGACATCCGGGCGAAGGTGACCGTGCTTGCCGAAGGCGCACGAGGCCACCTCACCAAGCAGCTGGTCCGCAAGTTCGGCCTGGACGCCGAGTCCGACCCGCAGAACTACTCGATCGGCATCAAGGAACTCTGGCAGCTGCCGTCGGGCCGCGCCCAGCCCGGCAAGATCTTCCACAGTTTCGGCTGGCCCGCCGACAGCAAGACCTACGGCGGCAGCTTCATCTACCACCTGGACAAGGACCGCGTGGCCATCGGCTACGTGTCGGGCCTGGACTACCGCGATCCGAACTACCAGCCCTACGAAGCCTTCCAGCAGTTCAAGCACCACCCGATGGTCAAGCCGCTGCTCGAAGGCGGCGAAATCCTCAGCGCCGGTGCCCGCGCCATCGTCACCGGCGGCTGGCAGTCGCTGCCCAAGGTCGAGATGCCCGGCGCCCTGCTGATCGGCGACACCGCCGGCCTGCTCAACGTGCCCAAGGTCAAGGGCACGCACCAGGCGATCCGCAGCGGCATGCTGGCGGCCGAACACCTGGCCGGCCAGGATGCACCGGCCGCCGCCGGCTTCGATGCCAAACTGCGCGCGTCGCCGGCGATGGCCGAACTGCGCAAGGTCCGCAACATCAAGCCCGGCTTCAAGAAAGGACTGTGGTTCGGCCTGGCCAACTCGGCCTGGGAAACCGTCACCGCGGGCCTGTCGCCCTGGACCTGGCGCTGCCATCCGGACTGGAGCGCGCTGCAAAAGCTCGACGAAGCCGAAAAGCCGGAGCGCGATTACGTCGAGCGCACGCTGGCGCCGCGCGATCGCCTGGCGGGCGTCTATTTCGCCGCCACCGAGCACGACGAAGACCAGCCCGTGCACCTGCACGTGGCCGACCCCGACATCTGCGTCACCCGCTGCGCCGAGGAGTACGGCAATCCCTGCCAGCGCTTCTGTCCGGCGTCGGTCTACGAGATCGTCGAGGATGAAAAGGGCAAGCGCCTGCAGATCAACGCCGCCAACTGCGTGCACTGCAAGACCTGCGACATCAAGGACCCCTACCAGATCATCAACTGGGTGACGCCGGAAGGCGGCTCGGGCCCGAACTACCAGAACCTGTGAGCCCTCCTGTGGGAGGGACTTCAGTCCCGATCCCATCGCGGCAAAAGCATCGGGACTGAAGTCCCTCCCACAAGACTGGAAATGATGAAACTCGCGCTTGCAACCGCCATCGCTGCGCTTTCGCTGGACGAGGACCTGGTGCCGCTGCACCAGGCCTGCCTGGCCGCGGGCATCGACGCCCAGGTGATGGCCTGGGACGACCCGACGGTCAGCTGGGCGCGATTCGACGCCGTGCTGCTGCGCTCGACCTGGGACTACATGGACCGGCTGCCGGAATTCCTGGCCTGGTGCGACCGCGTGCAGTCGGTGTCGCGGCTGTGGAACCCGCCCGAGGTGGTGCGCTGGAACACCGACAAACGCTACCTCGGCGACCTCGCCCAGCGTGGCCTGCCGGTGATCGAAAGCCACTTCCTGGCACCCGGCGAAGACCCTGCATCCCTGCCCGACCTCGAGGAATTCGTGGTCAAGCCCACCGTCGGTGCCGGCTCGCGCGATGCCCAGCGCTACCAGCGCAGCGAGCGCGAAGCCGCCCTCGCCCACGCCAGGCGCCTGCTCGATTCCGGCCGCCACGTGCTGGTGCAGCCCTACCTGCACGCGGTGGACGAGCACGGCGAAACCGCGCTGCTTTTCTTCGAAGGCCAGTACAGCCACGCCATCCGCAAGGCGCCCCTGCTGCGGCGCGGCGAAGGCCCGACCCGCGCGCTGTTCAAGGAAGAACACATCCAGGCGCGTGAACCCTCCGATGCCGAACACGCGCTGGCGGCCAGCGTGCTGGCCAGCCTGCCCTTCGACACCCTGGCCTACGCCCGCGTCGACCTGCTGCCCTCGCCCACCGGCCCGCAGCTGCTGGAACTGGAACTCACCGAGCCCTCGGTCTTCCTGCCCTACGGCGAAGGCGCCGCCGCCCGATTCGCCCAGGTCCTCGCCGCCCGCCTGGGTGACCTGTAGGAGCGCCTTCAGGCGCGAATCCCTTCTTTGCCAAAGGCGAAGTCAAAAGATTCGCGCCTGAAGGCGCTCCTACATTTGCCGCCTAGCCGAGGAGACGGGTGATGACGCGCGCCGCCATCGCTTCGGCCGACTCCTCGCCGCCGGCGAGGTGGATCTCCGGATGCTCCGGCGCCTCGTAGGGCGAATCGATGCCGGTGAAGTTCTTGATCTTGCCGGCGCGCGCCTTGGCGTAGAGGCCCTTGACGTCGCGGCGTTCGGCGTCCGCCAGCGGCGTGTCCACGAACACCTCGAGGAATTCGTCCTGGGGGAACAGTTCGCGGGCCATGCGCCGCTCGGCCCGGAACGGCGAGATGAAGCTCACCAGCACGATCAGGCCGGCGTCGGTCATCAGTCGCGCCACTTCGGCGACGCGGCGGATGTTCTCGACGCGATCCTCGTCGGTGAAACCCAGGTCCTTGTTCAGCCCGTGGCGCACGTTGTCGCCGTCGAGCAGGTACGTGTGGTAACCCTTGGCCAGCAGCTGCTTTTCGACCAGGTTGGCGACCGTGGACTTGCCGGCGCCGGACAGGCCGGTGAACCACAGGCAGCGCGGCGACTGGCCCTTGATGCGCGAGCGCGCCGCCTTGTCCACTTCCAGCGGCTGCCAGTGGATGTTGGCCGAGCGTCGCAGGGCGAATTCAAGCGTGCCGGCGCCGACCGTGGCATTGGACTGCCGGTCGATCAGGATGAAACCACCCAGCGCGCGATTGTCGCGATAGGCCTCGAAGGGGATGGCCTGGTCCAGGCCCAGGTTGCAGTAGGCGACTTCATTGAGCTCGAGCGACTTGGCCGCCAGCTGCGCCTGGGTGTTCACGTCGACCTTGTGCTTGATCTCGGTGACCTGAGCGCTGACGGTGCGCGCGCCGATCTTGAGCCAGTACGGCCGACCCGGCAGCAGCGGCGCGTCGCCCATCCACAGCAGGTGGGCGGCGAACTGGTCGGCCACCTGCGGCGCGGCGTCGGCGGCGGCGATGACGTCACCGCGGCTCACGTCCACTTCGTCGGCCAGGGCCAGGGTGATGGCCTGGCCGGCGCCGGCCCGTGGCAGGTCGCCGTCGGCGGTGACGATGCGCGCCACGGTCGAACGCCGCCCCGAGGGCAGCACCACCACCGCGTCGCCCGGGCGCACCTCGCCGGCGGCGATGGAGCCGGCGAAGCCGCGGAAGTCCTGGTTCGGCCGGCAGACCCACTGCACCGGCAGCCGGAAACCGACTTCGCTGCCGTCCCGGCGCGCGTCCACGGTTTCCAGGTGTTCAAGCAGGCTGGGGCCGGTGTACCAGGGCATCGCCGCCGAGGCGCCGGTCATGTTGTCGCCCCGCAGCGCCGACAGCGCAATCGCCTGCACGTGCGGGATGTCGAGCTGTTTCGCCAGGTCGGCGTAGCCGGCGACGATATCGTCGAATACCGCCTGGTCGTAGCCCACCAGGTCCATCTTGTTCACCGCCAGCAGCACGTGGCGGATGCCCAGCAGCGAAACGATGTAGCTATGCCGGCGCGTCTGCGTCAGCAGGCCCTTGCGCGCGTCCACCAGCACCACGGCAAGGTCGGCCGTGGAGGCGCCGGTGGCCATGTTGCGGGTGTACTGTTCGTGGCCCGGGCAGTCGGCGACGATGAACTTGCGCCGGTCGGTGTCGAAGAAGCGGTAAGCGACGTCGATGGTGATTCCCTGCTCGCGCTCGGCCGACAGGCCGTCGACCAGCAAGGCGAAGTCGATGCCCTCGCCCTGGGTGCCGTGGCGGCGGCTGTCGGCTTCCAGCGCCGCAACCTGGTCGTCGAACAGGCGCTTGGTGTCGTGCAGCAGCCGGCCAATCAACGTCGACTTGCCGTCGTCGACGCTGCCGCAGGTGATGAAGCGCAGCAGGCCCTTGGTTTCGTGCTGGCGCAGGTAATCAGCAACCAACGAGGCTTTTGTAGGAGCGCCTTCAGGCGCGAAGCCTTTGTCTTCGGCAAAGGAAGGATTCGCGCCTGAAGGCGCTCCTACAGGGGTGACGGGCTTGTCGGTGGCCATCAGAAATAGCCCTCCTGCTTCTTCTTTTCCATCGACGCCGACGGGTCGTGGTCGATTACCCGGCCCTGGCGTTCGGAGGTGGTGGCGACCAGCATCTCGGCGATGATCGCCTCGAGCGTATCGGCCTGCGATTCGATCGCACCGGTCAGCGGGTAGCAGCCCAGCGTGCGGAAGCGCACCTTGCGCATCTGCGGCGTCTCGCCGTCGCGCAGCGGCATGCGCGCGTCGTCGACCATGATCAGGCTGCCGTCGCGCTCGACCACCGGCCGCTCGGCGGCGAAATAGAGCGAAGGCACCGGGATCTTCTCGCGGTAGATGTAGAGCCAGACGTCGAGCTCGGTCCAGTTCGAGATCGGGAACACGCGCACGCTTTCGCCCTTGTGGATGCGGGCGTTGTAGAGGTTCCACAGCTCCGGGCGCTGGGTTTTGGGATCCCAGCGGTGCTGGGCACTGCGGAAGGAGAACACGCGCTCCTTGGCCCGGGACTTTTCCTCGTCGCGGCGGGCGCCGCCGATGGCCGCGTCGAAGCCCCACTTGTCCAGCGCCTGCTTCAGGGCCTGGGTCTTCATCACGTCGGTGTGCACGGTGGCGCCGTGGCTGAAGGGGTTCACGCCCTGGGCCTTGCCCTCGGGATTGGTATGGGTGTGCAGTTGCACGCCGGTTTCGGCGGCGCGGCGGTCGCGGAAGGCGATCATCTCGCGGAACTTCCAGCCGGTGTCCACGTGCAGCAGCGGGATCGGCGGCCGGGCCGGCGCGAAGGCCTTCACCAGCAGGTGCAGCAGCACCGAGCTGTCCTTGCCGACCGAATACATCATCACCGGGTTGCGGAACTCGGCCGCGACCTCGCGCAGGATGTGGATCGATTCGGCCTCGAGGCGGTCGAGGTGGGACAGGGTGTCGGCGGCAATCATCTCGGCGGCTTCGTCGGGGTCAGGGGCAGTATAGACAGGCAGTCGCCGGGGTTCAGAACGGGAAGAACCGTGGAATCAGCCACAGCGCCACCGTGCCGACCACCAGCGACAGCGGCCCGCCCAGGCGCACGTAGTCGGTGAAGCGGTAGCCGCCGGGACCGTAGACCATCAGGTTGGTCTGGTAGCCGATGGGCGTCATGAAGCCGGCCGAGGCGCCGATCATCAGCGCGATCACGAAGGGCATCGGGCTCACCCCCAGCTGCTCGGCCACGCCCATCGCGATGGGGAACACCAGGATCGCCGCGGCGTTGTTGGTCAGCAATTCGGTGAACGCCACCGCCATCACGTACACCAGCACCAGGCTGGCGAAGGGATCGGCACCGGCCAGCCCGCCCAGGCCCGAGGCGACGGCGGCAGCGACGCCGGTGCGGTCCACCGCCGCGCCCAGCGCGAACGAACAGGCGATCACCAGCAGCAGGCGCAGGTCCAGGCTGCGCCACAGTTCGACCAGCTTCACGCAGCGCGCCAGCACCACCGCCAGCGCCGCGCCCACCGCCGACCACAGGATGGGCAGGCCCAGCACCGAATTGGCCAGCACCATCAGGCCCAGGATGCCCAGGGTGGTCAGCGCGCGGCGCCGGTCCACCGGCCGCTCGCCGTCGAGCAGGGTCACCGTGAGGAAATCCGAGGCCGTGGCGAAGCGCACCGTGAACTCCGGGTCGGTTTCCACCAGCAGGGTGTCGCCGGCCTGCAGCACGACGTCGCCGGGCTTCTGGTGCAGGCGCTGGCCGTGGCGGTTGACCGCGATCACCACCGCGCCGTAACGATCGCGAAAGGTCGACTCGCGCAGCGTGTGGCCCACCGCCGGCGAGAACCGCGACAGCACCAGTTCGGCCAGGTGGCGCTTGGAGCTGACCGTATCGAGCTTGAACCACTGGTCGGTGGCCGGCCGAAGGCCCGGGATGCGGCGCAGTTCGCGCACCGCGTCGGTGCCGCCGACGAAGACCAGGCGGTCGCCCGCGCGCAGCACGGTGGCCGGGGCCACGGCCGAGAGCAGGTCGCGTTCGCGCGAGAGTTCGATCAGGAAGCTGCCCTTGAGGTGGCGCAGCCCGGCCGCGGCCACCGACTTGCCGGCCAGGCCGCCGCCTTCGGTGACCAGCATCTCGACCGCATATTCGCGGGCGTCCTTGGCCGCCTGGTCGAACGCGGACAGGCGCACCGGCAGCAGCCAGCGGCTGGCCACGCCCA
The DNA here is from genome assembly GCF_000743535.1 of Arenimonas donghaensis DSM 18148 = HO3-R19. Classification (GTDB taxonomy): domain Bacteria; phylum Pseudomonadota; class Gammaproteobacteria; order Xanthomonadales; family Xanthomonadaceae; genus Arenimonas; species Arenimonas donghaensis. Next base: position 27,922 of record NZ_AVCJ01000049.1, read on the forward strand.
GGTACAGCAGCCCCGCCAGCAGCACCGGGAAGGCGACCGGGAAGGGGTCGAACATGGCCATCGCCGGCAGGCCGCTGGCGATCACCAGGCCGGCCACGATCAGGTTGGTGCTGGTGCCCAGCAGCGAACACATGCCGCCCAGGATGGTGGCGTAGTTCATCGGCAGCAGCAGCTTCGAGGGCGCGACGCCGCTGGCCCGGCTCCAGTGCTCGACCGCCGAGGTCAGCGTGGCCACGATCGGGGTGTTGTTCACGAAGGCGCTCAGCGCCCCGGCCAGGCCGGACAGCCGCAGCCGGGCCCGCAGTTCGCCGCGCGGCGGCCCCAGCACGCCCCGGCCGATCCAGGCGATGGCGCCGGTGCTGCGCAGGGCCGCCACCAGCACGAACAGCACCGCCACGGTCAGCACGCCCGGGTTCCAGAAGCCGGCCAGCGCCTGGACCGGGGTGAGCACGCCGCCCAGGACCAGCAGGGCGGCCGCGCCCGCCAGCACCTTGTCCGGGCCCAGGCGACCCCACCACAGCAGGCCCAGCGTGGCCAGGACCACGCCGATCGTCAGCCACGCCTGCCAGCCCAAGCCCATCACCATACGGTTGCCCGCTCCGTGCACGCCCCCGGCACCAGCGGCCAAGGTAGAATTGCCGATTCTACTTGCGGGCGCTCCCCACGGGCGCCCACCGGAACGGAGCGCATCGAACATGAAGATTCTGGTCGGTTACAAGCGGGTCGTGGACTACAACGTCCGCATCCAGGTCAAGCCCGATGGGTCAGGGGTGGTCACGGACGGCGTCAAGCTCTCCGCCAACCCCTTCGACGACATCGCCCTGGAAGAAGCCCTGCGCCTGCGCGACAAGGGCATCGCCACCGAAGTCGTGGTCGTCACCCTGGGCCCGGCCGACTGCCAGGCGCACCTGCGCAATGGCCTGGCCATGGGCGCCAACCGCGCCATCCACGTGGTCACCGACCAGCCGGTGCAGCCGCTCACCGCCGCCCGGGCGCTGCTCAAGCTGGTCGAAAAGGAAGAGCCGCAGATCGTGCTGCTGGGCAAGCAGGCCATCGACGACGACGCCAACCAGACCGGCCAGATGCTGGCCACCCTCTGGGGCCGCCCGCAGGCCACCTTCGCCAGCAAGGTCGACGCCACCGACAGCACCGCCCTGGTCATCCGCGAGGTCGACGCCGGCCTGGAAACCCTGGAAGTGCAGCTGCCGGCGGTGATCACCACCGACCTGCGCCTGAACGAGCCGCGCTTCATCAAGCTGCCCGACATCATGAAGGCCAAGTCCAAGCCCATGGAAACCATCAACTTCGCCGACCTCGGCGTCGAGGACGGCAACCATCTCAAGACCAGCACCTACGCCCCGCCGGCCAAGCGCAGCCGCGGCGTGATGGTGAAGGACGTCGCCGAGCTGGTCTCGGCCCTCAAGGCCAAGGGCCTGGCCTAAGGAGACCCAGACATGAGCAAGATCCTTATCGTTGCCGAACACCTCGACGGCAAGCTGAACCCCTCCACCGCGCGCTGCGTCAGCTGCGCCCAGGCCATCGACGGCGCCGAGATCCACGTCGCCGTGCTGTCCGATTCGCCCGACGCGGTTGCCGCGGAAGCCGCGAAGATCGACGGCGTCGCCAAAGTGCTGGCCGTTGCCAACGCCGCCAACGCCCACCCGGTGGCCCAGGTGCTGGCGCCCCAGGTCGCCAAGCTGGCCGAGGGTTATTCGCACGTGTTCGGCCCCTCCACCACTTTCGGCAAGGACCTGATGCCCTGCGTCGCGGCCCTGCTGGGCGTGGCCCAGGTCTCGGACATCATGGCGGTCGAGTCCTCGCACGTGTTCAAGCGGCCGATCTACGCCGGCAACGCCATCATCACCGTCGAAGCACCGTCGTCGATGACCGTGGTCGCCACCGTGCGCACCGCCTCCTGGCCGCAGGCCGGCGAAGGCGGCAGCGCCAGCGTCGAACCGACCAGCGTCACCGCCACCCTGCCCGAGCACACCCGCTTCGTCGAACTCAAGCAGGGCAAGTCCGACCGCCCCGACCTGCAGGGCGCCGCCAAGGTGATCTCCGGCGGCCGCGCGATGGGTTCGCCGGACGCGTTCAAGATCATCTACTCGCTGGCCGACAAGATGGGTGCCGCCGTCGGTGCCTCGCGCGCCGCGGTCGACGCCGGCTACGTGCCCAATGAACTGCAGGTCGGCCAGACCGGCAAGATCATCGCGCCCGACCTGTACGTCGCCATCGGCATCTCCGGCGCCATCCAGCACCTGACCGGCATCAAGGACGCGGGCACCATCGTCGCGATCAACAAGGACCCGGAAGCGCCGATCTTCGAGATCGCCGACATCGGCCTGGTCGGCGACCTGTTCCAGATCGTGCCGGAGCTGGAGAAGGCGCTTTGACGAACGCCGCTGACGCGGCCCCGCGGCGGATCATGGTGGTGTTCGGGACGCGTCCCGAAGCCATCAAGATGGCGCCGGTGGTGGCCGCGTTGAAGGCCACGCCGGGCGTCGAGACCCTGGTCTGCGTCACCGCCCAGCACCGGCAGATGCTCGACCAGGTGCTCGAGCTGTTTGGCCTGGTGCCCGACGACGACCTCGACCTGATGGCCCCCGGGCAGTCCCTGCCCGACCTGTTCGCGCGCATCCTCACCGGCATGACCACGGTGCTGGAAAATCGCCGGCCCGACCTGGTGCTGGTGCACGGCGATACCTCGACGACGCTGGCGACGGCGCTGGCGGCGTTTTACGCCCGCGTACCCGTCGGCCACGTCGAGGCCGGCCTGCGCACCGGCAACCTGCAGGCACCCTGGCCGGAAGAAGCCAACCGCCGCCTGACCGCGCCGATCACAGCGCTGCATTTCGCGCCGACGACCCGTTCGCGCGACAACCTGCTGGCGGAGAACCTGCCGGCGGCGTCGATCCACGTCACCGGCAACACCGTCATCGACGCGCTGCTGGCCGTGGTCGGCCGCATCGAAGCCGAGCCGGAGCTGGCCGCGTCGCTGGCCGCGCGTTTTCCCTTCCTCGACGCCGAAAAACGCCTGGTGCTGGTCACCGGCCACCGCCGGGAGAACTTCGGCGACGGCTTCGAGCAGATGTGCCTGGCCATCCGCGACCTGGCCGAACGCGGCGATACCCAGGTGCTCTATCCGGTGCACCTGAACCCGCAGGTGCAGGCCCCGGTGAAACGCATCCTGGGCGACGTGCCCGGCGTGGTGCTGGTCGAGCCCCAGGACTACCTGCCCTTCGTCTACCTGATGACCCGCGCCCACCTGATCCTCACCGACTCGGGCGGCATCCAGGAAGAAGCGCCCTCGCTGGGCAAGCCGGTGCTGGTGATGCGCGACACCACCGAACGCCCCGAGGCCGTCGAAGCCGGCACCGTGCGCCTGGTCGGCACCGACCGCGCCCGCATCGTCGCCGAAGCCAGCCGCCTGCTCGACGACCCTGCGGCCCGGGCCGAGATGGCGCGGGCCCATAATCCTTACGGCGACGGCCACGCCGCGGCCCGGATCGCTGGCATCATCACCGGCACCGGGAACGTCCCGGCCCTCTGAGCGGGAGTCTGGCCACGGACAGCGTGTCGCCAAGCCAACCCAGCCTGCGCGGACGCACCGTCCTCGTGGTCAGCCATGATTTCCCGCCGGCGCGCAGCCCGCAGGCGATCCGGGCGATGGCCTTCACCCGGCGCCTGGCCGACGAAGCCGACCAGGTGTGGGTGCTGACCCGCAGCCGCCTGCCCGGCTTCGCCGAACCGGCGCTGCCGGCCAACGTGCGCGTGCTGCGGGCTTCGCCCGGCTGGCTGGAAGAACGTATCGACCGCCTGGTTGCGCGTCGTCGACATTCGGAAGTGGATGACGAGGCGCAGCCCACCGCCGACGGCAGCGTCAATGCCTCGCCAGCAGCACTGAACTGGAAAGGCCGCGCCATCAACCGGCTGCGCCGCACGATGGATGCGCTGTGTTTCCCCGACGGCCGCGCGCTGTGGGTGCGCGACGCCCGGCGCCAGCTCGAGGCGCTGTGCGCGGCGCAGCGTCCCAACGTCGCCCTGGTGATGCACGAACCCGCCGCCTCGTTGCTGGTCGGCCGCCAGCTCACCCGGCTCGGCATTCCCTGGCTGGCCGATCTTGCCGACCCGGTGCTGGCGCCGTACACGCCCTGGCACTGGCGCGGACCTGCGGCCCGGTTGGAAGCGGCCGCGCTGCGGGAAGCCGGCGCCGCCAGCGCCACCAACCCGGCCACCGCCGCGCTGCTGGCCCAGCGCCACGGCCCCCTGCCCCATGCCATCGCGGTGCTGCCGCAGGGCTTCACGCCGCAGGCCGCGGTGCCGATGCCGGCCGGCAATGGCCTGCGCCTGGTCTACACCGGCCGCTTTTACCCCTTCCGCGATCCGGCCGCGCTGCTCGAAGCCGTCGCCGCCACGCCGGGCGTCGAGCTGGTGATCGCCGGACCGGAAATGCCCGAGGCCGTGCTCGCCGCCGCCACGCGGCATCCGCAGGCCATCGTCCTGGCGGGTGAACTGGGCCACCGCGACGCCCTGGCGCTGCAGATGACCGCCGACGTGCTGGTCAGCGTCGGCAACGCCGGCACGGCGCAGTCACCGGGCAAGGTGCAGGAATATTTCGGCGCCGCGCGGCCGCTGCTGCATGTTTTCCATGACGACGGCGACCCGGCCCCGGCCCTGGTGCAGTCCACCGGCCGCGGCCTGGCCTGCCCGGCGCGCGCCGATGCGCTGGCCACGACCCTGCGCGAATTGCTCGCGCTCAAGCGCGGCGGCGAACTCGGCGCGCGCTTCGACCTTTCGCCCGAAGCGGTGGCCGACTACCACTGGGACGCAATCACCGCACGATTGTCGGCGCTACTCGCCGGCCTGGTCGCTGCCGACGGCCTCGTCCGCCGCGGACCCTGAAGCCGCGGCGGCGCGCGCCGCCTCGATGCGTTCTGCACTGGGCGGGTGCGAAGACAGGTAGCCGATGGGGCCGAGGCCGGAATCGATTTTCCCGTCGAAGCTCATGCGCCCCATGATCCGGGCGAAGGCATCGGGCGAATAACCTTTCGCCGCCAGCTGCCGGAAAGCGAACTCGTCGGCCTCGCGCTCGTGCTGGCGGCTGTAGCCGCTTTCGACCAGCAGCACCGGCAGCGACACCGACAGCGCGCCGGTGCCCGACACGTCGCCGAACAGGAAGCCCACCACCACCAGCATCGCCGACTTCTCCAGCGCCCGGCGCAGGCCGTGGCGGTGTTCGTGGTGGCCGGCCTCGTGGGCCAGCACGGCCAGCAACTCTTCATCATCCTTGGCCAGCGTGACCAGCTGGTCGGTCATCACCACCTGACCGTCGGGCAGCACGAAGGCGTTCGGGCCGATGCCCGGGGCGTGCCGGAAGTCCAGGCGCAGCCCGTCGGCGCGCGGCAGGCCGCGGGTCATGTCGAAGAAACTTTGCTGCAGCGATTCCCGACGCGGTGCCGGCAGGCGGGTCGGTTCCAGCAGGTGGCCATCGAGCAGGGCCAGGGCCTGGTTCGAAATGGTGCGCTCGATCGGCGGCGGCACCAGGGGGGCAACTTCGCGCGCCATCCAGGGCAGGCCGAGCTGGAAAAAAGCGATGACGCCAACCACCAGTGCCGCCGTCGCCGACAGCACCGCGGCGCGGCGGCGTTCGAGCCAGTCCACCGCGGCTTCGATGCGGCTGCGGCCGGGCAGCCACTGGTCGAGCAGCGGTGAGTGTTCGAGTTCCATATGGCCGCCGCCAACGAAACGCAGTTCGCGCGCCAGCTGGCCCAGGCGCGGGCTGAGCGTCACCTCGCCGGCGTCGAATTCGCGCTCGCCCTCGGCGATGGCCAACACCAGCCGCCCCGGAGCCGGCGAACGCAGCCGGGCCGGCTGGCCCCGGCTGCTGCGGCCGTCGTACCAGGTGCCCGGCAGTTCGGTCACAGGCCGATGCCCACGTCCAGGTCGAGCGCGTCAACGAGCTCGGCACTGGCAGCGCTCTCGGCGCGTTCGGCTTCGGCCACGAAGTCGTCCAGGTCGCCCAGCGCCAGCAGCTCGAAATGCGCGGCGCGATACTTCGCCAGCCGCACCATCGCCCAAGGCACGGCCAGGCCCAGGCTGAAGACGATGGCGAGGCCGTTGCTGAGGTAGATCCAGATGATGTCGCGCGCCCGCAGCGTGCAGGCGAAGCGATGCGGCCCCAGCCGGGTATTGCCCCACATCAGGTTGGTGTAGCGCGTGCGCAGGAACACCGGCAGCACCAGCAGGGCCAGGTACACGAAGATGATCGGAACGAACATCGCCACCAGGGCTTCGCTGGACGGCTCGCCGCCCGTGCCCGCGCCTTCCATGAAGAATGCGATCCCGAAAATAGCCACCATCATCACCATGTACGCCGCGAAACCCGCGCCCAGGGTGATCGCGAACGGGATGTAATAAGGCCCGAGCTCGCCCTGGAACCCGAACCGCAGGCCGCCGAAACGATGCCCGGTGACGATGTATTCCTGCTGGTGCTTTCGCACCCAGGGCAGCAGCATGTACATCGTCGGGATCATCAGCAGCGGCCGGAACATGAAGTTCAGGTAGGCATCGTCGACGCCGTTGACGAAACGAAAGCGCAGCCCGCGCCAGGCCGAATAGCGCGCCCGGAACCGCAGCGCCCGCTGCAGCAGCCAGGGCAGCAGCAGCAGGATGGCGATGACCAGCGGGAAATAGACCACCAGGAAACCAAAGTGGGCAGTGATGCCCAGGGCGATGACCACCGCGTAGGCGATCAGCCGGCCCTTGAGGATCTGGATCGGCGTGGCCAGGTACTCGAAGGCCGAACCGTCGATGCGGGTATTGCCGTAGAAATAGCGCTCGGTGCGCACCTTGGCCCAGGCCGAATAAATGCCCAGGGTCAGCAGGGTCAAGACGACATTGACGATCCAGATGCCGAAATATTCCCCGGCCCGGCCGTGGAACTGCACCGGCAGGCGCCGCGGCTCGTGCGGCGGCGGCTGGGTCGGCAAGGCCGGCGGCTGCGCCGGCGGCTCGACAGGCGCCGAATCCACCGGCACCACGAAATCTTCAGCTGACATGGTTTCCCCGAAAATCCCGGCTCCCCTGCCGGCCATCCGGATGTTACCTGTAGATCCAATATTTCGCGGCCAGGAATCCGATGGCCGCCAGCACGGCATCCACCAGCGGCTTGCCCAGCCAGGCCGCGTGCAGGCCGTGCAGCTGGTCCAGGCCCATCACCGCCAGCGTGCTGAGTGCGCTCATCGCCAGCCAGAAGATCACGTAGCGCAGCAGGCGACGCCGGCCCAGGCGCGGCGGTTCACCCGGATTGGCGAAGGTGAAGCGGCCATTGGCCCAGAAGCCCAGGCTGGCGCCTGCGACGCGGCCGACCAGGTTGGCCGGCAGCACCGCCACGCCCAGCGCGGTCAGGGCCACGAAGCAGGCCCAGTCCAGCAGCAGCTGCAGGCCGCCGACCAGGCCGAAGCCGACGACCTGGCGGATCATGGCTGGCTCAGGCCGCCGTGCGGAAGGGCACGCCGGTCTTGCCGCGCAGTTCGTCCTCGCTGACGCCGGGCGCGGTTTCCACCAGCACCAGGCCATCGGCGGTGACGTCCATCACGGCCAGGTCGGTGATGATGCGGTCGACCACGCCGACGCCGGTCAGCGGCAGCGTGCACTGCGGCAGGATCTTCGGCTCGCCGGTCTTGGTGCAGTGCTCCATCAGCACCACCACGCGCTTGACGCCGGCCACCAGGTCCATGGCGCCGCCCATGCCCTTGACCATCTTGCCGGGCACCATCCAGTTGGCCAGGTCGCCCTGGTCGGTGACTTCCATCGCGCCCAGGATCGCCAGGTCGATGTGGCCGCCGCGGATCATCGCGAAGCTGTCGTGGCTGCCGAAGTAGCTGGCGCCCTCGCGGGCAGTGACGGTCTGCTTGCCGGCGTTGATCAGGTCGGCGTCCACTTCCTCTTCGGTCGGGAACGGGCCGATGCCGAGCAGTCCGTTTTCCGACTGCAGCCAGACGTCGACGCCGTCGGGGATGTGGTTGGCGACCAGGGTCGGCAGGCCGATGCCCAGGTTCACGTAGGCGCCGTCGGTGAGTTCGGCGGCGGCGCGCTGCGCCATTTCATCGCGGGTCCAGGCCATCAGTTCGCTCCTTGCACGGTGCGCTGCTCGATGCGCTTCTCGGGGGTGGGGTTGTGCACGATGCGGTCGACGTAGATGCCGGGCAGGTGCACGTGGTCTGGATCGATGGCGCCGACCTCCACCACTTCCTCGACTTCGGCCACGCAGACCTTGCCGGCCATGGCGCAGGCCGGGTTGAAGTTGCGCGCGGTCTTGCGGAACACCAGGTTGCCGGCCTTGTCGGCCTTCCAGGCCTTCACCAGCGACACGTCGGCGACCAGGGCGGTCTCGAGCACGTAGTGCTTGCCGTTGAACTCACGGGTTTCCTTGCCCTCGGCCACGACCGTGCCGTAGCCGGTGGCGGTGAAGAAGGCCGGGATGCCGGCGCCGCCGGCGCGCAGGCGCTCGGCCAGGGTGCCCTGCGGGTTGAACTCGAGCTCGAGCTCGTTGGCCAGGAACTGGCGGGCGAATTCCTTGTTCTCGCCCACGTAGGACGAAATCATCTTGCTGATCTGCCGGGTTTCCAGCAGCTGGCCCAGGCCGAAGCCATCGACGCCGGCGTTGTTGGAAATGGCGGTCAGCCCTTTCACGCCCGAATCGCGCAGCGCGCCGATCAGGGCCTCGGGAATGCCGCACAGGCCGAAACCGCCGACGGCCAGCGTCTGCCCGTCGGCCACCAGGCCGTCGAGCGCGGACCGGGCGTCCGGGTAAAGCTTGGAAGCACGCGTCATGGGAGTCCTCGGGAGGTCTGGAAACCGCCATTCTACCGGCTGCGGCGCCAGGGCCGGGATCGTACTTTAGGACCGCCGGCCGGCCGGCGGCTCAGTCCCTGGGCAGCGGCGGCGCGCGCAGGACATCGCGCTTGGATCGCCAGACACCGTTGACCGACGTGCCCCGCCCGCCTTCGAGCCAATGAAGGGCCTCGGCCCGGGTCGCGTCCCGGACCAGCGCCAGGTCGGCCGGGTCGGCCAGGTCGAAGTTGCCGGCATAGGCCGGATCGACCAGCCGCCAGAGGAAACAGTCGCGCACGTGCACGTCCACCGGCAGGAAGTAGCGGCCCAGCAGGCCTTCGATGTCCTGGCTGCGAATGCCCTCGAAACAGGCGCGTGAAAAATCCTGCTTGGGAATACGGGCATCCACCTGGCCGGTGCCGGCGTTGCGCCGTTTTTGCTCGGGCCAGGCGCAGAAGACGGCGTCGGCCGCCTCGGCGGCGTCCGGCCAGAGCCGGTTGCCATTGCGTCCGATCTGTTCGCCGATGAGCCAGAACTCGCCCTCGGGCGCCAGCGTCGCGGCGATGCCGGCGAGCACCCGTTCGAGTTCGACCAAGTGGTGCAGGCCGGAGGTGATGTTGACCACGTCGAATTCGCCCAGGTCCGGGCCGACCTGGTCGACGTTGCCGAGCACCCGGTCGACCTCGACGCACGCCGGCATGCCGTTCGCGGCGCGCTCGAGCAGCGCGGGGTTCACGTCCACCAGGCACAGGCGCACTGGCACGTCGGCGCGTTCGAGCAGGGAACGCTCGACGGCGGCGTTGCCGGCGCACAGCGACAGCATGCGCAGCGGCTGCCCCGGCCGGCGTTCCTGCAGCATGCGCAAGCGCGCCGCAAAGTCGGGTGCCGGCACCGGCAGCAAATGGCGCAGCAGGCGATGCGCGTAGTGGAAGGCGTTTTCCGCCGGCTGCGGCGCCAAATCGCGCAATCGTTCGTCCCAGATGGCCAGGTCCGGCGCCGGCCGTTCGCTGGCCTGCGCCGGCAGTTCCCGCAGCGGGGCCGCCTCGGGTCGTGCGACGGCGGCCGGGTTCTGGCGATTGGCGTAGAACGCGGCGTCGTAGGAGCCGCTGAAATGCGCCAACTCGTTTTCCAGGCGCCAGGCCGCGTGGGTCCGGGCCCGCAGCAGGGGCACGCGGTCGAAACGCCCCACCACCCATTCGATCACCGCCAGCCAGTCCGCGTCCGGAATGCCCTGGGGGCCTGGACCACAGCGAAGTTCCAGCGCGTAGCGCTGGCCCTCGGCCAGGGGCAGGGTGACCAGCAGCGCGGCCTCGCCGTTGTTGTCGGCCTCGTTGTCCAGGGTCCAGCACAGCAGTTTTCGCGCCGGGCCAGCGTCGGAGAGCAGCCACAGTTCCGCCGTCAGCCCATCGGCACTGATCTGCGGCAGGCCGCGGGCCACCACCAGGCTGACCTGGGTTTCGACCTCGGCCTCCAGCCAGGGGCTGCGCAACAACTCGCCGGGCACCAGTACCACCGCGCGCGAACGCTCGCCCGCATGCGCCAGTTCCCGCCACCGGGGCGACAGCTCCATCACCGTTTCGAGCCGGGCGTCGCCACCTTCGTCGAGCACGAATTCGCGCGGTGTCATGCCGGTCATCCGATCAGGCCCGGGCCAAAACCGGCAGCGACCACTGGCAGGGCCAGTGCACGCCGATCTCGGGCAGGTCTTCGTCGGCGATGCGGACCTCGCTGAAGCCGGCCGCGCGCAGTTCCGCCAACAGCGAGTCACGCGAGAACAGCCGCATTTCCAGGGTACTGCCGGGGCCGCCGTGGAAAACGAGGTTTTCGAAGACTTCCTCGACGCCGTCCCGGCGCCTGTTGCGCAGCCGGAAGCCGCTGACGGCATCGCCTTCCAGGCACCATTCGTGCAGGTCCGGGAAGTGTTCGACCGTGTGCGAGACCTCCAGCGCGTAGGGCACGGTCATCACCAGCAAACCGCCGGGCTTGAGCAGCCGGCGCGCCCCTTCGAAGGCCTTGGACACCGGCGGCAGCACGTGTTCGAAGACGTCGGTGGAAATGATGAAGTCGCAGCTGCCGGCGATGTCGTCGCCGATCTGCGTGATGTCCAGCCGCGGTTCCTGGTGATAGAACGTGTTGTCGTAGTCCACCACCCGGGCCAGGCGCGTGGCGTATTCCACCCAGTCGCTCAGGCCGACACCGCGGATGTCCTTGCGCACCGGCTGTTCCTCGAGCGGCCGCAAATCGCCGAACAGTTCGCGGGTCAGCAGGCCGATGATCGAACGCATGCGCAGGGTCGAACCACAGCGATCGCAGCTGGCGGTTTCCCGCTCGAGCCGGTCGCGCGGGCATTGGCAATCGTTGCCGCAGATATTGCAGCGAAAACGCACCGTCGGGTCCGGCGGGGCGACGACGCTCACGTGCGGGTCCATAGGAACACCATGGTCGGGGGGAGCCCGATTTTAGTCACATCCGCCGGTGGCGATGCAGCAGCGTATGCAGGGGCCGCCGCGGCACGTTGGCGATATCGTGGTTGAGGAAGGCCAGCACGAACTGCAGGCCGCTGACGAAGGTCACCACCGCCACCATCACGGTGCCGGTGGCCGCGGCCTGGCCGGTGCTGGCCGAAAGCCACCAGTGCCACCCCCCGAAAACCAGCGAAAACCCCAGGAGAAGCACGCCCGCGAGCAGCTCCAGCGACGCCGCCGGCAGGTCGCGCAGGTAATAGTTGTAGACCAGGCGCTTGCCGGCATTGCGAAGGTGCTTGAAGGCGAACTCGCCCAGCACGCGCGAGACCCTGAGGTTGCTCTTTTCGTCGCCGTAGCGCGCGTCCATCGGCACGTCCACCACCACCGCGCGCAGGGTGCCCAGCCGGAACAGCAGGTCGGTCTCGAAAAAATACCGGCGGCTCACCTGGTCCAGGGGCAAACGTTCGGCGACGGCGACATGCAGCGCGGTGTAACCGTTGGTGGGATCGAAGATGTCCCAGTAACCGCTGGAAACCTTGGCCAGGAACGACAGCCCGAGATTGCCCAGCCGCCGCAGCAGCGGCATGCGGCCGATCTGGCGCAGGTCCCAGAAACGATTGCCCTTGGTGTAGTCCGCTTCGCCGCGAAGGATCGGCGCCACCAGCTCCGGCAGCAGGGCAGGGTCCATCTGGCCGTCGCCATCGAGCTTGACCACGACGTCCATGCCGTCGGCGATGGCCTGGCGATAGCCGGTGATCGTGGCGCCGCCGACCCCCTGGTTCTGGTCGTGGCGCAGCACCCTGACGCGGGGGTCGTGGGTTCCGGCTTCGATGTGGTCGGCGCTGGCCTCGGGGCAGGCGTCGTCAACGCAGTAAATGCGGGTGACGTCCGGGCCAATGGCCTCGATCACGCCCAGCACGTGGGCACGGACCCGGTAACAGGGAATCACCACCGCCACCCGGGGCCGCTTGCCCGGGGCTTGCGAAACGATGTTCGTGCTTGCGTCATTTGTCGCCAAGGCAGGTACCTGTCTTGTTGCCGTGCAGTCCGATTTGAGAGTATCGCGCAACGCCGCCGCCCTGGCTCCTGCCGTATGCCATTGCTCCGAACGCTCGCACTCGCCGCTGGCCTGCTTGCCCTGGCCGCGGGCATGGTCGTGTATCCCTTCGACTACCGGGACCTGGCCCCTCGCCTGCAGGATTCGCTGGTGCTGGCCCTGCTCGCCGGCGGACTGGCGGGCCTGCTGGCCTGGCGGCTGCGTATCCGGGCGGCAAGCGCCGTGTTGCTGGCCAGCCTGCCGGTGGCGGGCGTGGCCCTGGCCGGACTGCCCGACGCGGCAGCCATGACCCTGCTGCTGCTGGGCGCGGTCGCCATGGGCACGCTGCTGCCGCCGGTGGCAGGCACGTCGCCGCTGCTGCGCGTCGTTGCCGGCCTGGGCCTGCTGGCGGGCGTGGCGGGCTGGCTGCTGCCCTTCCCCGTGCACCACGCCGGCAGCTGGGCGCTGGCGCTTGCGATCCTGCTGCTGTGGCGCCGGCGACAGGTGAAACACGACCTGCAGGCCCTGGCCAGCGAGTTCCGCCAGGGCGTCGACGAGGCGCCGGGAACGGCCTTCGCCGTCTGCCTGCTGGCCTTCGTCGTGTCCGCGCCCGCCTGGCTGCCGGTGCAGATGGCCGACGATATCGCCTACCACCTGGGCCTGGTCTGGGAACTGATGCAGTTCGGCCATGCACGCTTCGACGTCGGCACCCAGGTCTGGGCGTTGGCGCCCTGGTCCACCGACGTACTGCATGCGCTGGTTTCGCTGCTGGCGGGCGACGAGAGCACCAGCTTCCTCAATTGCGCCTGGCTGTTGATGGCGGCGTGGCTGGTCCGCGGCCTGGCGCGTTCGCTGGGTTTGTCGCCGCGGCTGTCCTGGCTGGCCGCGGCGGCCTACCTCAGCCTGCCGATGAGCTACATGCTGGTGGGCAGCCTGCAGGTGGAATCGGCCACGCCGGCCATGATGGCCTGCGTGGCCAGCCTGCTGGTCGCGCGTGTGCCGCCGGGGCGCGCGCCGCTCTGGCTGCTCGCCACCCTGGCCGGCACCCTGATGGGCAGCAAGGTCAGCAACGGCTTGCTGCTGCTGCCGTTTTTCGTCTGGTGGCTGCTGCAGTGGCGAGCCGCCCTGCCCTGGCGCGACCTGCCCGTGGCGATCGGCCTGGGCGTGCTGGCCGGCGGGTCCAGCTATGCCTATGCCTGGGGCCTGGCCGGCAACCCGGTGCTGCCACTGATGAACGCCTATTTTGGTTCGCCGTGGTTTCTTCCTGAAAATTTCATCGACCCAACCTGGACCAGCGGCCTGGGCTGGGACCTGCCCTGGCGCTGGGTTTTCCAGACGCCGACTTTCCACGAAGGCGGACGCATCGGTGCCGCGGGCGTACTGCCCATCGCACTGCTGGGCGGCTTGCTGCTGGCGGTGCAGCCCCTGCGCAGCCGCGCCCTGGCCCTGGCGACGCTGGCGTCGGCGGCCCTGCTGCTGAGCCAGATCCAGTACCTGCGCTACCTGCACCCGCTGATGCCGATGATGGCGGTGCTGATGCTCGCCGGCCTGGCGGGCACGCCGGCCGCCGGGCGCGAGCGGCTGCTGGCCGGGGTCATGACGACCCTGGTGGCCATCCAGGTGCTCTTGCTGCCAACCAGTTCGTGGCTGCTGATGACGCGCGAGATCCGCGTGCTGGCCACCCAGGGCCGGGACGCGGTGCTCGTGCGCACCGTGCCGGAACGGCTGTTGGCGCGCCATTTCCGCAACACCGCCGAACCCGGCGACTTCCTGCTCTACGCCCATTCAACCAACGCGGTCATGGCCGAGCTGCCACGCCAGTCGGCGGCCGTCAGCTGGCATAGCCAGTTCATCTGGGACATCCGGCTGCAGGGCTGGGACTGGCCGGCGATGCTCGAGGCCAGTGGCGCCACCCACCTGGTCGTGCGGCATCCGGAGGAACTGCCCGGCCTGGCCAGCGTTCTCGAGCAGGCCAGCGTGGTCACCCGGGCGGGCCCGGCCACGCTCTACCGGCTGGCGCCCGCGATCCTGACGCCACGGTCGCTGCCCGCGGCGAAAGGCGAGATCGCCCTGGCGCTGCCGCTTGCCGCCACGCACGCCTCCACCGGCTGGCTGGAGCTGCAGCTTGCGTGCACCCCTGACATGTCGGCGGTCAGCCTGGCCTGGGAACTGGACCGCCCGGGCCGTCCTGCGATCCAACGCTGGACCCAGGCCCCCTGCCAGGACGGCACGGCGCAGGCGCGCATGTATTTCGCCGCACTCGCCGGCGCCGACTCGCTGCGCGTCGGCGCACGGGCCCTGCCGGAAGGCCAGGGCTTGCCGGTTGCCCTGCGGCATGCCCGGGCCAACCTTCGCCGCGATCCCACCGCGGAAACGGAGCGCTTCCACATGATCTGGGACGCTGTCTGCGCCCGGCCCGGCTGCGGCCGGGACCGCAGCTGGCTGCGGGTGGATCGCTGGGACGCGGTTCGCGACTAGGCGCAGGACCTAGCGCGGCGCCGGGTCGAGCACCGTGATCCGGGCGCGCGCGACCACCTTGCCGGCGCAGGCCAGCGCCACGGGGATGTGGCCCGGCTGCGCAAACGCCGGCGCCAGGGCCTCGTCCACGGTGAAGCTGGCCACCTGGTCTGAAATTGAATAATCGACCACCTGGCCCGCCACCGTCAGTTCGAACCCCTGCGAGCCCGGCGACAGCGCCAGCCAGCCCGCCGGCCGGCCGTCGGGCTGGACGTTGAACGGTTCGCCGGCGCGCAGTTCGCGTGGGCCAAAGTCCTTGATGCCGGCGGCGCAACCCGCCTGCGCCGATGCGGTGACGTTGGCCGGTTGCATCGACAGACGACCGATCTGGCCCTGGCGACCGTCCGGGCACACCCAGGCCAGGGCATCGCCATCTCGCAGGCGGTCACGCTGGCCAGGGTCCAGGCTGGCCGACCCATTGAGACCGGCGATGGTGAGCGGCACGTCCAGGTCCTGGCCGATGCGCAGCCGCGGCTGTCCGCGCGCGCTGGCGAGCCTGAACCAGAAGGTGTTGCTGCCGTCGGCCTGGGGATTGAAGTCCTGGCCCTGCACCAGGCTGTCCGGCCCCCAGGCATCGACCTGCAGGTCGCAGTCGGCGAATCGTTTTTCCACCTGCATCCCGGTAGGTGCCGACAGCCCGGCGATCTGCAGCCAGGACAGGGCGTGCTGGTCGCCGCGCGCCAGGTCCTGGCGCAGCGTCACCAGCCGCTCGCGCAGCGACCGCGCCGCTTCGCAATCGGGGTGCGGACCCCGGCACAGCTGCCAGTGGCCGCCACGGCGGACCGTCGTATGGCCCAGGAACAGCCGCGTGCGATCGGCGTGCAGGCCGGCTTCGCGGAAGGCCGAAAGCCAGGTGCGCGGGGCGTCTTCGCCCAGACGCGAAAGCACCAGGTCGGAGATCGCGAACATCGGGATTTCCCCCACCGGCACGACGCCCTTGCGGCCATCGAACACCAGCAAGGGCACGCGCGCCAGCGCCGGCAAGGCCATCAGCGGCGGTTCCGCGACCGAGTCGCGTCGGGTCGGCAGGACGATGCCCGAGAGCTCGTAGGGATCCGGCGCCTGCCCCAGCACCGGCGCGTGGTCGCCGAAGCCGACCACCAGGGCATCGGGATCGCGCGCCTGCACTTCCTGGACGTAGTCCATGAACGCCTGCGTCGAATACGCGATGGCATTGGCGTAGGCCTCCAGCAAAGGCGCCTGCGGGGTCACCGCGATGCGGTCGGGACGATGCGCCGCGCGCTCGTAGGGATAGTGCGAGCTCAGGCTGACGACGTAGTTGAACTGCGGCCGCGGGTCGCTTTCCTGCTCCAGCCGCGCCAGTACCTGCCGGTAGGTGCTGGCATCGGCCAGGAACATGCCGTCCAGGTCGTCGAGCTCGAAGGCGTTGACTGGGTAGTAGCGTTCGAAACCCAGCAGCGGGTAGGCCTGGTCGCGGCTCCAGAAACCCGCATGGTAGGGATGGCTGGCGGTGGCCAGGTAACCGGCCTGGCGAAGCAGGCGCGGCAGGCAGGGCATGGGCTTGGCCAGGGTGTGTTCGAACGCGACCTGGTCGCGGGTCGCCGGCAGGCCGCAGAGAGCCTCGAATTCCGCGTTCGCGGTCGCCCCGCCGAATCCCGGGACCAGCACGGCCGAATCCTTCGACTGCTCCATCGCGCGGCGAAAGCGCGGATCGAAGGGATCGCGGGAGAACCGGAAATGACCCAGCTGCAGCGGGTCCCAGGCGGTTTCGATCAAGACCACGTGCACGTTGCGCGGGCGGAAGCCGGGGCCGGCCAGCATGCGCGGGCGCGACAGGCCGTCGAGTGCCCGGGCGACCGCCGCCGCGCCGGGGACGCTGGCCTTTTCGCGCCGGTAGTGGGCGAAGTCGGCCATCAGGAACAGTCCGCCGCCCCGTCGTTCCAGGCGTTCGATCAGGTTGTCGGGCGAGGCCAGCGGCGCGGCGCGGTCAAGCTGGCCGTCTAACCAGGCGGCGCCGAGCAGCCAGCCGGCGGCCACGCCAGCGGCCAGCAGCAGCCCGAGCCAGCCACCGCGCCGGGGCCACCAGGCCCAGGCCGCCAGCAGCGCGACGCCGGCCAGCAGCGCCGCCGCCAGCCACAGGCGCCAGCCGGAAAGTACCTGCAGCAACGCCACCAGCGCCGTGGCGTCGGCCGCCAGCACCGGCTGCTGCAGCTGTGCCACCTTGAACGCCGGCGCGGCGACCAGCAGCAGCGCGTAAAGCACGCCCGTCATCCACAGCGCGATTGGCCCGCGTGCGGACAGCCGGAGTGCGACCAGCAGGGTCAGCAGCACCAACCCATCGAGCGCCAAACCCCACGGCGAATAGCGCGTGCCCAATGCCGCCGCCGCCAGCCAGGCCGCCGCAAGCGGTACCGCAGCGGCCCAGGCGACGTGTCGCCAACCCACCCCGTGGTCCCGGTGGCCCCCGGATGCCAGCGTCGTCCCGCGATCTTCAGCGGTAGACATGCGGAGTCCAGGGCCCCCATTTCTTTTCGTAGATGGCGCGGTTGGCGTCGAACAGTTCGCGCTTGGTCTCGGCCTTGAGCGCGTCGAAGCTGGCCGACAGGTGGTGGTGCACGAACACGTCTTCGGCGCAGGCGACCGACAGTCCGGCCTGTTCGACCCGACGGCAGTAGTCGTCGTCCTCGAAGAAGCCGACGCCGAAGTCTTCGTCCATGTCGCCCACGCGCTGGTAGACGTCGCGTCGCATCGCCACGCAGAAGAACGCGGCGGTGCGCAGCGGCCGGCGCTGGCCCGGGTGGGCCCGGGTGTGCAGCGCGGCCTTTTCCAGCATCTCGTCCATGCCGTCGTAACCGATGTCGAGCTTGGCTTCGTTGCCGATGTTGTTCGTCACCGGCCCCAGCAGCCCCAGGCCCGGGTCGGCGCGCAGGTGGTTGCACAGGCCGCGCACCCAGCCCGGGGTGACGTAGGTGTCGTTGTTGAGCAGCACCAGGAACTCGCCGCGGGCGGCGCGCAGGCCGACGTTATTGCCCGCCGAGAAGCCCAGGTTGTCTTCGTTGAGGATCAGCCGGCGCTGGTGGCCGGCCGGCGACGGCGCTTCGGCCCATTGCCGCAGCCATTCGGGTGAGCCGTCGGAAGATGCATTGTCGACGACGATGACCTCGAGATTGCCGTAGTCGCTGTGTGCTTCGATGCTGGCCAGGCAGGCCTGGGTGAAAGCGAGGTTGTTGTAGGTCAGCACGACGACGCTCACCAGCGGCTCGTTCAACTCGGCCAGGGCACGGTCGAAGGTTTCGGCACGATGCTCCCAGGTCTGGCTGGCGGCGAAAGCCTGGCGGGCCGCGGCACCCTCGCCCGGGCCGTCGGCCAGGGCCGCGCCGACGGCGGCGACGAAGGCCGCCGGGTCGCCGGCGACGCGCACCAGGCCGTCGAACTGCGCCATCTCCGGCAGGTCCACCGACACCACCGGTTTGCCGGCGGCCAGGTATTCGTAGACCTTCACCGGGTTGGTGGCCAGGGTCAGCGGAATCACCTTGAACGGCAGCAGGCAGACGTCGAAGCCATGCAGCCAGTACGGCAGGTCGGCGTAGGGCACCTCGCCGGTCAGGCGCACGTTGGCCAGGTCGGCCAGGGCCTCGCCGGCGCCCGCGGTGTCGTTGCCGACCAGCAGCACCAGCGCATCGGGTTGTGCCTGTGCGACCGCGCGCACCAGGTCCAGGTCGAACCACTCGGCGATGGCGCCGTAATAGCCGATGACCCGGCGGCCCTGCCCGTCGGCGAACACCTTGTCCGGGCGCTGGTGGAAGAACGCATATTCCCCGGCGTTCCTCACCATCGCCACGGCGCGGGCGCGCGGGCCGAGTTCGGCTTCCAGCCAGCCCGAGGTCACGACCACCAGGTCGGCGTCGGCCACCAGCCGGGCTTCGGCGTCGAGGATGGCCGGGGCGTTGTTCTCGAAGCCGCCGTGGTGGTCCATGCAGTCGTAGACGACGCGTGCGGCCGGCACGGCGCGCGCCAGCGACAGCCAGTACGGGTGCTGCACCAGCGACACGCCCGCCTGCGTACCGGTCCAGGCCAGCAGCCTCGCCAGATCCGCCCGGAGCGCTTCGACCTGGTCGTCGGCGGGCATGCCGAAGTAGATCGGCGGCCGCCCGGCGAGATTGAGGTGCACCTGGAACAGGCGCCCGCTGTCGTCGAGCGGTTCGACGCGGAACCCGGGCTCGGCGGCGTCGTGGAAATGGTTGGAAACATAAAACACCCGATGGCCCTTGCCGGCCAGCGCGCGCGCCAGGTGCTGGGGACGCTGGATGCGGAAATGCCAGTCGATCACGGACCAGACGAACACATCGGGCAGCCCTTCCTTGGCCGCGGCCAGCGTGACGCCCGCAAGCTCGCCCTGGCCCGGCAGCTCCGACGGCGCCCGGCTGCCCTCGGCGAGGTTCCGGCCCACCAGGGACGCACGCGCCTTGTCGCTGATCAGGGGCGCCTTGGCGATCGCGCCCCGTACGCGGGTGCGCAGCCGGGCCTGGTCGTCGGCGCCGAGCTGGCCGCGCAGCAGGCGGCCCAGCACGCGCAGCGGTCGCGTCCAGCGCCAGGTCCGTGAGGCCTTGACCAGCTCAAGCTGGCGCGCCTGCTCCGACAGCTGGTCGATGCTGTATTGCTGCACCGAGAGCTCGCGACGGGCCTCGGCGAGCTCGGCCTCGCGGGCACGCAGGGCTTCGGAAAGCTGCAGCGCGTGGTCCTGGGCCGCGGCGCAGGTGTCCTGCATGCGACGCAGGTCGCCGGAGATGGCTTCGATCAAACCGCCGTGCTGGATCTGCACCAGCTCGCGCAGTTGCCCGACCTTGTCCGGCAGCGACAGCGCTGCCGCGGCCATCGGCGCCTCGGCGCGACCGATGCGCTCCCAGAGCAACCTGCGCTCGAGCCGGGATTCTTCCAGGACCGGCTGCAGCAGCTCGCGCACGGGGGCCAGGCGGGCACGCAGCATCGGCAGCAGCTCGGTGATCGAACCGGCACCCTGCGCACAGGCGCGCAGCTGCTGCCAAACCTCGCGCACGGGTTCGGGCAGGGACGCGTCGTCGGCCTCGCGGTGGTGGCGCAGCGCCGGGTCAAGGAAGGCCGACACCTCGGCGCTGGCCTCCGGGCCCGGCGTTGCCAGCGAGTCGCAGCCGGGCAGTTTGGCGATCGTCGCGAGCACGCCGCGCCAGTCGGCCAGCAGCTGGTCGTAGCCGATGACCCGATGCGGCAGGCGCGCCGCGGTTTCGAGCGAAGCCAGGGTGTATTCGAGCCACAGCAGCAGCCCGCGGCCGGGCGCGATGCCGTCGCGCACCGACAATGAGCGCGCCACTTCGGCGGGATGCCGCAGCAGCACCACGGCCGAAAGCGGCAGGCCCAGGCCGGCGGCGCCGCGCTCCCAGGCCTCGGCGAACAGGCCCAGGCGCGGGTCCTTGGCGGCCCAAAGCGAGGTGCGGGCGCGATCGTCGCGCAGGTAATCGTGTACGGCCGCGGCGGCGCGACGGCCGGCTTCGCCGGTGAGCCAGTCGGCCGGGAGCGACACCGGGTCGTCCCACCGCAGTCCCAGGGCGGCCAGCAGGCGCTCGTGGATCTCCACGGCAACGGCGTCTTCCCAGTGACCGGTCTGGTTGCCGGCACTGGCGCCCAGCACGCGGGCGCCCAGGTCGGCGCCGCACAGGCCCAGCACCCGGGCCAGGGCCGAGGTGCCGCTGCGATGCATGCCCAGCACCAGGACACCGGCACCCGCCTTCTTGGCGGCCGTGCTCATCCCAGCGCGGCCTCGAGTTCAGCCAGCAAGTCCTGGACGTCCTCGACGCCGACGCTCAGGCGCACCAGGTTGTCGGTCACGCCCAGCGCCGCGCGGCGCTCGGCCGGCACCGAGGCGTGGGTCATCACCGCCGGGTGGTTGGCCAGGCTTTCCACGCCGCCCAGCGACTCGGCGCAGGCGAAGAGTTCGAGCTTGCCCATGAAATCCTTGGCCGCTTCGAAGCCGCCCTTGAGCCAGACGCTGACCATGCCGCCGGCGCCCTTCATCTGCCGCTGCGCCAGCGCCTGCTGCGGGTGCGAAGCCAGGCCCGGGTAGGCGACGCGTTCGACCTTGGGGTGCTTTTCCAGCCACTCCGCGATCGCCTGGGCGTTCTCGCAGTGCGCCTTCATGCGCAGGTGCAGGGTCTTGAGGCCGCGCAGCGCCAGGAAGCTGTCGAACGGCCCCTGCACGCCACCGATGGCGTTTTGCAGGTAGGCCATTTTTTCCGCCAGCTCGGTGTCGTCGCCCACCACGACCATGCCGCCGACGATGTCGGAGTGGCCGTTGAGGTACTTGGTGGCCGAGTGCATGACGATGTGCGCGCCCAGCGCCAAGGGCTGCTGCAGCATGGGCGAGCAGAAGGTGTTGTCCACGACCACGATCAGACCGCGCGCCCGCGCCTTGGCGGCGACGGCTTCGATGTCCACCAGCCGGAGCGTCGGGTTGGTCGGGGTCTCGATCCAGACCATCTTCGTGTTCGGGGTGATGCCGGCCTCGAAGGCCGCGTCGTCGTTGAGGTCGACCCAGCTGAAGTCCAGGCCGGCGCTGCGCCGGCGCACGCCTTCGAACAGGCGGTAGGTGCCGCCATAGACGTCGTCCATGCACAGCACGTGGCTGCCGCTGTCGAGCAGCTCGAGGATGGTCGAGCTGGCCGCCAGGCCCGAGGCGAAGGCGAAGCCGCGGCTGCCGCCTTCCAGCGCCGCGACGCAGCGTTCGTAGGCGAAGCGGGTGGGATTGTGGCTGCGCGAGTACTCGTAGCCCTGGTGCACGCCGGGGCTTTCCTGCACGTAGGTCGAGGTGGCGTAGATCGGCGTCATCACCGCCCCGGTGGAGGGGTCTGGCGATTGGCCGGCGTGGATGGCGAGGGTGCCGGGGCGATGGGTCACGGGGGCGTCCTGGGCGTGCGGGCAAGGCCGCCATGATACCCGATGGCGTCCGGTGGCCTGGCCCGACCCGGGCCGGCCGGGCGCTGAAAAAATCAGCCCGGCAGCGTCCGCCAGCGGCAGGCGGGTTCGTCGCTGAGGTCGAAATACCCCACCTTGTAGCGGTCCGTGGGCATGCCTTCGATACGGAAGCAGGCGGCGTCCAGGATGCGGTGCAGGAACACCCGCTCGTTGCTGGCGTCGTCCAGGCCCTGGCAGCCGACGTTCAGGAAATAGGTACCGGGACGCAGCCGGGTCAGGAACCGGAATTCAACCTCGAGGTCGGTGCCGGCCGTGACCCCGGCCAGGAAGCCGCTGCGGCCGTGGCTCGATTGCCCGAACAGGGTGATGCCGTCGACCGATTTGATCGCCATGCCCATCTCGACCGCGTGCGCATCGCGCTCGAAGTGCACGCGGTAGCGCAGCACGTAGGCGTGGCCCGGCACCAGCACGTTCACCCGGCGGCCGTCGGCGGTCTCGAGCTGCAGGTCGTGGATGCGGGCCCCGGACGGCACGAAGTCCACCGTCGATTCCGGCACCAGGCCAGGCTCGAAGCGCTCCTGCGCCTCCATCGGCCATTCGCGGATGTCGGCAGCGGCGTGCTTGCCTTCCGGGGTGGCGGCGGGTTCGTGCTTGCCACCGACGTCCTGCGCCAGCTCGCCGGCGGCCTCGCGTTCGGAATCCCACACCGGCTTGAAGCTGCGGATTTCCTCGCGAAGCGCCTGCCGCTGCTCCAGTGGCGCATGCACCAGGCGCTGGTAGCGGGCCACCACGTCCTTGGGCCGGCCGGCCATCAGCAAATCGCCTTCGTCCAGCAACAGGGCCCGGTCGCACAGGTTGACCACGCTGGCGGCCGAGTGGGAAACGAAAAGAATGGTGGCGCCGGCTTCGCGGATTTCCTCGATGCGGGCGAAACACTTGCGCTGGAAGGCTTCGTCGCCCACGGCGAGCGCTTCGTCGATGATCAGCACGTCCGGGTCGGCGTTGATCGCGACCGCGAACGCCAGTCGCACCATCATGCCGCTCGAATAGGTGCGCACCGGCTGGTCGATGAAGCTGCCGATGTCGGCGAAGCGCTCGATGCGGTCGAAACGCGCCTCGACCTCGCTGCGGCGCAGGCCCATGACCTGGGCGTTGAGCATGACGTTTTCGCGGCCGGTGAAGTCCGGGCTGAAACCGCTGCCCAGCTCCAGCAGTGCCGCCACCCTGCCCTGCACCGCGACCGAACCGCGGTTGGGCTGCAGGACCCCGGCGATGAGCTGCAGCAGCGTCGACTTGCCCGAGCCGTTGCGACCGACGATGCCGACGGTTTCGCCGGCGTGGATCTGCAGGTCCACTTCACCCAGGGCCCGGAACACCTGGTGCCGCGGCCGCCCGGTGAGCAGTTCGACCAGCCGGTCGCCCGGCTTGGCATAGACCCGGAAGTCCTTGCCCAGGCCGCGGGCGCTGATGACCGGCGCGCTCACAGCACGTCCCCGAAGCCCGGCCGCAGGCGGCGGAACAGCATCAGGCCGCCCAGGGCCACCAGCAGCGCCGCCAGCGAATGGCCGCCGGCCAGCGCCATGTCGGGCAAGCGCCCGTCGAACAGCAGGCCGCGTGTAGCCTCGACCACGAAGGTCAGTGGATTGATGGCCACGATGCCGGCGTAGGACGGCGGCACCGAAGACAGCGGGTAGAAAATCGGGCTCAGGAACAGCATGGCGGTGGCGACCAGTCCGCCGAGCTGGGCGATGTCGCGCACGTACACGCCCAGGGCCGCCAGGATCCAGGCCAGCCCGCACAGCAGCACCAGGTAGGGCATCAGCACCAGGGGCAGCAGCAGGGCCGTCCAGTGCAGCGCCGGGCCCAGCACCAGGCAGGCCAGCACCAGCACCACCAGGGCGACCGTGGCGTGCACCAATGCCGCGCCGACGGTGACCAGGGGCAGGACGGTCAGGGGGAACACCAGCTTCTTGACGAAGTTCGGCTGCCCGGCGATCGCCATGGGCGAGCGGATGAGAATTTCGGCCAGCATGCCGTGCAGCACCATGCCCGCGAACACCATCATCGCGAAGCCGGCGCGGCCCTGGACGCCGGGCCAGCGTGCCCCCAGCAGCTCGTGGAAGGCGAAGGTGAACACCGCGAGCAGCAGCAGCGGCGACACCAGCGACCAGGCCGCCCCGAACAGCGAGCCCCGGTAGCGGCCTAGCACTTCGCGGCGGACCATGCCCGCCAACAGCTCGAGGCGGAAATTGAGCCTTTCCATGTTGTCTTGCATACCTTGGCGATCTCCGCGCCCGGGGCCTGGCCCGGGCGGCCGGCAGCGCGCAAGTTTAGCAGCCCCGGCTCAGGCGCCAGGACGGGGCCGGCGCAGGCGAACATCGCGCCAGGGGCGTTCAAACGCCAGGTAGGACAGCATGGCCGCCGCCATCGCCGCGGCCAGGGGCCAGACCGGTGCCAGCGGCCAATCGTCCGCCCCGAGCACCCGCAATCCGTCCAGCACCGGCATGTGCCACAGGTAGAGGCTGAAACTGACCACGCCCACCAGCCGCATCGGCCAGGCGGCAAAAGGCTTTCGCAGCCCGTTGGGGCCGTGCAGTACCGCCAGCAGCAGGGCGGACCAGGCCAGCCCGAAGAACAGGAACCAGGTGTGGTTCAGGGCCGGGTTCATGGCCGTGCCGCGGATCGCCGCCCAGACCGCCGGGATGGTGAGGACGAGCCCGGCCAGGACCAGGACCGCCAGTGCCGCCCAGGCGCCCCGGGGCAGCGGCTGCGTGCCCGAGCGCAGGGCCAGGTCGGCCCGCGCCGCCAGCGCGCCGCAGAAGAACAGCACCAGGTACGGCCCCAGGCGGATGTCGTTGGGCACCGATTGCGAAGGCGGCCAGGCCCACAGCGCCGCTGCCAGCAGGACCGCGCCGAACAGCCATTCGAAGACCACGCCCGGACGCCAGGCGCGCAGGGCGGCCAGCACCAGCGCCAGCAGCGGCAGCCACAGGTAGTAGCTGAACTCGACGGGGATCGACCACAGCACGCTCTGGCCCTCCCGCAGCAGCAGGTGATTGACCAGCGAGGCATCGTCGATCTGGTAGTGCCAGGCCTGCACCCCGGCCCGGGTCAGCCCCCAGCTGACCAGCAGCAGCACGAGGTAGACCGGCCAGATGCGCAGCACCCGTCGCAGCGCGTAGTCGAGCCACAGCCGTGCCTGCCGGTAATCGCCGGCCGGGCGGTCCATCAGGATGCGGGTAAGCAGGAACGCGCTGAGCACGAAGAACAGATAGACCCCGCTCTTGCCGATGCCCGACAGGTCCAGGCCCGGCAGCAGGTGCAGGCCGCGGTTGGACAGGTGCGAGGCCAGCACGACCAGCACGGCCAGGCCGCGCAGGCCGTCGAGCGCATCGAGGTGGTCACGGCGGCCGCGCGGCCGCCCCAGGAAGAGTTCCATCCGGCGGCACTATAGCGGAAGCGAACGGGGCGCCGCGGCCAAAAAAAAGAGGGCCCGCCGAAGCGGGCCCTCCTGATGTCGCGACTGGTC
>NZ_AVCJ01000050.1 GCF_000743535.1 Arenimonas donghaensis DSM 18148 = HO3-R19
ACCGACGTGACTGGCGCCTGCCAGCTGCCGGAAGGCGTGGAGATGGTGATGCCGGGCGACAACGTGAAGATGGCGGTCACCCTGATCGCCCCGATCGCGATGGACGAGGGCCTGCGTTTCGCCATCCGCGAAGGCGGCCGCACGGTCGGCGCCGGCGTGGTTGCAAAGATCGTCAAGTAAGCCCATAATTCCGCTTCTGAGTCGCCCCCCAGGGCGGCTGACATAACGAAATGAGGGGCAGGACGCCCCTCGTGTTCGCGCCCAGGACGGGCGAGGCTGGTGGAAAGCGACCTGTTTGACAGGTCGGCTTAACACAAGCTATACTTTTCGGCTCGGTGGACCAGAACTGGTCCGCCGAGCTTGTTTTCCACGGGAACCAGGGCCCCAGGCCCCTGATTCCGACGCTCTTTACCGTATTCAAGGACATCGCCATGGCGGACCAGAAGATCCGGATTCGGCTCAAGGCCTACGATCATCGTTTGATCGATCGTTCGGCATCCGAAATCGTGGAGACGGCCAAGCGGACCGGCGCGCAGGTGCGCGGCCCCATCCCGCTGCCGACCAAGATCGAACGCTACACCGTGCTGGTGTCGCCGCACGTCGACAAGGACGCGCGCGACCAGTACGAGACCCGCACCCACAAGCGCGTGCTGGACATCGTAGACCCCAATGACAAGACCGTTGACGCGCTCATGAAGCTTGAGCTCGCGGCCGGCGTCGATGTCCAGATCAAGCTGACCTGAGGCAACCGCCATGACGACCAAAAATATTGGAATCGTGGGCCGCAAGGCGGGCATGAGCCGCATGTTCACCGAGGATGGCCGTTCCATCCCGGTGACCGTGATCGAGGCTAGCCCGAATCGCATCACCCAGATCAAGACCACCGAGACCGACGGCTACACCGCCGTGCAGGTGACCGCCGGCGCCAAGCGCGCCGCCCTGGTGAACAAGCCGCTGTCGGGCCACTTCGCCAAGGCGAAGGTCGAAGCCGGCCGTGGCCTGTGGGAATTCCGCATCGCCGACGAGGACGCGGGCAACTACGAAGTGGGCGGCGAGATCAAGGCCGACGTCTTCGAGGTCGGCCAGCTGGTCGACGTTGCCGGCGTGACCAAGGGCAAGGGCTTCCAGGGCACGATCAAGCGCTGGAACTTCAAGATGGGCGACGCCACCCACGGTAACTCGCTGTCGCACCGCTCGCCGGGTTCCATCGGCCAGCGCCAGACGCCGGGTCGCGTGTTCCCGGGCAAGAAGATGTCCGGCCACATGGGCGCCGAGCGCCAGAGCATGCAGAACCTGGAAGTGGTCAAGGTCGACGCCGAGCGCGGCCTGATCGCGGTCAAGGGTTCCGTCCCGGGTGCGCCGGGCGGCGACGTCGTCGTCCGCCCCGCGAGCAAAGGTTGAGGAGTTAGATAATGGAACTCGCCGTCATTGGAAGCGGTAAGGCGCTGTCGGTTTCCGACGCCGTCTTCGGCCGCGAATTCAGCGAGGACCTGGTGCATCAGGTGGTGGTTGCTTTCCGCAACGCCGGCCGATCTGGCACCAAGGCCCAGCTGACCCGCTCGGAAGTGCGGGGCACGACCAAGAAGTTCAAGAAGCAGAAGGGCGGCGGCGCGCGTCACGGCGACTACCGCGCCCCGATCTTCATCGGTGGTGGCGTCACGTTCGCCGCCAAGCCGCGCAGCTTCGAGCAGAAGGTCAACCGCAAGATGTACCGCGCGGCCATCTGCGCGATCATCTCCGAGCTCAACCGCCAGGACCGCCTGAAGGTCGTCGACAGCTTCGATGTGTCGGAGCCCAAGACCAAGGCCCTGATCGCCAAGCTCGACGAGATGGGCATCGCCCATCCGCTGATCGTCACCGAAGAGGCCACCGAGGCCCTTTACCTGGCCGCCCGCAACCTTCCGTACGTGGAAGTGCGCGACGTCCAGGGCCTGGACCCGGTCGCCCTGGTGGGCGCCCGCACGGTGATCATGACTGCCGACGCGGTCAAGAAGATCGAGGAGTGGCTGGCATGAACGAGATCAAGATCCTCAGCGTCCTGCGTGCGCCGCGCGTGTCCGAAAAGACCGCCCGCATCCAGGAGCAGAGCAACCAGTACGTCTTCGAAGTCGCGACCACCGCGACCAAGGCAGACGTCAAGGCCGCCGTCGAATCGCTCTTCAGCGTCAAGGTTGAAGGCGTGAACGTGGTCAACGTGAAGGGCAAGCAGAAGTCCTTCCGCAATCGAGCCGGCCGCCGCGGCGACTGGCGCAAAGCTTACGTTCGCCTGGCCGAAGGCCAGTCGATCGACGTAATGGCAAAGGCCTGAGGTAAGTACCCATGGCACTACAGACTTTCAAGCCGACCTCGCCTGGCCGCCGCGCCATGGTGCGCGTCTCCACCGCCGGCCTGCACAAGGGCGGCCCGCTGGAATCGCTGGTCGAGAAGAAGAGCAAGAGCGGCGGCCGCAACAACTACGGCCGCATCACCACCCGTCACATCGGTGGTGGCCACAAGCAGCATTACCGCATCATCGACTTCAAGCGCGACAAGGAAGGCATCCCCGCCCGCGTCGAACGGCTTGAGTACGATCCGAACCGCACCGCGCACATCGCGCTGCTGTGCTATGCCGACGGCGAGCGCCGCTACATCATCGCTCCCAAGGGCCTGGCCAACGGCGACCAGGTGATCGCGGGCAAGGATGCGCCGATCAAGACCGGCAACAGCCTGCCGCTGCGCAACATGCCGGTCGGTTCGACCGTGCATTGCATCGAGATGAAGCCGGGCAAGGGTGCCCAGCTGGCCCGCGCCGCTGGCGCCGGTGCGCAGCTGATCTCCCGCGACGGCGGATACGCCACCCTGCGCCTTCGCTCCGGCGAAATGCGCAAGGTGCCGGCCGACTGCCGCGCGACCATCGGCGAAGTCGGCAACGTCGAGCACAACCTCGAAAAGCTCGGCAAAGCGGGTGCCAAGCGCTGGCGCGGCATCAAGCCGACCGTCCGCGGCGCCGCCATGAACCCCGTCGACCATCCGCACGGTGGTGGCGAGGCGAAGGCTGGCCAGGGCAACCCGCATCCGGTGTCCCCGTGGGGCACGCCGGCCAAGGGTTACAAGACGCGCAAGAACAAGCGCACCCAGAAGTTCATCGTGCGCGATCGCAGGGGTTGATAGGCCATGGCACGTTCTCTTAAGAAAGGTCCCTTCATCGACCACCACCTCGTCAAGAAGGTGGAGGCCGCCCAGGGCAGCAGCAAGAAGCCGATCAAGACCTGGTCGCGTCGTTCCATGGTCTCGCCGGACATGGTGGGTCTCACCATCGCCATCCACAATGGCAAGGTGCACATCCCCGTGCTCGTGAACGAGAACATGGTTGGCCACAAGCTCGGCGAGTTCGCCCTGACCCGGACCTTCAAGGGTCACGTCGGCGACAAGAAGTCGAAGTAAGGAGATATGACTATGGAAGCCAAAGCCATTCTCCGCACGGCCCGGATCTCGCCGCAGAAGGCCCGCCTGGTTGCTGACCAGGTCCGTGGCATGCCGGTGGCCCGCGCCGCCGACCTGCTGCAGTTCTCGGACAAGAAGGCCGCCCACATGATCCGCAAGGTCCTGTGGAGCGCCATCTCGAATGCCGAAAACAACCTCGGCGCTGACATCGACGAGCTCAAGGTTTCGACCATCATGGTCGACGAGGGCCCTGTCCTGAAGCGTTTCATGGCCCGCGCCAAGGGCCGCGGCACCCGCATCCTCAAGCGCACCAGCCACATCACTGTGGTTGTGGGCTCGGGCAAGTAAGGCAGGGACGACGAATATGGGTCACAAAGTTCATCCGACCGGAATCCGCCTCGGCATCGCCAAGGATTGGAATTCCAAGTGGTTCGCCAACAAGCGCGACTACGCCCAGTACCTCACCTCCGACCTCAAGGTCCGTGAGATGCTGCGCAAGAAGCTCGCCCAGGCCGGCATCTCGAAGATCCTGATCGAGAGGCCGTCCAAGAGCGCCCGCGTCACCATCCACTCGGCGCGTCCGGGCGTGGTGATCGGCAAGCGCGGCGAAGACATCGAGAAGCTGCGCAAGGAAGTCTCGGCCATCATGGGCGTGCCTGCGCACATCAACGTGTCCGAGGTCCGCAAGCCGGAGCTCGACGCCCAGCTGGTCGCCGAGTCGATCGCCCAGCAGCTCGAGCGTCGCATCATGTTCCGCCGCGCGATGAAGCGCGCCGTCGGCAACTCGATGCGCCTGGGTGCCCTGGGCATCAAGGTCAACGTCGCCGGCCGCCTCAACGGCGCCGAGATCGCGCGTTCGGAGTGGTACCGCGAGGGCCGCGTGCCCCTGCACACCCTGCGCGCCGACATCGACTACGGCTTCGCCGAGGCCCTGACCACGTACGGCATCATCGGCGTGAAGGTCTGGATCTACAAGGGCGAGGTCTTTGACTTCAGCCAGGTCGGCCAGGAGAAGGTGGAGGAGCGCTCCGAGCGCCCGTCCCGTCCGGCCAAGGAAGCGAGGTAACCTGCCATGCTGCAACCCAAGCGAACCAAGTACCGCAAGGTCTTCAAGGGCCGCAACGACGGCCTTAGCTGGAACGGCAACGCCGTCAGCTTCGGCGAGTTCGGCCTCAAGGCCACCTCGCACGGCCAGCTGACCGCGCGCCAGATCGAAGCGGCCCGCCGCTCGATCAGCCGCTACGTCAAGCGCGGCGGCAAGATGTGGATCCGCGTGTTCCCGGACAAGCCGATCACCAAGAAGCCGATCGAAGTGCGAATGGGCGCCGGTAAGGGCAACGTTGAATACTGGGTGGCCCAGATTGCCCCCGGTCGCATGATTTACGAGATCGAGGGCGTGGACGAAGTCACCGCGCGCGAGGCGTTCCGCCTGGCGGCCGCGAAGCTCTCGGTCACCACCACTTTCGTGACCCGGACGGTGCGCTGATATGGAACTCAAGGAACTGCGTTCGAAGTCTGAGACCGAGCTGAAGGCCCACCTGCTGGACCTGCACAAGGAACAGTTCGCCCTGCGCATGCAGAAGGCGACTGGGCAGCTGGGCCAGCCCCACAACATCAAGCGGGTCCGTCGCGAAATCGCGCAGACGATGACCCTGCTGACCCAGAAGAAGTAAGGGCGAGCCATGAGCGATAATGACAACCAGCTGCGCACGGTCGAAGGCCGCGTCGTCAGCAACAAGATGAACAAGACCATCACCGTGCTCGTGGAGCGCCAGGTCAAGCACGCGCTGTACGGCAAGTACATCAAGCGCTCGACCAAGCTGCACGCCCATGACGAGGACAACGCCTGCAACGAAGGCGACGTCGTCCGCGTCGCCGAGTGCCGGCCGCTGTCGAAGTCCAAGAACTGGCGCGTGGTGGAAGTCATCACGCGCGCCGTGAAGTAAGGAGGCCAGGTCAATGATCCAGGTACAAAGCTACCTCGACGCCGCCGACAATTCCGGCGCCAAGGAAATGATGTGCATCAAGGTGCTCGGCGGCTCCAAGCGCCGTTACGCCCACATCGGCGACATCATCAAGGTCACCGTCAAGGACGCGATCCCGCGTGGCAAGGTCAAGAAGGGTGAGGTCTACGACGCCGTCGTCGTCCGTACCCGTTCTGGCGTGCGCCGCCCGGATGGCTCGCTGATCCGCTTCGATGGCAACGCCGCCGTCCTGCTCAACAACAAGCAGGAGCCGATCGGCACCCGCATCTTCGGGCCCGTGACCCGTGAACTTCGCTCCGAGAAGTTCATGAAGATCGTGTCGCTCGCTCCCGAAGTGATCTGAGGGAAGGAACAGACATGAACCGTATTCGCAAGGGCGACCAGGTGATCATCATCGCCGGTGCCGACAAGGGCAAGAAGGGTGAGGTTGTGCGCGTGGCCGGCGACAAGGTCGTCGTCCAGAACGTCAACATCATCAAGCGCCACACCAAGCCGAATCCGCAGGCGAACGTCGCCGGCGGCATCATCGAGCGCGAGGCGCCGATCCACATTTCCAACGTGATGCTGTTCAACCAGGCCTCGGGCAAGGGTGAGCGCATTGGTTTCAAGGTGCTCGAGGATGGACGCAAAGTGCGTGTGTTCCGCTCGAGCAATGAGGCGGTTGACGCCTAAGGACTTATGTCATGACCCGGCTTGAGAAGTTTTACAAGGAATCCGTCGTACCGAAGCTCGTCGAGAAGTTCGGTTACGAGAACATCATGCAGGTGCCGCGCGTCACCAAGATCACGCTGAACATGGGCGTGGGCGAGGCCGTGGGCAACAAGAAGATCCTGGAGAATGCCGTCGCCGACATGACCAAGATCGCGGGCCAGAAGCCGATCACCACCAACGCGCGCGTTTCGGTGGCCAGCTTCAAGATCCGTGACGGTTGGCCGATCGGCGCCAAGGTGACCCTGCGCCGCGCCAAGATGTACGAGTTCCTTGATCGCCTGATCAACGTCTCGCTGCCGCGCGTCCGCGACTTCCGCGGCGTGTCGCCGAAGTCGTTCGACGGTCGTGGCAACTACAACATGGGTGTCAAGGAACAGATCATCTTCCCGGAGATCGATTTCGACACCGTCGACGCGATGCGCGGCATGGACATCGCCATCACCACCACGGCGAAGACCAACGACGAAGCCAAGGCGCTGCTCGAGGCCTTCAACTTCCCGTTCCGCAGCTAAGACCAAGGACCCAACAATGGCCAAGACGTCTATGGTGAACCGCGACATCAAGCGCAAGAAGCTTGTCGCCAAGTACGCCACCAAGCGCGAGGAACTCAAGAAGGTCCTCGCCGACCCGTCCGCCTCCTACGAGGAGAAGATGGACGCCTCCACCCGCCTGCAGAAGCTGCCGCGCGACTCGAGCCCGAGCCGCGTGACCAACCGCTGCGAGCTGACCGGCCGTTCCCGCGGCGTGTACAAGAAGTTCGGCCTTGGCCGCAACAAGCTGCGCGAGGCCACCATGCGTGGCGACGTGCCCGGCCTGCGCAAGGCCAGCTGGTAATCGCCGGTCCCCCCTGGGGGACCAGCGGATATCGGTGCTCCCAACACCTGGATACAAGGTAAAAGAACATGAGCATGACTGATCCCATCGCCGACATGCTGGTGCGCATCAAGAACGCACTCGCCGTCGGCAAGCCGCAGGTTGCAATGCCTGCCTCCAAGATGAAGCTGGCCATCGCCAACGTGCTGAAGTCCGAGGGTTACATCGGAGAGTTCCGCGTGAACGGCGAAGGCGCCAAGGCCAAGCTGGAAATTTCCCTGAAGTACTACGAAGGCAAGCCGGTGATCGAGCGCCTCGAGCGCGTCTCCCGTTCGGGCCTGCGCCAGTACAAGGGCAAGGACGAGCTTCCGAAGATCCTGGCGGGCCTCGGCGTCGCCATCATCTCCACTTCCCAGGGTCTGATGACCGATCGCCAGGCCCGCGCTGCGGGCGTGGGCGGCGAAGTCATCTGCCTCGTGGCCTAAGGAGACGCACACATGTCCCGCGTAGCCAAGAAGCCGATCACCCTGCCCAAGGGCGTCGAGTTCAACGTTTCCAACGACCAGGTCACCGTCAAGGGCCCGAAGGGCACCCTGGTGCTGGCCAAGCCGGCCGGCGTCGAGTTCAAGCTCGACAACGGCGTGCTGCAGCTGTCCGCCGCCGAGGCCGCCAACGTGCCGATGGCCGGCACCGCGCGCGCCATCGTGGCCAACATGGTCACCGGTGTGTCCGAGGGGTTCACCCGCAAGCTCGAGCTGGTTGGCGTCGGTTACCGCGCCGCCATGCAGGGCAAGGAACTGACCCTGAGCCTGGGCTTTTCGCACCCGGTGGTGTTCCAGGCCCCTGAGGGCATCACCCTGACGACCCCGACCCAGACCGAGGTCCTGGTCGCTGGTGCCGACAAGCAGCAGGTGGGCGAAGTGGCGGCCAAGATTCGCGCTTTCCGCAAGCCCGAGCCCTACAAGGGCAAGGGTGTCCGCTATTCCGGTGAGAAGATCAACATGAAGGAAGCCAAGAAGGCCTGATGGGCTCTTCAGCTTTCCAAAGGTAAAAGACCATGGACAAGAACATCGCTCGCCTCCGCCGCGCCAAGACCACCCGCTCGCACATCCGCAAGCTGGGCGTCGCCCGCCTGTCCGTGCTGCGCACGGGCCAGCACATCTACGCCCAGCTGTTCACCGCCGACGGCTCCAAGGTGCTGGCCTCTGCCTCCACCGTGCAGGCCGACGTCAAGGACGGCCTCAAGGGCAGCAAGAACATCGAGGCCGCCTCCAAGGTGGGCCGCGTCATCGCCGAAAAGGCGAAGGCCGCTGGCATCGAGAAGGTTGCCTTCGACCGTTCCGGTTACCGCTACCACGGCCGCATCAAGGCCCTGGCCGACGCCGCCCGCGAGGGTGGCCTGCAGTTCTAAGCACCTTCCCGCAAGGGCAGGGCTTGGGTTTTCCAGATCCAACCACAACCATAAGCGGCCATAGGTCGTAAGCAACCCCAGGAACCTACATGAGCAGCAACGATCGCAATCGCAACCGCGACGACAGCGACGACGGCTTCATTGAGAAGCTGGTCGCCGTCAACCGCGTGTCCAAGACCGTCAAGGGCGGTCGCCAGTTCACCTTCACCGCGCTGACCGTCGTCGGCGACGGCGCCGGCAAGGTCGGCTTCGGCTACGGCAAGGCCCGCGAGGTCCCGGTCGCCATCCAGAAGTCGATGGAATACGCCCGCAAGGCGATGGTCAACGTCGACCTGGACCACGGCACCCTGTTCCACGCCGTCAAGGCCAACCACGGCGCCGCCCGCGTGTACATGCAGCCGGCCTCCGAAGGTACTGGCGTCATCGCCGGTGGTGCCATGCGCGCCGTGCTCGAGGCCGTGGGCGTGAAGAACGTGCTGGCCAAGGCCGTCGGCTCGCGCAACCCGATCAACCTGGTGCGCGCCACCGTCAAGGGCCTGGCCGCGACCCAGTCGCCGGCCCGCATCGCCGCCAAGCGTGGCAAGAAGCTCGAGGAGATCCTCAATGGCTGACAAGACCGTCAAGGTTCGCCTGGTCAAGGGCCTTCGTGGCTGCCAGGCCCGCCACCGTCTTTCCGTGAAGGCCCTCGGCCTGAACAAGATCAATGACGTCCGCGAGCTCAAGGACTCCCCGTCCGTGCGCGGCCTGATCAACCAGGTGCATTACCTGGTTCGCGTCGAGTCCTGAGCGAGCCAAGGAGAACCCATATGAAGCTCAATACTCTCAAGCCCGCCGACGGCGCCCGCAAGGATCGCGTCCGCGTTGGTCGCGGCATCGGCTCCGGCCTCGGCAAGACCGCGGGTCGCGGCCACAAGGGCTCGTTCGCGCGCTCGGGCAAGGGCAAGATCAAGGCCGGTTTCGAAGGCGGCCAGATGCCCATGTACAAGCGCCTGCCGAAGGTCGGCTTCCGCTCGAAGCTCAAGCACGACACCGCCGAAGTGCTGCTGTACCAGCTCGACAAGCTCGACGCCGGTGACATCGACTTCGCCGCGCTGCGCGCCGCCAAGCTGGTGTCGTCCAACGCCAAGCAGGCCAAGATCGTCAAGAAGGGCGAACTGACCAAGAAGTTCGTGCTCAAGGGCGTGCTGGCCACGGCCGGTGCCAAGGCCGCCATCGAGGCTGCCGGCGGCAGCGTGACGGAGTAAGGCATTGGCTCAGTCTTCCGCAGCTTCGGCCCTGGGTGGGCTCGGTAAGTTCACCGAGCTCCGCCAGCGTCTGGTCTTCGTCCTCCTGGCGCTGATTGTCTACCGCATCGGTAGCTACATCCCGGTGCCGGGCATCGACCCGGAGGCCATGCTGCGGCTGATGGAGCAGCAGGAAGGCACCATCGTGGACATGTTCAACATGTTCTCCGGTGGCGCCCTGAACCGCTTCAGCCTGTTCGCGCTCAACGTCATCCCGTACATCTCTTCCTCGATCATCGTGCAGTTGATGGGCCAGATCTACGAGCCCTGGAAGGCGATGAAGAAGGAAGGCGAGTCCGGCCGCCGCAAGCTGACCCAGTACTCGCGCTACGGCGCCGTGGTGCTGGCCATCGTGCAGGCCGGTTCGATCGCCTCGATGCTGCAGCAGCAGGGCGGCGTGGTTTACCAGCCGGGCCCGGCCTTCGTCTTCACCGCGATCGTGGCGCTCACCGCCGGCACCATCTTCCTGATGTGGCTGGGCGAGCAGATCACCGAGCGCGGCGTCGGCAACGGCATCTCGCTGATCATCTTCGCCGGCATCGTCGCCAGCCTGCCGGGCGCCGTCTTCGGCACCCTGCAGCAGGTGGCCAACAACGAAATCAGCGCCTTCGCCATCCTGGTGATCGCCGCGCTGGTGCTGGGCGTCACCTACTTCGTGGTGTTCATGGAACGCGGCCAGCGCCGCATCACCGTGAACTACGCCCGTCGCCAGGGTGGCCGCCAGGCCTACATGAACCAGAGCTCGCACCTGCCGCTCAAGCTCAACATGGCGGGCGTGATCCCGGCGATCTTCGCCTCCAGCCTGATCATGTTCCCGGCGACCATGGTGCAGTGGTTCGGCCAGGGCAGCGCCCCGACGGGCGAGGGCTGGCGCGACCAGCTCAACCTGTTCCTGCAGAACCTCAGCCAGGCCCTGGCCCCGAGCGAGCCGCTGCACATGCTGCTCTACGGCGCCATGATCATGGGCTTCGCGTTCTTCTACACGGCGCTGGTGTTCAATTCCCAGGAAACCGCCGACAACCTCAAGAAGTCCGGCGCCCTGGTGCCGGGCATCCGGCCGGGCAAGGCCACCGCCGACTACATCGACGGCGTGCTGACCCGCCTGACCCTGATCGGCTCGATCTACCTGGTGCTGGTCTGCCTGCTGCCCGAGTTCATCCGGATGTTCTGGCAGGTTCCGTTCTATTTCGGCGGCACCTCGCTGCTGATCGTCGTGGTGGTGGTCATGGACTTCACGGCCCAGGTGCAGGCGCACCTGATGTCGCACCAGTACGAGGGCCTGATGAAGAAGGCCAATTTGAAGGGTGGTTCCCGCGGCGGCTTCGCCCGCGGCTGAGGGACCACGACAATGGGCGGTCCGCGCGGCAGCTTGGCGCGTGGATGAACCAGCCCCCGTCCCTGCGCTGGAGTAGCGCGGGGCGCCTGGACCGGCAACGGGAAGGGCAGGGGCGGGTTCGTCGCCGGAGCATGGGCACACTCCCCATGCCGGGTTTCCTGGGCCATTGGCCCGGGGGGCTACAAATTTACCCCAAGCTAAGGTATTATTTCCGATTCACTGCGCTCAATTTTAGTTTTGGAGAACGCCTGATGGCGCGCATCGCGGGTGTCAACCTGCCTGTCCAGAAGCATGTCTGGGTAGGCCTGCAGAGTATCTTTGGCATCGGCCGTACCCGGTCGAAGCTTGTTTGCGAGGCGGCTGACGTCGCCCCGTCCACCAAAATCCGGGACCTGTCCGAGCCAGAAGTCGAGCGCATTCGCGCCGAAGTGGCGAAGTACATCGTCGAGGGTGACCTCCGTCGTGAGGTCGGCATGTCGATCAAGCGCCTGATGGACCTGGGCTGCTACCGCGGCCTGCGTCACCGTCGCGGCTTGCCGATGCGCGGCCAGCGCACCCGTACCAATGCCCGTACCCGCAAGGGTCCGCGCAAAGCCATCAAGAAGTAAGGACCTGGCCCAATGAATAAGCCGGCAACCAAGACGAAGAAGAAGATCAAGCGGGTCGTCACCGACGGCATCGCCCACGTCCACGCTTCTTTCAACAACACCATCGTCACCATCACCGATCGCCAGGGCAATGCGCTGTCGTGGGCCACTTCGGGCGGCGCGGGCTTCCGCGGTTCCCGCAAGTCGACCCCGTTCGCCGCCCAGGTCGCCGCGGAGAAGGCTGGCAAGGTCGCACTCGAGTACGGCGTGAAGACGCTGGAAGTCCGCATCAAGGGCCCCGGCCCGGGCCGTGAGTCGGCCGTGCGTTCGCTCAATGCCTGCGGCTACAAGATCACCAACATCATCGACGTCACCCCGATCCCGCACAACGGGTGCCGGCCGCCGAAGAAGCGCCGCGTCTAACGGGAACAGGAGACTAATAGAATGGCTCGTTACATCGGTCCCACCTGTAAGCTCGCCCGCCGCGAAGGCGCCGACCTCTCCCTGAAGTCGCCCGCTCGCGCGATCGACTCCAAGTGCAAGCTCGAACAGAAGCCCGGCCAGCATGGCCCGGTTGCCCGTCGCGGCAAGCTGTCCGACTACGCCAACCAGCTGCGTGAAAAGCAGAAGGTCAAGCGTATCTACGGCCTGCTCGAGAAGCAGTTCCGCAACTACTACAAGAAAGCCTCGACCCGGAAGGGCAACACCGGCGAGACCCTGCTGCAGATGCTCGAGCAGCGCCTCGACAACGTCGTGTACCGCATGGGCTTCGCAGTGACCCGTCCGCAGGCGCGCCAGCTGGTGTCGCACAAGGGCGTGCTGGTGAACGGCAAGGCCGTCAACCTGCCGTCCTACCAGGTCAAGGCCGGCGACAACATCGCGCTGACCGAGCGTGCCCAAAAGCACCTCAACGTCCAGGAAGCGGTGAACCTCTCCCAGCAGATGGACCTCGTGCCGAACTGGTGCGAAGTCGATGCGAAGAAGTTCGCCGGCGTCTTCAAGGCCGTCCCGGACCGTGCCGACCTGCCCTCTGACATCAATGAAGCGCTGATCGTCGAGCTGTACTCGAAGTAATCCATCCAGGAGACACCTTGACCATGACGGTTACCGCCACCCAGGTGCTGCGCCCCCGCGGCCCGCACATCGAACGCCTCGGTTCCAACCGCGCCAAGGTGGTCATCGAGCCGCTCGAGCGCGGCTACGGCCACACGCTGGGCAATGCCCTGCGGCGCGTCCTGCTGTCCTCGATCCCCGGCTTCGCGATCACCGAAGTCGAGATCGACGGCGTGCTCCACGAGTACACCACCGTCGAAGGCCTGCAGGAAGACGTGCTCGAAGTCCTGCTCAACCTCAAGGACGTGGCCATCCGCATGCACAACGTGGACCACACCACGCTGTCGCTGCAGAAGAAGGGCCCGGGCGTCGTCACCGCCGGCGACATCAAGACCGACCACAACGTCGAGATCATCAATCCCGACCACGTGATCTGCACCCTCACCAAGGACACGGCGCTGAACATGCGCCTGAAGATCGAGCGCGGTTTCGGCTACCAGCCGGCCGCCGATCGCCGCCGCCCGGACGAAGAGTCCCGTGCGATCGGTCGCCTGGTGCTTGATGCCACGTTCTCGCCGGTCCGCCGCGTTGCCTACGCCGTCGAGTCCGCCCGCGTCGAACAGCGCACCGACCTTGACAAGCTGGTCCTGGAAATCGAGACCAACGGCACGATCGACGCCGAAGACGCCATCCGCACCGCCGCTGACATCCTCACGGACCAGCTGTCGGTGTTCGGCGACTTCACCCAGCGCGAGCGTGGTCCGGCCAAGGCCTCGACCACGGGCGTGGATCCGGTGCTGCTGCGCCCGATCGACGACCTCGAGCTGACGGTGCGTTCGGCCAACTGCCTCAAGGCCGAGAACATCTACTACATCGGCGACCTGATCCAGCGTACCGAGGTCGAGCTGCTCAAGACCCCGAACCTGGGCAAGAAGTCGCTCACCGAGATCAAGGAAGTGCTGGCCCAGCGCGGCCTTTCCCTCGGCATGAAGCTGGAGAACTGGCCGCCGGCCGGCCTGCAGCAGGGCATGCTGGGCTAAGGCCCGGAATTCACTTAAGGAAACACGACCATGCGCCACCAGAAATCCGGCCGCAAGTTCAGCCGCACCAGCGCCCATCGCGAAGCGATGTTCAGCAACATGGCTGCGTCCCTGATCAAGCACGAACTGATCCGTACCACCCTGCCGAAGGCCAAAGAGCTTCGCCGCGTCGCCGAGCCGCTGATCACCATCGGCAAGGTCGACGGCGTCGCCAACCGCCGCCTGGCCATGTCGCGCCTGCGTGACAAGGAAGCGGTGGGCAAGCTGTTCGTCGAGATCGGCCCGCGTTACCAGGCCCGTCCCGGCGGCTACCTGCGCATCCTCAAGTGCGGCTTCCGTCCGGGCGACAACGCCCCGATGGCTTATGTCGAACTCGTGGACCGTCCGCAGGCCGAGGCCGACGCCGCCGAGTAACTCCGGCGCGGGACATGCAATACCCCAGGACCCCGGCCCAGGCCGGGGTCCTGTGCTTTCAGGCGCTACTGGCCGTGCCCGCGATGAACTTCGCGCCGCGGCCGTGGTCGGTTAGCCTGTGTTTCCTGCCCGAATGCGCCCCACGATGACGACCAATCCTTTCGCCTGGGGCTTCCGGGCCCAGTTCCTCACCGGCTTCGCGCTCTGCGTGGCGCTGCTGGCCTATGCCCTGTACGTGCAGTTCGGCATGCTGATGATGCCGTGCCCGCTATGCATCCTGCAGCGCGTCGCCTTCGCGGCCATGGCCGTCGTTTTCCTGGTCGGGGGCCTGCATTCGCCCAAGGGCAGGGTGGGCCGGGCCATCTATGGCCTGCTGGCTTTCGTCCCGGCCGCTGCCGGCGGCGTCGTCGCCGCCCGCCATGTCTGGCTGCAGTCGCTGCCGCCCAGCGAGGTGCCGCTGTGCACGTCCATGGGACTGGACTACATGGTCGAGGCCATGGGCCCGTTCAAGGCCCTGGCCAAGGTGCTCGAAGGCTCCGGCGAATGCGCCAAGGTGGACTGGAGCTTCCTGGGCCTGTCGATGCCGGCCTGGACCCTGGCCTGGTTCATCGGGCTGGGCCTGGGCGCCCTGTGGGCGGGCTGGCGCCGCCGCTGACGCAAACGGGTTTCGCGTGGCTTGCACGGGGCAACGTTGGCCCTGTGGCATGATGCTGTGCAGCACTCCTTCGACCGACCCACTGGAACAACGATGAGCTCTTCCGACCGCAGCCTGCAGACCGTTTCCGTCCCGTCCGACTGGACGCCGGCGGGCTGGCGCGCGCGGCCGGCCGCGCAGCAGCCGCGTTATCCCGACGAGGCCGAACTGGCCGGCGTCGTGGAAGAGTTGCGCCGGCTGCCGCCCTTGGTGACGTCCTGGGAGATCCTGACGCTCAAGAAGCAGCTGGCCGAAGCCCAGGAAGGCAAGCGCTTCGTGCTCCAGGGCGGCGACTGCGCCGAGTCCTTCGCCGACTGCGAATCGGCCCTGGTGTCGAACCGCCTGAAGGTGTTGCTGCAGATGAGCCTGGTGCTCGTGCACGGGCTGCGGCTGCCGGTCGTGCGCGTGGGTCGCTTCGCCGGCCAGTACGCCAAGCCGCGTTCGGCCGACATGGAAGAGCGCGACGGCGTCACGCTGCCCAGCTACCGCGGCGATTTCATCAACCAGCCCGAGTTCACGGCCCAGGCGCGCACGCCGGACCCGCGGCGCATGGTCAAGGGCCACGCGCGTTCGGCGATGACCATGAACTTCGTGCGTGCGCTGGTCGACGGCGGTTTCGCCGACCTGCACCACCCCGAGTACTGGGACCTGGGCTGGGTCGGCCATTCGCCGCTGTCGGACGACTACCGGCGCATGGTCGCCGCCGTCGGTGACGCCGTGCGCTTCATGGAGACGATTTCCGGCACGGCCCTGCACAACCTCAACCGCGCCGATTTCTACACCTCGCACGAAGCCCTGCTGCTGCCCTACGAAGAAGCCCTGACCCGGCAGGTGCCGCGCCAGTGGGGCTGGTTCAACCTGTCCACGCACTTCCCCTGGATCGGCATGCGCACCGCCGCGCTGGAAGGCGCCCATGTCGAGTATTTCCGCGGCCTGCGCAATCCGGTCGCGGTGAAGGTCGGCCCCTCGGTCACGCCTGAGCAGTTGCTCAAGCTGGTGGACGTGCTCAATCCCTCGAACGAGCCCGGTCGCCTGGCGCTGATCCATCGGATGGGCGCCGCCCAGATCGCCGAAAAACTGCCGCCGCTGCTCGACGCCGTGCGCCGCGAAGGCCACCGCGTGCTTTGGATCTGCGACCCGATGCACGGCAATACCGAAAGCACCAGCAACGGTTACAAGACCCGGCGCTTCGACAAGATCCGCGGCGAACTCGAAACCGCCTTTGACCTGCACGCCGCCGCTGGCACCCGCCTGGGCGGCGCGCACCTGGAGCTGACCGGCGAAAACGTCACCGAGTGCACCGGCGGCGCCCGCGAGCTCACCGACACCGACCTGGCCCGCGCCTACCGTTCGACCGTGGATCCGCGACTGAACTACGAGCAGTCGCTGGAAATCGCCATGCTGATCGTGCGCAAGCAGTCGAGCCTGGCGCGACCCCTCACGCCCTGAGGCCAGGGCGTTCCGGAGCCGGCAATTCCACGGCGCTGCCGCTCACGCGGATGCCTTCGGCGGGGTTGGGCGGCACGTGCACGTGCAGGCGGCTGGGGCGGCCCATGTCCTCGCCCTGGCGAATGGTGAATTCGCGGGACGGGGGCAGGGCATCGCGGCTGGCCAGGTAGGCACCCAGGGCCGCGGCGGCGGCACCGGTGGCGGCATCCTCGACGACCCCGCCGGGCGGGAACGGGTTCCGGGCGTGCAGGCTGGCCGGCGTTTCCCGCCAGACCAGGCTGACCGTGGTCCATTGCCTGCGTGCCATCAACGCCGCCAGCGCATCGAAGTCGTAGGCCAGGTCGGCCAGCCGGTCGCGGCTCGTGGCCACCAGCACCGGATGCCACGCCCCGGCATAAGCCACCGCGGGAAGCAGCGACGGGTCCAGGTCCCGGGCTTGCCAGCCCAGGAGCGCGAGCAGGGCCTCGAGGTCGGCATCGGCGATCGGCTCGACCCGGGGTGCCACGCTGACCAGCGTGGCCTGGCGACGCGCGTCGACCGACACCCGGACCCGGCCCGACACGGTGTGCAGGTCCCATTCGCCGGGGCCCTGTCGGTCGGCAAGCGCGACCGTGGCGGCGATCGTGGCGTGGCCGCAGAAGCTCACCTCCGCTTTCGGGCTGAAATAGCGCACGTCGAAGTCGCCGTCGCTGCGTGGCGACAGGAAAACGCTTTCCGAATAGGCCAGGTCGGCGGCGATGGCTTGCATGGCCGCGTCGGACAAGTCGCGCGCGTCGAGCACGATGCCGGCCTGGTTGCCGCCGGCAGGATCGTTGGTGAAAGCGCTGTAGTGCAGGATTTCGGTGTTCATGTCGCCTCCCGGGCGATTTTGACGGGTTTGTCGTCACCCAGGCGGACGACGAAGCAGGGAAGGAATCGCTGGGTCAGTGGCCCCACCGCCAGCGCGAAGACCACCGTGCCCAGGCCGACAGGGCCACCCAGGGTGGCGCCCAGGACGACCACCGAAGCTTCGATGCCGGTACGCACGAAACGGATTGAACGGCCGGTGCGACGGGCCAGCCCCGTCATCAGGCCGTCCCGGGGACCCGGACCCAGCTGGGCGCCGACGTACAGCGCGGTTGCCAGGCCACAGCAGGCAACGCCGGCCAGCATGTAGACCGCGCGTAGCGCCAGGCCCTCCGGCGCGCCGAGCCACCACAGGTTGAGGTCGGTGAACGGACCGACGCAGAAGGCATTGGCCAGGGTGCCCAGGCCGGGCATCTGCCGCAAGGGAACCCAGGCAAGCAGCACCGCCATCGAGGTGAGCACCATGATGTTCCCCAGGCTCATGTCCAGGCCCCGGGGGACGTGCTGCAGGGCACCCTGGTGGAAGACGTCCCACGGCGACGTGCCCAGTGCGCCCTGGACCATCAGTGCGACCGAGAGGCCGTAGAGCCACAGGCCGACGAACAGCCTGAGCAGGCGTTCGGGCAGGCGCCCCGCCCGGAGCTGGGCGAGCGGACCGATATTGGCCAGGCCGTGCATTTGATTGGTCTTGTCCATGGCGCTAGTCTTCCGGCAATTGGAATCACGGCATATAGCCAATTTCCCGATGGTGGACTCATGACCCGGACCCTCGATCCCCGCCGCCTTGCCACCTTGCTCGGTGAATTCCCGCGGTCGCCCGCCTACCTCGGGCTGCGCGACGGTTTGCAGGAACTGATCGGTGACGGCCGCATCCCGCTCGGGACCCGCCTGCCCAGCGAACGGGCGGTGGCGGAAGCGCTGGGTTTGTCCCGGATCACCATCACCCGCGCGTACGCCGCGCTGGCGGATGCGGGTTTCGTGGAGGCGCGGCAGGGGGCGGGTACGTTCGCGACGGTTCCGATCGATCGGCGGCGGGCCCACGACCATGCCCTGAGCCCGGCCGACCGGCCGCCACCGGGTCGCGATGCGATCGACCTCAACTGCGCGGCCAGCGCCGCCACCCCCGGGGTGGCGGCGGCGTACGAAAAGGCCCTGGCGACGCTGCCTTCCTACCTGGCGAGCGAGGGTTACCTGCCGTCAGGATTGCCCGAGCTGCGTGCCGGCATCGCCCGGATGTACGAACGCCGCGGCCTGGCGACCGATCCGGGGCAGGTGCTGA
Source organism: Arenimonas donghaensis DSM 18148 = HO3-R19 (assembly GCF_000743535.1). Lineage (GTDB taxonomy): Bacteria > Pseudomonadota > Gammaproteobacteria > Xanthomonadales > Xanthomonadaceae > Arenimonas > Arenimonas donghaensis. Next base: position 18,325 of record NZ_AVCJ01000050.1, read on the forward strand.
TCACGTCCGGGGCGCTGTCGGCGACGGCCATCATCGCCCGTGCGCTGGCGCGGCCCGGGGACCGGATCATGCTCGAGTCACCGGTCTATCCCAATGCGATCGAAGCGCTTCGCTGCGGCGGCGGCCAGTTGGTCGCCGCCCCGATGGCCGACCCGCTGGGCGAACAGGGCTGGGACTACGAAGGCATCGAGGCCACCCTCAGGCAGGCGGCCCCCCGGTTGGCCTACCTGATCCCCGACTTCCAGAACCCCACCGGCTTCCTGATGGATGCACGGGGCCGCGAGCGGATCGCGCGGGCGCTGGAAAGCGCCCGGGTCACCGCCATCGTCGATGAAACCCTGCAGCCGACCTGGCTGGATGATGAGGATTCGATGCCCCCGCCGTTCGCCCGTTTCGGCGCCGACGTAATCACCGTCGGAAGCGCATCGAAGATGTTCTGGGGAGGGCTGCGCGTCGGCTGGATCCGGGCGCCGCACGAACTCGTGGGTCGGCTTATCCGCTCCCGCGTGCAGGTGGACCTGGGTGGCTCGCTGTTCGACCAGCTGGTGGTCATGCAGCTGCTGCAGGACCCGCAGGTCCTGGTCCGGCGGCGACGGGGCCTGCGCCAGCAGCGCGATGCCTTGGCGACGGCCCTGGCCCGCGAATTGCCGGACTGGCGCTTTCGCCTGCCCAGCGGTGGGCTGTCCCTGTGGGTGCGCCTGCCGCGGGCAAGCGCGACGCGGCTGGCATCCGAACTCGAACACGCGGGCCTGTATCTGGCGCCGGGGCCGGTCTTCGCGGTCGAGGGCGGGCAGGACGAATGGCTGCGCCTGCCCTACACGCGGCCCGCCGACGAACTGGTGCAGGCGGTGGGGCGGCTCGCCGCCGCCTGGGGTGCGCAGAAGCGGGCGACGCGCGGGGCCGGCAAGGCGTCGCCGGTCCTGATCGCCTGATCGGCCCGGCGCAGGCGCCGGGCCAGGTCAGGTCAGCCGCGCGAGGCCTTCTTGCGGTCGTTCTCGGTGCGGTGCTTCTTGCGCAGGCGGATGGCGACCGGGGTGATCTCGACCAGTTCGTCGTCGTCGATGAACTCCAGCGCCTGCTCAAGCGAAAACTTCACCGGCGGGATCAGGCCTTCGTCCTTGTCGGTGCCCGAGGCGCGGAAGTTGGTGAGCTGCTTGCCGCGCAGGGCATTGACCGTGAGGTCGTTGTCCTTGGAGTGGATGCCGACGATCTGGCCTTCGTAGATCTCCTCGCCCGGCTCGACCATCAGGCGGCCGCGCTCCTGCATGGCGATCTGCGCGTAGGCCGGCGACGGGCCGGTGCCGTTGGAGATCAGCACGCCGTTCTGGCGCTGGCCGATGTCGCCTTCCTGCTTCGGCGCGTAGTGGTCGAAGACGTGGAACAGCAGGCCGGTGCCGGCGGTGATGGTGCGGAACTCGGTCTGGAAGCCGATCAGGCCACGGGCCGGGATGATGAAGTCGATGCGCACGCGACCCTTGCCGTCCGGCTCCATGTTCTGGAGGATCGCGCGGCGCTCGCCCAGGCGCTGCATCACGCCGCCCTGGTACTGCTCTTCAAGGTCCACCACCAGCGACTCGAACGGCTCCTGCTTGACGCCGTCGACTTCGCGGATGATCACCTCGGGGCGCGACACGGCCAGCTCGTAGCCTTCGCGACGCATGGTTTCGATGAGGATCGACAGGTGCAGTTCGCCGCGGCCGCTGACCTTGAACTTGTCGGCGTCGGCGGTGTCCTCGACCTTCAGCGCGACGTTGTGCTGGGTCTCGCGCATCAGGCGGTCGCGCAGCTGGCGCGAGGTGAGGAACTTGCCGCCGCTGCGGTCCTTGTTGCCGGCGAAGGGCGAGTCGTTGACCTGGAAGGTCATCGAGATCGTCGGTTCGTCGACGGTCAGCACCGGCAGCTGCTCGGCCGCGCCGAGGTCGCAAACCGTGTCGGAAATGCCCAGGCCCTCGATGCCGGAGATCGCGATGATGTCGCCGGCGCGCGCTTCCTTCACCTCATGGCGCTCCAGGCCCATGAAGCCGAGCACCTGCAGCACCTTGGCGTTGCGGGTCTTGCCGTCGCGCGCGACCACCGTGACCTGCTGGTTGGTGCGGATGGTGCCGCGCTGCACCCGGCCCACGCCGATGATGCCGACGTAGTTGTTGTAGTCGAGCGAGGTGATGCGCATCTGGAACGGACCGTCCATGTCCACCGGCGGCGGCGCCACCTTGTCGACGATGGTCTGGAACAGCGGGGTCATGTCGCCCGAGCGCACGGATTCGTCCATGCCGGCGTAGCCATTGAGGCCCGAAGCGTAGACGGTGGTGAAGTCGAGCTGCTCGTCGGTCGCACCCAGGCGGTCGAACAGGTCGAAGGTCTGGTTGAGCACCCAGTCCGGACGCGCGCCCGGGCGGTCGACCTTGTTGATCACCACGATCGGCTTGAAGCCCATCGCGAAGGCCTTCTGGGTGACGAAGCGGGTCTGCGGCATCGGGCCGTCCATCGCGTCGACGAGGATGAGCACCGAATCGACCATCGACAGCACGCGCTCGACCTCGCCGCCGAAGTCGGCGTGGCCCGGGGTGTCGACGATGTTGATGCGGTATTCCTCACCTTCCGGCGAGGTCCAGCGGATCGCGGTGTTCTTGGAAAGGATGGTGATGCCGCGTTCCTTTTCCAGGTCGTTGCTGTCCATCGCGCGCTCGGCCAGCTGCTGGCGTTCGCCCAGCGTGTTGGACTGCTTGAGCAGCTGGTCGACCAGGGTGGTCTTGCCGTGGTCGACGTGGGCCACGATGGCGATGTTGCGGAGCTTTTCGATGGACATGCGGATGGGCGCCGGGCGGCGCGCTGCTCTTGGCTGGGTAAGCCGGCAATTATAGCCGCAAAGCGGTCCTGAATGCCCGTTCAGCCTCCATCGGCACGGAGGGCTGTGGCATCCTTGGCGGCCCACCGGTTCGACCGGCCCGACCCCCTGGAGCACCGCATGTCCCTGACCGCCGTTTTCACCACGTCCCGCGGCCCGATCCGCGTCAAGCTGCACGCCGACAAGGCGCCGCTGACCGTCGCCAACTTCGTCAACCTGGCCCAGCGCGGCTTCTACGACGGCCTGGCCTTCCACCGCGTCATCCCCGATTTCATGATCCAGGGCGGCTGCCCGCGCGGCACCGGCACCGGCGGCCCCGGCTACCGGTTCGAGGACGAGTGCCGCGCCGACCTGCGCCACGACAAGCCCGGCGTGCTGTCCATGGCCAATGCCGGCCCGGGCACCAATGGCAGCCAGTTCTTCATCACCCACGTCGCCACCCCGTGGCTGGACGGCAAGCACACCGTGTTCGGTGAAGTGTTGGGTGCCGACGACCAGGCGGTGGTGGACGCCGTCCGCGGCGGCGACAAGATCGAGAGCCTGAAGATCGAGGGCGATACCGCCCCGCTGCTGGCCGCCCAGGCCGAGCGCGTGGCCGACTGGAACAAGGCCCTCGACGCCGCCTGACCGGGGCCGGGCAGGGCGGCGGGACGGGGCTCTGGAGGGGGCGGCATGGTATCCTTCCGGGGTTTCCCATCCCGCCACCCCAACCCCGCGAGGATCGTGATGCCCCAGCTCGCCAAGCGCATGGGCCGTGCCAAGCCCAGCGCCATCATGGCCGTCGCCGAAAAGGCAAAGAAGCTCAAGGCCGAAGGCCGTGACATCGTCAGCTTCTCCATCGGCGTACCCAACTTCCTGCCCGGCGAGCATGTCTACGCCGCCGCCCGCGAGGCGCTCGAAAAGGACAGTGGCCAGTACGGCTCGAACCGCGGCGCCGATGCGCTGCTCGATGCCTTCCTGCACCACATCGAAGCCCTGGGCCTGACCGGCTACACGCGCCTGAACTGCGCCACCGGCGTCGGCGCCAAGCACATCCTTTACAACCTGGCCGAGGCCCTGCTCGACGAAGGCGACACCATCGCCTACGCCGTGCCCTACTGGACCACCTACGCCGACATCGCCGAGGTGCTGGACGCGAAGATCCTCGAGCTGCCGTGCCCGGCGAGCCAGGACTACAAGCTCACCCCGGCGCAGCTCGACAAGGCCCTGGCCAGCAAGCCCAAGGTGTTCCTGTTCAACAACCCGAACAACCCCACCGGCATGGTCTACACCCGCGAGGAAATCGCGGCGCTGGCCGACGTCATCGTCAAGCACCCGGACACCTGGGTGATCACCGACGACATCTACAACACCATGGTGTTCGACGGCCTGGGTTACCACAACTTCGTCCAGGCCCGGCCTGAACTGCGCGAGCGGGTGGTGTTCGTCGATTCGCTGTCCAAGACCTACGGCATGCCCGGCTGGCGCGTCGGCTTCCTGGCCGGCCCCGAGGTCGTGGCCAAGGCGGTCACGGTGCTCAACTCCACCCACATCACCAACCTGCCCGAGGTCGTCACCGCCGCCGCCGTGGCCGCGCTGACCGGCCCGCAGGACGTGCCCGCCGGCAAGTGCGCCGAGTTCCAGGCCAAGCGCGACCAGGTGGTGGCGACGATGAACGCGATCCCCGGCGTGGTTTGCCCGACGCCCCGCGGCGCGTTCTACGTGTTCCCCGACATCAGCTGCGCCTTCGGCAAATCGCACAACGGCGTGACCATCGCCAACGACGTCGACTTCTGCAGCGCGCTGCTCGAAGCCAAGGGCGTGGCCTGCGTGCCGGGCTCGGCTTTCGGCGAGCCGCGCGCGCTGCGCATCAGCTACACCTGTCCGACCGAGCAGCTGCCCAAGGGCCTGCAGCGGATCCAGGAATTTTTCGCAGAATTGAAGTAAGGAGATCCGCATGAAGACCCCCGTCCGTGTTGCCGTCACCGGCGCCGCTGGCCAGATCGGCTATTCCCTGCTGTTCCGCATCGCCTCCGGCGAAATGCTGGGCAAGGACCAGCCGGTCATCCTGCAGATGCTCGAGCTGCCGATGGAAAAGGCCCAGGCCGCGCTCAAGGGCGTGATGATGGAACTCGAAGACTGCGCCTTCCCGCTGCTGGCGGGCATGGTCGGCACCGACGACCCGATGGTCGCCTTCAAGGACGCCGACGTCGCCCTGCTGGTCGGCGCGATGCCGCGCGGCCCGGGCATGGAGCGCAAGGACCTGCTGCTCAAGAACGCCGAGATCTTCACCGTGCAGGGCAAGGCGCTCAATGCCGTCGCCTCGCGCGGCGTCAAGGTGCTGGTGGTCGGCAACCCGGCCAACACCAATGCCTACATCGCCATGAAGTCGGCGCCCGACCTCGACCCGAAGAACTTCACCGCGATGCTCCGCCTCGACCACAACCGGGCGCTGTCGCAGCTGGCGATCAAGGCCGGCGTTGACGTGGCCGACATCGAGAAGCTGGTCGTCTGGGGCAACCACAGCCCGACCATGTACCCGGACTACCGCCTGGCCACCGCCAACGGAGCCTCGCTCAAGGACAAGATCGGCGACGAGACCTGGAACCGCGAGACCTTCATCCCCAAGGTCGGCAAGCGCGGCGCCGCCATCATCGAAGCGCGCGGCCTGTCCTCGGCCGCCTCGGCCGCCAACGCCGCCATCGACCACATCCGCGACTGGTCGCTGGGCACCGACGGCAAGTGGGCCACCATGGGCGTGCCGTCCGACGGCAGCTACGGCATCCCCAAGGACGTGATCTACGGTTTCCCGGTGACCTGCAAGGACGGCAAGTACGAAATCGTCCAGGGCCTGGAAATCGACGAGTACTCGCGTTCGATGATGGACAAGACCCTGGCCGAGCTCGAGGAAGAGCGCGCCGGCGTCGCCCACCTGCTCTGATGACACCACGAAGGCGGCCTCCGGGCCGCCTTCTTGCTTGAAGGTTCCGAGAATGACCGCAATCGTATCCGCCGGCGCGCGTTTCCGCGCCGCCGTCAGGGAAGAATCCCCGCTGCAGGTGATGGGCGCGATCACCGCCTACGCCGGCCTCATGGCCAGGCGCACCGGCTACAAGGCCCTGTACCTCTCGGGTGGCGGCGTCGCCGCCAACTCGCTGGGCATGCCCGACCTGGGCATTTCCACGATGGAGGACGTACTCACCGACGCCCGCCGCATCGTCGATGCCACCGGCATGCCCTTGCTGGTGGATATCGACACCGGCTGGGGCGGTGCCTTCAACATCGGCCGCACCATCAAGAACTTCCAGCGCGTCGGCGTCGCCGCCGTGCACATGGAGGACCAGGTCGGCCAAAAGCGCTGCGGCCACCGCCCGGGCAAGGAAGTGGTCTCCATGCAGGAAATGGTCGACCGCGTGAAGTCGGCCGTCGACGCCCGCACCGACGATGACTTCGTAATCATGGCCCGCACCGACGCGGCTGCCGTCGAAGGCCTGGACGCCGCCATCGAACGCGCCGTGGCCTACGTCGAGGCCGGCGCCGACATGGTGTTCCCCGAAGCCATGCGCTCGCTCGACGACTACCGCAAGGTCAAGTCCGCGGTGAAGGTGCCGGTGCTGGCCAACCTCACCGAGTTCGGCTCGACCCCGTTCTTCACCACCGACGAACTGCGCGGGGCCGGCGTGGACATCGCGCTTTATTGCTGCGGCGCCTACCGCGCGATGAACAAGGCCGCGCTGCATTTCTACGAAACCGTGCGCCGCGAAGGCACCCAGAAGAACATCATCGACACCCTGCAGACCCGCGCCGAGCTCTACGACTTCCTGGGCTACCACGCCTACGAAGACAAGCTCGACGAGCTGTTCTCGCAGAAAAAAGACTGAGCAAGGAGCCAGACGATGAGCAACGACACCCAACTGCCCAAGCCGAAGAAGTCGGTCGCCCTGAGCGGCACCGCCGCCGGCAACACCGCCCTGTGCACCGTCGGCCGCAGCGGCAACGACCTGCACTACCGCGGCTACGACATCAAGGACCTGGCGACCAAGGCCGGCTTCGAGGAAGTGGCGCACTTGCTGGTGCACGGCGCGCTGCCCACCGCCAGCCAGCTGGCCGCCTACAAGACCAAGCTCAAGCGCCTGCGCGGCCTGCCGGCGATCGTCACCGACGCCCTGGAGCTGGTGCCGGCCAACGCCCACCCGATGGACGTGATGCGCACGGGCTGTTCAGTGCTGGGCACCGTGCTGCCCGAGCGTGAAGGCCACCCGGCCGCCGAGGCGCGCGACATCGCCGACCGGCTGATGGCCAGCTTCGGCTCGATGCTGCTGTACTGGTGGCACTTCACCCGCAACGGCCGTCGCATCGACGTCGAAACCGACGACGACACCATCGCCGCGCACTTTCTGCACCTGCTGCACGGCGAGCCGCCGAGCGCGTCCCACGCCGAGGCCCTGGACAAGTCGCTGGTGCTCTACGCCGAGCACGAGTTCAATGCGTCCACCTTCACCGCGCGCGTGATCGCCGGCACCGGCAGCGACATGTTCAGCTGCCTCACCGGCGCCATCGGCGCGCTGCGTGGTCCCAAGCATGGCGGCGCCAACGAGGTCGCGATGGACATCATCGCGCGCTACGCCAGCGCCGACGAGGCCGAGGCGGACATCCGCGCCCGGGTCGAGCGCAAGGAAATCGTCATCGGCTTCGGCCACCCGGTCTACACCGTCGGCGACCCGCGCAACCCGATCATCAAGGAAATCAGCCGCAAGCTGTGCAAGGAAGGCGGCAACCAGGTCCTGTTCGACGTCTCCGAGCGCATCGAGACGCTGATGATGGACATGAAGAAGATGTTCCCCAACCTCGACTGGTACAGCGCCTCGGCCTACCACATGATGGGCGTGCCGACGCCGATGTTCACGCCGCTTTTCGTCATTGCCCGCACCAGCGGCTGGTCGGCGCACGTCATCGAGCAGCGCATCGACGGCAAGATCATCCGCCCGAGCGCCAACTACACCGGCCCCGAAGACCGCGACTTCGTCGCCATCAACAAGCGCTGACCCCTCCGGTTCGCCCAAAGAAAAAGGCCGCGCATCACTGCGCGGCCTTTTTTCGTGCCATGGGTCCGGTCAGGGCGCCATGCGCTGGGTCGCGGAGGGCAGGGCGGCGACGTTGACCGTCGGCACCGGCGCGGCCTTGGGCGGGGTCAGGCGCTGGACCCGGAAGAAGGTGTGGTCGCCGATGGTCGCCACCTGGGGGTAGGTCGCCCAGCTGGGGTTGGCCAGGTCCAGGGCCGCGAAGTGGCTGGCGCCGGGCACCACCTCCTTGCGCTCGCCGGCCGGCAACTGCCAGTCGGCCTGGGCCTCGAAGGCGACCTGCACGGCGCGTTCCCAGGCCCGCAGGTTCTTCATGCGCAGGCCGGGGTTCACGATGGTCGGGGCGAACTGCTTGCGGGCGGTCACGACGTCGCAGACCGACTCGCCCCACTGGCCCGACTCCCGGCGGCGCAGGGCCACTTCGGCCACGGCGCGCTGGCCCAGCGACGACTGGTCGCGGGCTTCGAGGTAGATGGTGGTCGCCAGGCAAAGCGGGTCGGCGGCGGGCTGGGGCAGCACCGAGGCTAGCCAAAGGACGAAAGACAGCTTCATGGCGGAACTCCTTGCTCCGTTGCGCCGCACTTTTCCATCCGCCAGACGGCGGCTCCCGCAAGGGACCAACGGATTGGGGGTGAAGGTGCGGCCTGGCGTTTTGGGGATGGACGAGCGAGGCTCGCACTCCGGGGTCGCTGGCGTCAGGTGGGCGACCCGCCGGAATCCCCTGGGAGCCATGTGCTCCGGGGCCGATTAGTCGACGCGGCCAGGGGCCGGGCGTCGATTCCAGCCGCGCATACTACTCGAAGGTCCCGAACCTTGCCTGAACGGGCCTGGCCAAGCCTTTGATTCTTATTGGAGTAATTGCTCAGAGGGACGCGGCGAGCCGGCTTCCCTGGGCAATGGCGCGCTTGGCGTCGAGTTCCGCGGCCACGTCGGCACCGCCGATGAGGTGCGTGGCCAGGCCGGCGGCTTCGAGCGGCTCGACCAGTTCGCGAAGCGGCACCTGGCCGGCGCAGACGACCACGTGGTCCACCTCGAGCAGCCGCTCCTGGCCGTCCACGCGGATGCGCAGGCCGGTATCGTCCACGCGCAGGTATTCAACGCCGCCCAGGGCCTGCACGCCCTTGGCCTTGAGCGCGGCCCGGTGGATCCAGCCGGTGGTCTTGCCCAGCCGGGCGCCGGGTTTGCCCGGGCTGCGCTGGAGCAGCCAGAGCGCGCGGGCCGGCGGTTCGGGCCGGGGCCTGGCCAGCCCGCCCGGACCTTCGAAGTCGGGGGAGACGCCCCATTCGGCCATCCACAGGGCGGGGTCGAGGCTGGGCGAAGGGCCTTCCTGCACGAGGAACTCGGCGACGTCGTAACCGATGCCGCCGGCGCCGATGATCGCCACCCGGTGGCCGGGCACGACCCGGCCCTGCAGGACGTCCAGGTAGGAAACCACCTTGGGGTGGTCGGCGCCGGGGAAATCGACCTTGCGGGGGCGGATGCCGGTGGCCAGCACCACGTCGTCGTAGCCGCCCGCCGCCAGCGCCGCGGCGTCCACCCGCTGGCCCAGGCGCAGGTCCACGCCGGTCAGGGCCAGCTGGCGCCCGAAATAGCGCAGGGTCTCGTGGAACTCTTCCTTGCCCGGGATCTTCTTGGCCAGGTTGAACTGGCCGCCGATCTCGCCGGCCGAATCGAACAGGGTGACCCGGTGGCCACGACCGGCCGCGACCGTCGCGCAGGCCAGCCCGGCGGGGCCGGCGCCCACCACCGCGACCCGCCTTGGGGTCGCCGTCGGCGTGTAGTTGAGCTCGGTCTCGGCGCAGGCGCGCGGATTGACCAGGCAGCTGGCCTTCTTGCCGACGAAAACATGGTCCAGGCAGGCCTGGTTGCAGGCGATGCAGGTGTTGATCTCGTCGCGGCGGCCTTCACGGGCTTTGCGTGCCCAGGCCGGGTCGGCCAGCAGCGGGCGCGCCATCGACACCATGTCGGCCTGGCCGCCGGCGATGATGGCCTCGGCCTCGTCGGGCATGTTGATGCGGTTGGTCGCCACCAGGGGCAGGCCGACCAGCGGCTTGAGCTTGGCGGTGACGCCGGCGAACGCGGCCCGCGGCACCGAGGTGGAGATGGTCGGCACCCGCGCCTCGTGCCAGCCGATGCCGGTGTTGATGATGGTCGCGCCGGCGGCTTCGATCGCCTTGGCCTGCATCACGATCTCGTCCCAGCCCGAGCCGTTTTCCACCAGCTCGAGCATCGACAGCCGGTAGATGAGGATGAAGTCGGGCCCGACCGCCTCGCGGATGCGGCGCACGATCTCGACCGCGAAGCGCATGCGGTTTTCCGGCGTGCCGCCCCAGTTGTCCTTGCGCCGGTTGGTGCGCGCGCTGAGGAACTGGTTGATCAGGTAGCCCTCGGAGCCCATCACCTCGACGCCGTCGTAGCCGGCGTCGCGCGCCAGCTTCGCGGTCGTGACGAACGCCTTGATCTGCCGCTCGACGCCCCAGGCGGTCAGGGCACGCGGCGTCAGCGGGCTGATCGGCGCCTTGACCTTCGACGCCGACACCAGCAGCGGATGCGCGGCGTAACGGCCCGCATGCAGGATCTGCAGGCAGATGCGGCCGCCGGCCTCGTGCACGGCGCCGGTGACGATGCGGTGCTTGTGGATCTCCCAGGGCCAGCTGAGCTTGCCGGCGAAGGGTTTGAGCCAGCCGACCAGGTTGGGCGAGATGCCGCCGGTGACCATCAGGCCGACGCCACCCTCGGCGCGTTCCCGGAAATAGGCCGCCAGCTTGGGGAAATCGCGGGCGTGGTCCTCCAGCCCGGTGTGCATCGAACCCATCAGGATCCGGTTGGGCAGGGTGCAAAAGCCCAGGTCGAGGGGCTGGAAGAGGTTGGGGTAGGGCTGGCTGGACATGGGCGGTGGCAATGAACGACTCCGGTCACATTGCCCGTAACAGCGGGCGCGGACAAGGCGCCGTGGCGCGCGAGGCGACCGGAACGGCCGCGTCGGTCCCCGACATCCGTTCATGCTTCTGGCACCATACCGATTGTTCGCCCACGCACGGACCGCCCGCCCATGAGCAACCCCGACATCCGCTCCGCCAAGCGCCCCGAGCCCGACCCGTCGATGGTCGACATCGCCAACTACGTCACCGACTACTACATCGGTTCGTCCGAGGCCTACACGACGGCGCGCTACATGCTGTTCGACTCGCTGGCCTGCGCCATGCTGGCCATGCGCCATCCCGAATGCGTCAAGCACCTCGGGCCGCTGGTGCCGGGGGCGTCCATGCCGGGCGGGGCCCGCGTACCGGGCACCCAGCACGAGCTCGATCCGGCCCAGGCCGCCTACAACATCGGCGTCCAGGTGCGCTGGCTGGACTTCAACGACACCTGGCTGGCGGCGGAGTGGGGCCACCCCTCGGACAACCTCGGCACCATCCTGGCGGTGGGCGATTACCTCAGCCGCAAGGCCGAGCGGGAGGGCCGCAAGCCGGTCACCGTGCGCGACATCCTCACCTGGGCGATCAAGGCCCACGAGATCCAGGGCTGCTACGCGCTCAAGAACAGCTTCAACCGCGTTGGCCTGGACCACGTCATCCTGGTGCGGCTGGCCTCGAGCGCCATCGCCACCCACATGATGGGCGGCGGCAAGGAGGAAATCATCACCGCGGTCAGCCATAGCTGGGCCGACGGCGGCGCCCTGCGCACCTATCGCCACGCGCCCAATGCCGGGCCGCGCAAGAGCTGGGCGGCCGGCGATGCCTGCCGCCGCGCGGTCACCCATGCGCTCAACGCCATGAAGGGCTGCGTCGGCTACCCGAGCGTGGTCAGCGCCAAAACCTGGGGCTTCGCGGACGTGGCCTTCAAGGGCAAGGAGTTCGAGTTCGAACGGCCGTTCGGCAGCTACGTGATGGAGAACATCCTGTTCAAGATCAGCTACCCGGCCGAGTTCCACGCCCAGACCGCGGTCGAATGCGCCATGCAGCTGCATCCCAAGGTGGCGGACAAGCTCGACCAGATCGAGCGCATCGCCATCGAAACCCAGGAGGCCGGTGTCCGGATCATCGACAAGACCGGGCCGCTGGACAACTACGCCGACCGCGACCACTGCCTGCAATACATGGTGGCGGTGCCGCTGATCTTCGGCCGGCTCACCGCCGAGGACTACCAGGACGCGGTCGCCGCCGACCCGCGCATCGACGCGCTCCGGGAAAAGATGGAGGTCCGCGAGAACCCGGACTTCACCCGCGACTACTTCGACCCGGAAAAGCGCTATATCGGCAATTCCGTGGAGGTTTTCTTCAAGGACGGCAGCTCCAGCGGCAAGGTCAGCATCGACACCCCCCTGGGCCACCGGGACCGCCGCGGCGAGGGCATCCCGGCCCTGCTGGCCAAGTTCGAGGCCGCCATGGCGGGCCAGCTGCCGGCCAAGCGGGTCCGCCAGCTGCTGGACCTGACCGGGGACACCTCCCGGTTCGAGGCCACCCCCATCCACCGGTTCATGGACCTCTTCACGCCCTGAAAAACATCTTCTTGCGAAGATCGGGGGGGTTTGTTAGATTCCCGTTAACAATCCAGTCGTTAAGGTTTGTCCGACTCTGGCGGGACTGCAAACGACCCCATCGGTCCGCACCGTTTGAGCTGTTTCCCTAATTAGAACTATGGAGCAAATCATGAAGAAGAAACTCCTGTGCTGTGCCCTCCTGGGCGCCATGGCGACTGCAACCTCCGCGATGGCGCAGGATTTTGACGACCGCTGGTACGTCTCCGGCGGCCTGGGCTTCAACTTCCAGGACGACGACCGCGGCACTGAAGACGTCGCGTTCGGCACGATCGGCCTGGGCAAGTTCCTGACCCCGAACTGGTCGCTGGACGTCGAAGCCAACTACCAGAACCCGATGCTGCGCGGCTCTGACCTGCTGTTCAGCCAGTACGGCCTGTCGGTCGACTCGCGCTACCACTTCCTGCGCGAAGGCAGCAACTGGTGGCCGTACATCCGCATGGGCCTGGGCTACCAGCGCGCCGAGGAAGAGTTCGACAACTTCCCGAGCCCGAACTCCCCGGGCCAGCGTGAGGATTCCTTCCTCGCCGCCAACCTGGGCGTCGGCCTGCAGGCCGACTACGACCGTTACGCGCTGCGTGGCGAGCTCGGCACCCGCGTCTCCTTCGACGACACCTCGGTGGTCGCGCCGGACTCCAACTCCTTCGGCGACATCCTGGCCTCGATGTCCGTGCTGGTGAAGCTGGGCAACCTGCCGGCCCCGGTCATCCCGGAAGAGCCGGTGGTCCAGACCACCTGCGCCGACCTCGATGACGACGGCGACGGCGTCAACAACTGCGACGACAAGTGCCCGGGTTCGGTTGCCGGCCAGGCCATTGGTCCGGACGGTTGCCCGGTTCCGCTGACGATCGACCTCAAGGGCGTGAACTTCGACTTCGACAAGGCCACCCTGCGTCCCGACGCGGTCGTGATCCTCGACGAAGCCATCGCGATCCTGAAGAAGTACCCGCAGCTCAAGGTCGAAGTCGCCGGTCACACCGACGCCATCGGCACCGAGCAGTACAACCAGGGTCTGTCCGAACGTCGCGCCAAGACCGTGTACGACTACCTGACCAACGCCGGTATCGGCGCTGATCGCCTGGTCGGTCCGAACGGTTACGGCGAGAGCCGCCCGATCGACACCAACGACACCGCCGAAGGCCGTGCGCGCAACCGCCGCACCGAGCTGAACGTGCAGAACTAAGCAACACGGTTCGAAGGTAATACCGAAGCCCGGCCTAGTGCCGGGCTTCGTTTTTTTGGCGGACGTCGTTCAGGAAACCGCGTTGCGCATCGTGGTTGCGAAGCCTAAGCTTTGCGCAGTCCCGATCGCCCCCACGGTGAAGAATGAAACGCACCCTGATTTCGTTGATGCTGTCCGCCCCGATGCTTGCACTTGCCGCCGAGCCGATGCAGGCCGCCGAGCCGGCTCAAACCACGCTGGCCGCCGAACCGGACTGCGCCCCGACCGGGACGGCCGGGCCGGCGACGGCGTCCGGCCAGGACGAGGCCCCGGCACTGCCGTGCGTGGATACGACGGCGGCTGCGGCGCCGGTGGAGCCGGCCTACGTGCCCAAGACCGCGCACGACAACTCGCCGTACCGCTTCGACATGAACCAGAACGGCAAGCGCATGACCGCCGAGGAGTTCGACGCCTGGATGCAGGCCAAGGGTATCCGCGTCGCGACCGGCCAGCCCGGCGCAGCCAGTGGCCATCGTTCGGCCACGCAGGGCACGTCGGCGGCCAACCCGGTCACGCCGGCCCCGGACACCAAGCCGTCGCCGCCGCCGCCGCGCGAAGACGACTGACCCGGCCTCAGGGCTTCCGGAAGCGGTAGTGCGCCACCAGCCACTGCCGCCCGTCGTCATAGCCGAACAGTTCGGCGCAGGCCATCCAGAACATCCGCCAGCGCTGGGCCCATCGCGGTGCCGCTTCGGCACCGTAGGCCGATTCGAGCACGGTCAGCACCTCGCGGTGGTTGCGGTCCTGGTTCTCGAGCCAGTGGTTGGCGGTGCGCTGGTAGTGTGAACCGGGCAGCAGCCAGCGCTGTTCGATGGCCAGGTCCTGCTGGAAGTGCAGCAGGGTGTCCGCCGACGGCATCAGGCCGCCGGTGAAGAAGTACCGGCCCATCCAGTTGTCGTCGCCCTCGGTGAGGAAGGGGTACATCAGGTACCTGTGCGCGAAGATGTGCACGAACAGCTTGCCGCCGGGCTTGAGCCAGCGCGCGATCTTGGCCAGCAGGTGCTGGTAGTTGCGCATGTGTTCGAACATCTCGATGGACACGACGCGGTCGAAGGCCGCCTCGGGCATGTCCAGCTGCACCACGTCACGGGTCAGGATCTCGACGTTGCCCAGCCCCCTTGCCGCCGCCTGCGCCATGATGTGTTCGCGCTGGCTGGCCGAGTTGGAGACGCCGGTGATGCGCGCGTTCGGATAGCGGGCCGCCATCCAGAGCGTCAGCGACCCCCAGCCGCAGCCCAGTTCCAGGATGTGCTGGCCGTCGGCAAGCTCCGCCCGCTCGCCGTACAGGGCCAGCATGGCCTCCTCGGCCTGGTCCAGGCTCTCGTGGCCGGTCGGATAGTAGGCGCTGGAGTATTTCAGCCGTGCGCCCAGGCACAGTTCGAAGAATCGTGCCGGCACTTCGTAGTGTTGTTCGTTGGCGGCCGCCGTCTCGATCGCGATGGGGCTCAGGCGCAGTTCGGCGAGCAGTTCGCGGAAGCGGGCATCGGCACGGTCCAGGTCGCCGCCGCCTTCCTCGCGAAGCCGCTGGGCACACAGCCGGCGGATACCGAGGCGGGTCAGCGCGTCGGGCACCAGCCCGCGCTCGCAAAGTTCGATCAGGGACATCCGGTCACTCCAGGGAAGGGGAAGACTTGCGCGGCGGCCAGGGGAAGAAGGCGCTGACCTCGCGCTGGTAGCGGCGGTAGTCCTCGCCGCGGCTGCGTTCGGCCTGTTTTTCGGTCCAGGGGATGCCGCTGACCCGGTAGAGGAAGGCGAACATCAGGACCGGGCCGACCAGGCTCAGCCAGAACAGGTCGCCGCCCACCGCCAGGCAGACATAGGCGAACCAGTGCAGCCACTCGAAAAAATAGTTCGGGTGCCGCGACCAGCCCCACAGGCCGATCCGGCAGGTCTTGCCGGCATTGGACGCGTCGGCGCGGAATCGCGCCAGCTGGCGGTCGGCCAGGCTTTCCCCGGCCATCGCGCCCAGCCAGACCAGCACGGCCAAAGCCGTCCAGCCCGTGAGATGGTAGACCCCGTTGTCGGCCGCGGCGATGAAGGGCAGGGCGAACAGGGCCACGACCACCGCCTGGAGCTGGAAAAACGCGAAGAATTTCGCCGGGCTGCCGTTCCATTCCGCGCGCAGCGCGCGGTAGCGGCCGTCTTCTTCTTCGTTGAGTACGCGGTGCAGCAGGTGCAGGCACAGGCGTGCGCCCCAGACGCTGCCGAACATCGCCACCAGGCCGCGGCTCATCGGCGAGCCCTCGCCGACCACGCCCACCAACAGCGCCGCCAGCGCCATCAGCCCGGCCCAGCCCACGTCCACGTAGCCCACGTTGCGCACGCGCATCGCGAAGGCCCAGAGCGCCACCATGGCCAGCGCCGAGCCCAGCCAGACCAGGCCCACCGTCATCCAGGGATTCATGCCGTCGTCCTCCTGCGTCGGGCGCCGGCGTCACCGGCGACGGCCAGCCGTCCGTCGATCGCGAACAGCAGGGGCAGCACCACCGCCCAACCCAGCGCCAGCGCCGTGAGCACGCTGGCCACCGGGGCGCCGAAACTCACGGCGTCGAAGGCGCCGGCGGCGGTCCAGTAGGCCAGCGGGCCGCCAACCAGGCCCAGGGCCGCGGCGGCCAGCGGCCATTGCCGCAGGCGTGCCATCGAATGATTGAGCGTGAGCGCGAAACCGACCCACAGCGACGCGATCCAGGCCGGCGCGACGCCCGTCCACGGCCAGGCTTCGGCATACACCAACCAGCCCGAGGCGGCGAAGGCGCTGTCGAGTGCGATGCCCAGCGGCAGGGCCACGGCCAACAGGCGCAGGTCGTCGCGTGCGCGGCCACCCCAGGCCAGCATCGCCGCCGCGAAGGCCAGCGCGGCCAGCGGGCCGGCCCAGGCCAGTCCGGCACCGGCGCCGGCGACGCTGGCCAGCCAGACGGCCTGGAAGCCGACCACGTTGGCGAGGGTGAGCCAGGCGCCCTTCATTCAGGCTGCCTCGGGGGCGGGCAGGTACTGCGGACGACGATTGCCCGGGCGCGCCATCAGCAGGTGCACGTCGCCAATGGAGCGCTCGATGAAGCCGCCCTCGCAGTAACAAAGGTAGAACTCCCACATCCGGATGAAACGCTCGTCGTAACCCTGGCGGCGCACTTCGTCGAGGCGATCGAGGAAGCGAAGGCGCCAGTGGCGCAGGGTCAGCGCATAACTCGGTCCGATGTCCTCGAGGTTGACCAGGCGCAGGTCGCTGGCCTTGGCGGCGGCGCCGGTGAGGGCGCTGACGCTCGGTATGAAGCTGCCCGGGAAGATGAATCGCTTGATGAAGTCCACCGAGCCCAGCGCCTGCTGGTAACGGTGGTCCTCGATCGTGATCGCCTGGATCAGCGCCAGGCCGTCGGGCTTGAGCAACGAGGCGCACTTGGCCAGGTAGGTTTCCAGGTACTGGTGGCCGATGGCCTCCACCATCTCGATCGAGACCAGCTTGTCGTATTCGCCCTGCAGGTCGCGATAGTCGTTGAGCAACACCGTCACCCGGTCCGACAGGCCGGCCGCGGCCACCCGCTCCAGGGCCAGGGCGTGCTGTTCCCTGGAAATGGTCGTGGTGGTGACGCGGCAGCCAAAGCGCGAAGCGGCGTGCACCGCCAGGCCACCCCAGCCGGTGCCGATCTCGACCAGGTGATCGCTCGGCTTGAGGTCGAGCTTGTGGCAGATGCGCTCGAGCTTGCGCCACTGCGCCTGCTCCAGGCTTTCGTCCTCGTCGGCGAAGATCGCCGAGGAGTACATCATCGACTCATCCAGGAACAGTTCGAACAGCGGGTTGCCCAGGTCGTAGTGCGCGGCGATGTTGCGCCGGCTGCCGGCGCGGGTGTTGCGGCGCAGGGCGTGCCAGCCGCGCAGCAGCCAGCCGCCGACACGCGCCAGCCCGGTTTCCATGGCGTCCAGGCGGTCGCGGTTGATGACCAGCAGGCGCACCAGCGCCACCAGGTCGTCGCAACGCCACAGGCCGTCCATGTAGGCCTCGCCGGCGCCGACCGAACCCTGGGCAGCGGCCGCGCGGTAAAAACCCGGGTCCAGCACTTCGATGCGCACGGCCAGGCCCGGGTCGCTGCCCAGGTTGACCGTGCCCAGCGCGTCCACCACCTGCACGCGGCCGCCCGCGAGGCCGTCGAGGGTGGCCAGCAGGCGCTGGCGCAGCGCGCGGTCGAGCGCGCCGTAGCGGGCGGCACGTTGCGCGGGGCTGGCCAGGCTGTCGGCGGTTGAACTCATCGGGGACTCCGGGGCAGTGAATCGGGATGCGGATGGAAGGGCGTGCGTTTGAGCCAAAGGCGCGCGGCCTGCCAGTAGATCGCGGCGCCCACCTTCGCGGTAAGCAATGGATAACGCGCCAGGCATGAAGCCAGCGTGTTTCCGGTCAGTGGCCGGCGCTCGAGCACCAGCGTGGCGTCGAATTCCCGCTGGTCATCCCGCATCACGTCCATGTGAACGCGCAGCGATTCATCCGGCGGCTGCAGGATCCAGCGATAACGCCGCTGCATGGGCATGAAGGGCGAGACATGGAAGGCCTTGTCAAAGTCCCAGTGCAACACGCCGCCGTGGTCCTGGGCGTCGGCGACGTCGAGCAGGTAGGCGTGGCGCTGGTTCCAGGGCGTATTGGTGATCTCGGCAAGCACCCAGTCCAGGGTCACCCCGTCGTCGCCGTAGCCGTAGTAGAAGCTGACCGGGTTCATGGTCTTGCCGAAATAGCGGCCATGGGTCAGCAACCGGATCGGGCCGGTCGGTCGCTGGCCGCGCTGCCCCTGCACGTGGTCGCGCACGGCGACGTCGAGCGGCAGCGACGGGTCGCCGAAATAGTCGCGCCGGCGGAACTGCGCCAGGTTCGGCCGGTCCACCGACCAGAGCCAGCGGCCCGAGAACACCTGGTCGAGTTCGGCCAGGTCCAGGTACAGCTGGAACATGCGGTAGCGGAAGGCATGACCCACCGGCGCATGCCGCCGATGCCGCACCCAGCCTTCGTAGATGGCCGAATTCAGGCCCATTGCACGCCCAGCGAACGCGCGACGTCGATGCCGCTGCGCAGGCCGTCCTCGTGGAAGCCATGACCCCAGTAGGCGCCGGCGTACCAGGTGCGGTTGACGCCATTGACCTCGGCCCGGCGGGCCTGGGCGGCGACGCTGGCATGCGTGTACACGGGGTGATGGTAGTTCATGCGCGCCAGCACCTTGGCGGGGTCGATCGCCTGGCCGCGGCCGAGGGTGACGACGAAGGGCTCCGGGCTGTCGAACGACTGGAGGTGGTTCATGCAATAGCTGACGGTGCAGTGGGCGTTTTGATCGCGCGGCACGTGGGCATTCCAGGCCGCCCAGGCCTTGCGTCGCTTCGGTAGCAGCCGGGCGTCGGTGTGCAGCACCGTTTCATTGGCCTGGTAGGGAATGGCGCCCAGCACCTCGCGCTCGGCCGGGCTGGGGTCGGCCAGCAGGGCCAGGGCCTGGTCGCTGTGACAGGCCAGCACGACCTGGTCGAATCGTTCGCTGCCCTGGTCGGTATCGATCTCCACCGCGGTCTCGCCGCGACGGATCCGGCGCACGGGGCTCGACAGCCGCACCTGAGCCGACCAATTTTTCTGCATGGCTTCGACATAACGCGAAGAGCCGCCGCACACCACCCGCCACTGCGGCCGGTCGCTGATCTGCAGCATGTGGTGGTTGGCCATGAACGCCACCAGGTATTTGGCCGGGAACGCGAGGACCGACTGCGATGGGGACGACCACAGCGCCGAGGCCATCGGCACCAGGTGGTCCCGGGTGAACAGTTCCGAATAGCCGCCGTCCTGCAGGTATTGGCCGAGGGTGGGGCCTTCGCCGGCTTCGGCCAGCAGCGCCGGCGCTTCCCGGTAGAAACGCCGGATGTCGCCCACCATCCGCCAGAATCGCGGCGAGACCAGGTTCCGGCGCTGGCAGAACAGGCCGTCCAGGTCGGTGGCGTTGTACTCCAGGCCATTGCCCTCGTCGTGCACCGAGAAGCTCATGGTCGTCGGCTGGCTGGGGATGGCCAGCTCATCGAAGAGCCGGGTCAGCAGCGGATAGTTGCCCGGGTTGAAGACGATGAAACCGGAATCCACGCGATAGCTGCGGCCGGCCTGTTCGACGCGGTGCGTGTGGGTGTGGCCGCCGAGCCGGGACTCGCGCTCGAACAGCACCACCTCGTGCGCGCGCGAGAGCAGCCAGGCGGCGCCGAGGCCGGCGATGCCGCTGCCCACGACGGCGATCTTCATGCCGGCTCCCGGCGGACGTTGCGCAGCGCCGCCGGAACCGGCCGCAGGTCGCTCACCAGGCCCAGCGCCGCCAGGGCGCGCAGTCCCAGGTAGGTCAGGTCCAGCTCCCACCAGGCAAAGCCCTGGCGGGCCGAGCCGGGAAAGTGGTGGTGGTTGTTGTGCCAGCCTTCGCCGAAGGTGAGCAGCGCCAGCAGCGCATTGTTGCGGCTGTCGTCGCGGGTGGCGAAGCGGCGGCTGCCCCATCGGTGGGCCAGGGAGTTGATGGTGACCGTGACATGGAAGAGCACCACCGTGGACACGAAGAAACCCCAGACCAGGAGCTGCGGCCCGTTCGTGCCCAGTCCCGGGAAAGCCGTTTCCAACCAGGCACCCAGGCCGAACAGGCCCGTGGCCAGCAGCACCGGCACCAGGATGTCGTAGCGATCGAGCAGGCGCAGTTCCGGGAAGCGCGCCAGGTCGCGCACGGAATCGAGGTCCGTGCGGAAGGATCGCCGGGTCAGGAACCAGCCCATGTGGCTGTGCAGGAAGCCGTGGCGCGGCGAATGCACGTCGTGTTCGGTATCGGCGTGGCGATGGTGGTGACGGTGATGCGCGGCCCACCACAGCGGCCCGCGCTGCACCGAGGCCGCGCCGACGAGGGCGAAGACGAACTGCACCGGTCGCGAGGTGCGGAAGGCCTTGTGCGAGAAGTAGCGGTGGTAGAAGCCGGTGATCGCGAACATGCGTGCCGCGTAAAGCGCCACCGCCGTCCCGAGCGCGAACCAGGAGAACCCGACCCAGACCACGCCCAGGCAGGCCAGGTGCAGGCCGACGAAGGGCAGCACCCGCAGCCAGTCGATGCGGTCGGGGTCGCGGCCGTCCTCGACGGGCGCGGCGCCGGTGTCGAACCATAGCGCCAGCGCCTGCAGGGGGCGGCGCCAGCCGGTGGCGTGGGTAGGGGAGGGCGGCGTAGTCGGCATGGGCGAATGGTCGGCTTCACGCGGTGATGGGTCGGTGAACCGGGCCCCGGGCTGGCGCCACGCGCCCGGCCTGCGCCATGCTTCACGCATGAACGCGCCGACGCGAAAATCCACGGGCAACACGCCACGACACGGCGTCGCCCGCGTGCTCTCGAAGCTGGGCCTTTGCTCGCGAACCGAAGCGGCGCGCTGGGTGGAAGCCGGACGCGTCGCGGTCAATGGCAAACCGGTCGGCGATCCGGAATTCCCCGTCGTCCAGGGACGTGATCGCCTTTCGCTGGACGGCAAACCGCTGGCCGCCGCCGGACGGGTGGTCATCGCACTCAACAAGCCACGCGGCCTGGTCACCACGGCCAGCGACGAGCGCGGACGCGACACCGTCTACCGCTGCCTGGAAGGCAGCGGCCTGCCCTGGCTGGCACCCGTCGGGCGTCTGGACCAGGCCAGCGAGGGGCTGCTGCTCATGGCCAACGACCCGGCCTGGGCGGCCGCGATCACCGACCCGGCGACCGGCCCCGACAAGACCTACCACGTGCAGGTGGATGCGGTGCCCGACGACTCCCGGCTGGCGCGACTGGTCGTGGGTGTCGACTGCGACGGCGAGCGCCTGGCGGCGAAATCGGCCCGCCTGCTGCGCAGCGGCGGCCGCACCGCCTGGCTCGAGATCGTGCTCGACGAAGGCCGCAACCGGCAGATCCGCCGGCTGCTGGCGGCTGAAGGCCTGCAGACCCGGCGCCTGATCCGGGTCGCCATCGGCACGCTGCCGCTGGGCACCCTGGCCAAGGGGGCTTGGCGTCGCCTCGACGACGCGGAACTATCGGCATTGGCCCCGGTGGGCCGGAGATGAGCATGTCCGATCCGATATCCATACGCCGCGCCGAGCCCGAAGACTTCGCCGCGGTGCAGGCCATCTACGCCGCGCCCATCGCGCAGGCGGGCACCCTGCAGTTGCCGTTCCCCTCGCTCGACCTATGGCGGCAGCGGCTGCAGGCCGTGGACCCCAACGCGCACCTGCTGCTGGCCTGCGTCGGCGGCGAGGTGGCCGGGCAACTGGGTCTTTACCTGTCGACGAACCCGCGCCGGCGCCACGTCGGCGACCTGGGCATGGGCGTGCGCGATGATTTCCAGGGGCGGGGGGTCGGCACCGCGCTGCTGAAGGCAGCGCTTGGGCTCGCCGATGGCTGGCTGCAGCTGCGCCGGCTGGAGCTGCAGGTCTACGCCGACAACGCGGCTGGCATCGCGCTCTACACGCGCCACGGGTTCGTCGAGGAAGGCCGCCATCGCGATTTCGCCTTCCGCGATGGCAGTTACGTGGACGCGCTGAGCCTGGCCCGGGTGAAACCGCGCTGACGGCGCGGCGGCTGGCCTCAGCCGCCGATGACGCCCAGTTCCCGGCCGACCTTGGTGAACGCGGCGATGGCGCGGTCCAGGTGTTCGCGGGTGTGGGCGGCCGACATCTGGGTGCGGATGCGGGCCTGGCCCTTGGGCACGACCGGGAAGAAGAAACCGATCACGTAGATGCCTTCCTCCAGCAGCCGGGTGGCGAAGGCCTGCGCCAGCGGTGCGTCGTAGAGCATCACCGGCACGATCGGGTGCACGCCGGGCTTGAGGTCGAAGCCGGCGGCGGTCATTTGCTCGCGGAAGTAGGCGGTGTTCTCCTGCAGGCACCCGCGCAGGTCGCCCGCGGTGGCCAGCATGTCGAACACCCGGGTGCCCGCGGCCACCACGTGCGGCGGCAGCGAATTGGAGAACAGGTAGGGGCGCGAACGCTGGCGCAGCATCTCGATCACTTCCGCCCGGCCGGTGGTGAAACCGCCCAGCGCGCCGCCCAGGGCCTTGCCCAGGGTGCCGGTGATGATGTCGATCTTCTCCAGCACGCCCTTGACCTCGGCGCTGCCGCGGCCGGTTTCGCCCAGGAAGCCGGTGGCGTGGCACTCGTCGATGTGCACCAGGGCGCCGTACTTCTCCGCCAACGCGGTGATCTGGTCCAGCGGCGCGATGAAACCGTCCATCGAGAACACGCCGTCGGTGGTGATCATGATCGTGCGCGCGCCGTCCGCCTTGGCCTGCTGCAGCTGCTTTTCCAGGTCGGCCATGTCGCAGTTGGCGTAGCGATAGCGCTTGGCCTTGCAAAGGCGCACGCCGTCGATGATCGAGGCGTGGTTGAGCGCATCGGAAATGATCGCGTCCTGCTCGCCCAGCAGCGGCTCGAACAGACCGCCGTTGGCGTCGAAGCAGGCCGCGTACAGGATCGTGTCCTGCTTGCCGAAGAAGCCGGCGATCTTCGCCTCCAGCTCCTTGTGCAGGTCCTGGGTGCCGCAGATGAAGCGGACGCTCGCCATGCCGAAGCCGTGGCTGTCGAGCGCGTCCTTCGCGGCCTGGATCACGTCCGGGTGGTCGGCCAGGCCCAGGTAGTTGTTGGCGCAGAAATTGAGCACCTTCGCGCCGTCGGCCAGCGCGATTTCGGCCGACTGCGGCCCGGTGATCACACGCTCGGATTTGAACAGGCCCTGGTCGCGGATGGCGTCGAGTTCGGCGGCGTAGCGGGCGAGGTCGGACGAGGGCATGGGCTGGGCTCTGGCAAGGACTGGGGCCGGCATTATGCCAAGACCTGTTTGTTGCGCTGCAGCATCCCCTATGCTCCAGCCAGTGCTGCCCCTTCCACAAGGACCTGTCCCGATGAAGACCCGCAAACTCCTGCCCTTCGCCCTGGCCGCCGCCCTGGTCGCGCTGCCGCTGGCCGCCGCCGCCCAGGACGAGGACGACGCTTCCGAAGAGGCGTCCATGCTCAGCTGGAACGCCGCCATCGCCACCGACTACATGTTCCGCGGCGTTTCCCAGACCGATGGCGAAGCCTCGCTGCAGCTCGGCGCCGACCTGGGCTTCGACAACGGTCTGTATGTCGGCGCTTGGGGCTCGAACGTCGACTTCGGCGCCGGTGGCCCGGACGTCGAGATCGATACCTACATCGGCTGGAACGTCGACCTGTCCGATCGCTGGAACCTCGACCTGATGCTCAACCGCTACAACTACATCGGCGAGCAGGACGGCTACGGCGACATCGACTACAACGAGTTCATCGGCGTCCTGGCCCTGGACGAGACCTGGTCGTTCACCCTGGGCTACACCAACGACGTCTACGCGCTCGACGACGACGGTTTCTATTACGCCGTGGGCGGCAGTTTCGACCTGGGCTACGACTGGGGGCTGGACGTCACCGTCGGCCACAGCACCTTCGGCTCGTCCACCGGCATCGAGGACTACAGCGACTTTTCGTTCTCGTTCAACCGCGACTTCGGGCCGGTCAACGCCGCCATCGGCTACTACGCCACCGACAGCGAGGGCGACGTCAACTTCGGCGACGCCGCCGACAACCGGTTCATGCTGACCCTGTCGATCGGAGGCTGATCCTCCGCGCGCCGCCAGGACGAAGGCCGCCGGCAAAGGCGGCCTTCGTCGTTTCAGTAGCCGGGTTCTTCGGCGTAGGGCGGGCGGCCCGGGTAGTCGCGGACCTGCACGAGCCGCCAGCCACGGGCCAGCAGTTCGATGCGTGCGGCGTCGGTGACGTGGCCCCCGACCAGCAGCCGGCGCTCGCCGGCATGGGCGAACACCTCCTGGTCCAGCCATCGCGCCATTTGCTCGTCCCAGTCCAGCCAGTCGAGCCCCAGAGGCAGCCAGAGCCCGCCCTGCGGATCCAGGTAGGCCACCCACGCGCCCTGCGTGACGAAACGACCACGGCGCGCCTCCGCGGGCAGGCTGGCGTCGAGCAGTCGCATGCCATTGACGACGAACCGGGCCTGCGGTTCATCGCCCGCCATCAGCGCCGTTTCGAGCAGCAGCTCGCAGCCGTCGTCCGGGTCCACCGCGTCGAGCAGGCGGACGAATTCCGATTGCAGCAGGGCGCCGTAGGCGCGGTCGCGCAGGAAGGTGCGACTGAGCAGGCCGTCCGTGCAGTGCAGCTCGAGGATGCCGGCGTTGACGCGCCGGACCTGGGCCGGCCGGGCCTTGAGCACCCACTGGTCCACTTGAACCGCCCGACCCAGCACCATCGTCGCCGGCCCGCCCAGCAGGCCCAGGACGTAACCCGACGCGTAGCGGCCGCTGGTTTCCGCCCAGGCCAGGCCATCGAGCTTCGGTGCCAGCAAGGGGTTGCGGGTGCCGGGATCGACGCCCAGCCGCACCGCCAGCGCGCGGCGGGCCGAGGCGTAACCCACTTCCTGCTCCGCCAGGCGCTCGGCTTCGCGGCCCAGGCGGCGCCAGAACCCCCGCCGCCGCTCCGGTGCATCGTCACCGGCCGCGCCCAGTGCCCCGCCCGGATTGGTGTAGGGCGAGCCCGAGTGCATCCAGTGTTCGTTGCCCATGTCGACCACGCGGCGCACGGACGCGCGCAGGCGCTGCCACTTTTCCGAGAAGTACCGGCCCACGCCCGCGGGCAGTCCCATGCCGGCCCGGGCCGGTTCGGCGGCGATGTCGCCGACCGCGGCCACCGGCACCAGGGCGCGTTCCCGCGCCGCGTCGGCGACCACGCCGCGCACGGTCGCCTCGTCCAGGGCCGCCAGCGCCGGCACTTCGCCGACCCGGACCGCCAGCTGCTCGACGCCGTCCACGGACAGGCTGCCCCAGTCGGTGTGCAGGGTGAAACGGGCAAGCCCGCCCCGGACCCGCGCCTCTTCCCCGACCGTCCAGCCGGGGCCCGCCAGCAGCGAGCCCTGCACCAGCGATGCGGCCGGTAGGGGCGTTTCGCGGGCAGGGTCCTCGGCCCGGGCCGGTGCCACGGCAATCGCGGCAAGTCCGGCAAGCGCCAGGGCCAGGGCGAGCGGCAGCGTGCCGACGGAGCGGCTCACGGTGGGTTCGGCGAATCCGGCGTCGTCGGGAAGGGGCTCAGCCCCAGCTGCAAACGACCTTGCCGCACTGGCCGCTGTCCATCAGCTCGAAGCCCTTCTGGAAGTCGTCCACGTGCATCTGGTGGGTGAGCACCTTGCCCAGCGGGAAGCCCGACTGCAGCAGCTGGGTCATCTTGTACCAGGTCTCGTACATCTTCCGGCCGTAGATGCCGTGCAGCACCAGGCCCTTGAAGATGACCTTGTCCCAGTTGATGCCGGCGCCGTTGGGAAGGATGCCCAGCAGGGCGATCTTGCCGCCGTGGTACATGCAGTCGAGCATGTCGTTGAAGGCGTGCGGGTTGCCGCTCATCTCCAGCGCCACGTCGAAGCCCTCCATGTGCAGGTCCTTCATGACGTCCTTGAGCGACTGCTTGGAGACGTTGACCACGCGGGTGGCGCCCATGTCGGCGGCGAGCTTGAGGCGGTAGTCGTTGACGTCGGTCACCACCACGTTGCGGGCGCCGATGTGCTTGCAGATGCCGGCGGCGATGATGCCGATCGGGCCGGCACCGGTGATGAGCACGTCCTCGCCGACCACGTCGAACTCCAGCGCGCAATGCGCGGCGTTGCCGTAGGGGTCGAAGAACGCGGCCAGCTCCGAGGGGATGCTGTCCGGGATCGGCCACAGGTTGGACGAAGGCATCACCACGTATTCGGCGAAGGCGCCGTTGCGGTTGACGCCGATGCCGGTGGTGTTGGGGCACAGGTGCTGGCGGCCGGCGCGGCAGTTGCGGCAGTGCCCGCAGACGATGTGGCCTTCGGCCGAAACGCGGTCACCCAGCGCGTAGCCGGTGACGCCCGGACCCATCTCGACGATGCGGCCGACGAATTCGTGGCCGATCACCAGGCCGGGCTTGATGGTGCGCTGGCTCCACTCGTCCCACTTGTAGATATGCAGGTCGGTGCCGCAGATCGCGGTCTTCTCGAGCTTGATCAGCACTTCGTTGGGGCCGGGCGAAGGCACCGGCACCTCTTCCATCCAGATGCCTTTCTCGGGGTGGCGCTTCACCAGCGCCTTCATCGTTTGCTGTGCCATGTCTTGTCGGTCCGCGAGGCCCTTGCCGGGCCGTGAAGCCGCCAATTATACCCGCCAGCCGTGAATCGGCCGGCAAGGCGGCCAGCCGGCGTTCAGGGCAGTTCGATGCGCCAGCCGACGGCCAGCATCCGTTCGTCCAGGAACGCATGGCCAAAGCGCGTGCGCCACTCGACGAAGGCCGAATGACCGCCGGTGAACACGAATACCGCGCCCAGCCCGGCTTCGCCCCAGTTGGCGTCGGCGTCGTCGGTGTCGAACACGATCGGCGTATTGCCGGCATCGGCGGCGAAGCTGACCGCCAGCGGCCGCGCCGGATTGGCGAACTCGTGGCGCCAGCCCAGCCGTGCCAGGGGCTGCCAGATGCCCCAGGTCGTCGAGAACGTGCGGGCCAGGCCGACATCCACGCGCCCGCGCCGACTGGTGATGGTCCGGCCGGGCACCACCAGGGCCAGGCCTGCGCCGCCGGCCTCCCGATAGGCTTCGATCTGCGTTTCCTGCCAGTCCAGGCCGCCCGACAGCTGCCACTCCCAGGCACCCGCCGGGCGCGACCAGGTGGCGCCGATGCCGGCAAGGGTGCGATCGGCGTCGGCGCGGGCGGTCGCCAGCGCCTGCACCGACACGCCGCTCAACAAGGTGTAGTCGATGGCCCGTCGCAGGTCGTAGTTTCCCTGCAGCCGGCCGCCATAGGCATCCACCGAAAGGGCGTCGGTGGCCATCCACCCGGCCATGAGCATCGCGCCGGTGTAGCGGGTACGGGTGTCGCCGCCGGAACCGAGGAAGTCGAGGTCTTCCCGGGCGTGGTTGAGCAGCAGGCCCAGCCGCCAGTCGGCCCGGGGTGCCCAGTCGAGACCGGCGCTCAGGGCCCAGGTGTCGCCGTCGAAGGGCGCTTCGTTGACGCCATTGCGGCGTTCCAGGCGCCCGACATCGGCGCTGGCGAAGGCCGACCAGCCGGCGCCCAGCTCGGTGCGCAGTTCGTCCTGGTCTGGCGAGCCGTCTCGCGTCGCGGCCCGTCCCTGGCCGGGGATCTCGCCCAGGAAGTTGCCCGAGGCCGAACTGTCGCGACTGCCCGGGCCGCCATTGGCGATTTCGGTGCAGCGCGCGGCCAGTTCGCTGCCGGGGGCCGCGCCCAGGCACAGCGTGGTCCAGAGGTTGGCGAGGGCATCGTCGGGCGACTGGGCGCGCGCCGTTGCGGCCAGGCCCGCCATTGCCAGGCAAAAAGCCACGATCCAGGTCCTTGCACGCATATCCACGCCTCCCGTGTCCCCTGCCGAAAGTCTACGCCGCACCCCGCTGTCTGCCGGCGCCGCCGCTGCTACGCTTGGGGTTTCGCCCCCATGAGGTCAAACGTATGCGAGTGACGATTCTGGCCGCCGCCCTGGCGCTCTCTTTTTCGGTCCAGGCCCGCGAGGGCATGTGGGTCCCGCAGCAGTTGCCGGAAATCGCCGGTCCGCTGAAGGAAGCCGGCCTTGAGCTGGCGCCCGAGCAGTTGGCCAACCTGACCGGCGACCCGATGGGCGCGGTGGTGGCGCTGGGTAACTGCACGGCCTCGTTCGTCTCGCCGGAAGGCCTGGTGGTCACCAACCACCACTGCGCCTACGGCGCCATCCAGCTCAACTCCAGCGCAGAAAACAACCTGATGGAGGTCGGCTTCACCGCCGCCAAGCGTACCGACGAGCTGTCGGCGGGCCCGAACGCCCGGGTCTACGTGATGGATCGCATCACCGACGTCACCGACCAGGTGACCGGCGCCGCCGGCGACCTCGGCGGCATCGAGCGCAACAAGGCACTTGAGGACATCCAGAAGCAGCTCATCGCCCAGTGCGAGGAAGGCGAAGCTTACCGCTGCACCCTCTACAGCTTCTTCAGCGGCCAGACCTACCGCCTGTTCCGCCAGGTCGAGATCAAGGACGTGCGCCTGGTCTACGCGCCGCCGCGTGCGATCGGCAACTACGGCGGCGAAATCGACAACTGGATGTGGCCGCGCCACACCGGCGACTTTGCTTTCTATCGCGCCTACGTCGGCAAGGACGGCAAGCCGGCGGCGTACTCGGAAGACAACGTTCCCTATGAGCCGAAACAGCACCTGAAGCTGGCGCCCGAAGGCCTGGAGAAGGGCGACTTCGTGATGGTCGCCGGTTACCCGGGCAGCACCAGCCGCTACGCGCTCTACGACGAATTCCAGGCCGTGGCCGACTGGCAGTACCCCAAGGTCGGCCAGCACCTGCAGAACCTGGTGGGGATCATCGAGGCGGCCGGCAAGGACGATGCCGACATCGAGGTGAAGTACGCCAGCCAGATCCGTGGCTACCAGAACGCGATGAAGAACTGGCAGGGCCAGCTCGAGGGCTTCGAGCGCATCGATGCCGCCGCCACCAAACGCGCCGAAGAACAGGCCGTGCTGGCCTGGCTGCGTGAACAGGGCGACGAAGGCCAGGCCGGCCTGGCCGCGCACGCGCGCCTGGTGGAGCTGGCCGCCGAAACCCGCGAAACGCGCGATCGCGACCTGATCGTCGGCCAGCTGGCCGGCGGCGGATTGCTGGGCAACCTGCGCATGCTGCACCGCCTGGCGATCGAGTCGGCCAAGCCCGATGCCGAACGCAGCCCGGGTTACCAGCAGCGTGACCTGCCGCGCATCGAGGGCGCCATCCGCCAGCTCGAGCGTCGCTACCACCCGGCGATGGAAAAGCAGCTGATGGCCTACTGGCTGGCCGAGTACATCCAGCTGCCGGCCGACCAGCGGATCGAGGCGATCGACAGCTGGCTCGGCGGCAACGACCAGGCCGCCATTGGGCGCGCGCTGGACCGCACCTACGCCGGCACGCGGCTGGCGGGCACCGACGAACGCCTGGCGCTGCTGACCGCCGACCAGGCGGCGATCGAGGCGATGGACGATCCGCTGATGTCGCTGGCCGTGGCGCTCTACCCGGCGATGAAGGCGATGGAAGACCGTAGCGATGCGCGTGCGGGCGACCAGAACCGCTACCGTCCGGTCTACCTCGCTGCGGTGCAGGGTTACAAGCGCGGCCAGGGCAAGGGCGTGTATCCGGACGCGAACCTGAGCCTGCGCATCACCTACGGCAACGTGATGGGTTATGCGCCGAAGGATGGTGTGTACTACACGCCCTTCACTTCGCTCGACGGCCTGGTCGCGAAGGCGACGAACGAAGATCCGTTCGACGCGCCCAAGGCGCAGCTTGATGTGATCGCGGCGATGAGCGAGGAAGAGAAGGCGGCGGTGCCGGTGAACTTCCTGTCCGACCTGGACATCACGGGCGGCAACTCGGGGTCGCCGGTGCTCAATGGCAAGGGCGAGCTGGTGGGCCTGGCCTTCGACGGCAACTGGGAATCGGTGAGCTCGAACTGGGTGTTCGACCCGGCGATGACCCGCATGATCTCGGTGGACCACCGCTACATGCTCTGGATCATGGACAAGGTCTATCCGGCCCATCATCTGCTCGAGGAAATGGGCGCGCGCTGATCCCCTTGGGGGAGGGACTTCAGTCCCGAAACGCAGTCCCGGAAAACGGCGCGTACCCCGCGCCGTTTTCTTTTCAGGAGATTCGGGACTGAAGCCCCTTCCACAGGGCGAATGCAGGTGGGTTCTGGCGGCCGGCGGGATTGGTTTAGAGTTGGGGGCAGGACGAAGGAGAACGACATGCGCGTTCGTTTCCATGGTGCCGCCGGCGAGGTCACCGGGTCGTGCCACGAAGTCGAAGCCAATGGCCATCGGGTGCTGCTCGACTGCGGCATGATCCAGGGCAGCGACGAAGACGAGCGTCGCAACGAGGATCCGTTTCCGTTCGAGGTCGGCGACATCGACGCCGTCGTGCTCAGCCATGCCCATATCGACCACAGTGGCCGCTTGCCGCTGTTGGTCCGGCGCGGCTACCGGGGTCCCATCTGGACCCAGCATGCCACCGCCGACCTGCTCAAGGTCATGCTCGAGGATTCCGCCAACCTCGCCCAGATGGACGCCGACCGCGACAACCGCCACCGTCGCGACGGCAAGACCAACCACAAGCCGCTGTTCACCCAGGGCGACGTCGCCGCCGTGCTCAAGCAGGTCCGCGGCATCGACTACCAACAGCCCCGGGAAATACTCGGCGGCGTCACCGTCACCCTGCGCGACGCCGGCCACATCCTGGGCTCGGCCTCGGTCGAATTGGCCGCCGACGAACCCGGTGGCCGGCGCGTGCTGGCTTTTTCCGGCGACATCGGCCCGCGCGGCACGCCCATCCTGCGCGATCCCGTGCCCGTGCCCGGGGCCGACCTCGTCTTGCTCGAGTCCACCTATGGCGGCCGCGAACACCGCGAACGCCAGGCCACGCTCGACGAAATCCGCGACGTGCTCGAACACGCCTGGGCCGACCGGGGCAATGTCATCATCCCGGCCTTCGCCGTGGGCCGCAGCCAGGAACTGCTCTACTGGTTCGCGCGCCAGTGGGACGAATGGAAGATGGCGCGCTGGAAGATATTCCTCGACAGCCCCATGGCCATGAAGGTCGTCGACGTCTACGGTCGCCACGAACGCCTGTTCGACGAGGACGCCCAGGCCGTCTGGAAGGGCCGCCCGCATCCTTTCAAGATGCCCAACCTGCATCTCACGGCCGAAGTCGCCCAGTCGCAGGCCATCAACAATGTCTGCGGCGGCGCGATCATCATCGCCGGTTCGGGCATGTGCAACGGCGGCCGGGTGCGCCATCACCTGCGCCAGCACCTGGGCCGCAAGCAGTCGCACATCATGTTCGTGGGTTACCAGGCCCGCGGCACGCTGGGCCGGCGGCTGGTCGACGGTGCCGGGAGCGTGCGCATCTTCGGCGAGGACTACCAGGTCAATGCCGTGCGCCACACCGTCGGCGGCCTGTCTGCGCACGCCGGGCAGACCGGCCTGATGGACTGGTACGCCGGTATCGAAGGGCGGCCGCCGGTCGTGCTGGTGCACGGCGAAGACGACGCCCGCGAGGCGCTGGCCAGGGCGATGGAGAAAAAGCTCGATGCCCGGGTCGAGCTGGCGCGCCCGGAACAGACCCGCGAGGTCTGAGGCACGCTTGGCAAACGATCCCGGCCAGCGTCCCGATGCCGAGGCGCGCCCGTTCGCCGTGCCCTGCAGCACGCTCGACCACGGCGCCCCCTTGCGCTGGCTTCGGGCCGGCTGGCGCGATTACCGGCGGGCGCCCGGCCTGAGCCTGGTGTTCGGCGGGGTGGTCTTGGTGGTCAGCCTGTTGATCTCGGCCCTGGCCTGGAGCCTGGGCCGGTTCGCCCTGCTGGCGGCGCTGGTCTCCGGCTTCGTGTTCATCGCCCCCTTGCTCGGCGTTGGCCTGTATTGCGTGAGTCGTGAACTCGAGGCCGGGCGCCAACCACGGCTGCGTGATTCCTTCGTGCTGGCGCGACGGGTGGTGGGGCAGGCCGGCGTGTTCGCGCTGGCGCAGGGCATCGTGCTGATGCTCTGGTCGCGCGCCGGCATGATGGTCAATGCACTGGTGCCGATCGAGCGCGACGACCTGCGTACCTGGATCGAATTCCTGCTGATCGGCTCCGCCGCCGGCTCGGTGTTCGCGGTCTTCACCTTCGCCATCGCCGCGTTTTCGCTGCCGATGATCGCCGACCGCGAGGTCGACATGGTCACCGCCGGGGTTTCGAGCGTGAACGCCGTGCTACGGAACAAGTGGGTGGCGACGCAGTGGGCGCTGTGGATCGCATTGCTGACCGCCCTGGGCTTCGCGACGGCCTTCGCCGGCCTGGTGCTGGTGATGCCGTGGCTGGCCTACGCCACCTGGCACGCCTATCGCGAAACCCTGGACGCATCCGCCTGGCCGCGGCTGGACTGAGCTAGCCCGCCTGGTCGATGCGCCGTGGCGCCATGGCCGCCACCGACTCGCGCACGATCTGTTCGAGCACGTGCAGGTCGACGTCGGCCAATCGTTTCACGTACAGGCAGCTCTTTCCGGTCTTGTGCTTGCCAAGCTTGGCCAACAGGGTTTCGAAACGGTCGAAGCCCGGCATGATGTAAAGCGTCAGGTCGTTCTTGCGCGGCGAAAACCCGGTCAGCATCCACTCACCCTCGCGCCCGCTCTCGTAGCGGTAGCGGTAGCGGCCGAAACCGATGATCGATGGCCCCCACATTTCCGCCGGCGCACCGGTGGCTTCCTGCATCAGGGCACGGATGCGCCGGCAGTCCTCGCGGCGCTGTGGATCGGCGACGGCGTCGAGGAAGGCATCCACGTCGGCGTGCGTGGGCTGGGTCTTGTTTTCGGTTCGGGCCATGTGGCGTGCCTGCCGTTGGAGGGTCGCCGGCAGTCTAGCCGCCCCGCGGGCACAGGCAGGTTCCGTCGTCGAACACCACCTTCCACTCCCCGTCGGCCTCGCGGCGCCAGGTCGAGCGGAACTCGAGGATCGGCTCGCCGGCGGGGTTGAAGACCGGGCCCTTGGACTGCGCGAGCTGGCCGCTGTCGAGCACCACCACGGTTTCCGGTTTCCACGAGAAGGGAGCCTCGGGGCCTTCGAAATATTTCGACCAGGCGGCGAGGATGGCGGGTTTGCCGCGCAGGGTCGCCGGACCCGGCTGGAAGATGGCGTCGTCGGCGATGTGGCTGGCGAAGGTTTCGAAGTCGCGTTCGGCCATGCTTCGGGCGAACGCGGTTTCGGCGGCGGCCACCTCGCGCGCCAGCGCGTCGGTGTCGGGCGCCGTGGACGGCGCAGGCGCCTGCGTGGTGGCGCAGGCCGTGGCGAGCAGCAGCAGGGGCAGGGCAAGGGCAGGGCGCATCAGGCGGCTCCGGACGGGTGGAGGGCCCAGCATGGCGGGTCCCGGTCGTGGCCACGCCGGCCACAAGTCACGCCGGCCGCGCGGCGGCGCTATCTGCGCACCGCCACCACTTTGCCGACCCATCGTTTGCGGGGCACCGGGCCGTGGTGGCGGCTGTCGGTGGCCTGGTCGCGGGCGTCACCGAGCACGAACACGTGTCCGGGCGGCACCGGCGTGTCTTCGAGCTCACGTCCGCGGCCTGCGCCGGTTTCCAGGTCCAGGCCCTCGACGGGTGGCTGCAGCGCGCCGTTGACGAACAGGTCGCCCAGTCGCAGCGCCACCGATTGCCCCGGTCCGGCCACCACGCGACCGACCCGGGGCTGGCCGTCGTGCAGGTAGACCAGCAGGTCGCCGGACGCCGGCACCCGGCGACCGTAGGCCCGGGTATCCACGACCAGTTCATAGCCCACCGGCAAGGTCGGCGTCATGCCCGCATCCGGCACGGGCATCGCCAGCCGGCCCCAGAGCCGGGCGCCGAGGTCGCGGGCCGCGGTGTCGAAGGGATTGATGGCCCAGGCGGCGGCGATGCAAAGCGCCGCGACCCCGAACACGGCCAACAGCCGTCGCGGCCAGCGCCGGCGCCGGGCGCTCATGCCCGGCCCCGGCAGCGCGCTGGGCGGGCCTGGGGCGAAACGAACACCCGGACGCAAGCGGGGGCGTGACGATGGCGATGGCGCATGGGGCGGGTTACCTCGTCCGGGTAGGAGTGCTGCGTTGGGCTACCTGGCGGACTGCCTGCTGGTCGGTCCGTTCGGGCTGGCCCTGTTCACCGTTCCGGCGGCGCCGGAGGATCGAAAGGCATTTCCTGCGGACTGACGGCGCCGCCGGAGATGATGAAGGCCATCGCCTCGTCCACCGTCCAGTCGGTGGGCGTGAGCCGGTCCACCGGCACGATTTCCAGGTAACCCGAGGTCGGGTTGGGCGTGGTCGGCACGTAGACCGCGGCCAGCTCGCGGCCGGTTCCCCGTTCGCGGATCACGCGGGTGACGAAGCCAACGCACTTCATTTCGCGGTGCGGGAAATCGATGAGCACCACCCGCTGGGTGCCGTCGGGCTTGGTCTGCAGCAGGTCCAGCAGCTTGCGCGCGCTGCCGTAGACGGTATTGGCCAGCGGCACGCGGGCGATCAGGCTCTCGAACCAGCGCAGCGCCTGCTGGCCGGCGACGCGCCGGGCCAGGGCGCCGACGGCGATGATCACGATGATGGTCGCCGCGATCGCGAAGGCCGATTGCGCCCAGGGGTCGTCCACCCAGCCCAGCCATTCGGGGTGCGCCATGGCCAGGCGGGCCGACACCGGCGCAACCACCGGCTGGCTCATGTCCTTGAGCAGGCCGAGCACGAACTTGAAGACGATCCAGACCAGCCAGATCGGCAGCAGGGTCAGCAGGCCGGTGAGGAAATAGGCGCGGAGGCGTCGCATGGGGTGGCGGGCTCGGGGCGTGCGGCTCAGCGAACGCCGAGTTCGGCCGCGCTGACCTCGCGGACCAGGCGGAAGCCCAGGTCGTCCAGGCCGGTATCGGCGTCGAAGTCGTTGCTCTGGGCCGGACTGCTGCGTTCGGCGCTGTCGCGCCAGCCCAGGCCCGCGGCCAGGCGGCGCTGGCAGCCGCGGGTGCAGTTGCTGGTCCATTCGCGCACGTTGCCGCGCAGGCCGGCCAGGCCCAGCGGGCTCAGCGGGCCCTGGCTGGCATTGACCGTGCCTTCGCTGCCGCAGTCGATGCGGCCATCGCTGCAGGCATTGCCGCTGCCCCGGTAGTCGGCCAGCGGGCTCCATTCGGCCAGGGTCGGCAGCCGGTAGGACAGGCCGGTGCGGCGGCTCAGCCACTGGGCGTAGGCCTCGGCGTCGTCGAAGCTCACGCAGGCGACCGGATGGTTGCCCGACTGGCTGAAGCCCGGGTCGTCCCAGGTGCGCTTCTTGAGGCTGATCGGCACGACGCGGTTGCGGCAGCGCGCGGCGGGACGGCGGGTGGCGCTGGCAAACGCGGCGTATTCGGCGCGGGTGACTTCGCTGCGCATCGCGCCCAGGCCCGCGCTGCTGCCGCGCGGCGCCCGCACCAGGACCATCGCGACCGCATTGTCGGGCAGGGTGTCGCCGGCCTTGGGCAGTTCCACGGCCTTCGACCAGGCCGGCTCGAGGCTGGCCGGGCTCACGTCCAGGGCCGCCGCCAGCACCTTGGTGGTGGCGACCGACTCGGCGTCCATGGCCTCGAGCCCGCTTTCCAGGCGGGCCAGCAGCAGCGGCGGCAGCGCTTCGCGCATTTCGAGCCAGGGCTTGCCTTCGAGCCGGTCCATTTCCGCCGCGAACGGTGCCGCGCGGTCGTAGTGCTGGCGCGCGGCGCCGTCGTCACCGGCTTGCACGGCAGCGACGACGCGGGTGCTGTAGTAGGCGATGACCTCGTCGGACAGCCGCAGCAGCGCCGGTTCGCGTGGCGCCACCTGGCGCGCGGCGCGCAGCGAATCCATCGCGTTGTCGCCAGGCGGAAGGCTCAGGCGCTGGCGCTCGATCTGCCGGCGCGCGGCCGAGAGTTCACGGGCCCCCGGCCGGGTGGGATCGTAATCGAGGGTGGTGGTGGCCACTTCGGCGCGCACCTGGTCGAAGGCCGGCCGCGGCTCGCCCGATGCGGGTGCCGGCCCCGGCGCGGTTTCGGCCGGCGCTTCGGCGTCAGCGGCCGGCGATGGTTCCGCGATGGCGGCCGGCTCGGGCGCCGGTAGCGGCGCCGGCGGCGTGTCCTCGACGGTGAAGAAGTCGCCGGCGGGCGGCTCCGCGGTTTGCTGGCCGTCCATCAGCCAGAGGATCGCCAGCGTCGCCAGCAGGACCGCCGACGTGGTGGCCAGGACGGGTTTCCACCAGCGTTCGACCAGGCCCTTGAGCTTGCCCGGATCGATCACCGGCTCGGTGCGTTTGCCGGTGGCGATCTGGTTGAGCGCACCGAGCATCTGCTGGGCGTTGCGGTAGCGATTGTCCGGCGACTTGGCCATCGCCCGGTCGATGAAGGGCTGCCAGTGCCGTTTCTCAGGCGCCAGCCGCGGCACCGGGTCCTGGGCGTGCATCAGCGCCAGCGCCAGCGGGTCGGCGGCCTGGAAGGGCAGGTGGCCCGTGAGCAGTTCGAATGCCAGCACGCCGACGCTGTAGAGGTCGGCGCGGCCATCGACCACTTCGCCGCGGGCCTGTTCCGGCGCCATGTAGCCGCCGCTGCCGACGGCCAGGCCGGCGGTGGTGATGCGGGTGGAGTCGCGCTTGCTCAGCGCGATGCCGAAATCGGTGAGCAGCGGCCGGTCGGCGTTGTCGAACAGGACGTTCTCGGCCTTGACGTCGCGATGCACGATGCCGCGCGCATGGGCGTATTCGAGTGCCGACAGCAGCGAGCGCAGCACTTCGACGGCGCGCTCTTCGTCCTGGGTGAAGTCGCGCTGGCCCAGGTGGCCCTTGGCCAGGTAGGGCAGCACGTAATACAGCAGCCCCTGGCGCGTGCGTCCGACCTCGTGGATGCCGACGATGCAGGGGTGCTCGAGCTTGGCGATGGTGCGCGCCTCGTGTTCGAAGCGCTGCTTGGAGATTTCGTCGGTCAGCGCCGCCGGCGACATGACCTTGATCGCGACCTGGCGGTCGAGCGATTCCTGCACGCCCAGGTACACCTGGGACATGCCGCCCTTGCCGATGCGCCGCAGCACCCGATAGCCCGGGATCTCCGGCATGTAGCTGGAGAGCAGCGCGGTCAGCTCATCAGGGGAAAGCTCTTCTTCCTGCTGCATGGCGCGGTCGGGTCGGGCGGGGGGCGGGCCCTCCAGCATACGGGAGCCAGCCGTTCAGGCAAGCCGGGGGTGAAAACGTGAACCAGTCCACATTTCAGCCCGGGCCTGAGCTGTGGGAGGGGCTACTTGGGCCGCTTGCGGCGGACGTAGACCTGCTTGCGGTACCGGGCGACGACGTCGCCGCTGGCGTCCCTGATTTCAGTTTCGAACCAGCGCAGGACCTTGTCGCCGCCTTCGGTAGCGGCCCGGATCTCGTCGACCACGGCGTCATCGAGATCAAACCGGGCGACCACGGTGCCGCGTCCGGGTTTTTCGAAGCGGATTTCGCCGGCCTGGTCCCAGACCATGTAGCCGGGCCCCAGGCGGCGCAACACCATGATCATCCAGAACGGATCGGCCATGGCGAACAGGCTGCCGCCAAAATGCGTGCCGACGTAGTTGCGGTTGTACCAGCGCTGGCGCAGCTCGACCTGGGCGTGCCGGAAGTCGTCGCTGATCCGGGTGACACGGATGCCGCTGAAAAGGAAAGGCGGCCAGACGTTCATGTAGCGGCGAAGGTGGGTGGCTTTCATGTCAGAACAACAGCGAGGCCATCTTGCGGCGGTAGGTCCCGACCAGGTCTTCGTCCTCGACGACGCGGAAGGCGTCGATCAGCGCCTTGCGTGGCAGGCCGCCTTCGAAGTCGCGATCGCGGCGCAGCATGTCCAGGAAGTGTTCCAGTCCCTCCTGGCTGCGTCCCTCGACGATGTCGATGGCGCCCAGCAGGTGGCGCGCGCGCAGGTCGCCCGGATCGGCGTCGAGCGTCTTGCGCAGCACGTCGGCCGGCGGGGCGTCCTTGAGCAGCGCCGCGAAACCCAGGCGCGCACGACCGCGCAGGGCGCGGTCGTCCTGGGCTAGGTTGGCCGGCAGCTTGTCCAGCAGCCCCTGGGCCTCGGGCACGGCGCCGGTGCGCAGCAGGGCCAGGGCCAGGTCGAGCTTGAGCTCTTCCTTGTCCGGCTCGGCCTGGATGGCGGCGCGCAGGCGCACGACGTCCTCGTGCGGGTCCACGGGCGCGGGTGCCTCCGGCTCGGCCTTGGGCTCGGGTTCACGCGGCTGCACGCCATGGTGGGACAGGAACTGGCGCAGCTGGCCTTCGGGCAGGGCGCCGGGGAAGCCGTCGACGATCTGGCCGTCCTTGACCAGCATCACCGTCGGCACCGACTTGATCTGGAAATAGCCCGCCAGCTGCTGTTCGGCGTCGACGTCGACCTTGGCCAGCAGGAAGCCGCCGTTGTATTCGGCCGCGAGTTTCTCCAGCACCGGCCCCAGGGTCTTGCAGGGGCCGCACCAGGTGGCCCAGAAGTCCACCACCACCGGCACCTCCTTGGACCGGAGCAGGACGTCCTGCTCGAAGCTGGGCAGTTGGGCGTCGAAGACGTGGGGATTGGCAGGGGTCATGGCGGTTCCGGAAGCGAAGGGCGATCCGGAGATGGTGCCAGCCCGCCCGGCACACAAGCCAATGTAATGTCTGCTTGACATCCCGCCGACAGAATGTAACCTGCACATTACATTTAGTCAGCTGGAGCAGACCATGCGTTGGCCGAAGTGGGGAGTGGCGGGGTTGGCGGCTTTGGCGGGTGTTTCCTTCTGGTTGTTGCTGGCCGGGCCCGACCGGCTGTTTGGCATCGAGCTGGGCAATGCCGGCATCGGCCTCCTGCTCCTGGTGGCCTGGACCACGCTCTATGGCCTCTCCGCGGCACCCAAAGGCGAACTGGACGAGACGGTGTCGCCGGGCGAATGGCGGGCCTGGGTGGGGCTGGGGTTCACCGCCATGGTCGCGGCCTATTTCATCCTGAAAGCCGACGTCATCGCCGGCGCCGCCGACCTGCGCGACCTGGGCGGCATCGGCAGGAGCATCGTCCTGCTCCTGGTCGCCTGGGCCGTCATCTCGCAGCTGCTCGCCGGCCGCTGGAAGGGCAAGGTGCTGCAAGACGAACGCGACCGGGACATTGAACGCATCGCGGCAAGCTGGGCCCGCATCGCGCTGGTGGTCGTGGTGGTCGCTTTCGTGGTGCTGTTCGGCTTCAGCCCCGTGGAACGCCTGGCCTGGGCGACGCCGATCGCGATCTCGCACCTGCTGCTGTTCGGGCTGGTGCTGCATTCGCTGGTTGAATACGCGGTGACTGCCGGGGCCTACTGGCGGGACCGGCACGCATGAGCGGAACGCCTCTGGGCAACCACATCCGCCGCCTGCGCTTCGAGCACGGCGAAATGACCCAGGAGGCGCTGGCGCGCGAAGTCGGCGTCACCCGCCAGACCATCATCGCGCTGGAAGCGGGCAGGTATGCGCCTTCGCTCGAGTTGGCCTTCCGCATCGCCCGTGCCTTCGGCGCCGGGGTGGAGGATGTGTTCCATTGGCAGTGAGCCGGCTCAGGCCGGCTCGCTGCGGCGGAACCAGGCCACTCCCAATGCGGTGACCAGCACGGCGGCGGCTACGCTGTAGGTCGTCACCTGCGTCGCCACGGCCGGATCGGTGGCCAGGGTCTGCATCGGCAGCGACCACGGATACCACGGGCCGAAACGCCCGGACTGGCCGATCAGGAAGCCCATCACGGTCGCGCCCATGCCGACGCCCACGGCGACGGCAAAGCTGCGCCAGCGCAGCGCGATCCAGGTGTGCAGGGCCACCAGCAGCAAGCAGGCGAAGTAGATCCCGGCCAGGTCCCCGGCCAGCGCGGACCAGGACGGCGCGCCGGCCAGGCCGAATGCTGGCTTGGTCACCGACAGCAACACGCCGCCCAGGGGCAGCAGGACGAACATCGACAGCTGCGACAGCGCCAACAGCGCGCCGAGCGCGGCCAGTTTGGCCAGGTAGTGCGTGTGCCGCGGCGTGGGCAGCGCCAGGAGGTGCTTCCACTGGTTGCCCTGGTGGTCCAGCCCGGCCAGCAGCGCCGCCTGCAGGGTCACCAGCAGCGGCAGCATGAGGAAGGCCCACAGCACCAGGGTGGCCTGCACGAACCCGGCCCAGGCTTCGGCGGGAGTCATGGGGACCCGGCT
This sequence comes from Arenimonas donghaensis DSM 18148 = HO3-R19, assembly GCF_000743535.1. Lineage (GTDB taxonomy): Bacteria > Pseudomonadota > Gammaproteobacteria > Xanthomonadales > Xanthomonadaceae > Arenimonas > Arenimonas donghaensis. The sequence goes on from NZ_AVCJ01000050.1 coordinate 58,705, forward strand.
GGCCGGGAAATTCGAGAAGGTGATCTGCAGGACGTACACCGCCACCACGACGGCCGGTGCAACCAGGCACATCCATGCCGCCAGGGTGCCGCGCAGCTTCAGTCGTTCGGCCCACAGGGCCCTGGCCAGCGCGCTCATGCCGCGACCTCGCGCGCCGCAGGCGTGGTCAGATCGAAAAACAGCGATTCCAGGGTCACCGGCTCCAGCGCGAGATGCTGGATGCCGATCCCGTGGGCCACCAGGCGCTGGTTGATCTCGGCGACGGGCAGGCGCGGCGTCAACCGGAGCGCATGGCCTTCGGCCAGGGCGGGGTCTTCGCCGGCCTCGAGCAGCAGGCGCATGGCGCGGGCCGGCGAATCGCAGCGCAGCAGCAGGCTCGGCCGCGCCCGTTCGCGCAGTTCCGTCAGCGTGCCCTGGAAGCGCAGGCGGCCGCCTTCTAGCACGCCGACGTGGCTGGCCAGTTGTTCCACCTCGCCGAGCAGGTGACTCGACAGGAACAGGGTCAGGCCTTCCCGGGCGACGAGGTCGCGCAGGAAGTGTCGCAGCTCCTGGGTGCCGGCCGGATCCAGGCCATTGCCGGGTTCGTCCAGGATCAGCAGCTTCGGTCGGCCGAGCAGCGCGAGGCCGATGCCAAGCCGCTGGCGCATGCCCAGCGAATAATCACGCACGCGGCGGTGGGCGTCGTTCGCCAGGCCGACGCGCTCGAGCACTTCCCCGACGCGCGACGCCGGCAGGCCGAGCAGGCGGCGGGTCACTTCGAGGTTGGCGCGGCCATCCAGGTGCGGATAGACCGAGGGATGCTCGACCAGGGCACCGACGTGGGCCAGCGCGCCGCGCTTGCCGGGCGTCAGTGTTTCGCCGAGCAACCGTACTTCGCCGGCGTCGGGCCGAAGCAGGCCCAGCAGCAGCCGGATGGTGGTGGTCTTGCCGGCGCCGTTGGGGCCCAGGAAGCCGTAAATCGCGCCCGAGGGCACCGCGAGGTCAAGTGAATGTACGCCCGGGCCGCCGGCGAAGCGGCGGCTCAGGCCTCGGGTTCGGATGGCAGCTTCCATGGCGGAACCAGCAGGTGGGGACGCCGCGAGTTTCTCCCCGGTTCCGGGCGTCCGCCCGTGCCATGCGTTGCCCAACCCCGGTCATGCCGGGCTCACTCGGGCGCGCGCACGACCTTGCCGTCCTTCATCACGAAGTCCACCTGCTTGACGACGGTGATGTCCTGCAGCGGGTCGCCGGGCATCGCCACCAGGTCGGCGACGCCGCCGGGAACCAGCTTGCCGAGGTCGTCGCGGCCCAGCAGCTCGGCAGCGTTCACGGTCGCTGCGCGCAGGGCCTCGGCCGGGGGCATGCCGGACTCGACCATGTAGATGAACTCGTCGGCGTTTTCACCATGCAGGCTGACGCCGCTGTCGGTGCCGAAGGCGATTTTGACCCCGGCCTTCCAGGCCCGGGTGAAGGTGCCCTGGATCAGCGGCCCGATGCGCGCCGCCTTGGGTCGGACGACCTCGGGGTAATAACCATCGACCTTGGCCTTGTCGGCGACGAAGCGGCCGGCGGTGATGGTCGGCACGTACCAGGTGCCGTGTTTCTTCATCAGCGCGAACACCTCGTCGTCCATGTAGGTGCCGTGTTCGATGCTGTCGACCCCGCCGACGATGGCCCGGCGCATGCCTTCCTTGCCATGCGCGTGCGCGGCGACCTTGTAGCCATAGTCGCGTGCCGCCGCCACCACGGCTTCGACTTCGTCGACCGTGAACTGGGGTGCGTCGCCACTGGCGGCGTAGCTGAGCACACCGCCGGTGGCGGTGATCTTGATGACGTCCGAACCATCCTTGTAGCGCTGGCGCACGGCCTGGCGGGCCTGGTCCGGGCTGTTGACCACGCCTTCGGCGGGACCGGGTTCGCCCAGGGCGTCGGCGATCAGGTGGTTCATGCCGTTGGTGGGGTCGGCGTGGCCGCCGGTGGTGGCGATGGACTTGCCGGCGGCGACGATGCGCGGCCCCTCGATCCAGCCCTGGTCGATGCCGTCGCGCAGCGCCAGGGTGGTCTCGCCGCCCAGGTCGCGCACCGTGGTGAAGCCGGCATGCAGGGTCCGGCGGGCATATTCGACCGAACGCAACACGGTGAATTCCGGATTGAGTCGGAAGCCTTCCGAATAACGCTGCGGGCTCGACTCGCCGCTCAGGTGCACGTGCATGTCTATCCAGCCCGGGCTGCAGGTGTGGGTGCGCAGGTCAATCGTTGTCGCGCCCTCAATGGTGGCGTGGCCTTCGCGGACCTCGCGTACCTTCCCGTCCGACACCAGCACGGTCCGTTCCGGCAGACTTCGCCCGCTAACGCCATCGAAGAGCTGCCCGCACTGCACGGCCAGCGTTTGCGCTTCGGCGGCGGCGGGTGAAACCAGGGCAAGGGCCAACAGCAGAGGGGTCGCGCGCATTCGGGTGGACTCCGTCAGGGATGGCCCATGCTAACCCTCGGATTGTCCCCGCTGTCTAGCTCCCCGGATCGTCGATCTCGGGGACAAGCACGTAGAGCCGTACAGCCCCTGTTGATTCCGGCCTCTCGACAACCTCCGCCGATTGCGCCTCGAAGCGGCCTGCGGGCGGGCTCAGGACGGCGCGTACGGCGTCTTGGGCCTGGTCAGCAAGCGCAGGCCCCTGGTTTCCGACGATGACTATCCAGGCCAGGGCAACGCCGACGGCGGACGCAGAGAACTCCAGCCAGCGGCGCCGGATTGCACGGCGGCCCGGATTGCGCAGGTTGGCCATGGCCTGCCGAAGTCGTTGTTCGCCCCCGGGTGGAGGGGCCAGGTCGCGAAACAGGGGCGTGGGTCCGGTGTTCATTCGTTCGGCTCCAGTATTTTCCTGATTCTGGCAAGGGCCTGGTGCTTGCGTGATCCGACGGTCCCTTCGGGGATTCCCAGCATCTGGGCGATTTCCCGGGTATCAAAACCACCGATTTCACTGAGCAGGACGACCTTGCGCTGGCCGGGCGACAAGGCGGCCAGGGCGCGCCGCAGGTCGGCGCAGTCGCCGTGCGGTGGACCCGTCGCCGCTACGTGGTCGTCGAGTCCGACGAACGACCTCAGGGATTTCCAGCGAAGCTGATTGCGAGCGAGGTTCAGCGCAGTGGCGAACAACAAGGGCTCCAACGACGTTTCGAGCACGGCCTCGCGCCGGTGCCATACGCGCATGAACGCATCGTGCATTACGTCCTGGCAGTCCTGGGGATTCCACAGCAGCCGGAACAGTACGTTGTAGAGCCGACGTTCAATACGGCGATAGCAGTCGGTCAGCCCGGCATCGGTGATTGGCACGCCAGCTACTCAGGAACCAGGCGCATCCAGCCTCATCAGGACCAATCGGGTTCCTCCCTTGTCCCAGCGCCCCTTGTTGAGCGTTGCCGCAATCACCGTCTCGCCAGGCGCCAGTTCAAGGCGCGACCTGAACTCCAGTGGGACCTGTTCGCCGCCGCCCTTGGACAACAGTTCCACGTCGAAGGTGGGCACGTTGCCGGGCAGGGTTCTTACGCTGATCTCGTTGCCCGTTCCCGTCGTCAAGGTCGCCAAGCCATGGTTCGAGGGCAGGCCAAGCGACGCCTCTTCGACCAGGCGCAGACCCTGTCCCGCGAATCGGGTCCGGATGACCTCAATGGCGTCGCCAAGGGATTTCTCGAAAGCGGGTGTCTGGTCCTGCCCAGGCTGCACATCCACGAGCCAGATACGCAGTGTGGCTGGCTGCGCGACACGCTCGTCAGCCGAGCCGGCCATTTCCGCCAGGGCCTCTTCGACCGAGTCATGGACCGACCCGGGAGCGAGCACGACCAGCCGGCCGGGCAGGCGCGAGGAAGCTCGCCCGGCGCCGGCTTGCTCCCCAGGTCCGGCCAGTACTTCATTCAAGGCTTCCGCGAGCACGTCCGCCTGGCCGGCAGGAACCTCATAAGTGCGCAGCTCCGGCAGTTCCTGGCCGTCAGGTGCCGAATCGCCGCCCCGGCATCCCACGAGCATCAGGATCGCCAGGAGGGCGGGGAGGGTTACAGGTCTGGTGGACATGGCGAAGCTCCTTTCGAGGGTTCTCCGGGTCTGGTACACCCCAGCGGCCCGGATTCTTCACTGCTGTCGCGGATCTGGCCAGGACCGGCCCGGCCTCCTCCTTTGCGGGGCGGGGATTTGGTAGGCTGGCGGCCTGTTTTTTCGCGTCCATCCCCATGTCCGAAATCCACGATCCCAGCGCCTACGACCCGAAGGCGGTGGAAACCGCCGCGCAGTCCCATTGGCAGGCCACCGGTGCCTTCCAGGTCTCCGAGGACACCTCGCGCCCGAAATTCTTCTGCCTGTCCATGCTGCCCTACCCATCGGGTGCGCTGCACATGGGCCACGTGCGCAACTACACCATCGGCGACGTCATCAGCCGGCACCGGCGCATGAAGGGTTTCAACGTGCTCCAGCCGATGGCCTGGGACGCCTTCGGCCTGCCGGCCGAAAACGCCGCGATCAAGAACAAGACCGCGCCGGCGAAGTGGACCTACAAGAACATCGACCACATGCGCGGGCAGCTCCAGCGCCTGGGTTTCGCCTACGACTGGACCCGCGAGTTCGCGACCTGCACGCCCGAGTACTACCGCTGGGAACAGCTGATGTTCACCCGGCTGATGAAAAAGGGCCTGGTCTACCGCAAGAACTCCATCGTCAACTGGGACCCCGTCGACCAGACCGTGCTGGCCAACGAGCAGGTCATCGACGGCCGAGGCTGGCGTTCGGGCGCGCTGGTGGAAAAGCGCGAGATCCCGCAGTGGTTCCTCAAGATCACCGATTACGCCCAGCAGCTGCTCGATGGCCTGGACGACCTGCCGGGCTGGCCGGAGGCGGTCAAGACCATGCAGCGCAACTGGATCGGTCGCAGCGAAGGCCTGGAAGTCGTCTTCGAGCTCGAGACGATGGCCGAACCGCTGACGGTCTTCACCACCCGTCCCGACACCCTCATGGGCGCGACCTACCTGGCCGTTGCCGCCGAGCACCCGGTGGCGCTGTGGGCGGCGTCCGGCAATGCCGCGGTCCGGGCCTTCGTCGATGAGTGCCGCAAGGGCGGCGTCTCCGAAGCCGAGCTCGAGACCCAGGAAAAGAAGGGCGTGTTCACCGGGCTCTACGCCACCCACCCGATTTCCGGCGAGCCGGTGCCGGTCTGGGTCGCCAACTTCGTGCTGATGGGCTACGGCACCGGCGCGGTGATGGCGGTGCCCGGCCACGACCAGCGCGACTTCGAGTTCGCGCACAAATACGGCCTGCCCATCGCGCAGGTGGTCGCGATCGAAGGCGAAACCTACGACCCCTCGAACTGGCAGGACTGGTACGCCGACAAGACCGACCCGCGCATGCGCGTGGTCAATTCCGGCGACCTCGATGGCCTGGCCTACCAGGCCGCGTTCGACCGCATCGCCGAAAAGCTCAAGGCCAAGGACCGCGGCCGCCGGCGGGTCAATTTCCGCCTGCGCGACTGGGGCGTCAGCCGCCAGCGCTACTGGGGCTGCCCGATCCCGGTCATCCACTGCGAAAAGTGCGGCGCGTTGCCGGTCCCGGAAGACCAGCTGCCGGTGAAACTGCCCGAGGATGTCGAATTCACCGGCGTCGCCTCGCCGATCAAGTCCGACCCGCAGTGGCGCAAGACCACCTGCCCGGGCTGCGGGGGGCCGGCCGAGCGCGAGACCGACACCTTCGACACCTTCATGGAGTCGAGCTGGTACTACGCGCGCTACACCTCGCCCGGCGCCCAGGACCTGGTGGACGGCCGCGCCAACTACTGGCTGCCGGTCGACCAGTACATCGGCGGCATCGAACACGCGATCATGCACCTGCTGTACTTCCGGTTCTTCCACAAGCTCATGCGCGACGCCGGGCTGGTGGAAACCGACGAGCCGGCGACCAACCTGCTTTGCCAGGGCATGGTCATCGCCGACACGTATTACCGCGACAACGCCGACGGCTCCAAGGAATGGATCAACCCGGCCGACGTCGACGTCCAGCGTGACGCCAAGGGCCACGTCACCGGCGCGACGCTGCGGGCCGACGGCCAGCCGGTGCACGTCGGCGCCACCGAGAAGATGTCCAAGTCCAAGAACAACGGCGTCGATCCGCAGACCATGGTGGACAAGTATGGCGCCGACACGGTGCGCCTGTTCTCGATGTTCGCGGCGCCGCCGGAGTTGAGCCTGGAATGGAACGAGGCCGGCGTCGAGGGCATGGCGCGTTTCCTGCGCCGGCTCTGGGTGCAGGTGCAAAAGCACGTGGCCGCGGAGGGCACGGTGGCCGCCCTGGAGGTCGGTTCGCTCGACTCCACCCAGCGAAGCCTGCGGCGCCAGTTGCACGAAACCATCCAGAAGGTCGGCGACGACTACGGCCGCCGGCATACCTTCAACACGGCCATCGCGGCGGTGATGGAACTGCTCAACGCCATCGCCAGGTTCGACGACGCCAGCGCCCAGGGCCGCGCCCTGCGCCAGGAGGCGTTCGAGGCCATCACCCTGCTGCTCAACCCGATCACCCCGCACACCTCGCACGCGCTCTGGCAATTGCTGGGGCATCCGGAGACCACCATCGAGGACCTGGCTTTCCCGGAAGCCGACCCCGAGGCCCTGGTGCGCGACAGCGTCACCCTGGCGATCCAGGTCAACGGCAAGCTGCGCGGTACGCTCGAGGTGTCGGCCAACGCCGGCAAGGAAACGGTCGAGGCCCTGGCCCTGGCCGAACCGAACGTGCAAAAGTTCATCGAAGGCTTGTCCGTGCGCAAGGTCATCGTGGTGCCGGGCAAGATCGTCAACATCGTCGTGGGGTAAGCGAATGTCTCGTCTGGTCATCGTGTTGTGCCTGGCCCTGCTGGCCGCCGGCTGCGGCTTCAAGCCGCGCGCCTCGCTTGCCGTGGCCACCAGCCTGGGGCCGGTCGCGGTCAGCACCGCCGACCCCTACAGCCCGCTGGGCCAGGACCTGGCGACCGCGCTCGAGCGCGCCGGCGCCACCGCCGCCGTTGAAGGCCAGCCCGCGGCCACCCTGCAGGTGCTCACCGAAAACCTGCGCACCCGGCCGCTGACCTTCGAGAGCGGTGCCAGCGTGCGCGAGTACCAGAGCATCTATCGCGTCGAATTCCAGCTCAGGGGTGCCGACGGCAGCCTGCGGTTGCCGCGCCAGAGCGTCGAGCTGACCCGCGAATACACCTACGACGCCATCGGCTCGATCGGCACGCCGGCCGAAGAGCGCCTGCTGCGCGACGAACTGCGCCGCGACATGGTGGCCGCCATCCTGCGCCGCCTGGACGCCGCGCTGCGCACGGACTGATGGAGCTTCGCCCGGCCCAGTTCGCGCGCCAGCTGGCCGGCGAGCCACTGCGCCCGGTCTACCTGGTGGCCGGCTCCGAGCCGCTGCTGGTGCAGGAAGCCGCCGACGCCGTGCGCGCCCGCGCCCGCGACACCGGCTTCGGCGAGCGCGAGGTCTACGACGTCGAATCGGACTTCGACTGGAACCGGCTCAGCCAGGGCATGGCGTCGATGAGCCTGTTCGCCAGCCAGCGCCTGTTCGAGCTGCGCATGCCGACCGGCCGGCCCGGCAAGGAAGGCGGCGAGGCGCTGCGGGAGTACTGCGAGAATCCCCCGCCCGACACCGTGCTGCTGGTCACTACCCAGGAATGGAGCAAGAAACACGCCGGGAAGTGGAGCGAGGCGATCGCCCGCGCCGGCCACCTGGTGGCGTTCTGGCCGCTCAAATCGCACGAGCTCGGCGACTGGCTGCTCCAGCGCCTGCGCAGCCGCGGCCTGGTCGCGACGCCCGACGCGGTCCAGCGCCTGGCCGACCGGGTCGAAGGCAACCTGCTGGCCGCCGCCCAGGAAGTGGACAAGCTGGCCCTGCTGGCCGGCGGCACGCGCGAAGCCATCGATCTCGCGCAGATGGAGCAGCTGGTCGCGGATTCCTCGCGTTTCGACGTCTTCACCCTGGTTGACGCCGCCCTGGCCGGCGAAGCCGCCCGCGCCGTGCGCATGCTGGCCGCGCTGCGGGCCGAAGGCGACCAGGTCGCGGGCCTGATGCCGATGGTGGCCAGGGAAGTCCTGGGCCTTTGCGCGCTGGCACGGGCCGGGGAGGGCGGCCGGCTGGCGTCGGCGATGCGCGACGCCGGCGTCTGGCAGAACAAGCAGGCGGCGTACCGGCGCGCGCTTGAGCGCCACCCGACCTCGCGCTGGGAACGTTTCGTCGCCGAATGCGGCCGCATCGACCGCAGCGCCAAGGGTCGCGGCGACGGCGATCCCTGGCTGCAGCTCGAACGCCTGCTGGTGGCGATCGCCGATGGCCGGGCCCGTGGATTGCTCGCTTCGTGAGCCTGCGCGTGCTTTACGGCGGCACCTTCGACCCGGTCCACGCCGGTCACCTGGCCGTGGCCCGGGCCGCCCGCGACCGGCTGGGTGCCGCCGTGCGCCTGGTTCCGGCGGCGATTCCGCCCCACCGGGGTCCGACCGCGGCGAGTGCCGAAGACCGGGTGGCCCTGCTTGGCCTGGCCGTGGATTCCGAGCCCGGGTTGGGCGTGGACGCGCGGGAACTGGATCGCGAGGGGCCGTCCTATACCGTCGACACCCTGCGCGAAGTGCGCGCCGCCATCGGCCCGCAGGCACCGCTGGCCTGGCTGGTGGGGGCGGATGCGTTCCGCGGCCTGCCGGGCTGGCAGGCATGGCGGACGCTGTTCGAGCTGGCGCATTTCGTGGTTGCGCTGCGGCCGGGCCACGGCCTGGACGACCTGCCGGACGAACTGGCCGACGCCTGCCAAGGTCGCTGGCTGGACGAACCCGCCGAACTGGCCGGGCTCGCGGCCGGACGCGTCTACCGGCTCGCGTTGCCGCCGCATCCGGCGTCGTCGAGCGAACTGCGCCGGCGCCTGGCCGAAGGGACCGACCCGGGTGACTGGCTGCCACCGGGCGTGGCGGCTGAAATCGCCCGGCGCGGCCTGTATCGGGCGGGCTGAGCCCGCCCGGCGTATAATCCGGCCCCGTATTCAATCCACGAGCTGCCCTTGACCACCCAAGCCCACGTCATCAAGACCCGGATGCCCGACCCGGCACCGTCCCCCGAAGCCCTGCTGACCCAGGTCCGCGCCGCGCTGGAGGAAATGAAGGCCAAGGACGCGGTGGAAATCGACGTGCGTGGCAAGACCAGCATCGCCGACTACCTGGTGGTCGTCTCCGGCACGTCCACCCGCCACGTCAAGTCCGTGGCCGACGAGGTGGTGAAATTCTCCAAGAAGTGCGGCGTCATGCCGCTGGGCGTGGAAGGCGAGCGCGAGGCCGAATGGGTCCTGGTGGACCTGGGCGACGTCATCGTCCACGTCATGCTGCCGCGCGTGCGCGAGTTCTATGCCCTCGAACGCCTGTGGACCGTCGGCGACCAGCCGCCGGAGCCCGAGGCCGAAGCCGGGGACACGCCGGAGGCTTGAGTCGTCCATCCGCCACCGGTGGCTACCGATGAAGGCGCGACTGATCGCGGTGGGTGAAAAAGCGCCGTCCTGGGTGGCGGAAGGCTTTGCCGAGTACCAGAAGCGTCTTTCGCACTGGTTGCCGCTGGAACTGGCCGAGGTCGCGCCGGGCATGCGCGGCAAGGGCCGCGACGCGCTGCGGGCCATGGCCGACGAGGGCGGTCGGGTGCAGGCCGCGCTGCCTCGTGGTGCCTGGGTCGTGGCACTGGACGGTCGCGGCAAGGCCTGGTCGTCCGAGGATCTCGCCGAACGCCTCGAGCACTGGCGCCAGCAGGGCCGCGACCTGGCCTTCCTGATCGGCGGCCCCGAAGGCCATTCACCCGAGGTGCTGGCCGCCGCAGACGAACGCTGGTCGCTGGGGCCGCTGACCCTGCCGCACATGCTGGTGCGGCTGCTGCTGGCCGAACAGCTGTACCGTGCCTGCAGCCTGCTCGCCAATCACCCCTACCACCGGGCCTGACCGGCTATCCTTGGGCGATGCTGCATCTCGCCTCGAAATCACCGCGTCGCCAGGAACTGCTCGCCCAGCTGGGCATGGAGTTCGGCCTGCTCGACGTCGACGTCCCCGAACAGCGCGAACCGGGTGAGCCTCCCGCCGCCTACGTGAGCCGCGTGGCCCGGGAAAAAGCCGGTGCCGGCCTGCTCAAGGTCGTGGCCAGCCGTGGCGCCGTGGTGCTCGGAGCCGACACCGAGGTGGTGCTCGACGACGAGGTCTTCGGCAAGCCCGCCGACGCCGCCGACGCCGCCCGCATGCTGCAGCGGCTCTCGGGCCGGGTGCACGAATGCATTTCCTCGGTCTGGGTGCTCAGCGCCGGCCGGGAACAGCACGCCACCTGCATTTCGCAGGTCCGGTTCGAAGTGCTCACCCAGGCCCGCATCGAGGCCTACATCGCCACCGGCGAATGTTTCGGCAAGGCCGGCGCCTATGCCATCCAGGGTCGTGCCGCGGCCTTCGTCTCCCATCTTTCGGGCAGCCATTCGGGCGTGATGGGCCTGCCCCTGCACGAAACCGCGCGACTGCTGCGCGAATTCGGCCTCATGGACTGAGGAGCCCACCGTGTCGGAAGAAATCCTGATCAACGTCACCCCGCGCGAAACCCGCGTCGCGGTGGTCGAGAACGGCATGCTGCAGGAACTGCACATCGAGCGCACGTCGCGCCGGGGCGTGGTCGGCAACATCTACAAGGGGCGCGTGCAGCGGGTCATGCCCGGCATGCAGGCGGCCTTCGTCGAGATCGGCCTCGAGCGCGCCGCCTTCCTGCACGCGTCCGACATCATGCGCGTGCCGCCCGCGCCGGTCGGCGAAGGCGACGGGGAGGGTGACGTCATCGCGCCGTCGCCGCCGCCAGCCATTTCCTCGCTGGTGCACGAGGGCCAGGAAATCGTCGTGCAGGTGGTCAAGGACCCGATCGGCAGCAAGGGCGCGCGGCTCACCACCCAGGTTTCGATCCCCTCGCGCTACCTGGTCTTCCTGCCGCATTCGCGCGTGCTGGGCGTCTCGGCGCGCATCGAAAACGAAACCGAGCGCAACCGGCTCAAGACCCTGGTCGGCGAGCTGGCCAACGGCAGCGGCCAGGGTTACATCGTGCGCACCAATGCCGAGGGCCAGCCCGCCGAAGCCCTGGCCGAGGACGTGGACTACCTGCGCAAGGCCTGGGGTGCCATCCGCGAGGCCAGCGCCAGCACCCGGGTGGGCCAGCGCATCTATGAAGACCTGGCGCTGCCGCTGCGGGCGGTGCGCGACCTGATGCGCAAGAACGTCGACACCGTGCGGGTGGATTCGCGCGAGGCCTACGACCGGCTCAACGCCTTCGCCCACCAGTTCATGCCCGAACTGGCCGCGCGCATCGAACACTACGCCGGCGAACGCCCGATCTTCGACCTCTACGGCGTCGAGGACGAAATCCAGCGGGCACTGCAAAAGGAGGTCCCGCTCAAGTCCGGCGGCTACCTGGTGATCGACCAGACCGAGGCCATGGCCACGATCGACGTCAACACCGGCTCGTTCCTGGGCCAGCGCAACCTGGAGGAAACCGTCTACCGCACCAACCTCGAGGCCGCGCAGTCGGTGGCGCGCCAGCTGCGGCTGCGCAACCTCGGCGGCATCATCATCATCGACTTCATCGACATGACCGACGACGAGCACAGGCGCCAGGTGCTGCGCACGCTCGAGAAGGGCCTGGCGCACGACCACGCTCGCACCTCGTTCCACGAGTTTTCGCCGCTGGGCCTGGTCGAGATGACCCGCAAGCGCACCACCGACAGCCTCGAGCGACAGCTCTGCGAGCCCTGCCACGAATGCAACGGCCGCGGCACGCTCAAGACCACCGAAACCCTGACCTACGAGATCTTCCGCGAAATCACCCGTGCCGTGCGCCAGTTCGAGGCCCAGCAGCTGCTGGTGATCGCCTCGCCGAAGGTGGTCAACAAGATCACCGACGAGGAGTCGGCGGCCGTCGCCGAGCTCGAGGAGTTCCTGGGTAAATCCATCCGTTTCCAGGCCGACGAGCAGTACGCGCAGGAACAATACGACGTGGTCCTGCTCTAAGCCGGCATGAACAGCCCGCTGCGCCGCCGATTCCGCCATGCCCGCCGCGTGCTGGGCTACGGTTTCCTGGTGGTCCTGATCCTGCTCGCCACCGGCGTGGGTGCGCTCAACCAGCTGCTGCCCCTGGTCGAGCGCCACCCTGAAAAGGTCGCTGGCTGGCTGTCCGAACGCCTGGGCCAGCCCGTCGCCTTCGAAAGCGCCCGCGGCGAATGGACCCGCCGGGGACCGCGTTTCACCCTGGGTGGCCTGCGCATCGGCGAGGGCGAACGCCAACTCGCGGTCGGCCACGCCGAGCTGCTGGTGGCGGTTTATTCCGGCCTGCTGCCGGGCGAGCCGCTGACCGCCCTGAAGGTGCGCGACTTGTCGCTGGTGCTCGAACAGGGCCCCGACCGGCGCTGGCGCCTGGCCGGCTTGCCGTTCGAGCCCAAGCCGGGCGCCGACCCCCTGGACACGCTCGAAGCCCTGGGCGAACTGCAGGTCGAGCGTGCCCGCCTGCAGGTGCGTTCGCCGGCCCTGCAGGCGCCGCTGGAGATGGCCCGGGTGGACCTGCGCCTGCGGGTCGACGGCGACAACGTGGTGGCCGGCGTGCGGGCCTGGGCCGACCCGGCCGCGCCGCCGCTGTCGGCGGTGGCCAGGCTGCGGCGCGACGACTGGTCCGGCGAACTGTGGGCCGGTGGCAAGCGCCTGGTGCTGCAAGGATGGTCGTCGCTGCTGGCCGACACCGGCCTGGTGCTTGCCGGCCAGGGCGACCTCGACCTGTGGGCACGCATCGACGGCCAGCGGGTGATGGACGTACGCAGCCGCGCCGACTTCTCGCCGCTGGCCCTGGGGGCCCGCAGGCCCTGGTTGCCGGGCCCCGAAGGCCGCATGGGGTCACCGCCCGTGGCCTACGAGCGCGCCAGCCTGCTGGCTCGCTGGCAGGCCGACGAGCAGGGCGCCTGGCAGGTGCATGCGCCGCGCCTGCAGCTTCACGAGACCGGCCGGGAGCTGCCGCGACGCCTGGACGGCCTGTGGCTGGCCGGCGGCGAGCGGTTCGCACTGCGCGCGCCACGCCTTGACCTGGTGCCGGTGCGGCAATGGGCCAGCCTCAGTGCCCGGGTGCCCGACGGCCTGCGCCAGTGGCTGCATCGGGCCGCGCCCGAGGGCGAACTGCGCCAGGTGCGGGTGCAGGGCAGCGGCGACGACTGGCAGGCCTCGGCGGCCTTGCACGACATCGGCTGGCGACCCTACGACGCGCGCCCCGGGCTGCAGTCGCTGAGCGGCCATGTCGCCCTCGACCAGGACGGCGGCGTGCTGCAGTTGACCCCCGGGCCGACGTCCTTCCAGTGGCCGGGACGTTTCCGTGAAACCCTGGACTTCCAGCTCGAAGGCCTGCTCGGCTGGTGGCGCGAAGGCGAGGGCTGGACCCTGGGCGCCAGCGGCCTGTCGATCCGCGGCCCCGACTACGGCACCCGGCTGCGCGCCGAACTGGCCTTCCAGGGCGACGGCAGCCTGCCGCGCCTGGACCTGGCGGCGGATGTCGACACCGCCCCGGTGACCGCGGCGGGACGCTTCTGGGTCCAGGGCAAGATGCCCGAGAAAACCATCGACTGGCTCGACCGGGCGCTGCTCGAGGGCGAGGTGCGCGAAGGCCGCATCAGCCTCGGCGGCGACCTCGATCATTGGCCGTTCCGCGAACGCGAGGGCCGCTTCGACGCCCGCGCCGAGGTGGCAGGCGCGCGGGTGAATTTCAGCGACGAGTGGCCTGACGCCGAAGCCCTGGACGTGGCCGTGGACTTCGACGGCGTCGGCATGGGCCTGGCGGGCCAGGCGGAGATCGCCGGCAATCCGGTCGACCAGCTGGCCGGTGGCATTCCCGATTTCCGCGACCCGCGGCTGCAGCTCGACGTCAGCTCGGCCACCCGCGGCGAAACCCTGCAGACCCTGATGCTGGCCAGCCCGCTGGCGGACCAGTACGGCGAACACCTGCGCAAGGCCAGCGTGTCCGGACTGGCGCGGGTCTCGCTGCTGCTCGACCTGCCGCTCGTCGAGCGCCTGGGTGGCCGCCGCATCGAGGGCCACCTGGACCTGGCCGAGGCGCGCCTGGCCGATCCGCGCTGGGACATCGTCTTCACCCGGGTCAGCGGCCGGACCCGCTTCAGCGCCGGCGGCTTCTACACCGAAGACCTGCAGGTACTGTTCGACGACCAGCCCGGCGTCTTCAACCTCACCGTCGGCCACGACACCGACGACCCGGCCTTGGCGGCAAGGGCGCGCCTGCTGGGCGAATTCCCGATCAAGGACCTGCTGGCCCGGCACCCGCCGCTGGCCTGGCTGGACCCGCACGTGGATGGCCGGGGTTTCTGGGACATCCGCGTGGACGTGCCGGCGACGCCCGAAGGCCAGCGCGCGCCCCCCTCGCGGCTTCGGGTCGAAAGCGATCTCGGCGGCGTCCGCCTGGACTTGCCGGCGCCACTGGCCAAGCCGGCTGACCAGGGCCTGCCCATGCGCCTGGACGTGCCGCTGCCGGTCACCGAGGGCGAAGTCCAGCTGCGGCTGGGGGCCCTGGCCCGGCTGCGCGGCAACATCGACGCCCAGGGCCGGCTCACCGGTGCCCTGCGCCTGGGTGAAGACGGACCGCTGGATCTTCCCGACTCGGGCCTGGTGGTGTTGGGCGAGAGCGAGACGCTCGACGCGCTGGGCTGGATCGGGTTTGCCGGTGGCCGCGGCGATGGCGATGGCGCGGACGGCGAAGGGGGCGGCACCGTGCTGCGCACCGTGGACCTGCGGGTTGGTCAGCTGGACCTGATGGGTTCGCTGTTCGCCGACACCCACGTGCGCCTGGCGCGTGGCGCCGAGCGCACCCGGGTGACCCTCGATGGACCTCAGGTCGCGGGGTCGATCGTGATCCCGCTGGCGGAAGGGTCGACCGTCGAAGGCCGCTTCGAGCGCCTGTACTGGCCCGAGAAAAAACTGGTGGACGCGGACGGCAGCGAAGCTAGCGACGGCGCGCCCGTCGCCACGCCGCCGTCCCCGGCCATCGAAGGCACCGTGGAGGCCGTCGCCGCTCCCGAAAAGGCGGGCCAGGATCCGTCGGCCCTGCCGCCGCTCGACTTCCAGGTGCGCGACCTGCGCATGGGCGAACTGGTGCTGGGCGAAACGACGCTGCTGGCGCAGCCCGGGCCAGGCGGCCTGCACATCGACAGCTTCCGCACCCGGTCCGAGGGCTACCAGCTCGACGCCAGCGGCGACTGGCTGCGCACCGGCGACGGCAGCAGCCGCTCGAACTTCGACGTCCGCTTCACGGCCCGTGCACTGGGCGACCTGCTGGGTGCGTTCGGGCTCTCGGGCATGGTCGAGGAGGGCCCGACGATGGGAGAGCTCAAGGGCGGCTGGAACGGCTCGCCCGGCGAGTTCTCGCTGGCGCGTTTCGAGGGACGGCTGAAGGTGGACGTCGGTGAAGGCGCGCTGCTGGAAGTCGAACCCGGCGGCGGCGGGCGCGTGCTCGGGCTGATTTCGCTGGCCGAGATCCCGCGCCGGCTGACCCTGGATTTCAAGGACTTCTTCAACAAGGGCTTTGGATTCAACACCATCTCCGGCGAGTTCGAGTTCGCCGATGGCAAGGCCCGCACGGACCTGCTGCAGATCAACGGCCCGGCGGCGGAAATCCGGGTCAGCGGCTCGACCGACCTGCGCCGCCAGCAGTACGACCAGCGCATCGAGGTGCTGCCCAAGGCCGGCGGCGTGCTGCCCGCCATCGGCGCGATCGCCGGTGGCCCGGTGGGCGCCGCGGTCGGCGCGGTGGCGCAGGCCGTGCTGCAAAAGCCGCTCAAGGAAGCCGCGCGCACCGTGTACCACGTCACCGGCGACTGGGCCGACCCGGTGGTCGAAGTGGTGGAAAAAGGACCCTCGACGCCACCGCCCGCGCCGCGCCAGCCTTGAAGCCGGCGCCCACAGCCCGCATATGGAACCGATGACCCAGACGCTCACCCTGGCGCAATCGCGCCTGCTCGCACCGACCGGCCTCGGCCTGGATGCGCTCGAACCCGTCTTCGGCCGCCTGATGGGCCCGGGCGTCGACTACGGCGACCTGTATTTCCAGCATTCGCGCCGCGAGAGCTGGGTGGTCGAGGACGGCATCGTCAAGGACGGTTCGCATGCCATCGAGCAGGGTGTCGGCGTTCGCGCGGTAAGCGGTGAAAAAACCGGTTTCGCCTATTCCGACGACATCCGCGCCGAAGCCCTGCTCGAATCCGCCGCCGCCGCCCGCGCGATCAGCCGCGACGGCCGCGAGCAGCAGGCCGGCCACCGGGTGGTGGTGCCGGGCCGGGCGCTCTACCCGGCGATGGATCCGATCGACTCGATGGGCACCGACGCCAAGATCACCGCCCTGCGCGAGGTCGACCAGTGGCTGCGCGACGCCGACCCGCGCGTGCAGCAGGTCATCGTCAGCCTGTCGGGCGGCGTCGACACCGTGCTGGTGGCCCGCAGCGACGGCGTGGTGGCCGCCGACGTGCGGCCGCTGGTGCGCTTCAACGTCCAGGTGATCGTCGAGCAGAACGGACGCCGCGAGCAGGGTTATGCCGGCGCCGGCGGCCGCTACTCCTACGAAACGCTGTTCAGCGACGGCAAGCCCCGCGACGTCGCCCGCGAGGCACTGCGCCAGGCGCTGGTGTGCCTGGACGCCGAAGACGCACCGGCCGGCACGCTGCCGGTGGTGCTGGGCCCGGGCTGGCCAGGCGTGCTGCTGCACGAGGCGGTGGGCCACGGGCTGGAAGGCGACTTCAACCGCAAGGGCACGTCGGTGTATGCCGGCCGCATCGGCGAACGCGTCGCCGCGCCGGGCGTCACCATCGTCGACGACGGCACCCTGGCCGGACGCCGCGGCTCGCTGAACGTGGACGACGAAGGCACGCCGACCCAGTGCACCACCCTGATCGAGGACGGCATCCTGCGCGGTTACCTGCAGGACACGCTCAATGCCCGCCTGATGGGCATGGCGCCGACCGGCAACGGGCGGCGCGAAAGTTTCGCCCAGCTGCCCATGCCGCGCATGACCAACACCTACATGCTGGCCGGGAACCACGACCCGGGCGAAATCATCGCCTCGGTGAAGAAGGGCCTGTATGCACCGAATTTCGGCGGCGGCCAGGTCGACATCACCAGCGGCAAGTTCGTGTTTTCGGCCTCCGAGGCCTACCTGATCGAAGACGGCAAGGTCACCCGGCCGGTCAAGGGCGCGACCCTGATCGGCAATGGCCCGGAGGTGATGAACCGCGTCTCGATGGTCGGCAACGACCTCAGGCTCGACGAAGGCGTCGGCATCTGCGGCAAGGACGGCCAGTCGGTTCCGGTCGGTGTCGGCCAGCCGACGCTGCGCATCGACGCGCTCACGATCGGCGGCACGCGCGCGTGAACGCGCGTCGGATCAACCGGCTACTGCGGGTCCGACAGCAGGTCGCGAAGTTCGCGGAAGAGTTCACGGAAGGCGTGGGGCGGTTTGTTCTTCAGCTTTTCCTGGGCCGCGTTGCGGGCCAGCTGGCGCAGGTGCTGGCGATCGGCCGCCGGGTGCTTGTCGAGCAGTTCGGTCAAGGCCGGATCGCCCTCGGCGACCAGCCGGTCGCGCCAGTATTCGACCTGGTGCAGGGCCTGCGCCTCGCGCCGGTGGTCGGATTTGTCGTGGTCGAGCGCGGCGCGGATCGCGTCCAGCGCCTCGGGCTCTTCCCGGCGCAGGTGCTTGGCCAGGAACTGCACCTGCCGCTTGTGGGCGATCTGCGCGGTGATGCGCTGCGCCGCCCGCACGAGGTCGCGCAGGTCCTCGTCCATGGGGATCTGCTGCAGCCGCGCCTCGGGTTGTTCGACCAGGCGCTTGGCCAGCTCGAGCACCGCCAGCGCCTCCCGGCGCTCTTCGCTTCGGCTCGGGCCGGAATCGCCCGCGTCCTCGTTGAATTCGTCTTCTTCGTGCATCGTCCACCATCCGTCCAAGGCGAAAGGATACGCCCATGAGCCACCCCGCCGCACCGCCCGATGATTCCAGCCAGCGCATGCAGCGCCTTTCCGAGGCCGCGCGGGAAGTCCTGCGCCTGGCCGCGGCCCGCGGCGCCAGCCAGGCCGACGTCATCCTCAACGACGACACCGGCCTGTCGGTGAACGTGCGCATGGGCGAGGTCGAGACCGTCGAACGCAACCGCGACCGGGGCGTCGCGGTGACGGTCTATTTCGGGCAAAAAAAGGGCAATGCCAGCACCGGCGACCTGCAGGCGGGCAGCCTGGCGGCGACGGTCGAACAGGCCTGCGCCATCGCCCGCCATACCGAACCCGACCCCTGCAACGGCCTGGCCGACGCGGCGCGCATGGCCACCCAGGCCCGTGACTTCGACTCCTGGCATCCCTGGCCGCTCGACGCCGACGCCGCCATCGCGCTGGCGCTGGAAGCCGAAGCCGCGGGTCGCGCCACCGATGCGCGCATCAGCAATTCCGACGGTGCGTCGGTGCATACCGGCGACAGCGTCTCGGTGTACGCCAACAGCCACGGTTTCCTCGGCGCCGAGCGCGGCACCAGCCAATCGATCAGCGTGTCGATGATCGCCGGTCGCGGCGACGGCATGCAGCGCGACTACTGGTACACCAGCGCGGTGTCGCCCGACGACCTGGAATCGCCGGCCAAGGTCGGCCGCAAGGCGGCCGAGCGCGCGCTGGCGCGACTGGGCCCCAAGCCCATCCGCACCGGCGAATACCCGGTGCTGTTCGCGCCCGAGGTGGCGCGCAGCCTTATCGGCCACCTGCTGCAGGCGGCCTCGGGCGGCGTGCTGTACCGGCGCGCCAGTTTCCTGGTCGACCATGCGGGCAAACGCATCCTGCCCGACTGGTTCCAGCTCGCCGAACGCCCGCACCTGCCGCGCGGGCTGCGCTCCTCGGACTTCGACCATGAGGGCGTGGCCACCGTGGACTCGGACCTGGTGCGCGACGGCGTTTTGCTGCGCTACCTGCTTTCGAGCTACTCGGCGCGCCGGTTGGGACTGGAAAGCACCGGCAACGCCGGCGGCGTGCACAACCTGGAAGTGGCCACCAATGCCGCCGGCCTGCATGAAATGGTCCGCGGCATGGGCACCGGCCTGGTGGTCACCGAGATGATGGGCCAGGGCGCCAACCTGCTCACCGGCGACTATTCGCGCGGCGCGGCCGGCTTCTGGGTCGAGAAGGGCCACATCGTGCACCCGGTCGACGGGCTCACCATCGCCGGCCACCTGCCGGCCATGTACCAGGCGATCGAGGCCGTGGGCGCGGACATCGACGTGCGTTCGCACATCGCCATGGGTTCGCTGCTGGTCGGCCGGATGATGGTGGCCGGGGAGGCCGGGGCGGCTTGACAGCCCCTTCACGAGGCGGGACAGTTAGGAAATCGCGTCGCCTGGGGCGGCGCACCACTGAGAGAGGGGAATCTCGTGAACGACGAAGTAGTCCAGACCGCCGCACCGCAAGAAGACAAGACCATCGCGCTGATCACCCACCTGTCGGGCATCATCGCCAGCTTCATCGTTCCGCTGATCATCTGGCTGATCAACAAGGACAAGCCGGAAAAGGCCTGGATCACCGGGCAGGCCAAGGAAGCGCTGAACTTCCAGATCACCATCGTGCTGGCCTGGATCGTCGCGATCGTGCTGTCCTTCGTCGCGATCGGCTTCCTGCTCTATCCGGTCATCTGGATCGGCAACCTGGTGTTCTGCATCCTCGCTGGCGTCGCCGCCAACAAGGGCGAGAACTACCGCTATCCGGTGACGATCCGCCTGATCTCCTGATCGCGGCCCGACGCGGAATCGAAGAAAGCGGCCTCCGGGCCGCTTTTTTCTTGCCTGCCCGCGCCGGCTCCGGGGCAGCCGCGGTCAACGTCGGTGGACCTGGGCCGTTCTTGTCCTTGCAGGCACGCCTCGAGGACTCCGCGATGACGAGCGAAACCGCGTTTTCGGCCCTCAACCGGTTTGGCCTGGGCGCGCGCCCGGGCGAGGCGGACGGCCTGGGCGACGCCCGGGACTGGCTGCTGGGCCAACTCAGGCCTGGCATCCCCGGCAGCTTTTCCGGCCTGCCCGGCAGCCGCCAGTACCTGGCCCGCGAGCAGGCCTACCTGGCGCGGGCGCGGACGGGCCGGAACGCCGGCGACGACGGGCAGGAACCGGCCGTCGACGCGGTGGCAGGCTTCCGCCAGTCCTTCGGCGCCGACCTGCAGCGCGAATACGGCACGAGGCTGCGGCATGCGCTGGCGACCGACCAGGGTTTCCTGGAGCGGCTGGTGCGCTTTTGGTCCAATCATTTCGCCGTGTCCGTGGACAAGTTCGCGGCCCTGCTCTATGCCGCCCCGATGGAACGCGAGGCGATTCGTCCGCACCTGCTGGGGAAATTCGGCGACCTGCTGGTCTCAGCCAGCCAGCACCCGGGCATGCTGCGCTACCTCGACAACGCCCAGTCCATCGGCGAGCGGTCGCCGATGGCCGAACGGCGGGCGCGCCGCGGCCAGCAGCTGGGCCTGAATGAAAACCTGGCCCGGGAAATACTCGAGCTGCACACCCTGGGTGTCGACGGCGGCTACACCCAGGACGACGTACGCGAACTGGCCCGCGCGCTGACCGGCTGGAGCACGCCCGCGCCGCTCGACGAGCGGGTGTCGGCGCGGCGGCTGCAGCGCGAACCCCTGGGCCCGCACGGCGCGGTCTTCCGTGGCGTTGCCCACGAGCCCGGGGCGCGCGTGGTGCTGGGCAAGCGCTATCGCGAAGCAGGCGCCGACCAGGCCGAAGCGATCCTGCGCGACCTGGCGCTGCATCCGTCGACGGCCCGGCACCTGGCGGGCAAGCTGGCGCGCCATTTCGTCGCGGACGACCCGCCGGCCGCCCTGGTGGACGCGCTCGCGGCACGCTATCTCGATAGTGGCGGCGACCTGGGTGCGATGACGCGGGCGCTGGTCGGGCACCCGCTGGCGTGGTCCGCGTCGGCACGCAAGTTCAAGACCCCGGACGATTTCCTGGTCTCGGCCCTGCGCGCCTTCGCCATCACCGACGTGCCCGATCCGCGCCGGGTCATCGGCCTGCTCGACCGCATGGGCCAGCCACCGTTCAACCCGCGCTCGCCCGCCGGTTTCGCCGACGACGCAGGCGCCTGGGCCGGGGCCGACGGCCTGTTCAAGCGCATGCAGGTGGCCGAGGTCCTGGCGGGCATGGTGCCGCCCGGCGCGACCCCCGGTGCGCGTGCGCAGGCAGTGATCGGGCCGCGGCTCGACGCCGAGACGCGGCGCGCGATGGCCGGCGCCGAATCGCCCGCGCAAGGCATTGCCGTGCTGCTCGCCAGCCCGGCCTTCCAGTGGAGGACCTGACATGAGGATCGATCGTCGCCGTTTCCTCGGCGCCCTGGCCGCTACGGCCTGCGTGGGTGCCTGCCCCGGGCTCACGTTCGCAGCCGGCCCGGGCCCCGATGCCCGCCGCCTGGTCGTGCTGCTGCTGCGCGGTGGCCTCGACGGGCTGCACGCCGTCCCGGCCTACGCCGATCCCGCCTGGCAGCGGCTGCGCGGGAAATTCGAACTCGAATTGCCGGCCGCCACCCGACTGGACGGTCTGTTTGCCTTGCACCCGGCACTGGCCTTCAGTCGCGAACTTTACGGGCGCGGGCAACTGTTGCCGGTGCTCGGCGTGGCGCCGCCCTACCAGGGCCGGTCGCATTTCGACGCCCAGGACTGCCTGGAGAACGGCGGCCGCAAGCCGGGGGAACACCGCGACGGCTGGCTCAACCGCTGTGCCGGCGCCCTGGCCGGCAGCGAGGCGCTGGCCATCGCCAGCGTGACGCCGCTGATCTTCCGGGGACCGCAGCCGGTGGCCAACTGGTGGCCCGGGCTGCCGCGCGAGGTGTCGCCGGCCCTGATGCAGCGCCTGGCCCCCCTGTACGCGCGCGACCCGGTGCTGGCCGGTGCCTACGAAACGGCCATGGCGGCCGCCGAGGAAGGCATGGATCCGATGGATGTCCGGGCGGGCAGGCAATCGCGCCTGCCGATGCTGATGGCCCACGCGGGCCGCGTCATGGCCGAGCCGCAGGGGCCGCGGCTGGCCTTCGTCGAAGACACCGGCTGGGACAGCCACGGCAACCAGGCCAACCAGCTGCAGCGCAAGCTGGCCGAACTCGACGCCGCGCTCAAGGCGTTCCACGATGCCGCCGGCGCGCGCTGGGCGGACACGGCCGTGGTCGTGGTCACCGAATTCGGCCGCACGGCGGCGATCAACGGCACCCGCGGCACCGACCACGGCACCGGCAGCCACGCCTTCCTCGCCGGCGGTGCGGTGCAGGGTGGCCGGATCGCCGGCCAGTGGCCGGGCCTGGCGCCCGCCGACCTCAACGAAGGCCGCGACCTGCGCGCGGGCACCGACCTGCGGGCGCTGTTCAAGGGCGTGCTGGCCTCGCACCTGGGCTTGTCCGAGGCGGTCCTGGCCGAACAGGTGTTCCCGGGCAGCGCCGGTTTGGCGCCCATGGAAGACCTGCTGCGCGCGCGTCCGGCCTGAATCAGGACCGGCGCTCGACCACCAGCCGGGACAGCGCCGACAGCGGGCCGAGGTCGCCGGCGAGTTCTGCGAGCGATGCGTCCATGAGGCCAGCCTGCCGCGCCAGCGCCTCGCGGGCGCCGTCGGGGCCCAACAGGGCCGGGTAGGTCGACTTGCCCTGCGCCTGGTCCTTGCCGGCGGTCTTGCCCAACTGGTCGCTGCTCGCTTCGATGTCCAGCAGGTCGTCGCGGATCTGGAAGGCCAGGCCCAGCGCCGCGGCGAATCGGTCGAGGCTGGCCAGGCGGTCCGGGTCGCGGGTGCCGGCCAGGCCCCCCATGCGCACGGCGGCGCGGATCAGGGCACCGGTCTTGAGCGCATGCAGGCGTTCGAGCTCGGGCAGGGCGAGCGTGGCACCGGTGCCGTCCATGTCCAGGGCCTGGCCACCGCACATGCCAGCGGCGCCGCTGGCCTCTGCCAGGGTCGCCAGCCAGTCCACGCGCAGGTCGGCGGGCACGTCGGCCCGTGCCAGTCGTTCGAAGGCCAGGGCCTGCAGCGCGTCGCCGGCCAGGATGGCCGTGGCTTCGTCGAAGGCGACGTGCACCGTCGGCTGGCCGCGACGCAGGGCGTCGTCGTCCATCGCCGGCAGGTCGTCGTGCACGAGCGAAAACGCGTGCACCAGCTCGACCGCGGCGGCGGCGGCGTGGAGATCGGCTTCGTTCGCATCCACCGCACAGCCCGCGGCGTACACCAGCAGTGGCCGCACGCGCTTGCCGCCCCCGAGCACGGCGTGCCGCATCGCACGGTGCAGGCCATGCGGGGGCTGGTCGGGCGGGGGCAGGCTGGCTTCGAGTTCGACTTCGACGCGCTGCAACCAGCGCGCGAGGCGCGGGTCAGCCGGCATCGGGCTGGAAGGGCTGGGCGCTGTCGGGTTCGGCGGGATCGGTCAGCAGTCGCACGCGCAACTCGGCTTGTTCGAGCGCGCCCTGGCACTGCCGGTAAAGGCTGACACCGCGTTCGTAGGCGGCCAGCGATTCATCGAGCGACATTTCGCCCTTTTCCATCTTCTGGACCAGGGTCTCGAGCTCGTCGAGCGAGGATTCGAACTGCGCGACGGGGGACGGCGGCGTTGCGGGGGTCTTGGCGGCCATGGGCGAAGTTTGGTCGCTCGCGCGGCAAGGGTCAACGGGGTTTCAGGCGACGGTCCAGACCAGGCGCGCACCATGGCGCGTGAGCCAGTCGAGCAGGGTCGCCGAGACGGCCAGGTCGCCGGCGGCCAGCAGGCGGCCGTCGGGGTGGCTGAGCAGGGGCAGGCGCCGGCGCTCCCAGGGCGGGACGCCGAGGTCCTGCAGGACGTGCTTGAGCGTGGTGTGGTGGTCGCGGCCGGGAAGCTGCAGGCGTTCGCCGCCCCGGCGTGCGTGCACCTGCAGCGGTTGCTCGAAAGTGGTGGCGGGCGATACGGCGATGTGGTCACCGGTGGGCAGGGCCAGGGGCGCGCTGCCGTCCCAGCAGGCCTGCCAGTCCGCCGGCAATGGCGTCGCGTCGGTGCCGGCATGCAGCAGGTCGCGCCAGCGGTGGATGACGGCCCCGGCCCAGGCATGGCGGGCTTCGGCATCGGGTGCGGCCGACAGCAAGTCGCGTTCGATGTTTGCCGGGGCATCGGCCGGCAAAGGGGGCAGGCCGCGTCCGGCGACCCAGGCCCGCAGCAGCCGGGCGCGCCAGGCGGCAGGTTCGGCCAGCAGGGCCGGCACCGACAGCGTGGCGGGGTCGAGGCCCTGCACGCGCGCCAGCCGCCGGCGGTCCTCGCCGGCCAGCAGGTCCGCCTGGGTGGCCAGCAGGGTTGCGCTGCGGGCCAGGGAAGTCCCGGCCTGTGGCCAGCGCTCGAGCAGGCGCGGAAAGACGTGGTGGCGCAGGAAGTTGCGGTCGTGCCGGTCCGAGGCGTTGGACGGGTCGTCCAGCCAGTGCAGCGCGTGCTCGCGCGCATAGGCCTGCAGCTGGGCGCGGGGCAGGTCAAGCAGTGGCCGCCACAGCCAGCCGGCGCCGAAACGACGGAACGGGCGCATCGCCGCCAGCCCGTCCCCGGCGCCACGGAGCAGGCGCAGCAGCACGGTTTCGGCCTGGTCGTCGCGGTGGTGGGCGGTCAACAGCAGCTCGCCGGGCGCCAGCTCCTCGGCAAAGGCGGCATGGCGGGCCTCACGGGCGGCGGCCTCCAGGCCGTCTCCGCGCTCTTCTACGGTCACGCGCCGTACGTGCAGCTCGATGCCCAGCCGGGCGCAGTTCTCCGCGCAGGCCTCGGCCCAGGCGCCGGAACGGGGGTGCAGGCCGTGGTCCACGTGCAGGGCGCGCAACCCGCGCGCGCGCAGGTGCGGGGCGGTGGCAAGCCCGTGCAGCAGCACGGTTGAATCCAGCCCGCCGCTGTAGGCCAGCAGCAGCGGGCCGTCGCGGGGTACCGGGGGCAGGGCCAGGACCATGGGGGCGGGGCGGGGCGGGTTCGCCCCGGGCTCAGGCGGCCTCGTAGGCGCCGTAGCGGCGCAGGCGCTGGTAGCGCTGTTCGAGCAGGTCGGCGGACTCGAGGCGGTCGAGGGCGGCCAGCTCCATCTGGATCTGGCGCTTGAGCGTCGCGGCCATCGCGGCCGGGTCGCGGTGGGCGCCGCCCAGGGGCTCGGGCACGATGACGTCGACCAGGCCGTGTTCGTGCAGGCGCACGGCGGTCAGGCCCAGGGCCTCGGCGGCATCGCGGGCCTTGTCGGCCGATTTCCACAGGATGGACGCGCAGCCTTCCGGCGAAATCACCGAATAGGTGCCGTATTCGAGCATCAGGGTGCGGTCGCCGACGCCGATGGCCAGGGCGCCGCCGGAGCCGCCTTCGCCGATGACGGTGCAGATGACCGGAATCCGGAGCTCGGCCATTTCCAGCAGGTTCCGGGCGATGGCTTCGGACTGGCCGCGCTCCTCGGCGCCGACGCCGGGGTAGGCGCCGGGCGTGTCGATGAAGGTGAGCAGGGGCAGGCGGAAACGCTCGGCCATCTTCATCAGGCGCAGTGCCTTGCGATAACCCTCGGGCCGCGGCATGCCGAAGTTGCGGCGGATCTTGGCCTTGGTGTCCCGGCCCTTCTGGTGGCCGATGACCATCACCGCGCGCCCGTCCATGCGCGCCAGGCCGCCGACGATGGCGGCGTCGTCGGCGTAGGCGCGGTCGCCGGCGAGTTCATGGAACTCTTCGAACATCAGGCCGATGTAGTCGTTGGTGTAGGGCCGCTGCGGATGACGGGCCAGCTGGGAAATCTGCCAGGGCGTGAGGGCCTTGAAGATTTCGGCGGTGCGCGCGCGCAGTTTCTCCTGCAGCCCGTTCACTTCGGTCTCGATGTTCACCGCCGGGCCGGTGCTGGCCTTGCGCAGTTCCTGGATCTTGGCTTCCAGTTCGGCGATGGGTTGTTCGAAATCGAGGAAGTTCGGGTTCATTCGGATACTCGGTTCGGCCCCGCGCAGCCTGCGGGCGGCGTCTGGAGCAAATACTCAGGACCGCGATTCTATCGGGCTTGGCCCCGGCAGGCCACGCCCGCGGCCCGCGAGCGCCGCGAACGCGGCGTGGGTGGTGCGGGCCTCAGCCGCCCTGCTGCCAGGGGCGGTGCAGGGCCAGGCTGACCTGGCTGACCCCGGGCAGGGCGCGCAGCTGGCTGAGCAGTCCCGGTTCGGTGCGCACGCCCAGGGCGCCATTGACGTCCAGGCTGCCGCGGGCCTTGCGCGGGCTCAGCAGGTCCAGGCGCAGCGGGGTGGCCCCGGGCCGGAATCCGGCCAGCGCGGCCTCGAGACGCTCCCAGGCGCCACGGGCCCGCAGGTCGACGGTGATCGACAGCCGTCGCGCGTGCTCGGCGCACAGGGCGTGGAAGTCCCAGCATTGCCGGGCCCGCAGCACGAAGCCGCCGCTGAACTGGTCTTCGGCCAGGTTGCCCTCGACCAGCAGGATGCGGTCGCGCGAAAGCAGGTGGCCCGATTCGGCGAAGGCCTCCCGGAAGAAGGCGACTTCGAGCTGGCCCCGGCCATCCTCGATGCGGGCGAAGGCCATGGTGTCGCCGCGCTTGCGCACCGCGCCGACCAGGCCGGCCAGCACCACCGGGGCTTCGCCACGGCGATCCTTCTTGCTGCTCCACAGCGCGTCGAGGTCGGCCAGGCTGGCACCGACCAGTGACTTGAGTTCTTCCCGCCAGGGATCGAGCGGGTGCCCGCTCAGGTAGTGGCCCAGCGTCTCGCGCTCGCCCAGCAGCTTGGTCTCCAGCGGCCAGTCGGGCGCCTCGGGCAGCTCGATGTGGATGGCGGGCGCGTCGCCGCCGCCCCCGAACAGCGACACCTGGCCGGCCTCGCGCTCGCGCGCCAGCTGTTCGGTCGCCTTCATCGCCTCGGGCACCTGCAGCAGCAGCGAGGGCCGGTTGGCGCCGATCGCGTCCAGGGCGCCTGCGTGCACCAGCGCCTCGAGCACGCGGCGGTTGAGCTTGACCGCGTCCACCCGCTGGCAGAAATCGAGCAGGTCGCGGAACTCGCCGCCGGACTTGCGCGCTTCGACGATGGCCTCGCAGGCCCCGCGGCCGACGCCCTTCACCGCGCCCAGGCCATAGCGCACGGTCTTGGCATCGAGTGCCTCGAACATGTAACCCGAGGCGTTCACGTCCGGCGGCAGCACCGCCAGGCCGATCTCGCGCGACTCGTCCAGGAAGGTCACCACCTTGTCGGTGTTGTCCATGTCCGAGGACATCGTCGCGGCCATGAACTCGGCCGGGTAGTGCGCCTTGAGCCAGGCGGTCTGGTAGGCGACCAGCGCGTAGGCGGCCGAGTGCGACTTGTTGAAGCCGTAGTCGGCGAATTTCTCCATCAAGTCGAAGATGGCGGTGGCGTTGCCCGGGTCGATGCCGCGCTCGGCCGCGCCGGCCTCGAACTTGACGCGTTCCTTGGCCATCTCCTCGGGCTTCTTCTTGCCCATCGCGCGACGCAGCAGGTCGGCGCCGCCCAGCGAGTAGCCGGCCAGGACCTGGGCGATCTGCATCACCTGTTCCTGGTAGACGATCACGCCGTAGGTCGGCTTGAGGATGGGCTCGAGCAGCGGGTGCGGGTAGCTGACCTCGGCGCGTCCGTGGCGGCGGTCGATGAAGTCGTCCACCATGCCCGCGCCCAGCGGGCCGGGGCGGTACAGCGCCGCCAGCGCGATCAGGTCCTCGAAGGTCGAGGGCTGCAGCTTGCGGATGTATTCCTTCATGCCGCGCGATTCGAACTGGAAGACCGCCGTGGTCTGTCCCTTCGAAAGCAGCGCGTAGGTGTCCGGGTCGTCCAGCGGCAGCGCCAGGATGTCCACCGGTTCGATGCCGGCGCGTTCGCGGCGGGCATTGATGGCCTTCACCGCCCAGTCGATGATGGTCAGCGTGCGCAGGCCCAGGAAGTCGAACTTCACCAGGCCGACCGCTTCGACGTCGTCCTTGTCGAACTGGGTGACGATCGAACGCGAGGACTCGCCCTTGGCCAGGTGCTCGGCGAACAGCGGGCTGAAGTCGGTCAGCGGCGTCGGCGCGATGACCACGCCGCCGGCGTGCTTGCCGGCGTTGCGGGTCAGGTCTTCGAGGCTGCGGGCCAGGTCGACCAGGTCGCGGACGTCGTCTTCGGACTGGTAGCGCGCGATCAGCTCGGCCGACGCCAGGTCGGCGTCCTTGCGCGCTTTTTCGCTCAGGCCCAGCGCATCGTCGAGGGTGATGCCCAGGGTGTTGGGGATGAGCTTGGCGATCGAATCGACGAAGCCGTAGGGATGGCCGAGCACGCGCCCGCAGTCGCGCACCGCGGCCTTGGCGGCCATGGTGCCGTAGGTGATGATCTGGCTGACCTTGTCGCGGCCGTACTTGCGGCCGACGTAGTCGATCACCTCGTCGCGGCGGTCCATGCAGAAGTCGACGTCGAAGTCGGGCATGGACACGCGTTCGGGGTTGAGGAAACGTTCGAACAGCAGGTCGTAGCGCAGCGGGTCGAGGTCGGTGATGCCCAGCGCGTAGGCCACCAGCGAACCGGCGCCCGAGCCGCGGCCCGGCCCGACCGGGATGTCGTTGGCCTTGGACCAGTTGATGAAGTCGGCGACGATCAGGAAGTAGCCCGGGAAACCCATCGAACCAATGACGTCGAGCTCGCTGTCCAGGCGCGCGGCGTAGTCGGACGCCGACTTGCCCGGCGCCAGTTCGATGCGGGCCAGGCGCGCGGACAGGCCGCGGTGTGATTCCTCGCGGATCCAGCTGTCGAGCGTATGGCCGTCGGGCACCGGGAAGTCGGGCAGGTAGTACGTGCCCAGGCTCAGCGCCATATTGCAGCGCTTCGCCAACTCGACGGTGTTCTCCAGCGCCTCGGGCAGGTCGGCGAACAGTTCGGCCATTTCCTCGGGCGACTTCAGGTACTGCTCGCGGGTGTACTCGCGCGGACGCTTGGGGTCGTCGAGCACCCGGCCGGTGGCGATGCAGACGCGGGCCTCGTGCGCCTCGAAGTCGTCGCGCGACAGGAAGCGCACGTCGTTGCTGGCCAGCAGCGGCAGTCCGCGCTCGCCGGCCAGCGCCGCGGCGGCGGCATTGAAGGCGTCCTCGCCTTCGCGGCCGGTGCGGGTCAGTTCCAGGTACAGGCGGTCCGGGAAGGCGCGCGCCAGTTCATCGAGCTGCTGGCGGGCGGCTTCTTCGCGCCCGGCCAGCAGGCAGCGGCCGACCGGGCTTTCGCGGCCGGCGATGGCCACCAGGCCGGCGCAGTCGGCGTACAGCCAGTCCGGCTGCACCGCCACGTAGTCGCCGGCATGGCCGTCGAGGTAGGCGCGGCTGACCAGGCGCGACAGCGCCAGGTAGCCTTCCTGGTCCAGGCACAGCAAGGTGATGCGGGCCGGCGTGCCGCCGTTCTCGATCCACAGGTCGGCGCCGGCCAGTGGCTTGAGGCCGGCAGCTTCGGCGGCCTTGTGGAACTTGACCAGGGCGAACAGGTTGCTGGTGTCGGTGACCGCGACCGCGGGCAGGCCCAGCGCGGCACAGCGCGACACCAGCTCCGGGATGCGGATGCTGGAATCGGTGAGCGAGTATTCGCTATGCAGGTGGAGGTGGACGAATCGGGGCGTCATGCCGGCAGCCGTGGGCGAGCCGGCAGTTTACCCCGAGGGCGACCGGGCCCGCCCCCCGGTCATGCCCCGGCCGTCACGAAACCCGGAACAGCGGTGGCAGCGGCTGGCTGGCGGCGTAGGGTCGGGCGCGCACGTCGCGACGCTGCTGCAGCAGCGCCAGTTCGGCCAGGCGGGTGTTCTCCCAGGCCTGGCGGCGTTCGGCGCCACTGCCACGCGGTTGTTCGTCGCGGCGGAAGGCACAGAAATCGCCGTAATCCAGGGTCTGGTCGCGGAAGGCCGGCCAGGCCAGCTCCACCAGCAGGGCATCGTCGAGCTGGCCGACCAGCGGCAGGTCGTCCGGGATCAGGTCGTTGACCTCCTGCAGGTAGCTGATGAGCATGCGCGAGCGCTCGCGCAGTTCGGCGTCGAGCTCCCAGTCGCTGTCGTTGAGCATGCGGCGCAGGTGTTCGACACGGCGCAGGCGTTCGGCCAGGACCGCCACCGCGCGTTCGCGCGGCTGGTCCTGCAGCCAGCGGGCCAGGGTGACGAGCTGGTCGGCACTGACGCGCGGCGCGTTCGGATCCAGCTGCGCCAGCAGCGCGTTGAAACGTGCCACCGCGGAGTCTTCCAGCGCCAGGTCGCCGACATGGCGGCGGCGGGAGTCGGTGGACTCGGGCGGCAGGCGCAGGGCGAGCGGATCGTGGAAGGTGGACTGCATGACGGCCTCCTTGGGCATGGGACGCAGGGTGGATTCCCTGCGCACCTGCCTGTTTCAGATGCCGTGCCAGCTTGCTTGGTTGCAGCGGATTTATCGCCCTCCGTAAGTCGGTGTGACCTTCGGCCCAATTCAGGCAGGCGACAGTTTCACCGCGTCGATCACACCACGCGCAGGCCACCTTCGAGCGGGCCGTAGTCGACATAGTGCTGGTGACGGACCCGATGCAGCTGTTCCCAGAGCGCGCCTTCCTCGAGTCGCGTGTGCAGCCAGTCCTCGCGCGTGGGCTGGCCGTCGAAGCCATCGCCGGATTCGTCGCGGAAGCGCTGGAAATCGCGATAGTCCTCCAGCTCCTCGGCGACCATCGGCCACGCCAGTTCCACCAGCAGCGCATCATCGAGACGGCCAACGCGCGGCGTATCGTCGGGGATCAGGTCGCGCTCGCGTTCGACGTACTCCAGCAGGCGGCCAATGCGCTGCGCCAGCGCCGGTTCGATGGCCCAGCCCGGATCCTGGGCCATGGCCTGCAGTTCGGCGAGGCGGCCAAGCCGTGCCTGCAGCAGGGCTTCACCCTGGGCCGGCGGCAGGTCCATCAGCCAGCGCGCAACGCTGGCGACGGCATCGGCGTCGACATGGGGTGCGTCCGGGTGCAGTTCGTGCAGCAGGTCGTTGAATTCCGCGATGTCGTGCGGGGCGATCGGCACGGGGCCGGCGAAGGCCGGGCCGTCGTGGTGGACATGGCGGGGCAGGGGCAGGGGCGTGCCTGCCGGGAGCGGGGGGTCGTGGCGCATGGCAGTTCTCGCTGCCGGCCGGGTGGGGGCGCGGTGCGCGGCTGGTCGGCAGTGGCCGCGGGCCGCCGCATCCGCCGGGATGCAAGGTTTTTTCTACGCCTGCAGGGCGCGGGTGTCCAGTGCCTGCGCGTTCAGTCGACCAGGGACGGCGACAGCAACACGCGCACCGGCGCGAAGCTGCGGCGGTGCACGTCGCAGGGCCCGAGGCGGCGCAGTGCGTCGAGGTGTTCCGGCGTCGGATAACCCTTGTGCAGGGCGAAGCCGTAGCCCGGGTGCGTGTGCTCGAGTTCGCGCATGTAATCGTCGCGGGCCACTTTCGCCAGGATCGAAGCCGCCATGATCGCCGGCTCCCGCGCATCGCCCTTCACCAGTGCTTCCGCCGGGCAGGGCAGGTCGCGGGGCAGGCGGTTGCCGTCGATCAGGGCCGCCCCGGGCGAGGGCGAAAGCGCGCGCAGCGCGCGCGACATGCCGGCCATCGTCGCGTGCAGGATGTTGAGTCGGTCGATCTCGTCCGGCCACACCCATTCCAGGTGCCAGGCCAGTGCCTGGGACTGGATCAGCGGTGCCAGTCGTTCCCGGCGCTGGGCGGAAAGGGCCTTGGAATCCCCCAGGCCGGCGACCGGCCGGGCCGGGTCGAGGATGACCGCCGCGACCGCGACCGGCCCCGCCAGCGGGCCGCGTCCGGCCTCGTCCACGCCGGCGACCAGGACCGCAGTCATCGCGCCGGCATCAGTTCGGCCACGGCGTCGGCCGCCGCGGCGTCGGCGTCGCCGCGCAGCTTGGCGTGGATGTGTTCGTAGCGGGGCAGCAGCGCGTCGCGTGCCTGCGGATCGCGGAACCACAGCATCACCGCCTCGGCCAGGTTTTCCGGCGTGCAGTCGTGTTGCATCAGCTCGGGCACGATCGGTTCGTTGGCCAGCACGTTGGGCAGGCTGTAGCGGCTGACCCGCATCAGGCCCAGGGCCATCACCAGCCGGTAGGTGAGCGCGGAAATGCGGTAGCCCACGACCATCGGCCGCTTGGCCAGCATGGCTTCCAGCGCCGCCGTGCCCGAGGCCAGCAGCACCACGTCGGACGCCACCATCACGTCATGGGCCTGGCCGTCGAATAGCGCGACGTTGGCCAACTGCGACTGCGCCAGGCCGCGTTCGATGGCCTCGCGGCAGCCGGGGTCGGCGGCCGGGACCGCGACGGCCAGGCCGGGCAGCTGCAGCGTGACCTGGCGCGCCGCGTCGATGAAGGTCGGCCACAGGCGCTCTATCTCGCCCTGGCGGCTGCCGGGCAGCACGGCCAGCACCGGGATGTCGGGTGCCAGGCCCAGGCGTTCGCGCGCCGCCGCGCGGTCGGGCACGGCGGCGAACGCCTCGGCCAGGGGATGGCCGACGAAACGCGCGTCGACGCCATGGCGCTGGTAGATCGGCGGCTCCATCGGGAACAGGCACAGCACGCGGTCGGCGCTGCGGCCGATCTTCGCCGCGCGTCCTTCGCGCCAGGCCCAGACCGAGGGGCTGACGTAGTGCACGGTGGTGATGCCGGCCTGCTTGAGCTTGCGCTCCAGGCCCAGGTTGAAATCGGGGGCGTCGATGCCGACGAAAACATCGGGCTGCCAGTCCAGCAGGCGCCGGCGCAGCCTGGCGCGCAGGCGCAGCAGGCGGGGCAGGTGGCGCAGCACCTCGGCCAGGCCCATCACCGCCAGTTCCCCGCTTTCGTGCCAGGCCTCGAAGCCTTCCGCGCGCATGCGCGGGCCGCCGATGCCGGCGAACTGCGCGTCCGGGAAACGGCGCCTGAGCTCGCGAACGAGTCCGGCACCCAACAGGTCGCCGGACGCTTCCCCGGCGACCAGGGCGATGCGGGGGCGGCGTGCCGGACGTTCGGCCATGCCGGGCCTAGCGCAGCAGGCCGCGCCCGCTGTGTTCGATGAAATCGAGCATCAGCTGCACGTCCTGCGAATCGGCGGCGCCGGCGGCCAACTGCCCGCGCACTTCCGCCAGCGGCTTGCCCGAGAGGTACAGTGCCCGGTAGGCGCGCTTGATGGCCGAGATGCGCTCGCTGTCGAAGCCCCGGCGCTTGAGCCCTTCGGCGTTGATGCCGCGAGGCCCGGCGTATTTGTCGGCGACCATCACGAACGGCGGCACGTCGGCGTTGACCAGGCTGCCCATGCCGATGAAGGCGTGGGCGCCGATCTTGCAGAACTGGTGGATGCCGGCGAATCCGCCCAGGATCGCCCAGTCGCCGACCTGGGCATGGCCGGCCAGGGTGGCGTTGTTGGCCAGGATGCAGTGGTCGCCGACGACGCAGTCGTGGGCGATGTGCACGTAGGCCATGATCCAGTTGTGGCTGCCGATGCGGGTGATGCCGCCGCCGTCGCCGGTGCCACGGCTGAGGGTGGTGAACTCGAAGATGGTGTTGCCGTCGCCGATGACCAGTTCGGTGCGCTCGCCGGCGAATTTCTTGTCCTGCGGGTCGTTGCCGACCGTGGCGTGGGCGTGGATGACGTTGTCGCGGCCGATCCGGCAGGGGCCGCTGATCACCGCGTGCGGGCCGATCCTGCAGCCGTCGCCGATCTGCACGTCCGCGCCGATGATGGCGTAGGGCCCGATCTCGACCCGCTCGCCGAGCCGCGCCGTGGCGTCGACCAGGGCAGTCGGGTGGATCACTCCTCCTTACCCTCCGCACACAGGATCTCGGCGCTGGCGACGACCTTGCCGTCGACGCGCGCCGAGCACTCGTACAGCGCCATGTTGCGGATGTTGCGCTTGAGCACGACCTCGATGTCGAGCTGGTCGCCCGGGACCACCATGCGATTGAAGCGGGCGTTGTCGACCTTCACCAGGTAGAACAGCTTGCCTTCGCCGATCGCGTCGCGCGGCAGCGAGAGCTGCGTGAGCAGGCCGCCGGCCTGGGCCATCGCCTCGATCACCAGCACGCCGGGCATCACAGGGCGGCCGGGGAAATGGCCCTGGAAATAGGGTTCGTTGAAGGTGACGTTCTTCAGCGCGCGGATGCGCTTGTGCGCGTCCAGCTCGACCACCCGGTCGATCAGCAGGAAGGGGTAGCGGTGCGGCAGCAGGTTCAGGATGCAGGCGACATCCACGGGCAGCTTGATGGCGTCTTGGCTCATCCTGGGGTTCCTTGGGGGACTTTAGTCCTTGGGCGGGGGTGCCATTCTACGCGCCAGCGCGTCCAATTGCCGGAATCGGGCGGCATTGCGGCGGAAATGCCGGCCTTCCTGCACGGTCATGGCCGAGGCGTATTCGCCCGGCTCGGTGATGGACGCGGTCACCAGGCTCATGGCGGTGATCGTGACCTTGTCGCAGACCGTAAGGTGCCCGGCGATGCCGGCGCCGCCGCCGACCAGGCAGTAGCGGCCGATACGCGCCGATCCGGCGACGGCGACGCAGCCGGCCATGGCGGTGTGGGCGCCGACGTGCACGTTGTGGCCCAGCTGCACCAGGTTGTCCAGGCGCACGTCTTCCTCGAGCACGGTGTCTTCCAGGGCGCCGCGGTCGATGCAGGTGTTGGCGCCGATCTCGCAGTCGTCGCCGATCGCGACGCCGCCGAGCTGGGGCACCTTGAGCCAGCGGCCGGCCTCCATCGCCAGGCCGAAGCCCTCCGCGCCCAGCACCGCACCCGGATGCACGCGGACCCGCGCGCCGAGCCGGACGCGGGCCACCAAGGTCACCCGGGCGATCAGTTCGCAGCCGGGCCCGACCACGCAGTCGTCGCCGATCACGCAGCCCGGGCCGATGATCGCGCCGGCCGCGATCCGGCTGCGGGCGCCGATGCTGGTGAAGGGGCCGACGTGGGCACCGGGATCAACGATGGCATCGTCCGCGACCACGGCGGCGGGATGCACGCCGGGCTCGCGCAGTGGCCGGGGTTCGAACAGGGCCGCGATGCGGGCGAAGGCCGCGTAGGGCGAGGCGGCCACCAGGCAAGGCACCGGGCAGTCGGCGGCATCGGCCTCGGCCAGCACCACCGCCGCGGCGCCGGTGCCGGCGAGTTCGCGCCGGTAGCGGGGATTGGCCAGGAACGCCAGCTGGCCGGCGCCGGCCGCCGACAGGGTGGCGACGCCGCGGATGCGGACATCGCCATCGCCGCGCAGGGCCAGGCCGAATTGCCCGGCGAGTTCGGCCAGCGTCGGCGACGGGGCCGGCATCGCCCCGGTCTTAGAAGCTGCCGCCGAAGGTGAACTGCAGGCGTTCGATCTGGTCCGAACGCTCGCGCTGGATCGGCAGGGCATAGCTGATTTGGATCGGGCCCATGGGCGATTCCCACTGCAGCGCCACGCCGGTCGAGATGCGCAGGGTCTTGGCTTCCCAGTCGTCGAATCCGTTATAGACGTTGCCGTAGTCGATGAAGGTCGACAGGCGGGTGCCGCGGCTGTCGAACAGCGTCGGGAAGTAGAACTCGATCGTGCCGGCGGTCTTGAACGAACCGCCGATGGGCTGGCGGAAGCCGTCGGACGTGAACTGGTAGGTCGGGCCGACGGTGTTGACCTCGAAGCCGCGGATCGAGTTCGGGCCGCCCGCGTAGTAGTTGCGGAAGAACGGCAGGCCGCAGTTGGTGGTCGTGGTGATGATGTCGCCTTCGGTGTCGAAGCTCTGGCACAGCGCCTTGCTGGTGTCGCCGTAGCTGTCACCGAAGCCGATCTCGGCGCCGAACTTCATCACCAGCCAGTTGGTGAGCGGCATGTAGTGTTCGAAGTTGTAGCCGAGCTTGTAGTACTCGAGGTCGCTGCCGGGCAGCACGAACTCGGCGCTGATGCGGTGGTAGCTGCCGCGCGTGGGCAGCAGGAAGTCGTTGCGCGAATCGCGCACCCAGCCGGTCTGCAGGCGCCAGGCATTGACGTTCCACTTGCGCGAACCGCCGGACTGCAGCGGGTCGGTGGTGCTCGGGTCGTCGTCGTCGTTGTCCGCCGGCGTTTCGGGATCTTGGTCGTCGTCGATATGGAACTGCGGGAAGCGCTGGCGGTCGCCCAGGGTGCTGACCAGGTACTGGATCAGCGGTTCGGGCGTGAAGCCGTCCTGGGTGGTGATCGCGTTGCGATCGATGCCCACCGAGAACTGGATCGAGTCGGTTTCGGTCAGGGGCAGGCCGACCAGGGCTTCGGCGGACGCGACGGCATTGTTGTACTGGGCCAGGTTGGCGTCCTGGCGCGAGTAGCTGTAGTCGCTGTAGCTGAGGTTGTAGCCCAGGCTGACGCCCGAATCGGTGAAGTACGGGTCGGTGTAGCCCAGCGAATACTGCTTGGAGAAGCTGTTGTTCTGCACCGCGATCGCGACGCGGTTACCGGTGCCGAGGAAGTTGTTCTGCACCAGCTGCAGGCTGGTGATCAGCCCGTAGGTCTGCTGGTAGCCCAGGCCGAAGGTGAACTGGCCCGAGTTGCGTTCCTTGACGTTGACGACCACGTCCACCATGTCCGGCGTGCCGGCCACTTCCGGGGTCTCGATGTCGATTTCCTCGAAGAAGCCCAGGCGCTGCAGGCGGACCTTGGAGCGGTCCACCGCGGCCTGCGAGAACCAGGCGCCCTCGAACTGGCGCATCTCGCGGCGCAGCACTTCGTCGGCGGTGCCGGTGTTGCCCTTGAAGACGATGCGGCGGACCTGCACGCGCGGGCCCGGTTCGACGAAGAAGTTCAGGCCGACGACGCGGTTCTCGCGGTCGATGTCCGGCACCGGGTTGACCTGGGCGAAGGCGTAGCCGATGTTGCCCAGCACCGCGATCATCGCGTCGGTGCTCAGCTCGACGCGGGCGCGGGAGAAGGTGGCGCCCTCGGCGACGAACAGCAGCTTCTCCATCTCCTCGACCGGCAGGATGGTGTCGCCGGAGACCTTGACGTCGCCGATGGTGTAGACCTCGCCTTCGGCGATGTTGGCGGTCACGAAGATGTCGCGCTTGTCCGGGCTGATCGCGACCTGGGTCGACTCGACGTTGAAGTCGACGTAGCCGCGGTCGAGGTAGTAGTTGCTCAGCTTCTCGAGGTCGCCGGAGAGCTTCTCGCGCGAGTACTGGTCGTCGCGGCGGTACCAGGACAGCCAGTTGCTGGTGTCCGACTCCCAGCTCTGGCGCAGGTCTTCCTCGAGGTAGGTCTCGTTGCCGACGATGTTGATGTCGCGGATGCGCGCGGCCTTGCCTTCCTCGACGACGATGGTGATGTCGACGCGGTTGCGGTCGAGGTTGGACACCGAGGGCAGGATCGAAACGTTGTACTTGCCGCGGTTGTTGTACTGGCGGATCAGTTCCTGGGTGATGCGGTCGAGGTTGAGCGGGTTGTAGGTCTCGCCCTCGGCCAGGCCGATGCTGCGCAGGCCGGCCATCAGGTCATCGGTCTTGATGTCCTTGTTGCCGCTCAGGGTGATGCTGTTGATCGCCGGGCGCTCGGTCACCACCACCACCAGGATGTCGCCCTGGCGTTCGAGGCTGACGTCGCTGAAGAAGCCGGTGCGGAACAGGGCGCGGATCGCGTCGCCGGACCGGCCGCGGTCCAGCGTGTCGCCACGCTCGACCGGCAGGTAGGTGAACACCGTGCCCGCGGAAATGCGCTGCAGGCCCTCGACCCGGATGTCGGCGACCTCGAACGGCTCGTAGTTCTGGGCGTAGGCGGGGCCGGCAAGGGCGGCGGCGAGCGCAATGCTCAGGAGGCGGCGTCGGACAGTGGGTCGCGTCATCATAAATCCGTGGAAACCGGGCCAGGTGGCCCGCAATGGGTGGAAGCTCAGGAACCGAGCCGCAAGATATCGTTGTAAAAGGCCAGGCCCATCAGGCCGGCCAGCATGGCCAGTCCGATGTATTGGCCTGCTACCAGGCCGCGTTCGCCGACCGGACTGCCTTTGACCAGCTCGATAAGGTAATACAGCAGGTGCCCACCATCCAAGACGGGGATGGGCAGCAGGTTCATGATGCACAGGCTCAGCGAGAGTATCGCGAGGAAGTTAAGAAACCATGCGGGGCCCAGGCTGGCGCTGCCGTTGGCGACCCGCGCGATGGTGATCGGGCCCGAAATATTCTTCAGCGATGCCTGGCCCGAGACCATGCGCCAGAGCATCCCGAGCACGTCCGAGGTCATCTGGCGGGTTTCCGCCAGGGCCGCCGGGACCGCGGCCAGGGGGCCGAAGCGAAGCAGGGCGTCCTGTTCGACCGGCGCGGCCAGCACGCCCAGCTGCCAGAGCCGGCGGCCATCGCGTTCGACCTGCAGCGGCCGGGCCTCGAGGTCCAGGCGGCGCCCGTCGCGTTCAACCTGAACAGCCAGCGGGGTGTCGGGACCGGCGAGCTGCTGGAGCAGCGGCGCGACCTGGTCGTAGGTGTCCACCGGCCGGCCGCCCAGGGCCAGGATGCGGTCGCCCGCCTGCAGGCCGGCCTGCGCGGCCGCCGAACCGGGCTCGACCTCGCCGATGACCGCCGGCCAGGCCAGGGCCAGGCCCAGGTCGGAAAACGGGCGTTCTTCGCTCAGGGCCAGGCCCGGGCGGTCCAGCGGCAGCAGCCGGACGCGTTCGTCGCCCCCGGCGGTGCGCACCCGCACGGGGGTGGCTTCACGGTCGATGATGGCCGTGGCCAGGGCGATGCCGGCCTCGCTCCAGGTGCGGGTCGGGCGGCCGTCGACGTCGAGCAGGCGGTCGCCGGCCTGGAAGCCGGCCTCGGCGGCGAGGCCCTGGACGCGGCCGACGTCGGGCTGGAAGTCTGGCTTGCCGACCACGAACATGGCCCAGAGCAGGCCGATGCACAGCAGCAGGTTGGCCACCGGGCCGGCGGCGACGATGGCGATGCGCTGGCCGACCGGCTTGGCGTTGAAGCTTTCGTGGCGCTCCGAGGGCGCGACCTCGACCTCGCGTTCGTCGAGCATCTTCACGTAGCCGCCCAGCGGGATCCAGGCCACCACGTATTCGGTGCCGTCGCGGCCCACGCGCTTCCACAGCGGCTTGCCGAAGCCCACCGAAAAACGCAGCACGCGCACGCCGCAGCGCCGGGCGACCCAGTAATGGCCGAACTCGTGGAAGGTGACCAGGATGCCCAGGCTCACGATCAGCCACCACACCGAGCCGAAGAACTCCATCATTGCAGCCGCATCCTCGTGATCAGTTCGCCGGCCAGGCGCCGGGCAGCGGCGTCGGTCTCGAGCAGGTCGTCCAGGGAATCGGCCGGGCCCGCCGGGGTCGCATCCAGGCAGGCCTGGACCAGGTCCGGGATACCAAGGAAGCCCAACTGGCCCTGAAGGAAGGCTGAAACCGCCACTTCATTGGCGGCGCTGAGCACCGCCGGGGCGCTGCCGCCGGCTTCGAGCGCGCGGTAGGCCAGGGCCAGGCAGGGAAAGGTTTCCAGGTCCGGCGCTTCGAAATCGAAGCGGGCCAGGGAGGCCAGGTCAAGCGGCGCCACGCCCGAATCGATGCGTTCGGGCCAGGCCAGGCCGTAGGCCAGGGCCGTGCGCATGTCCGGATTGCCCAGTTGGGCCAGGACCGAACCGTCGACGTAGTCGACCAGCGAGTGGATGACCGACTGCGGGTGCACCACCACCTCGATGCGTTCGGGCGGCAGGCCGAACAGGTGCCGGGCCTCGATCACCTCCAGGCCCTTGTTCATCAGCGTCGCCGAATCGACGGAGATCTTCGGGCCCATGTCCCAGTTCGGGTGGGCGCAGGCCTGTTCGGGCGTCACCTTCGCCAGCGCGGCGCGGTCGCGGCCACGGAATGGCCCGCCGGAGGCGGTGAGCAGCAGCCGGCGCACGCCCTGGCGGCCGTCGTCGGCCGGCAGGCACTGGTAGATGGCGTTGTGTTCGCTGTCCACCGGCAGGATGCTGGCGCCGCCTTCGCGGGCGGCGCGCATCAGCAGTTCGCCGGCCAGCACGACCGATTCCTTGTTGGCCAGCAGCAGCCGTTTGCCGCTGCGGGCGGCGGCCAGGGTCGAGGCCATGCCGGCGGCGCCGACGATGGCGGCGACGACGGTGTCGTTGCCGGGGTCGGCGGCGACCTCGTCCAGCGCTGCCGGACCGGCCAGGGCGCGGGTGGGCAGGCCGCGAGCGGCCAGGCCGTCGCGCAGGGCGGGGTAGGCGGCCGGGTCGGAAACCACCGCGGCATCGGGACGGAAGCGCTCGCACAGCGCCAGCAGGGCGTCCACCCGGCCATGGGCGCTGAGCGCGCCGATGCGGAAGCGGTCCGGATGCCGGGCGACGACGTCCAGGGTCGAACGGCCGATCGAACCGGTGGCGCCGAGCAGGGCGACGGTTTTCAGAGGCCCAGCCATGCCTTGCCCACCACGAACACCGGCAGGGCGGCCAGGATGCTGTCGAGGCGGTCCATCAGGCCACCGTGGCCGGGGAACAGGTCGCCCGAGTCCTTCACCCCCGAGTGCCGCTTCATCAGGCTCTCGAACAGGTCGCCGACCACGGAGATGCCCGCCACGGCCAGCGTCACCAGCCAAAGCGCCGGCAATTGCGTCCAGGCCAGGCCCAGCAGCGGCAGCGCCGGAATGGCGAGCAGGGCGGTGGCCGCCAGGCCGCCGTAGACGCCTTCCCAGCTCTTGCCCGGGCTGATCGTGGGCGCCAGCTTGCGACGGCCCCATTTCGAGCCGGCGAAATAGGCGCCGATGTCGGCCATCCAGACGATGCCCAGGGCGTACAGGGTCCAGCGCGCGCCGTAGGGGTCTTCCGAATGCAGCCAGCCCAGCGCGCACCAGGCCGGGATGATGCCCAGGCTGCCGGCCAGCAGCTTGAGGCTGCGGTTGGCGGGGGTGTCGGCCTTGCCGAACGCCGGACGCGACAGCCACAGGCAGACCATGGCCCACCAGAGCACGCCGAGCAGGCTCACCAGCTTGAGCGTGAACAGGCTCGGCCCACCGCCCCAGACCAGGGCGGCCATCAGCAGGGCGTTGGCGGCCAGGAAGGCGGCACGCGGCATCTTGTCGTGGATGCCGGCGAAATGCGTCCATTCCCACAGTCCGGCCAGCAGCACCAGGGCCACCATGGCCGCCAGCCAGGGCGTGGGCAGGAACAGCACGCCCAGGATCGGCAGGGGTGCCAGCACCAGGGCCGTGGTGACGCGCTGGCGGCGGCTCATGCAACCCCCCCGGCGGCCGGGGCCACCTGGGCGCTGGTGAGGCCGAAGCGGCGCTCGCGCTCGGCGAAATCCACCATGGCGGCATCGAGCACGCTGTCGTCGAGGTCGGGCCACAGGGTTTCGGTGAACCACAGTTCGGTATAGGCCAGCTGCCAGAGCAGGAAATTGCTGATGCGCAGGTCGCCGCCGGTGCGGATGAAAAGATCGGGGGCGGGCTGCCCGGCAAGGCTGAGGCGTTCGCCGAGCCGGGTTTCGTCGATGTCGGCGGGCGCCAGGCGGCCGGCGGCGACGTCTTCGGCCAGGCTGCGGCAGGCCTGGGCGATGTCCCAGCGACCGCCGTAGCCGACGGCGATGTTCAGCGCCAGCCGGACATCCGCCGGCACTTGCCGCTCGGCCTGGCGCATGCGTTCGCGGATCGTGTCGGGGAAACCGCTGCGGTCGCCGATGAAACCAAGGTGCACGCCGCGCCGGTGCAGTTCGTCCACTTCGCTGTCGAGCATGCGCAGGAAGAGCTTCATCAGCGCGCCGACCTCGTCCTCGGGACGGTTCCAGTTCTCGGAGGAAAAGGCGAAAAGCGTCAGCGCCCCGATGCCGTGCGCCAGGCAATAGTCCACGCACACCTGCACCGCCTTGGCGCCGGCGCGGTGACCCAGGGTGCGCGGGCGGTTGCGGCGCTGCGCCCAGCGACCATTGCCGTCCATGATGACGGCCAGGTGGCGCGGCAGGCGCGCAGCGGGCGGGGCGGCTGGGGCGGGCATCGTGGCGGCCTGGCTCAAACCGCCATCAGCTCCTGTTCCTTGGCCTTGACCACCTCATCGACGTCCTTGACGGCCTTGTCGGTGAGCTTCTGGATCTCGTCTTCGCTGCGGCGCAGGTCGTCTTCGGTGACCTGCTTTTCCTTGAGCAGCTCCTTGACCTGCTGGATCGCGTCCCGGCGCACGTTGCGGATGGCGACCTTGGCGTTTTCGCCTTCGGCGTGCACGTGCTTGGACAGCTCCTTGCGGCGCTCCTCGGTGAGCGGCGGCAGGTTGATGCGGATCACGGTGCCGGCGGTGTTCGGGGTCAGGCCGAGGTCGGAGGCCAGGATGGCCTTCTCCACGGCCGCGACCATGCCCTTTTCCCAGGGCGTGATGGTCAGCGACCGGGCGTCGGACACCGACACGCTGGCCACCTGGGTCAGCGGCATGTCCGAGCCGTAGTAGTTCACCTTCAGGTGGTCGACCAGGGCGGTCGTGGCGCGGCCAGTGCGCAGTTTGGTCAGGTCGTGGCGGAAGGCCTCGACGGACTTGTTCATGCGGGTCTGGGCGTCTTTCTTGATTTCTTCGAGCATCGCTGGCTCCGCGGACGGGTCGGATTCTGGGGCAAGCCCGGGATTATAGGCGCTAAACCCGGGGGCAGGCGCCTGCGGGCGCTCAGCCGGCGTCGACCAGGGTTCCCAGCGGCTCGCCGCGCAGGATGCGCATCAGGGCACCGGGCTGCATCATGTCGTAGATGCGCACGGGCACCTTGTTGTCGCGGCACAGTGCGAAGGCGGCGGTGTCCATCACCTGCAGGTTGCGGGCGATCACCTCGTCGTAGCTCAGGTGTTCGAAGCGCTTGGCGCCGGGGTTCTTCTTCGGGTCGGCGTCGTAGATGCCATCGACCTTGGTGGCCTTGAGCAGCAGGTCGGCGCCGATCTCGCTGGCGCGCAGGCCGGCGGCGGAATCGGTGGTGAAGAACGGGTTGCCGGTGCCGGCGGCGAACAGGGCGATGCGGCCCTTTTCCATGTGCCGGATCGCGCGGCGACGGATGTAGTCCTCGCAGACCTCGTTGATCTTGATCGCGCTCATCACGCGGGCGAAACCGCCTTCCTTCTCCAGCGCATCGGCCATGGCCAGGGCGTTGATGACGGTGGCCAGCATGCCCATGTGGTCGCCGGTGACCCTGTCCATGCCGGCTTCGGCCAGTCCGGCGCCGCGGAAGATGTTGCCGCCGCCGATGACCAGGCCAATCTCGGCGCCGGCCCGCTGGGCCTCGACGATGTCCTTGGCCATGGCCTGGATGACCTTGGGATCGATGCCGTAGTCCTCGTTGCCCATCAGGGCTTCACCGGAGAGTTTGAGCAGGATGCGGCGGTACTTCAGGGGCTGGGCGCTCATGGAACTCTCCGGTGGCAGGGCAAACGGCGAAATTCTAGCCGATCGCGGGGTCCCAACGGCTGTTCCGGGAAAAAATTCGGCGGAGCGGCGACGCCGCCGCTCCGCCAGGTTGC
The DNA here is from genome assembly GCF_000743535.1 of Arenimonas donghaensis DSM 18148 = HO3-R19. Classification (GTDB taxonomy): domain Bacteria; phylum Pseudomonadota; class Gammaproteobacteria; order Xanthomonadales; family Xanthomonadaceae; genus Arenimonas; species Arenimonas donghaensis. The sequence goes on from NZ_AVCJ01000050.1 coordinate 102,142, forward strand.
CCGGACCCCGGAGGGCCGGGCCACCATTCGGTGCCTTACTTCCAGTTCGCCAATTCGGCGTCGGTGACGTAGCCGTCGCGGTTGCGATCGACCAGCGACCACTCGAAGTGCAGGGCGTGGTCGTCGGGAACCTCGCTGCGGTCCAGGCGCTGGTCGCCATTGGCGTCCAGGTCGGCCACCTTCACGGCGTACTCGTCGGCATTGGGCAGGGGCGGCTGCACGGAGGTGACGGTCACCGGGCCGGTGCTGGCCTCGAACTGCGCCTGCGGACCGGATTCGACGTTCTGGGCCAGGGCCGGGCCGGCAATCAGCAGGGCCAGGCAGGCCAGGGGGGCTCGGGTGCTCATCAACGTACTCCCTTGGGTTGGGGTGGTGCGGGGGAGACTTGCAAGCCTTGGCCAAACCCTCGATGAATCCGGAAATCATCGTTCAGAAAGCAGAAGGGCCGCGGTTCGCACCGCGGCCCTCCAGGTAACGCCCGTGGCGATGGATCAGGCCAGGCCGGCCTGCTTCATCACTTCGGCGGCGTAATCCTCGACCACCTTCTCGATGCCCTCGCCAACGGCCAGGCGCTGGAACTGCACCACGTCGGCGCCGGCGGCCTTGAGCGCCTGCTCGACGCTCTGGTCGGTGTTGAGCACGTACGGCTGGCCGTAGAGCGTGACTTCGTTGACGATCTTGGCGACCTTGCCGCTCATGATCTTCTCGAGGATCTCGGCCGGCTTGGACTTGTCCTTGTCGGACATCTTGGCCATTTCGATTTCCTTTTCCTTCGCCACGAAGTCGGCCGGCACGTCGGCGGCCTTGTTGTAGGGCGGGTTCATCGCAGCCACGTGCATGGCGATGCCGCGGGCCAGGTCGGCGTCGCCGCCCTTGAGCTCGACCAGCACGCCGATGCGGCCGCCGTGGATGTAGGCGGCGACGTGGTTGCTGCTGTCGATCTTGGCCAGGCGGCGCACCTGGACGTTTTCGCCGACCTTGGCGATGACGGCGGCGCGGGCCTCTTCGACGGTATCGCCGGCGGCGACCTTGGCCGACTTCAGGGCTTCGGCGTCGGCGGCGCCGGAAGCCAGCGCGGCCTGGGCGACGGCGTCGGCGAAGGCGACGAAGTTGTCGTCCTTGGCCACGAAGTCGGTTTCCGAGTTGATCTCGACCAGCACGGCCTTGCCGCCGTCCTGGGCCGCGACGATGCGGCCTTCGGCAGCCACGCGGCCGGCCTTCTTGTCGGCCTTGGCCAGGCCGGACTTGCGCAGGGCCTCGGCCGCGGCGTCGATGTCACCGGCGGACTCGGACAGGGCCTTCTTGCATTCCATCATGCCGGCGCCGGTGCGCTCGCGCAGTTCCTTGACCAGGGAAGCAGTAATTTCCATGGGGGTCTCCAAATTCAGTGGGTGGCGCGCCGGCGGATGGCCGGCGTGCGCGAAAGGGGGGTGCCGCGGCGCAGGTTGGCGCCGCGGCGTGACGCCGTTGTTACTTGGCGGTGCGGGCGCGCGGAGCGCGGGCGCGCGGGGCCGCCTTCTTGTCTTCCTTGGCGACCGGGTTGCCTTCGGCGTCGAGCTCGACGAAATCGTCGGCGGCGACGTGGGCCTGCGGCGAAGCGGCCTTGCCCTCGAGCACGGCGTCGGCGGCGGCACGCACGTACAGCTGCACGGCGCGGATGGCGTCGTCGTTGCCCGGGATGGCGTAGTCGACCACGTTCGGGTCGTAGTTGGTGTCGACCACGGCGATCACCGGGATGCCGAGCTTCTTGGCTTCCTGCACGGCGATGTTCTCGTGGCCGATGTCGATCACGAACAGCGCGTCCGGCAGGCGGCCCATGTCCTTGATGCCGCCCAGCGAGGCCTCGAGCTTGTCGCGCTCGCGGCGCAGGCCCAGCACTTCGTGCTTGACCAGCTTCTCGAAGGTGCCGTCGGTTTCAGCGGCCTCGAGTTCCTTCAGGCGGGCGACCGACTTCTTGACGGTGGCGAAGTTGGTCAGGGTGCCGCCCAGCCAGCGCATGCTCATGTAGGGCATGCCGCAGCGGATGGCTTCTTCCTTGATGGCTTCGCGGGCCGAGCGCTTGGTGCCGACGAACAGGATGGAACCGCGCTTCTGGGCGATGCCCGAGACGAAGTTCATCGCGTCCTGGAACAGCGGCAGGGTCTTTTCAAGGTTGATGATGTGGATCTTGCCGCGGGCGCCGAAGATGTACGGACCCATCTTGGGGTTCCAGTAACGGGTCTGGTGGCCGAAGTGCACGCCGGCTTCCAGCATCTGGCGCATGGTGACCTGGGACATGGTGTTTCCTTTGAAGACAGGGAGCCGGCCGCACGCTGGCGGCGTCGAAGCTCCGGGGTTGGGCCTCCGCCAGGCTGCCGCCTCGAACCCAGGACCGTGGTCCTTGGGCACCCCGGGGCGGGGGATGGCCTGGCGTGTGTATTCACCGGTGACGCCCGGCGTGGGCGGCCCTGAAGACCCCTTGGAGGGGTTTTCCGAGCCCCGGGAGTATAGCCGGCTGGTCCAATCGGCCGCAACTGGGCGATAATCGCGGCCATGAACATCAGCCTGAAGACCCCCGAGGACATCGAGCACATGCGCGTGGCCGGCCGCCTGGCCGCCGAAGTGCTGCAGGTGGTCGCCCCCCACGTCAAGCCGGGCGTCACCACCGCCGAGCTCGACCGCATCTGCCACGACCACATCGTCGACGTGCAGGGCGCCGTGCCGGCCAACGTCGGCTACAAGGGCTTCCCGGCCACGGTCTGCACCTCGGTCAACAACGTCATCTGCCACGGCATCCCCAGCGACGCCAAGGTGCTCAAGGACGGCGACATCATCAATATCGACGTCACCGTCATCAAGGACGGCTGGCACGGCGACACCAGCCGCATGTTCTTCGTGGGCGAGCCCAGCGTGAAGGCCCGGCGCCTGGTCGAGGTCACCCGCGAGGCCATGTTCCGCGGCATCCGCGCCGTCAAGCCCGGTGCGACCCTGGGCGACGTCGGCCACGCGATCCAGAAGTACGCCGAAGGCGAACGCTTCTCGGTGGTGCGCGAGTACTGCGGCCACGGCATCGGCCGCGTCTACCACGACGACCCGCAGGTGCTGCACTACGGCCAGCCGGGCACCGGCGTGGTGCTGAAGAAGGGCATGACCTTCACCATCGAGCCGATGATCAACGAAGGCTCCCGGCACACCAAGCTGCTGGGCGATGGCTGGACCGTGGTCACCCGTGACAAGTCGCTGTCGGCCCAGTGGGAGCACACCGTGCTGGTGACCGACGATGGCGTCGAGATCCTCACCCGCCTGCCCGGCGACGACAACGACCTGTGACCCGGGCCGGCCGGTGAGCGCCGCCCCTGACATCCCCGAACTGGCGACGGCGCTGGCCGAGGCGGCCGACGATGGTGCCTGGCGCGACGCCGCCAAGGCCGGGCTGGCCGCCAGGCGCCAGTTCCTGCGCGAGCGTTTCGACGCCGGCGAGGCCATCGATCGCCTGGTCTCGCGCTGCGCCGACGCCGCAGACCTGGTGGTGCGCGCCGCCTGGCAGCGCTGCCTGGGCGACGAACCCGGCCTCGACCTGATGGCCACCGGCGGCTACGGCCGCGGGGAGCTCTACCCGCAGTCGGACATCGACCTGCTGGTGCTGGCCGAACCCGGGCTCCAGCAGCGCCACCAGGTGGCCATCGGCCGCTTCTTCTCGCTGCTCTGGGACGCCGGCCTGGCCACCAGCCAGGCGGTGCGTTCCACCAGCCAGTGCATCGACGCCGCCCGCGACGACGTCACCGTGCTGACCTCGCTGATGGAGTGCCGTGCCCTGGCCGGCGATCCGGGCGCCCCCAAGGCCCTGGCCGCGGCGCTGGCGCCGACGGTGCTGTGGTCGCCCTCGGACTACTTCTTCGCCAAGCGCGAGGAGCAACAGGCCCGCCACGCGCGCTTCAACGACACCGCCCACAACCTCGAGCCGAGCATCAAGGAGGGGCCGGGCGGCCTGCGCGACCTGCAGACCATCACCTGGATGGGCATGCGCCTGTACGGCGTGCCCGGGCTGCGTGCCCTGGTTCCGCTGGGCCTGCTGGGCGAAGACGAATGCGCCAGCCTCGAGCGTGAATGGCGGGTGCTGGCCCGCCTGCGCTTCGGCCTGCACCTGCTGGCCGGCCGGCGCGAGGAGCGGCTGGGATTCGACTACCAGAAGAACCTGGCCGCCATGCTGGGCCTGAAGGACGAGCGCCGCGACAACCTGGCGGTCGAACAGATGATGCAGGGTTTCTTCCGCAGCGCCGCCACCGTGATGCGCATCAACGACCGGGTGCTGCAGCGCTACGAAGAGCAGCTCTCCGGCCAGGAAGCGCCGGTGCCGCTGGGCGAGGGCTACGAGCTTCGCCACGGCTACCTGGCGATGACCGAACCGGCGCGCCTGGGCCAGGGCCTGGCGCCGGTGCTCGAGCTGTTCGCGGCCTGGGACCGGCAGCCCGACGCGCGTGGCCTGCATTCGGAAACCGCGCGCGCGCTGGGGGAGTCCCTGGGCGCGATCGGGCCCTACGCCGGGCAGCCGGCGTCGCTTCGCGAGCAGTTCATGGCCTTGGTGCAGTCGCCCCACGCCGTGGCCACGCTGACGCGCATGGCGCGCCTGGGCGTGCTGGCGCGCTACCTGCCGGCGTTCGGCAAGGTGTCCGGGCGCATGCAGTACGACCTGTTCCACGTCTACACCGTCGACCAGCACACGCTGACGGTGCTGGCGCACCTGGACGGTTTCGCGCGCAAGGCCGACGAACGTTTCGGCATCGCCCACGAAATCTGGCCGCGCCTGCGCAAGCCGCACGTGCTGCTGCTGGCCGGCCTGTTCCACGACATCGCCAAGGGCCGCGGCGGCGACCACTCCGAACTGGGCGCCACCGATGCCCGCGAGTTCGCGGCGGCCCACGCCATGCCGCAGTCGGACGCCGACCTGCTGGCCTGGCTGGTCGAACAGCACCTGCTGATGTCGACCACCGCCCAGCGCCAGGACATCTCCGACCCCGTGGTGGTGGCGCGCTTCGCCAACAAGGTCGCCGACCGCGAACACCTCGACTACCTGTACCTGCTGACCTGCGCCGACATCGCCGGGACCAGTCCCAAGCTGTGGAACGCCTGGAAGGACCGGCTGCTGGCCGACCTGCACGCGGCCACGCGCTTCGCCCTGCGCCGTGGCCTGGAAAACCCGGTGCACGCCACCGAGATCATGGCCGAGACCCGCGCCGCCGCCCTGTCGCGACTGCTCGGCGAAGGGCTTTCGCGCGAAGAGGTCGAGCGCATCTGGGAGGCCTACCCGGACGTCGGTTTCCTGCGCTACCGGCCCGAACAGATCGCCTGGCAGACCCATGGCATCGCCGCCTCGGGCGGCGCCGACACGCTGGTGATGGTGCGCCCGCACCTCGAGGATGGTGGCCTGGAGGTCTTCGTGCGCACGCCCGACCGTGACGGCCTGTTCGCGGCGCTGGTGGCCACCTTCGACCGCCTGGGCCTGAACGTGCTCGAGGCGCGCGTGCTCAATTCGATCGACGGCTTCGCGCTCGACAACTTCCAGCTGTTCGCGCCCCACGGCCGTGCGCCGGAACCGGCGGCGGTGGAGTCGGCGCTGAAGCTGGCGCTTCGCGATCCCGCCAGGGTGAAGCCGCCGCGCCGCGCCGCGCCGAGGCAGCTTCGCCACTTCCGGGTGCCGGTGAAGGTCGGCTTCGACGCTTCGGCCGACGGCCGTCGCACGCGCATGAGCCTGGTCTGCACCGACCAGCCGGGCCTGCTGGCATCGGTGGCCCAGGTGCTGCGAAAGTTCCGCCTGCGCGTGCACGATGCCCGCATCGCCACCTTCGGCGAGAAGGTGGAGGATTTTTTCCTGCTCACCGATGAGGCCAACGCGCCCATCGATGACCCGGCCCTTTTGGATCAACTGCGCGAGGCCATCGTGGCCGGCGTCGACGGAGAGATGCACCATGGCAAGAAAGAAGCCCAGCACTGAACAGCTGCAGGCGATCATCGAAGACGCCTTCGAGCGCCGGGCCACCCTGACGGCGATGGAGATCGACGGCTCCACGCGTCCGGCGGTGGAGGAGGCGATCGAGCTGCTCGAGTCGGGCAAGGCGCGCGTGGCGGCACCGCACGGCAAGCGTTGGGAGGTGAACGAGTGGCTCAAGAAGGCCGTGCTGCTGTACTTCCGCATCAACGACATGCAGATGATGGAAGGCTTCCCGGCGCCCTACTGGGACAAGGTGCGGCTGCGCTTCGACAACTTCGACGACGCCGACTTCCACAAGCTCGGTGCCCGCGTCGTGCCCGGCGCCATCGTCCGGTCGGGCGCCCACCTTGGCAAGGACGTGGTGCTGATGCCCAGCTTCGTCAACATCGGCGCCTACGTGGGTGCCGGCACCATGGTCGATACCTGGGCCACCGTCGGCAGCTGCGCCCAGATCGGCAAGCACTGCCACATCAGCGGCGGCGCCGGTATCGGCGGCGTGCTCGAGCCGCTGCAGGCCAGCCCGACCATCATCGAGGACGGCTGCTTCATCGGTGCCCGGGCCGAGGTCGTGGAAGGCGTGATCGTCGAGAAGGGCAGCGTGATCGGCATGGGCGTGTTCCTGGGCCAGTCCACCCGCATCTACAACCGCATGACCGGCGAGGTCACCCAGGGCCGCATTCCCGCCGGAAGCGTCGTCGTCTCGGGTTCGCTGCCTTCCGCGGACGGCAAGTACTCACTCTATTGCGCGGTGATTGTCAAGCAGGTTGACGCCAAAACCCGTGCGAAAACTTCTGTCAATGAACTGCTCAGGGGCGCCGTAGAGTAGGTATCCCCCAAAAAACGGGATACCACGCCATGTCCAGGTTCCATCGTTCGTGCCTTTGGGCGCTGCTGGCCAGCTTGTGCCTGGCCCTTCCGGTCCAGGCCCAGGTCGACCTGTCGGGTTTCATCAAGCTCGATGCCTTCAGCGACATCCAGCTTTCCCCCACGGGCGAGTACTACGCCGCCACCGTTCCGCTGGGCGACCGCACCGGGCTGGTGGTGCTGCGCCGCGCCGACAACGAGGTGACCGCGCGCTTCGCGCTGGGCAAGGACACCCACATCAACGATTTTTACTGGGTGAACGACCAGCGCCTGCTGCTGTCCATGGCCGAGGCCTACGGCATGGACGACACGCCCAGCAGCACCGGCGAGCTGTACGGCGTGGACGCCGACGGCAAGAACATCGAACTGCTGGTGGGTTACCGCGCGGTGGGCTCCGGCCCCGGTTCGCGCATCCAGACCCGCACCCAGGAGGCGGTGTCGGCCTTCCTGCTCGACACCCTGCCGGACGAGGAACACGACGTGCTGGTGGAAGTGTGGCCCTTCCACGACGACCCCTACACCCGCGTTGAGCGCATGGACGTGCGCAACGGCAAGCGCCGCCAGGTGGCGCGCTCGCCCGTGCAGCGCGGCGAGTTCACGGTCGACCATGCCCAGGAAGTCCGGTTCGTGCGCGGCTACGTCGACGGCAACGTCAGCCAGCTGTTCCACCGCAAGCGCGCCGGCGACGAATGGGAACTGGTGAACGACGAGCGCAAGTCGGGCCGCATCGAGGTGCCGGTCGGCTTCTCGGCCGACAACCGCACCGCCTACCTGCAGGCCGACAGCCGCAAGGGCCCCGACAGCCTGGTGGCCTTCGACACCGCCACCGGCGAGCGCCGCGCGCTGCTGCAGCACGAGGTCGTCGACCCGGTCGCCATCCTCTACACCCTGGGCGACCGCGGCATCCCGGTGGGTGCGCAGTACCTGGCCGACAAGGTCGAGCAGCGTTTCTTCGACGCCGAATCGGCCGAAGCCAGGCTCTACCGCATGCTGCAGGCGGCCTTCCCGGGCCAGTCGGTCTACGTCACCTCGACCACCCGCGACGGCAAGCTGGCGCTGGTGCAGGTCACCAGCGGCACCAACCCGGGCGACTTCTATCTGTTCGACGTCGCCAACCGGAAGGCCGACTACCTGCTCAGCCGCCGCACCTGGATCGACCCCGAGCAGATGGCCGCGGTGAAGCCGGTGTCGCTCAAGGCGCGCGACGGACTGCCGCTGCACGGTTTCCTCACCCAGGCCGCGGCGGGGCAGGGCAAGCCGGCCCCGATGGTGGTGTACGTGCATGGTGGTCCGTTCGGTGTCTTCGACAGCCTGGGCTTCGACACCGATGCCCAGATCCTGGCAAGCGCCGGTTACGCGGTGCTGCAACTCAATTACCGCGGTTCCGGCAACTACGGCCGGGGCTTCCAGGAGGCGGGTGCCCAGCAGTGGGGCAAGGCCATGCAGGACGACCTGACCGACGCCACCCGCTGGGCGATCGAGCAGGGCATCGCCGACCCCGGCCGCATCTGCATCTACGGCGCCAGCTACGGCGCCTACGCGGCGATGATGGGCGTGGCGCGCGAGCCCGACCTGTACCGCTGCGCGGCCGGCTACGTCGGCGTCTATGACCTGGACCTGATGGTGCGCGAAGACCGCAAGGACAGCCGCATGATGGCCAGCTTCACCCGCCAGTGGGTGGGCGACGCCGGAACCCTCGCCGCCGTGTCCCCGAACCGCCTGGCCGACCGGATCAAGGCGCCGGTGTTCCTGGCCGCCGGCGGCGAGGACCGCGTGGCCCCGGTCGAGCACACCGAGATGATGGAAAAGGCGCTGCAAAAGGCCGGTGCGCCGGTGGAGTCGCTCTATTACAAGAACGAAGGCCACGGCTTCTACAAGGGAGAGCACCGCACCGAGTACTATCGACGCCTGCTGGCTTTCCTGTCGCGCCACCTGGGGGGATCGCCGGCGAAATGACGCCCCGGAGGGCCAGCGATGACGGTGATCTACGGACTGGACAAGTGCGACACCTGCCGCAAGGCGCGCAACTGGCTCGCGCGATTCGGGGTGGCGCATGAATTCGTGGATTACCGCGCCCGGCCCCTGCCGCCGGAAACGCTGAAGGCCTGGGCCGCGCAGCTTGGCGGCTGGGAAAAACTGGTGAACAAGGCGTCCACCACCTGGCGGCAGCTGCCCGAGGGCCGCAAGAACCCCGGTTCGGATCCCGAATGGAGCCTGCTGGTGCGCGAGCACCCGGCGCTTGTCAAGCGCCCGGTGGTAGTGACCGACGACGGCCAAGTCAGCGTCGGTTTCACTGACAACGGATTCAAGCAGCGCTTCGGGGTGGGTAAGTGAGCGAGGTCCTGGCCCTGGCCCGCGAACTGATCGCCCGGCCTTCGGTCACGCCCGACGACGCCGGCTGCCAGGACGTGCTGGCCGCACGCCTCGCGCGCGCGGGTTTCACCATCGAGTGGCTCGATGCCGGCGAGGTGCGCAACCTGTGGGCCACGCATGGCGACGGCGGCGAAGTGTTCTGCCTGCTGGGCCACACCGACGTGGTGCCGCCGGGTCCGCGCGAGGCCTGGGACAGCGACCCCTTCGCGCCGACCGAACGCGACGGCGTGCTCTACGGCCGCGGCGCCGCCGACATGAAGGGCAGCGTCGCCGCGTTCGTGGTGGCCGCCGAACAGTTCGTCGCCGCGCATCCGGACCATCCGGGCACGCTGGCCATCCTGTTGACCTCCGACGAAGAAGGCGACGCCATCGACGGCGTGCGCCAGGTCGCGCGGCGATTCCAGGAGCAAGGCCGGCCGATCCATTACTGCATCACCGGCGAGCCTTCGTCCAAGGCGGCGCTGGGCGACCTGCTGCGCGTCGGCCGCCGCGGTTCGCTGTCCGGCCGCCTGCGGGTGAAGGGTATCCAGGGCCACGTGGCCTATCCGGAAAAAGCCCGCAACCCGATCCACCAGGCGATGCCGGCCCTGGCCGAGCTGGCGGCGCGCCAGTGGGACACGGGCTACCCGGAATTCCCGCCGACCAGCTTCCAGGTCTCGAACATCCAGTCGGGCACCGGGGCCAACAACGTCATCCCGGGCGACTGCGAACTGCAGTTCAACTTCCGCTTCAATCCCGGTTGGCAGGCCGAGGCGCTCGAGCGCGAAGTGCACGCCGTGCTCGACCGCCACGGCCTGGACTACGAACTGCACTGGCACCGCAGCGGCGAACCCTTCCTGACCGGCGAAGGCCGGCTGCGCGCGGCTGCGCGCGAGGTCATCAGGGAACAACTTGGCCGGACACCGGAAGAAAACACCGGCGGCGGCACCTCGGACGCCCGCTTCATCGCGCCACTCGGCGCCGAGGTGGTGGAGCTGGGGCCCATCAACGCCAGCATCCACAAGGTCAACGAACACGTCGCCATCGAAGAACTCGAGCGCCTCCCCGCGCTTTACCGAGCCATCGTCGAGCGCCTGCTGCTCGCCTGATCCCCCCGCAATCCCTCCCTGGTGAAGTCCTGGGTTTCCTGGCTCAGGCGGCTGCCTTGAACCAGGCTTGTTCGGTGGCCGGCGCGCTGCGCTCGGTCGCGCGCAGTTCGCGCAGCGCACCCAGTACCTTGCGATGCACCGCCTGCAGCCCGGCGTGCGGCGTCTGCCGCGTCTCGTGGTAAACCACCGCCAGCCACAGCGCCACCGAACGCTGGCGCAGCTGGATGGAGCGGTCGCGCACGCGGCCGGCCGTCACCGACGCCACCGGGCTCCAGGGCCGGTAGAGCATCGATTCATTGGTGCCATGCCAGTGCGGGTGGGGCAATACCGAGGCCGCCTGGATTTCCGCCAGGGTCTGGTCTGCCGTGGTCTTTCGCTGCGCCGCGTCCATCGCGCGCACGGCCTTGAGCACGGCCGCCGCCTGGCGCTGCAGCATCAGCTGGCGGCATTGCGCCAGCGCGGAAACGAACATATCCATCGAACCTACCTCGCCGAAAAATAATCGGTGCGGTAGATCGCTCCCCCTGACGGCGATCTCTCCGTCCCTGTTCCGGCGGAGCGCACCGGAGCAGCGCCCCGTTTATGTACCATTTAGTGACGGCTGTCAGGTTCTTGCGCTGGAAATGTGAACTAGTTCACGTTTTCGGGGCGCAGCGCCAGCACGTGCACGGCGTCGCCGGGCAGGAAGGGCGTGGCCTCGCCGCGCACCCAGGCGGCGTGGCCGGCGCCCCAGAACGGCGACATCGGGTGCCCTGACTGCCCGCCGGGCATGTGCGCGAAGCCGTCGGCTTCGTGTCCCGGCGACACCACCATGCGCTCGCTGGCGCCGAAGGCCGGCGCCTGCACTAGCGGCATGTTGCCGTCACCCGGCAGCGGCTCGGCCGGCATGCACAGCAGGCCGCGGGCCAGGCCGGGCAGGGCACCGGCCAGGGGATGGCAGATGCGCGCCGTGTTGCGTTCGCCCCAGGTGCGTTCGTCCAGCGGCCCGTGCGCTTCCAGCTGGCCGCGGATGTCCCGCGCCGCGTCGGCGAGCAGGGCTTCCCAGCTATCAAAGCGGCGCGGCAGCAGGTGCGCCGGCCGCTGCTGCACCAGCGGCCAGGCGAAAGCTTCGGCCTGCGGCAGGTCGGGCATCACGAAGTCCTCGCCCAGCGCGGCCTGGGCCGGTGCCAGCAAGCCGTTCTGGATGCGTTCGACCACCGCCAGGCGCCAGGCCCGGACAATGCGGTAGTCCACGGCGTCGACGCTGGCCCGGCCCGTCCACCGGGCGCTGGCCCTGGCCAGGGCGTCGAGGTCCGGGTCGTCGCCACGCCCGGCCTCGGCCTGCAGCAGGGCATGCCAGCGCTGCAGGAACAGCGCGCGGTCATCTCGCTGCAGGGCCAGCAGGTCGGCTTCGGTGAATTGCTCGGTGGCCTGGAGGGCGTCGCGGATTTGCCGGGCACGCGCGCCGTTCGCGTAACCGGCGTCGCCGACCAGGGCCAGCGCGTCGCCGTCCACGACCCGGGCGTTGGCGGTCCAGACGATGCCTTCGGGCGGGTCGACCAGGCTGGGGTTTTCCGTTGGCGCCAGCCAGCCGGCCCAGCGGCAGCCCTGTTCCACCCGCAGCGGCTGCTGGGGCGTGCAGTCGCCGGCACGTTCGGGCAGGCGGGCGGTCAGGCGCCAGGCGATGCGGCCCTGGCGATCGCCGATCACCAGGTTCTGGGCCGGGATGCCGGCGACGTCGGCGGCAGCCAGGCCTTCGTCGAGGTTGCCGGCACGGGCCAGTGCGGCCAGGCCGAAATCCAGCGCACCCGGCAGTTGCGCGGTCCAGCGCAAGGCCAGGGCATCGCCGTCCGCGAGATCCACGGTGATGGGTCCCCATCGGGTTTCGCGCACCTTGAGTTCGACTGGGTCCGCGCCCTTGACCTCGATCCACTCGCTGTCGGTGCGCAGCACGGCTTCGCCGCCCGGCACGCGATAGCGCAGCTTGTCGGCATCGGTGAACTCGACGCGGTAGAAGTCCAGCCAGTCGCCGTAGCTGTTGGTAAAGCCCCAGGCCACGTGGCCGTTGCTGCCGACGATCACCGCGGGGATGCCGGGCAGGGTGAAGCCGCTGACATCGACCTGCCCGCCGGGTGCCCGGGCGTCGGGGTAACGCAGGCGCGCGCGGAACCAGAGGTTGGGCGCGCCCAGGCCCAGGTGCATGTCGTTGGCGACGATGGCGCGGCCGTCGGCGGTGCGGCTGCCGGCGACGGCGAAGTTGTTGCTGCCCGGCGCGGCGGGCTCGGAGACGTCGTAGTCGGTGTCCGCGGGTGGCATCGGCAGCTGGCGCAGGTCCACCTGGTCGGGGCCGGGCAGGGCGGGGTTGTCGCGGGCCTCGCCGAACAGGGGCGCGTCCCATTCGCTGCCATCCACGGCGACCAGCGCGTATAGCGCTTCGGGCAGCACTTCCCGGATGCGCCACAGCGCCAGTTCGCGTGAGTTCGACTCGTCCTGCAGGTCGAAGAACATGGCGTAGCCGGCGAGCGCGCTGTCTTCCACGGTCCAGGGCTGCGGGTCCACGCCCAGCAGCAGGTAGGGCCAGGGGGTGTTGTCGAGCGCGACCACGCCGGCGTTCACGCCGGCGGCATAGGCTTCGAGTGCCGGCAACTGGTCGCCGGCGATGCGGCCCAGGTGCTCGGAAAGTCGCGCCCGCAGCCGGTGCACCCGCACCTGCCTGTCGCGCTCGAGCGCGATGTCGCCGAACAGCGCCGACAGTTCGCCGGCCGCCGAGCGCCGCAGCAGGTCCATTTCGAAGAAGCGCTCCTGCGCGTGCACGAAGCCCAGTGCGCGCGCCGCGTCGGTTTCGTTGGCGGCGTCGATGGTGGCGATGCCGAGCGCGTCGCGCGAGACGGTGACCGGCGCCGACAGGCCCGGCAACGTAAGTTCGCCCTCGATCTTCGCCAGGCTTCCGCGCATCGCCCAAAGCCCCGCGAACACCGCGATGACGGCGATGATCACCACGACGGCGACCACGCGGATCAGGATTCGGGCGGCCTTGCGCATGCTTGAGCTCCGGGTTCGGGACACGAAGCGCCAAGGATGGCCCATGCGCCGCCCGGCCGCCACGGGCGCTTGCGCACCCGGCCGGACCATGCCTATGCTCGGCCCATGCGCACCATCGTCGTGAACAACGCCAATAACAATAATCGTCCCCCACCGCGGGTCGACGACTAGGCGCGCTCCACAAGAAAAACTGCCCCAGTCCCGAACGGCCCGCACTGACCCCAGTGCGGGCCGTTTCCTTTTGCGCGTTTCGAATCCAAGGAGACCTGCCCATGTGTTCCATCCTCGGCGTCCACGACGCCCGGCCCGGTGCCGACCTGCGCGGCCTGCGGCCACTGGCGCTGTCACTGTCGACGCTGCAGCGGCATCGTGGTCCGGACTGGTCCGGCGTGTACGAATCCCCTGCCTGCCTGCTGGTGCACGAGCGGCTGGCCATCGTCGACCCCGCCGGCGGCGCCCAGCCGCTTCGCTCGGCCGATGGCGGGCTGGCATTGGCGGTGAACGGGGAGATCTACAACCACCGCGAACTGGCCGATGCGCTGGCTGCACCCTACGCATTCACCACCGGCTCGGACTGCGAGGTCATCAACGCGCTCTACCGGCAGGAAGGTCCGGCGGCGTTCGCCAGGCTAAACGGCATCTTCGCGTTCGCGCTGTGGGACGCCGAGGCCAGCCGCCTGCTGGTGGCGCGCGACCCGATGGGCGTCTGCCCGCTGTACTGGGGCCACGACGGCGACGGCCGCCTGTGGCTGGCCTCGGAAATGAAGGCGCTGGCGCGGCTGTGCCCGGATGTCGCCGCGTTCCCGCCGGGCCATGTCTATGACAGCCATGGCGGCGAACTGCGCTGCTTCCACGAGCGACCCTGGCGCGAGCATGCGTCCACCGTCGGCGTGACCGTCGGACCCGGCGAACTGCGCGCCGCCTTCGAACAGGCGGTGCACCGGCAGATGATGACCGACGTGCCCTACGGCGTGCTGCTCAGCGGCGGCCTGGACTCGTCGCTGGTGGCGGCCTGCGCGGCGAAGTTCGCGCGCCAGCGGGTCGAGGACGATGATCGCAGCGAGGCCTGGTACCCGCGCCTGCACAGCTTCGCGATCGGGTTGCCCGGCTCGCCGGACCTGGCCGCGGCCGAACGTGCGGCCGCGGCCCTGGGCACCGTGCACCACGGGTTCACCTATGCGTTCGACGAAGGCGTGGACGCCCTGCCCGAGGTGATCCGGCACATCGAGAGCTACGACGTCACCACCGTGCGCGCCTCCACGCCGATGTACCTGCTGGCGCGACGCATCAAGGCGATGGGCGTGAAGATGGTGCTCAGCGGCGAGGGCAGCGACGAAATCTTCGGTGGCTACCTGTACTTCCACAAGGCGCCCGACGCCCGCGCATTCCACGACGAATGCGTCCGGAAACTCGATGCCCTGCACCAGTACGACTGCCTGCGCGCCAACAAGGCGATGATGGCCTGGGGCGTCGAGGCGCGGGTGCCGTTCCTCGACCTGGGGTTCCTCGACCTGGCGATGTCGATCGACGCCGAGGCCAAGCGCTGCGGAAACGGCCGCATCGAAAAGGCGTTGCTGCGCGAGGCTTTCGTTGGCGCGCTGCCCGACGAAATCCTGTGGCGGCAAAAGGAACAGTTCAGCGACGGCGTCGGCTACGGCTGGATCGATGGCCTCAAGGCCTTGGCGGAAGCGCGCGTCAGCGACGCGATGCTGGCCGAGGCGCCGCTGCGTTTTCCGGTGAACCCGCCGGGGACGAAGGAAGCGTACTGGTACCGGGAACTCTTCGAGCGCCATTTCCCGGGCGAGGCCTGCGCGCGAACCGTTCCCGGCGGCAAGTCGATCGCGTGTTCCTCGCCGGCGGCGATCGCCTGGGACGCGGCCTTCGCCGCGGCCGCGGACCCGTCGGGTCGGGCCGTGGCCGGCGTGCACCGGGGCGCGGCCACCAACGCGGCGGCCGTCGCCTGAGCGCGGCGGGACGTCAGCGGTTGATGATGCGCGGGTCGCAGTCGCGGGTTTCGCCGGTGCTGCGGTTTTCGACGATGACCGAGTACTTCACGTCGGCCGGTCCGCTGTTGCGGTTGAAGATGTTGGCCACGCTTGCCTGGCCGCCGGCGGTGTAGGTCATCTGGTCCTGGCCTTCCCCGGAAAAGATGATGTCGCTGATGCCGTAATCGCGGCCGCCGCCCAGGCGCAGCTGGATCTTCTTGTTGCCGGTGTTGGCGGCCACCTCCACGTTGCCGGCCCCGTCGGAGCCCCCGGTGAAGACGCAGGTTTCGGGGTCGAGTTCGACCTTGAAGTCGGTGCCGCCCTGGCCCTGGGCGAGGGCGACCGGGGCGAGCAGGGCCAGCAGCAGGAGTGCGGGAACCAGGTCAGAACGTCGCATGGGCAGGTCCTCCAGTCGTTTTTTCGTCCGGCGTGAAAGCGCCGGTGAGGGTGTAGGCCGGTTCCATGCGCGGGTCGCGATACCCGGCCTGGTCCAGCACCTCCTGCAACGCGACAAGCCGCCCGGACTGGCCAAGGTTGATGGCCAGCAGTTTGCGCACCGGGTGGAACTCGAAGGTGCCCTGGGGCTGCCGGTCGAGCAGGGCGGCGGCATCTGCCCAGGTGGCGTGCGCCGCCGCCGGGTCGCCGGCGGCGGCCTGCGCGGTGCCCAGGACCTCGGCGGCGCGGGCCAGCTGCGCCAGCCACTGGGCCGAATAATCCGTTGCGGTCACCAGGTCCGACATCCGCCGGTGGGCCTGCCCGGCCGCCGCCAGGGCACCGGCGGTGTCGCCGGTGGCCAGGGCCCGCAGCGCCCGCAGCCGCAGGCCGTGGGCCAGGTCCACCACCGCCCAGGCGTTGCTGGGGTCCTGCGCGGCCAGTGTTTCCAGGCCCTCCAGCAGGGCTTGCAGATCCGCCGCCTGCGCCGGCGTCCATCGTGCCGGGGCGATGATGCCCAGCTGGGTGAGCCGGGCGCGATGGTCGCTGCGCGACCAGGAGGCGTTTTGCGGGTCGAGGGCGGTCAGGCGGGCATACATTTCCACGCCCCGCTGGATGTGGCCGGTGGCGGCGGCGACGCGGCCCAGTTCCAGTTCGGCATTGGCCTGGAAGATCAGGTTGCGGCCCAGCAGGTCGCTGGCGTGCACGTTGTCGCCGCGTTCGTGCAGGGGCTGCAGCAGCCGCGTCACCTCGGCAAAGCCGTCCCCGCCACCGGCCAGGTCGCCGTCGTCGATGCGGGTGGAACCGATCCAGGACCAGGTTTCGGCCAGTGCAATGGTCAGCCCGGGGTCGTCGGGCGACTGCGCCAGGGCCTGCTCGGTGATTTCCCGGCACAGCCCGAAGTAGGCCAATGCCGTCTTGGCATCGCCGCGCGCGCGCGCCAGGCTGCCGAGGTTGGAATAGGCGTAGGACAGTTCCAGTTCGTAGTCGGCGTCGCCCGGCTCGCGGTGGTGCAGCACAAGGCTGTGGCGCAGGTAGTTGTGCATCGCGGCTTCGGCCTTGTCGAGCTGGCCGCGCTCCCAGGCCACGTAGCCGACCCAGAATTCGGCCTGGCCCAGCTCGAACAGGTAGTCGTTGTTGCCGGGTTCGGACTCGTGCAGCTGCCGCGCCTGCGCCAGGGCCTGCTCGAACGATTCCAGCGCCGCCTCGAGCTTGCCCTGGTTGAAGCGCACGTCGCCGACCTGCTTGAACGCCACGGCGCGCGAGAGCATCTCGCCGGGCGTGCCACGCTCGCCCAGGGTGCCGAAATAGCCCATCACTTCGTCGCCGACCGAATCGAGCAGTTCCAGCCTGCCGATGGGTTCGAGCTTCTGCCGCAGGTCGCCGAGCATGAATCCGACCAGCGCTTCGGCCTGCAGGCGCCTGAGCTCCGATTCCTGCCTGGACTTGAACGCATACACCGCCAGGCCCACCGTCACCGCCGCCACCACCAGCGACAGCGCGGCGATGCTGGCCCAGAAGCGTGCCTGGCGCTGCGCGTCGCGCCGCTTGAGTTCGTCCACGCCGACGTCGAGCAGGCCTGCGGCGATCTTGAGCATGGCGTTGCGCTGGCCATCGCCGGTGGCCGTGGCGTCGGCCGCCAGCGGTTCGTGCAGGGGGGTGCCGTCGTCATCGCGCAGCAGGGCCGGCGGGAAGGCGCAATCGGCCGACCCGGGGTCGGGCTGGCCCGCGACCAGGTAGCAAAAAATCCGGTGGCCGCGGCCGGAGCGGCGGAAATGGCGGATTTCCTCGTTGACCCAGCGCGAGCCCGCCGAGGCCGGCGAACACACCACCACCAGCGCGTCGGAATCGTCCATCGCGTGGCGGATCGAATCGGACAGGTCGTGGGCCGATGCCAGTTCGTCCCGGTCGCGGAAGACGGGATAGAGCCGCGCAGGCAATTCGGGCCGGCTGGCGCGCAGCGTGGCGGGCGGCCGATAGCCTTCCAGGGCCCGCTGCAGCCAGCGCGCGGCGGGTTCATCGGCATGGCTGTAGCTGATGAAGGCGCGATAGCGCCGTGCAGGCGTCATGCGATCCCCCAGGGCGGCGCCGGGCCGGGCCGGAGCCATCCTACGCCATCAGAAGCTCGAGCCCGGCTGCTTGAGGAATTCGATCTCCTCGGCCGTGGATTCGCGGCCCAGGATCTTGTTGCGGTGCGGGTAGCGGCCGAAACGGTCGACGATGGCCTTGTGCCGGCGTTCGAAGTCGATGTTGTTGGCCGGCGCGTGTTCCCGGTAGAGCGCCTCGGCGACTTCGTGGATGCGCGCCGACTCGCTGTGCATGTAGGGCAGCAGCAGGAAACTGCGCTCGGTGGGCGTGAGTTCGGCCAGGGCGCCGGCGGCGACGGCTTCCTGCGCCAGCACCAGCGCCACCGGATCGTTGGCGAAGGCGCCCGGCGTTCCGCGGTGGATGTTGCGGGAAAACTGGTCGAGCACGATCACCTCGGCCAGGCGGCCGCGGCCATTGCCGCGCCATGCGTGCAGTTCGCCGGCCGCGGCGCGCTGCAGCAGGTCGAGGAAACGGTCGCGGATGACGGCGTCGAAGTCCGGGTCGACCTTCCACCACTTTTCCGGCGGGGTTTGTTCGAACCAGAACTGCAGGACGTCCTGTGGCGACACCGCTCAGGCCCCCGTCGGCTTGCGTTGCCAGCGCCGCCCGACCATCGCCGCCAGCGCGGTGGCCACCAGCACCGCCAGCACGCCGACGACGGCGACCCACGGCGGGTGCGGGATCATCAGCAGGTTGGCGACCACCGCGGCCAGCACCAGCGCGCCGATGACGCCGGCCAGCAAGGCGCGATGGGCGGGGGCGATGCGCGCGGCGACCAGCCCGCCGGCGTAGGCGCCGGCCGCCCAGGCGAACACCACGAACAGCAGTGCGCCGACCGGCAGCGTGGCCACCAGGGCCTTGAGCTGTTCCATGTCGCCGGGGTCGAGCCCGGCCGGCGGCGGGTACACCGCGTGGCCCAGCGATTCGATGCCGGCGACGACGAAGCCGGCCACTAGGGCGCCGGCGAACAGGGCGATCAGGTAGCGCAGGGCTTTCATGGTTGGCCTCGCAGGGTGTGAGGGCCGCACCGGACAAGGAGGGGAACGACCACGCCGGAAGTATGGCGGCTGCGCCGGGCCGCTTCCACCTTCAGCGCCGTCGCCGTCGTCGCGGGGCCAGGGTGGCCGTGGCCTGCCCCCTCAGGGCGTGAACCCCGGCGGCCATTCCGGGTGCTGGGGCAGGTTGTCGGTGATTTCGTGCCAGGGCGCCTTCGACGCCACGAAGATGTGCTCGCCCGGGCCCGACCCGGGGTGGTCGTCCAGCGTGCCGACGACGATTTCACCGACCTTGCCCTCGTGGGCGCTGGCCAGGGGCGAGCCGCACTTTCCGCAGAAGCAACGGGTCCTGCCGGGCGAGGATTCGCGATGGACCACGGCGTCTTCGCCCGTGACCCAGCGGAACTGCCCGGGCGCGATGATGCCCCAGGTGACGTAGGCGGCACCGTGGGTTTTTCGGCAGATCGAACAGTGGCAGTTGCCGACCAGTTTCAGGGGGTCGGTGATCTGGTAGCTGACTTCGCCGCAGGCACAGCTTCCTTTCAGCGTCATGGGTTGTCTCCGTTTGCAGCAGGGGATGAAGTGGGCAGGATGATGCTCGAGCGCGGACGCGCCGCGTCAGGCGGTAATCTCGCGCTTGTCGCCGGTGAAGGCGTCGAAGATGCGCCGATGGGCGTGGTAGGACCAGTCGTCGGTGCGTACGTAGTAGTCCGCCACCCAGGCCTGCAGGTTTTCCAGCATGGCGTCCTGGGCGGCCTTGGAGGCGTATTTGTGGGGCTCCCAGGGGCGCCGGCGGTTGTTGGCCAGGCAGGCTTCGAGCCCTGGGTTCAGGAACTCCAGCTGCGTGCAGTGCGCGGACGCGGCCTGCACCAGTTCGCCGTAACAGCCTTCCACGACCCAGCGCGCGTGGCCGGCAAGGAACTCCCGCAGCGAAGCCGTGATCGCCGCGGGCGGGCGCGGCACGGCCACCTGGCCCGGTTCCCAGACGATGCTGTCGAGATCGAGGTGTTCGAGCGCGTGTTGGATGGCGAGCTGCCTGGCCAGCGTGCTCTTTCCGGATCCGGAATTGCCGAAGATCAGTAGTCTCATGCGTTGCTTTCAAGTTTGGAACGAAGGCAGGCGCGGGTGCTCAGACCGGCGAGTGCTCCAGCAGCCATCGTGACAGGCGCAGCCAGGGTTCGCTGCGGATCGCCAGTATTTCGATGACGTGTACGGCGACCATGGCGCCGCCCGCCCACAGGTAGGTGGGATGCACCCGGCCCAGGGCCCGCCAGTCGCGCGCCATCACCACCAGCAGCA
Source organism: Arenimonas donghaensis DSM 18148 = HO3-R19 (assembly GCF_000743535.1). Lineage (GTDB taxonomy): Bacteria > Pseudomonadota > Gammaproteobacteria > Xanthomonadales > Xanthomonadaceae > Arenimonas > Arenimonas donghaensis. The sequence continues at coordinate 122,255 of NZ_AVCJ01000050.1, forward strand.
GCGAATCGGCCACCAGCGAGAAGGTGACGAAGGGGTCGGGCACGAATGGCATGAAATGACGAAACCGCAGCCAGGCCGGCGCCAGGGCCGAGATCGTGGCAAGCATCATCAGGCGCTTGTGGACCTCGCCCTGTTTGCGGAAATGGATGGCCGCCGCCACCAGGGCGCCGAACAGCAGCATCTCGACATGGATGTTCACCAACTGGCCCAGGACGAAGTCGTCCCCGCCCCTGGCCAGGTCGCGCCGGGTGGCATGGAAGCCTACCCAAAGACCGGACACCACCACGCCCAGGGCCACCACCGCGCCGGCGGCGCCCAGCTGGCGATGCGTGGCCAGCCGCCGCTTCTGCACCAAGGAAGCCTGCAGGATAAGCAGCAGCAGCCAGCCGAAAACAAACACCGCGTGGACGTAGATGACCAGGGGCGCCGAAAAGCTGCCCTTGGCCAGCGGTATGAAAAACGTGGTCGAGAATCCGGCCAGGGCCACGGCCATGAAGACGCAGGCCATGGACAGGAAAAACCTGCTTTTCGGAACTGGCGGCATGGCGAACACATCCTGGGTGGAAACGTGACTGCATCCAGCCGGTGTCGCAGCCGACCATGCCGGGTTGGCGCGAAGATACCACGCCCCGCGGCGGCAGCCTGGTCCGGGTAATCAAGTGGGTAGCACGCCTAGCGGATGGGCTTCATGGGCGTGGAGGATTTCGCTGTGCCTTTTTCCAGTCGTCGGTGAGCATGCCGGCGAAGCCCCAGTCGGCTTCCGCGATTTCCTGGATCACGACATGCGTGTGTTCCGGCTTCTTGCCGAGCACGCGAACCAGCGAATCGGTGATGTCCCGCACCAGCTGGGCCTTCTGTTCGCGGCTGGCGCCGGCGGTGATTTGTACGTTGACGTAGGGCATGGCTCTGGATTCCTGGGGGAGTGGCCCGGGCCGGGCGATGTTCAGGCCAGCGCGGCATCCACGGCGGCACCGACATGCAGGGCCGTGGTGTCGAGCAGGGGCACGGTGGCGTCGGTCTGGTCGACCAGCATCCCGATTTCGGTACAGCCCAGCACGATGGCCTGCGCGCCATGGGCCACCAGCGTGGCCATGATCTCGCGGTAGGCGTCGCGCGAGGCATCGCTGACCACGCCCCGGCACAGTTCGTCGTAAATGATCCGGTGCACGGTTTCGCGGTCTTCCGGCCCGGGCACGACCACCTGCAGGCCGTGTTCGTTGGTGAACCGGTCGCGGTAGAACGCCTGTTCCATGGTGAACCGCGTGCCCAGCAGGCCGACTACGGAACAACCGCGCCGCCTGGCTTCAACGCCCGTCGGGTCCGCGATATGGATGAACGGGATGGACACCGCCGCCTCGATGGCGGGCGCCACCTTGTGCATCGTATTCGTGCCCAGCAGGAAAAAATCCGCGCCGGCGGCTTCGAGCGCCCGTGCCGCGGCGGCAAGCAATTCGCCGGATTCTTCCCAGCGCCCTTCGCGCTGCATCTGCTCGATCTGCGCGAAATCCACCGAATAAAGCACGAGCCTGGCCGAATGGAAGCCGCCGAGGCGTTGTTTGACTGATTCGTTGAGCTGTCGGTAGTAGGCCAGGGTGGATTCCCAGCTCATGCCGCCGATAAGGCCGATGGTCTTCAAACTGTCTCCGGATGGATCAGGCGGCAGCGGCCGTCGGGCGGTAACCCAGCAGGCGTGCCGGCAGGAACAGCAGCGCTCGCAGCAGCGCGAACACCGCGCCTACCGCGATACCGACGGCCCGGAAGGGCAGGCTGAGCAGCCACAGCACCGGCCACGCCACCAGCACCAGCAGGGCCAGTGGCCAGGCCAGCACGAACAGCAGGCACCACAGCACGGCAACGAGCAGGGTCTTCATGGCAGGCCTCCAGGACGCAGTGGGCCGGATTCTCGCCCAAGACCGCGGGCCGGGACAGTGCCGTCCGTATACCCCGGCCGGCAAATTGCCCGCAAAATGCCAGTTATTGGCGGCCAGATTTCAGCTGCGCCGCTCCGGGCGAACGGCTCCGGCCTGGGCCGACAACAATGCCTACCTGCTGGTGGCCGGGCTGCCGATGGCGGCAACCGAGGCGGCGCAGCTGACCGTTGGATGGCTGCTGGCTGCGGGCAGTGGCTGGCCCTCGCTGGCGTTCACGGGTGGTCTGTGCGCGATTTGGCTGCTGTCGGCGGCGTTGTTCCGGCGGGCGGCTGGCTGATGTGTGCGAGTTGGGGCCTGTCGCCGGTTCCCGTTCACTGCTGGCGGCAATCCGCCCGGGACAATCCCCGCTCGGCCAGCCAGGCCGCCATGCGATCAAAGTAGCCCGGGGAGAATCGCGGCGAGCCGTCGGCGTCGTGGAGCAGGAAGGCATGGTCGGCTCCCGGGAGCACGACGACACGCTGGTCGTCACCCGGGGACGCCGCGAAGGCCCTCTCCAGCGCGGCTCGCGTCGGAACGAGCGGAACATTTTCGTCCGCGCCCGCAAGGAACCAAAGCACCCGCCCATCGAAGCGCTCCAGGTGTGGCGTTGCGGCGACTGCGAGGTTGTCTCGTGCCCAGGCCCACCAATGGGGCGACCAACGGCGGCTGATCGGACCTTCCCCAAAAGCAGTTGGGTACCAGGGTTGGTCCAGGTAGGGCGCGACCAGTGAATCCGTGGCGTCTATCGGTTCCCCCCTCATGGCGGTTTCGTAGATCTCGCGTCGCAGGTCCATGGCGTAGTCGAGGTCCCGTCCTTCCATGCCCTTGGCGCGCAGTTCCTGCCGGACTTCATGCAGCACGGTTTCAAGTTGGCTCGTGGCCGCGCCGGCCCGGAGGATGATGAAGGCGGCCCCTGGCGCCGCCATCGCGGCCCGGGGAACCACCCAGCCGGCCTGGCTGCTGCCGACGACACCGAGGCGCTTGTCGTCGAGTTCGGGTTGTGTCGCCGCCCATTGCACCGCGGCCTGGACGTCGGCCGACAGCTCGGCAAGGCCAGGTTCGCGCCAGGCGGCCCTGTCGTCGGTATAACCACGTTTGTCGTAGGCGAGGACGGCCAGGCCCTGGGCCAGGAAAAACGTCTGGTAGGGGCCGCCGTAGCGATTCACCGGCCCCGAGCCATGCACCGAAACCACCACGGGATGGGGCCCCGCGCAATCGGGGGTCAGCAGGCGGCCCTGCAGTTCGGTGCCATCCCCGGACCTGAAGCGTGCGGGGCGGGAGTGGTGCCGGTGGACGCGCGCGCCCCGGATCGGCTCGCGACCCGCCTCCATCCACACGAGCGTGTCTAGTGTCGCGTTGTCGCCGGCGACGAACTCGAGCTCCACCGCCTGGGAAGGCAGGATCGAGCGCAGGCGGGTGTCGCCTGTCCGTTCGAACAGTCCGCCCTTCCCAAGGCGCGCGGTGTCCATGTAGAGAAAGCGGCCCTTGCCGTCTTCGACGAAATAGCCGCCGGTAATCAGCTCACCCGTATCGAGCAGGAAGGATCCGTCGAATGATTCCGCGCTGGGCTTGCCAGCCGCCGGTCCTGCAAAAGCCGATAGCGCCAGCAGGAGTATCAGTACGCGCAAGACGGGGAACGGCAACAGGATAGACATGGATTCCTCCGGAAAGGGTTTCAGCGAGCAACCTTGTCCGTGTGTTGTTCCGCGATCACGACCTGGTTCCCGTCCGGGTCTTCGATGGTTGCCGTGCTCACGTCGTCGGTCCGGGTTTGCTGCCCAATAGGGATTCCCTGCTGTTCGAATTGGGCGATATGTGCGTCAAGATCCAGCACCGAGAAGGTCACAGACGAGGATCCAGCGCGCTGGGCATCTTCGAACACCTGCAGGACGCCTCCACGCGGCAGCGACCATTCGTACAACCCCGGCATGGTCTGTTGGCCCGGTATCCCGATGAGCTGGCCATACCACTTTGCTGCCGCGGTGGCGTCCGTGACCGCAATGCCGGCAAGTGCATTTTCAACAGTCATGTTCGGCTCCTTTCGTCCGGGGTCACGGCGCGGCGTGAGTAGCGCCCGACCCGGGATGCCTACTCGTCCTTCTTCAAAGCGCCCAGCGCCGCCCCGATGGCGGCACCGACAGCGATGCCAAGGGCCACGCCGACGCCGACATTGTCGAAAGCCGCGCCAAGGGCCGCGCCGATGGCCAGCCCGCTGCCGGTATAGATGCCGATCAGTCGGGAGCGGGGGTCGAGCTTTTCGTCCGGATCCATGTGCAGTGCCTCCTACGCCGGCTTGGGACTGGGGTTTCTAGTATGCACCCCGCGAGTAGGTCAGCTCGTAGCTGTGCGAATAGACCTCGAAGATGAGGCCGAACGGGTCTTCGACGTAGCACATCCGGTAGGGCTTCTCGCCAGGGTAATACTCGCGGATGGGCATGCGCTGCTTGCCGCCGTGTTCGACGATCTTCTTTACCAGGCCTTCGATGTCCGGGTCCTGGACGCAGAAGTGGAAGGTGCTGGTCCGCCAGTACTCGAACTCCTTCGGGGTCTGGTTGTTCTTGAACTCGAACATCTCGACGCCGATGCGGTCGCCGGTCGACATGTGGGCGATCTTGAACGAGCCCCAACCCTTGCCGAAGACATCGATGCACATCTGGCCGATCGGCGTGTCCGACTCTTCGGTGATCACGGTGGGCTCCATGATGGGGTACCAGCCCATCACGTCGCCGTAGAACTTCGCTGCCTTGTCGACGTCAGGAACGGAGATGCCAATGTGCGAAAAGGTCCGGGGGTAGGTTTTCATGGCTTCGTCCTGCTGGGGAGGGAGCCCCGAGTCTATCGCCATCGGTGTACGCGCACGGCGACGCGTCGATCAGCGTCGTCCGTCTTCCATCGGTCGATTCCACCCTCACCGATGAGGGCAGCCGGGCCAACAACAGGGTCTTCGCATGCCCGTTCGCATCTTGTCGATGCCCACCTCGATTCGACGCTTCCTTGTCTCCGCCCTCTTGCCCGACGTAACCCAGCAAATCCACTCGTTTCGCGCGAGAGGAGTGATATCAAGCCAAAGCGCGGCTGCAGTTGGCTCGGACTCGATGGCCTGTCGAAGATCTGAAGGCAGGTCGTGGACGGTGCCGCCTGGAGTTGTTTCGTTCTTCATGGGTCTGTCGGATCTGGAATCGGAAGCGTGCAGTTTGAATGCATAGCTAGCTTTCATGCCTCTCAAAGTGAAGTAGATCATGCCAAGTGCCTGCGACTTGGAAGCTTCGTGTCGACCTACCGAACTGAACGAATCCGTTGTGTGCCAGCACCTTGACTGAAGCAAAATTGTCAGGCCGAACTCCAGCTTCAATTCGACGTAGACGCAGCCTTCCGAAGGCCACCTCCAATACCAGCCTGACCGCCTCGCGAGCGTAACCGCGCCCATTGAACGATTGCCCTATGCGATAGCCAAGCTCCGCAGAGTGAAAGTTTTCGCGGCGTACGCGCGTCAAGTTAACCCGACCAACCAGCTCGTTCGCCGGGTTGCGAACGAGGAACTGATACGCGGAGTCAGCGCTTTCCGCGCGCTGTGACTCCCGGACGGCGGCAGCAATCCCGCCAGCTGCATAGTAGGAAGCAGGGCGCGCATTGATATGTCGCTCGAAGAATGCTCGATTCTCAAGCTCGAACTGTTCAAGCGCTTCGACGTCAGATGCTTGGATTGAGGAAAGCGAAAGCATGTGGGTATGAAACCTAACGCCTTGAGTCAAGCAGCGCCGAAGATGTCGGCTTGAATGACTGGTCAGCTGCCTTCTCGAAATTCGAGAGAATCGAATTGAGCCGATCTATTTCCTGGGAGTCCAGTGAGTCTGAGCAGTCATTCATGACTGCCGCAATCAAGTAGTACTCCGCCTCATTTCGAACGGAGCCGCGCTTAAGAATAGATTTGTATTTCCGCGAGTGGCGACGGCGAAGCTCAGTGAGCGTGACTATCCCGGCGCGCTTGAGGGCTGAGTCCAACACCTCGACCTGCTGATGATCGAAATCCTGCAATGCCTCCACCGCGTCGCTGGCTGCCTGGCGCAATCCGACCAATGCCTTTGACTTCCCGAGCGTGGCGACCATGTGCCTGCCAACATTGGTCGGGTGCATAGGGTCGGCAGGGCCAATTTTCATGAAGTGCGTGGCGTACATGTCCACGAACGCATTGAGCTCGGCATACTCCCGTTCCTTTTCGGCGGACAATGGACGAGCCATGGTTAGCAACTAACGCCTTAGTTCAGTGGCGTTTGAGGCGACGCCTGCTTTGCGGCAGCACGGCAGGTGGCGGATCAACGGCCCGCTGCAACGATTTGTTGGGCGGCAGGCCGCAAACACCCCACACACGCAAGCGCAAACAGTGCCCGATCGGTGGATGCTAGCTGTGGTCATGGCGAGCTGGAGCCGCCGAATTTTCGCCCCCAGAGGGCGGACCCAGACCATGTGGAGGCCTGCCTCGAGGCCGACCACCGCCGGGTGGCCCGCTCCGGCTGCTTGGGACAATTGCACCCATGTAGCAAGTCAAAACACCGTTGAGTTCAGGCGAGCGGGCATGATAGTGGTAGCCATATTCATCCGTTGTATGGCCGTTGCAATCGTCCAGATCACCACCTTCAATGGTGCTGTGAATGAGAAAGCCGTCCATGGCGATTGCGAATGGTGGCGCTTCGCCTTTGGCTGCGTCACCTAGCTCTCCGCAACCAGTTGCGGCATGCATGTGATAGCCCTCAAATGGATTGACGTGACCACCGCAGTCATCAAACGCGGCGATGGTATACGCTCCAAGAATGGCATCAACGGGAGCGGCAGCGTCGATGCGAACTCCATTGAAGGTTACCCCGAGTGGTGCCTGGGCTGGGATAGCAACACGTTTAGATACCGGGGAGACGGGAATCTGGACAGTGGTAGTAATTGGCTTTCCACCATCAATCCACTCCATGCGGCCTTCGACGCAGTAGTTCTCATACTCTGCGCCCACGTCAGGGCGTGCCGCTGCCTCAAAAGCCTCCTTAGTCTCAGTAACGCGTACCCGACCCTCGCCATCGTGAAGCATCCAATTGTCGTCGTTGTAGATGGTGGGCAGGTCGAGGATAAATTGGCCGGTAACCTCGTAGAGGTTCTCACCGTCGAGCCAAATGCCAACTTCGTCCTCAGTTGCCGAGGTGGTTCTGGGACAAAATGGACCCACCTGGTGATTGGTGGGTGTTCCCGATACCGTGATCTCGTAACAGGATGTGACCGTTCCGTCCGAAAGCGTGCAATCCACCGTCGCGACATCTTTCGCGAGCGCCCCTGCCATGAACAGATCAAGAGCTGAGCTCGACGCTTTGCTCTCCTGGGGATTCGCTTCTTGAGATTCGCTAGAACAGCCAGCCGATCCCGAGATTGCGAGCGTACAAATGATAATTTGTATCGGAAGTAAGATCTTCATGTTTCAAGCAACAGGTTGTTCATTTGGACAGGGTTACATAGATCGAGCTTCAAGAGTATTTCTGGACTCGCCCCTGTCAACGCATTGAGTCAAGCCGCGTGCCGGAGGCACGTAGGCTTGAATGATTGGTTAGGTTGCGAACCAGCACCACAACAGAGCACCATGACTAGTCCTTTTCAACGTGTAGTCGCCACTCAGGTGACTGCTCTGAGTATTTCCCAGAGTCGGAGTACTCAGAGATATAGCGGTACCCTTCGCTCCTGAGTGAAACGCCAAAAAAATAAGCGCTTAGGTCCCTCAAGGCCTGCTCTGGCCCAGTTACCCGCAAGACGTTTCTACCATTCCAGTCTTCGGCAGAGAAGTATTCGTTTTCGTCGTTCTGCAGTGACGTGAATAGTGTCTCGAGTTCGTCGTTTCTGGAAATCTCCACGCGTACAGACGAGTCGGTGTCAACAACAACCGCGTCTGTCGAGGCAATCGCAGATTCAACTCGTTCGGAGAGGTGTGCGTAGTCTTGCGGCAGTCCATAGACGACCAGGTCATCGATTAGACCGTTTGGTCGATAGATATGGCGGAGTTCGATAGTCAGCACCGAGCCACCTAACGCCTGAGTTAAGCTGCGTCGCGGAGCGACGTCGGATCGAACGAGTAGTTAGTGCTCATCGAATGAGAGCTCAATTGAGGTGAAGAATGGCGTCGACCATTCTCCGATGATTCCGGTCTCCTCCAGAGACTTGTGCACGCATTGGGCAAGCGGCGTATCACCCCTTCGCCAGCTCTGAGCAACTGATCCGTCAGCTTTCAGCGATAGAACAACGGTGAACGCCGACAGGTCCATACCAGGCCGAGCGCAATTTGCCATGGCCGAACTAAGCGCGTTTCCCTGAGATTCGACAAGCTTAGACATCACATGTCTTTCGATTCCCTTCTCGTTTGCATCGGCCAGATCCTTTGCCTGGTCGAAGGACATGGGGGTTGCGGCCACTTGAGTTGCCAAAAGAAGTTCCAAGAGCATCGGCGAGCCCTCCCATGAGCTCTAACGCCTTGAGTTAAGCCGCGTGCCGGAGGCACGTCGGCTTGAATGAATAGTTAGGCGACGCTAGCTCCGAAGTCCCGGGGCTGCAACACCCCAGGACTGCCCAGGGCCGAGAAAGTTTCGCTACCGAGTCTGGCCCGCGGAGCGGGACGATTGGCCAAGCCACGGCGCCACATCGAAAGTGGGCTCCAAGACTGGCCGAAGCAGGGCGCTGGGGCCTGGCCGCGTCGGCACCGAAGTCGTTGAGCTAGCGACGGGCCTAACGCCTTGAGTTTAGCCGCGCCGAAGGCGTCGGCTTCAATGACTGGTTAGGCATCATCGTCTTCGCCGTATAGGATCTGGCCAATGTGGTCCACGCAAGCCTGAAGAATAGACCTCTCCTCCTGCGTGAACTCTCCGGTGAGGGGGCGGTAATTGACCAGGGAGTCTGAGTCACTAAGCATTGCCACTCGCCCCCCTGAAGCAATTGCCAGGTGGTACCCGGCTGCAAGCACCTTGTAGTCATAGGGCAATGGTATGAGGCTACTGCGCTCGCATTGAATGAACGTTGTGTCTTTGGGAGCGTCCGCTGGCAGGCTGAATTCTTTCTCGTCACTGAGAGCGCCTACACGCATTGCAGGCAGTTCGATGAAGTCGTCGATTGCAGGCGAGAACGCAGAACAGGATTCGAGGCCTTGAGAAGCTGGCGTGTGATCGGGGTCAGGCGCGACCGGAGTTGAAGTGCAAGCTGAAGCGGGACCAGATGCGACCGGGACTGACCCGCAAGCTGAAAGGCTCGCGAGAAGTACTACGGCACTTGCGACACTGGTTCTCATGAGGCCTAACGCCTTGAGTTAAGCCGCGCCGAAGGCGTCGGCTTGAATGAATAGTTAGGCCGCATCAGTGAAAAACTCCCCAAGACTCACAAACCCCACCAAATGGCTGCATTTCTGAGCTGACGTGACGCTGCACAGATGTTACCCGCTCGTAGGTTACTGGACCAACGATCTGAAACTGCACGTAACCCTCTCCATCTGCATCCGGAGGAAACAGGGTCAATTCGCCGTACTCGGAACGGAGGATGTCCAGCGCTTCGTCGGCGGGTGGCCAGCTCTCAAAGTCCACGTTGTAGTCGACCGACCACTCTCGCGAAAAGTCGAACCCGGCCGAGGCGAGGCGATGGAAGACACCGCCATCAGCGTCATCTGGCCAATCTGCTACGAACTCACCCATGCGGCCTAACACCTTGAGTTAAGCCGCGCCGAAGGCGTCGGCTTGAATGATTGGTTAGGCGTCTGCATCGAGCAGCTCGCCCGCTTGCTGATACGAGCCCTCGGAAACCAGCGCAGCCGCCCGAGCTGCGGTGGAAATATTTGCGTCCGATATTGAAGGAAGTTCTGCCTTGGCCAATGTGCCAACTGTGTATAACGACTCCGCGAAACTTCGACGAATCTCCCGGGGAACGTCTACCGGGTTTATGTGATCGGCCACAGCTATTGATGTCGGGAGCAGGTAGAAGCTGAGAGTCGCCCTGCTCGGTGTTGCGGACATCGCGGAGACGATGAACGGTACGGCGGCCAACGACGCCGAGTAGATGTTGCCTTGGTGGTAGAGCGCGCTCCACAACGAGAACCAAGGCTCAGATTGCCAGTCGGTCTCAGCAGGGAAACTGTGAATTTGCTCCAGCCGGGCGGGTACGTCGTCCGCTAGGCCATACGCGTGGGTGAGCATATTCCAGTCTATGGGTTGCGATGGAGTCACAGGCTGACGCCTAACGCCTTGAGTTAAGCCGCGTGCCGGAGGCACGTCGGCTTGAATGAATAGTTAGGCCGCACGCCGATTGCCTATGGCCAGATCGAGCAGGATCGTTAGCACGACCAGGATTGGAAGCAACGCCAGCCACCAGTAGGAAAGCACCCAAGCTGAAGTGGAGCAAGTGAATGACGTTGCCCCAATGCAATTGCCTCGATTCCAGGCAACCAACTCGGGAAGGCCTATCCATATCACCGCAACCGATGCCACATAAAGAAGGGTGAAGATCGCGATGATTCGAGTTGCTTTACGCATACCTTCGAGTCCGATGAACGGCCTAACGCCTTGAGTTAAGCCGCGTGCCGGAGGCACGTCGGCTTGAATGAATGGTTAGGCCTTGCCGTCATGGCTCACGGCCTTGCCCTTTGAGAGCGGCTCCATGACGACAATTAGCAGCGTGGCGAGGGGGCCCAACAGGAGCGAGATAAACCACCAATTGAGCCCGCTACGACCCTTGCCTTGGGCAAGACCTGCGTTGATAAATGAGAGCGTGCCCCAACCCACGAAGAAGCCAGGAGAACCAGAACTTCCCATCTGTCACGAATCTCCTTGCATGATGGCCTAACGCCTTGAGTTAAGCCGCGCCGAAGGCGTCGGCTTGAATGATTGGTTAGGTGCCAACAAGTGGGAGTGGGCAGCTAATTGTTGAGCTAAGCCTATGCTCACCCGGGTAGCCCTTTGTAAGTGGCTCGCCTGATAGGAACCGCAGCACCGGACCAATTGCCTCCGGTGAGCCCCGAGTGCCGGCAGTGAAGCCGTCGGTCACGTCAATTACCGATTGATCCCCGGGAACGAGCGAGATTGTCTGTGAGTTCGTGCCGGAGACTGCAAGGTAATAGCGGCCCACCTCTAGCTTGACGCTGCAACATGTGCCGGCGACGAACTCAATGTGTCGTGCAGCTGGCTCGCCGCCCTTGAGGCTCCGTACTGATGTGACTCGTCCGCTGAGACTAGGGGGCCAAGCCTCATCGTTCGTTAGCTCCAGCGAGGTAAGGCGAAAGACAAAAACGTGCTCGGCGTTCTCCAAGTTCTCCGCAAAGGTTGGAACCACGGGATCTGAGCAAGCTTGCGCAAGTGTCGGAATTGCTAGGAAGCTAACCGCAAGCAGAGTTCGTAGTCCCATCTTGGCACCTAACGCCTTGAGTTAAGCCGCGCCAAAGGCGTCGGCTTGAATGATTGGTTAGGCTCGATGTCCATCAGGCGACGCATACAAATTCATGTGTGACGGAATGGTCTATCTCCCAGCCCGCGTTGCCCTTTTTGAATGTGTGGGCGTCAGACTCGCAGGCATCTTTGCCGAAGAAGCAAACTGCTGCCGAATTACCATCTCTAGACTGATACCAAAATGCCGGAGCATCATCCCTGGCCTGTGTGGGCAGCAGATCCAAGAGCTGACGGGAGTCTCCAGGAGGTGCTTTTAAGGCAATCCAATCACGGCCAATGAGCCGCTCGCAAATATTGCGAGGCATTGAGTCGTACGGGACCGGCCCACTCGCGCAGGAAGCAACTAGAAGTGGAACTCCGAAGAGAAAGCGCTTCATGGGCCTAACGCCTTGAGTTAAGCCGCGCCGAAGGCGTCGGCTTGAATGATTGGTTAGGCCGCGACCCGGCTACCAGAACCATAGCGGAACACTGCCACGACCACGGGGCCCAATGGAATAGTCGGTTTCGCCCAGATGAATCCCGAGAATCCCTTGCCTGAGCGGGGGCACCCAATCGCAGCCGATCGACAGCTCCGACGTCCCGCTAGTCTCCGAGAACGGCCAGGCACTTGGGGTTGCGGAGAGGGACACTCGTAGCTTCTGGGGAGAGACCCAGCCGCCCGACTTGTATTTGTCCGGAAGCACGGACAGGCGCGGGTCGCTTAGTGCAATTGTCCGGAACTGGCCCGCGCCGTCAGCTTCAAGCGCGTCGAGCAACGCAGCAAACGAGTCGCTGCCCTGTCGGTCGGCGCTGAAGTGCCACCCGGGATAATTGCGATTCCTCTCCGCGTACCGCCAGAGCGAAATGGAGCCAGCTTGTTTCCATGCGTCCGACTTGCGCATCACGAGCGGCCTAACACCTGAGTTAAGCCGCGTGCCGGAGGCACGTCGGCTTGAATGATTAGTTAGCCGATGGCCCCGGATTGGCAGGGGGAATCGGCGCATCCGGCATATTGTGGTCGCCATGAATGTCCGACCACGCTACAGAAATTGCACCCCCATACAAGCCCATGTGACCGAAAGACTCGGCATCGAACTGGCCGAAGATCTCGACCAGCTTCCCGTCCAATGGCGTGAGATCGTAGGGCACGCCATTATGGTTCCCATACAAGGTGAGACACCCCTTCTGACTCTTGCCCTGGTCGAATGTGCCCGGGCTGGGGCAAATAAAGTGTGCCTCGAAGCGTACTACCGCGGCCCCTCGTATCCGGACCATCTGTTGGTGGTGAGACGAGGGATTCGCCAAAATCTCGGGGATGGTGGAAAGCGGCACGCTCTCCATTGGCTCGCCAGAACCGCAGCCGAGTAACAGTGATGTTGACGCTAGAAGAAGAGTGTTTCTCACCGGCTAACGCCTTGAGTTAAGCCGCGCCGAAGGCGTCGGCTTGAATGATTGG
>NZ_AVCJ01000051.1 GCF_000743535.1 Arenimonas donghaensis DSM 18148 = HO3-R19
GGCGCTGCCGGCCGCACCGCCCGTGCGCAGCACGCCGGCCCCGGCGCTGCCGGCCGTTCCCGACGTCGCGCCGGCCAGTGGCGCCTGGCGCTGGCCGACCCAGGGCCAGGTCATCGGCCGCTTCGTGGCCGGCGACCCCAAGCGCCAGGGCCTGGACATCGCCGGCAGTGCCGGCCAGTCCGTGCAGGCCGCGGCCGACGGCGTCGTCGTGTATTCGGGTTCGGGCCTGGTGGGTTACGGCGAGCTGATCATCGTCAAGCACAGCGACGAATGGCTTTCGGCCTATGCGCACAACCGCAGGCGGCTGGTGGGCGAGGGTGCCGCGGTGAAAGCCGGCCAGCAGATCGCCGAAATGGGCCGCACCGGCACCAGTCGCGACATGCTGCACTTCGAGGTGCGCCGCAACGGCAAGCCGGTCGACCCGATGCAGGTGCTGCCGGCCCGCTAAGTTTCCTGTGGGAGGGACTTCAGTCCCGAAGTGTTTCGGGACTGAAGTCCCTCCCACAGGTCAGCCGGGCAGCAGGAAGGCGACTACGACCTTGCGGCCCTCGGTCGCCAGCACGTTGAAGGTGCGGGCCGCGGCGGCATTGTCCATCACTTCAAGGCCGACCCCGCGGGTCAGCATCGCCGCCATCACCGCCGCCGACGGGAAACGCTGGCGCGGGCCGGTGCCCAGGATCGCGACCGAGGGTTTCAGGGCCAGCAGGGCGTCCATGTGCGAGGCTTCGAGCGTATCCACTCCTGAAGGCGGCCAGTCTTCGACCAGCTGGTTGGGGCTCAGCACGAAGCTGCGTTCGAGCGTGAGCTGGTTGACCAGCACGCCCGACTCGGTGGTGCCGCGCAAGACGAAGCTGAAGTCGGGGTTTTCCTGCGACAGCTGCACCGTTCCCTCCGCCTGGTCAGTCCTTGGGCAGCACGATCAGCGGCTTGTCCGCGCGGCGGCGGTAAAGCACGGCGACGTTGCCGATCCGGGCGACAAGGGTCGAGTCGGTGCGCTTGCACAGCTCGGCGATCCACTCGTCGCGCAGTTCGCGGTCGCCGGCGTGGATCTTCACTTTCAGCAGTTCGTGGTGTTCGAGCGCCTGGCCGGCTTCGGTCACCAGCGCGTCGGTGATGCCCTTGGCGCCGACGATCAGCACGGCCTTGAGGTCATGGGCCAGGCCCCGCAGGTAACGTTTCTGGGTATTGCTCAGGGCGGTGGCCATGGTTTCGCGGGCGGCTCGGAAGGGGCGCTAGGGTATCATGGCGGCCCGTCCCCCCGATGTTTGCCATGGCCCGTAGCCGCAGCAGCCAGCGCTGGCTCAAAGAGCACTTCGATGACCCCTTCGTGAAGAAGGCCCAGTCCGAGGGCATGCGCTCGCGCGCCGCCTACAAGCTGGAGGAGCTGATCGAGCGCGACCGGCTGCTCAAACCCGGCATGGTCGTGGTCGACCTGGGCGCGGCCCCCGGCGGCTGGTCCCAGGTGGTGCGGCGTGACCTGGGCGACCGGGGCCGGGTCCTGGCCCTGGACATCCTGGACATGCCCTCGATCGCCGGGGTGGAGTTCATTCACGGCGATTTCAGAGAGGACGGGCCATTGTCCCAGCTGGAGGCGCTGCTCGGTGGCGCTGCCGTGGACCTTGTGCTTTCCGACATGGCCCCCAATATGACTGGCGTGGATACCGTGGACCAGGCCCGGGCGATGTACCTCTCGGAGCTGGCCCGCGATTTCGCGGACAAGCACCTCAAGGTCGGTGGCGCGTTCCTGATCAAGCTGTTCCAGGGCGAAGGTTTCGACGCCTACGTCAAGGAGCTCAGGACCCGCTACGACAAGCTGGTCATCCGCAAGCCCGCGGCGTCACGGCGTCGCTCCAATGAAGTTTATGCGCTGGCCACCGGCAAGCGACGAGGAACCAAGTGATGAACGACCTGGCAAAAAACCTACTGCTCTGGCTGGTCATCGCCGTCGTGTTGATGGCGGTGTTCAACAGCTTCTCGACGCCGGGTGCGGCCACGTCCGAGCTCAGCTACAACCAGTTCATCGCAGAGGTGAAGAGTGGCCGCGTTTCCGAGGTGAACATCGCCGAGGACCAGATCTCGGTCACCGGCAAACGCTCGGACGGCTCGGTGTTCACCACGGCTGCGCCGGACGACTCGCGCCTGCTCGACACCCTGTTCGAGAATGACGTCCAGATCACCCAGGAGAAGCCCAAGCCGCGTTCGCTGCTGCTGAGCATCCTGTTCAACCTGCTGCCGGTGGCGCTGATCATCGGTTTCTGGTTCTTCATGATGCGGCAGATGCAGCAGGGTGGCGGCAAGGGCGCCATGAGCTTCGGCAAGTCCCGCGCCAAGCTGCAGGGCGAGAACGAGGTCAAGGTCACCCTGGCCGACGTCGCCGGCTGCGACGAGGCCAAGGAAGAAGTCGGCGAGCTGGTGGAGTTCCTGCGCGACCCGGGCAAGTTCCAGAAGCTGGGCGGCAAGATCCCGCGCGGCGTGCTGATGGTCGGTCCGCCGGGCACCGGCAAGACCCTGCTGGCCCGCGCCATCGCCGGCGAGGCCAAGGTGCCGTTCTTCTCGATCTCGGGCTCCGACTTCGTCGAGATGTTCGTCGGCGTCGGCGCCAGCCGCGTGCGCGACATGTTCGAAACCGCCAAGAAGCACGCGCCCTGCATCATCTTCATCGACGAAATCGACGCCGTCGGCCGCCACCGTGGTGCCGGCCTGGGCGGCGGCCATGACGAGCGCGAGCAGACGCTCAACCAGCTGCTGGTCGAGATGGACGGCTTCGAGGGCGGGGAGGGCGTGATCGTCATCGCCGCCACCAACCGCCCGGACGTGCTGGACCCGGCGCTGCTGCGCCCGGGTCGCTTCGACCGCCAGGTCACCGTCGGCCTGCCGGACGTGCGCGGCCGCGAGATGATCCTGAAGGTGCACATGCGCAAGGTGCCAATCGACGACGACGTCGATCCGATGACCATCGCCCGCGGCACCCCGGGCTTCAGCGGTGCCGACCTGGCGAACCTGGTCAACGAGGCGGCGCTGTTCGCCGCCCGCGAAAACGCCAAGTCGGTGCGCATGGAGCATTTCGACCGCGCCCGCGACAAGATCCTGATGGGCGCCGAGCGCCGCTCGATGGCCATGAGCGAGGACGAGAAGAAGCTCACGGCTTATCACGAGGCGGGCCATGCCATCGTCGGCCGCGTCGTGCCCGAGCACGACCCGGTCTACAAGGTGACGATCATCCCGCGCGGCCGTGCGCTGGGCGTCACCATGTACCTGCCCGAAGGCGACAAGTATTCCTACAACCGCACCCACATCGAGTCGATGCTGTGCTCGCTGTATGGCGGCCGCGTGGCCGAAGAGCTCATCTTCGGCACCGACAAGGTCACCACCGGCGCCAGCAACGACATCGAGCGCGCCACCAAGATGGCCCGCAACATGGCCACCAAGTGGGGCCTGTCGGACGAACTGGGCCCGATCGCCTACGGCGAGGAAGAGGACGAGGTGTTCCTGGGACGCTCCGTCACCCAGCACAAGAACGTCTCGGACGACACCGCCCGCAAGATCGATGAGGTCGTGCGCTCCATCCTCGACCGCGCCTACCAGCGCACCCGGGAGATCCTCACGGACAACATGGACAAGCTGCACGTGATGGCCGAGGCCCTGCTGACCTACGAAACCATCGATGCCCACCAGATCGACGCCATCATGGAAGGCCGCCGTCCGGGCCCGCCCGCCGACTGGGCCAAGTCCGGCCGCATTTCCAAGGATGACCCGGGTCCCGGCCCGGCCGCCGGCCCGCTGGGCGGCCCGATGCCGCAGACCTGAGTCGAAACTTCGATTAGCCTGTGGGAGGGACTTCAGTCCCGATGCTTTGCGTGAAGGCATCGGGACTGAAGTCCCTCCCACCTTCGTTTCCGGGGTGTCCCATGTTCGACCTCTCTCCCCAGCTCGACTGCGCCGGTCGCCTGCTCAGGCTCGACGTGCCGCGGGTCATGGGCATCGTCAACGTCACCC
The DNA here is from genome assembly GCF_000743535.1 of Arenimonas donghaensis DSM 18148 = HO3-R19. Classification (GTDB taxonomy): domain Bacteria; phylum Pseudomonadota; class Gammaproteobacteria; order Xanthomonadales; family Xanthomonadaceae; genus Arenimonas; species Arenimonas donghaensis. Next base: position 3,997 of record NZ_AVCJ01000051.1, read on the forward strand.
CCGACTCGTTTTCCGACGGTGGCAACCATGACTCCACCGAGGCGGCCGTCGCCCACGGCCTGCGGCTGGCGCAGGAGGGGGCCGACCTGCTCGACGTCGGCGGCGAATCCACCCGGCCGGGCGCGGACGCGGTCCCGCTGGACGAAGAGCTCCGGCGGGTCATCCCGGTCATCGAACGCCTGGTCGCTGAAACGAAGCTCCCGGTGTCGGTCGACACCTCGAAGCCGGAAGTGATGCGTGCCGCCGTGGCGGCAGGCGCCGGCATGATCAACGACGTCTTCGCGCTCCGCCGTGATGGTGCGCTCGACGCCGCGGCCGCGGCGGGCGTGCCCGTCGTGTTGATGCACATGCAGGGCGAGCCCGGTTCGATGCAGGAAGCGCCGGCCTACGATGACCTGCTGGGCGACGTGCATCGGTTCCTGGCCGAACGCATCTTCGCCTGCGAAATGGCCGGCATACCCAAGAAGCTGATCGTGCTCGACCCCGGCTACGGCTTTGGCAAGACCACGGCGCACAACCTGTTGCTGCTGCGCCAGCAGTCGCGCCTGCTCGACCTGGGCCTGCCGCTGCTGGCGGGCTTGTCGCGCAAGCGCAGCCTGGGCGAGATCACCGGCCACGAGGTCGGCGATCGCGTGCATGCTTCGGTGGCGGCGGCGGTGATGGCCGCGGAATACGGCGCCCGCATCCTGCGCGTGCACGACGTCGCGGCGACCGTGGATGCGCTCAAGGTATGGGCTGCCATCGCCGCCCAGCCGGCGCCGCAGGCAGCGCCAGCCAAGCCCGCGATCCGCTGGCCCGACGACGAATAAGCTGCACTGGTCACGCGCTGACCAAACCGGCTGCAAGCCACGCCCCGCCTGGCTCCCAGGCTTTCATCCACAGGCGTTCTCCCAGGCTTGTCCACAGGGTCTGTGGATTTCAGCCGCCGGTCGGTGCCCGGTTGGCGCGGAAAGCGAGGACCCGCGGGTCGACCACGCGTTTCCACAGCGGCGGCACCAGCGCGAGCACGAACATCGCCGCATAGCCGCCCGGCAGTTGGGGGCTGTCGGGCTGGTGGCGCAGGATGGCGTAGCGCCGCTTGGGGAAGGCATGGTGGTCTGAGTGGCGCTGGAGCTGGAACAGCAGCAGGTTCGACAGCGCGTAGTCGGAATTCCAGCTGTGCAGGTGGGTGGTGCGCTCGTAGCGGCCGTCGGGTCCACGCTGGCGTTCGAGGCCGTAGTGTTCGATGTAGTTGATGATTTCCAGCGACCCGGCCGCGAGCAGGCCCTGCACCAGGAAAAACGCCAGGCCCACCGGTCCCAGCCAGGCCAGGAACAGGCCGGCGAACAGCAGCCAGACCCCCGTCCAGGCCATCATCTCGTTGCGCCAGTGCAGTTTCGGCAGGCCCAGGCCCTGCAGCCGCCTCGCCTCGAGCCGCCAGGCATTGAGCGTATTGCGCCACATCGCGCGGGGCAGGAAATGCCAGAGCGACTGCCCGAAACGGGCGCTGGACGCGTCCTCGGGCGTCGAGACATGCACGTGGTGGCCGCGCAGGTGTTCGATCTTGAAGCCGTGGTAGCCGACGCTGGCCAGCAACAGGCCGCCGACGAGGGGCTCGAGCCGGCCGTCCTTGTGGATCAGTTCGTGGGCGGTGTTGATCGCCAGGATGCCGCCCACCACGCCCTGCGAGAGCAACCAGCCGGCGACGCCCAGCGGTCCGAAGCCGGCCTGGCTGAACCAGTACGCCGACCAGGCCAGCACCGCCAGCTGCACCGGCAGGCAGGCGAGGGTGAGGCCACGGAACCAGGCGCTGTCCGATACTGCCCGTTCCTGCCCGGGCGCCACGTTCACCGGATCGTGGCCCAGCGCGTAGTCGGCCGCCGGCAGCAGCACGAAAAGGAAGAACAACGGGAACCAGGCCAGCAGGTCCGCCCGGCCCGAAGCGAGCCCCAGCCACGCAGCGGCCGGCATCAGCGCGGGCACCACGAAGACCAGCAGGAAGGCGAGGCGTTTGGACTGCGGCACGGCGGTCGGACCCACGGTAACCGGCCCCCAGCATACGCGCCGAACGCCGCCGTTCAAGGGGGCAGGGCCGTTGCGAAGGCGTTAAGCTGTGCGGCCACCCGTATCCCCAGGAGCCCCCATGGACTGGACGTCCCCGCTGCACATCACCTTCGCCATCTACATCCTTGGCATGGTCGGGATCGGCTTCGTGGCCTGGTATTCCACCAAGAATTTCGACGATTACATCCTGGGCGGACGCTCCCTGGGCAGTTTCGTCACCGCGCTGTCGGCCGGCGCCTCGGACATGAGCGGCTGGCTGCTGCTGGGCCTGCCCGGCGCCTTTTACGTCGGCGGTTTTTCGGAAGCCTGGATCGCCGTCGGCCTGGTCATCGGTGCCTGGGCCAACTGGCGCTACGTGGCGGCGCCGCTTCGGCTCTACACCGAACGCAGCCAGAACGCGCTGACCCTGCCGGACTATTTCACCCACCGGTTCGAGGACCGCAACAAGGTGCTGCGCTCGGTGTCGGCGGCGATCATCCTGATCTTCTTCGCGGTGTATTGCGCCGCGGGCATCGTCGCCGGCGCGCGCCTGTTCGAGTCGGTGTTCGAGGTGCCCTACGGCCAGGCCATCTGGTACGGCGCCGCGGCGACCATCCTCTACACCTTCGTCGGTGGGTTCCTAGCCGTGAGCTGGACCGACACCGTGCAGGCGACGCTGATGTTCTTCGCGCTGATCCTCACGCCCATCTTCGTGGTGATCGGGCTCGGCGGCCCCGAAACGAGCATCGCGCTGGTCGAGCAGGTGGATCCGGCCAACCTGCAGTTCTTCAAGGGCGCTACGGTGCTGGGCGTGGTCTCGCTGCTGGCCTGGGGCCTGGGCTACGTCGGCCAGCCGCACATCCTGGCGCGTTTCATGGCCGCCGAATCGGTGCGCACGATCCCGCCGGCCCGCCGCATCGCGATGACCTGGATGATCCTGTGCCTGGCGGGCGCGATGGGCGTGGGCTTCTTCGGCATCGCCTGGTTCGAGGCCAACCCGGCGCGCGCCGCCGCCGTGGCCGACAATCCCGAGCGCGTGTTCATCGAACTCTCGACGCTGCTGTTCAACCCCTGGGTGGCGGGCATCCTGCTCTCGGCGATCCTGGCGGCGGTGATGAGCACCCTGAGCTGCCAGCTGCTGGTGTGTTCGAGTGCGATCACCGAAGACTTCTACAAGGGCTTCCTGCGCCCCAAGGCCGGCCACAAGGAGCTGGTCTGGGTCGGCCGCTTCTCGGTACTGGCGGTGGCGATGCTGGCGATCTGGCTGGCCGCCGATCCCGACAGCCGCGTGCTGGGCCTGGTCAGCTATGCCTGGGCGGGCTTCGGCGCCGCCTTCGGGCCGGTGGTGGTGCTGTCGCTGTTCTGGAAGGGCACCACGCGCAACGGCGCCCTGGCCGGCATGATCGTCGGCGCCCTGGTGGTGATCGGCTGGAAGCAGCTGGGCACCGGCCTGTACGAAATGGTCCCGGGCGTGGCGCTGGCGACGCTGGCGATCGTGCTGGTCAGCCGCTTCGGCCGGCCGCCTTCGCCGGCGATGCACGGCCAGTTCGACGCGGTGCACGCCGAACTGCGGCGCAGCGAGGGCTGAACCATGCGCGACACCCGCCCGCTGGCCGTTGCCCTGATGGGGCCCACGGCCTCGGGCAAGACGGCGCTGGCGGTGCAATGGTGCCAGCGCCTGGACACCGAGGTGGTCAGCGTCGATTCGGCGCTGGTCTACCGCGGCCTGGACATCGGCGCCGCCAAACCGGACCCACGAACCCTGGCGCTGGCACCGCACCACCTGGTGGACGTGCGCGACCCGCACGAGGTGTACTCGGCGGCCGATTTCGCCCGCGAGGCAATGGCGCCGATGCAGGCACTGGCCGAACGTGGCCGGGTGCCGCTGCTGGTCGGCGGGACGGGGCTCTACTTCAGCGCCTTGCTCGACGGACTGTCGGAATTGCCAACGGCCGACCCGGCGACCCGTGCCCGGATCGCCGAAGAGGCCGCCGAGCGCGGCTGGCCGGCCCTGCACGCCGAGATGGCCGCGGCCGACCCCGCCGCCGGGCGGCGCATCAAGCCCGGCGACAGCCAGCGCATCACCCGTGCCCTGGAAGTCTGGCGCCTGACCGGCCGGCCGATCAGCGACTGGCAGCAGTCCGGTGTCCGCCGGCGGTTCCCGTTCCGGGTGCTGCGCCTGGTCCTCGCGCCCAGGGACAGGGCGGTGCTGCATGCGCGAATCCAGGTGCGTTTCGACCAGATGCTCGAGCAGGGTTTCCTGGATGAAGTGCGGCAACTGCGCCGCGACCCACGCCTGCACCCGGACCTGCCGGCCATGCGCGCGGTCGGTTATCGCCAGGCCTGGCAACACCTTGAAGGGCTCACCGATGCCCCCACCTTCCGTGCACAAGCCATCGCCGCCACCCGCCAGCTGGCCAAGCGCCAGCTCACCTGGCTGCGGTCCCGGACCGAGGCACTGTGGCTGGATCCGGAGACTGAACGGGACCTCGCGGAGCGGCGCCTGGCGGCGTTCCTGGCCCGCCCGGCAAAGCGGTAGCTGGTAGACTCCCGGGCATTCGCGGCCCTGGACCCTTTGGCCGCAAATCGCGCCCCGCTGGCGCGCCACAATAAGAAGATGGAGTCCACCGATGTCCAAAGGCCAATCCCTCCAGGACCCGTTCCTGAACGCCCTGCGCCGCGAGCGCATCCCTGTTTCGATCTACCTGGTCAACGGCATCAAGCTGCAGGGCACGATCGAAAGTTTCGACCAGTTCGTCGTCCTTCTGCGCAATACGGTCAGCCAGATGGTCTACAAGCACGCCATCTCCACCGTCGTCCCGGCCCGCAACGTGCGCGTGGGCCCCGGTGGCGGCCAGGTGGCGGGCAGCCAGGGCGACGAGGACGAGGCGGGTCCGGAAGATTGATCACCCGGATGTCCGATGTTTGAGCGTGCCCGCAAGGGCGAACGGGCCCTGCTGGTGCAACCGCACCCGCCGGGCCAGCAGGACCCGTCCCGCCTCGAGGAGTTCACCGAGCTGGCCCATTCGGCCGGCGCCACCGTGGTCGGCACCGTGCCGGCGCGCGTCGAGCGCCCGAATCCGGCCTATTACATCGGTACCGGCAAGCTCGAGGAAGTGAAGTCCGCCTGCGAGGCCACCGAGGCCGACCTGGTGCTGGTGAACGAGCTGCTGACGCCGGCCCAGGAGCGAAACCTCGAGCGCGTGCTCAAGCGCCGCGTGGTCGATCGCACCGGCCTGATCCTGGACATCTTCGCCCAGCGCGCCGCCAGCCACGAAGGCAAGCTGCAGGTGGAGCTGGCGCAGCTCAAGCACTGGGCCACGCGCCTGGTGCGCGGCTGGACCCACCTCGAGCGCCAGCGCGGTGGCGCCATCGGCCTGCGCGGCCCCGGCGAAACCCAGCTCGAGCTCGACAAGCGCATGCTGCAAAAGAAGCTTGAATCGGTGCGCGCGCGCCTGGACAAGGTCGAAGTGCAGCGCACGCAGATGCGTCGTGCACGCCTGCGCAACGACATCCCGCGCGTGGCCCTGGTCGGCTACACCAACGCCGGCAAGTCGACGCTGTTCAACATCCTGACCAATTCCGGCGTCTACGCCGACGATAGGCTCTTCGCCACGCTCGACCCGACCACGCGTCGCATCGAAGGCGTGGCGCCGCTGGTGCTGTCGGACACCGTCGGCTTCGTGCGCGACCTGCCGCATGAGCTCGTCGCCGCCTTCCGTTCGACCCTGTCCGAGGCCCGCGACGCCGACCTGCTGCTGCACGTGGTCGATGCCGCCGACGAACTGCGCGACGAACGCATCGGCCAGGTGGACGCGGTGCTCGGGGAAATCGGCGCCGGCGACATCCCGCAGGTGCTGGTCTTCAACAAGATCGACCGCATCGAAGGCGCCGCGCCAAGGCGCGACCCCGAGGTCGAGGGGCGTGAACGCGTCTGGCTGTCGGCGAAGACCGGCAATGGCCTCGATGGGCTGCGCGAGCTGCTCACCGACCGCTTCCTGGACCGTCGCGTGGCCGGCGAACTGGCCCTCGGGCCGGGCCAGGGGCGGCTGCGTGCGCGTCTTCACGAGGTCGGCGCCGTGAAGACGGAGTCAAGCGACGAGGACGGGTGGCACCTGGAAATCGACCTGCCCAGGGCAGTCGCAGAGCGCCTTTCGTCCGAACCGGGGGGCGAATCACTGGCGGGCCTCTTGCTTGTGGCCCCCGCCGCCCCTACCTACAATCCTGAGACCAACTGATGCGTGAGCAAGCAATGGCCTGGAACCAGCCTGGAAAAGGCAAACAAGATCCCTGGAAAGGCAAGGACCCCGGCAACGAGGTCGAAGCCTTCGTGAACCGCCTCAAGGGCATGTTCGGCGGCGGGGGCGGCGGTGGTCGTGGCCGTGGCTCGAACCCGTCCGGCGGCTTCAATCCGGTTCCCTGGGTCGTCGGCCTGTTCGGCATCTGGCTGGTCTTCAACAGCTTCAAGCTGATGGACGAGCGCGAGCGCGGCGTCGTGCTGCGTTTCGGCGAGTTCAACCGCGTCATGATGCCGGGCCCGAACTTCAAATGGCCCTGGCCCATCGAAACCGTTTACGTGGTGCCGGCCACCGAGGTGATCGAGATCACCGACCAGGTGCGCGTGCTGACCAAGGACGAGAACCTGATCGACATCAAGTTCAACGCCCAGTACAGCCGCACCGACCCGCGCACCTTCCTGTTCGGCTCGGTCAATCCCGAGCAGACCCTGAAGGATTCGGCCGAGAGCGCCGTGCGCGAGGTCGTGGGCCGCAACACCATGGACACCGTGCTGTTCGACCGCGCCCAGCTGGTGATCGAGGCGCAGGCCCGCCTGCAGGAGTCGCTGGATTTCTACGAGACCGGCCTGAACGTCATCAACTTCAACCTTCAGGACGCGCGTCCGCCGGAGGAGGTGAAGGAAGCGTTCGACGACGCCATCGCCGCCCGCGAAGACAAGAACCGCATCGAGAACGAAGCCCGCGCCTACGCCAGCAAGGTGGTGCCGGAAGCCCGCGGTGTCGCCGCGCGCATGCGCACCGAGGCCGAAGGTTACAAGGCCCAGTCGATCGCGCGCGCCGAGGGTGACGCCGAGCGTTTCACCCTGCTGGTGTCCGAGTACCGCAAGGCGCCGGAAGTCACCCGCAAGCGCCTTTACCTGGAAACCCTGCAGGAAGTCCTGTCGGCCAATCCCAAGGTGATCGCCGGCGAAGGCAACATCCTCTACCTGCCGTTGGGTGGCGAAACCAACCGGACCCGCATCCCGACCGAGGCGCCGGTGCTGCGCCTGCCGGCGACCCAGGCCGCGTCCGAGCCCGAACCGCAGCCGCGCGACACCCGCCGCCAGGGAGGCCGCTGACATGAATCGTTTCACTCTCATCCTCTTCCTGGCCATCGCCGCGCTGCTGGCGGGCATGGGCTCGGTCTACGTGGTCAATGAAAGCCAGACCGCCATCGTGCTCAACCTGGGCCGCGTGGTCCGCGCCGACATCCAGCCGGGCCTGCACTTCAAGTGGCCGCTGGTCGAGGAGGTGCGCAAGTTCGACCAGCGCATCCTCTCGCTCGACGACCAGCCGGAGCGTTACCTCACGTCGGAGAAGAAGGACGTCAGCGTCGACTTCTTCGTGAAATGGCGCATCAAGGACGTGGCCACCTACTACCGCGCCGCCAGCGGCGGCAGCGAGGAAGCCGCGCGCCAGCGCCTGACGCCGATCGTCAAGAACGCCCTGCGCAACGAGATCAACCAGCGCACCTTGCAGGAGGTCGTTTCCGCCGGCCGCGCCGAGCTTTCCGGCGCCTTCCTGGTGAAGGTCAACGAAGGCGCGGTGTCGCTGGGCGTGGAAGTGGTGGACGTGCGCATCAAGCGCATCAACCTGCCCGACGACAGCAACATCCTGACCACGGTCTACAGCCGCATGCGCACCGAGCGCACCCAGGTCGCCAACCAGCTGCGCGCCGAAGGCGTGGAGCTGAGCGAGACCATCCGCTCGGAAGCCGACCGCCAGCGCGTGGTGACCCTGGCCGAAGCCGAACGCGACGCGCAGAAGCTGCGCGGTGAAGGCGACGCCCGCGCCGCCGAGATCGCGGCCGCGGCCTATGGCAGCGACCCCGAGTTCTATGCCTTCTACCGCAGCCTGGAGCTGTACCGGAATTCGATGGCCGACGGCCAGACGGTGCTGGTGCTCGACCCGGACTCGGAGTTCCTGCGTTACATGGGCAACAGCGGGCGTTGACCGGTGCCTGACCTTTGGGCCGCGCTCTGCCTGGTCCTGGTGCTCGAGGGGCTGCTGCTTTTCGCGGCCCCCGGGGCCTGGAAACGGGCAGTCGCCCAGCTGCTGGCCATGGGCGAGCGTTCACTGCGAGTCGCCGGGGCGGTCATGATTGGCCTGGGCCTGCTGGCCCTGCAGTGGATCCGCGGCTGAGTCCCGCCTAAGGGCCTGTCCGGCCCGGGCCGGGCCGGGCTAGCCCCGGCCGGGGAAAACGGGGATAATTTCGCAAAGCCGGGGCGACCTCCGGCTTTTTCCGTGTCTGGGCCCGGGTCAGCGGCCCGACGCCGTCGCCCCGACGCCTTTCTTTTTTCCGGAGTGCAGGGTCATGGGTCAGTCGGTCGTGGTGTTGGGTGCCCAGTGGGGCGACGAGGGCAAGGGCAAGATCGTCGACCTGCTCACCGAGGAAATCGGTGCGGTCGTGCGCTTCCAGGGCGGCCACAACGCCGGCCACACCCTGGTCATCAACGGCAAGAAGACCGTCCTGCACCTGATTCCCTCCGGCATCCTGCGCGAAGGCGCGCTCTGCCTGATCGGCAACGGCGTCGTGCTCAGCCCGGCGGCCCTGCAGAAGGAAATCGGCCAGCTCGAGGAGAGCGGCGTCGAAGTGCGCTCGCGCCTGAAGATCAGCCCGGCGACGCCACTGATCATGCCCCACCACATCGCACTGGACCAGGCGCGCGAGAAGGCCGCCGGCGGCAAGGCCATCGGCACCACCGGTCGCGGCATCGGCCCGGCCTACGAGGACAAGGCGGCGCGCCGCGGCATCCGGGTCGCCGACCTGAACTACCCCAAGGAGCTGGCCGAGAAGCTGCGCAGCACGCTCGATTACCACAACTTCGTGCTCACCCAGTACCTGGGCGTGGAGGGCGTGGACTTCCAGAAGACCCTGGACGAGGCCCTGGCCTTCGGCGAATACGTGGACCCGATGAAGGCCGACGTCGCCGGCATCCTGCACGAGCTGCGCAAGCAGGGTAAGCGGGTGCTGTTCGAGGGCGCCCAGGGCTCCCTGCTCGACATCGACCACGGCACCTATCCCTACGTCACCTCGTCCAACACCACCGTCGGCGGCGCCATGGCCGGTACCGGCGTCGGCGCCGACGCCATCGACTACGTGCTGGGCATCGCCAAGGCCTATGCCACCCGCGTCGGCGGTGGCCCGTTCCCGACCGAGCTCAACGACGACGTCGGCCAGGGCATCCGCGACCGTGGCCAGGAATACGGCGCCACGACCGGCCGTCCGCGCCGCTGCGGCTGGATGGACATCGTCGCGCTCAAGCGCGCCGTCGCCATCAATGGCATCTCCGGCCTGTGCATCACCAAGCTCGACATCCTCGACGGCATGGAGAAGCTCAAGATCTGCATCGCCTACGAGTACCGCGGCAAGCGCACCGAATACGCGCCGCTCGACGCCGCCGGCTGGGACGAGTGCACGCCGGTGTATCTGGAATTCCCGGGCTGGGAAGAGTCGACCGCCGGCGTCACCCAGTGGGACGACCTGCCGCCTGCGGCGCGCGCCTACCTGCGCGCGCTCGAGGAACTGGCGGGCTGCCCGCTGGCCATCGTCAGCACCGGTCCGGGCCGCGAGTCCACGATCGTGCTGCAGGATCCGTACGCGTCCTGACCCGGCCGACCGGCGGAGCTGTCCATTGAAGACTCCCGCCGGGCTGCAGGCCCTGGTTGACGACGGCGTGGTGCACGCCGTGCTGCGCCAGCTCAAGAGCGGCAAGGAAGCGTCCGTTTTTGTTGTCCGCAGGGGCGACGAGATCCTGTGCGCGAAGGTCTACAAGGACCTGGGGCAGCGCAGCTTCCAGGCACGTTCGCAGTACCAGGAAGGCCGCAAGGTCCGGGGCAGCCGGCAGGCGCGTGCCATGGGCAAGGGCAGCAAGTTCGGCAAGAAGGAACTGGAGTCCGCCTGGAAAAACACCGAGGTGGATGCGCTCTACCAGCTGTCGGCGGCAAACGTGCGCGTGCCGCGGCCGATGGGCTATTTCAATGGCGTGCTGGTGATGGAGCTGATCGCCGACAGCGAGGGCCACAGTGCTCCGCGTCTGGGAGAAGTCCAGCTCGAAGCCGGGCAGGCGCGCGAGTTCTTCCGGTTCCTGGTGCGCCAGGTCGTGCGCATGCTCTGCGTCGGCGTCATCCACGGCGACCTGTCCGAGTACAACGTGCTGGTGGACCCCCAGGGGCCGGTGATCATCGACCTGCCCCAGGCGGTGAGCGCCGCCGGCAACAACAACGCGCGGGCCATGCTGCTCCGCGACGTCAGCCGCCTGCGCACCGCCCTGGCCCGGTTCGCCCCGGACCTGGAGAACCTGCACTACGGCGAAGAGATGTGGGCCCTGTTCGAGCAGGGCGAGCTGGGGCCGGAGACCGAACTCACCGGGGCCTTCGTCTTCAGTGAGGACGATGCCGACGTGGACGCGGTGCTGATGTCGATCGAGGACGCCCGCCAGGAAGCCCTGATCCGGCAGCAGGGCAGGGAAGCGGCGGCGCAGGACGACTAGGCGCGCTGGCTGCTCAGGAAGTGCAGGTGGCGTTCGTACTGGTCGATGACGTCGTTGATCACGGCGTCGCGTGACCAGCCCATCACGTCGTAGTCCTGGCCGCCTTCGCTCAGGTGCACTTCGGCGCGGTAGTAGCGAAGCGCCGAGGCCCGCTGGGCGCGCGTATCGCTGAGCGTGAAGCTGGGCGGCTCGTAGGGCCGCGGCCGGATGACGTAGCGGAAGGCCTGTTCCTGGCCATGCCGGATGTCGAGCGTGATGCGGCCGTCGTCGCCGTCGATCACCTCGGCCTCGACCCCGCGTTCGCGCAGTTCGGTGGCGACCTGCCGGATCGCGGGGCGCGCCGCCTCTTCCAGGAACGTGCCGACTTCGGCGCGGCTGGGCTGGTGCACCAGCGTCTGCAGGCGCTGCTGCCAGGTATAACCGTCGCCCCCGGCCTGGGTGCGGGCGAACTGCAGGCTGCTGCGCTTGGCCGCGTCGGTGCGCAGGGCACGCAGCAGGCCCCAGCAGACCAGGGCCATCACCATGGTGAAGGGCAGGGCGCTGGCGATGGACGCCGTCTGCAGCGCGGCAAGCCCGCCGGCGAGCAGCAGCACCGCCGCCACCACGCCCATCAGCACCGACCAGAAGATGCGCTGCCAGGTGGGCGAGTCCTCGGCGCCGCCCGTGGTCAGCATGTCCACCACCAACGCCCCCGAGTCCGAGGAGGTCACGAAGAAGGTGATCACCAGGATGGTCGCCAGCAGAGAGGTGACCGAGGCGAACGGCAGGTGGCTGAAGAACTCGAACAGCGCAACGGTCGTGTCCGCCGCCACCGCCTCGGCCAGGCTGCCGATGCCCTGCATCAGCACCATGTGGATGGCGGTGTCGCCGAAGAAGGTCATCCACATGAAGGTGAAGCCCAGCGGCACCAGCAGCACGCCGATGACGAACTCCCGGATGGTCCGGCCGCGCGAGACCCGGGCGATGAACATGCCCACGAACGGCGACCAGGCGATCCACCAGCCCCAGTAAAACAAGGTCCAGCCGCCGATCCAGCCGGTGGGTTCGTAGGCGTAGAGGTTGAAGGTCATCGAGAACAGGTTGGAGATGTACATGCCGGTGTTCTGGACCAGCGTCTGCAGCAGGAAGACGGTGGGGCCGGCCACGAGCACGAACACCAGCAGGATCACCGCCAGCGCCATGTTCAGTTCGGAGACGCGACGGATGCCGCCGTCCAGGCCCAGGCCGACCGAAATGGTGGCCAGGCCGGTGATGCCCGCGATCAGCAGCATTTGCATGCCGATGCCCACCGGGACGCCGAACAGGTGGTTGAGCCCGGCATTGACCTGCATGACGCCGAAGCCCAGCGAGGTCGCCACGCCGAAGATGGTGCCGAACACGGCGAAGGTGTCGACCGTGTGCCCGGCGATGCCGTGGATTCGGTCACCGATCAGCGGGTAGAGCGACGAACGGATGGTCAGCGGCAGCCCGTGCCGGAACGAGAAATAGGCCAGGGAAAGTCCCACCACGGCGTAGATCGCCCAGGCGTGCACGCCCCAGTGGAACAGGGTGATGCGCATGGCCTGGCGCGCGGCTTCGGCCGTGCCCGGCGGACCCACCGGGGGGTCGCTGAAATGCATGATCGGCTCGGCGACGCCGAAGAACATCAGGCCGATGCCCATGCCGGCGGAGAACAGCATCGCGAACCAGGACCGGTAGCTGTAGTCGGGGCGGCTGTGGTCGGGGCCCAGGCGGATGCGGCCGTACCCGGACATGGCCACGCCCACCACGAAGACCAGGAAGCCAGCCACCGCCAGCACGTAGAACCAGCCCGCCTGGGTGATCACCCAGGACTGCACGGCGGCGAATCGCTGTTCGGCCGCCTCCGGCCAGAGCGCCGCCAACGCGACGAACAGCACGACGATCACGCTCGAGGTGATGAACACCGGTGGGTTCATCACGATGCGACGTCGCGGTGCCGTTTGCTCGGGGGCCTTGTCCATGGGTATTCCTTTTATTCTTCGCGCATCGGATCAGAAGTAGAAGCCGATGTTGATGTTCAGGCGGGAATTCCAGCCGTCGTCGCCGGGCTGCAGGCCGATGCCCGGGCCGCCGATGAACCACATGTTGCGCCCGCTGATCAGGTCCACGTAGGTGAAGGACTTGCCCTTGGCGAAGCTGCAGCCGAGCACGTTCTGCCAGGAGTCGCCGTTGCCGGCGCCACGCCCGCGGGTGGTGCTGAGGTTGTTGTAGCAGGTGATGCCGTCGAACCAGCCGCTGCGTGGCAAGGCCCAGGCCGCGTTGGCGCTGACGACGTGCGCCTGGGCGGCGATCTCGAACGGAAACAGGAAGGCCGACAGCGCCACCCGGTCGCCTGGCACGTCGTAGCGGTACCAGGCCCATTGGCCCTGCCAGGTCCAGGCGCCGCGCTGGTGCTGCAGGTGCAGCGCCGCGCCATGGTGGCCGTGGCGGCGGCCGCTGGCCTGGTCCTGGACGCGGCCGGTGAAGGCCGAGGCACCGAATTCGGTCTGCGCGTCATCGTTGCCGGCGCTGCGCGCCCAGCGCAGGTTGAGGCGTTCGCGCTCGCGGTAGCGCAGGTTGCCGTCGTCGGCCAGGTCGAAGGAGTAGCGGTCGAACCGGGCGCCGTCGCCATACTCATCACCCAGGAACAGGCCAACATGGAACTCGTCGCGGTCGCCGGCCTGCCGGTAGACCAGGCCGGTGTCGTAGTCGTCCTCCAGCCCCAGGTAATAGCCGGAGCCGAACCAGAAGCTGTGCGAGGCATACGGCAGCAGCCCGAAGGGCACCTGCTGGATGCCCAGCTTCAGGTCGCGGTCGTCGTCCAGTCGCCAGCCCGCCCAGGCGTGGTGAACGGCGTCGAAGCCGTCGTACCAGCGATACTGGAGGGAAAAGAACAGCGGTCCGCGCGCGCCCTTGGCGTCGACGCGCAGCAGTTCGAGGTCGATGTCGCCGTTGCCAGCCGGATCGCCGTAGTCGCGCCAGCCGACGTTGAAACGCACGGCGCCACCGAGGTCGAAATGGTTGGCCGGCGACTCGTCGGAAGCGCGCACGGGCCCGCACCCGAGGCCGAGGACAAGGCCCAGGGCCACCAGGCTGCCTTGGAGGAAGGGCCGGGTTGCCATGCAGGGACCTTACGAGCCGCGTGCCGGCAAGTCCACCCGGCGAACCGGCGGCGCAAATGAAAAACCCCGCCGAAGCGGGGTTTTTTGAACCTGGTGCCCAGGAGAGGACTCGAACCTCCACGGTTTTACCCGCTAGTACCTGAAACTAGTGCGTCTACCAATTCCGCCACCTGGGCAGGTGTCTTGGCGCAGGGCGACAAGAGCCGCGTAATTTAAGGGCCGGGGTTCGCTTTGTCAATGGTTTCCCAGGCGCCCGGCCGGGCCGTGACGCGGCCAGTCAGGGGCCCCGGTGTACCATGACCGGATGACCAAAGACCCCAAGAACAAAAACAAGACCAAGGGGGCCTCGCTCCCGCCCTGGATGCCCGACAACATGCGCTCGCAGGGCGCCGCGAAGGACACCGCCAAGCCTGCCCGGCCCGGCAAGGCCGCCGCGGGCAAGGCGCCCCGCCCGGGCAAGGCCGCGAAGTCCGCCAAACCCGGCAAGCCCGCCAGCCCCGGTCGCCCGGGCAAGGGCGCTGCGTCGCCTGCGGGTGCCGGCAAGCCGCCGCGCCGTCCCGCCCGGGGTGGCCGCCCCGGCAAGCCCCACGCGGCCGCCGCGGGAGGCGTGCACGATCCTATGGCGGCCCGTGAAGCCGCCAAGTACGAAAACCCGATCGCCAGCCGCGAGGCCATCGCCGCCCTGCTGGGCGACAGCGACGGCCCGCTGACCGCCGAGGAGATCGGCGAAGCCCTGGACCTGCTCGCCGAGGACCGTTTCGAGGCCCTGTCGCGCCGGCTGGCGGCGATGGTCCGGGACGGCCAGCTGCTGCGCAATCGCCGCGGCGGTTATGCGGCGGCCCAGCAGCTGGACCTGGTTGCCGGTACCGTCATCGCCAACCCCGACGGGTTTGGCTTCCTCAAGTGCGACGACGGCGGCGAAGACCTGTTCCTGCCGCCCGGCGAGCTGCGCAAGGCCCTGCACGGCGACCGCGTGCTGGCCAGCATCACCAGCGTCGACCGCCGCGGCCGCCGCGAGGGCGCCATCGTCGAAGTGCTCGAGCACCGCCTCACGCGCCTGACCGGCCGCTACAGCGAACGCGCCCGCATCGGCATGGTCGTGCCCGACGACCGCCGCGTCCTGACCGAGGTGCTGATTCCGCCGGAAGACAACAACGGCGCCCGCGAAGGCCAGCTCGTGGTGGTGGAAGTCACCCAGCCGCCTGAAAAAGGCCGGCCTCCGATGGGCCGGATCCTGCTGGTGCTGGGCGACCGGCTGACGCCCTCGCTGGTGGTCCAGGCCGCCATCCACGGCCACGACCTGCCCCACGAGTTCCCGCGCGAAGCCCTGGCCGAAGCCGCCGCGGTGCCGCTGGACGTGCCGGCCTCCGAGATCCGCCGCCGCGTCGACCTGCGCAAGCTGCCCCTGGTCACCATCGACGGCGAGGACGCCAAGGACTTCGACGACGCGCTGTGGTGCGAGCCCAACGACGAAGGCTTCCGCCTGATCGTGGCCATCGCCGACGTTTCGCACTACGTGAGGCCGGAAACCGCGCTCGACGAAGAAGCGGTCAAGCGTGCCACCTCGGTCTACTTCCCGGGGTTCGTGGTGCCGATGCTGCCCGAGACCCTTTCCAACGGCATCTGCTCGCTGATGCCCAAGGTCGAACGCCTGTGTTTCGCCTGCGACATGCAGGTGGACTTCGACGGCAACGTGGTGCGCTCGAAGTTCTTCGAGGCCGTGATGCGTTCGCACGCGCGGCTGACCTACACCCAGGTCTGGAAGGCGGTGGGCGAGGGCGATACCGACGCGGGCAAGGAAGCCATCGCCCAGGTCGGCGCGTCGCTGATGCCGCAGGTCCAGCGCCTGCACCAGCTCTACAAGGTGCTGGCGAAGGCGCGCAACCGCCGCGGCGCCATCGAGTTCGAAACCTCGGAAGTGCGCTTCGTGCTCGACAACAGCGGTGAGGTGGTCCAGGCCGGCATGCTCGAGCGCAACGACGCCCACAAGCTGGTCGAGGAATGCATGATCGCCGCCAACGTCGAGGCGGCGAAGTTCGTCACCGCGAAGGAAATGCCGGCACCGTTCCGCGTGCATCCGCGGCCGCCGGAAGCCAAGTACGGCGACCTGCTCGAATACCTGTCCGAGTTTGGCCTGAGCCTGCCGCCCTGGGGCAAGGTGCAACCGCGCGACTTCACCCACCTGCTGCGCAAGGTGCGGGCACGTCCGGACGCCGCGCTGCTCGAAACGGTGCTGCTGCGCTCGCAGAGCCTGGCTGTCTACCAGACCGACAACCAGGGCCACTTCGGCCTGGCGCTCGAGGCCTACGCCCATTTCACCTCGCCCATCCGCCGTTATCCGGACCTGCTGCTGCACCGGTCCATCAAGCACGCGCTCGACAAGGGCCATGCCGACGGCTACCGCTATTCGACCAAGGACATGGCGGCGCTGTCGCTGCACTGTTCGGAGAAGTCGCGCAAGGCCGACGAGGTCGAACGCGAAGTGGACGAACGCTACCGCAGCGCGTGGATGGAAAAACACGTCGGCGACGAGTTCGACGGCGTGGTCAGCGGCGTGACCAACTTCGGCTTGTTCGTCGAGCTGGCCGGGTCCAAGGTCAACGGCCTGGTGCACGTGACCCAGCTGCCGCACGATTTTTACCACTTCGATCCGCTGCGTCGCAGCCTGGCCGGCGAACGCACCGGCCTGCGCTTCCGGCTCGGTGATCCGGTGCGGGTGCTGGTGCTCAAGGCCAGCGTCGAGGACAAGCGCATCGATTTCAGGCTGGTGGTGCCGGAAGGCGCGCCGAAGAAGAAAAAGAAGGCCGCGGCCCACTGAGCCCGGCGAAGGAAACACACGAATGAGCAGCAAGAAGGACAACTGGGTTGCCGGCATCAATGCGGTGGCCTCCGCCCTGGAACACGACCTCGAACACGTGCGCGAGGTCCTGCTCGAGGCCGGCAGCAAGAACCCGCGCATCACCGAGATCGAGGAGACCGCCCGGCGGCGCGACGTTTCGGTGCGCCGGGTGCCGGCGCAATCGCTCGAGGGCATCGCCGGCGGCCTGCGCCACCAGGGCGCAGTGGCGCGCTACGAAGCGGCCAAGGCCACGGACGAAAAGGAACTGCCCGCCCTGGTCGAGGCCGCCGCCGGCAAGGCCCTGGTGCTGGTGCTCGACGGCGTGCAGGACCCGCACAACCTCGGCGCCTGCCTGCGCAGCGCCGCGGCCGCCGGCGTCACCGCGGTGGTGATCCCCAAGGACAAAGCCGCGCCGGTGAACGCCACCGTGCGAAAGACCTCGGCCGGTGCCGCCGACCGCATCCCGGTGGTCAGCGTCACCAACCTGGCGCGCACGATGCGCGCCCTCCAGGAAATGGGCGTCTGGCTCTATGGCCTCGACGGCGAGGCCAAGGCGACGATCCACGCCACCGACTTCACCGGCAACGTCGCGCTGGTGATGGGCGGGGAAGGCGAGGGCATGCGCCGGTTGACCCGCGACACCTGCGACGGCCTGGTGCGCATCCCGATGCCCGGTGAGATGGAAAGCCTCAACGTCTCGGTCGCCACCGGCGTCGCCCTGTTCGAAGTTGTTCGCCAACGCGGAGACGTGAAATGAGCCTTCAATGGTATGACTTCGTCGGCCTGGCCGGCGTCGCCTTCGTGCTCGGTGCCTTCTTCCTGCTGCAGGCGGGCAAGCTCAAGGGTGACTCGTTGGGCTATCAGTTGGCGAACCTGTTCGGCGCGGTTTTCATCCTGCTGTCGATCTTCGCGACCGGCCAGGATTTCCGCGACGTCATCTCGGCCACCATCATGCAGCTGGCCTGGATCGTGATCAGCCTTTACGGCCTCTGGCGCAGCCTCAAGGCCCGCGCCGCCCGGTTCCGGCGGCCGCCGGGCGGCGGGCAGTAGCCCCGGTCAGCCCAGCGAGGCCAGCCACTCGTCGTCGCTGCCCTCGTTGATGCCTTCGAACAGGAAGGTGCTCAGGTAGCGTTCGCCGGTGTCCGGGATCATGGCCAACACGACGCTGCCCGGGTCCAGCGTGCGCGCGACTTCCAGCGCCGCCGCGAAGGTGGCGCCGCCCGAGATGCCGCAGAAGATGCCCTCGCGCGTGGCCAGGTCGCGTGCGGTGTCGCGCGCCACGACATCGTTGACCGGCACGATCAGGTCGTAGATGTCGCGGTTGAGTACGTCCGGGATGAAGTCCGGGGTCCAGCCCTGGATCTTGTGCGGCTGCCACTCCTTGCCCGACAGCAGGGCCGCGCCCTCGGGCTCGGTGGCGGCGATCTTCAGGGTGGGGCGGGCGAGCTTGAGCACCTCGCCGGCACCGGTGAGGGTGCCGCCGGTGCCATAACCGGTGACGAACCAGTCGAGCCGGCGGCCGGCGAAATCGCGCAGGATTTCGGGGCCGGTGGTGGCGCGGTGCCAGGCCGGGTTGGCCGGGTTCTCGAACTGCCGGGCGAGAAAGGCGCCGTGTTTCTCGGCGAAGGCCTGGGCGTGCCGCACCATGCCGCTTCCACGCTCGGCGGCCGGGGTCAGGATGACCTTGGCGCCCAGCGCCCGCATCAGCTTCCGGCGTTCGACCGAAAAGGTCTCGGACATGAAGGCGACGAAGGGATAACCGCGTGCCGCGCAGACCGCCGCCAGGGCGATGCCGGTGTTGCCGGACGTGGCCTCGACCACCATCTGGCCCGGCTTGAGCGTTCCCGAGGCTTCGGCGTCGAGGATGATCGCGGTGGCCAGGCGGTCCTTCACCGATGACATCGGGTTGAAGAACTCCAGCTTGGCGTACATCTGCACGCCTTCTGGGGCGAGACGGTTGATGCGCACGATCGGCGTGTCGCCGACGGTGCCCAGGATGCTGTCGTGGATCATGACGGGGTACCCCTGCCAGGGAAGTGCCGGATCAGCGGGTCGCCAGTGCCGCCCCGGCCGAGCGGCGCCAGCGATTGAGCACGTCGCAAAACAGCGCCGCGGTGCGTTCGGTGTCGTACACGGCCGAATGCGCCTGGTCGCCGTCCCATTCGAGCCCGGCGGCCTGCACGGCCCGGCTCAATACGGTCTGGCCATAGGCCATGCCGGCCAGCGTAACCGTATCGAAGGTGGAAAAGGGGTGGAAAGGGTTGCGTTTGTGTCCCACCCGCGACACCGCAGCGTTCAGGAAGCCGAGGTCGAAATGGGCGTTGTGCCCGACCAGGATGGCGCGCTGGCAGCCGTGCCGCTTGGCCGCCGCCCGGACCTTGGCGAAGACCAGGTCCAGGGCCTCGCGCTCGGGCAGGGCGCCGCGCAGCACGCAGTCCAGGCGGATGCCGGTGACTTCCAGGGACTTGGGGTCGATCTCGCTGCCCTCGTAGGGCTCGACGTGGCTGCTGGCGACTTCGCCGGGCACGTAGTCGCCGGCTTCGTCGAGCTCGATCGGGATCGCGGCGATCTCGAGCAGGGCATGGCGGTTGCAGTCGAAGCCGCCGGTTTCGACGTCGACGACCACGGGCAGGAAGCCGCGAAAGCGCTCGGCCATGCGCGGCGTGGGGGTGTTTTCCATGCCGCGAAGGATAACAGGGCCGGGCCGCGACTCAGGCCGGCCAGAGCCTCCCGGCGGCCAGCAGCAGCAGCGACATCACCAGCAGTGCCAGGCCGGCCACCGGCAGCAGCATCAGCGTCGGGATTCCCAGCACGGCCAGCGCCAGCGCCCAGGCCAGCGGATCGGCCAGGCTGCGCCGCGGCGTGGTGGCGCTGCCGGCGGCCAGCAGGGCGTCCAGGCTGAGCCGGCCGGCGCCGTGGAAAACCAGCGGCAGCAGCATGGCCGCGAACAGCAGCGGCAGCTTGAAGTTGCCGAAGCCCTTGTCACTGATCGCGTAGCCGCGCCAGAGCTCGGAAAGGCTGCCCCAGTCCGCCGGCCAATGCACCGACACGGTAGCCACGGCGGTCAGCACCAGCAGCGCGAAGGCGAAAAAGCGGGTGCCCAGGCCAAGCAGGAGGGCGACGGCACCGACCAGTTCGGCCCAGGTCGCCAGGGTCCAGCTCAGGTCGACCGGCACGAGGTCGAGCGGCGTCGGGAACTTGTCCTGGATGCCGGCGAACCAGTTTTCGCCGCGCAGTTTTTGCATGCCCGCTTCCCAGAACTCCCAGGCCAGCAGCAGGCGCAGGCCCAGCGGCGCCAGCCAGCGACCGGTGCCCTCCAGGCGTTCGGTCAGCGCCAGCCAGCGGGTGCTTGCATCGTGGCTCATCAGGAAATCTCCGTATCGGGTTGGACGCCCAGCAGCACGCCATCGGCGCGTAGCTGGTCAAGCATGTGGCTGCCTTGGCGAATGAAAGCCTCGTGGTCCGGCGCTGCCGCTTCCACGGCCAGGGCCTCGAGCTGCTGCCGGCCGCTGAGCCCGGGCTGTTCCGACAGCCGCTGCAGCAGCCGGAAGGTCAGCGGGCTCAGGGCGTGGAAGTGGACCCGCAGGTCAGCGCCCCGGCGCACCAGCAGCAAGGTCGGCGTGGGCGGCGGCTCGGTCGGCAGCTTGCCCGGCGACAGGCGGTGCACCGGCCAGGTGTAGGCCAGCGGCCAGGCCAGGGGTGAAACGACCGGCTTGCCGGCGAGCAGATCGCCGTCGGCATCGTGTGGCGTCGCCTGGTCGCTGGCCTCGCTCAGGTCCAACGCCAGTTCGACCCATTCGTAGTGCGCCAGCTCGACCAGCCAGGGCGGGTCGGCCTGGCCAGGGTCGTCGCGTTCCTGCAGGTATTGGATGAACTCGCGCGGCAGTTCCGGGAACAGCGGCGTCGTGCAGCGATGGTCGCGATAGAAATCGCGCACCAGGGCATGCCAGGCCGAGTCCCCCAGCAACGTCCGGATGACCGGGAAGTTGGCGGCCAGCAGGCCCTGCAGGCTGTTGTAGAACAGGTCGCGGTAGATCTTCAGGCGGCGGTCTTCGATGCCGGGCGGCGGCGCCTCGACGTCGGGGTCGCGCACGTGCGCGGCCAGGCGCGCTTGCTGCGCGCGCAGGGTTTCAGGCGCGGGCATGGCGGCCGGTTGCGGGGGCGTGGCCTGCCAGCACGTCGCGCACCTGGGCCAGTTCAGCGACCAGTTCGGCGTACGGCGGGATGTTGAAGTCGCGTTCGAGCAGGGTCGGTCGCGGCCCGAAGCGCCGGCAGGCGTCGTCGAGCAGGGCGAACACGTCGGGCTTCACCGCCGCGCCGTGGGTGTCCACCTTCAGGTCGTCGGCCTCGTCGTAGTGGCCGGCGATATGGAAATAGGCGATGCGCCCGCCGGGCAGGCCGTCGAGGAAGGCCTGCGGGTCGTAGCGGTGGTTGATGGCGTTGACGTAGACGTTGTTGACGTCGAGCAACAGCTCGCAGTCGGCTTCGGCCAGCACCCCGATGATGAAGTCGAGTTCCGGCATCGCCTGGTAGGGCGCGGCGTAATAGGAGATGTTTTCGACAGCGATACGCCGCCCCAGCGCGTCCTGCACCTGGCGGATGCGGCCGGCGACATGGTTCACGGCCTCTTCGGTGAAAGGGATGGGCAGCAGGTCGTAGAGCTGGCCATCGTCGCTGCAGTAGCTCAGGTGCTCACTGAATACCGGCACCCGGTGTTCGTCCAGGAAGCGCCGCAGCTTGCGCAGGTAGGTGTCGTCGAAGGGATCGGTCGAACCCAGCGACAGCGACAGGCCGTGGCAAACCAGCGGATGTCGTGCGCTGAGCTCGCGCAGGGCGGCGCCGAAACGCCCCCCCACGCCAATCCAATTGTCCGGCGCACACTCCAGGAAGTCGAAATCCCCCGCCGGCGCGGCCTGCAGCGGACCCAGCAGGGCCCGTCGCAGGCCCAGGCCTACGGCAGTCGTCGGCAATGTGCGCGTGGACGTCATGCCTGGCTCAGGCGTTGCCGCCGCACTTGCCTTCCTCGCCCTTTTCGTCGCCGGCGTGGTCGGAGCCGCACTTGCCTTCACCGCACTTGCCTTCCTCGCCCTTCTCGCCTGCCTTGTCGGCGCCACACTTGCCTTCACCGCACTTGCCTTCTTCGGCCTTGTCGGAACCGCACTTGCCTTCGCCGCACTTGCCTTCTTCGGCCTTGTCGGAGCCGCACTTGCCTTCGCCACACTTGCCCTCCTCGCCCTTGTGGTCGTCCGCGGCGGCGAGCAGGTAGCCCTGGGCCAGGGTGTCCATGGCGAAGGCGGAGGTGGACAGGGCCATCGAGCCGAGCAGCGCGGCGCTGGCGGCGAGGACGACGGGTTTCAGGGTCTTCTTGGACATGGTGTGGCTCCCTCGTTGGGTTGCTTGCAGTGGTGCGGGCGGGCCCGCGGGTTTAATCCTGAAGGTATTCGCGCGCCAGTGCACGCGCGCGGTGCAGGCGCGCCTTGCTGGCTTCGCGGGTGAGGCCCAGCGCGTCGGCCAGTTCGCCGATGGTCAGTCCCTGCACATCGCGCAGCAGGATGATCTCGCGATAGTGGGCGGGTAGTGATTCCAGCGCGGCGGCCAGGTCGCTCGCCAGTCCGGCGGGCGCCTGGGCGCAGGGGCCCGCGATGTCTTCGGTAAGCGGCTCCTGGCGCAGTTGCCGCCAGCCGCGCTTCATGCGGTTGCACTCGCGCTTGACGATGCGGAAGAGCCAGGAGGTGAAGGACTCGAGCTGGCGCAGGTCGGCCAGCTTTCGCGACGCGGTGAACAGCGACTCCTGCACGGCGTCCTCGACGTCGTTCACCACGCAATGGTGTTCGGCGTAGCGGCGCAGGTCCTGGCGCGAGCGGGTAAGCACGCGTTCCAGGGCCAGGCAGTCACCGGCGCGCGCCGCCAGCAGGTCGTCCTGCCAGGGATGGGCAACGGGGACGGGCGTGCCGGGCATCGCGGCCTTCATGGATGGGTTCACCGTTATGGTCATACCCTCCAAGTGGCGAGGCCCGGGTGAAAGGGTGCGCGGCCCGCCGAAGGCATTCAGGTGGCGTTTAGGTTCCCGTGGGTGCCGGCCCAGGTGCGACGTGCCGCGGAAGCCCCAGTGAAACCAGCGCCGCCATCAGGATGAACACCGACGACACCGCCAGGCAGGCGGCCAGTCCCCAGGCCTGGTAGACCGCGCCCGAGAGCACGGTGCCAAGCAGGCGGCCGCCGGCATTGGCCATGTAATAAAAGCCCACGTCCAGCGATACGCCGTCTTCGCGGGCGTAGCTGACGATCAGGTAGCTGTGCAGGGCCGAATTGAGCGCGAACAGCACCCCAAAGACCAGCAGCCCGGTCACCACGACCGTTTGGGCCGGCCAGCCGGCCCAGAGCGCCGCCGCCATGGCCGCTGCCACGCCGGCCAGGGGCAAGGCCCAGGCAAAGCCGGCCCGGCCGTCGGGGACGGGCCCGCTGCGCAGTCCGGTGATGGCCGGCGCCAGCGCCTGCACGGCGCCGTAGCCGATGATCCACAGCGCGAGGAATGCGCCGATCTCGGCATGCGGCCAGCCCAGCCGCTCGGCCAGGAAAACCGGCAGCGCCACCACGAACCAGACGTCGCGGGCACCGAACAGGAACAACCGCGCCGCCGACAGCCGGTTGATGGCCGGGCTCTTGGACAGCAGTTCCCGGAACTTCGGCCGGGCGCTGGCGCGACCCAGGTCGGCCTGCAGGAACACCAGGCTGCCAATCCACACCAGCGCCAGCATTGCCGCCATGGCCAGGACGGCGCCGCCGAATCCCAGCCAGGCCAGCAGCAGCGCACCCAGGAAGAAGCCCACGCCCTTGAGCGCGTTCTTCGAGCCGGTGAGCAGCGCCACCCAGCGATACAGGCGTGCCTGCTGGTCACCCGGCACCAGCAGCTTGATGCTGCCCTTGGCGCTCATCTTGTTCAGGTCCTTGGCGATGCCGCTCAGCGCCTGCGCCGCCATGACCCAGGGCACGGCGAGCAGGGCCGCGGGCACGGCCAGCATCGCGAGCGCGCCGACCTGCAACACCAGCCCCAGGTTCATCGTCCGGTTCAGGCCCAGGCGGGCGCCCAGCCAGCCGCCGACGAGGTTGGTGACCACGCCGAAAAATTCGTAGAACACAAACAGCATCGCCACCTGCAGCGGTGAATAGCCCAGCTGGTGGAAGTGCAGCACCACCAGCATGCGCAGTGCGCCGTCGGTCAGGGTGAAGGCCCAGTAGTTGGCCGTCACCAGCAGGTACTGGCGGGTCAGCGGATTCATCCGCCGGTGCCGACCTTGTGCGCCAGTTCGACCGTGCGGTTGGCGTAGCCCCATTCGTTGTCATACCAGGCGAAGACCTTCACCTGGGTGCCGGCGACGACCATCGTGAAGGGGCCGTCGACGATGCTGCTGCGCGGGTCGGTGCGGTAGTCGATCGACACCAGGGGCCGCGTCTCGAAGCCCAGGATGCCCTTGAGCGGGCCCTCGGCGGCCGCCTTGAGCAGTGCGTTCACTTCCTCGACCGTGGTTTCGCGCTTCACTTCGAACACCGCGTCGGTCAGCGAGGCGTTGGCCAGCGGCACCCGCACGGCGTGGCCGTTTAGTCGACCCTTGAGCTCCGGGAAGATTTCGGTGATGGCGGTGGCCGAACCGGTGGTGGTGGGGATCAGGCTCATGCCGCAGGCGCGGGCGCGGCGCAGGTCCTTGTGCGGCTGGTCGAGGATGGACTGGGTATTGGTGAGGTCGTGCACGGTGGTGATGCTGCCGTGGCGGATGCCCAGGCCTTCGTGGATGACCTTGACGATGGGCGCCAGGCAGTTGGTGGTGCAGCTGGCGGCGGTGACGATGCGGTGTTGTGCCGGGTCGTAGCGGTGGTCGTTGACGCCCATCACCACGTTGAGCACGCCGGCTTCCTTCACCGGCGCGGTGACCACCACGCGCTTCACGCCCTGGTCCAGGTAGGCCTGCAGCACGGCAGTGGTCTTCATCTTGCCGCTGGCTTCGATCACCACGTCGCAACCCGACCAGTCGGTATCGGCGATGGTCTTGTTGCGGGTGACGGGGATGCGCTGGCCATCGATCACGAGGGCGTCGCCATCCGCCAGGGCTTCGTGCGACCAGCGTCCATGGACCGAGTCGAAGTTCAGCAGGTGGGCGAGGGTGGTGGCGTCGCCGGCCGGGTCGTTGACCTGGACGAAGCGCAGGTCGGGCCGGTCGAAGGCTGCACGAAGGGCGAGGCGACCGATGCGGCCGAAGCCATTGATGCCGATGCGAAGGCTCATGCGGATTTTTTCCTTGGGGCGCAGCGGGAGGCATCGCCACCGCAGCAGTTTTCGGTGAGGTAGGCGACCAGGCCCTGCACGGCGTCGAGGTCGGCGCGATAGCGGATGTGGCGGCCACTGGGCTCGGCTTCGACCAGCCCGGCCTGCAGCAGTGCCTTGAGGTGGAAGGACAGGGTGGTGGTCGGCAGGTCCAGGTGTTCGGCGATTTCACCGGCGAAGGCGCCGTCCGGCGCGCGTTCCACCAGCCAGCGATGCACGGCCAGCCGGTGCGGCTGGGCAAGCGCGGAGAGGGCGGCCAGGGCCTGTTTCGTTTTCATTGTTCTAGAATAGTCGAACTATGTGACACTTCAAAGTCAGGCTGCGACGCCGGCTAGAATCGCGGCGATGCGCGCCCAACTCTTCCTGGTCTTCCTGCGGCTGGGCCTGACCTCCTTCGGTGGACCGATCGCCCACCTGGGCTATTTCCGCGAGGAGTTCGTGGCCCGGCGGCGCTGGCTGTCGGAGGCCGAATTCGCCCAGCTGCTGGCGATCTGCCAGGCACTGCCCGGGCCCGCCAGCAGCCAGCTTGGTTTCGCCGTGGGCCTGCTGCGTGCAGGCTGGGCCGGCGGGCTGTTGGCTTTCCTGGGTTTTACCCTGCCCTCGGCCCTGCTGCTTTTCGGCTTCGCGATTGTCGCGCCGAGCGTCGATGCCGGGCTGATGGCGCCCCTGGTGCACGGCCTGAAGCTGGTCGCCGTGGTGGTCGTGGCGCATGGCCTGGTCGGGATGGCGCGCAGCCTGGTGCCGGACGGGCCGCGGGCGCTGCTGGCGGTGCTGGCGCTGGGCGTGATGCTGGCCGGTGGGCCGGCCTGGCACCAGCTGGCGGTGATCGCCGCCGGCGGGGTCCTGGGCATATGGCTTTGCCGCGGCGTCGCGAACCTGCCCGCGGGCACGCTACGAACGCGCCACTCGGCGCGCACCGGCGGCTGGCTGCTGGGCCTGTTCGCGGTCGGGCTGGCGACGGCCCTGTCGGTCGCCGATGAGAGCGCGTCGGCGCTGGCGCTGACGGCAGCGTTCTACGAAGCCGGCGCCCTGGTTTTCGGCGGTGGCCACGTGGTGTTGCCCTTGCTTGAGCAGTCCACGGTCGCCACCGGCTGGCTGGGCGAAGACGCGTTCCTGGCCGGCTACGGTGCCGCGCAGGCCGTGCCGGGGCCGATGTTTGCCTTGGCGGCGTACCTCGGTGCCCTGGTGCCGACCGGGATGACGCCGGGAGTCGGCGCCACCCTGGCCCTGATGGCGATCTTCCTGCCGGGCCTGATCCTGGTGGCGGCGCTGCTGCCACTGTGGTCCGGGTTGGCGGCGCGACCCGGGGCCGCGGCGGTGGTCGCCGGCGTCAATGCAGTCGTCGTTGGCCTGTTGGCGGCGGCGTTCGTGGGCACCGTGCTGCCTGCCGGCGTACAGGGCGCCGGCGATGCCGTGATCGCGATCGCCGGTCTGGCGCTGCTGGCGGTGGCCAGGTGGAACGTGCTCTGGGTGGTGGCCATCGTCGTGGCCACCATCCTGTTGCTTCACGCTTCCGTGGGTTCGTCCTTGTAGGCATCGATCGGGATGCAGGCGCACATCACGTTCTTGTCGCCGTAGACGTTGTCCACGCGGGCCACCGGCGGCCAGTACTTCTGCTGGCGCAGGGTGGCCAGGGGGAAGGCGGCGAGTTCGCGCGGATAGGCGTGGGTCCACTCGCTGGCCGACACCGCGGTGGCGGTGTGCGGCGCGTTGCGCAGCGGGTTGTCCTCGCGGTCGAGCTTGCCTTCCTCGACGGCGCGGATTTCGTCGCGGATCTGGATCATGGCGTCGATGAAGCGATCGAGTTCGTGCAGCGACTCGCTCTCGGTCGGCTCCACCATCAGCGTGCCGGCGACCGGGAAGCTCAGCGTCGGGGCATGGAAGCCGAAGTCGATCAGGCGCTTGGCGACGTCTTCGGCGCTGATGCCGGTGGCGTCCTTGATCGGGCGCAGGTCCAGGATGCACTCGTGCGCGACCAGGCCATTGCGGCCGGTGTAGAGCGTCTTGTAGTGCGGCGCCAGGCGCTTGGCGATGTAGTTGGCGTTGAGCAGGGCGACCTGGGTGGCCTTGCGCAGGCCGACGGCGCCCATGAGTGTGATGTACATCCAGCTGATCGGCAGGATCGATGCCGAACCGAAGGTCGCGGCCGAGACCATGCCGACCTCGCCCCGGCCGCCGAGCGACTTGGGCAGGAACGGCGCCAGGTGCGCCTTCACCGCGCAGGGACCCACGCCGGGGCCGCCGCCGCCGTGCGGGATGCAGAAGGTCTTGTGCAGGTTCAGGTGGCTGACGTCCGAGCCCCACTTGCCGGGCTTGGCCAGGCCGACGATGGCGTTCATGTTGGCGCCATCGGTATAAACCTGGCCGCCGTGCTGGTGCACGATGTCGCAGATCTCGACCACGTCTTCCTCGAACACGCCGTGGGTGGACGGGTAGGTGACCATCAGGGCCGCCAGGCGGTCGGAATATTTCTCGGCGTTTCGGCGGATGTCGGCGACGTCGACGTTGCCGTTGGCGTCGCACTTGGTCACCACCACGGTCATGCCGCACATCTGCGCCGAGGCCGGGTTGGTGCCGTGCGCGGATTCCGGGATCAGGCAGATGTCGCGCTGCGGCTGGCCATTGGCGCGGTGGTAGGCGCGGATCGCCAGCAGGCCGGCGTATTCGCCCTGGGCGCCGGAGTTGGGCTGCAGGCTGACGGCGTCGTAGCCGGTGCACTCGACCAGCATGGCTTCGAGCGTATCGACCAGCTCGCGGTAGCCGGTGGTCTGGTCGGCCGGCGCCAGCGGATGGATGTTGGCGAACTCGGGCCAGGTCACCGGGATCATTTCGGCGGTGCCATTGAGCTTCATCGTGCAGCTGCCCAGCGGGATCATGGTGCGATCCATCGCCAGGTCCTTGTCGGCCAGCGAGCGCATGTAGCGCAGCAGCTCGTGTTCGCTGTGGTGGGTATTGAACACCGGGTGCAGCATGAACTCGGATTCGCGGCGCAGCGACGCCGGCAGCGCGTCGGCGGTGACGGCATCGAGTTCGTCGATGTCGTCGATGCGGGCGCCAAAGAGCTTGGCCAGCGCCAGCACGTCGGCGCGGGTGCTGGTTTCGTCCAGGCTGATCGCCAGGCTGCGGCCGTCGATGCGGCGCAGGTTGATGCGCGCCGCCGCGGCGCGGGCGTGCACCGCATCGGCGTCGACGCCGGTCACGTGCAGGGTGTCGAAGAAACCGGTGCCGACCTCGACGTCGGCCTTGCGCAGCGCGCCCGCCAGCAGGGCGGCCAGGCGATGGGTGCGCATCGCGATGCGACGGATGCCCTCGGGGCCGTGGTAAACGGCGTACATCGAGGCCATCACCGCCAGCAGCACCTGGGCGGTGCAGATGTTGGACGTGGCCTTCTCGCGGCGGATGTGCTGCTCACGGGTCTGCAGCGTGAGGCGGTAGGCCGGCTGGCCTTCGACGTCGATGGAGACGCCGATCAGGCGGCCCGGCATCGAGCGCTTGAAGGCATCCTTGCAGGCCATGAAGGCCGCGTGCGGACCACCAAAACCGTAAGGCACGCCGAAACGCTGGGTATTGCCGACGACGATGTCGGCACCCCATTCGCCCGGCGGCACCAGCAGGGCCAGGGCCAGCAGGTCGGTGGCCACGCAGACCAGGCCGCCGCGGCCGTGCACGGTATCGGCCAGGGCGCGGTAGTCGTTGGCGTGGCCGAAGGTGTCCGGGTACTGCAGCAGCACGCCGAAAGCATCGACGGCGGCCAGTTCGGCGTCCCCGGCGATGGCCAGCTCGATGCCCAGCGGTTCGGCGCGCGTGCGCAGCACTTCCAGGGTCTGCGGGTGCACGCCGCTGGAGACCGCGAAGATGTTCGACTTGGACTTGCCCGAGCGCTTGGCCAGGGTCATCGCCTCGGCGGCGGCGGTGGCTTCGTCGAGCAGGGAGGCGTTGGCGATCTCCATGCCGGTGAGGTCGGCGCACATGGTCTGGAAGTTGATCAGCGCTTCCATGCGGCCTTGGGAGATTTCCGCCTGGTAGGGGGTGTAGGCGGTGTACCAGGCCGGGTTCTCGAGGATGTTGCGCAGGATGACGTTCGGCGTGTGGGTGCCGTAGTAGCCCTGTCCGATGAAGCTGCGGAAGACCTGGTTCTTGCTGGCGACCTGGCGGATCTTGGCGATCGCCTCGACTTCGGAGATGGGCTCGGGCAGGGCCAGCGGCGTCGCCGACCGGATGCTCGCCGGGACGATGGCGTCGGTCAGCGACTCGAGCGAGTCGTGGCCGATGGTCCGGAGCATGTGCGCGACCTCGGCGTCGTTGGGGCCGATGTGGCGTTCGAGGAAGGCGTCGTGGTGTTCGAGCTGGCGCAGGCTGTCGCGATTCATGGCGGATCCGGACATGGGAAGGGGCCGTGCAAGCCGCACGGGGCGCCCCTCTGTCCTTTTGCCTGAGAGTTTTGGCCCGCGCTGCCGCGTGCCATGCCCCTTCGGCGCCGGTTGGTTCCGGTCTCTCCAGAGTCGCTCGCGCGGTACGGTTCCGGGTCCTGAGCGATTACGGGCGTTACGCCTTCGGCGCTGGCCGCAGCCAGCCTCTCCCATACCGCGCATCGAGCCCGGGCATTCTAACCGAAGGCAGTGAAACCGGGGTCATGGCCCGGGTCCGGTTTCCAGGTCCCGGGGCTTGACACGGGGTGGTGCCGGGGAATATGGTTGGTACACGCAACTAAATGACCCGTCCCATGGCAAGCACCGCCAACACCAAGCTGATGCAGGACGCCCGCAGCCTCCACGCCGCCGTGGCCGAGCTGGTGCGCATCTACCAGGTCCGCGACCGTGACCGCATCTGCTGCCACGACATCTCGGTCACCCAGTGCCATGCCCTGGAATCGCTGGTGAAGCGTGGCGCGATGCGTGCCCAGGCCATGGCCGAGGTCCTGAGGCTGGACAAGAGCACCGTCACCCGCGTGGTCGACGCCCTGGTGCGCAAGGCCTACGTCGAGCGCCTGCCCGACCCCGACGATGCCCGGGCCCAGTCGCTGCGCATCACGCCGGCAGGCCGCGCCCTGTACAAGCGCATCGAAGACGAGATGGTGCAGCAGCAGGCAGCGCTGCTGGGCGACCTGGCCCCCGAAGTCCGGGCCGGCGCCACCGAACTGATCCAGCGCCTGGCCAAGGCCGCCGAACAGCGTTTCGTCGCAGGGGCCTGCGCCCCATCCACCTGCGCCCCGGGCGACACCGGCCCGGGCTGCGGCTGAGTTTTTTTGCCCATCTAGTTGCTACTACCAATTACATCCCGGTCCGGGAGTCCAGAGGAGATCGTCATGAACACCCCGCTTCCCGTTGTCATCATCGGCGCCGGCCCGGTTGGCCTGGCCGCCGCGGCCCATCTGCTTTCGCGCGGCCTGGAGCCGCTGCTGCTCGAGGCGGGTGATTCCGTCGGCGCCGGCATGCAGCGCTGGGCGCACGTGCGCATGTTTTCGCCCTGGGAGTTCACCATCGACAGCCAGGCCCGCGCCCTGCTGGCCGCAAGCGGCTGGAAGGAACCCGATCCCGCCGATTTCCCGACCGGCGGCGAAGTGGTCGACCAGTATCTGCGCCCCCTGGCCGCCACCCCGGAGATCGCGCCGCGGCTGCGCCTGGGGGCGCGCGCGCTGGGCGTGGCCCGTCACCGGCGTGACCTGATGAAGGACGCCGGACGCGAAAGGCAGCCCTACGTCGTGCAGTACCGGGACGCCAGCGGAGAGCACGAGGTGCTGGCCCAGGCCGTGATCGACGCCTCGGGCACCATTGAGCACCCGAACACGCTGGGTGCCTCCGGCTTGCCGGCGCTGGGCGAGCGCGCGCTGGGCGGCCGCATCAGCTACGGCATTCCCGATGTGGTCGGCAGCGAGCGCGGTCGCTACGCAGGCAAGCGCGTGCTGGTGGTGGGCAGCGGCCACTCGGCCTTCAACGTGCTCAAGGACCTGGCACGCCTGTCCACGCAGTCGCCCGGCATGCACGTGCACTGGGCGCTGCGTCGCTCCTCGCTGGCACGCGTTCTGGGTGGCGGCGACAACGACCAACTCAAGGAACGCGGCCGGCTCGGCCAGGACATCGCCCGGCTCGTGGGCCAGGGCATGCTGACCGTGCATACCGGCATCGAGATCGACACGCTCGAAAACACCCCCTCGGGCATCGTCGCAAAGGCCGGAGGACGAAACCTGCCCGCCGTGGATGAAATCATTGCGGCCACCGGCTTCCGCCCGGACCTGTCGCTGCTGTCGGAGGTGCGTCTGTCGGTGCACGCGGGCACGCAAAGCCCGACCGCGCTGGCCCCGCTGATCGACCCGAACCAGCACAGTTGCGGCAGCGTTCGCCCGCACGGCGCCGAGGAGCTACGCCACCCCGATGACGGCATCTACATCGTCGGCATGAAGAGCTACGGTCGCGCGCCGACCTTCCTGCTGCTGACCGGCTACGAACAGGTACGCTCGGTTACCGCCGCCCTGGCCGGTGACTGGGAGGCCGCGCGCCGGGTTGAACTGGTGCTTCCGGAAACCGGCGTCTGCATCACCCAGTTTGCCGATGAAGTCACCGACACCCGTTCGCCGGCGAACGCGGCAGCGGGCTGCTGCGGCGGCGCGCCTGTCCAGGACAGTACGGCCTGCTGCGTCGCCGACGAAAACGCGAAGGCGGCGGGAACGGCGGGCTGCGGCTGTGGGTCCACGAAGCCGGCTGCCCGAGCGAGCGTTCGGCCGGCAAAGGCCGCTGCCAGCTGCTGCGGTTGAAATCATCGTGATGTCGCGAAGTGGCGGCATGGCCGTGTGGTGGCTGGGTCTCGCGCAGTGCGTGGCCTGGGGCGTGCTGTATTACGGCTTCCCTGTCTGGCAACTGCCCCTGCAGGCGCAGTTCGGCGTATCGATGGCCTGGGTGGCGGCGGCGTACTCCGCCGCCCTGCTTGTCGCTGCCCTGGTAGCCCCGCGGGTCGGGCGGGGTTTTGACAGCGGCCATGGCGCGGCGCTGTTCCGGGCCGGGCTGTTGGCAGGCGTGTGTGGCTTGTTGGTACTCGCCGTTTCCCGGCAGCCGGCAGCCCTGCTGCTGGGCTGGGTGGGTGTCGGCACGGGCATGGCGCTCACGCTCTACGAAACGGCGTTCGCGCTCGTGCATCGGGCCATTGCCGACCCGGGGCTGCGGCTGCGTGGGCTGGCGGCGGTGACCGTGATGGGAGGGCTGGCCAGCACCGTGTTCCTGCCGCTGCTGGGCAGCCTTGTCGAACACGCCGACCTGCGGACCTCGTTGCTGGCCGGCGCCGTGGCCGTGCTGGCGGCCGGCTGGCTGGTGGAGCGCAAGGTGCTGCCGGGCCTGCCCGCCGTGCCCGATCGCCTGGCGCCATCGCCGTCGCAGTCGCAGTCGCAGTCGCAGTCGCCGCGCCCGGGCGGTTCGATAGTCGCGCTGGCGACGGTATTCACTTCCGGCACCGTGGCCGCCATGGCCCTGATCACCCTGTTCGTGCCGATGCTTGTTTCGCGTGGCATCGAGCTGGCGCAGGCGGCCCTGGTGCTGGCGGCCTTCGGGGTTGCGCAGTTGCCGGGAAGGATGTGGCTGCTGCGCGGCGGCCGCCTGCCATCGGTCGCCGTGCTCACCGTCTGGCCGATGGTGATGCAGGCCGCCGGGCTTGCCGCCGCGGCCTTCGCGGATTCAATGGCCCTTGCCGGCCTGGGCGTTGCCTTGTTCGGGCTGGGCGCCGGCCTGCACACCCTGGCCCGGCCCTGGCTGGTGCAGGCGCGCTTCGGTGCCGACGCCGGATACAGGAACGGCCAGGTGGCCCTGGGCCAGGGCATCGGACGCGCCCTGACGCCGGTGGTGGCCGCACTGGCGGGTGTCTGGCTGGATCCCCGGTGGATCCTGCTGGGCCTGGCTTTGGTGCTGGTTTCCCTGCTGCCCGTGGCACGTCGGCTGTCGATGCCGCCGATGGCGCCGGCAAACCGGGGCCAGGGTCGACTTCCCGACCCTAGGCCCCCGGAGCCGTCCACAGGCCATTGACTGGCCGTTCAAGGGGCCGGTTGTCGGGACTGGCGCAGGCGCTCGTCCATGACCGCCGTGACCAGGGCGCCGGTGAAGAACACCAGGGCCGCGTAGTACATCCAGACCAGCAGCAGGACCAGGGTGCCGAAGGAGCCATAGGCGCTGCCCGGGGCGGCCTCGGCCAGGTACAGGCCGATTGCCCAGCGGCCCAGCACGAAAAGACCGGCGGTGATGGCGCCACCGATGAACGCGCGTTTCCAGCGCACGCGGCGGTCGGGCAGGTAGTGGTAGAGCAGGGCGAAAACGACGACGTACATCAGCAGGGTGGCCGCATTGCCCAGGACCGGCAGCAGCGAAGGCGCATGCGCAAGCACTACTTGCAGGGCGGTCGTGAGCAGCATCGACACCAGCAACAGGAAGCCCAGGGCGAACACGACGCCGAAGGAGAAGACGCGCTTGCGCAGCCACACCAGCACGCCGCCGGGCAGGTGCCCGGCGTCGGTCCGGAAGATGTGGTTCAGGCTTGCCTGCAGGCGGGCGAAGACCGCCGTCGCACCTATGAACAGGAGCAACGTGCTCCACCAGCCGGCGATCGAACCGATGTCGGGCCGGTCCCGGGCATTGCGTAGCACGGTGCGGGCGACTTCGCGGGCGTCCTCGCCGGCGATCGATGCAATCTGCTGCATCAGCGCGTCCTGCGCCGGCGGGTACAGCGACGCGGTCAGCCAAAGCACCAGCACCAGCAGCGGCGCCAGCGAGAACATCGTATAGAAGGACAGCGAGGCGGCGTGCGTCAGCAGGTCGAGCTCGACGAAGCGACGCGCCGCCTGGCCCGGCAGGCTGGCACGCACCGGCGCGAGCAATGCCTCGACACGCTCGCGCAAGTCCTGTCCCCGCCGGGGGCCGGTGTTGTCGGCGGCTGGCCTGGGTTCGGTGTTCATGACCGCCATTATGACGGCCATGTCGTGCAAGCGGTGCCGTTACTGGCCGTCCGTTACCTGGCTGGTCAGGTCGCCCTTTTCGCGGTCGCCCTGGGGTAGCTCGCCATGGACCAGGAACCAGGTGTTCTCGGCGATGTTGGTCGCGTGGTCGCCGATGCGCTCGATGTTCTTGGCGATGAACAGCAGGTGGGTGCAGGCGGTGATCTGCCGCGGGTCCTCGGCCATGTAGGTCAGCAACTCGCGGAACAGGCCGGTGTACTCGGCATCGATCTCGACGTCGCGGCCGCGAACGGCCAGTGCCCGGTCGGCGTCGCGCTCGCGATAGGCGTCCAGGGCCTCGGTCACCAATGCATTGGCGAGTTTGGCCAGGGCCGGCAGGCCGCGGGCGGCGGAAACCGGCGCGGTCTGGTTGAGCACCATCGATCGCTTGGCGACGTTGGCGGCGTAGTCGCCGATGCGCTCGATGTCCGACGAAATGCGCAACGCGGCGTAGACCTCGCGCAGGTCGCGTGCCATCGGCTGGCGCAGGGCGAGCAGGCGCAGCACGTCGTGGCTGACTTCGTGCTCGAGCGTATCAATGGCCTCGTCATTGGCCACAACGCGCATGGCCGCCTGGGTATCGCGGCGCTGCAGCACGTCGATGGCGGCATCGAGTTGGGCGACGGCGACCTGGCCCATGCGGATGATTTCGCCGTCGAGGCGCTTGAGCTCGTCGTCGTAGCTCTTGACGATATGGTCGTGGGAATGGGGCATGGTCGGGGTCCTCAGCCGAAGCGGCCGGTGATGTAGTCTTCAGTCTGCTGCTTGGTCGGCTTGGTGAAAATGGTCGTGGTCGGGCCGTGCTCGACCAGCTCGCCCAGGTACATGAAGGCGGTGTAGTCCGAGCACCGCGCCGCCTGCTGCATGTTGTGGGTGACGATCAGGATCGTGAACTGCTGCTTGAGCTCGGCGAAGAGCTGCTCGATCTTGCCGGTGGCGATCGGGTCGAGGGCCGAGGTGGGCTCGTCGAACAGGATCACCTGCGGCTTCAGGGCGACCGCACGGGCGATGCACAGGCGCTGCTGCTGGCCGCCGGACAGGCCCAGGGCGCTCTGCTTGAGCTTGTCCTTGACCTCGTCCCACAGCGCCGCCTGGCGCAGGGCCTCTTCGACCCGGTCGGCCATGTCGGACTTTGACAGCTTCTCGTAGTGGCCGATGCCGTAGGCGATGTTGTCCTGGATGGTCATCGGGAACGGCACCGGCTTCTGGAACACCATGCCGATCTTGCTGCGCAGCTTGTTGAGCGGGTACTTGGGGTCGAGCACGTCTTCGCCATCGAGCAGGACCTGGCCGCTGGCGCGCTGGCCCGGGTAGATCGAGTAGATGCGGTTGAAGACCCGCAGCAGGGTCGACTTGCCGCAGCCGGACGGGCCGATCAGCGCCGACACCTTGTTCTTCGGGATGTCGAGGTTGATGTCCTTGAGCGCGGCGAAGTCACCGTAGTGGAAGGCCAGGTCGCGGGCGGCCAGCTTCACCTCCTGCGGCGAATCGTCGATGGCCGCGTTCGGGACGGCGGTGGCGAAGGTGATCGGGGCTTCAGTCATGATGGGTCTTCTTGCGCAGCAGGATGGCGCGTGCGAGCAGGGAAACCGCCAGCACGAACAGGGTGATCAGGAAAGCGCCGGCCCAGGCCAGCTGGTTCCAGTACTGGAAGGGGCTCATCGCGAACTGGAAGATCGTGACCGGCAGGTTGGGCATCGCGCCCGACATGTCGGTGCTCCAGTACTGGTTGTTGAAGGCGGTGAACAGCAGCGGCGCGGTCTCGCCGGCGATGCGCGCCAGCGCCAGCAGGACACCGGTGATGATGCCGGGCAGGGCGGCGCGGTAGAGGATCTGCGTGGTCACCTT
This sequence comes from Arenimonas donghaensis DSM 18148 = HO3-R19, assembly GCF_000743535.1. Classification (GTDB taxonomy): domain Bacteria; phylum Pseudomonadota; class Gammaproteobacteria; order Xanthomonadales; family Xanthomonadaceae; genus Arenimonas; species Arenimonas donghaensis. The sequence continues at coordinate 39,886 of NZ_AVCJ01000051.1, forward strand.
CCACTGCGGGATGCCCAGCGAGAGTGCCGCTTCGCGCATCTGGCTGGGCACCAGGCGCAGCATTTCGTCGGTCGTGCGAACCACCACCGGCAGCACGATGAAGGCCATGGCGATCGAGCCGGCGTAACCCGAGAAGCTGCCGGTCGTGCGCACCACCACGGTGTAGATGAACAGGCCCAGCACGATGGAGGGCGCCGAGAGCAGGATATCGTTGACGAAGCGGATGACCTCGCCGATCTTGCGCGCCCGGGCGTACTCGGCCAGGTAGGTGCCGGCGGCGATGCCGACCGGCGCGCCCATGGCCACGGCCAGCGAGCTGAGCATGAGCGAACCGACGATGGCGTTCTTCAGGCCGCCGGTTTCCTGGCCCGGGGGCGGGGTCATCTCGGTGAACAGCTGCAGGCTCATCGCGTCGATGCCCTTGCTGATCGTGACCCACAGGATCCAGACCAGCCAGAACAGGCCGAACAGCGTCGCCGCGGCGGAGAGCACCATGGCCAGTGCGTTGACCAGGCGCCGGCGGAAATACATGCGTTGCGCGAGTGCGGTCATCAGTTGCCCTCCCGCTTGGCCAGGCGCATCAGCATCAGCTTGGCGATCGCCAGCACCACGAAGGTGACCAGGAACAGCACGAAACCCAGGGCCAGCAGGGCCGACTGGTACATCGGCGTGGTGGCTTCGGCGAACTCGTTGGCGATGGAGGCGGCGATCGAATTGCCGGGCATCAGCAGCGAGGCGTTGATGTGGTGGGAGTTGCCCAGCACGAAGGTGACGGCCATGGTCTCGCCCAGGGCGCGGCCCATGCCCAGGAAGATGCCGCCGATCACGGCCGAGCGGGTGTAGGGCAGCACGATGTCCCAGACCACCTCGAAGGTGGTGGAGCCCAGCGCGTAGGCAGACTCCTTCAGGCGCACGGGTACGGTGTTGAAGACGTCGCGCATCACCGAGGAGATGAAGGGGATGATCATGATCGCCAGCACGATGCCGGCGGTCAGCATGCCGATGCCCAGGGGCGGGCCGCGGAACAGCACGCCCAGGAAGGGCAGCGCGCCCATGTTCTCGTCGACCCAGGGATAGACGTTTTCGGCCAGGAAGGGCGCCAGTACGAACAGGCCCCACATGCCGTAGATGATCGAGGGGATGCCGGCCAGCAATTCGATGGCGGTCCCGAGCGGCTGGCGGATCCAGGCGGGGGCCACCTCGGTGAGGAACAGCGCGATGCCGAAGCTCACCGGCACGGCGATGATCATCGCGATGATGGTGCTGACGATGGTGCCGTAGATGGCGACCAGGGCCCCGTATTCCTCGGTGACCGGGTTCCACGCGGTCGAGGTCAGGAAACCTGGTCCGAATTCCATGAAGGCTTCGCGACCACCCCAGAGCATCGACAGGGCGGCCAGGCCCAGCGCGGCCAGCACGAACCAGCCGGCCAGCGTGACGAGGTTCCGGAACGCCCAGTCGCCGAAGGCATCGGCGCGGTGCGAGCGGTCAACCGGGTTGGGGGCGGAAGCAATTTGCATGCGCGGCGCTCTGTGGGTGGTGCCTGCGTGGTGAAACCGGCCCGCGCGCCGGGTGGCGCGCGGGCCGTGTGGGGGTGGCGGCGATTACTTGAAGTTCGCCGACCAGTAGGTCTTGATCTGCTCGACCAGCGCATCCGGCAGCGGCACGTAGCCCAGCTGGGTGGCCGACTCGTCGCCGTTCTCGTAGACCCAGTCGAAGAACTCGCGCGCGGCCTTGTTGCCCGCGGCGTTCTTCGGCTTCTTGGACATCAGGATGAAATTGGTCGCGGCGATCGGCCAGGCGTCGTCGCCCGGGGCATTGGTCACCACCAGGTAGAAGTCCTTGGCCTTGCCCCATTCGGCGCTGGCCGCGGCGGCCTGGATCGAGGCGTTGGACGCCTGGACGTAGTTGCCGTTGGCGTTTTTCATGGTCGCGTAGGCGACCTTGTTGGTCAGCGCATAGGACAGCTCGATGTAGCCGATCGCGCCCTTGATCTGCTTGACGTAGGCGGTCACGCCCTCGTTGCCCTTGCCGCCCACGCCGGTCGGCCAGCGCACCGAGGTGCCTTCACCGACCTTGGACTGCCATTCCGGCGAGACCTTGGACAGGTAGTTGACGAAGTTGAAGGTGGTGCCGGAGCCGTCGGAACGGTGCACGACGGTGATGCGCAGGTCCGGCAGCGTCACGCCCGGGTTGAGTGCGACGATGGCCGGGTCGTTCCACTTGCCGATCTTGCCCAGGTAGATGTTGGCCAGGGTGGCGCCGTCGAGCCGGAGCTGGTTGGCGGCGATGCCCGGCACGTTGAAGGCCGGCACGATGCCGCCCATCACGGACGGGAACTGGGCCAGGTGGGAGCCGGCCAGGTCATCGGGCTTGAGCGGCGCATCCGAGGAGCCGAAGTCGACGGTGTTGGCCTTGATCTGGGCGATGCCGCCGCCCGAACCAATGGACTGGTAGTTGACGCGGTTGCCGGTGGCTTCGTTGTAATCGGCGGACCAGCGCGACATGGTCGGGAACACGAACGAGGCGCCGGCGCCGGTGATCTCGGCGGCCTGGGTGGCGGGGGCGAGGCCGGCGGCCAGGGCGATGGCGGCCAGGCTGCACTTGATGGACTTGAGCACGTTGCGACTCCTAGGAAGGTGGGTGCGGCGACGGGGGCTTGCCCCGATGCCGGGCCATTACAGGCCGGACCGATGACAAGCTTGTTGCCCGTTCATGACAATCGCGTGACAGGGCCTGGCCCGGCCCCGCCCCAACCGTCACGGCGCTGTCATGAAACCCACAAGTTGCCGTCACAATGTCGCGTCAGGCTGTGCCCGCTGAAACCGGCCGCCAACGGCATCAAATCATCCAGGGAGTTCATGACATGCGTTTGACCATCCTCGCCGCTTCGCTCGCGGCCGCACTCACGGGTTTGAGTCCCGACACCGCCTTCGCGCAGCAGGCCAGCGACCAGGAAGTCGCCGAGCTCAAGGCCCAGGTCCAGGCGCTGATGGCGCGCATCGAGCAGCTCGAGGAGCGCGACGACGCCCAGTCGGCCGTCAACGTGGATACCGCCGAAGCGCTCAAGGCCGTCCAGGCCACCCAGCCCAAGGTGGAGACCAAGGGCGGCCTGAAGGTGACCTCGCCCGACGGCACCGCCTCGTTCAGCCTCGGTGGACGCCTGCACTTTGACGGCTACGCCTGGGATCGGGACCTGGCCACCACCACCGGCACGTCCGAGTTCCGCCGCGCCCGCCTGACCCTGGGGGGCACGGTCTCGGGCTGGGAATACAAGATCGAGCAGGACTTCGCCGCCGGCACCAACCTCGACGGCCTGCGCGACCTCTACATCGCCCGCACGCTCGGGCCCGGCAAGTTGACCGTCGGCCACTTCAAGCCCTACCGGTCGATGGAAGAGCTGACCAGCTCCAATGAAATCCTGATGATGGAACGCCCGTTCGCCTCGGCCACCGGCCTGTTCAGCGGCCGCCAGTTCCAGCAGGGCGTGGGCTATCTCGTCGCGGGCGACAACTGGACGGCCGGTGGCACGGTGTTCAACCTGCGCGGGGCTTCGGGTCCGCGCAATGAAGGCATGGGCTTCGCAGGTCGCACGACCTGGGCGCCGGTGATGGGTGCCGAGCAGGTGCTCCACCTGGGCGCGTGGTACAGCCACGAGAACATCAACCAGGGTTCGGCGAACCTCTCGGCTTCGGCCAACTACGCCGGCCGTCGTGGCCCCAGCCTCGGCATCGCCACCTCGCCGGGCGCCGGCGGCGAGCAGGTCGATGCGCTCGGCCTCGAGCTGGCCGGCCTGTTCGGACCGGTCTTCTTCCAGTCCGAGTACGCCAACGCCAGCTTCGGCCAGCCGCTCGGCGCCGACCAGGACGTGCGCACCTTCTACGTGCAGGGCAGCGTGATGCTCAATGGCGGCCGCAAGTCCTACAAGGCCGGCAACGGCGTGTTCGCGTCGCCGAAGGTGGGCGAGCACGGGCTCTGGGAGCTGACCGCGCGCTTCGACAACATCGAGAACCAGGACATCCCGGGCCTCGAGGCCAGCACCTGGATCCTGGGCATGAACTACTACATCAACCCGAACCTGCGCCTGATGTTCAACTACACCCAGGGCGACAACGACTTCAGCGGGGACGAAACCGCGCAGTACGCGCTGCGCACCCAGTTCAACTTCTGACGTCCGCAGGGTACGCAAGGCCGCGGTCCGGGCGCCCCGGGCCGCGGCCTTTTTTCATTGCGGCGGGCCAGGCGACCCGTGCCGCCGGGGCGGGTAATATCGTCCGGGCTACGAACCGACGCCCCCGGAGATCCGATGACCACACTCGAATTGCCCGATTCATCGCGCCAGTGGATCGTGGACCAGGTCCGGTCCGGGCGTGAGCCCTTCGACGTCATGGACGCGATGGTGGTCGAAGGCTGGCAGCGCGACCAGGCGCAGTTGGCCGTGCAGGAAGTCATCCACGGATTGATGGTCGAACATGCCCGGGCCAATGGCTTGCCGGAACCGACGCCCGTGCCCGAGCCGATGGATCGCGGCGGCCCGCACCAGCTCGACGGCGGCGATCGCCGGGTGGCGGTGCTGGCGAACCTCAGGCACCCGCGCGTGGTGGTAATGGGCGGGCTGCTGTCGGACGCCGAATGCGACGGGCTGATCGAGCTGGCCCGCCAGCGGCTGCAGCGCTCGGAGACCTTCCTGCTCGATGAGGGGGTCAGCCAGGTGCATGAAGCGCGTACCAGCGAGGGCATGTTCTTCACGCGCGGGGAAAACGCGCTGTGCCAACGCATCGAAACCCGCCTGGCCAAACTGTGCGCCTGGCCGGTGGAGTTCGGCGAAGGCCTGCAGATCCTGCGCTACGGGCCGGGAGCCGAGTACAAACCGCATTTCGACTACTTCGATCCCGACAAATCCGGCACCGCCGGCATCCTGTCCAATGGCGGGCAGCGCGTCGCGTCGATCGTGATGTATCTCAACAATCCGGAGGCGGGCGGCGAGACGACGTTCCCCGACGCGGGATTCAACGTCGCCCCGATCAAGGGCAATGCCGTCTTCTTCAGCTACGACCGGCCGCATCCGATGACCGGCACCCGCCACGGCGGCGCGCCGGTGCTGGCGGGCGAGAAGTGGGTCGCCACCAAGTGGCTGCGGCTGGGCGAGTTTCGCTAGTCAGGCCGCCGGGGTCTTGTCCCGGTAGCGGCACAGGTCCCGGATGACGCACTGGGGACAGTCGGGCTTGCGTGCCTTGCACACGTAGCGTCCGTGGAGGATCAGCCAATGGTGTGCGTCGAGCCGGTATTGCGCCGGCACGGCCTTCATCAATTTGTCTTCAACCGCGCGCACGGTTTTTCCCGGGGCCAGCCCGGTGCGGTTGGCGACCCGGAAAATGTGCGTATCAACGGCGATCGTCGGTTCGCCGAAGGCGGTGTTGAGCACGACGTTGGCGGTCTTGCGGCCGACGCCGGGCAGGGCTTCTAGCGATTCGCGGTCGCGCGGCACCTCGCCGCCGTGTTGTTCGACCAGGATGCGGCAGGCCGCCACGACGTTGGCGGCCTTGGCGTTGTACAGGCCGATCGTCGAGATGTACTTCTTCAGCCCTTCTTCGCCCAAGGCGAGGATGGCGGCCGGCGTATTGGCCACCGGGAACAGCCGCCGCGTGGCCTTGTTGACGCCGACATCGGTGGCCTGGGCCGACAGCGTCACCGCCACCAGCAGCTCGAAGGGCGAGCTGTATTCGAGCTCGGTGGTGGGCTTGGGATTGAGTTCGGACAGCCTTGCGAACAGTTCCTGCCGGTCGGCCGCCTTCATGCCGCGGTGCCCGTGCGTCGAAGTCGCCAGGCCTGTCGCGTCGCGACCAGCGCCGCCAGCACCACGAAGGCGCCCACCGGCAGGATGGCCAGCACGAACCCCGGGTAGCCCGCCGCGGCCAGTTCCAGTCCCGGCAGGCCAAGCAGGTGGCCGGCGCCGGCGAACAGGCTGCCTTCGCCGATCAGCTCGCGCAGGGCGCCGATCAGCAGCAGCACCCAGAGGAAGCCCAGGCCGGTCGCCAGGCCGTCGAGCGCCGCACGGCCCGGGTCGTTGCGCGAGGCGAAGGCCTCGGCGCGGCCCATCAGCGCGCAGTTGGTGACGATCAGCGGAATGAACAGGCCGAGCACCGCGTGCAGCTGTGGCAGGAAGGCGCGCATGGCCAGTTCGATCGAGGTCACTACCGCGGCGATGACCATGATGAACGCGGGGATGCGCACGTCGCGGCGGGTGAGCTTGCGAATCGTCGCCACCGCGGTATTGGTGACCAGCAGCGCCAGCACCGTCGCCAGGCCCAGGCCCAGCGCATTGACGGCGTTGTTGCTCACCGCCAGCAGCGGGCACAGCCCCAGCAGCTGCACCAGGCCGACGTTGCCGCTGGACAGGCCGTATTCGAGGATGGCGCGGGGCGTGCTGGCGGTCATCGGGCTGGCGGTGGATCGGTCGGTGCGTCGGTGAACACAAGTGTAGCGCCGGCTTCGGCGGCGCGGACCGCGTTACCGTGCGCGGCAACGAAATCCAGGCTGCGGCGCACCGCCGCGACCACCGCGCGCGGCGTCAGCGTGGCGCCGGCGAACTGGGGGAAGTGGCCGCCATCGCGCCGGACGCGCCAGTGCTCGCGGGCCGGGTCGCCCAGGGCGCGTGAGCGGAATCCGTGGATCCAGTCGCTGCGGCCGGCTTCGATGTCGTCGCCCAGCCCCGGCGTTTCCTGGTGCGCCGTGATGCGCACGCCCAGCACGCGTCCCTCGCGGTCCACGGCCACCAGCAGCCGGATGGGCCCGGCGTAACCGTCCGGCGCGGTCGCCTCCAGGACCAGCGCCGCCGACTCGCCGCCGAGACAGGCGCGATGGACCTTCGAGGACGCCTGGCCGAGCCACCCCGGCGCCTGCACGGTCACGCCCGCGGCGATGGGGTCGTTGTCGTAGCGGTCCGCGGGCAAAACGATCTGCAGTGCCTGCAGGTTCGCCTGGCGCTCGCTGTCGGCGATGCGGTCGCGGGTCAGGGCCCAGGTGCCGGCCAGCAGCGCGGCCGCGGCCAGGCCGGCCAGGGCCAGCTGCCCGCTGGCGCGCAGCGATTCGCGCAGGCTGGGTTTCATGACGGCGCGTCCTGGCGTGGCGGCCGGCCTTCGCCGAGGATGCGCGGTCGCGTGTGGGCATCGATCCAGGGCGCGGCGCAGTTCATCAGCAGCACCGCGAAGGCCACGCCGTCCGGGAAGCCGCCCCAGCGGCGGATCGCCAGCGTCAGCAGCGCGACGCCGGCACCAAAGACAAGTCGCCCGCGCGGCGTCGTGCAGCCGCTGACCGGATCGGTGGCGATGAAAAACGCCGCCAGCACCAGCCCGCCCGAAAACACGTGCTGCAGGGGGAACGGATGCAGGTCCGGGTCGGCCAGCCAGAACGGCAGCGTCAGCACCAGCACCGTCGCCAGCGTCGCCACCGGCACCTGCCAGGGGATGATGCGCTTGAACAGCAGGAACAGGCCGCCCAGCACGTAGAAGTTCGCCACCCACTCCCAGCCCCGGCCGCCGAAGTCCCCGAACACCGGCGCGTCGCGGATTTCGGCCAGGGTCGCGCCCTGGCTGCCCAGGGTGCGCACGGTGTCGAGCGGCGTCGCCTGCGCCAGGGTGTCCCAACCCCAGGGTGGCGGCAGGTGCCCGGTGAAAATCGCGACCAGGCTGTCGGCCAGGCCGGGCAGGCCCATCGTGGCCTCCAGCCCGGCAGGCGCGAGCCAGTGGGTGAAGGCACGCGGGAAAGCGAGCACCACCACCGCCACGGCCACCATCGCCGGGTTGAACAGGTTGTTGCCCAGGCCGCCGAACAGGTGCTTGGCGAAGACGATCGCCGCCAGCATGCCGATCGCCGCCAGCCACCAGGGCGCCAGCGGCGGAATGCATAGTGCGAACAGCACGGCGGTGAGCGGCGCGCTGAGGTCGGTCAGGAACGGCCGCAGCGGTTTGCCGCGGGCCTTGAGCATCGCCGCTTCGAAGCCCAGCGCGAATGCCGTGGCCAGTGCGATCTGGACCAGCACGCCGGGACCGAAGAACCAGGCATGCGCAAGCACGCCCGGCACCAGTGCGGCGATCACCAGGCCCATGGTTGCGCGCACGGTCCGGCGTGCAGGCAGGTGCGGCGCCGGCGCGGTTTCGAAGGTCCTCATGCGCCGGCATCCGGATCGGTGCCGGCGACGCGACGGGCGCGGGCGCGTTCGAGCGCCGCCGCCACGCCGGCCGGGCTGGCGGCGGACTTTCGTGCCGCCAGCCGCGCCTCGCGTTCGGCGGCCTCGCGTTCGAGCCGTTCGCGCCGGGCCTCGAAGCGTTGCCGCGCGGCTTCGGCGAGCACGGCATCGGCCTCGCGGGCGAGCAGCTCACCCTTGGCGCGGCGGAATTGCTCGGTCAGCGGGATATGGCTGGGGCAGGCCAGGTCGCAGCAGCCACATTCGATGCAGTCGAACAGCCCCTGGTCGCGGGCCTCGTCGAGTCGTCCGGCGCGTGCCTGCCAGAGCAGCTGCTGCGGCAGCAGCCGGGAGGGACAGACCGTGGCGCAATCGCCGCAGCGGATGCAGGGCATTTCGTCGTCGCTGGCGCGCAGCTCGGCGTCGCCCAGCACGAGCACGCAGTTGTGGGTCTTGCCGATGGCGAAGTCGTCATGGGGCAGGGCGATGCCCATCATCGGGCCGCCCAGCATCAGCCGCTGCGCCAGCGGCGTGTAGCCGCCGGCCTGTTCGACCAGGTACCCAACCGGGGTGCCCAGCGGCACGAAAAAATTACCGGGCCGGGCGACGCCCGGGCCGGTGACGGTGACCACGCGCTCGAACAGGGCTTCGCCCAGCGCCACGGCGCGCCAGGCGGCGCGGGCGGTGGCCACGTTCTGCACCACCACGCCGATGTCGCGCGGCAGGCCACCGCGCGGGACCTCCTGTCCGGTCAGCACCTGGATCAGCTGGCGTTCGCCACCCTCCGGATAGCGGGTAGGCACCGCGACCAGCGTCACCTCTTCGTTGCCATGCGCCGCCACGGCCTCGCTGCAGGCGGCCAGGGCCTCGCGCATGCTGTCCTCGATGGCCAGCAGGATCCGTCCGGCACCGGCGACGCGCGCCATCAGCCGGGCGCCGCGCACCACCTCGTCCGCGTGTTCGCGCAGCAGCGCGTCGTCGCAGGCGATCCACGGCTCGCATTCGGCGCCGTTGATGACCAGGGTCGCGCGGGTGACCGCCAGCTTGCCGGCGGTGGGAAAGCCCGCGCCGCCCAGGCCGACGATGCCGGCATCGCGGATGCGGGCGCGGATCGCGTTGACCGGCGCCGGGTCGCCCAGCGGCGGCATGGCCTGCGTCGGTCCGTCCGCCTGGGTGTCGAGCACGATATGCGGCACGGCCAGCCCGGACGGGCCCGGCAGCGCGCGGGTTTGAATGGCCACCACCCGGCCTGCGAGCGGCGCATGCAGGTCGGCGCCCGCGCCCGCTTCGACACGGGCGATGCATTGGCCACGCGCCACGGCCTCGCCAACGCCGACGCAGGCTTCGGCGGGCAGGCCGGCATGCTGGAGCAGCGAGAGATACAGCCGCGGCGGCGGCGCCACGCGACGCAGCCCGCCGGCGGTGGACTCGGCCTTGTGGCCGGGCAGGTCCAGGCCGCCGTGGAAACGATGCAGGTGCACGGCCGCCGCGGCGCCGGTCAGCAGCCGCTGAAGCTGGGCTTGCGGCGCGCCAGGAAGGCGTCGGTGCCTTCCTTCATGTCCTGCGTCGAGAAGGTGACCGCGAACACCTGGGTTTCGTGGTCCAGGCCGGTGTCGAGCGGCGCCTCGCCGCCCAGGGTGATGGCGTCGAGGATGCCGCGCAGCGCCAGCGGGGCCGAGTTGGCCAGCTGGGTCGCGATCGCATCCACTTCGGCATCGAGCTCATCGGCCGGCACCACCTTGGTGACCACGCCCAATTCAGCCGCGCGCGCGGCGGTGATCGGTGCGCCCAGCAGGCACAGCTCGAGCGCGACGCCGCGACCGGCCAGGCGCAGCAGGCGCTGGGTGCCGCCAAAGCCTGGCACCAAGCCGAGGTTGACCTCGGGCTGGCCAAGCTTGGCGTTGTCGGCGGCGATGCGCAGGTGGCAGGCCATGGCCAGTTCCAAACCGCCGCCCAGGGCAAACCCGTTGACGCGTGCGATCACGGGCTTGCCCAGGCGCTCGATGCGGGTCATCAGGGCCTGTCCGTGGGCGGAAAAATCCCGCGCCTGGGCCGGGCTGAGGCCGTTCATCTCGGCGATGTCGGCGCCGGCCACGAAGGCTTTGCCGCCGGCGCCGGTAAGCACGACCACGCGCACCGAGGCCTCGCTGGCGGCGTCGGCGAAGGCGGCGTGCAACTCGGTCAGGGTTTCGCGGTTGAGTGCATTGAGCTTGTCGGGGCGGTTGAGGGTGATGCGCCGGATGGCGCCCTGGTCTTCGACCAGCAGGGTGTTGAAGGCCATTTCGTAAAACTCCGTTAAGCGGGGAACTCGCGGCATGGGATGGGGTCCGAAACGGGCCCATGCCTTAGATGTCAGTGGCGGTTCAGCCGTGCGGGGGCTATCCTAGCGCGGCATTCGGGGCACCACATCGCCCCAACCAACCAATGGAGATTTCCTGATGAAGTTGCGTCTGTTGGCTGCCTGCCTGGCAGCCTTTGGTCTGAGCGCCGGCGTTGCCCTGGCCCAGTCCGCCCCGGCCAATGCGCCGGCTCCGCCCCCGGCCAACAAGCCGGTCCTGAGCTACGCGATTGGCTACGACCTGGGCAAGGACCTTGCCGACCAGAACGTCGACGTCGACATCAACCAGGTCATCAAGGCGCTGCAGGACGGTTTCGCCAAGCGCGCCCCGGCCCACCCGCAGGAGCAGATGGACGGCCAGCTGGCCGGCCTGCAGCAGCGCATGGTGGCCCAGGCCCGCAGCGAGTTCGAACGCGTGGCCAATGAAAACAAGGCCAAGTCCGACGCGTTCCTGGCGGCCAACCGTGGCAAGCCGGGCATCACCGTGCTGCCCAGCGGCATCCAGTATCGCGTGATCGAGGCCGGCACCGGCGCCAAGCCGACGACCAGCAGCACGGTGAAGATGCACTACCGTGGTTCGGTCTCGACCGGCCAGGAGTTCGCCAACACCTACGCGCAGCAGAACCCGACCCCGGCCTCGTTCAAGGTCAGCGAGTTCCCGATCCGCGGCGTCCAGGAAGTCCTGGTGATGATGCCGGCCGGCTCGCGCTGGGAAGTGTTCCTGCCGTCCGACAAGGCGTTTGGCAACGACCCGCGTTCGCCGGTCGGCCCGGGCCAGGCGCTGGTCTTCGACATCAAGCTCGAAGGCGTCGAGTAAACCTCCAGGGGCCGCGCCGGCGACGGCGCGGCCCCTGTTTTTGCGCCACTCGATCATGTCCACGTCCTCCGGCTACCGCGCCGTGCTCAGCCCCTGCATCGGTATTTGTTCGCTTGATGCCAGCGGCCATTGCGAAGGCTGCCATCGCAGCGTCGCCGAGATCGCCCGCTGGTCGCAGATGGGCGACGACGAGCGCTTGAACCTGATGGAAACGGTGCTGCCCGCCCGCGAGGCGCTGCGGGTGTGACCCGCCCGTTCGACCCGCTCGAACGGCTCCCCCATGCCCTGCTACCGCTGGACCGGCCTCCGCCCGGCCCGGGCTGGAACCATGCCGAACTGGCCGACCTGCTGCCCGCCGGCCTGCCGCTGCGCCAGGCAGCCGTGCTGGTGGCCCTGGTGGAACGCCCGGGTGGCCCGCAGGTCCTGCTGACCCGTCGCACCGAGGCGCTGCGCCACCACGCCGGCCAGATCGCCTTTCCCGGCGGACGCATCGAGAACAGCGACGCCGATCCGGTGGAAGCCGCCCTGCGCGAAGCGCACGAGGAAGTGGGCCTGCCGGGTGCGCTGTCCACGCCCCAGGGTTACCTCGACCCTTTCGTCACGATCACCGGCTTCCACGTTTTCCCCGTGGTGGCGCGGGTGCAGGACGCGTTCCGGGCGGCGCCGGATCCCTCCGAGGTCGCGGAGGCCTTCGAGGTCCCGCTGCGTTTCCTGCTCGACCCGGACAACGTGCGCACGCTCGACGTCGACTTCCAGGGCCGCCAGCGGCGGGTGCTGGAACTGAGCTACGGTGGCCATCGCATCTGGGGTGCCACGGCCTCGATGCTGGTCAATTTCCGCCAGAGACTGGAGCAGCACGGATGAAGTGGACCACGCTGGTATCGGCAGAAGACCTGGCCGCGAAACTGGGCGAACCGGGCCTGGTGCTGGTTGATTGCCGGCACGCGCTGGGCGACCCCGATGCCGGCGAGGCGGCCTGGGCGCAGTCCCACTTGCCCGGCGCAGGCCATGCCCACCTCGAGCGCGACCTGTCGCGGCCGGGTGCGCCCGCGAGCGAGGGCCGGCATCCGCTGCCGACGGCGGCCCGGTTCGCCGCCTTGCTGGGACGGCTGGGCATCCGGGCTTCGGACCAGGTGGTCGCCTACGACGAACAAAGCGGCGCCATGGCCGCCGCCCGCTTCTGGTGGCTGCTGCGGCAGTTCGGCCATGAACGCGTCGCGGTGCTCGATGGCGGCCTGGCGCGCTGGCGGGCATTGGGCCTGCCCCTGGACACCCGTGGGCCGGTGCCCGGCCCGGACTATCCCGGTGACTTCGACGCCTCGGGCCAGGTCGATACCCAGGACGTGCTGGCCCGCCTGGACGACGCGCCGGGCTGGCTGCTCGATGCCCGTGCGCCCGAGCGTTTCCGCGGTGACGTCGAGCCCCTGGATCCGGTGGCCGGCCACATCCCGGGTGCCGGCAACCGGCCCTTCACGGCAAACCTCGCCGAAGGCCGGTTCCTGGCGCCGGATGTGCTTCGGCGCCAGTTCGTCGCCCTGATGCACGGGCGGCAGCCCGCTCAGGTCGTGCTTTCCTGCGGCTCGGGCGTCACGGCCTGCCACAACCTGCTGGCCATGGAGCATGCCGGCCTGCACGGGGCGCGGATCTATCCGGCGTCCTGGAGTGGTTGGGTGGCCGACCGCTCGCGGCCGGTGGCGACGGGCGACGCGCCGGGCTAGAGCGAATAGCTGTCGCGCGGGGGGCGTGTCGGCAGGATTTCCACCCGCACCAGCTCCTGCTCGTCCACGGTCATGCGCCAGCGACCCCGGGAAAGATGCGGCGGCTCGTCAACGCGAAAGCGTGCGCTCAATACGCCGACGCCGATGCTGAAGCCTTCCGCATCGAAACTGTGCACCGGCCCCTCGACGCGCGTGCGCGCGCCGCCGCTGACCCGCTCGTAGTTGCCGTGCCCGTCGGGCATCAGCACCAGCAAGACGCCGTCGCCGCGCCAGTGGCCGGCGTACTGCGCGTAGTCGGCGGGGATTGGTTCGCGGCAGCCCGCCAGCACCAGGGCTGCCGCGGCCACCACCGCCAGCAGGGCCGGGCGCGCCAGCTTCATTTGCCCAGCCGGGCGACCAGGGCCTGCAGGGCCGCCTGCGTGTGGGGCGAGTTCCACTCGGTCAGGAAACCATCGAGGTCGTCTTCGTGGAACGAGGCCAGGGCCCCGACCAGGTCCGCACGCGCCAGCGAGCGCGTGGCCAGCATCGCCGGGTTGGGCAGTTCGAGCAGCTGCTGCAGCCACACCAGCGCGCGCTGCACCACGTGTTCGGCATCGGTCAGTTCATCGACCAGGCCGAAAGCCAGTGCCTGCTCGGACTCGACCAGTTCGCCGGCCACCAGCAGGCGCTCGGCCCGGTAGACGCCGACCACGCGGCGCATCAGGTGCTGGATGGCGTCGGGGGCGACCAGGCCGACCTGCACTTCATTGAGGCCGATGCGGAACGGGCCGCGCGCCATGACGCGGTAGTCGCAGCACAGGGCCAGTACGCAGCCACCGGCCGGGCTGTGGCCGCCGATGGCGGCGACTACCGGCACCGGCGACGCGGCGATGGCATGCGCCGCGGAAAACAGCGAGGCCCAGCCGGCCTTCAGGGCGGCGGTGTCCAGCCCCATCAGGTGCGGCACGTCCATGCCGGCGGAAAAAACCTTGGCGCCGCCGGACAGGATGATGCCGCGGGCACCTTCGGCAGGCGCCGCTTCGACGGCGGTGCGAAGGGCCGCCAGCAGCTCCGGCGTCAACGCGTTGACCGGCGGGCGCGCCAGCTGGAGTTCAAGGATGTCGCCGTGGCGATGGGTGGTGATCATGTCGGGTCCTCAGGGCAGGCGGACGTCGGGGGCCCAACGATAGCGCACGGTGTAGCGCAGCTGGGTCTCGCCGCCGGCGGGCACCTTCACTTCGAAACCGGCGGCCTGGGCGTCGAGCTTTTTCGCCGGCACCGAACTCGTCGTGATGTCCCAGTCGGTCCAGCGCGGCAGCACCTCGCGCACGTGCACGGTGGCGGCTTCGTCCTTGGCGTTGCGAAGCGTCAGCTGCACGGTCTCGGTCATCGTGCGGCCGGCGCGGTCGAGCGCGAAGTCCGTGCGTTCGCGTTCAACCGTCAGGTCGAAGGCGGTGCCCAGCGTCAGCGAGACCTCGGCCTGGGCCGGGGTGTGCCCCATCGCGGCTTCGCCCAGGAAATCGTCCCCGTCGAAGACGCGCACGCGTCCGGCGGGCAACGGCACGCCGAGTCCGGCGGCCTTGGTGTTGTCGAACCGGAGCTGGGCCTGCACCGGCTGCTCGCCGGACTGGCCGTTGTAATTGGCGTCGATCATCGGATGTGGCGGCTGCCACTCACCCATGGGTGAGTGGGTTTCATAGCGGCGTTCGCAGGCCGCGCCGGTGACGGGGTCGACCAGCGGCAGGCGCTGCACGCTGCCGGTGGCCAGGTCGCCGGTGCCGGGCAGGCGGTAGGCGTGGTATTCGCCCGACGCCTGCGGGGCCGGGGCGGCGTCGGCCATCATCATGCGCTCGGCCTTGGCCGCCATCGGGGCGGCGTAGCTGGCATCGGCGACCCGGTTGGGTTCGCCGGCCACCAGGGTGAGCGCCGTGTCGCGGAAGTCCATGCCGGAGTTGTTGGCGACCATCGCGGCGCCGTCGAAGTCCATGCGGCAGGCCTTGCCCTGGCCCTGCACGGTGGCACGGTACTCGGCGCGCCAGGCCAGGCCGCCCGTGGCGTAGTCCAGGTCGAACACCTGGCGACCGGCACGCGCGGCGCGCAGGGTCCAGGCCAGGCCGGGTTCGGCGGCCAGTCCCTCGGGCAATTCGGGCAGTTCGAAGCTCGCGTAGTTCGACAGCACCCGCACCTGGCCACTGTCCAGGCGCAGGGTCAGGCCGTTCCCGGCGGAGAGCAGGGTGCCGGCATGGCGTTCGACGCCGTTGCCGACGGCCTGGGTCACCACCACCTGCTGTCCGATCGCGCGCTGCAGCAGCGCGTCCTGATCGGCCAGGGCGAAATCGTAGCGCTGGCCGGTGACGCGGGCCTCGCCGTCGGGTTCCAGTCGCACCGAGCTGGCGTCGAGCGCCTGCGGAAGCCGCGCGTAGCGAACGGTGTTGTCGCCGGCTTCCAGGTTCCAGCCGAGCCGCGTCTGGACCCGGGCATGGCCAGCGCCGCCGCCGTAACCACCGCCGCGGGAAACGGCGTCGAAATCGCCGCTGTAGACCGTCAGCCGGGTTTCCTGCGCCAGCGCAGGCGAAACAAGGGCGGCCGCGATGGCCAGGGCGAGCAAGGGGTGTTTCATGGTTCAGGGCTCCTCTACGGGCGTCGGATTACTATAGGCCGATGAACGCACGACGCTTCCTGATGGGGTTGCCCCTGTTGATGCTGGCTTCAGCCTCCTTCGCCGCCCCGGCGGCGGTCGGGGCCGAAGACTGCCGGCCCACGATAGAAAATCCCTGGCTGCGGGCCGCGCCGCCGGGCGCGACTTCGCTTGCCGCTTACCTGGTGCTCAGGAACGACTGCGCCGGGCCGGTGGAGGTGGTGGCCGTGGAAAGCCTGGATTTCGGCATGCCGATGATCCATCGCACCGTCGAGGAAGGCGGCGTGAGCCGGATGCGCCCGGCGGGCAGGCTGCTGCTGGCCCCGGGCGAGTCACTGAGCTTCGAGCCCGGCGGCCTGCACCTGATGCTGATGCGGCCGAATCGGCCCTTGCCCGAGGGCGACCGGGCGCGCGTCCGGCTGGTGCTGGCGGATGGCCGCAAGTTGTTCGCCCAGTTCCCCGTGCGTCGCTCAGCGCCCTGAGCCACCGCGGGCGCGGTCTGGATTCAGCCGGCGCAGGCGGCTTTCACCGCGTCGGGCAGCGGGACCGACTGGCCGCCGCGGTCGACCCAGACCAGGACCGTGTGGCCGTCGCAATAAAGCACGTCGCCGTCGCAAGCCGACAGGATGCGGTGCCCCAGGGTCAGCGACTTGTTGCCGACCCGTTCGGCGAATAGCTCGACGCGCACGGTTTCCGGCCAGTTCACCGGCCGGCGGTAGTTCACCTGCACCGCGGCCATGATCGGGGCGGCGGTTTCTCCGGCCCAGTCGGCGCTGAGCGACTTGAACCAGCGCACCCGCGCTTCCTCGATGTAACCCAGGTAGCTGGCGTTGTTGGCGTGGTTGAAGGCGTCCAGGTCGCGCCAGCGCACCTCCAGGTCCACGGTGTACACGACCGGGTTCATGCCTTCTTCCTCTTGCGCGGCGCCGGCGCGGTCTTCTTCGCCAGCAGTTTCGCCAGGAACTGGCCGGTGTGCGAGGCCTTGTTCGCCGCGAGCTGCTCGGGCGTGCCCTCGGCGATGATCATGCCGCCGCGATGGCCGCCTTCCGGGCCCAGGTCGACGACCCAGTCGGCCGTCTTGATGACGTCGAGGTTGTGCTCGATCACCACGATCGTATTGCCGTCGTCGCGCAGCTTGTGCAGCACCGCCAGCAGGTGCTCGATGTCGTGGAAGTGCAGGCCGGTGGTGGGCTCGTCGAGGATGTACAGCGTGCGGCCGGTGTCGCGGCGGCTCAGCTCCTTCGAGAGCTTGACGCGCTGGGCCTCGCCCCCGGACAGGGTGGTGGCCGACTGGCCCAGCTTGATGTAGCTCAGGCCGACGTCGATGAGGGTCTCGAGCTTTCGCGCCAGCGCCGGGACCGGCTCGAACAGGGTCAGTGCGTCCTCGACCGTCATCTCCAGCACGTCGTGGATGGAATAGCCCTTGTAGAGGATCTCCAGGGTTTCGCGGTTGTAGCGTTTGCCATGGCAGACGTCGCAGGGCACGTAGACGTCCGGCAGGAAGTGCATCTCCACCTTGATCAGGCCGTCGCCCTGGCAGGCTTCGCAGCGGCCGCCGCGCACGTTGAAGCTGAAACGCCCCGGCGCGTAGCCCCGGGCCCGGGCTTCGGGCACCTGGGCGAACAGCTCGCGCAGCGGGGTGAACAGGCCGGTGTAGGTGGCCGGGTTCGAGCGCGGCGTGCGGCCGATCGGGCTCTGGTCGATGTCCACCACCTTGTCGAACAGGTCCATGCCCACCACCTCGCGGTGCGGCGCGGCGGTGTGCGACGCGCCGTTGAGGTCGTTCGCGGCCAGGTGGTAGAGCGTGTCGTTGACCAGGGTGGACTTGCCCGAGCCGGAGACGCCGGTGATGCAGGTGAACAGCCCCGCCGGGATGCTCAGGTCGACGTCCTTGAGGTTGTTGCCGCTGGCGCCCCGGAGCCGGAGCATCATCTTCGGGTTGGGTTTGTGCCGCTGCCTGGGGATTTCGATCTCCCGCCGGCCGGAAAGGTAGTCGCCGGTGATCGACCTCGGCGCCGCGAGCACGTCGTCGTAGTTGCCCTGGGCCACGACTTCACCGCCATGCACGCCGGCGCCCGGGCCGATGTCGACGATGTGGTCGGCCAGGCGGATGGCGTCTTCGTCGTGTTCGACCACGATGACCGTGTTGCCCAGGTCGCGCAGGCGGGTGAGCGTGCCCAGCAGGCGCTCGTTGTCGCGCTGGTGCAGGCCGATGGACGGCTCGTCGAGCACGTACATGACGCCGACCAGGCCGGCACCGATCTGGCTGGCCAGGCGGATGCGCTGGGCTTCGCCGCCGGACAGGCTGTCGGCCTTGCGTTCCAGGGTGAGGTAGTCGAGGCCGACGTCGACCAGGAAGCGCAGGCGGTCGTGGATTTCCTTGACGATCTTGACGGCGATCTCGCCGCGCCAGCCCGACAGCGACAGGTGCGAGAAGAACTCCAGCGATTCGTCCACCGGCAGCTTGGTGATCTCAGGCAGGTTGCGCTCGGCCACGAAGACGTTGCGCGAGGCGCGGTTGAGCCGCGCGCCGCCGCAGTCGGGGCAGGGACGGTCGGAGATGAACTTGGCCAGTTCCTCCTTCACCACCTGCGACTCGGTCTCGCGGTAGCGGCGCTCGAGGTTGGGCACGATGCCCTCGAACTTGTGCTTGCGCTGGGTGCGGCCGCCGGATTCGGTGAGGTAGGTGAAGGTGATGATCTGGTCGCCGCTGCCGTAGAGCACGGCTTGCCGCACCGGTTCGGGCAGGTCCTGCCAGGCGGCGTCGGGATCGAAGCCGTAGTGCTTGGCCAGCGATGCGATCAGCTGGAAATAGTAGGCATTGCGCCGGTCCCAGCCGCGTACGGCGCCGGCCGCCAGGCTCAGCTCCGGATGCACCACCACCCGCGCGGGGTCGAAGAACTGGGAGATGCCCAGGCCGTCGCAGGACGGGCAGGCGCCCACCGGTGAGTTGAACGAGAACAGGCGGGGCTCGAGCTCGGGCAGGGCGTAGTCGCAGGCCGGGCAGCTGAACTTGGACGAAAACAGCAGCGGCGCGGCGGCGGCGTCATCGAGGTCCTGGACCTGGGCCAGGCCGTCGCCGAGCTTGAGCGCGGTCTCGAAACTTTCGGCCAGGCGCTGCTTGAGGTCCTCGCGCGGCTTGAAGCGGTCCACCACCACCTCGATGGTGTGCTTCTGGCGCAGGGCGAGCGTGGGCACGGCGTCGAGCTCGTGCAGCTCGCCGTTGACCCGGACGCGCACGAAGCCCTGGGCCCGCAGCTGGTCGAACACCTGGGCGTGTTCACCCTTGCGCTCGCGCACCACCGGGGCCAGCAGCATGAACCGGCGGTCGGCCGGCAGCGCCAGCACCTGGTCGACCATCTGGCCGACGGTCTGGGCCTCGAGCGGGTAGTGGTGGTCCGGGCAGCGGGGGGTGCCGACCCGGGCGAAAAGCAAACGCAGGTAGTCGTAGATCTCGGTGATCGTGCCGACGGTCGAGCGCGGGTTGTGGGAGGTCGACTTCTGCTCGATCGAGATCGCCGGCGACAGGCCCTCGATATGGTCGACGTCGGGCTTCTCCATCACGCTCAGGAATTGCCGGGCATAGGCCGACAGGGACTCGACGTAGCGCCGCTGGCCCTCGGCATAGATGGTGTCGAAGGCCAGGGACGACTTGCCCGAGCCCGACAGGCCGGTGATGACGATCAGCCGGTTCCGGGGCAGGTCCAGGTCGATGTTCTTGAGATTGTGGGTGCGGGCACCGCGTATGCGGATCGTGTCCATGCGCCGGGGAGGGCTCCTTGCGGCTGGCGGGAACGGGAACCCGGCAGTCTAGCAGTCCGCCCCCTCCCGACCGGCTACGGCGGGTGAATTGCCTTGTGGGACAGGGGCTTGCGCCGGGCCGGGCGTGTCCCCTATAATTCCGCTTCTGTGCCCGTTGACCCCGGGTCAGAGTGTCCAAAATAACTACAGAGGAATTCCGGTCATGTACGCAGTCATCGTTACCGGCGGTAAGCAATACCGCGTCATGCAGGGCGAGACCCTGAAGGTCGAGAAAATCGACCTGGAAGAAGGCAAGAGCTTCGACATCGAAAAGGTGCTGATGCTCGGCGACGGCGACAAGGTCACCGTCGGTGCGCCGCTCGTCGATGGCGCCAAGGTCACGGCCACCGTCAAGTCGCATGGTCGTCTTGAGAAGGTCCGCATCGTCAAGTTCCGCCGTCGTAAGCACCATCGCAAGCAGATGGGCCACCGGCAGTACTTCACCGAAATCGAAATCACCGGCATCGCCGGCTAAGCCAGAGGAGACAACGTCATGGCACAGAAAAAAGGCGTAGGCTCGTCCCGCAACGGCCGCGACTCCAACCCGAAGTACCTGGGCGTCAAGATGTACGGCGGCCAGGCCATCGAAGCCGGCAACATCATCGTGCGCCAGCGCGGCACCGAGTTCCATCCGGGTCCGGGCGTCGGCCTCGGCCGCGACCACACCCTGTTCGCCCTGGTGAACGGCGTGGTCGATTTCTCGGTCAAGGGCCCCAAGAAGCGCCGCACCGTGAGCGTGGTCCCGGCGGCCTGAAACCCGCCCGGTTCCGCCTGAAGGGCCCCGCTTCGGCGGGGCTTTTCGTTTCCAAGACGGCAATTCACCGGCAAATCACCGGCCATTCGGGCCCGCGCCCTTCACGGCGCGGCGCGGACGGCCCACAATCAGTGCGGACGGCCCCGGGCCCCGCCAGGGAAACACCTCGTGAAATTCGTTGACGAAGCCACCATCACCGTCTCTGCCGGCAACGGCGGCAACGGTTGCATCAGCTTCCGGCGGGAGAAATTCATCCCGCTGGGTGGTCCGGACGGCGGCGACGGCGGCAACGGCGGCAGCGTCTGGCTGCAGGCCGACGAGAACCTCAACACCCTCATCGACTTCCGCCACCAGCGCCAGTACCGCGCCCAGCGCGGCCAGAACGGCATGGGGCGGCAGATGTTCGGCAAGGCCGGCGACGACGTGGTGATCCGCGTGCCGGTCGGCACCGAGGTGATCAACGTCGGCACCGACGAGATCATTGGCGACCTCACCGACCACGGCGACCGCCTGCTGGTGGCTCAGGGCGGCGTGGGCGGCAAGGGCAACGTGCATTTCAAGAGTTCGGTCAACCGCGCGCCGCGCAAGGCCGGCACCGGCACGCCGGGCGAGGAGCGCGAGATCCGGCTCGAGCTCAAGCTGCTGGCCGACGTCGGCCTGCTGGGTTTCCCCAATGCCGGCAAGTCCACCTTCATCCGCGCCGTGTCCTCGGCCACGCCGAAGGTGGCCGATTACCCGTTCACTACCCTCTACCCCAACCTGGGCGTGGTCAGCGTCGAAGTGGACCGCAGCTTCGTCATCGCCGACATCCCCGGCCTGATCGAGGGTGCCGCCGACGGCGCCGGCCTGGGCGCGCAGTTCCTGCGCCACGTGCAGCGCACCCGCCTGCTGCTGCACCTGGTGGACATGGCGCCCTTCGACGAGGGCGTGGATCCGGTGCAGCAGGTCCGTGCGATCGAGGCCGAACTGCGCAAGCACGACCCGGCCATGCTGGAAAAGCCGCGCTGGCTGGTGCTCAACAAGGCCGACCTGCTGCCCGAGGACGAGCGCCAGGCGCGCGCCGAGGCGCTGGTCGAGGCGCTGGACTGGAAGGAGCCGTGGTTCCTGGCCTCGGCCATCGGCCGCGAGGGCACCTGGCCGGTCGTGCTGAAGGTGCAGCAGTTCTTCGACGACCAGAAAGCCGCCGCGCTGGAGGCCGCCGAAGACGTCGCGGCGCGCGCCGAGATGGCCCGCAATGGCTGAGGCGGCGTCGCGCCGCTGCCACGTGCGGGCCGGCGGCCGGCGGGTGGTCAAATCCCAGGCAGCAAAAAGGCCGGCTTTCGCCGGCCTTCGTGCGCTGGCCAGGGCGCCTGCCTGGGTGACCAGGGGCGCCGCGGGCTCAGGCCTGCTTGAGCGCCTTGATGTGGGCGCTGATGCGGCTCTTGTGGCGGGCAGCCTTGTTCTTGTGGATCAGGCCGCGGGCCGAATAACGGTCCAGGATCGGCTGGGCGGTCGCGAACGCGGCCTCGGCGGCCGGGGCGTCCTTGGCTTCGAGGGCCTTGAGGACCTTCTTCACGGCGGTGCGCAGCATGGAACGCTGGCTGGCATTGCGGGCGTTGCGGACGACGGTCTGCTTGGCGCGCTTCTTGGCGGACTTGATGTTGGCCACGGAGGGCTCCTGAAAACGTTGGACGATGGCCAGGATTTGCGGTCCCGGCCGGGAATAAGGGGTCGAAAGACCCGAAATTATGGGGGATTCAGTAGCTTGAGTCAAATACCCCCGGGGGGCAGGGCATGACGGCCCCCACCGAGCCCCGGGCGCGGGGCGGGCTGCTGCGCTCGACCGCGGTTTTCAGCGCGATGACCCTGCTCTCGCGCGTCGCCGGCTTCGCCCGGGACGTGGTGCAGGCCCAGATCTTCGGCGCCGGCGGCCTGGTCGACGCCTTCGCGGTGGCCTACCGCATCCCCAACTACCTGCGCCGGATCTTCGCCGAGGGTTCCTTCGCCTCGGCCTTCGTGCCGGTGCTGTCGGAGCTGCGCCAGCGTGGCGACCAGGCGGCGCTCAAGGACTTCCTGGACCACGTCGCCGGGGCCCTGTGCGCGGTGGTGCTGGTGGTCAGCGGCCTGGGCGTGCTGGCGGCGCCGCTGGTGGTGGCGATGATCGCGCCCG
Source organism: Arenimonas donghaensis DSM 18148 = HO3-R19 (assembly GCF_000743535.1). Classification (GTDB taxonomy): domain Bacteria; phylum Pseudomonadota; class Gammaproteobacteria; order Xanthomonadales; family Xanthomonadaceae; genus Arenimonas; species Arenimonas donghaensis. The sequence goes on from NZ_AVCJ01000051.1 coordinate 62,265, forward strand.
GCCAGCTCGACGACGCCGCCAAGTTCGGCCTTACCAGCGACCTGCTGCGCATCGTCTTCCCCTACCTGGCCCTGGTGTCGATGACGGCCCTGGCCGGCGCCGTGCTCAACAGTTTCCAGCGCTTCGCCCTGCCGGCAGTGACGCCGGTGCTGCACAACCTGTCGGTCATCGCGGCCATGCTGTTCCTGGCCCCGTTGCTGGCGGTGCCCATCCACGCCCTGGCCTGGGGCGTGCTGGCCGCCGGCCTGCTGCAGCTGGTGCTGCTGTGGCCGGCGATGGGGCGGCTGGGCCTGCGGCCGCGGCTGCGGCTCAATTTCAGGCACCCGGGTGTGCGCCGGGTCGGCACGCTGATGCTGCCGACGCTGTTTTCCTCGTCCGTGGCCCAGCTGAACCTGATCGTCGGCACGATGTTCGCGTCGCTGCTGATGGACGGCAGCAACAGCTGGCTCTATTACTCGGACCGGCTGGTGGAATTCCCGCTGGGCCTGTTCGGCGTGGCGCTGGGCACGGTGATCCTGCCGCACCTGGCGCGCCGGCACGCCGACACCGACGCCAGCGGCTACGCCAGCGCCCTGGACTGGGGCCTGCGCACGGTACTGATGCTGGCGGTGCCCGCGGCCCTGGGCCTGGTCCTGCTGGCGGAACCGCTGGTGCTGACGATCTTCGAGCGCGGTGCCTTCAATGAATTCGACGCCCGCATGACCTCGCTCAGCCTGATGGCCATGTGCATCGGCATCCCGGGCTTCATGGCGACCAAGGTGCTGCTGTCGGCCTTTTACGCCCGCCAGGACACCCGCACGCCGATGCGTGCCGCGGTCCGCACGGTGTTCATCAACGTCGCGCTGACCGCCCTGATCACCACGCCGCTGTGGCTCTGGGACGTGCCCGGCGCCCACGCCGGCATCGCCCTGGCCACGGGCCTGGCCGGCCTGGCCAATGCCGGCCTGCTCTGGCTGGCGCTGCGCCGCGAGGGCCACTTCAGCCTGTCGGCAGGCTGGGGGCGGCACCTGCTGCGCGTGGGTGTCGGCAGCCTGGCCCTGGCGCTCGCGGTGCTTGGCTGTCTGTACGCGATCGGCGACTGGCGCGCTTGGGCCGGCGTGGCGCGCTGGGGCCTGCTGCTGGCGGTGGTGGCAGCCGGCGCCGGCGCCTATGGCCTGGGCCTGCTGGCGGCGGGCTGGCGACCGCGGGAACTGCGCGGCCCGTGAACCGGGCCAGCTATAATCGGCCGATGGACAAGCTGTTCCGGGACGTCGAGGGCGATTGCATCGCCCCGCAGGGCAGCGTGGTTTGCATCGGCGCCTTCGACGGCCTCCACCGGGGGCACCAGGCCCTGGTCGGCCACGTGCGTGCGCGTGCGCGCTCCGAAGCACTGGCCGCGGTGGCCCTGAGCTTCGAGCCGCTGCCGCGCGAATACTTTTCCACCGACGAACCCCCGGCGCGGCTGATGCTGCCGCGGATGAAGTTCGAGGGCCTGTGCCGGCTGGGCATGGACGCGGTGGGCCTGTTGCGGTTCAACGCGGCGATGGCGGCGATGTCGCCCGAGGCGTTCGTCGCGAAGGTGCTGGCCGGGCGACTGGCGGCCCGGGAAGTGTGGGTGGGACCGGGCTTTCGCTTCGGGCACCGGCGCGCCGGCGACCTGGCGACGCTCCAGGCGCTGGGCGCCGTGCATGGCTTCCAGGCCGGGGAAGTAGCGGTCGTGGCCGACGAGGGCGAGCGGGTGTCGGCCAGCGCCGTGCGCGCCCACCTGGCGGCGGGCGAGCTGGACGCAGCAGCCCGGCTGCTCGGCCGCCGTTACGCCATCGCCGGCACCGTGGTGCGCGGCAAGCAGCTCGGTCGCCAGCTCGGCTACCCTACGGCCAACCTTCGCCTGGCCGGACGCAAGGCGCCGCTGGGCGGCATCTTCGCGGTGTGGGTGCACGGCATCGGCCCGGCGCCGCGGGCCGGCGTTGCCAGCCTCGGTACCCGGCCGACGGTGCAGGGTGTCGAGCCCCTGCTCGAGGCGCATGTGTTCGACTTCGACGGCGACCTCTACGGCAGCCGCATCGAGGTGGAATTCGTCGGCAAGCTGCGCGACGAGGAAAAATTCGACGACCTGCCGTCCCTGGTCCAGCAGATGGACGAGGACTCCCGGCAGGCCCGGCGCGTATTGCGCCACGACATGGAAACATCCGGAGCAAGTGCGTGAGCGAAGACGGCGGCAAGGACTACAAGCACACCATCAGCCTCCCGGCGACGGCGTTCCCGATGCGCGGCGACCTGCCCAAGCGCGAACCGGGCATGCTGGCCGCCTGGCAGGCGATGGGCCTTTACCAGCGCGTGCGCGAGAAGGCGAAGGGCCGCCCGACGTTCGTGCTGCACGACGGCCCGCCGTACGCCAATGGCTCGATCCACATCGGCCATGCGGTCAACAAGATCCTCAAGGACCTGGTGGTGAAGTCCAAGCTGCTGTCGGGCTTCGACGCGCCCTACGTGCCCGGCTGGGACTGCCACGGCCTGCCGATCGAACTGGTGGTCGAGAAAAAGCACGGCAAGGTCGGCAGCAAGCTCGACGCCGCCGCCTTCCGCGCCAAGTGCCGCGAATACGCCGCCGAGCAGATCCAGGGGCAGTCGAAGGACTTCCAGCGCCTGGGCGTGCTGGGCGACTGGGACAAGCCCTACCGCAGCATGGACTTCCGCTTCGAAGCGGACATGCTGCGTTCGCTGGCGAAGATCGTCGAGCGCGGCCACCTGACCCGCGGCGTCAAGCCGGTTCACTGGTGCTTCGACTGCGGCTCGGCGCTGGCCGAGGCGGAGATCGAATACGCCGACAAGGTTTCGCCGGAAGTCGACGTCGCCTACGACGCGCAGGAACCGACTACGCTGGCGGCGAAGTTCGGCGCCGATGCCGGTGACGCCATCGTCGCCGTGCCGATCTGGACCACCACGCCCTGGACCCTGCCGGCTTCGCTGGCGATCACCCTGGGTGCCGAGATCGACTACGTGCTGGTCGAAGGGCCGGCGCGCGCCGGCAAGCGCGTGCTGCTGGTGCTCGCCGACGCGCTGCACGAAGCGGCGCTCAAGCGTTATGGCATCGAAGCGCCGGTGGTGCTGGGGCGCGCCGTCGGCGCCGACCTCGAAGGCCTGGTGCTCTCGCATCCGTTCTACGCGCGCGACATCCCGCTGATCCTGGGCGAGCACGTCACCACCGAGGCCGGTACCGGCGCCGTGCACACCGCGCCTGGCCACGGCCAGGAGGACTACCAGGTCGGCGTGAAGTACGGCCTGCTGGAGAAGTACAAGCAGCCGCAGCTCAATCCGATCGGCGGCAACGGCGTGTACCTGCCGGGCACCCCGCTCTTCGAGGGCCAGTTCATCTGGAAGGCCAACGACACCATCACCGCGCTGCTGGCCGAGCGCGGCATGCTGCTGGCCTCGGGCAAGATGCAGCACAGCTATCCGCACTGCTGGCGGCACAAGTCGCCGGTGGCCTTCCGCGCCACCCCGCAGTGGTTCATTTCCATGAGCCAGGCGAACCTGCGCAAGGACGCCCTGGCGGCGATCGGCCAGGTCGGCTGGGTGCCGGACTGGGGCCAGGCGCGCATCGCCGGCATGATCGAAGGCCGCCCGGACTGGTGCATCAGCCGCCAGCGCACCTGGGGCGTTCCGATCGCGCTGTTCATCCACAAGGTGAGCGGCGAGCCGCATCCGCGTTCGGTCGAGCTGATGCGCGCCGTCGCCGATCGCGTGGCGGAGCAGGGCACCGACGCCTGGTATTCGCTGGACCCGGCCGAACTGCTGGGCGACGAGGCCGGAGACTACGAAAAGGTCAACGACATCCTGGACGTCTGGTTCGACTCCGGCGTCACGCATGAAACCGTGCTGGCCGCGCGTCCCGAGGACGGCCTGCACAAGCCCGCCGACCTGTACCTGGAGGGCAGCGACCAGCACCGCGGCTGGTTCCAGAGCTCCCTGCTCACCGGCATCGCGATGGACGGCGTGGCGCCGTACAAGGAAGTGCTGACCCACGGGTTCACCGTCGATGCCCAGGGCCGAAAGATGTCCAAGTCGGTCGGCAACGTGGTCGAGCCGCAGAAAGTAAACGACGCCCTGGGCGCCGACGTGCTGCGCCTGTGGGTGGCCGCGGCCGACTACCGCAACGAGATGTCGGTGTCCGACGACATCCTCAAGCGCAGCGCCGACAACTACCGGCGCATCCGCAACACCCTGCGCTTCCTGCTGGGCAACCTGCACGGCTTCGACCCGGCCACGCATCGGGTGCCGCACGACAAGCTGCTGCTGCTCGACCAGTGGGCGGTGCATCGCGCGCATGCGCTGCAGGCCGAGATCACCGCTGCCTACCAGCGCTACGACTTCGCGGCGGTGGTGTCGAAGGTGCAGAACTTCTGCACCAACGACCTGGGCGCGGTGTACCTGGACGTCACCAAGGACCGCCTCTACACCATGCCGGTGGACAGCGCCGGCCGCCGTTCGGCGCAGACGGCGATGTTCCACGTCGCCGAAGCCTTCGTGCGCTGGATCGCCCCGGTGCTCAGCTTCACCGCCGCAGAGGCCTGGGCCTTCCTGCCGGGCGAGCGCGAGGAACACGTGCTGTTCTCGACCTGGTACGAGTCGCTGGCGCCGCTGCCGGCGGACGCCGTGCTGTCGGCGGCCGACTTCGACCGCCTGCTGCAGCTGCGCGAAGAGGTGAGCAAGGTGCTCGAACCCATGCGCGCCGGCGGCGACATCGGTGCATCGCTCGAGGCCGAGGTCGACCTGGGCGTGGACGAGGCGCTGGCGAAGCGGCTGGTGCCGGTGGCCGACGAGCTGCGCTTCTTCTTCATCACCTCGCGCCTGGACCTGCGTCCGTCGGCTGCCGGCACCACGGTGGCTGCCAAGGCGAGCGAACACGGCAAGTGCGTGCGCTGCTGGCACTACCGCGACGACGTCGGCAAGGACGCCAACGACCCGCAGCTTTGCGGCCGCTGCGTGGTCAACGTCAACGGTGCCGGCGAAACCCGGCGGTGGTTCTGATGGCATCGCCGCGCCCGAACGCGCTGGCCTGGCTGGGCCTGTCGGCCGTGCTGGTGGCCCTGGACCAATGGACCAAGTGGCTGGCCGTGTCCCGGCTGGAGTACGGCAACCCGGTCCCCTTCATCGAAGGCTTCTGGAACTGGACCCTGGTGCACAACTACGGCGCCGCCTTCAGCTTCCTGTCCAGCGCCGGCGGCTGGCAGCGCTGGTTCTTCACCGTGCTGGCGATCGGCATCAGCGCCGGCCTGGCGGTGTGGCTGGCGCGCACCCCGCGCGCCGACTGGCGCACTGCCATGCCGTTCGCGCTGATCATCGCCGGCGCCGTCGGCAACGTGATCGACCGGCTCCGGTTCGGCTACGTGGTGGACTTCGTGGACTGGTACGCCGGCACCTGGCACTGGCCGGCCTTCAACATCGCCGACTCGGCGATCGTCGTCGGCGCGGTGCTGATGGTGCTGTTCAGCTTCAAGACGCCGCCGGCGGCCGGGAAAGGCGGATAATCGCGGCCATGGACGTCCTGCTCGCCAATCCCCGCGGTTTCTGCGCCGGCGTCGACCGCGCCATCGAGATCGTCAAGCGCGCCATCGATTCCCTGGGCGCGCCCATCTACGTGCGCCATGAAGTCGTGCACAACCGCTTCGTGGTCGAGGACCTGCGCCAGCGCGGCGCGGTCTTCGTCGAGGAGCTGGACGAAGTGCCGGCCGGCGCGACCGTCATCTTCAGCGCCCACGGCGTGTCCCAGGCCGTGCGTGCCGAGGCCGAGCGCCGCGGACTGAAGGTCTTCGACGCCACCTGCCCGCTGGTGACCAAGGTGCATATCGAAGTGGCCCGCCACTGCCGCGCCGGCCGCGACGTGGTGCTGATCGGCCACGCCGGGCACCCGGAAGTGGAGGGCACGATGGGCCAGTGGCGGCGCGAACACGGCGAAAACCACATCCACCTGGTCGAAGACGTCGCCGGCGTGGCGACGCTGCAGCCGACCCAGCCCGACAACCTGGCCTACACCACCCAGACCACGCTGTCGGTGGACGACACCGCGGAGATCATCGCCGCGCTGCAGGCGCGTTTCCCGTCCATCCAGGGCCCCAAGCACGACGACATCTGCTACGCCACCCAGAACCGCCAGGACGCCGTGCGCGTGCTGGCCGGGCAGGCCGAGGTGGTGCTGGTGGTCGGCTCGGTGAACAGTTCCAACTCCAACCGCCTGCGCGAGCTGGCCGAAAAGCAGGGCGCCCGCGCCTACCTGATCGACGGCGCCGCCGACATCAACCCGGACTGGGTGGCCGGCGTGGCCCGGGTCGGCATCACCGCCGGCGCCTCGGCCCCGGAAATCCTGGTCCAGGACGTCATCCAGCGCCTGCGCGACCTGGGCGCCACCGGGGTGGAACACCTGGAAGGCGAGCCCGAGAACGTGGTCTTCGCGCTGCCCAAGGAACTGCGGATCAGTCTGGTAAATTGACCGCCGGGCCCGCGCGAGCCTAAAATTCGCGCCTTCCGCCGGAATAGCTCAGTTGGTAGAGCGGCGCATTCGTAATGCGTAGGTCGCAGGTTCGACTCCTGTTTCCGGCACCATCTTTCGGGCTCCCAGGGGTTTAAGGCAATGCGCGCAGCCTTGGACCTTCCGGGCGCCATCAAGCACGCCATGCTGCGGTTGATGCCCTGGGTCCAGACGGCCTGGGCCCGGCACCGCGCCACCGGCCTGGTGTTCCTGGTGTCGCCGCGCGACGTCGTCGGCCGGACCATCATGCGCCGGCATGCCTACGAACCCACACTGACCGACTGGTTGCTGGCGACCATCGACGCCGGCCCGCCCGGCATCTTCATAGATGTCGGCGCGAACCTTGGCTGGTTCACGCTGCAGGCGGCACGCCGGAGCAACACGCAGCGCGTGGTGGCCTTCGAGCCTGACGTCGGCAACCACCGCCTGCTGCAACGCAACCTCGATCACAACGGGCTTGCCGACCGCGTCGACGCAGTGGCCTGCGCACTGGGCGGCGAGGCCGGGCTGGCGCGCCTGAGCCGCTACAAGGGTTCGAACCTGGGCAAACACTCCCTGGCCGTGGACCATGGCCAAGGCGGGACCTGGGTGCCGGTGGACGCGCTCGACAGCGTGCTCGGCCAGCTCGGGTTCGCGCAGGCGCCCGTCGCGGCCATCAAGGTGGACGTGGAAGGCTACGAGCCGCTCGTGTTGGCGGGGGCAGGGTTGGCGCTTGCCCGTGCACGCGCACTGCTGGTCGAACTTTCCCCGGACCTGTCGCGTGCCGGTGGGCTTGATTTGCCGTCGGCGCTGGATGCCATCGCGGCCGCGGGATTCGTTCCGGAGGTTTGGGACCAGCCGGGCCCGGTTCCCGGGATCGCGCAGCTTCGGGGTCACCCCGGCCAGTGCACCGTCGGCTTCCGAAAGCAGGCCGGCTGACGGCCTCGCAGCGCAACACCCGCTCTCCGACCCCGCCGGGCGTGTTTCTCCTACGGTACCGGCCATCCCGCCGTGACAGCCTTGTTGCGTCCACTGACGGACGAGGGAGAGACGATGATCAGACTCAAGACGATGGTGCTCGCCGCGGCCATGGCCGGCGCGTGCGGGGCTGCACTGGCTTCGCCGGTGCGGGCGACCCACGGCGACCCGATGCAGTCGCGTGCGGTGCCGGCGCAGGTGTGTTCGGCGATGTCGGTTTCCAAACACTACACGCTGGCCGACGCTGATTTCGGGTGGGTGCGCGAACGCTTGAACACCGCGCTGGACCAGGGGTCCGCGGACCCGGGGCGGAGCCTGCGCAAGGCCGCGGGCCAGCGCATTCCCGACGATGCCACGCAGTTCGGGATTCGCCTGGACCACGCGCGCTGCGACGTCGTGTCCGGCCCGTTGCACGGCGAAGTACTTCGTGGCTTCGCCGGTGCGAGGGCAAAAGACTGCCGCGAGGCCGGTTGCGAAGATCCGCTGCCCGGGTGGACGGCGCCCGAAGGATCGACCATGGCGATCTGGACCTGCGAAGGCAACGTGTTCCGCGAGGTCGTCTACGAACGCGTCAACGGCACCTGGCGGGTGAAGTCCGTGCGCGAGGAGCTGGTGGTCAGTTGCCAGGTGCAGAAGGACCCCGAAGAGGGCAGGGAGCCGCGCGACGGCAAGAACTGACAGCCCGCACCGGGGCGGGCCTTCGTGCCTGTCCCGGTCAGGTCCGGTTCGATTGCGGGCAGGCGAGGGGCGTTAGGCTGGGCAGGGTCCACGCTCAGGAGGATTTCCCGCCATGGCAGATGACAACGCCCGCCAGGCGCGCCTGCATCGCATGGTCATGCCAGGCCATGTCTGTCCCTACGGCCTGAAATCACGCTGGCTGCTGCGCCGCAAGGGTTTCGAGGTCGACGACCGCTGGCTGACCACGCGCGCGGAAACCGACGCGTTCAAGGAAGATCACGGGGTCGAGACCACGCCGCAGACCTTCATCGACGGGCGGCGGATCGGCGGCTACGACGATCTGCGCAAGCATTTCGGGCTCAAGGTCCGCGCCGGGGACGAAACCAGCTACACGCCGGTGCTGGCGGTTTTCGCCGTCGCGGCGCTGCTCGCTGCGGCCAGCTTGTGGCCGGCCTTGGCGCCCGTGCCCCTGGCGGAGCGGTTCATCGCGACAAGCATGTGCCTGCTGGCGATGCTGAAGCTGCAGGATGTTGAGCAGTTTTCGACGATGTTCCTCAATTACGACTTGCTGGGCCGGCGTTTCGTGCCCTATGCCTACGTCTATCCGTTCGCGGAACTGCTGGCGGGCATCCTCATGCTGGCCGGCGCGCTGCACGTGGTTTCCGTGCCGGTGGCCTTGTTCATCGGCGGCGTCGGCGCGGTGTCGGTTTTCAAGGCCGTCTACGTGGACAAACGCGAATTGCGCTGTGCCTGCGTTGGCGGCGGCAGCCAGGTGCCGCTGGGCTTCGTCTCGCTCACCGAAAACCTGATGATGCTGGCGATGGGATTCTGGATGGGCTGGCGTTACCTGCTGCCTGGCGCCTGAGGCCCGCCGGGCAAGTCGGCGCTAGACTGGCGGCCATGTGCGCGCGTTACGCCCTGTTTGGTCCCTTCACACCGGGCAACCTGGTGCCGGGCTTCGTCGAGCACGTGGTCAACCCGCTCGCCGGCTTCGCGCACTACAACATCGCGCCCAGCCTGGTGAACCCGGTGGTGGTGGCGGGCGAAGGTGGCCCGGGTCTGGAATCGATGCGTTGGGGCCTGCTGCCGCACTGGGCGAAGGATCCGAAGATCGCCTACTCGACCATCAACGCCCGGGCCGAAACCCTGCAGGAAAAGCCTGCCTTCCGCGACGCCTGGCGCCGGGGCCAGCGCTGCCTGGTGCCGGTGACCGGCTGGTACGAATGGGTGGACCAGGGCGGCAAGCGCAAGCAGCCGTACTTCCTGCGCTCGGCGGCGCAGGAAAACCCGATGATGTTCGCCGGGCTGTGGTCGCGCTGGACCGACGCCGAGGGCAAGCAGGTGGCCACCTACACGGTGGTCACCACCGAAGCGATGGGCGAGGTACGCCGCGTGCACGATCGCCAGCCGCAGGTGCTGCCGCCCGAAACGTGGATGACCTGGCTGCAGGCGCCGGCGTCCGAGGCCACGACGCTGCTGCGGCCCGTCGCGGCCGGACTTCGCATCCATCCGGTTGCCGCGGCGGTGGGCAACCCGCGCAACCAGGGACCGGCGTTGGTTGAGCCACTGGACGAGACCGGCTGATACAGGATCGAAGGCATGGATGACCAGGAAAACCCACCGTTTTTCACCATCGGGCACTCCACGCGCAGCATCGAAGAATTTGCGGCGATGCTGCGCGCCGCTGATGTGGGTTTGGTCGTGGACATACGCACCGTGCCGCGATCGCGGACCAACCCGCAGTTCAACAAGGACACGCTGCCCGATAGCCTGGCGCCGTTCGGTATCGGCTATCGGCAAATTCCCCAACTGGGCGGCCTGCGCGGAAAGGCGGCGGCGGTCGCGCCCGAAGTCAATGGCTTCTGGGAGAACCGCAGTTTCCATAACTATGCCGACCACGCGCTGTCGGCGGCCTTCCACGAGGGCCTGGAAGCCTTGGTCGCGCTCGGTCGTTCCAGGCGCTGCGCCATGATGTGTTCCGAGGCGGTGTGGTGGCGCTGCCACCGGCGAATCGTCGCCGACCACCTGCTGGCCCGCGGCGAGACTGTTTTCCACTTGATGGGCGGCGACCGCATCGAGCCGGCGAAAATGACCGGGGGTGCGCGGCGCATGCCCGGCGGCGTGGTGGCCTACCCGGGGCAAGGGCACGACGGATGAGTCGCGTCCGGTGTTGCGTCGGGCTGGCCTAGCGGAAATCCCGCGACGGCGCGTTGAGGTGGCGTGCGAGCGCGCTTTCGTCGTGCAGCCGGCTGGCGATGAGGTGGCGTACGCCGTCGACGCTTTCCCAGCGGCCTTCGACGCCCAGCAGGCGCGATTCGATCAGGACGCGGCGCTGGCGTTCGCCCAGGTCGCGCCAGACCACCACGTTGACCATGCCGTCTTCGTCCTCGAGCGTGACGAAGGTGATGCCGCTGGCCGTTTCGGGGCGCTGGCGCATGGTGACCAGGCCGGCGGCGCGCACGCGGCTGCCGTGCGGCAGCGCCTGCAGCTCGCGCGAGCGCCGGTAGCGTCGTGCCGCCAGCTGCCGGCGCAGCAATGCCAGCGGATGCGGGCCGAGCGTCAGGCCGGTGCGGGCATAGTCGGCCAGCAGGTCTTCGCCGGCGCTGGGCACCGGCAGGCTGACCGCGTCCTCGGCCGGCGAACCACCGAACAGCGGCAGCTGTTTTTCGACGCCGCCCACGGCCCAGCGGGCGCGATGCCGGTGCCCGGCCAGGCCCTTGAGCGCGCCGGCTTCGGCCAGCAGGGCGCGGGCGCGTTCGTCCAGGCCGGCGCGATGGCACAGGTCGGCGACGTCGTCGAAGGCCCGCGCGGCGCGCGCCGCCACCAGCGCTTCGCCGGCCGCCCGCGAAAGCCCGGCGATTTCACGCAGCCCCAAGCGGATGGCCGGCTGCCGGGCGGCGTCGCCGGGCCAGGCTTCGAGCGCGTTGTCCCACTGGCTGTAGCGCGCGTCCACCGGCCGCACGGTGATGCCATGCCGGCGTGCGTCCTGCACCAGCTGGCTGTTGGAATAAAAACCCAGCGGCTGCGAGTTCATCAGCGCGCAGGTGAAGGCGGCCGGCTCGTGGCATTTCAGCCAACAGCTGGCGTAGGTGATCAGCGCGAAGCTGGCGGCGTGTGATTCCGGGAAGCCATAACTGCCGAAGCCGCGGATCTGTTCGAAGATGCGTTCGGCGAAGTCGGTGTCGTAGCCGTTCTTCGCCAGCCCGGCGAACAACCGGTCGCGGAAGTGTTCGAGGCCGCCGCGGCGCTTCCAGGCGGCCATGCCGCGGCGCAGTTCGTCGGCCTCGCCGGCGGAAAACCCCGCGGCGACGATCGCCACCTGCATCACCTGTTCCTGGAACAGCGGCACGCCCAGGGTGCGGCGGAACACTTCCTCCAGCGCCGCCGACGGGTAGGTGACCGGTTCCAGGCCCTGCCGCCGCTGCAGGTAGGGGTGCACCATCTTTCCCTGGATCGGCCCGGGCCGGACGATCGCCACCTGCACGACCAGGTCGTAGAAGGTGCGCGGCCTGAGCCGCGGCAGCATGGCCATCTGCGCCCGCGATTCGATCTGGAAGACGCCGACGGTGTCGGCCCGGCGGATCATCGCGTAGGTGGCCGGGTCCTCGGCGGGAAGGGTGGCCGGCGTGAAGTCGCGGCCGCGATGTTCGCGCAGCAGGGCCAGGCACTTGCTGACCGCGGTGAGCATGCCCAGGGCCAGGCAGTCGACTTTCAGCAGGCCCAGGGATTCGAGGTCGTCCTTGTCCCATTCGATCAGGGTGCGGTCGGGCATGGCGGCGTTCTGGACCGGCACCAGGTGGTGCAGCGACTGGTCGGAGATGACGAAGCCGCCGACGTGCTGGCTCAGGTGCCGGGGTGCATCGAGCAACTGGCGGGTGAGCGCCAGCACCCGACGCATGACCGGTGCGTCGGGGTCGAAACCGCGCTCGAGCAGGCGGTCTTCGATCGGTGATTCGCCGTTCCACCAGGCGAAGGCGCGGCTGAGCTGTTCGACCTGGTCCGGCGGCAGGCCCAGGGCCTTGGCGACGTCGCGCACGGCGCTCTTGCCGCGGTAGCAGATGACCGTGGCCGCCAGCGCGGCGCGGTCGCGGCCGTATTTTCCGAACACGTACTGGATGACTTCCTCGCGCCGTTCGTGCTCGAAATCGACGTCGATGTCGGGCGGTTCGTTGCGCTCCTTCGACAGGAAGCGCCCGAACAACAGGTTCATGCGCGCCGGGTCGACTTCGGTGATGCCCAGGGCGAAACACACCGCCGAATTGGCCGCCGAGCCGCGGCCCTGGCACAGGATGCCGCGGCCGCGGGCAAAGCGGACGATGTCGTGCACGGTCAGGAAAAAAGCTTCGTACTGCAGTTCGGCGATGAGCACCAGTTCCTGTTCGATCTGCGCCTGCACTTTTTCCGGTGTGCCTTCGGGCCAACGCCGGGCCATGCCCTGCATCGTGAGCGCGCGCAGCCAGCTCGACGGCGTGTGGCCCCCGGGCACCAGTTCGCGCGGGTAGCGGTACTGCAGCGTGCCCAGGTCGAAGGTGCAGCGCGCGGCGATGCGGCCGGTTTCCTCCAGCAGGGCATGGGGGTGGATCGCGGCGAGCGCACGGCGCGTGCGCAGGTGGCGTTCGCCGTTGGGGAACAGGTGGGCTCCGGCGTCGGCCACCGGCAGGTGGTGGCGGGTGGCGGCGAGTACGTCCTGCAGCGCGCGGCGGCCGCGCACGTGCATGTGCACGTCGCCGCTGGCGACCGCCGGCAAGCCCAGCTGTGCCGCCAGCGCCTGCAGGCGGGCCAGGCGGGCGTCGTCGTCGGGGCCGCGGTGCAGTTCCACCGCCAGCCAGCAGCGCGCCGGGAACCGGTCGCGCAACCAGGCGCCTTCGCCGGCATCGGGTTCGGCGCCGGGCAGCCACAGCGCCAGCAGGCCGTCGTTGCCGGCTTCGAGGTCGTGGCGATGCAAGCGGTACTCGCCCTTGGCACTGCGCCGGCGGCCGGTGGTGATCAGTTCGCACAGGCGCCGGTAGCCGGCCTGGTTCTCGACCAGCAGCACGCAGCGCAGGCCGTCGTCGAGCCGCAGTTCGCTGCCGGTGATGAGCGGTACGCCGGTGGCCTTGGACGCTTCCCAGGCGCGCACGATGCCGGCCAGGGTGCATTCGTCGGTGATCGCCAGTGCGGCGTAACGCTGCTGCCGGGCGCGTTCGAACAGTTCGAGTGCGCTCGAGGCGCCGCGACCGAAGCTGAAGTGCGACAGGCAATGCAGCTCGGCGTACGCCGGCGGGTTCATGCGAACCAGCCGTGCAGCATGAAGGGACCGCGTTCGCCGGCGGCGCAGAACACCCAGGCGCGCTGGCCTTCGGCCGTTTGCGCCACGTAGTAGTCGCGGCGCAGGTCGTCGCCGTCCCACCAGCCCGATTCGATGCGCTCGGGCCCGGCCAGCAGCCGCGGCGCCGGGCCACGCAGGGGGATGGGGCGCTCGAGCAGCCAGGTGGGGCGGGGCAGGGCCGGTGGCAGCAGGTAACGGCCGCGCAGTTCCCGCACCCGGCGCTGGGCGTGTTCGGGGCGCGGGTCGGCGTGCGGCGCCCACTGGTGCACGGCGTCCTCGCCCAGCCGCGCCTGCAGCCGCGCCTGCAGCGCCGGCCAGTCCATCGCACCGGCGGGCCGTGCCTCGAACAGGTCGCGTCCGGCCGGCACGAAGGGCGGCAGGTCGGCGGCACGGATGCCGAAGGCGCGCACCGGCGCCGGGATCGGTTCGCGTTCGATCACCAGCCTGGCCAGTTCGAACAAACGCGCCGGGTCGCGCTCGGCCGCCACCGCGCCGACCGCATGCGCACTGGGCGGGCGCAGGTCGTGTTCGTAGATGAGTTCGAAACGCTGGACGCCGCCATCGCGCCCGACCAGGAAGGCGCACAGGTCGCCGAGCAGGCGCTTGAGCGGGAACAGCAGACCGGTGTGGTAGTGGATTTCCTCGTCGAATTCGAAGCGCGCCTCGAAGACGTCCGGCGGCTGGTAACACGGGCGCAGGTCGGGCGCGTCGCCGGTGAGCCGGTCGAGGACATCGAGCAGGCCGGCACCAAAGCGCCGCCGCAGCCCGGGCCGCGGCAGTGCGAACAGTTGCCGCAGCCGGCGCACGCCCAGGCCGGCCAGCACGTCGCGCGTGCGTTCGTCGAAGGGTGCCAGCGCCAGCGGCAGCCGGCCCAGCGCGTGCCGCAGCTGGGCGGCGTCGTGCACCGCCAGGCCGTCCTGCTGGCGGGCCAGGCACAGCGCGCCCAGCGGCGTCGGCGCCACCGCCAGCGCATGCGCCAGGCCCAGTTCGCGCAGGTCGTCGCGCAGCAGGCGTTCGAAACGCGGCCAGGGGCCGAACAGGCCCAGGCTGCCGCCGACTTCCAGCCACAGCGTATCGGCGTCGTCGCGGCAGACCTGGCCGGAATAGCGGTAGGCCCAGGCGCAGGCCAGGTCGAGCAAACGGCTGGCCTGGCCAGCGTCGAACGACACGCAGGACAGCCGGGGACACAGCGCCATCGCCGCCGCCAGTGGCTGCCCCGGCTGCACGCCGGCCGCCAGGGCGGCGCCATTGGCCTGCACCACCCTGCGCCGTTGCGGCGGCCCGTCGGCCAGGGCCAGCGGGGCGGAAGGGTCAGGCTGGCGCCGGAGCGCGGCGTCGAGCGCCCGTCGCGGCAGGTGGATGGCGGCCCAGAGCACGGCGTGCCGGCATCAGTGCCGCAGGGTCGGTGCCCAGGGCACCGGCGACGCAGGGGGATGGCTGCCGCGGCATTTGAGGATGCGCAGGCCGCCGGATTCGAACTGCAGCCGCAGCGCCGCGGGCGAGGCATTGCGCGCCGCCGCCAGCGGCCGGAACAGGAAGCCCAGGGCCTGGCCGGCCTCGGCCGCCACCTGCAGCCGGCGCAGGGTCTTGTCGTCGGCGCGCCGGGGCCAGCCCAGCACGGCGCCGCAGGCCTGGCTGCGCAGGCATTGTTCCAGCGCCCAGGCGGATTGCCGGCCGCCGGTGTCGACCACGTGCAGGCGGGTGAGGTCGATGCCGGCGCAGGCCAGCGCCGGTGCGTAGGGGCGGTAGGGGGGATCCACCCAGGCGATGTCGCGGCCGGCGCGGCTGAGCCGGGCCAGGGTGGGCAGCAGCAGCGACAGTTCGCCGACGCCGTCGGCCGGCACCAGCAGTTCGGTGAGCGCGGCTTCGGGCCAGCCGCCGGCGGGCAGGGCGTCGTCGAGCGCGGCGTGGCCGCTGGGCTCGCGCGCGGCGTCGGCCTGGCCACGGGGCTGGCCGCGCCAGAGCCGGCGCTGGGACAGCAGGGTGTCGATGGACAGCACGGCGCCCATGTCAGCCCCGGCGCACCAGGCCGCAGTACACGCCTTCGATGGCGAACACGGCGCCAGGAGGCACTTCGATGGGGGCGTGTTCGGGGTTGCGCGGCAGCAGGGTGATGCGGTCCTTGCGCCGGCGCAGGCGCTTGACCGTGAGTTCGCCGTCCAGGCGCGCGACCACGATCTGGTTGTCGCCGGCCTCGGGCGTGCGGTGCACGGCGATCAGGTCGCCGTCGAAGATGCCGTCGTCGCGCATCGAGTCGCCCTTCACCCGCAGCAGGTAGTCGGGGCGCGGGAAGAACAGGGCGCGGTCGAGCAGCAGGTGGCCTTCGAAGTCCGGGTCGCCGATCGGTTCGCCGGCCGCCACCTTGCCCAGCACCGGCAGCGACAGCGAGTGCGCGGGCGCCGGCAGGGTGGCCAGGCGGATGCCGCGGGCCTGGCCCGGCAGCAGGCTGAGCGCCCCCTTGGCTTCCAGTGCCTGCAGGTGCGCCTGCGCCGACCGCGCCTGCCGGAAGCCGAACTGGCGGGCGATCTCGGCCAGGGTGGGTGGGCGGCCTTCGCGCGCGACCTGGGCGGTGACGAAGTCGAGGATGGCCTGCTGGCGGTCGGTGAGGGTATCCATGGCACAAATATATGTGGTATTCCTGTGGCCGACCAGTCCCCCGTCGCCGGGCAGGGGGACAGCCTGCCCCCGGGCAGGCTCACGGCCTGAGACGCCACCCGGCTACCCTTTGGTTTTCCGCCCGACCCCCAAGCGAGCCCCCGACCCATGGCCAAAGCCAAGACCGCCTATGTCTGTTCCGACTGCGGCTCATCCACCACCCAGTGGCAGGGCCAGTGCGGCGACTGCGGCGCCTGGAACACGCTCACCAGCTTCGTCGTCGAACCGGCCAGCAGCGCCAAGGCGGCGGCGCCGGCCGCGGTCCGCCACGGCGGCTGGGCGGGACGGCCGGAAGCCGCCGGCGTCACCGCGCTCAAGGACGTCAGCGAAACGGCCGAAGTGCGCGTGTCCACCACCATCGGCGAACTCGACCGCGTGCTCGGCGGTGGCCTGGTGGAAGGTTCGGTGGTGCTGGTCGGCGGCGACCCGGGCATCGGCAAGTCCACCCTGCTGCTGCAGGCGCTGGCGCTGATGTCGGCGCGGCTGCCGGCCCTGTACGTCACCGGCGAGGAAAGCCTGGCCCAGGTCGCCGGCCGCGCCCAGCGCCTGGGTCTTCCGCTCGACAACCTGCACGCGCTGGCTGAAACCTGCGTGGAAAAAATCCTGGCCCAGGCGGCGTCGGCGAAACCCTCGCCGCGCTTGCTGGTGGCCGACTCCATCCAGACGCTCTGGAGCGAACTGCTCACCGCCGCGCCGGGTTCGGTCAGCCAGGTGCGCGAAAGCGCCGCCAAGCTGGTGCGGTTCGCCAAGGAAACCGGCACGTCCGTCTTCCTGGTCGGCCACGTCACCAAGGAAGGCGGCATCGCCGGTCCGCGCGTGCTCGAACACATGGTCGACGCGGTGCTGTATTTCGAGGGCGAGGCCGGCAGCCGTTTCCGCGTGCTGCGCGCCTTCAAGAACCGCTTCGGTGCGGTCAACGAACTGGGCGTGTTCGCGATGGGCGACAAGGGCCTGCGCGAAGTGCCCAATCCTTCGGCGATCTTCCTCTCGGGCTCGAGCACCGCGCAGCCGGGCAGCGCGGTCATGGTCACGCGCGAAGGCACGCGCCCGCTGCTGGTGGAAGTGCAGGCCCTGGTGGATGCGTCGCCCCTGTCGAATCCGCGCCGCGTCGCCCTGGGCCTCGAACAGAACCGGCTGGCGATGCTGCTGGCGGTGCTGCACCGGCACGGCGGCGTCGTGACCGGCGACCAGGACGTCTTCGTCAACGTCGTCGGCGGCATCCGCGTGCAGGAAACCGCCGCCGACTTGCCGGTGCTGCTGGCCGTGCTCAGTTCGCTGCGCGACCGGCCGCTGGCGGAAAAGACGATCGCTTTTGGCGAAGTCGGTCTCAGCGGCGAGATCCGCCCGGTGCCCAATGGCGAAGAACGCCTGAAGGAAGCCGCCACCCACGGCTTCAGGCGCGCCATCGTGCCCAGGGCCAATGCGCCGAAAAAGAACGCCTACAAGGACCTGGAGGTCATCGCGGTCGAGCGCCTGTCCGAAGCCATCGAGGCCGCCGCGCAATAGCGGCGTGATGGCCGGTCCGCGGCGTCCGGGGCGTTGCTTGTTATTCCAGCGACGCTTCCAGGGGAAAAACCGCCATGACCGCCAACCGCAGGCTCGACATCGAAGTCACCTTCCAGTGCACCCACAACCAGGCCGACGGTTCGTTTGGTGGCGGGGCCACGTACCGGCAATCCGGCTCGCTGCCGGACATGGGGACGGTGGTCGATGCCGATGGCTCCATCCATCTCGACCGCGCCGCGAGCTTTGATTCCAGCGTCTACAACACCAACGTGGACGTTTATCTCACCCTGGTCTCGCCGGCCAACGTCAGCCCGGACAACACCACGACGCCGATTGCCTGGGCCACCCAGTACGGCCAGGGCGTGACCCTGCATCCGCCCGAGGGCGGCGGCACGATCGGGGAGTTCTCGGTGGAAACGGTGCCGGGCAACCCGAACCAGATCCTCATCCGCGACAAGGACGACGACAGCAACACCTACCACTACAAGCCCGCCGTCGAGTTGCTCGAACACGGCCACTACTACATCAGCCTGGACCCACCGATCGTCAATCGTCCGCCGGCCAGGTGATCCCGGGCCCTCAGGGGCGGTGCAGCACCAGTTCGTAGACGAACTTGCTGCCGAAGAAGGCCAGCAGCAGCAGCACCATGGCGAACAGGGTCAGCTTGGCGGCGCGCGGGCCGCGCCAGCCCCAGCGCCAGCGGCCGAACAGCAGCACGGCAAGCACCGCCCAGGACAGGATCGACAGCACCGTCTTGTGACCCAGGTCCTGGGCGAACAGGTCGTCCACGAACAGCACGCCGGTGAGCAGGGTGAGGCTGAGCAGCACGAAACCCGCCGCCAGGCTGCGGAAGAGCAGGGTTTCCATCTGGGTCAGCGGCGGCAGCAGCCGCATCCAGGTGCCCAGGTGTCGCTGGCGCAGGGCGTGGTCCTGGAACCAGAGCATCAGCGCCAGCAGCGTCGCCACCGCCAGGGTGGCGTAGGCCATCAGGGCCATCAGCGCGTGCAGCTGCAGCCGCCAGTCCAGGCCGGCACGCGGCAGGCTGCCGCCCAGGAAGGCGTAGGCCAGCAACACGGCCGCGGCCAACGGGAAGACGATGATGCCCAGGGCCTCGATGCGCTGGGCCGGCCCCAGGGCCGTGGTCAGCGCCGCCATGCCCAGGCCGACCAGCGACAGCGCGGCGAAGAAGTGCAGGTCGGCCGAGCCCATCTGCTGCCAGGCCCAGCCGTGCACCGCCGCGTGCAGCCCCACCGCCGGCAGCGCCAGCAGCAGCCAGCGCCGTGGCGCCGGGCGCAGGCCTTCGGCGTGGCCGGCCAGCTGGTGGCTGGCCAGGGCATACAGGACGGTCGCGATAAGGGCGAGGGCGAGGGCGGACATCCGGCGAGTTTGGCACAGCGGCCGGCCAGCCGAGAACCATTCTCGACACCGCGGGCCCGGCCGACGGCCCGCGTTATACTTCGCGCCCCTTTCAGGAAGACCCCTGGCCCATGTTCGAGTCGCTGACCCAGCGCCTTTCCGGCACCCTCCAGAAGCTTCGCGGCCGCGGCCGCCTGACCGAGGAAAACATCCGGGAAGCCACCCGCGAGGTGCGCATCGCCCTGCTCGAGGCCGACGTCGCCCTGCCGGTGGTGTCGGCCCTGATCGAGCGCATCAAGGCGCGTGCGGTTGGCCAGGAAGTGCTCACCAGCCTGACCCCGGGCCAGGCCCTGATCAAGGTCGTGCGCGACGAGATGGCCGCGGTCATGGGCTCGACGGCCAGCGAACTCAACCTCAACGTGCCGGCACCGGCGGTCATCCTGATGGCCGGCCTGCAGGGCGCGGGCAAGACCACCACGGTCGGCAAGCTCGCCAAGCACCTGAAGGAACGCAAGAAGAAAAAGGTGATGGTGGTGTCGGCCGACGTCTACCGTCCGGCCGCGATCGAGCAGCTGCGCACCCTGGCCAAGCAGGTGGACGTGCTGTTCTTCCCGTCCAGTGCCGACCAGAAGCCCGAGGCCATCGTGCGCGCCGCCATCGAGGACGCGCGCAAGAGTTTCGTCGACGTGCTGCTGGTGGACACCGCCGGCCGCACCACGATCGACGAGGCCATGATGGCCGAGATCCAGGCCCTGCATGCCGCGGTCAAGCCGGTGGAGACCCTGTTCGTGGTCGACGCCATGACCGGCCAGGACGCCGCGGCCACCGCCAAGGCTTTTTCCGAGGCCCTGCCGCTGACCGGCGTGGTGCTGACCAAGACCGATGGCGACGCCCGCGGCGGCGCCGCGCTGAGCGTTCGCTACATCACCGGCAAGCCGATCAAGTTCGTCGGTGTCGGCGAAAAGCCCGACGGCCTGGACGTCTTCCACCCCGACCGCGCCGCCAGCCGCATCCTGGACATGGGCGACGTGCTCAGCCTGGTCGAGGAAGTCGAACAGAAGGTCGACAAGGACAAGGCCCAGAAGCTCGCCGAGAAGGTCGCCAAGGGCAAGAAGTTCGACCTCAACGACATGCGCGACCAGCTCGAGCAGATGCAGAACATGGGTGGCCTGTCGGGCCTGATGGACAAGCTGCCGGGCATGGGCCAGATGCCCGAGCACGTCAAGAGCCAGGTCACCGGCAAGGAAGTGCCGCGCATGGTGGCCATCATCAATTCGATGACCAAGAAGGAGCGCCGGAACCCGGGCCTCCTGAACGGTTCGCGCCGGGCCCGCGTGGCCCGTGGTTCGGGCACCACCCCGGCCGACGTGAACAAGGTGCTCAAGCAGTACCAGCAGATGGAAAAAATGATGTCCAAGCTGTCCCAGGGCGGCATGAAGGGACTGATGCGGGGCATGAAGGGCATGATGGGCGGGGGCTTCCCGGGCCGTTTCCCCGGGCGCTGAGCCGCCAGGCCCCTGGGAAAGGCCGGGGTGCCGCCGTGGGAGGGACTTCAGTCCCGAATGGACGGCCGGCTTCCCTTCATGCGCCCAGTCCCGCTATAATCCGCGATTCCCCGGCCCGCCAAGCTGTCCGGACCACCTCCCAGAACTGCAGAGCTAATCCACATGGTCAAGATCCGTCTGACCCGCGGCGGCGCCAAGAAGCGCCCCTTCTACCACATCATCGTCACCGACTCGCGCAAGAAGCGCGACGGCCGCTCGATCGAGCGCCTGGGTTATTACAACCCGGTCGCCCAGGGCAACGAAAAGCGCGTCGAGCTCGACACCGACCGCGTCAAGCATTGGGTTTCCCACGGCGCCCAGCTGACCGAGAAGGTCAGTGCGCTGGTGAAGGAAGTCTCCTCGGCCAAGGCTGCGGCCTGAGGTCCCGGCCTCGCCCCGCGCGAGGCCTGCTGACATGACACCCGGGCGCCGCATCCTGCTGGGCAGGGTCGACGGCGCCTTTGGCGTCCGGGGCGAGCTCAAGCTCTTTTCCTGGACCGATCCCCGCGACGCCCTGTTCCGCTACCAACCCTGGATCTTGCGTTCCGGTGATTCCGAGCGCGAGATTTCGGGCGTGCTTGGTCGCGACACCACCAAGACCGTCATCGCCCGGTTCCCGGGCGTTGAAACCCGCGAACAGGCAGACGCCCTGGCCGGCACCGAAATCTGGGTGCCGCGCGACCGGCTGCCGCCTCCGGGGCCGGGCGAGTACTACTGGGCCGACCTCGAGGGGCTGGCCGTGGAAACCACCGAAGGCGTCGGCCTGGGCAAGGTGTCGCACCTGTTCGAAACCGGCGCCAACGACGTGATGGTGGTCGAGGGCGAGCGCAAGCGCCTGCTGCCCTTCGTCACCGGCCAGGTCATCGTTTCCGTCGACTTCGAGGCCGGCCGCATCGTCGTCGACTGGGACCCGGACTTCTGAGTCCGGCGCAGCCCATGCGCATCGACGTCATCAGCCTGTTCCCCGAGTTCATCCGCGAAAGCGCCGCGCTGGGCGTGGTTGGCCGCGCCGGCGAGCGCGGGCTGCTGCAGGTCCAGGCCTGGAACCCGCGCGACTACGCCACGGACAACTACCGCCGGGTCGACCAGCGTCCCTTCGGGGGTGGCCCCGGCATGCTGATGCTGGCCGAACCGCTGGCCGCCTGCCTGGGCGCCGCGAAGGCGGCCGACCCGGCGCCGGCGCACGTGGTCTACCTCAGCCCCCAGGGCCCGCGCCTGACCCAGGCCCGGGTCCGCGAACTGGCCGCCATGCCGCGCCTGGTGCTGCTTTGCGGTCGCTACGAAGGCCTGGACGAGCGTTTCATCGAACGCGAGGTGGACGAGGAGATTTCCATCGGCGACTACGTGCTGTCGGGCGGCGAGCTGGCGGCCGCCGTGCTGGT
This sequence comes from Arenimonas donghaensis DSM 18148 = HO3-R19, assembly GCF_000743535.1. Lineage (GTDB taxonomy): Bacteria > Pseudomonadota > Gammaproteobacteria > Xanthomonadales > Xanthomonadaceae > Arenimonas > Arenimonas donghaensis. Next base: position 84,159 of record NZ_AVCJ01000051.1, read on the forward strand.
GGACGCCGTCGGCCGGCTGCAGGAAGGCGCGCTCAACCACGCCGATTCGGCCAGCCAGGACAGCTTCGAGGACGGCCTGCTCGACTGCCCGCATTACACCCGGTCCGAGGCCGCCGGGACCGAGGGAGTGCCGGCGGTGCTGCTCTCGGGCGACCACGCCGCCATCGCCCGCTGGCGCCGGCAGCAGAGCCTGGGCCGGACCTGGCTGCGGCGGCCGGACCTGCTGGCCCGGGCCCGGCTGGACGCGGCCGACCGGGCCCTGCTGGCGGACTTCATCCGGCAGTGGCAGGCCATCCAGCCGCCGCGGGCCTGAACCGCTTCCCTTTCAATGGCTTGCGCGGGTATACTGCGCGGCTCCACGGTCAGCCCATCGACCCGATCCACGATAGCCAAGCACGGTTCCCGGGCCTCTGGCGCGCACTCAAAACAAACATCACAGGCGTAAATATCATGAGCATCCACAAGCTGCTGCAGCAGTTCGAGGCCGAGCAGGCCACCCGGGAAATGCCGAAGTTCTCCCAGGGCGACACGATCGTCGTCAACGTCAAGGTCAAGGAAGGCAACCGCGAGCGTTTGCAGGCCTACGAAGGCGTGGTCATCGCGATCAAGAACGCCGGCCTGAACTCCGCCTTCACCGTGCGCAAGATCTCGCACGGCTTCGGCGTCGAGCGCGTGTTCCAGACCCACAGCGCCATCATCGACTCGGTGACCGTCAAGCGCCACGGCAAGGTCCGCCAGAGCAAGCTGTACTACCTGCGCGCGCTGCAGGGCAAGAAGGCCCGCATCAAGGAAGACCTGGCTGCCCGTTCGGCCAGCTGATCCTTGCTCGCAGCGTCATCCAAACGGCCGCCCCAGGGCGGCCGTTTGCTTTGCTGAAAGGATGGTCGCAGCATCTGCCCATGGCCAATACGTTTCCAGGGTCAGTGTGCGGTTTGCGTCGCCATCGCATGGCGGCCTGGGCGCTGGTGATGCTGGCCTGCGCGGGTGCCGCGAACGCCGCAATCGATGCCGCGCCTGGCTGGGTCGAAGGCCAGGTGGTCCAGGCGCCCTCCGACCTGGTCGACGGCCCCCAGTTCGCCCGTCGCCTGCTCAGCCCGCTGTCGGGCCGCGACGTCGCCCGCTTCCTGGCGGCCGAAGGTCGCAGCCTGGCCGCCGAACCGTTCGCCCCCGGCGATTTCCTGGTGGACATGTACGTGCCCAGGCAGGTGCCGGAAGCTGGCTACGGCCTGCTGGTTTTCGTCCCGCCGATGGACGAGTTCGCGATGCCTTCGGACTGGAAACGCGTGCTCGAACAGCGCGGCATCGTGCTGGTCCAGCCCCAGGGTGCCGGCAACGACGCCGACGTTTTCGGTCGGCGCATCCCCGCGGTGCTTCATGCCTACGCCCATGCGACCGCCAATCTCCGGATCGACCCGGCCCGTCGTTATGTCGGCGGGTTTTCCGGCGGTGCGCGGCTGGCGCAACGGGTGGCCCTGGCCTGGCCGGACGTCTTCCAGGGCAGCCTGCAGTTCGCCGGCAGCGTGCAGGTGGGCGACAACCTGATGCCGCCGCCGGAGCGCGCGCTGTTCGAGCTGGCGCGATCGCGCAGTCGTTTCGTGCTGGTCAGCGGCAGCCAGGACATGCCGAACCGGCGCAACGACGACCTGTCGCGGGAACGTTTCGACGCACTGTGTTTCGACGGCGCCAGCGGCTTCGTGCCATCGCGCCTGGACCACTGGGTTCCCGACGCCCGCGGGCTGGCCAAGGCGCTCGATCGCCTGGAGTCGCCGGTGCAGGCGCCGGCCACCGCCGAGGCTTGCCGGGCAACCCTTGATGCGGCGGTGACGGCGGCGCTGGACGCCGCCGAAGCCAGCCTCGCCGCCGGCGACGCGATCGCGGCCCGCGATGCCCTGGTGCAGCTCGACGACCGCTACGGCGGCCTGGCCAGTCCGCGTTCGCTGGAACTGGCCCGCCGCATCGAGGCAGCACTTTCCGGGCAGGATCGATGAGCGAGGTCGACGCGGTAAGGCTCGACGTCTGGCTCTGGGCGGCCCGCTTCTACAAGACCCGGGCCCTGGCCAAACAGGCCATCGAGGGCGGCAAGGTGCAGGTCGCGGGGCAGGGTGCCAAGGCCTCGCGCGCGGTGCGCATCGGCGAGGCGATGGTGGTGCGCCGCGGTGAGGATGTCTTCGCGTTGCAGGTGCTGGGCCTGAGCCAGCGTCGTGGCCCGGCCCGGGAGGCGCAGGCGCTTTACGCCGAGGACGAGGCCGCGCGCGAAGCCCGGCTGCAGGCGGCCGCGCAGCGCCGCGCCGCCGTCGCCGGGTACAAGCCGCCCGCGGGCAAGCCCGACAAGCGCGCCCGCCGCCTGATCCAGGCCCTGGGCGACCTGGACACGCTGTAGTTCAGTCCTCGCCGGCCTGCGCGTAAACCGGCAGCTCGGGATTGCGGGAGAAGGCGAAGATCAGGTGGGTCTGGATATGCGCTACTTCCTCGCGGCTGGTCAGCGCCGACATGGCGAAGTCGCGCAGGTGGTTGCTGTCGCGGACGCCCACGTGCACGAGGAAGTCATCGGCGCCCGCCACGTGGTACAGGCACAGCACTTCCGGCAGCGACAGCAGGTGCGCGTGGATGGCTTCGACCTGGGGTCGCGAATGCCGCGCCAGGCGCACCGCGACCATGGCCTGCAGTCCGATGCCCACGGCCGACGGCGCCACTTCGGCGTGGAAACCCTGCAGCACACCGGCCTCGCGCAGCCGCCGGACGCGCTCGAGCGCGGTGGACGGCGCCACGCCCACCCGGGCCGCCAGGTCCTTGTTGGGCAATCGAGCATTCTTTCGCAGCAGGCGTAGCAGGGCGAAGTCTGTTCGGTCCAGGTGCATGGGAAGCTCCGCTGCAAGAAATAGAATTCGGCTGCTCCGAATCCTTTGGCAGCCCGGGCCATAGTACCCGCCTGCCGCCCTCGGAGCCCGCCATGACCCGTTTCGAAACCCTGGCCGTGCACGCCGGCCGCGAAGACCTGACCCGCCTGGGCTTGCATGCACCGCCGATCGACCTGTCCACGACCTATCCGGTGACCGACCTCGACGCGGGCACGGCGAGTTTCGACGCCCTGGTCGGCGGGGCCGCCAGCGCCGCCAATCCCATCTACGCACGCCTGCACAACCCGACGGTCGCGAGGGTCGAAAACGCGCTTGCCAGCCTCGAGGGCACCGAAGCCTGCGTCGCCTACGGCTCAGGCATGGCGGCGCTGACCGCCGTGCTGCTCGACGCGCGCTCGCGGGGCGGCCACGTGCTCGTGGTGCGGCCGCTGTACGGCACCTCCGACCACCTGCTGGCCTCGGGCCTGTGCGGGCTGGAAACCGAATTCGTGGACGCCGGCGACATCGCCGCGCGCCGCCGTGCCGACACCGCGCTGGTGATCATCGAAACCCCGGCCAACCCCACGCTCGACCTGGTGGACATCCGCGCCGTGGTCGAGGCCGCCGGCGACGTGCCGGTGCTGGTGGACTCAACCTTCGCGACGCCGGTGCTGCAGCAGCCCGCATCGTTGGGCGCGACCTACGTGATGCACAGCGCCACCAAGTTCCTGGGTGGCCATGGCGACGTCATCGCCGGCGTCATCTGCTGCGCCGAGCAGCACGCGCAGCCCCTGCGCACCGTGCGTGCAGCCACCGGTGCCCTGCTGCATCCGCTGGGCGCCTACCTGCTGCACCGCGGCCTGCCGACCCTGGCGCTGCGGGTCGAACGGGCCCAGGCCAACGCGGTGGCACTGGCCGATCGCCTGGCCGCGCATCCCGCGGTGGCGCGGGTGTTCTTCCCGGGCCTGGGTACCGTGCGCAATGCGCACCTGGTGGGGACGCAGATGCGCGGGCCGGGCGCGCTGATGGCCTTCGACCTGCACGGGGGTTACGACGCCGCCGCCGCGGTGATGTCGCGCGTGCGCCTGATGACGCCGGCGGTGAGCCTGGGTTCGGTGGATACGCTGATCCAGCATCCGGCCGGGCTGACCCACCGCGTCGTGGATCCCCAGGCGCGGCTGGCCAGTGGCATCGGCCCGGGCCTGCTGCGGCTGTCGGTGGGCATCGAGCAGGTGGACGACCTCTGGAACGATTTGGCCCAGGCCCTGGAGGGTGCGCGCCTCAGCGCAGTTGCCTGAGCCGGTAAAGCGCCTCAAGCGCCTGCTTGGGCGTCAGTTCGTCCGGGTCGATGGCATCGAGGGCTTCCATCGCCGGCGACGTCTGCGGCGCGAACAGGCCGAACTGCTGGGGCGCGTCCAGTGCCGCCGGGTCCATGGCCGGCACCGCCTGCGATTGACCGCGCTGTTCCAGCGCCGCCAGCGTGCGCCGGGCCTGCTCGACCACGCTGCGCGGCAGGCCGGCCAGCGCCGCCACCTGCAGGCCGAAGCTGCGATTGGCCGGGCCGTCCTTCACCGCGTGCATGAAGACCAGGCGGTCGCCGTGTTCGATCGCGTCCAGGTGCACGTTGGCAATGCCGCTGCCGGGCTCGGCGAGGGCCGTCAGCTCGAAATAGTGGGTGGCGAACAGCGTGTAGGCGCGGTTGGCCTGCGCCAGGTGGCGGGCGCAGGCTTCGGCCAGCGCCAGGCCGTCGTAGGTCGAGGTGCCGCGGCCGATCTCGTCCATCAGCACCAGCGAGTTGGCGGTGGCGTGGTGGAGGATGTAGCTGGTCTCGGACATTTCCACCATGAAGGTGGACTGGCCGCGCGCCAGGTCGTCGCCGGCGCCGATGCGGGTCAGCACACGGTCGACCGGACCGATGACCGCACGCGCCGCCGGCACGAAGCTGCCGATGTGCGCCAGCAGCACGATCAGCGCGTTCTGGCGCATGTAGGTGCTCTTGCCGCCCATGTTCGGGCCGGTGATCACCAGCATGCGGCGGTTTTCATCCAGCACCAGGTCGTTGGGTTCGAAGGGTTCGTCGCGCACCGCTTCGACCACCGGGTGGCGACCGCGTTCGATGCGCAGGCCCGGGGCGTCGGTGAGCTCGGGCCGCGACCAGTCCAGGGCCTGGGCGCGCTCGGCGAAGGCGGCCAGCACGTCGAGCTCGCTCAGCGCGGCGGCGCAGCGCTTGAGGGCTTCGAGCGACTGGTTGAGCGTTTCCAGCAGTTCCTCGTACAGCGCCTTCTCGCGGGTCAGCGCGCGCTCGCGGGCGCTGAGCACCTTGTCCTCGAAGGACTTGAGTTCTTCGGTGATGTAGCGTTCGGCGCCGGTCAGGGTCTGCCGGCGCGTGTAGTGCGTGGGCGCCTTGGCCGCCTGGCCCTTGCTGATCTCGATGAAATAACCGTGCACGCGGTTGTAGCCGACCTTGAGCGTGGCGATGCCGGTGGCGGCGCGTTCGCGGGCCTCGAGATCGACCAGGAACTGGTCGGCGGTGGTGGACAGGCTGCGCAGCTCGTCGAGTTCGGCATCGAAGCCTTCGGCGATGACGCCGCCGTCGCGCATCAGCACCGGCGGCTGGGTCACCACGGCGCGCGCCAGCAGGTCGGCGGCGGCGTCGTGTTCGCCCAGTTCGGCGGCGAGCGCCGCCAGGCGCGGCGAATCCAGCGGTGCCAGCACCTCGCGCACGCCCGGCAGCAGGCCCAGGCCGTCGCGCAGGGTCGACAGGTCGCGCGGACGCGCCGAACGAAGCGCGACCCGCGACAGGATGCGTTCGATGTCGCCCAGGCCGCGGAAGGTTTCGCGCAGGGTCTCGTGGCTGCCGGCGTCGATGAACGTGGCCACCGCGTGGTGGCGCTGGCCGAGCACGGTCCGGTCGCGCAGCGGCCGGTTCAGCCAGCGTCGCAGCAGCCGCCCGCCCATCGGGCTGACGCTGGTGTCGAGCACGCCCAGCAGGGTGTGTTCGCTGCGGCCGTCGGTGCGGCTGTCGAGTTCCAGGTGCCGGCGCGTCGCGGCGTTGAGCGCAATGCCGTCGCCGGCCGATTCGAAGGCGATGGCGGTCAGGTGGGGCAGCTGCTGCTTCTGCGTTTCCTCGACGTAGGCGAGCAGGGCGCCGGCGGCGGCGGTGGGCAGCGGCTTGTCTTCCAGGCCGAAGCCGCCGAGGTCGTGCAGGCCGAAGAATTTCAGCAGCTGGCGCCGGCAGGCGTCGGCGTCGAAACCCCAGGGCGGGCGTCGGCGCAGGCCGGGCTGGGTGGCCAGGAAGGCCGGCCAGCCGTCTTCGTCGGGCAGCAGCAGCTCGGCCGGGTCGAGCCGGGCCAGTTCGGCGGCCAGCTGGTCTTCGTCGGCGACCTCCGAGACCAGGAAGCGGCCACCGGCGAGGTCGGCCCAGGCCAGGCCGAAACCGCCGCGGCCGCGGCTGACCGCCATGAGCAAGGTGTCGCGGCGCTCCTGCAGCAGGGCCTCGTCGGTGACCGTGCCCGGGGTGACGATGCGGACGACCTTGCGTTCGACCAGCCCCTTGCTGGCGGCCGGGTCGCCGATCTGTTCGCAGATGGCCACCGATTCGCCCAGCGCCACCAGTCGCGCGAGATAGCCTTCGTAGGCGTGCACCGGCACGCCGGCCATCGGGATCGGCGAGCCGCCCGAACTGCCGCGCTGGGTCAGGGTGATGTCCAGCAGGCGCGCCGCCTTGCGGGCGTCGTCGTAGAACAGCTCGTAGAAGTCGCCCATCCGGAAGAACAGCAGGATGTCGGGGTACTCCGCCTTGGCAGCGAAGAACTGCTTCATCAGCGGGGTGTGTTGCGGGGCGTTGTTCTGTTCTGCGGACATGGGTAGGGCGGTGGTTGAACCGCCCTATTGTGCCGGAAGTGGGTCAGGCTTCGGATTCTGCCGGCGATGGCGACGCGGAGGGCGGGGTCGTTGCAGGTGGCGTGAACTTCACGGGGACCCTGATCCAGCCCTCTACCTTGTCTCCGCGCCGTCCTTCGCGTCCGGCATTGAATCGCCATTCCCGCGCGGCCTCGACCGCTTGTTTCTCGAATACACCCTCCGGGTCGGCGCGATGCACGCGGATGTCGGTGGGAATGCCGTCATCGCCAATCAGGAGGTCAAGCACGACCAGGCCGCCGATACCTTCCTTGACTGCTGCCGCCGGATACTTGGGTTGGACGATGACGTCGTCGTCGGTCAAGGCCTGCAACGGTTTCATGCCTGCCTTCGCTGCCTCCGAAGGCTGTGCGGCCCAGGCACCCAGGGCCAGGACAGCAAGACCGGCGGCGATCACGCTACTGCCGAAGCGACGGCGGGCCGGGCCAGGTGCGGATTGTTTGAGCATGGTGATCCTCTCCTTCAGGGGATGGCACGAAGGCCAATGGCAGCCAAGCGGCAGGCTGAGCGCCGCCAGCTGGGTCTTGAGCATGGCTTCGCCGTAACGTCGGCGTTCCCGCGGGTGCCGGCGAAGCACGGCCGCGTCGCAGGCCAGTTCCTGGTCGAGCCGGAATCGGCGTGCCGCCAGGTGCATCAGTGGGTTGAACCAGAACACGCAGCGCAGCACGGATGCCAAGGCCTGAGCGGGTATGTCGTTTCGACGCAGGTGTTCGTGCTCGTGCGCCAGCAGCAACGCCTGCTCATGCACGTCGTAGCGCGTTGCGAAGTCCACGGGCAGGACAATGCGGGGGCGCCAAAGGCCGAAGACCGCCGGACTGGCTTGCTCACAGCAATCGAAGGCCTGCCCGGGCTGCCGGGCTACCTGTCGTGCGAACCGCCGCTGGGTCCGCGCCATCGATACCAGCATGGCCAGCGCACCCAAGCACCAGATCGCCAGCAGCCAGGGCCGTGGGTCGGTGGGCGCCTGCTGGATCGAGGCCTGGACCGCCGACATGGTCTGAGCGGTCCATCCCGAGACCACCGGGTGCGGAACAGGCGAGGGCGCCTGCGGCACCAGGACCGCCAGAAGTGCGAGTGGGACGGCTGCCCAAGCCATGTAAGCCAGCTCGGAACCGAAGCTACGTTGGAGCAGGGGGCGCGCCAGCAGCACGAGCACGATTGCCAGTGAACTGACGAGGGTCAGCAATTGGGCCATTGTCCAGAGCGCTTCGAGCATGGTTTCCCCGGCGGTATTTTGGTTTACAGGTGTAATCCTAATTGGAGATTACATCTGTAATTCTTAAAGTCAAGCGCCGACGACGGCAGCCATGGATAGCCAGCGGCAGAGGCCGCGACTACGCTATCCCGATGAGCGACCCCAGCCTGCTTTCAGACGATGCCCTGCACGCCCTGGCCGAACAGGTCGGCGACCGCCTGCAGGCCAGCCACCTGATGCTGGCCACCGCCGAAAGCTGCACCGGCGGCTGGATCGCCAAGATGATCACCGACATCCCGGGCTGTTCGGCCTGGTTCGACTGCGGCATGGCGGCCTACAGCTACGAGGCCAAGCAAGCGCTGCTGGGCGTGCGGCCCGAGACCCTGGTCGAACACGGCGCCGTCAGCCGGGAAACCGTCACCGAGATGGTGTCCGGGGCCCTGGTCAATTCCGGCGCCAGCATCGCCGTGGCGGTGACCGGCATCGCCGGCCCCACCGGCGGCAATCCCGACAAGCCGGTCGGCACGGTCTGGATCGGCTGGAAGCGGCGTGGCGGTTATCCCAAGGCCGAGCTCTTCCACTTCGACGGCGACCGCGACGCGGTGCGCCGGCAGACGGTGGCCGCGGCGCTGCACGGCCTGATGGCCCTGGCCAGCTAGGGACATACGCGGGGCTTGACAGCCCCCGAGGGTTCGTTAGTAGTATTACTACTAATGGACATCACCGACACCCAGCAGGCCATCCTGGCCATGATCACCGAGCGCATCGAGGCCGACGGCGTGCCGCCGTCCCAGGTCGAGATCGCCCATGCTTTTGGTTTCAAGGGCGTGCGCGCGGCCCAATACCATCTCGAAGCCCTGGAGCAGGCCGGCGCCATCCGCCGCGTGCCCGGGCAGGCGCGCGGCATCCGCCTGCAGGGCGCCCCATCGCCGTCGTCCCCGGCCGCCGACCTCGTCCCGGCGGCCGGGGACGCACTGCGTCTGCCGGTCCTGGGCCAGGTCGCCGCCGGCCTGCCCATCGGCGCCGACGCCGGCGTGCAGGACATGGTCCTGCTCGATCGTGTGTTCTTTTCGCCCGCGCCCGACTACCTGCTGCGGGTGAAGGGTGACTCCATGCGCGACGAAGGCATCCTGCACGGCGACCTGATCGGCGTGCACCGCACCAACGACGCACGCAGCGGCCAGATCGTGGTCGCCCGCATTGAAGAGGAAATCACCGTGAAGCTGCTCAAGATCGGCAAGGACGGCATCCGCCTCCTGCCCCGCAACCCCGACTACGCGCCCATCGTGGTCCAACCGGACCAGGACTTCGCCATCGAGGGCCTGTACTGCGGCCTCGTGAGGCCGAACCGTTGAGCCTGGGCCAGAAGAAAACGACGCGGAAGAAGTCCAACTCCCTACAGCGAATCGAAGCCCAGGAAGCAGCCGCCGGCCCGGCGAAAGGTGAAGATTCAGGGGCGCCGGCGCCTTCTCAATCCGTGAGACCCGGCCCCGCTAACCTGGCGCCCACTGACAACAAGACCCCGAGGAACAAGACGATGGACGAGAACAAGAAGCGTGCCCTGACCGCCGCCCTGGGCCAGATCGAAAAGCAGTTCGGCAAGGGTGCGGTCATGCGCATGGGCGACAAGTCGACCGAGGCGGCCGAGGTCATCGGCACCGGTTCGCTGATGCTCGACATCGCGCTGGGCATCGGCGGCCTGCCCAAGGGCCGGGTCGTGGAAATCTACGGGCCGGAATCCTCGGGCAAGACCACGCTGACCCTGCAGGCCATCGCCGAGTGCCAGAAGGCCGGCGGCACCGCGGCCTTCATCGACGCCGAGCACGCGCTCGACCCCACCTACGCGGTCAAGCTGGGCGTGAACATCGACGACCTGCTGGTCAGCCAGCCCGACACCGGCGAACAGGCCCTGGAAATCGCCGACATGCTGGTGCGCTCCAACTCGGTGGACATGGTGGTGGTGGATTCGGTCGCCGCGCTCACCCCGCGCGCCGAAATCGAGGGCGAGATGGGCGACCAGCTGCCGGGCCTGCAGGCCCGCCTGATGAGCCAGGCCCTGCGCAAGCTCACCGGCAACATCAAGCGCAGCAACTGCATGGTCATCTTCATCAACCAGCTGCGCATGAAGATCGGCATCATGATGCCGGGCCAGAGCCCGGAAACCACCACCGGCGGCAATGCGCTCAAGTTCTACGCCTCGGTGCGCCTGGATATCCGCCGCATCGGCGCGGTGAAGAAGGGCGACGAAATCATCGGCAACCAGACCAAGATCAAGGTGGTCAAGAACAAGATGGCGCCGCCGTTCAAGATCATCGTCACCGAAATCCTTTATGGCGAGGGCATCAGCCGCGAAGGCGAACTGATCGAGATGGGCGTGGATGCCAAGCTGATCGACAAGGCGGGCGCCTGGTACAGCTACAACGATGAACGCATCGGCCAGGGCAAGGAAAACGTCCGCCAGTGGCTCAAGGACAACCCGGCCGTGGCCAAGGACCTGGAAGCCAAGCTGCGCGAGAAGTTCGTGCCCGGCCTGGTGATTGGCGAAGAGAAGTCCGAAACCGCCGAGGGCTGAGGACGCCGGCATGGGTCGGGCGCGCGGCGAACCGGCAGACGCCTACCAGCGGGCCCTGGGCCTGCTGGTCAGGCGTGAGCACTCCCGGCGCGACCTGGCCCGCAAGCTTGAACAGCGGGGCATCGAGCCCGCCGAGGCCAGTGCCGCGGTCGAGAAGCTGGCCGGGCAGGGTTACCAGGACGACGCGCGTTTTGCCGCCTGTTTCGCCCGGGACCGCGCCAGCTCCGGCTATGGCCCCGTTCGCATACGGGTCGAGTTGGCCGGCCACGGCCTGGGCGAGGATGCGATTGTCCTGGCCCTGGAGGCCTGCGAGGCCGACTGGCCTGACCTGGCGCGCCGCCAGGTGGAGCGCCGCTGGACGACCGAGGTGCTGGCCGACCCGGCCCGTCGCCGCAAGGCCGTCGAGTTCCTGCTCCGTCGTGGCTTCGACCAGGACAGCGCCTGGGCCGCCGTGCGCGGCCGGGCGGCCGGAGACGACGAGTTCTAGCCTGCCATTGCGGGCCGTTTTGGTCCGGTTGGCCGGCCCAGGCTGGTAATCTTGTGGGTCCGGCCGCACCTTCAGGGTGCCGCCCCCGACTTCACTGCCAGCCAGACCATGACCCAGACCAGCCACCAGATCCGCCAGGACTTCCTTGAGTTCTTCCGCGCCAAGGGCCACACCATCGTGCCCTCCAGCCCGCTCGTGCCCGGCAACGACCCGACCCTGCTGTTCACCAACGCCGGCATGGTGCAGTTCAAGGACGTGTTCCTGGGCGCCGAGAAGCGCAGCTATTCGCGGGCGGTGTCCTCGCAGCGCTGCGTGCGCGCCGGTGGCAAGCACAACGACCTCGACCAGGTGGGATACACCGCGCGCCACCACACCTTCTTCGAGATGCTGGGCAACTTCAGCTTCGGCGACTACTTCAAGCGCGAGGCCATCACCTGGGCCTGGGAACTGCTGACCGAGGTCTGGAAACTGCCCAAGGACCGGCTGCTCGTCACCATCTACCACACGGACGACGAGGCTTTCGACATCTGGCACAAGGAAGTCGGGCTGCCGGCCGATCGCATCATCCGCATCGGCGACAACAAGGGCGCGCCCTTCGCCAGCGACAACTTCTGGCAAATGGCCGACACCGGGCCCTGCGGGCCGTGCAGCGAAATCTTCTACGACCACGGTCCGCACATCGCCGGCGGTCCCCCGGGCAGCCCGGACGAAGACGGCGACCGCTTCATCGAAATCTGGAACAACGTCTTCATGCAGTTCGACCGCCAGGCCGACGGCACCCTGCTGCCCCTGCCAGCGCCCTGCGTCGACACCGGCATGGGCCTGGAGCGCCTCGCCGCCGTGCTGCAGCACGTGCACAGCAACTACGAAATCGACCTGTTCCAGCACCTGATCAAGGCCGCCGCCGCGTTGACCGGCAAGCAGGACGACCTGGAAAACAAGTCCCTGCGCGTGATCGCCGACCACATCCGCGCCTGCAGCTTCCTGGTCGTGGACGGCGTGCTGCCGTCCAACGAAGGCCGCGGCTATGTGCTCCGCCGCATCATCCGCCGCGCCATCCGCCACTTCTGGAAGCTCGACGGCCTCGCGCCCGAAGGCAAGTTCTGGCGCATGGTGAAGCCCCTTGTCGAGGTCATGGGCGAGGCCTACCCGGAGCTGGCCAAGAAGCAGGCGCTGGTCGAACAGGCGCTCAAGGGCGAAGAGGCTGCGTTCGCGCAGACGCTCGATGCCGGCATGACGCGCCTCCAGGACTACCTGGCCGCGTCCGGGAATCGCATCCGCGGCGAGCAGCTGTTCCAGCTGCACGATACCTATGGCTGTCCGCCCGACCTGATCGCCGACCTGCTGCGCGAAAATGCCGACAAGGGCTGGGCCCTGGCCGACGGTGCCCTGGACGAATACGAGTCGCTGATGGGCCAGCAGCGTGACCGGGCCCGCGCCGCCAGCAAGTTCGCCGGCGGCGTGGTGCTGCCCGCCGAGCTGGTCGCCAGCCTCAAGCCCACCCAGTTCGAGGGTTACGATGCGGTCGACACCGATGGCTGCCGCATCGTCGCGCTGGTGCGCGATGGCAAGCCGGTCCAGCAGATCGCCGCCGGCGACGAGGCCGTGGTGCTGCTCGACCAGACCCCGTTCTACGCGGAATCCGGCGGCCAGGTGGGCGATACCGGCCTGCTGCTCGATTCAGGCGGTGCCCGCTTCGAGGTCGCCGACACGCTGAAGCTGTCGGGGGTCTTCCATGGCCACGTCGGCAAGCTCGCCGCCGGCAGCCTCGCCTGCGGCGACCGCGTTTCCGCCCGGGTCGACCAGGCGCGGCGCCAGGCCATCGTGCTCAACCACTCCGCCACCCACCTGCTGCACGCCGCGCTGCGCCAGGTGCTGGGCGAACACGTCACCCAGAAGGGCTCGCTGGTGGCGCCCGACCGCCTGCGCTTCGACTTCTCGCACTTCCAGGCGATCACGCCGGAGGAACTCGCGCGCATCGAGGCCCTGGTCAATGCCGAGATCCGCGGCAATGCCGAGGCCGAGATCCACCACATGGGCATGCAGGAAGCGATGGATTTCGGTGCCATGGCCCTGTTCGGCGAGAAATACGGCGAGCGCGTGCGCGTTCTGCGCATGGGCGGGTTCTCAACCGAGCTCTGCGGCGGCACCCACGTCAGCCACACCGGCGACATCGGCGTGTTCAAGATACTGAGCGAAGGCGGCGTGGCCGCCGGCGTGCGCCGCATCGAGGCGGTCACGGGCGAAGGCGCGCTGGCCCACATCGCCGAAGAGGAACGCCGCCTGGCGCAGGTCGCCGGCATGCTCGGCGGCAGTCCGCGTGACGTGCTGGACAAGTTGCAGCAACTGCTCGATCGCCAGAAGAAGCTCGAGCGCGAGCTTGAATCGATCAAGGCCAGGGCCGCCGCCGGCGCCACCGCCGACCTGGCCGCGTCCGCCCCGGAGATCGCCGGAGTGAAGGTCATCGCCGCGCGCCTGGAGGGCCTGGACGCCAAGGCCCTGCGCGAGGCGGTGGACCAGCTCAAGTCCCGCCTTGGCGACGCCGTGATCCTGCTGGCCTCGGCCAGCGATGGCAAAGCCTCGCTGGTCGCGGGCGTGCAGGGCGGCGCGCTGGGCAAGGTGAAGGCCGGCGAGCTGCTCGCGCACGTGGCGGGCCGGATCGGCGGCAAGGGCGGCGGCCGGCCGGACATGGCCCAGGGCGGCGGCAGCGACGGGCCGGAGCTCCTGGCGGCGCTGGCCGACGTGCCGGCCTGGGTTGGCGAGCGCCTGGGCGGCTGATCGCCGGATCAGGCGCTTCGTTGCACCACGGGCGGTGCCGAACTATCCTCCGGGACATGCCGCGCGCCGTGCGCGGCCGGGGAACCGCGGGTCAGGCGACAGGCGGGCCGGTGCAAGGACGTATCGGGAGGGAAGGGGATGCTGATACTTACGCGAAGGGTGGGAGAGACCCTGATGATTGGCGACTCGGTCACCGTGACGGTGCTGGGCGTCAAGGGCAACCAGGTGCGCATCGGCATCACCGCGCCCAAGGACGTCGCCGTGCACCGCGAGGAAATCTTCCAGCGCATCCAGAAGGACGACGCCGAAGTGCCTGGCGAGGCCGATCCCGATGCGGGTTTACCAAAGCAGGGCTGAAGGGATATCCTATGCGGCCGGTTTCGCCCGAAAGGCGCTGCCGGTAACCGTTTCCGGAGTGATGCCCGAGTGGCTGAAGGGGCTCCCCTGCTAAGGGAGTATAGGGTCAAAAGCCTTATCGAGGGTTCGAATCCCTCTCACTCCGCCAGGTCTACGGATCGCCGCGATCGCAGCCCGCGATGGCGGCGATTTTTTCGTCCTGGCCACGGATGGCGGCAGGATTTCGCAGCAAAAGTTCTTTACGAAAGTATTGACGCCTTCGCTGCAGTGCCCCATAATTTCGCTTCTGCGCGCCCGTAGCTCAGCTGGATAGAGCACCAGGCTACGAACTTGGTGGTCGGGAGTTCGAATCTCTCCGGGCGCGCCACTATTCGAAACAGGGTGCTTCGGCACCCTTTTTCATCGGACGACGGGGGACAGGGCGCATTGCGCCTGCAACCCCGCCGACCGTAAAGTGAGACTCCTGCGGCGCGCTGGTTCGGGCGTCGGGCTTCACCGCCGGGGTATAGCTCAGCCTGGTAGAGCGCCAGCTTTGGGAGCTGGATGTCGTGGGTTCGAATCCCTCTGCCCCGACCAGGCCGTTTTTCCCCTGCACTGCAACCCGCATGGATGCGGCGTGCACCGGCCGGTATCATCCCGGCAGGCGCCCGTAGCTCAACCGGATAGAGCACCGGCCTTCTAAGCCGGCGGTTGCAGGTTCGAGTCCTGCCGGGCGCGCCAGGTGGGATGGGTGGCGAAGGCAGGGTGGTTTTACATTGGTGGATGTAGCTCAGTTGGTTAGAGCATCGGATTGTGATTCCGAGGGTCGCGGGTTCGAGTCCCGTCTTCCACCCCAGTTCCAGGCACGGCATAATGTGCCGTCGCAGCCGCTTCGGCGGGAAGATAACGGGCCGTTAGCTCAGTTGGTAGAGCAGTTGACTCTTAATCAATAGGTCGTAGGTTCGAATCCTACACGGCCCACCATCTTCCCCAAGAATCGAACCCGCGCGGCGTTGCGAAAGTGGCGAAACTGGTAGACGCGCTGGATTTAGGTTCCAGTGGGGCAACCCGTGAGAGTTCGAGTCTCTCCTTTCGCACCATCCGGCAACGGAGGCGCGGGGACGAACCGAAGCTCCGCGGGTTTTTTCATTTTCGCGCCCACATCAAAGGCGCGTCGCAGGAGTGAACATGCAAGTCTCGCTTGAGAACACCGCCAACCTCGAACGTCGCCTCACCGTCAGCCTGCCGGCCGACCGTCTCGAGGGCGCCGTCGGCAACCGCCTGCGCGAAATCGCGCGCACGGCCAACATCAAGGGCTTCCGCAAGGGCAAGGTCCCGACCAAGGTGATCGAGCAGCGCTTCGGTCCCCAGGTCCGCTCGGAAGCCTATGGCGACCTCGTCCGCGAAAGCCTGGGCGAAGCCATCCGCCAGGAGAAGCTGCAGGTCGCCGGCAACCCGGAGATCAAGGCCGAGCCGGAAGGCGAGGGCGGCGAAATCCGCTACACCGCCACCTTCGAGGTCGTGCCGGAGTTCGGCGAGATCGATCCGGCCAAGCTCGAGATCGAGCGCACCACCGCGGTCATCGAAGAATCCGATATCGACACCATGATCGAGACCCTGCGCCAGCAGCGCCGCAGCTGGGAGCCGGTCGAACGCGCCGCCCAGGCCGGCGACCTGGTCCAGGTCGAGACGTCCGCCACCACCGCCGACGGCCGCGTGCCGGCCGAAGGTGTCGAGCGCGGCGCGACCGTGGTCGGCTCCAACGTCTTGTACCCGGAGCTCGAGCAGCGCCTGGTCGGCATGAAGGCCGGCGACGAGGCCGAGGTCGAGGTCACCTTCCCGGACAACTGGCGCAACGCCGACCTGGCCGGCAAGGCCGCCAAGGTCGCGGTCAAGGCCGTCAAGGTCTCGGCGCCGAAGCTGCCCGAAGTGGACGAAGCTTTCGTCAAGAGCTTTGGCATCAAGAGCGGCAAGCTGGACGTCTTCCGCAAGGAAGTGCGGGCCAACCTCGAGCGCGAGCTCAAGGGCAACCTGATGCAGCGCCTGCGCAGCGAAGTCGCCAGCAAGCTGGTCGCCGCCTACGCCGACGTCGAACTGCCGCCGCGCCTGGTCGAGGCCGAAGCCCGCAGCATGGCTGCCAACGCCCAGCAGCAGGCCCGCCAGCAGGGCCAGGCCAACGCCACGTTCGAAGCCGCCCAGTTCAAGGACGCCGCCCACAAGCGCGTCGCCGCCGGCCTGCTGGTGGGCGAAGTCGCCCGCCAGAACAAGCTCAGCCTCGACAACAAGCGCCTGACCGAAACCCTGCAGCTGATCGCCTCGACCTACGAGGATCCGTCGCAGGTGGTCGAGCTCTACCGCAACGACGCCAACCTGATGTCCGGGCTGCGCAACCGCGTGATGGAAGAGCAGGTGATCGACTGGATCGCCGAGCGCGCCAAGGCCACCGAAAAGAGCGTGAGCTTCACCGAACTGATGCGCCCGGCCGGCTGAGCCGGCCCCCAAGGAGGAATTCCGAATGGATCCGATCAAGGGCTTGAACCTGGTGCCGATGGTGGTCGAACAGACCAGCCGCGGTGAACGCGCCTACGACATCTACTCGCGCCTGCTCAAGGAACGCGTCATCTTCCTGGTCGGCCCGATCGATGACTACATGGCCAACGTGATCGTTGCGCAGCTGCTGTTCCTCGAGGCCGAGAACCCCGAGAAGGACATCAGCCTGTACATCAACTCGCCCGGCGGCGTGGTCACCTCGGGCATGGCGATCTACGACACCATGCAGTTCATCCGACCCGACGTCAGCACCATCTGCGTCGGCCAGGCGGCCTCGATGGGTTCGCTGCTGCTGGCCGCCGGCGCGGCCGGCAAGCGCTACTGCCTGCCCAGCTCCCGGGTCATGATCCACCAGCCGCTGGGCGGCTTCCAGGGCCAGGCCAGCGACATCGAGATCCACACCCGCGAAATCCTGACCATGCGCGACAAGCTCAACCAGATCCTGTCCACGCACACCGGCCAGCCGGTCGAGCGCATCGCCAAGGACACCGACCGCGACAACTTCATGGACGCCGAGGCCGCCAAGGCCTACGGAATGGTCGATGAAGTGCTCGACCGTCGCCCGGACGACTCCATCCAGGCAGGCTGAACACCGCCCCCGACGTGACCTTCACGCCCGCTCCGGTCCCCTCGGGGGCCGGGGCTTGAGTCGCGCCGGCCTGTGATATTCTCGCTCCCGACCCACTCCACCAGGGCCCAGACAGCATGACCGAAGACCGCCAGGGCCGCACCGGCGACAGCAGCAAGATCCTCTACTGCTCCTTCTGCGGCAAGAGCCAGCATGAGGTGCGCAAGCTGATCGCGGGCCCCAGCGTGTTCATCTGCGATGAATGCGTCGAGCTGTGCAACGACATCATCCGCGAGGAACTCGAGGAAAAGGCGCACGCCGCCCGTAGCCACCTTCCCAAGCCGAAGGAAATCCTCGAGGTCCTCGACCAATACGTGATCGGCCAGCAGCGTGCGAAGAAGACGCTGTCGGTGGCCGTCTACAACCACTACAAGCGCATCGAAAGCCGGATCAAGAACGACGACATCGAACTGTCGAAGTCCAACATCCTGCTGGTCGGTCCCACCGGTTCGGGCAAGACCCTGCTGGCCGAGACCCTCGCGCGCCTGCTCAACGTCCCGTTCACCATCGCCGACGCCACCACGCTTACCGAAGCGGGCTACGTCGGCGAGGACGTCGAGAACATCATCCAGAAGCTCCTGCAGAAGTGCGACTACGACGTCGACAAGGCCCAGCAGGGCATCGTCTACATCGACGAAATCGACAAGATCTCGCGCAAGTCCGAGAACCCGTCCATCACCCGCGACGTCTCGGGCGAGGGCGTGCAGCAGGCGCTGCTCAAGCTCATCGAAGGCACCGTGGCTTCGGTGCCGCCGCAGGGCGGCCGCAAGCACCCGCAGCAGGAGTTCCTGCAGGTCGACACCAAGAACATCCTGTTCATCGTCGGCGGCGCCTTCGCCGGCCTCGACAAGCTGATCCAGGCCCGCAGCACCGATTCGGGCGGCATCGGCTTCGGCGCCAAGGTCAAGTCCAGCGAGCGCAAGGCCGAGGTCGGCAAGCTGCTGGCCGACGTCGAGCCCGAGGACCTGGTCAAGTTCGGCCTCATTCCCGAATTCGTCGGCCGCCTGCCGGTGGTCGCCACGCTCGAGGAACTGGACGAAACCGCCCTGGTGAAGATCCTCACCGAGCCCAAGAACGCCATCACCAAGCAGTTCCGCAAGCTGTTCGAGATGGAAGGGGTCGAGCTCGAGGTCCGTCCCGACGCCTTGCTGGCGATCGCGCGCCGGGCGCTCAAGCGCAAGACCGGCGCCCGTGGCCTTCGCACCATCATGGAGTCGGTGCTGCTCGACACGATGTATGAGCTGCCGTCCCTGGAAAACGTCAGCAAGGTCGTGGTGGACGAGTCGGTGATCAACCACCAGACCGAGCCCTACCTGATCTACAGCTCCGAGCCAAAGGCCAGCCCCAAGGCCGCCGCCGCGGACTGAATGGCAGCACGCAAGTCATTGAACCACGGGCCGGTTTTTCCGGCCCGTGTGCGTTTGGGCGGAAAAACTTGCAAGCCGGCCCGGCGGACCCCATAACCTGAGCCTGACCGGGGCACGCCCCCGAGGAGCCTTCACATGCAAGACACCGCCAAGATTCCCCACCAGGTCGACCTTCCCGTGCTGCCGCTGCGCGACGTGGTCGTTTACCCGCACATGGTGATCCCCCTGTTCGTCGGACGGGACCGTTCGATCAAGGCCCTGGACCTGGCCATGGCCGGCGACAAGCAGATCGTGCTGGTCGCCCAGAAAAGCCCGGACACCGACGACCCGGCCGCCGACGACCTGTACTCGGTCGGCACCCTGGCCCAGGTCCTGCAGCTGCTCAAGCTGCCCGACGGCACCATCAAGGTGCTGGTCGAGGGCTCCGGACGCGTCGCGATCAGCGGCTTCGGCGACCGCGAGGGCGCGCTGACCGCCAGGGGCGAGGAAGTCGAATCCGTGCACGAGCGCGACGAGCGCGAGCTCGAGGTGACGCTGCGTTCGCTGATGAGCCTGTTCGAGCAGTACGTCAAGACCAACCGCAAGCTGCCGCCCGAGCTGCTGACCACGCTTTCGGGCATCGACGACCCCAGCCGCCTGGCCGACACCATCTCGGCCCACCTCGGCGCGCGCCTGGCCGACAAGCAGCAGCTGCTCGAAACGCTCGAGGTCGGCCAGCGCCTGGAGATGCTGATCGGGCTGGTGGATGGCGAGATCGACGTGCAGCAGATCGAGAAGCGCATCCGCGGCCGGGTCAAGTCGCAGATGGAAAAGAGCCAGCGCGAGTACTACCTCAACGAGCAGATGAAGGCGATCCAGAAGGAGCTCGGTGAGCTCGACGAGGCGCCCAACGAACTCGAGGAACTGACCAAGAAGGTCGCCAAGGCCGGCATGCCCAAGCCGGTCGAGGCCAAGGCCAAGTCCGAACTCAACAAGCTCAAGCAGATGTCGCCGATGTCGGCCGAAGCCACGGTCGTGCGCAACTACATCGACTGGCTGGTCGGGGTGCCCTGGAAGAAGCGCAGCAAGGTGCGCAAGGACCTCAAGGCGGCGCAGGACGTGCTCGATGCCGACCATTACGGCCTGGAGAAGGTCAAGGAACGCATCCTCGAATACCTGGCGGTGCAGTCGCGGGTGAAGCAGATGCGCGGCCCGATCCTGTGTCTGGTCGGTCCGCCGGGCGTGGGCAAGACGTCGCTCGGCCAGTCCATCGCCAAGGCCACCAACCGCAAGTTCGTGCGCATGTCGCTGGGCGGCGTGCGCGACGAGGCCGAGATCCGCGGCCATCGCCGCACCTACATCGGTTCGATGCCCGGGCGCATCGTCCAGAACCTGAGCAAGGTCGGCAGCAAGAACCCGCTGTTCATGCTCGACGAGCTGGACAAGATGAGCATGGACTTCCGCGGCGATCCGTCCTCGGCCCTGCTCGAGGTGCTGGACCCGGAACAGAACAGCGCCTTCAACGACCACTACCTCGAGGTCGACCTCGACCTGAGCGAGGTGATGTTCGTCGCCACGGCCAACTCGCTCCGCATCCCGGGGCCGCTGCTCGACCGCATGGAGGTCATCCGCATCCCCGGTTACACCGAGGACGAGAAGCTGCACATCGCCGATCGTTACCTGATCCCCAAGCAGCTCAAGGCGAACGGGCTGCAGCCGGCGGAACTGAAGATCAGCGAGAGCGCGGTGCGCGACATCGTGCGCTATTACACGCGCGAGTCGGGCGTGCGAAACCTCGAACGCGAGATCTCCAAGATCTGCCGCAAGGTGGTCAAGGAAATCGCGCTGGCCGGCCCGCGCAAGCCCGGCAAGGCGGGCAAGGCGGCGATGAACGTCACCGCCAAGAACCTGGACAAGTACCTGGGCGTGCAGCGCTTCGATTTCGGCCGGGCCGAGCAGGAAAGCGAAGTCGGCCTGGTCACCGGGCTGGCCTGGACCGAAGTGGGCGGCGACCTGCTGCAGATCGAAGCCACCCTGCTTCCCGGCAAGGGCCAGCTCATCCTCACCGGGCAGCTGGGCGACGTCATGCAGGAGTCGGTGAAGGCCGCCTACAGCGTGGTGCGTTCGCGCACCGAGCGGCTGGGCCTGGACGCCGAATTCCACCAGAAGTTCGATACCCACGTGCACGTGCCCGAGGGCGCCACGCCCAAGGACGGCCCCAGCGCCGGCATCGCCATGGTGACCGCCCTGGTGTCGGTGCTGTCGGGCGTGCCGATCCGCGCCGACCTGGCCATGACCGGCGAGATCACCCTGCGCGGCAGGGTGCTGCCGATCGGTGGGCTCAAGGAAAAGCTGCTGGCTGCGCTGCGCGGCGGCATCCGCACCGTGCTGATCCCCGACGACAACAAGAAGGACCTGGCCGACATTCCCAAGAACGTCACCCAGGGCCTGGAGATCATCCCGGTGAAGTGGATCGAGGAAGTGCTCGACGTCGCCCTGGTGCGCCCCCTGGCGCCCGAGTCGACGCCCGAGCCCACGCCGGAGGCTGCGGAGGGGAAAGAGCCGAAGGACGGCACGGGGGCGCCCCTGCGGCATTGAGTATTTGCACGAAAGAATGGCTGGAAGCCGCGAAATAAAAGGCTTTCGCTTGTTGCGTAGGCAAATTGCCGCTGGTATAAATCTTCTCAACCGCTGCACGGACGAGATTCCGGCCAGTAGCGGTACAGGTGGATCGGGGCGTGCCCAGGCCAAGCCGGGCGCCCCGGTTTTCAAACACGCGGGTTCAACTCGCTCAGGGAGTCAATAATGAACAAAGCCGAATTCACGGGTGCCGTCGCCGACGCCGCCGAGCTGTCCAAGGCCGACGCGGCGCGCGCGGTCGACGCAATGATCGACACCATCAGCAAGGCCCTCAAGAAGGGCGACACGGTGACGCTGGTGGGCTTCGGTACCTTCTCGGTGCGCAAGCGCGCTGCCCGCCAGGGCCGCAACCCCCAGACCGGCGAGACCATCAAGATCAAGGCCTCGAAAAATCCTGCGTTCAAGGCTGGCAAAGCCCTGAAGGATGCTGTAAACTGAGCGTCTTCCTTGGGAAGGGTGCTTAGCTCAGCGGTAGAGCGTCGCCCTTACAAGGCGAGGGTCGGGGGTTCGAAACCCTCAGCACCCACCAGGTAAGTGATACGCGGAGTGGTAGTTCAGTTGGTTAGAATGCTGGCCTGTCACGCCGGAGGTCGCGGGTTCGAGTCCCGTCCACTCCGCCATATCCCCGAGGGCGCCCCAAAAGGGCGCCTTCGTTTTTTCCGGCCCCGGGAAGCCCGGGGTCCCCTTCGGACGGCATAACGCACATGCTCCAGACCATTCGCGACAAGTCCTCTGGCTTCCTTGCATTCACCATCCTGGGCCTGGTCATCATCACGATGGCCTTCTTCGGCGTTGACTCCTATTTTTCGCCCAAGATCGAAACCTATTCGGCCAAGATCGAAGGTCCGGCGAAGTTCTGGATCTGGGGCAAGCAGGTCCGCGAGATCCCGCAGGACCGCTTCCAGCGTCGGTTCGAGCAGGCCCGCCAGGCGGCGCGCGACCGCCAGGGCGAAGGCTTCGATTCGGCCCGCTTCGAAAGCATCGACAGCAAGCGCGAAGTGCTCGACCGGATGATCGACGAAGAGGTCATGGCGATGGTCGCCGAGCGCGATGGCATCGCCATTGGCGAAGGCGAGGTCGCCGCCGAACTCAAGCGCATGGAAGAATTCCAGGTCAACGGCCAGTACAGCGCGGACCAGTACCGCCTGGGGCTGGCCGCCCGCGGCCTGAGCCATGGCCAGTTCATGGCCACCGTCGCCGCCGACATGGCCAGCCGCACCGTGCCCGGCCAAGTGGCCAGCACCGGCCTGGCCACCGACGACGAGCTCGAAGAGGCGCTGACGCTGGCGCGCGAGCAGCGGGACCTCGAACTGATCGACCTGCCGACCCCGGCCGCGCCCGAGGCGCCGACCGAAGAAGCGCTCAAGGCCTGGTACGACAGCCATGGCGAGCGTTACACGCGTCCCGAGCACGTCGCCATCGAATACGTCGAGATCGACGGCGCGACGCTCGACGTGCCCACCGTCGTGGACGAGCAGACGCTGCGCCAGCGCTATCAGGACCAGCGCGGCCGCTACGTCACCGAACCGGTGCGCTCGGCTGCGCACATCCTGGTGTCGGTGTCCGCCGACGCCGACGAAGCCGAGGTCGAGGCTGCGCGCGAACGCGCCCAGGCCCTGGCCGACCAGGCCCGCCAGCCGGGTGCCGACTTCGCCGCGCTGGCGGCCGAGCATTCCGACGACATCGGTTCGAAGGCCGACGGCGGCCTGCTGGGTCCGATCGAGGCCGGACTGTTCGAGGGTCCGTTCCAGGACGCGCTCTTCGGCCTGGAGGAAGTCGGCCAGGTCGCCGACCCCGCGCGCACGCCCGAGGGCTGGCACGTCATCCAGCTGGCCGACCTCACCCCGGGCAGCGAGCGCACGTTCGAAGAGGTGCGCGAGGAAATCGAAGCCGAGTTCCTGGCCACCGAGCGTGACCGCATCTACAGTGACCTGGGCAACCAGCTGATCGAGCGCGTCTACCGCGACCCGACCGCGCTGGCACCGGCGGCCGAAGCCACCGGACTGGAGCTCAAGCGCAGCGCGGTGTTCTCGCGCGACGCCGGCGACGGCATCGCGGCCATGCCCGAGGTTCGCGAGGCGGCCTTCGCCGACCCCCAGCGGGTCGAGCGGCAGGTCAGTGACGCCATCGAAATCGGTCCGAACCACCTGGTGGTGCTGCACGTGGTCGAGGTCGAGCCGGCCGCGCTGATCCCCTTTGAGGAGGTGCGCGAACGCGTGCGCGCCGACCTGGTCGCCGACGCCCTGTCCAAGGCCTCCGAGGCCCAGGCCGAAGCCCTGCTCGAGCGCGCCCTGGCCGGCGAGTCCTTTGCCGACCTGGCCAGCGAAGTCGGCCGCACCGTGGCCGAACTGCCGGGCGTCACCCGCCAGTCGCAGCTGCCGCCGCTGCTGATCGAAGAGGCCTTCCGTCTTTCCGCGCCGGACGAGGACGCTGCCAGCGCCGGCATCGTGCGCCTCGGCGCCGACCGCCACGCCCTGGTGCGGGTCACCGAAGTGCGCGAAGGCGAGCTGGGCGAACTCGATCAAGCCACCCGCGAAGCGCTGCGCCAGCAGCTGGTGCAGGCCCGCGCCACGGTCGAGGCCGAGGCTTACATCCGGGCGCTG
The DNA here is from genome assembly GCF_000743535.1 of Arenimonas donghaensis DSM 18148 = HO3-R19. Lineage (GTDB taxonomy): Bacteria > Pseudomonadota > Gammaproteobacteria > Xanthomonadales > Xanthomonadaceae > Arenimonas > Arenimonas donghaensis. The sequence goes on from NZ_AVCJ01000051.1 coordinate 108,052, forward strand.
CGCCGTCAGTACACCGTGACGGTGGCCGAAGACCGGCTCTGAGCCGCTCTTTGCCAGGACAAGAAAAAGGCCCGGGATTCCCGGGCCTTTTTTGTTGCGCTCATGCTTGCCGTGGCACGCTGATTCAGACGCCTTCGATGCCGGTCATGCCAAGGATGTTGTAGCCCGCGTCGACGTAGGTGACCTCGCCGGTGACGCCCGAGGCCAGGTCCGAACACAGGAACGCCGCGACGTTGCCGACATCCTCGATCGTGACGCTGCGGCGCAGCGGCGCGTATTCCTCGACGTGGCCGAGCATCTTGCGGAAGTTGGCGATGCCGGCCGCGGCCAGGGTCTTGATCGGGCCGGCCGAAATGGCGTTCACGCGGGTGCCCTCGGGGCCCAGGTTCAGGGCGAGGTAGCGCATGTTCGCTTCCAGGCTGGCCTTGGCCACGCCCATGACGTTGTAGTTCACCAGTGCGCGCTGGGCGCCCAGGTAGCTCAGGGTCAGGATGCTGCCGCCGCGGCCCTTCATCATCGGCCGTGCGGCCTTGGCCAGGGCGGCCAGGCTGTAGCTGGACACGTCGTGGGCGATGCGGAAGTTCTCGCGGGTCAGTCCCTGCAGGTACTCGCCCTCGATCGCCTCGCGCGGCGCGAAGCCGACCGAATGCACCAGGATGTCCAGGCCATCCCAGCGCTTGCCCAGGTCGGCGAAGACCTGGTCGATCTGGGCGTCGTCCGAGACGTCCAGGGGCAGCACGATGTCCGAGCCGTTCTCGCGCGCGGCGTCTTCGACGCGCGACTTGAGTTTGTCGTTCTGGTAGGTGAAGGCCAGTTCGGCGCCCTCACGGTGCATGGCCTCGGCGATGCCGGTGGCGATGGAGCGCTGGCTTGCGATACCCACGATCAGGGCACGCTTGCCCGTCAGAAATCCCATGTTCTCCTCCTGTGCCGCCGTGTCGGCGGTGCGAACGCCCTAGTTTCGCCCGGTCCGGGCCATACCGCCAAGCATGGAGCCGGATCAGGGGTCGACCCGGATGTCCTGGCCCACCTGCAGCACCGAACGCCCGTTGAGCCCGTTGAGCCGGTAGAGCTGGCGCAGGCTGACGCCGTACTCCCGCGCAATGCCCGACAGGGTGTCCCCGCTGTCGACCTGGTGGCTGCGTGCATCGGCGGTGCCTGCGGCCGGGGCCGGGGGCAGCGATGTCGCCGCCAGCAGCGTCGCCGGCGTGGCCGGGGCCAGTATTTCCCGCGGTACGCCGTTGACGATGCGCCCACCGCGATAGGCCGGATTGAGCCGCCGCAGCTCGCGGGCATCGGCCACCAGCGCCAGCGCCGCCTGGTCGAGCGACTGGGCCCGTGGCGGCAGCGGCAGCCGCGCCAGCGGCACGAACCGCGCCTCCCGCGGCAGTTCCAGCCCCTGGCGCCCGGGTTCGGCGATCAGGCAGGCCAGGGCACGCAGCTTCGCGACGTAGTCGTAGGTGATGCGCGATAGCCCCTGCGGCAGCTTTCGCTCGCCGGACGCGTCGCGGTGGCCGTTGGAACGGAAGGCGCGTTCTATCCGGTATTCGCCGGCGTTGTAGGCCATCACCGCCGCACGCCAGTCGCCATCGAAACGTGCCGACAGCACGGCTAGGTAGTCCAGGGCGGCGTCGGTGGACGCGACCGGCGACAGCCGGCCGTCGTAGCCGGACTGGATCCGGATGCCGTGGTTGCGCGCGGTGCTGGCGATCATCTGCCACATGCCGGCCGGACCGCCGGGGCCGATGGCCTGGGGGCGATACCAGCTTTCGACGATCGGTATCAGCACGAACTCGGCCGGCAGGCCGCGTTCGTCTACCTCGGCGGCGACATAGGCCATCAGCGGCAGGATTTCCTCGAGGTGCCGCGCGAAGGACGCCGGATGACCCGCGTAGCGCTTGCGCCAGCCCTTGTTGGCGTCGCCCTTGATGCAGACCGGGGACTGGAAGCGCGACGCCAGGTGGTCGAAGAGCTCGGCACCGGTGTCGATGGGATCGGGCGTGAGCTCGGGTTCCGGCGCGGCCGGTGCCTCGTCGGCGCGCACCGCGACCGGGGCGGAGGGTTTGGCCGCAGGTTCAGTCGCTGGCGTCGCCGCCGAACCGCGGGCGTCCGGCGCCGGCGGCGTGGTTTTCACCGGCAGCTGGCAGGCGGCCAGCAACAGCGCCGGCAGCAGCACCACGGCATGGCGCTTCATCCGGCGAACCCGTCCTTCCAGTCCCGCAGCGTCGCGAACACCTCCAGGCGGTCGCGGGGCGGCCGGCCCAGGCGCCGGGCGACGGTGTCGCGCACCGCGGCCGTATCGGTGCGCAGGAAGGGATTGCAGTCGCGTTCGCTGGCCAGGCTGACCGGCAGGCTGGGCTCGCCACGCGCGCGTGCCGCCCGCACCGCGTCCAGGCGCCTGGCGCATTCCGCGTTGCCCGGATCGGCGACCTGGGCGAAGCGGCCATTGGCCTGGGTGTATTCGTGGCCGCAACAGACCCGGGTGTCACCGGGCAGGGCTGCCAGCCGGTCGAGCGATTCGAGCATCTGTTCCGGGCTGCCTTCGAACAGCCGGCCGCAGCCGAGGCTGAACAGGGTGTCGCCGCTGAACAGCAGGCCGGCGCCGTGGAAGGCGATATGGCTGCGGGTGTGGCCGGGCACCGCGATGACGTCGAAACAAACGCCGAGCGCCGGCACCTCGACCCGGTCGCCGTCGCCGACGCGGAGGGCCGCGGCCGGGACCCGTGAATCGTCCGGTCCGTAGCAGGCCACGGGGAACGCCTCCAGGAGGGCCTGGACGCCACCGACGTGGTCGGCGTGGTGGTGGGTCAGCAGCACCGCCACCGGCCGCAGGCCGCGCGAGGCGGCCGCCAGCACGGGTGCGGCGTCACCGGGGTCGACCACGATGCAATCACCGCCGCCGCCAGCGAGCAGCCAGATGTAGTTGTCCTGGAAAGCCGGCAGCGGGATCAGCTCCAGCGGCGCAGCCGGGTTTGCAATCGACTCTGGCAAGCGGGGTGACCTGAACGGCGTGAATGACGCAGAATCGGAACATGCCCGCGGCCGCCTCCCCCCGTCAACCCGAATCCGGCGCAGAAGACTGGTTCAGCCGGGAGGCGGGGCTGGGGCTTGTGCACCAGGTACAGCGCGAGGCCACCCCGGAACTCACCCGGGTGTTCGGACACAGCGGCCTTTACCTGCGCCCCTGTCGTGCCTTGCCCGAGGTCCTGTCGGGCAACATGCTGGCCCAGGTCCTGAGCCTGCACCGGGCGGGAGACCGCTTCGGCGGCGACCTCGACTGCCGCGACGACGCCTTGCCGCTGGCCACCGGGAGCCTGTCGCTGGTCTATGCGCTGTGCGTATTCGAAACCTCACCCGAGCCCGAGGTCCTGGTCCGCGAGATCGCCCGGGTGCTCAAGCCCGGCGGCGTCGCCTTGCTGGCCAGCCTCAACCCCTGGGGCCTGGCACGCCTGCGCTGGGCCTTCAGCGGGCTGCGTGGCATCGACCCGGTCTGGCTCGGCCAGCAGGTCGTCGACCAGGGCCTGGAGATCGAACGCCAGCACTGGATCGGCCCGATCTGGGCCCCGGCCGCCGGACTCGAATTGCGTGAACCCCTTCGCCAGGGGCTGTTCGCCGGCCTGCGCGCCGCGCACCTGCTGGTGGCCAGGCGGCGCGAACCGGGCCTGACCCCGCTGCGCGCCGGAACCCCGACCATGGCCCTGCGGCCTGGCATGACTGTTGGATGAACCTGAATTGAGCAAGAAGTCCGTTGAAATCCACACCGATGGCGCCTGCCTCGGCAATCCAGGGCCGGGCGGCTGGGCCGCGCTGCTGCGCCATGAAGGCCGGGAGCGCGAACTCGCGGGCGGCGAACGCGAAACCACGAACAACCGCATGGAGCTGATGGCGGCCATCATGGCGCTCGAAGCGCTCAAGGCGCCCTGCGACGTCGAACTCTCCACCGACTCCCAGTACGTGCAGAAGGGCATCGGCGAATGGCTGCCCAACTGGATCCGTCGCGGCTGGAAGACCGCCGCCGGGCAACCGGTCAAGAACCAGGACCTGTGGGTGCGCCTGCACGATGCCAGCAAGCCGCACACGGTGGCCTGGAAGTGGGTCAAGGGCCACGCCGGCCACGTCGAGAACGAACGCGTCGACCGCCTGGCGCGCGCCGAAGCCGAAAAGTTCAGGAGCTGACCCATGCGCCAGATCGTCCTGGATACCGAAACCACCGGCCTGTCCTGGGAAAAGGGCAACCGCATCGTCGAAATCGGCTGCATCGAGCTGGTCGAGCGCCGGCCCACCGGCCGCCACTTCCATCGCTACTTCAACCCGGGCCGCGAAATGGAGCCCGGCGCGCAGGAAGTCACCGGGCTGACCCTGGATTTCCTGCGCGACAAACCGCGCTTTGAAAGCGCGGTCGACGAATTGATCGAATTCATCCGCGGCGCCGAGCTGATCATCCACAACGCCAGCTTCGACGTTGGCTTCCTCGACTACGAACTGTCGCTGGCCGGTCGCCAGCATGGCCGCGTCAGCGACCACGCCAGCGTGCTCGACACCCTGGCGATGGCGCGCGAACGCTACCCGGGGCAGCGCAATTCACTCGACGCCCTGTGCCGGCGCCTCGGCGTCGACAACGGCCATCGCAAGCTGCATGGCGCGCTGCTAGACGCCGAGCTGTTGGCCGAGGTCTACCTGGGCATGACCTCGGGCCAGGGCGACCTGGGCCTGGCTGCCAGCGGCGAGCCGGAAGCCGCCGCCGCCGCGGCGACGGCGGCCCGCCTGGCCGGCACGTCGACGGCCCGGGTGGTGCGCCGCGCCAGCGCCGCCGAAGAGGCCGCGCACGCCGAACGGCTGGCGAAGATCGCCAAACGGGCCGGCAAGTTACTCTGGCCGGGGGCCGGGACCAGCGCCTGATCCCGTTGTTCCATACTCTCCATGGCTGTTGCCTGCGAGGTCGCCTTGAACTCCACCGTGCTGCTCACCTCGGTCGACATCAACATCCCCGGTTACCGCATCCTGCGGCCGATCGGCGAGGGTGGCATGGCTTCGGTCTTCCTGGCCGTGCAGGAATCGCTGGACCGCGAAGTGGCCCTGAAGGTGATGTCCCCGGCGCTGGCGGCCAATGCCGAATTCGCGCACCGCTTCCTGGTCGAAGGCAAGATCACCGCCAAGCTGCAGCACCCGAACCTGGTGACGGTGCATGACATCGGCAACCACGGGAACGTCTACTACCTCGCGGCCGAGTACATCCCGGGCGGAACGCTCAAGGACCGGATCGAGGAAGGCGGGCTGAGCATCGGCCAGATACTCGACATCACCGCCGACATCGCCCAAGGCCTGGATTTCGCCCACCAGAAGGGCTTCGTGCACCGCGACGTCAAGCCGGGCAACATCCTGTTCCGCAACGACGGGCGGGTCGTCCTGGCCGACTTCGGCATCGCCAAGGCGATGGACGGGTCCAACAGCTCGACGGTCGCCGGCACCTCGATCGGCACCCCCGACTACATGAGCCCGGAGCAGGCGCGCGGCGAACCGGTGGACGGCCGCGCCGACCTCTACAGCCTGGGCGCGGTGCTGTTTGAAATGCTGGCCGGCGCACCGCCGTACCAGGCCAGCGACGCTTTCACCGTGGCCCTGATGCATGTCAGCCACCCGGTGCCGGAACTGCCCGACGAACACGCCTGGCTGCAGCCGCTGGTGCAGGGGCTGATGGCCAAGGAGCCGGGGCAGCGCTTCAACACCGGTGCGGCGTTCGTCGAAGCCATGCACAAGTGCGTGGCCGATGCGCCGCAGGGGGCGGTGGCGGTGGCGACACGCTCGCGCAGGGCCGGCGGCGACCGGATCGCCGGCGCCACCCAGCAGCGCACCCGCATCAGTGCCGGCGAGACCTCCGCACGCCCGGCCTGGCTGTTGCCGGTGGCCGGCCTGGCCGGCGCCTTCGTGCTGGCCGTGCTGGCCTGGTGGCTGCTGTCGCCCCCGGCGGCCGATTCCCCGGCGCAGTCTTCGGTGGTGCAGGTGCCGGCGAACACGCCATCCGAGGCCTCCGGCCCGCTGCCTGAAGGCTTCAGCCTGCCAACACCCATCGACGCGCCGGCCGACGACCAGCTTGCGCGCTTGCTCAACGCCGGTGATGCGCTCTATGAAAACGCCACCGGGCCCGAAATCCGGGAGCGGGGCCGCAAGCTCGATTACCCGCCGGAGGACAGCGCGCTGGGCTACTACCGCCAGGTGCTGGCGCTGGATCCGGAAAACGCCCGAGCCAGGGCCGGCGTGGCGAAAATCGTGGCGTTCTATCGTCGCGTTTCCTACGAAGCCTGCGACCGCGGCCGTTGGGTCCCGTGCCAGCTGTTCGTCAGCAAGGGGCAGGCGATCGATCCGGACGATCCCTACCTCAAGCAGCTCCAGGATGCCGCCATCGCCGGCATCAACGGCGAGAACCCCGTCCTGCCTGATCCGCCGGCGGGCTGAGGCCGGTCAGCGCCGACGCAGCAGGATGACGGTCACGTTATCCGAGCCGCCGCCGTCGAGCGCCGCCGATACCAGGTGGTCGACGCATTCCTGCGCGGAAAGGTCGGTTCGCGAGAGCAGGGTCCCGATGCTGGCGTCGTCGACTTCCTCGGTCAGGCCGTCGCTGCACAGCAGCAGCTGCTGCCCGGCCCGGAGTTCGCCCGACAGGGTTTCGACCTTCAGGCTCTGCGGGTCGGTGACGCCCAGGGCCTGGGTGACCACGTTGCGATGCGGATGCACGCGGGCCTGTTCGGCGGTGATCGCGCCCTGGTCGATCAGCTCCTGCACGTAGCTGTGGTCGGCCGAAAGCTGGCGCAGCTGGCCGTTCCACAGATAGGCGCGGCTGTCACCGACCCAGGCCAGTTCGAACCGGTTTTCGGCAATGCGCAGCGCGACCATGGTCGTGCCCATGGGCAGGCTTTCGGCGCGCTGCTTGCTATGCCGGATGATGTCCTCGTCGGCACGACGGATCGCTTCGACCAGGGGGCGCCCGGCACGGACCTCGCGCACCACGGCGTCGCGGGCCAGGGCGCTGGCGACTTCGCCGAACTCGTGGCCCCCCATGCCGTCGGCCACCAGCCACAGTCCCAGCTCGGCGTCGCCGTAGTAGGTGTCTTCGTTGTGCTCGCGCCGCAGGCCGACGTGGCTCAGGTGGCCGAACTCGATCATGCGGGTCGCCCGTTGTTTGCCGGGGTGGCGGATGCTTCCATCCACCCCATGATGCGTTCGCCCTGCGCCAGGCTGCAAGCCGTCACTCAGAATTCCATCCGGAAGCCGAGGGCGAGGTTGTACTGGGAGCTGCGGTCCTTGCCCATCAGCCGCTCGTAGTAGAAGTAACCCGAGCGCCCCTTGGTGAGCACCATCGACATACCCAGGCCGATGCGGAAATAGTCGGTGTCCAGTTCGTCGCCGCGCAGCAGGATGGGCGTGCCGGTGGGGTCGTTGAGGAAGCGTGCTTCGAGCGCCTGCGGGTCGTCGCGGAATTCATGCTCCCACTCCAGTTGCAGGTGCGGCATCAACACGCCCCAATCGGTGCTGTGGGTGTAGGTGAGCTTCCCGCCCAGCACGCTGGCCAGCGATTCGAGTTCGCGCTGCTCGATCTGCAGGCCCAGGCCCGAGCCGGGTCCCGGCTGCAGGTGTTCCCGGATCGGGTCGAAGTCCACCCGGGTGAAGAGCAGCCGGCCGTAGGGGCCCACGCCCCAGGCGCCATGGTTGAAGTCGCGGCCGAAGGTGACCGCCATCGACAGCAGGTCGCCGCCGGACGATGCCTTGGCGAGCTGGTCGATGTCCTGGCTGCCGCCGCCGGCCAGCGGCAGGCTGTAGCGGATGCTGCGCACCAGGTCGTAGTCGTTGCGGCCCCAGGTGAGCACGCCGTCCACGTACCAGCTGTCGGGCCGGTACCAGGTCGTGTAGCCGGAAACGCTCCAGCCGGAGGTTTCGACCTCGCCGCGGCCGTCGGGCAGGGTGGTGTCCTGGCGGGTCAGGCCCAGCGAGCCGCCCAGGATCCAGCGATCGGAAATGCGGTAGTCGACGCCGGCGGTGAGGCCCTCGATGTCGGTGTCGTAGGCCGGGTCGACGCGGCCGGGATCGACCTCGCCGCGGCCCAGGATGCCGGAAGCAAAAAATCCCCAGCGGCTGAAATCGGCGCCGACTTCCATCGGCACCGGTGCGTCGTCGTCCAGCGCCTGCTGCAGCATGCCCATCGAGAACAGGCCCTGCGGGGTGGTCAGCGCCAGCCCGCCGAAGTCGGTGCCCTGGGTGCCGCTGCGCAGGGCGGCGATGCGCGCGCGCAGGTTCTGGAACTGCGATTGCGCGGCGCTGAAGGCGGCATTGCCCTGCGCCAGGGCGACGTCGGCGATCAGCTGGTCCAGGGCCAGCACGGTGGCCGCGGGATCGAGCGCCGCGGCGCGGCCCAGTTCCTGGCAGCGTTCGTAGAGGTCCTGCTGGCCGGGCGTGCGCGTGCCCAGGCCCGCCAGGGCCGGGCACAGGTTGTCGACGGCCGTCGCGACCTCTTCCTGGGTCGCGGTGAGCCCGGTCAGGTTGGCCAACGCGCCCTGCAGCCGGAACACCACCGGTGCCGTGGCCAGCGGCGAGGACGCGGTGACCTGCGCTTCGCCGGAAGCGTCCAGGGTCAGCCGGGTGCTGGCCTGGCCGTTGCCGGCCGTGCTTGAACTGGCCGTGTCCAGGCTGCCGTTGTTGGTGGTCCAGTTCACCGTGGCGCCGGCAACCGGATTGCCACCGCTGTCGAGCAGGCGCACGACCAGGGGCTCGGAAGGCTGCCCGGCGATCAGGCTCTGGCCGTTGCCGGAGACCACCTGCAGCGCACCGGGCGTGGCCACCGCCAGGGTGAAGGTGACGCTGGCCGCCGGTGCGTCGAGTCGCGAGGCCGTGACGCTGACTGCACCGGTGGTCGCGCCCGCGGTGAGCGTGGCGCTGGCCTGGCCGCTGGCATCGGTGGCTGCGCCGGCCACCAGGACGGCGTCGCCGGCCACCACCCAGTTGATGCCGATGCCGGCGGCGGGCACGCCGCCGTTGTCGGCGAGCACCACCAGGGGCTGCGCGAAAGCGGCGCCCGGCGCCGCCTGCTGGTTGTTGCCGCTGGCGATGGCGAGGCCCGGCGTGGCGGCGACGACGGCGTCGAAGGAAATGGCGACCTCGTCGCCGTTCGCCGGTATCCCGTCGGGGTCGAAGCTGGCGGTGATCGCCGCCGGGAACGTACCCGACGCGGACGGCGTGAAGCTCGCCATCGCGATGCCGCCGGCGTTGGTGACCGCCGTCGCCGAGGACGGACTGAACGGCGCCGTCGCCGTCCACTGGATCGACTTGGCGGCCACGGGCACGCCAGCCACGTCGAGCTGCACGCTGAACGCCTGCGGCACACCGACGGTGCCGGGCGCCGGGTTGGCGCTGGCCAGGGACAGCGCGTAGGGCGGCGGGGCGGCGGATACGGTGATGTTGAAGCTGCGGGTGGTCACCGCGCAGACGGCGCAGACGACGCTGGCCTGCACGGTGTAGACGCCCGGCACGGTGGCGCTGAAGGTGGCGTCGCTTTCGCCGCCGAGCAGGTTGCTGCCGGTGAGCACGCCGTCGCCACCACCCGGCTGGCTGGCAAGGACCCAGGAGATCGGCGTGCCGGTGGGCCCCGGGAAGCTGGCGCTGCCATAGGACACGGTGAGCGTCTGCGGGATGCCCGCGAACGCCGTGACCGCCAGCGGTGTCACCGGATCCAGCGACACCGGTTCGACCAGTACGTTGAAATCCACCGGCGGCACCGCCGCGCAGCCCTCGAGCACGAAGGCGACCGGGCAGACCAGGTTGGCGCGCACCACGTAGGTGCCCATTGCCGGGATCGTCTGGGTCAGTGATGCCACGCCCGAGGCGTTGGCCGGCACCTGGCCGTAGGGGGTGGCGTTGGTGATGTTGGTGAAGTTGCTCGGCAGGCTGCCCGGGGCACCGTTGAGCTGCAGGCTGGTGGCCACGGTGAAGTTGCGGATCTGGTTGGTCACCACGCTCGAGACCGTGGCGTTGTCGTAGTCGAACTGGTTGTTGGTGCTGAAGTTGAACACCAGCACGTCGCCCGCGCAGCCACCGCTGAGGCAGGTGGCGGTGACGCTGCCGCCGCCGCCCGGGTTGGGGCCCAGCGTCACCGAAAAGGTGTAGGGCGTGTCGAGCGTGATCGTCGGGTTCGCGGGCGGCACGATCGTCGCGCCGCCGGTGTTGTCGGGCGCATTGACCACCAGCGAAATGTTGACGGTCGGCGCGCAGGCGGTTTGTGCCTCGAGGGTGAAGCTGACGTTGCTGCCCGGCAGGCCGATCTGGTTGGTCGGGCCGATGGCGACGAAGTCGCAGGCCTGCGCCTGCGCCGTGTTGCCCCATGCCAATCCCAGTGCGGCAAGAGAAAGGGCGATCGCCCATCGCCATGCCCGCTGGAGGAAAGAAGCTACCGTCTGTCGGCCTGAAGCGATGCTGCTCGTGGCGTCCATCGCATTTCCCCTGGTTTGCAGCTATAACGGCGGCACGAGTATAGCGGCTGACGCGCCGCTGCAAACGTCTTTGGCGCGGGCCGCATAGCTTCCCAGGGAGGTATGCCGATGAACCTGCCACACACTTGTCCGGTCCCGTCCCGACTCTTCGTTTTTGCTTTTGGATTCGGCCTCGCATTGTTGGCCGGCTGGCCCGTCGCGCCGGCCCAGGCGGCCGTTCGCAATGCCGAGGACCTGATGATCGTCGACTGCCTGCTTCCGGGGCAGATCCGCAAGCTCGGGCGACAGGCGACCTATCTCAGCGCACGCCGCCCGGTTCGCACCACCCAGGCCGACTGCGAGATCCGCGGCGGCGAATATGTTTCCTACGATCGCGCCAACTACCAGACCGCGCTCAAGGTCTGGCTGGAAGGTGCGATGGCCGGCAGCCCGGAGGCGCAGAACAACGTCGGCGAGATCTACGCCAAGGGCCTGGGCACGGCGCCCGATTACGGCATGGCTTTCCAGTGGTTCAAGAAGGCGGCCGAGCAGGGTTATGGACGCGCCAAGATCAACCTGGGCTTCCTGTACGAACAGGGCCTGGGCGTGGCCCAGGACCAGGCGGCGGCGCTGAACCTGTATCGCGAGGCGTCGGGCATCGAGGACGAATTGCTCTACGCCTCGGTCGTGCAGGTCGAAATCCGCGCCAAGGACGAAGCCATCACCGGCCTGCAGGCGCAGGTGGCCGAAGGCGAGGCCGAGTCCGCCGCGCTGCGCGAACAGGTGCGCAAGCTGCAGCAGGAGCTGGCGCAGCGGCGCAGCGCCCTTCAGCAGACGCAGACCGAACTCGCCCGGACCCAGCAGCGGCTGGCCGATGCCCGCGCCAGTCGCGACGACGAACTGACCGCGCTGCTGGAAAACCAGCTGCTTGCGCAGCAGGAGCAGATCAACGACCAGCGCACCCAGCTGGCTTCCCTGGAGCGCCAGGCCGGCGGCGGCGCAATGCTGGCCAGTGCGCCGCGGCTTGAGATCCTGGACCCGGTGTTCGTGGCCACGCGCGGCCGCAACACCGCCGTCTATCGCGGCGGCCCGGGCACGCGCAAGATCGTCGGCCGGGTCACGGCGCCTCAGCTGGTGCGCGAGATCACCATCAACGGCAAACCGGCGCCGATCAGCGCCAACGGAGCCTTCAGCGCCGAGGTCGAGGTGCCGGCGGGGGGTGCCCAGGTGCAGGTGGCGGCCGTGGATACCGGTGGCGTGCGCGCCCAGCTCGACTTCACCTTGCTGCCGCAGGCCGGTGCCGGCAGTGCGCCGATGCCGGCGGCGCCGGCGACCGCCGGCACGCTGCCGCGTGGCGTCAAACTGGGCAAGTTCCACGCCGTGGTGGTGGGCAACAACAGCTACCGCGACCCGGCCTATGCCTCGCTGCAAAGCGCCGTGAACGACGCCAACGCCGTGGCCGCCATGCTGCGCAGCCGCTACGGCTACGAGACCACGGTCGTGCACAACGCCACCCGGCTCGAGATCCTGACCGCGCTCAACCAGATGCGCGAGACCCTCAAGCCGGAGGACAACCTGCTGATCTACTACGCCGGACACGGCGAGATCGGCGCCGACGGCCAGGGCTACTGGGTGCCGACCGACGGCGTGCAGGGCAACCCCAAGTCCTGGGTTTCCAACGCCGTGGTCAGCGACATCCTCAACACCGTCGCCGCGCGCCACGTGCTGGTGGTCGCCGATTCGTGTTACTCGGGCACCATGACCCGGGCCTCGGTGCCGACCTTCGCCACCGGTGCGATGCCTCCGGACAAGTGGAACGCCTGGGTGAAGGCCATGGCCGACGGTCGCAGCCGCACCGCGCTGACCTCGGGCGGCGTGATGCCGGTGCCCGACACCGGCAGCGGCAAGCACAGCTTCTTCGCCCGCGCCTTCCTGAACGTGCTGCAGGACAACGACCGCCTGCTCGAGGGCCAGCGCCTGTTCCAGGAGGTCGCCACCTCGCTGGCCCTGGGTGCCATGGACGCGCCGCTGGCGCAGATGCCCGAATACGCCCCGATCCGCTACGCCGGCCACGAAAGTGGCGAGTTCTTCTTCCTTCCCAAGGGGGGCGCCGCCGCGACCGGCCCCTGAGGCTGGCGGGCCGGGCCCGGCCTCCCTATAATGGCGGGCCCGGCGCCAGCCCATGGCGGGTGCCGGGTCCGGAGAGGTGGCAGAGCGGTTGAATGTACCTGACTCGAAATCAGGCAGGCGTTTATAGCGCCTCGAGGGTTCGAATCCCTCCCTCTCCGCCAGACGTTGCAAGAAGGGGCCCGAAAGGGCCCCTTTTTTTTTGGCCTCGCACGGCCCGCGCTACACTCTTGCTACCGACACGGAGCCGAACATGTCCGAAATCCAAGTCCCCGTTTCCTTTGGCGAACTGCTCGACAAGATCGCCATCCTGCAGATCAAGTCCGAGCGCATGAGCGACCCGGCCAAGCTGGCGAACGTGCGCGCCGAACTGTCCGCGCTCGAAACCACCTGGATGGGGCATCCCGCCGCCGGCAACGACATCGCCCGGCTGCGCGCCGACCTCAAGGCCGTCAACGAACGCCTCTGGGTCATCGAGGACGACATCCGGATCAAGGAGAAGGCCCAGGCTTTCGACGACGAGTTCATCCGCCTGGCCCGTGCGGTCTACTTCGAGAATGACGAGCGCGCCCGCATCAAGAAGGAAATCAACCTCGCGCTGGGTTCGGCCTATGTCGAGGAAAAGTCCTACCAGGACTACCGCTCCGGCCCCAAGCCCTGATTCAGGCGCCGGTTGCGGCGCGGAACGCCTCGAAGCGTTCGACCACCTCGTCCACCTGCACCAGGTCCATGACCCCCGGCAGCTCCACCCGCTTGCCCCAGGGCAATTCGGCGGCCGGTTTGCCCAGGAATCGCCGCGCCGCTGTTTCGTAGTGGTTCACCGTCCAGCGCCGGTCGCTGTAGGGACCCGAGCGTTCGGCATCGGTGCAGGCGTGCAGTGCCAGCACCGCGGTGCCCATGGCATTGGCCATGTGCGAGGGGCCGGCGTCCGGCGTCAGCACCAGGCGGGCGCGCCCGAGCAGGGCCAGCAGCTGCTTGAGCGTGTCCTTGCCGACCAGGTCCACCGCCGGGCCGCGCATGGCGGCAAGGATGGCGTCGGCAGTATCGCGCTCGAGCGTGCTGCGGCCGCCGCACAGCGCCACCCGCCAGCCCCTGGACGCGGCATGGTCGGCGACCGCGGCAACCCGTTCCGGTCGCCAGTTGCGCAGCGCATGGCTCGAGCAGGGCGAGACCAGCAGCGTCGGCGTCTCGCCCGGTAGCTGTGCCGCCGCCCAGTCATGGGCTTCGGCGGGCACAGGCAGCCGCCACTGGATGGGGCCGGGCGTGGCGCCCAGCGGCAGCAGGAACTGCCGGAACGCATCCTGGACGTGGTGGCCGCCGGCGGGGATGCGCTCGTTGATGAACAGGCCGTGGCCCTCCTTGCTGCGGCCGTGGTCGAAACCGATGCGCCGCGCGGCGCGGATCGCCGTCGAAGCCAGTCCGGCGCGCAGCGCCAGCTGCAGGTTGAGCAGCACGTCGAATCGCCGCCCGGCCAGTTCGCGGCGCAGTCCGCGCCAGGCCGCCAGGCCGGCCTTCTTGTCGAAGACCACCAGTTCGACCCCGTCCAGGCCCTCGAGCAGCCGGGCTTCGCCCTTGCCGATGACCCAGGTGATCGGCACGCCCGGGAAGGCCTGCTGCAAGTCGCGCACCACGGCCACCGCGTGCACGGCGTCTCCCAGCGCCGACAGGCGCAGCAGGCAGATCGATCGCGGCGCGGGCTTCACGGTCATTGGTTAGACTGCAGGCATGGGAAAGACCACCGCCATCGCCGCGACCAGGCAGCCGTTCCGCGACGAGCGAGGGCAGGGGGCGATTGTGTTCGACGCCGCGCGCTGGCCGCAAGCTGCGCCGCGCTGGCTCGACCCCGCGGCCTGGGCGCCGCCTGCGACGCCCGTGGTGGAAGGCGGCCGTGGCGGCGCCTGGTTCGTCGAGTCCGGATTCGGGCGTGGCGTGCTGCGCCGTTACCGGCGCGGCGGCCTGGCGGCCCGTGCCAGCCGCGACCGCTACCTGTGGCTGGGCGAGGACCGCGTGCGCAGTTTCGCCGAGTTCCGCCTGTTGGCCAGCCTGCGCTCGCAGGGGCTGCGGGTGCCGTCGCCGCTGCTGGCCGGCTACTGGCGCCAGGGCCCCGCCTACCGGGCGGCGATCGTGGTCGAACGCATCGAGGGCGCGAGCCCGCTGGCCGCCTGCCTGGACCATCCCGGGGCCGCGGCCTGGACCGCGACCGGCCGCGCCATCGCCCGCCTGCACGCGGCCGGTGTCGACCACGCCGACCTCAATGCCCACAACGTCCTGCTGGATCCGGCCGGCGACGCCTGGCTGATCGACTTCGACCGCGGTCGCCGGCGTGCGCCCGCCGCCGGCTGGCGGGAGGCCAACCTCGCCCGGCTGTCGCGCTCGCTGGCCAAGCTGGCCGGCCCGGGCCGCGATGGCTGGCGCCAGGGTTTCCGCCAGCTGCGCCAGGCCTACGAACAAACCTTCCATGCCGCGTTGGCCCGGCCCGATGCCGTCGGGGTGGGGCGATGACCTGGTCGCTGCGCTTCCTGGGGGTGGGCAACTCGCAGTCGGCGGTGACGCTGGGCGCGTCCTCGGCCGTCGTCGAACGCGAGGGCGAGCCCCTGCTGATGATCGACTGCGGCCAGGAGGCCCTGACCGCCTTCGAAGGGTTTTACCGCGCCTTGCCGGATGCGCTGTTCATCACCCACGTGCACATGGACCACGTGGCGGGTCTTGAACGGCTGTTTTTCGCGACCTACTTCGACCCGGCGCGCCGCGGCAAGGTTCGCCTCTACGTGCCGGTGGGCGTGCTGCCGCATCTGCAGGCCCGGCTGGCGGACTATCCCGGCGTGGTCGCCGAGGGCGACGCGAACTGGTGGGACGCCTTCCAGCTGGTCCCGGTGACGCGCGGCTTCTGGCACGCGGGGCAGTGGTACGACGTCTTCCCCGTGCGCCACCACTTGCCGGACACGGCGTTCGCGCTGCGCTTGCCAGGCAGCCTGGTCTGGACCGGCGACACCCGGCCGGTGCCGGAAATGCTGGCGAAGTTCGCCGGCGCCGGCGAGATCGTCGCCCACGACTGCGCGCTGCACGGAAACCCCTCGCACAGCGGCCTGGACGACCTGGAGCGGGAATACCCGCCGGGCCTGTTGTCCCGCTGCGTGCTCTACCACTACGCCTCGCCGGCCGACGCCGACACGATGCGCGCGCGTGGCCACCGGGTGGCCCGTCCCGGCGACGTGCTGGCCCTGGCCGAACCGCTGCCGTCGCCCGGCCTGCAGGGGGGGTCGTGAACGCCTTGCCCAGGGAGGCCATGGCGCCGCGGGACCAGCTGGGCCGCCCGCTGCACGACCTGCGGGTGTCGGTCATCGAGACCTGCAACTTCCGCTGCCCTTATTGCATGCCCGCCGACAGCACCCCGCCCGGCGACACCCTGGGCCGCGCCGGCCGCCTGGACTTCGACGAAATCGAAACCGCCGTGCGCGCCTTCGCGCGCCTGGGGGTCAGCAAGCTGCGCCTGACCGGCGGCGAACCGCTGCTGCGCAAGGACCTGCCGGTGCTGGTCGCCCGGCTGGCGAAGGTGCCCGGCATCACCGACCTGGCGCTGACCACGAACGGCGCCCTGCTTGCCGGCCAGGCGCGGGCGCTGCGCGAAGCCGGCCTGCACCGGCTGACGGTCAGCCTCGACGCGCTCGACGCGGCCTTGTTCCGCCAGCTCACCGGCGGCCGCGGCGAACTGGCCGACGTGCTCTACGGCATCGCCGCCGCCGAAGCCGCGGGCTTCGGATCGCTCAAGATCAATTGCGTCGTGCAGCGGGGCATCAACGAGTCGCAGGTGCTGCCCCTGGCCGGCCACTTCCGGCACACGCCGCACGTGCTGCGTTTCATCGAATTCATGGACGTGGGCACCTGCAACCGCTGGCAGGAGGCAAGCGTGGTGTGCTCGCGCGAGCTGCGCGACCAGATCAACGCGACGTGGCCGCTGCAGCCGCTGCAGGCCGCCTATCGCGGCGAAGTGGCCAGGCGCCATGCCTACGCCGACGGCGCCGGCGAGGTGGGTTTCGTGAGTTCGGTGAGCGCGCCTTTCTGCGGCGACTGCCACCGGGCGCGCCTCTCCGCCGACGGGCAGTTGTTCACCTGCCTGTTCGCGGGGCAGGGACGGCCCTTGCGCGAGATCATCGCCGCGGGTGAAGACACGCTGACGGCGCACCTGCGCGATGCCTGGCAGGCACGCGCCGACCGCTACAGCGAGCAGCGCACGTCCGGGCCCGGCTCGGGGCGGCGGATCGAAATGTATTTCATAGGCGGCTGACATGGCGAAAGCGAAACTCACGCACGTGGACCCGGACGGCCGGCCGGCGATGGTGGACGTCACCGGCAAGGCGGTGACGGCGCGGGAGGCGGTGGCCGAATGCCGGGTGCGTTTCCCGGCGACGGTGGCGGCCAGCTTGCGCAAGGGCGGCATGAAGACCGCGAAGGGTGCGGTCATGGATACGGCCATCATCGCCGGCACCATGGCGGTCAAGCGCACGCACGAGCTGGTGCCGTTCTGCCATCCGCTGCCGATCGAGGGCTGTCGTTTCGACATCGCCTGGCAGGCCGAGGCGGTGCTGCGCATCGAATGCGCGGTCCGCACCACGCATCGCACCGGCGTCGAGATGGAGGCGCTGACCGGCGCCACCGTGGCTGCACTGACCGTCTACGACATGTGCAAGGCGCTCTCGCACGCCATCGTCATCGGCCCCGCGAAGCTGCTGGCCAAGCGCGGCGGCAAACGCGACATCGGCAAGGCGCGGGCATGAGCGTCACGGTGCTTTATTTCGCCAGCCTGCGGGACGCGGCGGCATGCAGCAGCGAAGTGGTGGATACGCCGGAGTCGCTCACGGCGCTCTATGCGTCCCTGCGCGCGCGCCACGGGTTCGGCCTCGCCCGCGACCGGCTGCGCGTGGCCATGGACGGTGAATTCGTTGCCTGGGACACGCCGCCGCGCGACGGCGCCGAGATCGCCTTTATCCCGCCGGTGTCGGGCGGATGAAACGTTTTTCGCTCAGCGAGGTCGCCTTCGATCCGGCGCCGCTGCGCCAGCGACTGCTGTCGGCGCGGGCCGGTGCCTTCGCCAGCTTCGAAGGCTGGGTACGCGACCACAACGATGGCCGGGCGGTGCTCGGGCTTCGCTACGAGGCTTACGGGGTCCTGGCCGAAGCCGAGGGTGAACGGGTCCTGGCCCAGGCGCTGGCGCGCTTCGACATCGTCGACGCCGCCTGCGTGCACCGCACCGGCGAGCTCGCGCTGGGCGAGATGGCGGTCTGGGTCGGGGTCAGCGCCGGCCACCGCGGCCCGGCCTTCGAGGCCTGCCGCTGGATCATCGACGAGGTCAAATCCCGCGTGCCGATCTGGAAACACGAGCGCTACGCGTCCGGCGACGCCGATTGGCTGCATCCCGGGGCGTGATGGGGGTGGCGGCCCCGCCAGCTGGTCCCGGCACCCGCGTCATCCAATACCGTTGCTGCCTTCCGGCCCTGGCGGAGTTTTCGGACTAGCGTCGCGGGAGGCCAACGGGGCCACCATTGAAACGAACGGCGCGTCCTGGCTCGGGGCCGGGGACGCGCCGTGGGATGTTGGCGGAGAGAGGGGGATTCGAACCCCCGAAGCGCGGTTTAGACGCTTACACACTTTCCAGGCGTGCTCCTTCAACCACTCGGACACCTCTCCGCAGAGGTAACTCGCTGAATCAAGCAGGAAATGATACCGCCCGGCGGGGCTGGCCACAAGCGGCGCGTCAGCCCGCTGGCCGGGGGGCAGGGGGGTTGGCACAATGGCGGGGTCGGTCCCGACTCGCCACCGAGCCTTGCATGTCCTATCTCGTCCTAGCCCGAAAATGGCGCCCGCGGCGCTTCTCCGAACTGGTCGGGCAGGAACACGTCGTGCGCGCACTGTCCAATGCCCTGGAAACCGGCAAGGTGCACCACGCCTTCCTGTTCACCGGCACCCGCGGAGTCGGCAAGACCACCATCGCCCGCATCTTCGCCAAGTCGCTCAACTGCGAGCGCGGCAGCGGCGCCGAGCCCTGCGGCGAATGCGGCGCCTGCGTCGACATCGATGCCGGCCGCTACGTCGACCTGCTCGAGATCGACGCCGCCAGCAACACCGGCGTCGACGACGTCCGCGAACTGATCGACAACGCCCAGTACATGCCGGCCCGCGGCCGTACCAAGGTGTACCTGATCGACGAAGTGCACATGCTGTCCAAGAGCGCGTTCAACGCGCTGCTCAAGACGCTCGAGGAGCCGCCGGGCCACGTGAAGTTCCTGCTGGCCACCACCGATCCGCAGAAGCTGCCGGTGACCGTGCTTTCGCGCTGCCTGCAATTCAACCTGCGCCGGCTCGAACTCGACCAGATCGGCGGCCAGATGCAGCGCATCCTGGAAGCCGAAGGCATCGCCGCCGAACCCGCGGCCATAACCCTGTTGGCACGGGCCGCCGACGGCAGCCTGCGCGACGGCCTGTCCCTGCTCGACCAGGCCATCGCCTACACCGGCGGACAGCTGGACGAGGCGGCGGTGATCGCGATGCTGGGCACGGTCGATCGTGGCCAGGTGGACGGCGTGCTCGAGGCCCTGGCCCAGGGCGACGGGGCCGCCCTGATGCAGCGCATCGAGGCGCTGTCGGCGTTTTCGCCCGACTTCGCCCACGTGCTTGAAGACCTGGCCGTGGCCCTGCACCGCATCCAGCTGCAGCAGCTGGTGCCCGGCGCCGCCGGTGACGAGCTGCCCGAAGCCTGGGCCGCGCTGGCGGCCAGCCACTCGGCCGAACTGGTGCAGCTTTGGTACCAGATGGCCGTCACCGGCCGCCGCGACCTGGGCCTGGCGCCCAGCCCGCGCACCGGCTTTGAAATGACCCTGCTGCGCATGCTGGCCTTCCGGCCGGCCGGCCAGGGCGGCCCGCGCCTGGCGGTCACCGGACAGGGCGCGACCGCCGGGTCGGCGCCGGCGGCATCATCGCCGGCCCCGGCCGCGACAGGCCGGCCCATCGTGG